>CALLJG010000001.1 GCA_938091335.1 uncultured Thermodesulfobacterium sp.
CTTTGCTAAACCCCTTGTCTCTAAAACCTTCGTTATTGCACTTGTTAAAGTGGTCTTCCCATGATCAATATGCCCAATAGTCCCTACATTCAAATGAGGTTTCTTCCTCTCAAACTTAGGCTTTGCCATTTTTTATCCTCCCAATATAAGCATATTATTAAAATCAAATTCAAACCAAGCCCACGACCGGATTCGAACCGGTGACCACTTCCTTACCAAGGAAGTGCTCTACCTCCTGAGCTACGTGGGCTTATATTTTTATTTTTAGAAAGCGGGCGACGGGGCTCGAACCCGCAACCCTCAGCTTGGAAGGCTGATGCTCTACCATTGAGCTACGCCCGCTTTCTAAAAATTTATATGGAGGGGGGAGGATTTGAACCTCCGAAGGCGAAAGCCACCGGGTTTACAGCCCGGCCCCTTTGGCCACTCGGGTACCCCTCCAATTAGTCAATAATAAAATTAACTTAATTTAATTTTTTGTCAAGATAATAATAAATAGAAAAAAACTAAGACATCTTTTGAGTTATATCTTTAAAATATAGATCAAATACTATTGCTGTTGTTCTAAAAACTAAATGAGTAAATTTAGAATAAGCAACTCCTAAAAATAAAATAAATACCAAAGCTAAATGTATAAGATATATTAAAGAGGTCGCATTTTTTATAGAAGGAATACTCCTAAATATCTCTATGCCAAATCCAGTTAAACCTATGAAAAGAATAAGATATATTAACAAGCTATCTGGATAGCTGGTTCTAACACTTTTCTCTACTTCTGCACGAGATCTTCCTAAGGCAATACTTATTATTCCGTAAAGAAGCATGAGACCTCCTATATTACCTAACCATTTTACAGGATGAAGAAGAGGATGCCAAGGCGTGTGAAATCCCAAAATATCTGCCATCACAAATACAATAGCTGTTGTAAAAGCTAAAATAATAAAAGCCCATAGAAGAACCTTATGAGGTAAGGCCCTCCATTTATTAGCTTCACATTTTTCAAATCTGGTATGATTTAAAATTTCAGCAATAGCAGGAATTAAATAAACTTTTAAAATGCTCCATACTTTATATCTATAGGCCTGAGGAATTTTATAAGTATCTAAATAAAAATTCCAAATTCGATTTATTGCAGACAATAAAATAATTATTACAAACACAGTTAATGGAATAAAAACTACATCTATCATTAAAATCCTGGCAGGAAGATGAAGAAACCATATTTCATAAGATGGACCTCCATAAGGGAAAGATTCTGCATTAAAAAAATTAGGAATTCCTCCAAAAGTACCAATAGCAGCAAGCAAAATAAAAAACAGAGAAATAAGAAACAAAATAGGAAAACCCCATAAATTATTATAAAAAGTATTTAAAAATTTAAAAGGCATTAGCTCCCTAATTACAGAAAGTCTCAAAGCTGCTAATACTTCACCAGGATTAGCCTGCCTTGGACAATATTTGCTACAATCTCCACATTGATGACATAACCATATGGCAGGATCATTGATCAATCTTTCTTTAAAACCCCATTGAGCTAAAATCATTTGTTTTCTAGGAAATGGTGCTTCATCAGGAGATAAAGGACAAACTGTTGAACAAGTAGCGCATTGATAACATTTTTTAAGGGTATCAGCCCCTATTGCTTGTATCTCTTTAATGGCCTGTAAGTCAGGTTCCATTTTTATAATTTCCTTAACCATAAGTCAACCTCCTTTACCATCCTTTAAATGGATTTTCTTCAAATCCTCTAATTTCTTTATCAAACTCTTGCACCTTTTTAACTACTTCTTCTATTTCATCAATAGCAGTAGTATGTAAAGTCACTCTTTCTGGTTCCAATGCCAGTTGTTGTAAAGTTTCTGCAACATTTGTCATACGAGTATTAGCTAATTCACTACCCTTTATAAAATGACATTGATAATTTTCTCCATATTTACAACCTAATAAAAGGATACCATCATATCCCTTACTCATAGCATCTTTAACAAAAGCTACATTTACTGATCCTAAACATCTAACAGGAATTATTCTAATGGTTACAGGAAGACTTTTTCTGTGATAAGCTGCTATATCTAAAGATGGCAATGCATCATTTTCGCAAACAAATGCCATAAGCCGATAAAGTCCATAACCTTGTTCAGGCATTTCTGTAGCTTTAATCATATTAGAAATCATTTCAATTGAATAATCTTTAAAGTTGATAATTCTTTGTGGACAAGCACCAAAACAGGTACCACATCTTCTACATCTAGTAATAAATGGGATAGGATATGCCTTTTCATCTTCATTTAAAGCTCCAAAAGGACATTCTTCAGTACACCTTTTACACTGAGTACACATTTTTAAATCAAATTCTGGATAAGCAAAATCCCAAGTTCTTGGATGTACTGCACGACCTTCTTCAATAGCAACTAAACATTGAATAGCTTTTAAAGCTGCTCCTTTAGCATCCTCTATTGCTTGCTGAATAGTCATTGGTTGATGAATAGCACCTGCTGCATAAATCCCTGTTCTTCTTGTTTCATAAGGAAAGCATATAAAATTAGAGTCAGCATATCCATAAAATATTTCAAGTTCAGGTAAAGCTGGACCCTGTCTATATTCTAAATTAAGCACTGCTTCCTCAGCTGTTACAGGAACCATCCCTATAGCAAGAACTACTAAATCTACATTTATCTCTAATTTTTCTCCAAATAAAGTTTCTTCTACAACAACTTTAACCTTATCATTTTCTCCTTGAGAAACTTCAACCACTTTTCCCTTAGTTAAAAAAATACCTGGATCATCTTGTAAACTCTTATAAAAATTTTCATAAATTCCCATAGTTCTCATATGATCATAAATAATAAAAGCCTTTGATTCAGAATCATTTTCTCTTATATATTTAGCTTGTTTAAGAGATGCCAAACAACAATAACTTGAACAATAAGGTAAGTGATTCTCGTCTCTCTGACCAGCACATTGAATAAAAAGAATACTTTTAATTGGTTTACTATCAGAAGGCCTTGTTAAATTTCCTTCTTTAGCCATCTTCTCAAATTCTACATTAGTAACTACATTTTTCACCAATCCGTAACCAAGATGAGAAAGTTTAGAAGCATCATAAGGTTTAAATCCTGCTGCTAAAATCACTACACCAACTTTTATTTGTTCTTCCTTACCATCTAGTTTTATTTTCACTTGAAATATTCCTGGACCTCCTTCAATATTTGAAACCACTGCTCCTTTATATATCTTTATTTTTTCATTAGCTTCAACCTGAGAAATAAGCTCATTTATTATTGGAGAAACAATATTTTTATAAGGAGAATTAATTTCACAATGAGCTTTCATTTTAGCTACAAAACCACCTAATTCTTTTTCTTTCTCTACTAAAATAACCTCATAACCAGCTTTAGCAGATTCTATAGCTGCAGTTAATCCGGCTACACCTCCTCCAATTACTAATATAGTTTTAGAAATTTCTTCTTCAGGCTTAAAAGGTTCAGGAAATTTATAAGTCTGAAGTTTAGCTATACTCATTCTTACATAATCCTTAGCTAATGCCATAAGCTCATCTTTAAAGGATACTCCACTCACATATTCAGAAGAATCCTCTAAAATTTCTCCTCCTTCACTTACAAAAAATCTACTCCAAACAATCCCTTCTCTTAAACTTACTCTATCTACTGCCACTTTATCAAAATTAAACACATCATAATTAACCCTTTGAGAACAAGCACATATAGAAACCGCACTAAGACCATTTTCTTTAATTTTTTCTTCTATAAAAGTTTTTCCCTCTTTTGAACATAAAAATTCTTTACTATACACTGCAGTTGCTCCTTGGGTACGAGCAATATTTTCTAATTCTGCAATATCTAAACGTTTTTCAATATCACAAGAAGTGCATATAAATACACCTATTTTTTCCATTTTTTACCTCCTTAGTATAGTTTGAATAGCTTTCAGTGCAGCTCCAGTGGCTGTCTCATTGGAAGTCATTACATCAAGAGGCATTTTTGCACATCCACACCCAATAATTCCTTCATCAGAAATCACAAATCCATTCTCATCTATTTTAAGTCCAGAAATATTAATTCCAGCTATACTAGGTTGCATCCCTAAAGCAAGTACTACCATGTTTACTCTTTCATGTATTTTTTTACCAGAAAGAATATCTTCTGCAGTAACTATTAGATCTTTTGTTTCAGGATCTTCTTCAATTTTAGCAACCTTTCCTTTTATAAAATGAATTCTGGCTTCCTCTTGAACCCTTTTTAAAAATTTTTCATATCTTCCAGGTGTTCTTATATCTATATAAAAAATTAAAGCCTCAGCTTCTTGATTTTTTTCAGCTAAATATAAACTTTGCTTAAGAGAAGCTAAACAACATATATATGAACAATAAGGCAGGTGATTTTCATCACGTGAACCTGCACATTGAACAAAAGCAACCTTTTTAGGAAAAGTTTTATCAGATGGTCTTAAAATTTGACCTCCAGTGGGTCCCCAAGGAGAAGCAAGTCTTTCCATTTGCATATTAGTAATAACATTTGAAAATTTCCCATAACCTAAGATATCAAGTTTACTTGCATCATAAGGTTTCCATCCAGTTGCCCAAATAATAGCAGAAACTTCAAATTCTAAAATCTGTTCTTTCATATCTGGTTCTATAGCATTATATTTACAAGCAGAAATTATACGCTCTAAATCACCAGGAGCTAAGGCTTCTTTATCTAACACATATTTTAAAGGAAAAGCCATAGGATAAGGCAAATAAATAGCTTTGGTTTTTTTTAGACCAAAGTCAAAATCACTTACTCTCTCCCCTTCACAAACCTTTTCACATTCACCACAAGCTGTACAATTATCATTTATATAGCGTGGTTTTGTTTTTATTTTTACCTTATAATTCCCTATTTCACCAGAAATTTCTATAACTTCACTTAAAGTATAAACTTTAATTTTAGGATTAGACTTAATTCTTCTGTAGTTAATCTCCAAACCACAAGTAGGAGGACATAATTTGGGGAAATAATATCTTAATTGAGCTACCCTCCCACCTAGAGTAGGCTCTTTTTCTACTAATATTACCTCAGCTCCTACTTCTGCAGCTTCAACAGCTGCAGTAATACCACTAATTCCTCCTCCTACTACTAATATAGGTAAACTTTTCATGAATTGCCTCCTTCCTATTTTTTCAAATAAATTTTTTCAGAATAAACCTCTTTCAAAAAGAGGTTTATTCTGAAAAAAAAAATAAAAAGAGGGGGCAAAAGCCCCCTCTTTATTTTTCCAAAATTATGCCATTAAGGTCCAAGAGGATCAGGAATAATCTGGACATAAGGATAGGTTTCCAAAGTCCACTCTTTAGTTTCAGAATTATAAGAAGATAAAGTGAAACATCTCCAATTAGCATCATCAATATTTGGGAAATCTGTTCTATAAAAATATCCAGGATAACGAGTCTCTTCACGGAAAAGAATATGTAAGAGATGAGCTTCTGCTGTCCATACACGATGTCTATTTTCCCAAGCTCTCATAAGTTCATGAAGATCCCTTGCTGCAGCCAATTCTATATCTTCTTTGAGCATCTTAAGAAGCTCAAGCCCTCTTTCAAGCATTACTTTATTAGTCTTATAAAAAGTGGAACATCCAGCTACATATTCATCCATAAGTTTCATAAGCCTATCTTGAATGTGACGAGGTAATAAATAATTAGGATTGATTTCATAAGCTGTAGTTTGATTCTTAAATTCTTCAAATCTATACCAAGGACCATATATCTCTTTCTTCAATTCTTCTGCTGTTTCCTTAATAGTAGGTGTGTAATCCTTATTGTCTAAGCAGAACTTAACCATTGCTTTAGCTGCAATTCTTCCTTCCACATGAGATCCAGATGAAAACTTATGACCAGAAGCTCCGGTTACATCTCCTGCAGTAAATAACCCTTTTACAGTACTCATTCTATTATAAAGTCCAATTTCTCTCCAAGGTGCTTTATACTCTTCTGGAACCCAATCTTCATCAGGTCCACATACCCATCCACCTGCACATCCAGCATGACTACCTAAAAGATAAGGTTCTGTAGGCATAATTTCAGAAGGGAGCTTTTCAGGTTCAATATTCAAACAAGCCCAAAGTCCAGCCTGAGTTATACACATGTCTAAAAAGTCTTCCCAAGCTTCAGCTACTAAATGTTTAAAATCCTTTTTATCCATCTTTTCTGCAGCTTCTTGTAATGCCCATTCAGTATGCATATAAATAGGACCACGACCTTCTTCCATTTCAATAAGCATTACATGATTTCTCAAACAAGTTCCAATATGAGTAGCTTCTCCATAAGGAGTAAACTTCTTTAATTCATCTTGATGTTTTGCTACATAATCTTCACCATAAGCATTTGTAGCTCTTGCTTTAAATAGTAAGAACCAAGCACCAACTGGACCATAACCATCTTTAAAACGTGCAGGAATAAATCTGTTTTCCATAAGCACCAGTTTTGCCCCAGTTTGAGCAAGCATTGCATACCCTGTACCAGGATTCCAAACAGGATACCATGCACGACCTTTTCCTTCACCAATAGATCTTGGACGAAATACATTAACTGCTCCTCCTGTAGCAAGTAAGGTAGCATTAGATTTAATAATATAAATCTTATTTTCTCTTACTGAAAATCCTACTGCTCCAGCACAACGATTAGGTTCCTTACCATCAAGAAGAGGTCTTACAATAAAACATCTTTCAATAATTTCAGCCTTATCATAACCAGTAAGAGCATTTTTTGCAGCTTCAGCTACAATCACTTTATAAGACTCCCCATTAATCATTATCTGCCAACGTCCAGAACGCACAGGTTGAGCTCCTGCTTTAAGAGTTAATCCTTTTGCTTTAGACTCTGCACCATCTAAAGTTTTACCAGTTTGAGGATCCTTTTTCCAAATAGGAAGACCCCATTCTTCAAAACAATGCACTGTATCATCTACATGGCGCCCTACATCAAAAACTAAATCTTCCCTTACAACACCCATTAAGTCACAACGAACCATTCTTACATAATCATCAGGAGTATTTTCACCAATATAAGTATTGATAGCAGAAAGACCCATTGCCACTGCACCAGATCTTTCCATAGCTGCCTTATCACAAAGTATAATCCTTAATCCATGAGGTTTAGCCCATTTTACAGCTTCAACAGCAGCACCACAAGCTGCCATACCTCCACCAACAATTAAAATATCTGTTTCTTTTTCTACAATTTCAGGTTCTGCACATTCTAAACCAGGATTATAAGACCAAATTTTAGGCATAGTTTCACCTCCTTAATTTTTTTAAAATTTTTTAAGCTGTTTTAATTTTCATAACTTTACCAAGTGCTCCCACCTCAAATTTTTTATTAAGAAC
This sequence comes from uncultured Thermodesulfobacterium sp., assembly GCA_938091335.1. GTDB lineage: Bacteria > Desulfobacterota > Thermodesulfobacteria > Thermodesulfobacteriales > Thermodesulfobacteriaceae > Thermodesulfobacterium. The sequence goes on from CALLJG010000001.1 coordinate 7,387, forward strand.
AGCTTGAGGTTTTTTAGGTTCAATTCCATCTACTGCCTGAGTAAAAAGTTGGTTAGTATTGATAAGAGCCGGATCCGGATCAGGTTTGCCTACCGATGGATCAGCAGATCCTTCAGGAGTAGTTCTTGTAGGATACTTAAATCTTAGTACTACACCATTTCTAAATTTAATAGTCCACATAATATCCGTTGTCCCACGCATAGGTTGACAAGTTCCGTGAAGAGGAGCAAAATCTGCATAGTGTCTTACAGAAATAGCTCCTTGAGGACAGCTCTTTACACAACTATAACACTCCCAACATTGATCAGGTTCCTGATTATACGCCTTCATAGCTTCTGGATCAAGAATCATAAGATCATTGGGACAAATGTACATACATACAGTTTTGTCACCACCTTTACATCCATCACATTTTTCAGGATTAACATAACTAGGCATATTCACACCCCCTTTTTATTTTTTTATTCAATTGGTTTTTGTATAGGATTTTTCTGTAATTCTAATATATCACTTATATCAATATCAGGCACTGGAAGTTCTCTATCCTCTTTTTCGATCTCATCCTTAATTGTCGGAATTTCTTCTAGTGCTTTTTCCAACACTTCTGGTCCAAGAAATTTTAATTCTACCAATTTTTTAAATACAAGTCTTTTAAAAGCTGCAGGAGTTTCTTCAATAAAACCTCTAGCATCAAATCTTGCTTTTGAAAATTGATCAATAACCTTTTGTCCAAGTTCATCAGAAACTTCAATTACTAATCTTTTTAATGCTCCTCCAAATATGGGCTCAACTTTTTCTTCAAGAGACGTTCCTTTTATAGCTGTCATTCTCTTTTCATCTATTATAATCCCAAAATATTTAGCCATCACTTTCCTCCTTTTCAGATTTTTTCTTTAAACAATTTTTTTCTTTAAATGCTCTGGCATATCCATATGAGGAAGATCCACTTCTAATTTTTCTTCTCTTTCTTTTAAATATTTTTCATTATTAAATGGATATCCTAATTCTTTCCACCACTTAACTACTACTTTATAAACCTCTGGTCTATAAATCTCTGGTGGGGGAGTCACTCCTTCATTAAGAAGTCCTCTAATAAAACTACCAGAATATCTTGAATATATTCCTTTATGTGTACAATTATCTGAATAGGCAAACTCTTTACATTTTGGACAATACCAAAACTCAGCAATATTCTGAGGTCTAATGTAAAAACCACCAGGTACAGCATATGGAGGAGCATCAAATCCAAAACTTGGAATTCCTTTAGACCATAAAATCTGAGTTGCATAAACGTCATAATAGTCACCTAATGCAGCGTGATCTCTTCCAAACATATGCCAAGAAATACCCATATTTTGTCTAATTACTGCATGAAGTAATGACTCAATAGGATTACCATATCTCATATCCCAAAGTGTAATTGTAACCATATGTCTTTCTGGTTTAATATACCCAGCAAGATGAAGCATTTCATGAGCTTCTACAATTGCTTCATCTGGAAAATCACCTATTCTTTTTGCTCCAATAATAGCATTTACTACTATACCGTCACAAGGCTTAATATCACCTATATAAGCTGCCATTTTCATTAATGCTTCATGTCCAGTATGAGGAACATTTCTTGTCTGATGTGCAATAACTGTAGTCCATCCTCTTCTTTTGAATTCTTCTCTTGCTTTTTTAGGAGGATACCAAAATCTATTAAATGGTGGTCTTAACTTAGGTTCATTTATTATAGTATATTTTCCTGCAAGAATAATAGGATTTAAAGAACAATAAATATTATATCCTGTATGTTTATGATCAAAAGGAACTTTAACTACTTCTGGATTTTTTTCAGGTGTGCCAAAAGTTCTTATAGCTATATCCTGAGGATTAATTTCATAAACTTCCTCAATTTCTAAAATTGCAAAAGGCTCTCCTTTAAGTCTTAAAAGGAGCCAATCACCAGGTCCAACACCAAGTCTTTTAAAATCCTCTTCTGAAACATCAAAAAGAATTGGATAAGGAAATACCCACCCACTCAAAAGCCTTCTTTTGTTAAGAACACTTTCAAGTTCAGCTTTTGTCATAGAACCTTCAACAGGACTAAAAAAACCATAACAAACTGACATAATTTCTCTGTAAACATTTCTTATAGGAACACCTTTAAAAAAATTAGGTTTAATGTCATACACCGCAGAGCATTTTTCCATTAATCTCCTTGCCATTTGAGGATCTCTAACTATTCTCTCAACAATTTTTCCACCATGAGGCGGAGGTAGATCTTTAATTCTAATATCCTGCATATCCTCCTCCTATAAAAAATTTTTTTTAATTTTTATAACATTAAAATTTAAAAATTTAATCATTAAAGTCAAAGTCAATTTTTAGCTATTTTAAAAGTTTTATAACTTTTATATAAAGTTTATTTAGATTTAAAAATTTTTTATTGATTTTTTTAATAATATTTTATTTTTTCTTTTTATTTTTTTTATTTTTAAGCTTCTCAAAAAAGTTGTTTTATAATATAATAAATAAAGCTCTTTAAAGATGGATGATACTAAAATTTTAGAAATTATAAAAACTGAATTAAATATTATTGAAGAAACTTTAAAAATGCATTTAGATTCTCAACATCCTTTTATTAATCAAGTAAGTGAATACATAATTTTTTCTGGTGGGAAAAGAATAAGACCATTATTAACTGTTCTTTCAGCAAAACTTTTTTTAAATAAAAAAAAGGAAATTAATTATAATTACATTTATCAAACTTCTGTTCTTTTTGAATATTTACATGCAGCCACTCTTCTTCATGATGATGTAGTAGATTCTGCAGAATTTAGAAGAGGAAGAAAAGCTGCAAGACAATTATGGGGTAACCAAGCAACCATTTTAGTAGGAGACTATTTATATGCTAAAGCTTTAAGATTGGCAAGTTTATTAAGGGATCCAGAGATCATAGATGTAATTACTCACACCACCCTTATTATGAGTGAAGGTGAAATTTTACAACTTCTTAATTTTAACAATTCTAATCTTTCTGAAAAAGAATATGAAGAAGTTATTTTTAGAAAAACTGCTATTTTGATTTCAGCCTGTTGTGAGGTAGGATCTATATTAGGAGGTGCAAGTTTAGAAAATAGAAATGCTTTAAAACATTTTGGAAAGTATTTAGGCTTAGCTTTCCAGATTGTAGATGATCTTCTTGATTATTTAGGCCTTCAAACTGGAAAAGACTTAGGAAAAGATTTTAAAGAGGGTAAAATTACTTTACCTGTGATTTATGCCTTAAAAAGGGCTGAAAAAGAGGAAAGAAAATTTCTTTTAAATTTACTTACAACTCCTGAGACAGAAAAAAAAGATTTTGAAACTGCTAAAAAAATTATTGAAAAAAATGAAGGTTTTACCAAAAGTAAAATTAAAGCTCAACATTATATCAATCTAGCTAAAAATTATTTAAAACCAATTCCTAACAATTTTTATAAAGATGCGCTTCTTTTTATTAGTGATTATCTTTTAACAAGAGATAAATGAATTTAATAAAGCTTTTAGTTTTCGATTGTGATGGAGTCATTTTTGATTCAAAATTAGCTAATATTCACTTTTATAATTATATCTTAAAAAGAGTTGAAAGAACTCCTCTAACTTCCAAAGAAATTGAATTTATTCATATGCATTCTGTAGATGAATGTATAGAATACCTTTTAAGAGACTTTCCAGAAAAATTGAAATTTGCAAAAGAAATCCAAAAAGAAACTTCTTATCAAATGTTTTTTAAATATATAAAACCTGAAAGGGGATTAAAAAAATTTTTGAAATGGGCTAAAAATTATTTCTATTTAGCAATATGCACCAATAGAACCACCTCCACTTTGCCACTTTTAGAATATTTTAATTTAAGGGATTTTTTTGATTATATTATGACTGCTTCTAAAATACCTAAAAATAATCCATTAGCTCTGACTACTATTATAGAACATTTCAGTTTAGATTTTTCATCTGTTTTATATATTGGAGACTCTGAAGTAGATAAAAATCTATGTGAAAAATGTAATGTCAAAATGGTTGCTTTTAAAAATCCAAATTTAAAAACTCATTTTTTTGTAAAAAATTATAAGGAATTAAGAGAACTCATAGAAAAAATGTTTAATTTTGAGCCTTTAAAAAAGGATATATTTTTTTAAAAATTTTGGGTATTTCAAATTGAGAAGCTTTTTGTAGACCCTCAGTTTTTGGAATAAGTATATAAAGATTTTCTATAGCTCTTGTAAAAGCTACATAAAGTAAATTTAAAAGTTCTAATTTCTTTTTAGCCTTTTCTAAATACCAACCTATTTTACCTTCAGTAGAGAGTTCTTCTTTTTTTCCTATATAAATACTATTGTTATAAAACACAACCTTTAAATTGGAAGCAAAAAATTTTTCTTCCCAAGTTAAAGGTAAAATTACATTTTTAAATTCAAGACCCTTAGCTGAATGAATAGTCATAACTTTAATAGCCTCCTTATCTTTTGGCATCTCAAGCTCATCTTCTGAATATTTTTCCCAATATTCCAAAAATTCTTCCCAATCTCCCTCTTTGAAAGAAAAGTCAAGTATTATACTTAAAAATTTATATAAATAAGCAAGTTCTTCTTTATTTGTTTTTTCTAATTGGAATTTTTTTATTAAATATTGACAGAATTCATAAAGAGAAAAATATTTAGTATTTTCTAACAATTCATTTATATAAATATTCCAAAAATAGGGATATTCATTTTTTACAAACTCAATTAAACTCAAATTGCTACCTGTAAATTTAAATTCAATAAATTTTTTTAATATTTCTTTTCCTTCTTTTAAAAAATTGCTACTTAAAAAACTAGCTAAAGCAATCTCATCTTCAGAGTAATTAATAAATTTTAAAAGAGATATTAAGGAAATTATAAGTGGAGACTCTTTGAGTCTCAAAAAGGAACTTCCTATAACTTTAAATCCTTCAGAAATCAAAAAAGAGGAAATCTCATTTACTTCTTCATTTTTTCTTACCAAAATAGCAGTATCTTCTAACTTTTGATTTCTTTCTAAGTCTTTTAAAATATTTAAAATTTCTTTTTTGATTTGTTCTTTAATATTTTCTTTTATTTCTATAAAAAGTTTCTTGTTTTTAATTTCTTCTGGAATTAAAAGCCATTTATCTATTACCTTTCCTTGAAACTTATTTAGAGGGTATTGGATAATGTTTTCAAATCCCCATTTTATCTCATTAAAAACCAACTCAAGCACTTTTTCTTTTTCTTCAAATTTATCTTTCCCAAATATTAATTCTTCTAATATTTCTCTCTTCAATTTTTCATTTTCTTTAAGAGCGAAAAAAAAAGAATTGTTAAAATAAACTATCTCAGGAGCACTTCTATAGTTTTTATCAAGAATCTCTATTTTAATTGGGTAATCAGAAAATCTTTGTTTAATCTCTTCTAAAATAAATGGATCTCCACCTCTCCATTGAAATATAGATTGTTTAGGGTCTCCTGCACAAATAAGAAATTTGTTTCTACTAATTAAATCTTCTATAAGGGGATAGAGGGCCTCCCATTGTAGTCTATCTGTATCCTGAAGTTCATCTATTATAATCCCTTCTAAATTACCAAGTTTTACATATATCCAGGGAATAAATTTGTCATAAAAAGAAAGACAAAGTTTTTCTTTCCATAACCCAATTATCATTATTTTTTCCTTCTCCAAAATATCTTCTAAACTTTTTTTAAGTAGTGAACATAATCCTATATACATTTTTTTTTCTTCCATTTCTTTTTCTAAGTTTTTAAAAAAATTTTGTTCGTATATATTGAGAATTGAAGAAAATTCCTTTTTATAAGTAATTTTTTGAAAAATATCTTTTACAAATTCAATAAGCTTATTTTTAATGTCTATTTTTACTTTCTCTTCTTTATAAAAAAGTCGATTCACTAAATTTTCTAAAAAATTAAAGAATTCCTTATTTTTTTTTGCTTCTTCAAAAATTTTATTAAGTGCTTTTTCAATTAAATTTTCTTCTATATAGGATTTAATTTGAAAATCAGATATTATACCAAGCTCATAAGCCAGTGCTTTATATAAGGTTAAAAGAAAACTATCAATAGTTTTTATCTGGAGATTATCATAATTTAAAAATATTTCTTGTAAAATATTTTCTGCTATTTGTGAACTAATACCGATTTCTTCTGATAAATACTTACCTTTTTGAGTTCCTTTACATATTTCTTTCAAAAAAGTTATAATTCTCTCTTTCATTTCAAAAGCAGCTTTATTAGTAAAAGTAATAGCAAAAATATTTTTAGTTATTCCAAATGAATTTTGTTGAAGTTCTTTTAAAAGTTTTAGATAATTAATAGACAATTGATAAGTTTTACCACTTCCTGCACTAGCATTGTAAATTATTATATTGGCAGACATTAAATTTGATTATATTATATAATAATGAATATTCAAGCTGGAGATAGATTTTATTTAGATTTTGAGGGTCAGGAAGGTTTCCTCTCTGAAGAGGAATCTCATCATTTAATAAATGTTTTAAGAAAAAAGATAAATGAAAAGATAAAACTTATAAATGGTAAAGGATTTGAATACGAAGGTGAAATTGTAAAGATAATAAAAAAAGGAAAAACTCTAAAAGTAAAAGTTAAAATTTTGCAACTTTTAAGAACTGAGCCCCCTCCTCTTAAAAAAATCTCTGCTTTTATTCCCTTATTAAAAGGAAATAAAACTGAATTGCTGATAGAAAAAGGTACAGAACTTGGGATTCATAGATTTTTTCCTTTCATAAGTGATTTCACTATAGTTAAACCATCTCCTAAAATTGTAGAAAAATTAAAGAAAAAAGCCATAAATGTTCTTAAACAATCTGGAAGACTTTACCTACCAGAAATTAATATACCTATAAACCTAAAAAATTTTTTAAAAAAAAATATCTTTAGTTCATCTCTTAGAATTGTTGCTCTTCCTGAAGGTCCTACTTTTTCTCAAGAATTGATTGAAAAAATACTTGTTTCTGAAGAAATTATGTTACTTTCTGGACCTGAAGGAGGATTTAGTAAAGAAGAGTTAAACTTGCTAAAAGAGTTAAATTTTATATCTCTTTCTATCTCTCCTAATATATTAAAAGCAGAAACAGCTTCTTTAGCACTAATGAGTTTTTTAAGTATTATTCTTTATAACAAAATAGAAACTTGAAAAAAATTAAATTCTGTGATTTATTAAAAATTAATATTAAATTAGAAATTGAGGTGTTTTCATGGGGGGAAGATCTCGAAAATCCATATTAAAACAAAAAATGGTTAAATATTATAGAGAGAGAGAAAATCCCTTACCTTTATTAGCTTTACAAGACGAGGTAATTCGCTTGAATCAAGAAAAATTGAATATATTTCAAAAAAATCTCGAATATTTAAAAAGTTTTGACTTTTCTTCAGATAATAAAAAGGTTCTCTCTAAATTAAGCATAAGACGATACCCTAATGAACCAGATAAAAAGTTTACTACTCGCGCTTTTTATGAAGCTCTCTATCCTATTACTTTAGAATACAGATTTATGTCTCTTCAAGCTATTTTTATTTGGTATATAAGGGCATTGGAAATGATTTATGAAGAAAAAATTCCTAAAATTCATTTAGGCAGATTACAAAAATGGATAAAATACTGGCTTTCTAGCTTAACTCCTGAACAAGAACTTAAACTTAAAAGTGCTGTAATATCATGGATATTAAACAGATTTACTTAAACATCGTAGTTTTAATTTTTCTTTTATTTAGGTCTTCTTTTGCGTATAAACTTTTTGTTATTACTTTTCCTGATAATTATGGAAAGGTAAAAAAAGAAAAAATTTTTTATTTAGGAAACAGTGAACCTTCTTTGGGAGTAATTTATGATTTAAAGCCACCTAAAAATTTTTTTCTTCTTACACCTAACCGGAGTAAAATAAAGTTAAGTCTTTTAAGAACCCAATACGAAGATCAAAGTCTTAATGTTAAAAAAATAGGTTATCAAACTAAAATTATTCCTGAAGAAAAAGGAGATTATTATCTTTGTATAGAAGGTGATTTTTTTTTAGGTAAAGAAGGTAAAATTTTAAAAAATCTTTCTAAAACATCTTTTCATGTAGAGATAGAAAAAGGATGGGACAATTTATGTGAATTTGATTTAGAAATTAAACCACAAACCAGACCTTATGGATTTCGTAAACATGGTATCTTTTGGGGACAGGTATTGTATAAAAAAAAACCACTAGAAAATGGTATAGTGGAAGTGGAGAAATTTAGTCCTTTTTTTATTCCTTATGAGGATTTACCTAAAGATTCTTACGGAGAGATTAATTATCCATATCTTAAAAAAACAGTTAAAATCTCAAAAAATGGTTTTTTTGTGGTGTCATTTGAAGAACCTGGATGGTGGGTGATTACAGTAAGAAAAAAATCAGGAATAAAACATTATGGTAATGCTTTATATCCAGTTGAAATAATTAGCCATTTATGGATATATGTGTACTCTTCAAAAAATATAGAATAGGAGGAGAAAAATGGGGAAATATCAAAAAATTTTAGTAGCTCTTGATGGTTCTGAAAGAAGCAAACATGCTTATGAAGAAACATTAAAATTTGTTAAGGAAACAAAAGCTAAAATATTAACTATAGCTGTGATGCCTACTCATAAGGAGTTAGTAAGTTCTCTTTCAGTATTTGGACATGTAAAAGAATTAATTAAAAAACCTTATATAAAGGCTCTAGAAGAAGCAAAGGAACTTGCTGAAGAAAATGGTATAGATATTAAAACTTTTTTTGAAGAGGGAAAACCTTATGAAAAAATTATCGAAATTGCTCAGAAGGAAGGTTGTGATCTGATTGTAACAGGAAGAAGAGGAGTGACTTCTTTTGAAAAAATTTTAATTGGGAGTGTGGCTCATCGAATTATAAATTATAGTCCTATTGATGTTTTAATAATACCTAAATATACTAAAGTGAGTTTTAAAAAAATATTAGCTGCCACTGATATTTCAGAAGAAGGAAATAAAGCAGTCAAAAAGGCAGGAAAAATTGCTAAAAATTACAATGGTGAACTGGGAATTATATCAGTTATAAAACTTCCTGCTGAACCTATTATAGATCTTCAGGAAATTATTGAAGAATTTAAAAAAGAAATAGAAAATCATTTAATTTCAATAGCTAATGAAATTACCAAGGAAGAAGTTAAAGTAGAAATTTTGATAAGACAAGGTGAACCTCATATAGTGATAGTTAATACTGCTAAGGAAATAGAAGCTACCACTATTGCAATAGGTGCATATAGCCCCTTAACTCAAAAATCTATAGGTAGTGTAGGAGAAAAAATAATTGCCAATGCTAATTGCCCCATATTAGTAATAAAAAGTTAAATAAGGGTTGATGTTTCTAGATTTCCAAAAGATGTATATTGAGGAAAATAGGCTAGTTTTACTATCCCTATAGGTCCATTTCTTTGCTTACCAATTATTATTTCTGCAACTCCTTTTTCTGAAGTATCTTTATTATAAAATTCATCTCTATAAATAAAAAGAATAACATCTGCATCTTGTTCTAAAGCTCCTGATTCTCTAAGATCAGCCAATTGAGGTCTTTTATCTGGTCTTTCTTCAACTCTTCTATTAAGTTGAGAGATAGCAAGTATTGGAATATTTAATTCCTTTGCCAATGATTTAAGTCCTGCTGAAATTTCAGATATTTCTTGCTCTCTTCTTTCTTTTCTTTCAAGTCCCTTCATTAATTGAAGATAATCTATTACAATAAGTCCCAATGGTAATTCTTTTAAAAGTTTTCTTGCTTTAGCTTTTAACTCTAAAATATTAATACCTGGAGTTTCATCTATATAAATTGGAAGCTGACTTAAGGTAGAAGCTGCTTGAGCAATTTTCTGCCATTCTGTTTGTCCAAGCTGTCCTGTTCTAAATTTTTGGAAATTTACTTTGGCTTCTGCACAAAGTATTCTTGAACAAATTTGTTGTTTTCCCATTTCTAAAGAAAAAATAGCTGCTCCAAAATTACTTAATTTACATGCATTTCTAACTATATCTAAAGCAAAGGCAGTTTTACCCATTCCAGGACGGCCAGCTAAAATGATTAAATCTCCTTTTTGAAAACCTGCTGTCATTCTATCTAAATCATAAAATCCTGTAGGAATCCCGGTAATAGGTGTTCCCTTTTGATATAAATTTTCTAAATACCTAATAGTGTCTTTTATTATCTCTTTTAAAGAAGAAAAACTTTCCTTTTTACCATAATAGGAAAGATCAAAAAATACTTTTTCTGCATAATTTAATAATTCTTGAGAATCTTCCATGGAATAATAGGCTCTATAAATTAAATCTTGACTTAATCTTATAATTTCTCTTAAAATACTTTTTTCTTTCACAATTTTAGCATAGTGAACAATATGAGCTGAAGTGGGAAGTAATCCCACTATCTCAGAAAGATAAACTGCTCCCCCAACTTTTTCCAAATCTCCTCTTTTTTCTATCTCATTATGTACTGTAACAATATCTATAGGTTCATCTTTTTCAAAAAGAGAAAGACAAGCTGAATAAATAACCCTATGAGCTGCTGAATAAAAATCTTCAGGTTTTAAATAATCAATAATTTTAATTATAGATGAAGGATCTATAAAAATACTTGCTAATAAATATTTTTCTGCTTGAAGATCTTGAGGAGGTAGAAATTCTTCTATTGCTTTTTTTTTCACTTGTTTATTAAAAGGCATAATTTATCTTATTTTTCTTCCAAAACCTCTATTTTTATATTAATTGTTTTTTCACTACTTAATTTTATAGGTACTTCAAATACACCTATTTTTTTAATAGGTTCTTCTAGAATAATTTGGCTTTTGTCAATTTCTATTCCCTTTTCTTTTAATAAGTTCAAAATATCTACTTCACTAACTGAACCATATATCCTGTCTTCCTTTATTACTTTTCTATACATAACAAGAACTAATCCTTCAAGTTTTTCAGCTAAAGCCTGTAACTTTTTCTTTTCTCTTTCTATTTTAATTAATATAATTTTTCTCTGATTTTCTAAAGCTTTTATATTTTTTTGATTAGCAGGAATAGCAAGCCCTTTGGGAATAAGATAATTTCTGGCATAACCATCTTTAACCTTCACTATATCTCCAGCTTTTCCTAGTTTAGCCACATCTTTTTTTAGAATAATTTCCATATATCCTCCTGTGTTAAAAATTATTTTTATTCTTTTGATTCTACATCAGCTATGAAAGGTAAAAGTGCCATAATTCTTGCCTTTTTAATTGCAGAGGAAAGTCTTCTTTGATGATAAGCACATGTCCCTGTTTGCCTTCTATGAAGAATCATACCTTTTTCATTTAAAAAATATTTTAATATTTCAGGATTTTTATAGTCAATTTTTAAATTAGGATCAGCACAGAATTTACATATTTTTTTCCTTACAAACACTCTTTTTTTAATTACCAAACTTTCATCCATAAAATAAAACCCCCTTTAGAAATTATTATGTTAATTGAATCTGCTCAGGTTGTTCAGAAATATATTTTTTTTCTAATCTCACTATAATAAATCTTAATATTCTTTCATCCACTCTGAAAAATTCTTCTAGTTCTTTAGGTAAATCTACTGATCCATAAAATTCTATAAGTATGTAATATCCGCGTGTTTTCTTTTGGATAGGATAGGCTAGTTTTCTAAGACCCCATTCCTCAATTTTTAAAATTTCACCTTCTTTAGAACGAATAATCTGGTTAATTTTTTCTAAAATTTGTTCTTTTTCATCTATTTTTTCAGGATTAATAATAAAAAAAGTTTCCCATTTACTAAGTCTTTTAAAGGGTTTTAAACTTTCAATCATTAAATCTCCCTCCTTTCAGACTTCAATCCTTTTTAAAAAGATCTAGAAATAAAATGGGCGGTGCTGGATTTGAACCAGCGACCTCCACCTTGTGAGGATGGCGCTCTTCCCCCTGAGCTAACCGCCCTTTATTCCCTATTTTATTAAACACCATATTTTATTTTTTACAAGTGATTTTTTAAATTTATTAAAAGCTTTCTGTCTGCTGGACAGAGATCTAATTTTTCCGCATATTCTAAAGTTACCCACATTGCTTCACTAGCTTCATTTAAAATAGGCTCATCTTTAAACTCCACATCTAAAAGATAAAGCTCTATCAATTCTTCAGGATATAAAAAATCTATTTTTTTAATTACTTTTTTAGGAAAGGTTTCAATTCCCAATTCTTCCTTCAACTCTCTTTTAAGTGCCTCTTCTAATGATTCTTTTTCTTTTACTTTACCTCCAGGAAATTCCCAAAGACCACCCCTTTTTTTATTAATTGGCCTTTTTACTAATAAAAATTTATTTCCCCTTCTTAAAAGACCTGCTACAACCTTTACCGCCATTGTTCAATTTGAAAAAACCCTTTCATATATTTTATCTACATATCTAAGATAATAGGAAACATCAAAAATTTTTTCAATTTCTTCATGAGTTAAAAATTCAAGAATTCTTTTATCTTTAGCTATAAGCTCTTTAAAATTTAAGTTTTTATCTTTCCATACTTTCATAGCTAATTCTTGAACAATTCTATATGCTAATTCTCTTGTCATTCCTTTTTCTATTAAAAATAGCATAACGGACTGTGAAAAAACAAGACCTCTCAATAACTCAAAATTTTTTCTCATATTTTCTGAATGTACAACAAGATTTTTAATAAGATTTTCCAATCTAACTAACATAAAATCAGCTATAATTGTAGCATCCGGTATAATAATTCTCTCAACAGAAGAGTGACTTATATCTCTTTCATGCCATAGGGCAATATTTTCTAAAGCAGGAACCAAATATCCTCTTAAAAGTCTTGCAAGACCACATAAATTTTCAGAAAGAATAGGATTTTTTTTATGAGGCATGGCAGAAGAACCTGTCTGTCCTGAAGAAAAATATTCCTCTACCTCCAAAATTTCTGTTTTCTGCAAATGTCTTATTTCTGTTGCTATTTTTTCTACTGTAGCCCCAAGTATAGCAAGTGAAGCTATATATTCTGCATATCTATCTCTTTGTATAATTTGATTAGAAATTGGATCTGGAATAAGTCCCATTTTTTTACATACATAAGCTTCAACTTCCGGAGGAACATGAGCAAAAGTTCCCACTACTCCCGATATTTTTCCATAAGAAATATCTTCTAAAGCTTGATAAAGTCTTTTCTCATTTCTTTTCATTTCTTCATACCATAAAGCAAACTTTAATCCAAAAGTAATAGGTTCTGCATGAATCCCGTGAGTTCTCCCAATCATTAAAGTATCCTTAAATTCATAAGCTCTTTCTTTGAACACCTCTTTTATTTCTTTAACATTTTCTATAATAATTTCCATAGCCCTTTTCATAAGCCAAGCCATAGCAGTATCAAGAACATCAGAGGAGGTCATACCCATATGAAGATATTTTGCAGAAGGACCAATAATTTCTGAAAGGTGTGTCAAAAAAGCAACTACATCATGCTTAGTAATTTTTTCAATCTCTTCTATTCTTTTAATATTCTCTTGAGTAAAACCATTTTCCATGTAAGGATTAAGTTTTTCTTTTATAGTTTCATAATCTTTTTTAGGAACCTTGCCAAGATTATACCATGCCTCACAAGCATAAAATTCAACTAAACACCAGGCTCTTAATTTTTCTTCAACACTCCAAAGCTTGCTCATTATTGGTCTTGTATATCTTGGTATCATTTCCTATACTCCTTAATTATTTTAAAATTTTTAAAAAATTTCTTAAAAAATTTTTATTTTTTTTATTTTTCTAAAAATTTTTTTTAAATTTTCACTTGACTTTTCCAAATTTTTCCATATAAAATTTTTAAAACTCTTTTATTAAAAAAATTATATCTATATGATCAAAAATAAAAAAAGGTTTTTATTTTTTTATATTTTTTTTATTTTTTTTCTTTTTTTAAATGTTTCAAAAATTTGGGCAAAATCTAAAAAAATATATAAAAAATCATATAAAATTTCAGTAAATACCCACAAAAGTTTTTATTCTCTTTATTTAGTAAAAAAAGGAGACACACTTTATAGTATAAGCAAAAAATTAGGAATTCCAATAGAAGAAATTAAAAACCTAAATAATTTAACCTCTTTAAATTTAAAGGAAGGGCAAATTTTAAAAATTCCTGAATCTAAAAATAAAAATTATTATATAGATAAAAACAATCAAACAAAAAGTGAAGATACAAAATATCATATTGTGAGAGAGGGAGAAACTTTATACAAAATTGCTCAAAATTATAATATTTCTTTAAAAGAATTAAAGCGAATAAATAATTTAAAAAATAATAATTTAAAACCTGGCCAAAAATTAATAATAACCAAAAACATTACAAATGAATTTACAAAAAGATTTTTTAATGATTTTTTAACTCACGAAGTAAAAGAAGGAGAAACTCTATATAGGATTTCCCTATATTATAATGTACCTATTGATATTTTGAAAAATATAAACCACATAGAAGATAATGTAATATTTGTTGGACAAAAGTTAAAAATTCCATATACTCAATTAGAAGAAATACCTTTTATATTAGAAAATCCTGCTATTGTTTATAAAGAACAGCCTAAAGAGTTTCTCAGTGAAAAGTTTAGGAAATTTTTTTTAACTAAATCTATCCTTGATAGAGAAGAAGAAAATTTTCTTAGGCAAAAATTTTTAGAAATTTCGCAACAATATAGAGAACATAAATATAAAATAGGTGGTGATGGCAATGGATATTTAGATTGTTCTATGTTTGTAAAATTAATATACCAAAATTTTGGAATAGAGCTTCCGAGAACTTCAAGGGAGCAATTTCAAATAGGAATAGAAGTAGAAAAAGAAGAATTAATTCCAGGGGACCTTCTATTTTTTTCACGAGATAAAACAAGAGAGAAAATTTCTCATGTAGGTATTTATATAGGGGACAATAAATTTATTCATTTTTCTTCTTCAAGAAGAGGTTTATCAATAGACTCCTTAGAAGAGGATTATTTTAAAAATCGTTTTATAGGAGCAAAAAGAATTCTTAATGAAGATATAATAGAATATTTTTCAAAATTAAAAGAACAAAATTCTTAAATCTCACCATTTAAAAGGTATTAATCTTAGAGTTTCCTTATCTACTTCATAAGTATTGCCTTTTTCTTTTTTAGCTAATTTTAATGCCTCATTAACTCTTTTAATAAGAGAAGTTACAGAATCTTCTAGGGATTTTTCAGCTAAAATTTGAGAAATCCCAATAGAAAGAGTTAGATCTTTATATTGTGTCTGTTCCCATCTTTTTATAATTCTTTCTACTATACTAATAGATTTTTGCCAATTAATATGAGGCAAAATAAGTGCGAATCTTTCTATATTATATCTAAATACTTTATCAATTTTTTCTCTGGTTGAATTTTGTAAATTCTTAGCAAGTTCTTTCAAAACTTTAGTTCCTTCTTCTTGACCAAAATTTTGAATATACCATCTAAAATCATCTATATCTACCATAAAAATTACCAATGGATATTTTTGCCTCAAAGCTCTATAACTTTCTTCAACTATAATTTCTTCAAAATATTTTCTATTAAACACCCCTGTAATTGGATCTTCTATTTCTAATTTTTTAATTTCTTTAAATAATAAATACTCTTTAAGTAACTTAAAAATTTTTGCTTTAAATTCCTCTAAAGAAAAGGGCTTTATAATAAAATCATCTACTCCCCAGGTAAATAAGTCTAAAAAATCTACTTTATAAAAATATAAATATTCCAATACAACTAAATCTAATATTATAAGAATTCTAGTTTCTGGAACTAAGGTTTTTAAATAAAAAATAAATTCAGAAAAACCTTTTTTAATTTCTCTAGATAGAATTATAATAAGTTGAGCTTTTTCCTGTTTGAGTAGTTCATATATTTTTTCTTTTTGATCTACTTCTAGGACATTTATTCCAAATTGACTTAAAAATTTATTTAAAAAAGATCTAAAAAGGGGATCTCCTTCTATGTATAATAAAACTTTAAGCTTTTCTTTTAATTTTTTTTCTATATGAATACATAAATCGTTCAATTTCATAAATCTTTATGGGTATAATATATAAAAAATACCTTATTCAATATTTTTCGGTAAAGCTTAAAAATAGTTTATTTTTAAAAATAATATCTTGATTTTTTTAAGCATTGATTTACATTCAAAAAAGTCATGTCAAAAATCATAAGCTTAAAGGAAAAGAATTTAATTAGTAAAATCTTTAAAAATTATTAAGCTCCTATATAGATGAAGAAGCTTACATTAAGGAAAAATATGGAAACTAAACCTAATATTGATATTCTCAAAAGAGCAAAAGAGGTTATAGAAACAGAAAAAAAGGGATTAGATAAAATTTCCCAAAATTTGGATTCTTCTTTTGAAAAGGCTGTAGAGCTTATTTTAAATACTAAAGGAAGAGTAGTAGTCACAGGAGTTGGTAAAAGTGGAATTATAGGGAGAAAGATTTCAGCTACTCTTTCTTCAACTGGTACTCCTTCTTTCTTTCTTCATTCTGTAGAAGCTCTCCACGGAGATCTTGGCATGGTTATCCATGATGACATTCTACTTGCTGTGTCTTATTCAGGAAACACTTTAGAAGTTTGTGAACTTGCTTCCATTTTAAAAAAAAGAAATATAAAAATAATAAGCCTTACAGGAAATTTAGAAAGCAAATTAGCTCAACTTTCTGACATTGTCATTAATGTTAAAATCCCTAAGGAAGCTTGTCCTTTTAATCTTGCTCCTACTACAAGTACCACTGCAATTTTAGCTTTAGGTGATGCTTTAGCAATATGTTTGTTTGAATTAAAGGGACTTAAAGCTGAGGATTTTAGAAAAAATCATCCTGGTGGTTCCTTAGGAGAACGACTTAAAGTAAAAGTTAAAGAAATTATGTTAACTGGTGAAAAAATTCCTGTGGTTTCACAAAAAACACCTTTAGAAGATGCCATAATTGAAATAGATAAAAAAAGATTGGGATGTGTTTTAATTACTGATTCCTTAGGAATATTAATCGGAATAATTACAGATGGAGATTTAAGAAGGATATTTTTAAAATATAAAACTTACAGTAATCTTAAAGTAGAAGAAGTTATGACCAGAAATCCTAAAGTTATTGAAGAGAATTCTTTAGCTTCTGAAGCATTAGAACTTATGGAAAAACATCTAATAACAGTTCTCCCTGTAATAAACTATGACAAAAAATTAGTAGGAATTCTTCATCTTCATGACATTTTAGGAAAAGGAACCTTTAAATTCACCATTTAAATATTGTTTAATTAACTTCAAATTTTCTTCTAATGGATTTTCAGCATTAAGAATTAAGTAATTAAACCATCTTAGGTATCTTTTATAAATAGTATCTACCTTCGTTAAAAATTCTTCTTTTTCAAAAATTTCTGTTTTTCTACTTCTATTATTTATTCTTTTTAATGCTTCCTTGACTTGCAAATCTAAATAAATTACTAAATCAGGAATAGGGGCTATGGTTTCATTTTCTTTTAACAAACTCTTTTCATCCAAACCTTGAGCTCCTTGATAAGCAACAGTAGAAAGGTAGTATCTATCTAAAATAACCCATTTACCATTCTCAATAGCAGGAATAATTAATTTTTCTACATGCCATTTTCTATCCTTCAAAAACAATTTTTTTAATTCTATAGGATTAGTTTCTTTTTTTAGTAATTCCTTTAATTTTTGACCAAAAGAACTTATAGTGGGTTCTTCACTTAAAATACAGTTTATCTTTTCTTTTTTTAAATCTTCATAAAGAGCTTTGCTTAAAGTAGTTTTTCCTGCTCCATCAATTCCTTCTACTGCAATAATTTTCCCCTTTCTTAAAAATTCATATTTTAATCTATTTCTTAAAAAATTTCTGTTTTCTTCAGTTACTTCACAAAAAAAAGCTGGCTCAAAAATTTTTATTTTTTTTAAAAATGGACTTTCTCCTTTACCTACAGTTGCTATAAGATAATGCGAAGAATTTAAAATCATTTTTATAAACTCACAAAATTTATAAGATATTATTTCCATTTTCCCTATCTCATCAATGATAAAGAAAAGAGATTCTCTTACGTCTAAATTATTTCTCAAAATTTTTATAATATTTTCAAGATTTTCTATAAAAACTATATATTTCCCTACCGAAGGTCTATTTAAATCCTTTTCAGAAGTTAAAAATTTTTTATCTTCAGCAAAAATACATTCTTGTTGAGAAGGTAAAACTTTAATCTTAAAACCCCTTCTTTTATTACCTTCTCTAATCTCTTTTGTAATAAATCCCGATACAAAAAATTGAGGTAAATTTTGTATAATAAATTTATATAAATATTCTATTAAAGTAGTTTTGCCGACTCCAGGAAGACCAAGAATAAAAAATTTTTTACGTGGAGATTGAAGAAACATTATTTTTAAAACTTTTCAATTGAGACACCAAACAATTTATATAAACTTACAAAAACAAGTCTTTTTTTCTTAAAATAGCTTATTTTACTAATTTTTTTTACTAATCAACCCTTAGATAAAAATCCTTTATATAGAAATGAAGCTTTTAGATTATTTTTTAAGTCCTTTTTCAAAAATTCTTTCACATTTTTCAGCAGCAGTATTTGCTTTCTGAGCTGCCTCTTCAGCTCTATTAGCAGCTTCGATCGCTTTCTGAGAGGCAGAGATAGCCTTTCCTGCTGCTTCATTAGCATTAGCTACATCTACTTTTAATTGGTTTATTTGACTTTTTAAAGCCTCTATCTCTGATCTTAACCCTTTTAATTCGTTTTGAACCGGAATTACACATTCAGGACATTCTGGTTTAGCCACCTCTTGAGGAAGTTGTACAGGACAAGCACATCCCAAAACAAACCCACTCAATATTCCTATCATAGCTAACCTAATACCTTTTCTCATATTACCCTCCTATTTTAATTTTTTTTATAAAAATATATTATATAAAAATTAACCCTTAATACAACCCATAGGTAAAAGTTTAGCTACTTTTTTAGTTAATCCTGCCTTACAAGTAGCATTGATAACTTCATTCACATCTTTGTAAGCTTCAGGGGCCTCTTCTGCAAGTCCCTTTTTAGATTTTCCAATTACAATTATTCCTTTTTTCCTAAGTCTTTCTATAATTTCATCTGCTCTAAAAGATTTAATGGCTTGATGTCTGCTCATGGATCTTCCTGCTCCATGACAAGCTGAACCAAAAGCTTTATTTTCTCCTTCTTTGGTTCCTACTAAAATATAAGAAGCTGTCCCCATAGAACCACCTATTATAACTGGTTGACCCACCTCTCTATAAGCTTCTGGCAATTCTTTTCTTCCTGGTCCCCAAGCTCTAGTAGCTCCTTTTCTGTGAACATAAAGTTTTAAAACTTTTCCATCTACTTCGTGATATTCTACTTTACAAGTGTTATGACTTACATCATAAAGAATCTTTAAATATATTCCGGGGAAAAAATCTTTAAAAACTTCTCTTATTAGATGAGTAATTACTTGACGATTAGCAAGAGCACAATTTACTCCACAAACCATAGCTTTAAAATACTGTTTACCCTCTGGAGAATCAATAGGAGCACATACTAATTCTTTTTCTTTAATAGGGATTCCATAAGTTCTAGCTGCTTTAGCTAAAAGAGGAAGATAATCTGTAGCTATCTGATGACCAAGAGCCCGGGATCCGCAGTGGAAAGTAACAACTACTTGATTTTCAAAAAGTCCAAAAATATTAGCAACTTTTTGATCATATATCTCAGCCACATATTGAATTTCAAGATAGTGATTTCCTGAACCAAGAGTTCCTACTTGCCGATGTTGCCTTTTTTTTGCCTCTATAGAAACATAATCAGGATCTGCACCTGGCATACAACCTTTTTCTTCTATATATTCTAAATCTTCCCAATTTCCATATCCTTTTTCTACCGCCCATTTTGCTCCACCTACTAGAACTTCATCCAATTGAGAAGGAGTGAGCTTTATCTCTCCTTCTGAACCTACTCCGCAAGGAATAGTCTCAAAAAGCTTTTTTACCAGTTTTTCTAAATGAGACTCTACCTCCTCCTTTGTTAATGAACTTAAAAGTGTTCTTACTCCACAAGAAATATCATATCCTACTCCTCCTACAGAAATAATTCCTCCCTCTTCAGGATCAAAAGCAGCTACCCCTCCTATAGGAAATCCATAACCCCAATGAGCATCAGGCATAGCAATAGAAGCTTTAACAATTCCTGGAAGGGTAGCCACATTGCAAACTTGTTCATACACTTTTTCATCCATTTCTTCTAAAAGTTTTTCATCTCCAAAGATCTTACCAGGAACTTTCATATCTTCAAAAGGAGGGATTTCCCATTCATAATCATTAATTTTATTAAGTTTTTTAAGTTCCATATATTTTTTATTATATATTAATTTATTGTAATATCAAGGACTTTTTAAATTTCTAAATTATGGTATAACTTTATATCATGCTAAAAGGAACTACAGTTATTGCTGTTAAAAGAGATGACAAAATAGCTATGGCTGGGGATGGACAAGTTAGTTTTGGAAACACCGTATTAAAACATAAAGCTAAAAAAATAAGAAAACTTTACAAAGGGCAAGTTTTAGCTGGTTTTGCTGGTTCTACAGCAGATGCCCTTACTCTTTTTGAAAGACTTGAAAAAAAATTAGAAGCTTATAGTGGTCAATTATTAAGAGCAGCTGTAGAATTAGCAAAGGATTGGAGAACAGATAAAGTTTTAAGAAGATTAGAAGCCTTTCTTATTGCTTGTGATAAAGAAAATTTACTTCTTATTTCTGGAGCAGGAGATGTGGTTGAACCTGATGAAGGAGTAATAGCAATTGGTTCTGGTGGTCCTATTGCTCTTGCTGCAGCTAAAGCCTTATTAAAGTATACAAATCTTACAGCTAAAGAAATTGCAGAAATTGCTGTGAAAATAGCAGGAGAGATATGTATCTATACTAATTCAGAAATAATAGTAGAAGAACTATGAGGAATGAATTAACTCCTAAAGAAATTGTAGCTGAATTAAATCGATATATAATTGGACAAGAAAAAGCTAAAAAAGCAGTAGCTATTGCTATGAGAAATCGTTGGAGAAGACAACAACTTAAAGATCCTATAAAGGAAGAAATATATCCTAAAAATATTCTTATGATTGGACCTACAGGGGTTGGTAAAACTGAAATTGCAAGAAGACTTGCTAAGCTTTCAAATTCTCCCTTTTTAAAAGTGGAAGCCACCAAATTTACAGAAGTTGGATATGTTGGAAGAGATGTAGAATCTATGATAAGAGATCTAACTCATATAGCTGTGCAAATGGTAAAAAACGAAGAAGAAAAAAAAGTTATAAATAAAGCAAGGTCTTTAGCAGAAGAAAGATTAGTAAATCTCCTTATTCCCTCTTCTTCAAAAGCAGAGTATGATCCCTTAACAAAAGAGAAGTTTTTAAAAATGTTAAGAGATGGGGTTCTAGATGAAAGATATGTAGAAATAGAGACAGAACTATCTCAAAAAACTCCAACTATAGAAATCTTAGCTGCTTCTGGATTAGAAGAGATAGAAATGCAGTTAAGAGATATGTTTTCTACCTTTTTTCCTTTTAAAACCAAAAAAAGAAAGGTAAAAGTAAAAGAAGCTTTAGAAATATTAACTAAAGAAGAAGCTAACAAATTAATTGATATGGACAAAGTAATTCATGAAGCTATTCACCGGACAGAAACAAGCGGGATTATTTTTATTGATGAAATTGACAAGATAGCAAGCAGAGGAGAAACACACGGACCTGATGTTTCAAGAGAAGGAGTTCAAAGAGATCTTTTACCTATTGTAGAAGGAACTACTGTAAATACAAGATATGGAATGGTAAAAACTGATTATATTTTATTTATAGCCAGCGGAGCCTTTCATATGTCAAAGCCTTCAGATCTTATTCCTGAATTACAAGGAAGATTTCCTATTAGAGTAGAACTTGACCCTTTGAGTAAAGAAGATTTTGTAAGAATATTAACTGAACCAGAAAATGCTATTATAAAACAATATCAAGCTTTATTAGAAACTGAAGGAGTTGAATTAAAATTCACACCAGCTGCTATAGAAGAAATAGCTAAAATTGCTTTTGAATTAAATCAAAAAATGGAAAATATTGGAGCAAGAAGGCTTTACACTGTGGTAGAAAAAGTATTAGAGGATTTTTCATTTTCTGCTCCAGACATAACTCTAAGTAAAATATTAATTACACCTGAATATGTAAGAGAAAAATTAGAAAATATTATTTCTGATGAAGAATTAGCAAAATTTATTCTTTGAGATTTAAACTATTTTTTACTTGTCTAGTTGCTTTGATAAAAGATTTTTTAATTTTCAAATTATTTCAGCCCAAAGATCATAAATACTTGCTTTTTTTATTTTAACTTTTACTATATCTCCTGGAAAAACATCTTCTTTTTTATTCTTAATAAGATAAGTAATTCCATCTATTTCTGGAGCCTGTATTTTAGCTATACCAAAAAGTCTATCCTTCAAATCAACTCCTAAAATAAGAACCTCCTCTTCCAAACCAATTCTTTGATTTAACCTTTTCCTAGAAATTTCTTTTTGAATTTTTATGATTTCTCGTTTTCTATTAATTTTTTCTTTATAAGACACTTTTGGTTTTAATTTTTCTGCATAAGTACTCTCTTCAGGATAAAAAATAAAAACTCCCAAATAATCAAATTCTATTTCTTTAATAAATTCACAAAGATATAAAAATTCCTTTTCTCCCTCTCCAGGAAATCCAACTATTATGGTAGTTCTTATAGCTGAAAAAGGATTTAATTTTCTAATATTTTCTATGATTTTTTTGAATCCATCCAAATTAGAGGGTCTGTTCATTTTTTTTAATATTTTGGGGTGGGCATGTTGTATAGGAATATCAAAATAAGGAACTACTTTAGAATTAGATAAAATCTCTTTAATAAAAGTTTCATCAATATTAGCAGGATATAGATAAAGAAGCCTTATCCTAAAAAAATAAGGCAAGGAAGAAATTTTCTCAATTAATTTTAAAAGTGCATATTTTTCTTTTCTGTCTTTTCCAAAAGATGTTATATCTTGTCCTACTAAAATTAATTCTTTTACTCCCTTTTCTAAAAGCTTTTTAGCTTCTTGAAGAATCTCTTCTTTTGGTCTACTTCTTAAAAATCCTCTTATTTTTGGAATAACACAATAAGAACATCTATAATTGCAACCATCACTAATTTTTAAATAAGCATAAAAGGAACTTTCAGTTAATATTCTATCTAATGGTTCTTTAGGAGTAAAATTTTTGTAAGGTTCTATTCCTAAAAAATTATCTACTTCTGGAAGAAGAGATTTTAAAGTTTTTTCTCCATATCGTGATACCAAACAACCTGAAACTATTAACTTTTGCCCATTGTTTTTTTGTTCTCCCAACTCTAATATGTATGAAATTGCTTCTTCTACAGCTGGCCTTATAAAGGCACAAGTATTTATCCACAATATATCTGCTTGCTCTGGAGAAAGAACTATATCATAATTTTTTTTATAAAGCACATAAAGTAATTTTTCAAAATCCACTTTATTTTTTGGACATCCTAGACTTATGGGATAAATTTTAGGCATTTTTAGCCAACAAATTTTTCTACTATTTCTTTGATATTATTTTCTTCATCTAAATACACTAAAAGGGTCTTGAAATTTTTAAGCTCTTCTTCACTAACCCAGGTATAAGATACAATAATAATTTTATCTCCAATTTCCCCTAATCTTGCTGCAGCACCATTAAGAACAACTTCTCCTTCTTTTCCCTCTATAATATAAGTTTCAAATCTTTTTCCATTATTTAAATTATATACCCACACAGCTTCAAAAGGTTTAAGTCTTGCAGAAGCTATTATTTTTTTATCCAAAGTA
Source organism: uncultured Thermodesulfobacterium sp. (assembly GCA_938091335.1). Lineage (GTDB taxonomy): Bacteria > Desulfobacterota > Thermodesulfobacteria > Thermodesulfobacteriales > Thermodesulfobacteriaceae > Thermodesulfobacterium. The sequence continues at coordinate 31,348 of CALLJG010000001.1, forward strand.
AGACTTCCCTCATAAAAAATATTTTTATTTGTTACAGTAGCTAAATGAATCTTACTTTTTAAAAGTTTTACTAACATCTATGGTGAAATAAGCATATTATCAATTAATCTTGCTTTTCCTACATATACTGCTAAAGCACAAATTACTGGTTTTTGGATAACTTCTACAGGCTCCAAAGTTTCTGGATCTACAAACTCTATGTACTGCACTTTAGTAAAGGGATGGGTATGAATAAAATTTTCCATTTCCTTTTTTAATATTCTAGGGTCTTTTATTCCTTCTTTAACAAGTTTTTGTGCCATAAGAAGCGATTTATAAAGAGATAAAGCTGAGTTTCTTTCTTCTTTAGAAATATATATATTTCTAGAGCTCATAGCAAGTCCATCTTTTTCTCTTACCGTAGGATAACCAATAATTTCTATATCTAAATTTAAATCTTTAACCATTTGTTTAATCACTTGTAGTTGTTGATAATCCTTTTCCCCAAAGATAGCTATATCTGGTTTAACTATATTAAATAATTTTAATACTACAGTAGCAACTCCTTTAAAATGTCCTATTCTATAAGCCCCACAAAGACCTTGAGTTAATTTGGTTACCTCCACATAGGTTTGAAAATCAGGAGGATACATTTCTTCAACTGTTGGAACAAAAACTGCATCCACTTTTTCTTCTCTAAGAAGTTTCAAATCTCTTTCTAAATCTCTTGGATATTCTTTAAAATCTTCAGTTGGACCAAATTGTAAAGGATTCACAAATATGCTTACTACAACTTTATTACCCAATTCTCTTGCTTTTTTTACTAAAGCTAAATGTGCAGCATGTAAGAACCCCATAGTAGGAACAAAAGAAATTTTATAACCTTTTGATTTCCAAAAATTACTTATTTTTTTCATTTCAGAAATTTCTTTTATTATTTCCATTTTATATTTCTATTTCTTTATAAGGAAATAAAAGTTTTTCCAAGTTTTCTATAAGAAGGTTTTTAAGATATTTTTCCTTTTCACCAAATTCTCCTTTCTCATCACTTATTAATTCCTCTTTTAAAGCCCCTCTAATCCATTTTTTTATAATAAGTTTTTTTGAACCTTGATATTTCTCCATAATATAAAAATTTAGATAAGTATATTCATTTAATTTTAAATATAACTCTCCTTCAAAAATTTCAAAAGATTTTATCCGTACAGGATAAACAAGTTTTTTTATTATATCATAAAATTTTTTTTCCGAATTTATAATAAAAACTTTTTGATTTTCTTTTACATATTTTAAAAATTTATAAAGATCATCATCTTCAAGAGAAATACATCCCTTAGTCCAGTAATAATTTTTATAAAAATTTCCTTCTCTTTTTTCTATTTTAAAGGCACCACCTCCATGAATTCCTATTTTACCCCCAAGAGGGGTATTTCTCAAAATTTTATTATTTTCAAGCATTTTCACCCATTTTAAAAATTTATCTTTTTCAACACCACCCTTATAATAGGCCCAAGCTAAATCATTTAAATTAGGATAATTTATTTCTATAAAATATTTAAAATTCTCAGATGGCTTGATTTCCACCACTTTATAAATTCCTTCGGGAGTTAAAAAGTCATTTTGTTTTTCTTTAGGAAGATAACTTTTTATTCCTTGCCCTATTTCAAATGAAGCTATTACTTTATCTTTTTCTCTTAATTGTAAAAGATTTTTTCCTTTATCTATTAAAACAATAATTTCTGCTTTTAAAAAAGCTCCTTTTAAAACAAAAAAAAGAACCAAAAAATAAAATATCTTTTTATTCATACTTAATCTTTATTTTAAATTATAATTTTTAATTTCTTCTTGACTTTTAAAAAATTTTTTAAAATATTATAAAATTAAAAAAATTAAATTTTATGAAGATTATTCCGATAAAGTCTAATAAAAAAGTAGAACTTATAGACATTACTGAAGAAATTGAAAAAATGTTACCTCCTAAAGATGGAATTTGTATAATATATATACCCCATACTACAGCAGGAATTATTATAAATGAAGGTGCTGATCCTGCTGTAAAGGAAGACATTTTAAATATTTATGATAAAATTGCTCCTATAAATTTTCCTTATAAACATTTAGAGGGGAATTCTCCCGGGCATGTTAAGTCAAGTCTTACAGGACCTTCATTGATTTTAATAGTAGAAAAGGGTAAACTTCTTTTAGGAACTTGGCAAAGGGTTTTTTTTGCAGAATATGATGGGCCAAGGAATAGAAAGGTTTATATAAAATTTATTGAGGGGTAAAAAAATATGTCAAGATCAGGATTGTTTATAATTTTTTTTGTTATTTTTTTATTTTCTTGTAAAGCTGAAAAAATGTATTATTTAGAAAAAACAACCTCTCATAAAGAACTAGCTAAAATTTACATAAAAGAAAATCGTTATACTGAGGCTTTGACAGAATTAGAATTAGCTAAAAATACAGATAAATGTGATCCGGAAATATACAATCTTTTAGGCTTAGCTTATATGGGAAAAGGGGAATATTTTAAAGCTGAGGAAAGTTTAAAAGAGGCTATTAGATTAAAACCTAATTATTCTGAAGCTTATAATAACTTAGGTTCTTTAAAAATGTTACAAGAAAAATATATTGAAGCTATTGAATATTTTAATAAAGCCTTAGAAGATCCATATTATGTAAATTCTTTTATTGCATTAACTAATCTCGGATGGGCATATTATCAATTAGGTGATAAAGAAAAGGCTATTTTTAATTTACTTAATGCTTTAAAAGAAAATTCTCGTTATCCTAAAGCTTTAACTTATTTGGGGCTTATTTACTTTCAAGAAGGAGAACTTAATTCAGCAAAATTTTATTTTGAACAAGTTTTAAAAATAGAGAAAACATCTGGAGAAGCAAGATATTATTTAGGTGAAATATTCTTTAGAGAAGGCAATTATCCAAAGGCTAAAGAAATATGGCAATCTATTGTATACTTAAACCCAGAAAGTGAATGGTCAAATAGAGCTACAGAAAGAATTTTTTTCCTAGAAAAATTAGCTCCTACTTTTAAAAGATAAAACCTGACTTTTCAATTCTTTTCCTTTTTCTTCCAAAATTTCTAGACGATTAAGAGCTTTAAGAAATGCTTTTAAACTGGCAATTACAATATCTCCGTCTTTTCCAAGACCAGCAGTTCTTAATCCTTTTTCATTTTCAATAATTACTCCACATACTCCTTCTGCTGAAGTTCCTCCAGTTAAAGCACTTATATGAAAATCTATCAATTTTAAAAATTTCTCCTTATCATTCTTTTCAAAGCTATATCCTAAGGCTTTTGCTACAGCTTTATAAGCTGCATCAATAGGACCTACTCCAAGCCCCACTGAGACTTTTTTACCTAATTTTTTATCCTCTATTTCTACTTGAGCAATCGGTTTTAAGGATCCACTATATACACTTATTACTTGAGAAGATATTAAAGAATATCTATACTCTTTTTCTGAAAATAAATCTATTAATATACCTTCTACATATTCATCATCTATTTTTTTAAGTATATCCTTTATCTCAGTACGAAACCTTTCAAAGATATGATTTAAAACCTCGTCATCAAATTTCCATCCTTTGCTTTTTAATTTAAAATTTATAGCGTGTCTCCCTGAATGTTTTCCTAAAATAATTGCAGAACCTGTCCATCCCACTTCTTCAGGATTAATAATTTCATAAGTTGATCTTTCACAAATTACTCCATGTTGATGAATTCCTGATTCATGAGCAAAAGCATTTGCTCCTACTATAGCTTTATTGGGTTGAACAAACATACCGGTATATTTAACTACCAATTGACTAAGAGGAACTATTTTTTGTGTATTTATATTTATTTCAAGAGGATATCCTAAATTTTTTTCAAAGAAATCTTTCCTTGTTTTAAGCGCCATAATAACTTCTTCTAAAGCAGCATTCCCTGCTCTTTCTCCTATTCCATTTAGAGTCCCTTCAACTTGGGTAGCACCTGCTAAAATAGCAGAAAGAGAATTAGCAACTGCTAAACCTAAATCATTATGACAATGTACAGAAATTCTTAAATCACCCTTTTTTAAAACTTCTTCATATCCTGCTAAAAGAAGTTTTTCTACTAAGAATTTAATAAGCTTATAATATTCCATAGGTACTGTATACCCAACAGTATCAGGAATATTAACAGTTTTTGCCCCAATTTTAACTACTTCCAATATTACTTCTCCTAAATATTCCCAATCACTTCGGGTAGCATCTTCTGCAGAAAATTCTACGTCGGAACAAAAAGAAAGAGCATATTTTACAGCAGATTTTGCTAATTCTAAAACCTCACTTCTGGATTTTTTAAGCTTATATTTAAGATGAATATCTGAAGTTGCAATAAATGTATGAATTCTAGGAGATTCTGCAAATTTCAAAGCTTCCCAAGCTACTTCTATATCCTTTGGATTAGCTCTAGCTAAAGCTGCTATAGTAACTCCTTTAACTTCTTTAGCTAAAGTTTTCACTGCTTCAAAATCTCCTGGAGATGTAATAGGAAATCCTGCTTCTATTACATCTATTCCTAAATCTGCTAAGGCTTTACCAATCTCTACTTTTTGTGTTAAATTTAAAGAAACTCCAGGAGATTGTTCTCCATCTCTTAAAGTGGTATCAAAAAAAACTATTTTAGAATTCAAAAACTTACCTCCTTTTTATAGTTTATTAAAAAATTTTAATTTTATTTTAAAATTTTGCCAACTCAAAATATACTTGCAAAAATTAAAAATTAGGAGTTTATTTAATTAATCAAAATAATATTTTAAAAAAGGTGAGAAAAAATGGTTATTATAATGGAAGCTCATATTAATAGAGAAAGCCCTGAGTTACAATCTCTTTTAAGATATTTACAAAGATTTCCCCATTTAAAAATAAAAATAATGGAGCACCAAGGAGTAACAAGGAATTTACTTGAGGTTCATTTAATAGGAGAAGATTATATGGTTTCTGAAGAAGAAATAAAAAATTTACCTGGAGTAGAAAAAGCTATTAGAGTAACAGCTAAGTATAGATTAATTGGAAGGCATGGCTTAAAAGAAGATTTAGGATTCGAATATAAGGGAATTCAGTTTAATCAAGATTCCTTTCATATCTTTGCAGGACTTTGTGCAGTAGATACCTATGAAAATGTCAAGAAAACTTTTAAAATTTTAAAAGAAAATAATATATCTTGTGCCAGAATGGGGGCTTACAAACCAAGAACTTCTCCTTATGACTTTCAAGGTTATGGTAAAGAATGCCTTCCATGGGTTTTTGATTTAGCTGGCAAATATGAGATAAAAATAATTGTAATGGAAGTTCTTTCTCCATCCCATATAGAAGAAATAAAGGAAGCTTTAGATATTAGTGGAAATCCCTGTGGAGTAATATTACAAATAGGGACAAGAAATGCCCAAAATTTTGAACTACTTAAAGCTTTGGGTAAACAACAAGATTTTCCTATTCTTTATAAAAGAGGATATGGTTTATCTTTGGAGGAAAGTTTAAATGCAGCTGAATATATTGCCTCTGAAGGCAATACCAAAATTATTTTTTGCTTAAGAGGAGTTAGAACCCATTTAGGAGATCCTCATAGAAATTTGACTGATTTTGCTCATGTACCAGTAGTAAAAAGACTTACAAGACTACCTGTATGTATAGATCCATCTCATCCTATTGGAACGAGAATAAAATCATCTGACGGAATAAGAGATATTTATCATGTTACTGCTCAAGGAGTAATAGCAGGCGCTAATGCTATACTTGTTGAGTTCCATCCTGACCCTGAAAAAGCTCTATGCGATGGACCCCAAGCTATTCCATTAGCTGAACTTCCTATATATTTAAAATATATATATAAGGTTAGAGAGACTTATTTAGAATTAAAAAAATTAGTAAATCAAAATTAAAAAGTTACTTTTTTTCTTTTAAAAGATTTAATATACTTTTTCCAAATTCCTCAGCAGCCTGAGGACCTGAACCAGTAACTATTTTTCCATCTATTTCTACAGACTTACCTGTATAAATAGCCCCTTTAGCTTCTAAAACCTTGGCTTCAGAAACCCATACTGTAGCTTTTTTACCTTTTAAAACCCCTGCTTCAGCCAAAGTCCTTGGAGCAAGACATATAGCTGCAAGTATTTTTCCTTCAGATACAGCTTCTTTAGCAATTTTATGAGCTGTAGAGTCAAAAAAATATTCCTGGGCTCCTACTCCTCCCACAAATATTATGGCTTCATACTCGCTAACCTTTATTTGATTGATCAAAATATTTGGAGTTACCACAGCTCCAAGCATCCCTTTAGCTGGTTTTAAAGAGGAAGAAGCTATAACTACTTGGTAACCTTCTTTTTCAAAAAGTTTCTTGGGAACTAATAACTCCTCGTCTCTAAAATTCTGATGGGCAATTATCATAAGAATTTTTTTACCATTCTTAGCTGATAAAGAAAAAGTAGTTAATAAAATAAAAAATATAATAAAAAATATAAATATTTTAACAAAAATCGTTATCATTTTTTCACCTCCTTTTTCTGATACATTTATCAATTTTCCAATTATTCTATTATTTTTATCAACTTCATACTTTATCATCAACTTAAAAAAATTTTTATACTACTTTTAAATTTTAAGTCAAGTATTATAATTAAAGGCTATGAGAATAAATCCTTACATTTTTAGAGAATACGATATAAGAGGAAAAGTAGGGATAGACTTAACAGAGGAAATCATAAAAGAAATTGGTAAAGCCTATGGCACTATGGTTAAACGAAAAGGAGGAAAAAAAGTAAGTTGTGGAAGAGATGGAAGACATTCTTCTGAATCTTTACAAAATGCTTTAATAGAAGGGATTCTTTCCACAGGGGTAAATGTGATAAATATAGGAATATGTCCTACTCCTGTGATGTATTTTTCTCTTTTTACTTTAAAAAGTTTAGATGGAGGAATACAAGTTACAGGTTCTCATAATCCTCCTGAATTTAACGGGCTTAAAATCTGTATAGGTAAAGACACACTTTTTGGTTCTCAAATTCAACAAATAAGAAATATAATAGAAAAAAAAGACTTTGAAAAAGGGAAAGGAAATCTAGAGGAAAAAGAAATAATATCTTCTTATATAGAATATGTTTGTAATAATATAAAAATAGAAAAACCTATAAAAGTAGTAATAGATCCAGGTAATGGAGTTTGTGGATTAACTGCTGAACCAATTTTTAAACACTTAGGATGTGAAATTGAATGTATTTTTTGTGAAATAGACGGTAACTTTCCAAATCATTTTCCAGATCCTGTAGTTCCAGAAAATCTTAAATGGCTTAAAGAGACTGTATTAAATAAAGGATATGAAGTAGGTTTTGGTTATGATGGAGATGGAGATAGATTAGGCGTAGTTGATGAAAAAGGTAACATTATATGGGGAGACCAACTTTTAATCGTTTTTGCTAAAGAGTTATTAAAAAAATATCCAGGAGCAAAGATAATTGGTGAGGTCAAATGTTCTCGAGTTTTTTATGAAACTGTAAAAAAATTAGGTGGCACACCTATTATGTGGAAAACTGGACATTCTCTTATTAAAAATAAAATGAAAGAAGAAAAAGCTCTTCTTGCTGGTGAAATGAGTGGACATATTTTTTTCGGAGACAAATGGTTTGGTTTTGATGACGGAGTTTATGCTTCATTAAGATTATCTGAGATTATTTCCCAAAATAACATTCCTTTTTCTGAACACTTTAAAAATTTTCCTAAAATGTTTTCTACCCCTGAAATTAGAAAAGAATGTCCAGATGAAATAAAATTTGAAGTAGTTAAAAAACTTACAGAGAAATTTAAAAAAGAAGGGCTTCAGGTTATAGATATTGATGGAGCAAGAATAGAATTTAAAGAGGGTTGGGCTTTAGTAAGAGCTTCTAATACTCAACCAGTTTTAGTTTTAAGGTTTGAAGCTTCCAATGAAAACTTTTTAAATTATCTTCAGGAAAAAGTATATCAAGCTTTAGAAGAAATTTTAATAAATTTTTAATGAATACTTTAAAAGATTTAATTTTAAGTCTTCCTTTACCAAAAAAGATAAAAATGAGCATCCTTGCTCTTGAAATTGCTAAAAAATATTGGAAAAAAGTGGTAGAACCACATCTTTGCCAAATATCCAATCCCTTAGCTTTTGAAGAGGGAACTCTTTTAGTTGGAGTATCAAACCATTATGCTCTTCAAATACTTTCTTCTCGTAGTTTAGAAATCATAGAGAAACTAGAAAAAAAGGTTCCTACAACACTTAGACCTTTGTTTAAGGAAATAAAGTTTAAATATATCTTTGAAGAACATAAAGAAAAAATGAATTTTTACAAAAAGAAATTACCTGAAAATAAAATTAGATTTGAAAATATACAAGACCCTGAATTAAAATCTCTTTTTGAAAAAGCCTTTAAAAGTTATTTAAATATTTTTAAAATCTGACATTTAGAAATGCTTAATATATTTGAAATTTTAAATAAATACTATAAAAATAACCTTAAACTTTTAGATATTTTGATTAAACATTCTGAAGCAGTAACAGAAAAGGCTTTAAAAATTGCTGAAAAATTTAAAGATATAGATAAAAATTTTATTTATGAAGCAGCTATGCTTCATGATATAGGGATTATTGAAACTTATATTCCTAAACTTAATCCAAAAGGCAAATATCCTTATATAGCTCATGGATACATAGGAAGGCTCATTCTTGAAAAAGAAAAACTACCAAAACATGCTCTAGTTTGTGAAAGACATATGGGGGTAGGTATTACTAAGGAGGAAATAATTGAAAAAAAATTACCCTTACCTATGAGAGATATGTTTCCTGAAACATTAGAAGAAAAAATAATCGCTTTTGCTGACAAATTTTATTCAAAAAATCCTGATGGAATAGTTGTAGAAAAAAGCATTGATAAAATTTTAAAGGATCTTGAAAAGTATGGTAAAGATAAGGTAAAAATTTTTGAAGAGTGGTTAAAACTTTTTGGAGAATAAAAAATGAGTAAAATCTCCATTCTAGGGGCTGGTGCTGTAGGGACAAGCTGTGCTCAATGGGCTTTAATAAAAAATTTAGCCAAAGAAATAGTTTTAATAGATATCATTCCAGACCTGGCTAAGGGAAAAGCCCTAGATCTTGTACAAAGTGCTCCTCTTTTTGGATATTCGGGAAAAATATGGGGAACTGAGGATTTTTCAGCTATAAAAGATTCTAATGTAATAATAATTACTGCAGGTAAACCTAGACAGCCAGGTATTTCTAGAGAAGAGCTTTTAAATATAAACAAAGAGATTGTCAAAAGTTGTTCAGAAAAAATAAAAAATTTTGCTCCTAATAGTATTGTAATAGTAGTATCTAATCCTTTAGATGCTATGGTTTATGTAGCTTATAAAATAACAGAATTTCCTAAAAACAGAGTTATAGGAATGGCTGGAGTGCTTGATTCAACAAGATATAGGTATTTTATAGCTGAAGCAGTAGGTATTTCTCCCAAAGATATACAAGCTTTAGTAATAGGAACTCATGGAGATCATATGATACCTTTAGTAAGATTTGCTAATGCAGCAGGTATTCCTATAAGTGAACTACTACCTCAAGAAAAAATTGAAGAAATTGTTAAAAGAACAAAATTTGCAGGAGGAGAAATAGTTTCTTATCTCAAAACAGGAAGTGCCTTTATTACCCCAGGATTATCTGTTATGGAAATGGTTGAAAGTATTATTAATGATGAAAAAAGACTTTTCACCTGCTCTGTTTATTTAGAAGGGGAATATGGAATAAGAGGAGTTTTTTTAGGAGTTCCCGTAATTCTCGGTAAAAATGGAGTGGAAAAAATTATTGAAATTAAACTTTTACCAGAAGAAGAAGCTTCATTAAAGAGATGTGCTGAGTTTTGTAAAAATCTTATTAGTCTTTTAAATTTATAAATGCCTAATATACATATTCTTTCTGAGGAAATAAGATCCAAAATTGCAGCAGGTGAAATTGTTGAAAGACCTGCTTCTGTAGTAAAAGAATTAATAGAAAACGCTTTTGATGCTAAGGCAAATTTTATAAAAATACTTTTAAAAGAAGGAGGAATAAAAGAAATATTAGTTTATGATAATGGAGAAGGCATAGAACCTGAAGATCTAAAACTTTGTTATAAGCATTTTGCTACTAGTAAAATAAAAACCTTGGCTGATATTTTCAAAATTACTACCTTTGGTTTCAGAGGCGAAGCTTTAGCAAGTATCTCCCAGGTTTCCAATCTTATTATAACAAGTAAACATAAAAATTACCCCTCAGCCTATGAGATAAGAATAGACTGGGGAAAAGAAACTTATTTTAAACCTGCTCAATTAAATAAAGGAACTTTGGTAAAGGTAGAAAATCTTTTTTCTAATCTCCCTGCTAGAAAAGCCTTTTTAAAATCTTCAAAAATCGAACTTTTAAAATCATTAGAAATAATAAAAGGATTAATGTTTTGTCATCCAGAAAATAAATATGAAATACTCTCTATTAATGAAATTTCACAAGAAAAAAGACTTCTTTTTTGGGAAGGAGGTAAACTAAAAGAATTAATAAGTTTTTTATTAAAAATAGAAGAAAAGAAGTTAAACGAAATTGTTTTAGAAGATCCACCTTATTCTATATATTTAATATTAACTGATACTTCAAAAATTTTTTTTCATACTAAATATCTTTACATCTTAATTAATAAAAGATGGATAAAAGATGAAAAATTAAACAAATTAATCTTAAGTGCTTTAAAAATTTATTATGGGAATCTTGGTTTTCCTGCAGGTGTAATTTTTATCAAAACACCCTATCATTTAGTAGATGTAAATGTTCATCCTGCTAAATGGGAAGTAAGATTTAAAAATGAAAAAGCCCTTTTTAATGCCCTTAGTAAAGCTTTAGAAAATCTTTTTCATAAAAAATTTTTTTATTATAAAACTGAAAAAAATTTTTCTTACAAAACTAAAGAAGATTTACCTATTGAGCACTATAAAATTGATTTATCAGAAGAAAAATCTTTTATTCTTTCATCTTCTTTCAAAAAACCTCTTTATAAATATTTAGGATCTTTTTTGAATACTTACCTTATTGTAGAAATAAATGATGAACTTTACATTATTGATCAACATGCACTTTCTGAAAGAATAATTTTTGAAGAACTTAAACAAAAATTCAGTAAAAGTGTTTCTCAATCTCTTCTCATTCCTATTTTAATAAAAATTTCAGATTCTGCTTTAATAAATTTTACAGAAAAAATCAAAGCTCTTGAAAAAATAGGATTTAAACTTGATCTAATAAAAAACAATGAAATTATTATTAAAAAAATTCCTTCTATTTTTAATGAAAATGTAAAAGATTTATTGGAGAAAATATTAGAAGAGGATTTTTTGGATCCTGAAGAAATAAAAAAAGAAATTTTAAAAGGATATGCATGTATCTTAGCAAGAAAAAAAAGAGAAATAATTTCTGAAAATGAAATAATTTATTTAATTGAAAAATTTTGTAAAGACAATTTACAATTTTGTCCCCATGGAAGACCTTTATACTTTAAACTGTCTGCGGAAGATATAGAAAAAGCTATAAAAAGAAAATAATGAAGGAAAAGAAAAAAATAGTCGCAATAGTGGGACCTACAGGGGTTGGAAAATCAGAGCTTGCTCTTTTTTTAGCTCAAAATCTTAATGGAGAAATAATAAATTTTGACTCTATTCAATTTTATAAAGAATTAAATAAAGGTACTGCGAAACCTGGACCAGAAGAGAGAAAAAAAGTTCCTCATCATTTATATGATTTATTAGATTTAGATGAAGAATTTAATGCAGCTAAATTTGTAAAAATTGCTGATGATTTAATAAAGGAAATCTTTGAAAGAAAAAAAATACCTATTTTAGTAGGTGGAACAGGATTATATTTAAGAGCTTTAGAATATGGACTTTTTCCTATAGAAATACCCCAAAAAATTAGAGAAGAAATAAAAAAAGAAGCAGAAAAAAATATTGAAATCCTTTATGAAAAATTAAAAAGCCTTGATCCTGAATATGCAAAAAAAATATTTCCTAAAGATAAAGTTAGAATTACAAGAGCTTTAGAAGTAATTTACACCTCAGGAAAACCCTTTTCAGAATTTCATAAAGAAAATCCTTTTTTTAAAAACCCCCGTTATCAGATAATTAAGATAGGATTAAATCTTCCAAGAAAAATACTTTATGCAAAAATAAATGAGCGTGTAATAAAAATGATCTCCCAAGGATGGATAGAAGAGGTAAAAAATCTTTTAAACAAAGGTTATTCTCCTCATCTTAAACCCTTTAAAGCTATAGGATATAAATATATTATCAAATACTTAGAAGAAGAAATTCCTATTGAAAAAACTATTGAACTTATTCAAAAAGATACTAGGCATTATGCAAAAAGACAATTAACTTGGTTTAAAAAAGAACCAAATATCCATTGGTTTAGTCCCGAAGAAAAAGAAGAAATCCTAAAATTTTTAAAAGAAAAGTTAAAAAATTAAAACACACTATGGAAAGTATGACAGGTTTTGGAAAAGGAGTAAATCAAAATGAAAAATTTATTATTTCAGTTTATGCAAAAAGTGTAAATTCAAAATATTTAGATATTATTCTTAAACTTCCTAAAAGATATATTTTGTTAGAGGAAAAAATAAAAAAATTTGTTGCTCAAAATTTTAAAAGAGGAAAAATTGAAATTCAGATAAAATATACAGGAAATGTAGAACCAAAAGAAATTTTTATTGATTTAGAAACAGCTAAAAATCTAAAAGCCCTTTTAAATTATCTAAAAAAAGAATTAGGATTTGAAGAACCTTTAACCTATTCAGATTTCTTAAGATTCAGAGATTTTTTAACTTTTGAAGAAAAAGAAGAAGAAATAGATAAACTCTGGGAAGAAATTTATCCAGCTTTAAATAAAGCTTTAGAGGAATTAAAAAATTCTCGTTTAAGAGAAGGGGAGTTTTTAAAAGAAATTCTTAAAAAACATTTAGAAGAATTAAAAAATGAAGTCTTTAAAATAGAAGCTCTAAAAGAAAAAATTCTAGAAGAAAATCAAAAAAAATTAAAAAAAAGGATAGAAAAAATTTTAAAAGATTGGGAAATAAAGGATTTGGAAGAAAATAGATTTTATCAAGAATTGGTTTATTTTCTTGAAAAGTTTGATTTTACTGAAGAATTGGATAGACTAAAAACACATTTTTATCATTTTGAATTAATTATGCAAGAAGATAACAATGGTAAAAAACTTGATTTTCTTTGTCAAGAAATGTTTAGAGAAATAAACACTCTTTCTAATAAAGCTTATTCTTCAGAAATTTCTTTAATAGTTGTAGAAATAAAAAATCTTATTGAAAAATTAAGGGAACAAATTCAAAATATTGCTTAATCATGATAAAGAAGAGATTAAAATTATATTGTGAACTACTTAAATTAGAACACACTATATTTGCTTTACCTTTTGGTCTTGCAAGCATATTTATTCTTTATAAAAATTTTCCCTCTTTTAAAAAAATCCTCTATATTTTATTTGCTCTTATCTTTGCTCGTATTCTTGGAATGTCACTTAATAGATTTATCGATAAGCCTTTTGATGAAAAAAATCCAAGAACAAGACTTTGGCCTCATGCAAAAGGATTAATAAAAGATTGGGAAATAAAAACTATTATTTTCATTAGTTCTTTTCTGTTTATTTTTTTTTCTTATAAAATAAATCTCTTAGCCTTTTTTCTTAGCCCATTAGTTATCTTTTCTTTAATAATTTATCCTTATGCTAAAAGATTTACTTATTTCCCTCATTTATTTTTAGGATTAATATATTTTTTAATTCCTATAGCCATAGATATAGCTCTAAACGAAAGAATATCTTTATTAGCTATTTTTCTTGGTATAGCTATGGCTTGTTGGGTTTCTGGTTTTGATATTCTTTATAGTTTACAAGATTTGGAATTTGATAAATTTATGGGATTGAAATCCATTCCTGTGAAATTTGGTATAAAAAAAGCTTTAAAAATCTCTAGATTTTTACATTTTATAACTTTCTTATCACTTTTATTAACAGGTTATTTATATCCCAAAACCACATGGATATATCTGGGTGGGATCAATTTACTTGCTATTTTTTTAATTTATGAACATAGCCTTATTAAAGAAAATGACATTTCTAAAATAAATAAAGCTTTTTTTACTACTAATGGAATTATAAGTATTGTTTTTTTTATAATAATTTTTATAAATCACCTATATTGGTATTTTTTAAAATAGTTTTTTCATGAAGATTTTTGCTTTTATAAATCAAAAAGGAGGGGTAGGGAAAACTACAGCAGCTATAAATTTAGCAAGAGCCTTAAGTCTTAAAAATTATAAAATACTCTTGGTGGATTTCGATCCACAAGCCAATGCTGGAAGCGGACTTGGAATAAGGGTAAATAAAAAAGAAAGTATATATCAGGCAATTTTAGAGAATAACTGTGAAAAATTTATTAAAAACCCTTATCCTAATCTTTATCTTCTTCCTTCTTCTATTGATTTAGTGGGATTGGAAGTAGAATTAATAAATCTACCTAAAAGAGAATATATTCTCAAAAATTTATTAGAACAAAGCCATTTTAATAGTTCTTCCTTAAAGGCTTTCTTTGATTTTATATTTATAGATTCTCCTCCTTCTCTTAGTCTTATTACAGTGAATGTACTTACAGCTTGTGAAGGAGTCATTATACCCTTACAATGTGAATATTATGCTTTAGAAGGTTTATCTTTACTAGTTAGAACTATAAGGGGTATAAAAAAGAAACTAAACCCTGATTTAGTTCTTTTTGGTTTGATATTAATAATGTATGATAGCAGAAATAAACTTTCTTATGAAGTAGCAGAAGAAGCTAAAAAACACTTTAAATGGATTGTTTTTGAGACTATTATTCCAAGAAGCGTAAAAGTGAGTGAAGCTCCTAGTTTTGGTAAATCAGTTCTAGATTATGATAAAAATAATAAAGCAAGTTTTGCTTTTATTAAACTTGCAGAGGAATTTTTAGAAAGATTGAAAATTTACAAAAAATTTTAAATTTCTTTAAAATCTAAAAATTTTTCTGAGATATTTTTAGAATACTTTATTTTTTTTAGGTACTTGACAATTTAAAAAATTTTTTTTATTATAAATTTTTAAAAAATTCTAAATTTTTTAAAAAAATCGGGACGTAGCGCAGCTTGGGAGCGCACCCGCTTGGGGTGTGGGGGGTCGGCGGTTCAAATCCGCCCGTCCCGATTTTTTTATGTTTTTAAAAGAGCACCTTACCTGGGGGGAGGTGAGTCATGAGAATGATTGAACCTCTTTGTCAAGTAGAGAAGTTAGAAATTACCTCTACTCCGCATGGTGCTCTTAAACGAAGTATTTGGAATTATCACCTTATTGTAGAATTTTGGAATTCTCCTTTTGAGGTTTTGGCTAAAGCAAAGTATATTGAAAAAACTCTTAAATCTGCCTTAAAAAATTCTGAGAAAAACCATTTCTTAAGGGCTATTAGTTATCAGTTTAAACCTTTTGGTGTTTCAGCTCAAGTAAATTCTGGAAATGTGCATATTTATATTCATACTTGGCCAGAAAATGGATACTCTGCTATTGATATAATCGCAAAAGATAAAGACAAAGCTTATGAAATTTTGGAAAAATTAAAAAAATCTTTAAAACCTAAAAATGTATATATAGCTGAAATAATAAGAGGAATTTCAGAAGATTGGGGTGAAACTTGACTGGATATTTTTGGTGGAAAGAAAAAATTTTTAAAGATTTTGGACACGCCTATAAGGTTGAATTAGTTTTTGAAGAGAAAAATTTACAAAAAATTCAAATATTTAAAAATTCTTTTTGGGGTTATATTTTTGTTTTAGATGGAATTGTTCAATTTACAGAAAGAGATGAATTTATTTATCATGAAAGTATTGTTTATCTTCCTACAAGCCTATTAAATTCTTCTCCGGAAAAAGTCCTTATTATAGGTGGAGGAGATGGAGGAGTTTTGAGAGAACTTCAAAAAATACCTTCTATAAAAGAAATCCTTCAATTTGAAATAGATGTTCTCGTTTTTGAAATCTCTCAGAAATATTTTTTTAAACTTTCTGGAAATTATAAAGATCCAAAAGTTTCTTTTATTATAAAAGATGGATTAGAAGGGTTAAAAGAATGTAACTCTGAACAATTTGATCTTATTATTGTAGATTGTACAGATCCAATCGGACCTGCTAAAACTCTTTATACTTTAGATTTTTATAAATATGCTTTAAAAGCTCTAAAATGGGATGGAATTTTTATTCAACAGGTAAGTCTTCCTATATATTTTCCAAATATTATAAAAAATTCTTATCCCTTAATAAAATCTATTTTTCCTGAGGTTAAAATAGCTAGAGTTTTTGTTCCTTCTTATGGAGAAGAAATAGCATTTTTTATAGGAGCTAAGAAACCAAAAGATTGGTTAAAACCTAAACAGACCTTTAAAGGAAAATTTTATTATCCTGAATTGAATCCCTATTATTTCTCTATTCCTAATACTTGGATTCAAATAATTTCAAATTTTCAGGAAGTCTAATTTTGCAAATTACTGGAGGTTATTTAAAAGGACAAAAACTTTATTCTCCATCTAAAACTTTATATGTTATTAGGCCTTTAAGAACAAAAATAAGAAAAGCTTTATTTGATATTTTAGGGCAAAACCTTCCTTCATGGAATGTATTAGATCTATTTGCAGGGATTGGTGCTTTAGGAATAGAAGCTCTTTCGAGGGGAGCTAAATTTACTGTATTTGTAGATGCAAGTCCATTAAGTATTTTTATTATAAAAAAGAATCTTGAAAAATTTAATCTTCAGTCAAAATCTCAAATTTTTAAATTAAAACTTCCTAAGGGCTTGAAAGCTCTTTCTATCAAATTCCCAAAATTTTTTAATTTAGTTTTTATTACTCCTCCTTATGAGGAAAATCTCCTCCTAAAAACCTTAAAAGTTTTTCCTGAAAATATTCTAAAAGAAAACGCAATAATAATTGGGGAAGAAAAAACAGGAATAATATTACCTTCTGAAATAAAAAGACTAAAAAAAATAAAAGAAAAACATTATGGAGAAACTACTCTACACATATATCAGATGTTTTAGGTCCTGGAATAAAAGTTCCTCTAAAATTTAATAGGGACCTTATATTATAACATGTTTTTATTCCTAATTTTATTTCATCAAAATATTCTTCTTTGTTTTTTATTTTGATATTTTTTCTCTCTTTTTCGGTTGTTTTTTCTATTTCATAAAATATGTCTCCTTCTAAATCCAATCCATAAATATCTTTTTTTGGTCTTTTCCAAGTTAATAATACTGTATCTTCCTTTATAAGATTTAATTTGAATTCCTGCGGAAAATCAGGAGGATTATGCCAATGAATTTCTAAAGGCTTTGTAAAAGGAGTTTCTACTAAAAAATCTTTTATTATTTTTATTCTATAAGTATATTTATGCCTGTGTTTAAGATTATAATCTGGATAAACAAATAAATTACTTGCAGAGTGAAGTTTTACTGGTAGCTTTAAAATACTTTTTTTTTCTTTAGCTCTTGGAATATCAAGGGGAAGTTCTGTTTTTTCAATAATCAATTTTTTTATTTTCACTAAGGGATAACCTCCCTGTGTTTCTGTAGGGAGATAAATAAAAAGATTTGCTCCTTGAGAAGTTAGTTGAATTTCAAATGAAAGATCTTTAGGAACACTTTTTTCTATAGGTAAAGGTGGGGTCTTTTTTCCACAAGAAAGTATCAAAAAAGCAAAAAAAACAATAAAAAAGTCTTTTTTCATAAAAATTTCAAATAATTTTTATCTTCTTTATTCTTGCTGAATGACATTGAATATTTACTGCTACAGGTAAACTTCCTATATGAGAAGGATAAGTCTCAATATGAACTCCTAAACAAGTAGTTTTACCACCAAAACCTAAAGGACCAATGGTTAAAGAATTTATTTCTTCCATTAATTCTTTTTCTAATTTTGCTATTTCAAGATCTGGATTAAAAATGCCCAAATCTCTAAAAATAGCTTTTTTTGCAAGAATAGCTGATTTTTCAAAATTTCCTCCTATTCCAACTCCTACAATAATAGGAGGGCAGGGATTAGAACCTGCTTTTTTAATTATTTCTATTACAAATCTTTTTATACTCTCTATTCCTGCAGAGGGAGATAACATAGATAAAGCACTCATATTTTCACTGCCACATCCTTTAGGCATTAGATAAATTTCAAAAATATCTTCAGAAACAATTTCATAATGAATAATTCCTGGTGTATTATCATTTGTATTTTTTCTATTTAAAGGATTACATACTGAGGCTCTAAGAAATCCTTCTTGGCAAGCTAATTTTAGACCTTCGTTAATAGCTTTTTCTAAATTTTTGATATATACTTTTTCCCCTATTCTTACCCATACTACAGCAACACCTGTATCTTGACAAAGAGGAATATTTTCTTTTTTAGCTATTTCTGCATTGTTTAACAAAATCTCTAGAACTGCCTTAGCTAAAACATTTTCTTCTTTTTCCAAAGCTATTTTTAATGCGTTTATTATTTCATTAGGCAGAATCTTACAAGCTTTAATATAGTTTTCTTTTACAAGGTTTACTATTTCTTCATAGGATATTTCTTTTTTCATAATGATTGTCCTAAAATTTTCTCTAAGGCTGAAAAACTTTTTTTTATTTTTTCTCTTAAAACTAAACTTTTTTCTATTTCTCCTTTTATATCTTCTAAAATAAATATTAAGTTATACCACTTTTCAGAATAAATTATAAGATTATGACCACTTGCTAAACTTAAAATAATTCTTTCTTGAGGTTCCCAGAAATCTAAAGCACCCATAGAAAGATCATCAGTTAAAATAATACCTTTATAGTTAAAATTTTTTCTTAAAAGAGAAATTATCTTTTCAGAAAAAGTAACTGGTTTTACATCTATTTCTTTAATAACTATATGAGTAGTCATAATGAAAGAAACATCAGTTTTTTCTAAAAGTGAAAAAAACACATCTAAATTTTCTTTATCAAGATTTTCTTTAAAAGGAAGTTTTTGATGGGGATCAATTTTAACATCTTTTAATCCAGGAAAATGTTTTAAGCAAGAGAAAATTTTTTCTTTTTTATGTTCCTCTATAAAAAGATAGGCCAATTTTTCTACTAAATTTTTATTTTTACCAAAAGTTCTACCTCTTAAAAAAACTTCTGCAGATTCATCAGCTAAATCTACACAGGGAGCAAGGTTTAGATTAAGTTGGTAATTTTTTAAAGTTAATACTATTTTTTTACTCCATTCTTTAACAGATTTTTCTCCTTCTTTTTCATATTTTTTAGCTATTTCCAGTGGAGATAAAAAATTACCTTCAATTCTACAAACTCTACCTCCTTCTTGATCAACAGCTAAAAGAAGTGTCTTTAGTTTTTCTTTAAAATTAGATATAAAAAATTTAAAGTCATTTTCGAAATGTTCTTTAAAGAAAATAAAATTTTTAAACCCAAATTCTTTATAAAAAGAAATTTCCTCTTGTGTTAATTTTTCTGGTTTAATCAAAAAAAGAGCGCCAATTTTATTAAACATTTTTCTTGAAATACTCAGAAAAAATTTCTAAAACTTCTTCAATTTCTTCTTCATTAGTATATCTTCCAAGAGAAAATCTTATGGTTCCTTCAGCTACATCTGGAGAAACTTTCAATGCCAAAAGCGTATGAGAGCCTTTTCTATCATGACAAGCAGCACCTGTAGAAGCACATATTTGAGGAAGATCTTCTAGAATTTTCACTCCATTTTTACCTATAAAAGAAACTGTTAAGGTATTAGGTAAAGTATTTTCTGGAACCCCATATCGGTAAATTTTAGGATAAATCTCTTTTAGCCCTTTAAAAAACTTTTCTCGCAAGTAAATTAGTCTTTCTTTTTCGAAAGGAACATCTTTTTTAGCTATTTCCGAAGCTTTTGCAAAAGCTGCTATTAAGCTAACAGGCTCTGTACCTGCCCTTAAACCTCTTTCCTGTCCTCCTCCTAAAAATAAAGGATTTATTTCTATCCCCTTTTTTATATATAAAGCTCCTATTCCTTTTGGTGCATACATCTTGTGTCCAGCCATGGTTAATAGATCACACCCTATTTCCTTCACATCAACAGAAATTTTCCCTACTGCTTGACAAGCATCTGTATGAAATAAAACCCCCCTTTTTTTACATAATTTAGCTATTTCTTTCACAGGCTGAATAGTTCCTATTTCATTATTAGCCATCATCACAGAAACAAGAATAGTATCAGATTTTATTCTCTTTTCAATCTCATCTATTTCTACATATCCATAATTATTAATAGGAATAAAATCCACTTTAAAACCTATTTCCAAAAGTTTAAGCACTGGGGTCAGAATAGAAGGATGTTCAAAAGCACTAACTAAAAGATGCCCCTTCCCTTTTTCTAAAGCGATCCCAAATAAAGCGAGATGATTAGCTTCTGTTCCACCAGAAGTAAAAATTACTTCCTCTGGTTCTGCATTAATTAAATCTGCTACTTTTTGGCGAAAATCATGAAGTTTTTCTCTAACAAATCTACCTAAAACATGCCCAGAACTTGGATTAGCAAAGTATTCAGAAGAATAAAGTTTTAACTCCTCTACTACTTCAGGAAGACAGGGAGTAGTAGCATTATAGTCTAAATAAATTATCTTTTTTTCCTTCATTAATCTTTTTCTTAATTAGCAAAATTTTCTTATAAAAAACTTTAATCAATTTTTGAAGAATATCAAAAGGTATTTTTTACTTTATTTCCAAATCTCAAAATAACTTCTTTTACTCCTTTTATCTTTCACAAACAATCTTTTAGCAACTTTTATTTAAAAAATTAAATAGGAATTTAAAAATTTTGTTAAGAAAAAGATAGGTTATTGCTTTTTTCAGTTTTTCTTTTATTGTTTTAATTTATGCTTTTTTATATAGCAAATGGTTGCCCCAATTGTAACGGAATAATTTCTGATGAAAGATTAGCTAAGGGCCTACCATGTGAAAATTGCTTTTCTGAAGAAATACCTTTCTCAATTTCACAGATTTCTGAAATCTGTGAAAATTTATATTCTAAGAATAATCTTAAAGGTTTAAAAATATTTTGTGAAGTAGAAAAAAAAATAAAAATTTTTAAAAAGATTTTTTATGAGATTTTAGAAACTTCACCATCTTCTTTACAGATAAGCTGGGCAAAAAGGTTCTTTTTAGGTGAATCCTTTGCTATTGTTGCTCCTACAGGAACAGGGAAATCAACCTTTGGTCTAATAATAAGTCTTCTTGCTCTAAAAAAAGTACTTATTATTGTTCCTACAAAGGTCTTGGTAAAGCAAGTAGAACAAAGACTTAATTATTATTTAACAAAAACAAAAGAGTTAAATAATAAAATAATTTTAGCTTATTCTGGAAACTCTAAAGAAAAGGAAATACTTGAAAAAGAAAAATTTGATATTTTTATCTGTACATCTGCCTTTATGTATAGAAACTTTGAATTATTAAAAACTTTAGATTTTTCCTTTATTTTTGTAGATGATGTAGATTCTTTTTTAAAAAACAGTAAAAATGTAGATAATCTTTTTTTACTTCTTGGTTTCAGTAGAAAAGAAATAGAACTTGCTTTAAAAAGAAAAAAAGAAGAATTAGATTATGCAGAACTTTTAAAAATAAAGGAAATCCATAGAAAAAAGGCAAAACAATTAATAATATCTTCTGCTACTTTGAAACCTAAAACTAATAGAGTTCTTTTATTTCAAAACTTGCTTGGGTTTGAAATTACTAGATTTATTTCTACTTTAAGAAAAGTTACAGATACATATATTTGTATAAATCTAAAAAATAAAAACACTAAGGATGAGATTTTTTACCAACTTCTTGAGGAAGCAGAAAAATTAATATTTTTGTTAGGAGAGGGTGGACTTATCTTTGTTGAAGAATCTTTTGGTAAAAAGTATGTAGAAATTGCAAGAAATTATTTTAAGAACAAAGGAATAAAAGCAATTTCTTATTTGGAGGTAAATGAAGAAACTCTTATTTCTGTTATTAAAAATAGGGAAGTGGATATAGCTATAGGACTTTGTCATATTAGCAATCCTTTAGTAAGGGGGGTTGATTTTCCAGAATTTTTAAAATATGTAATATTTTTGGGAGTTCCTAAACATATATTTTTGGTATTTAATAAAGCTAAAAAAATCAGTTTTTCTACATCTCCCCAGTTTCTTTATAATATAATTCTTTCTCTTATACCTCTTTTTGAGGAAGAAGAAAAAATCACAGCCCTTTCTTACATAAATTATCTTAAAAAATACCTTTCTCTAAAAGAAGAACAAATAATTCAATACGAAGGTCTTTATAAAAAAATCCTTTCTATCAAAGGGTTTTTAGAAAAGAAACTAAGTGATTCCAAATTTATAGAAAAATTGAAAAAAAGTGATGAAGTTTTTTTAGAAATAGATAAAGAGGGAAATTATTACATAATAGTTGGAAATGCCTCTTCATATCTTCAAGCTTCTGGAAGAGTTTCAAGACTTTCTATAAAGGGTCTTCTTCCTGGTCTTTCTATTATATTAGTAGATAACTTTAAAGCTTTAAACAGTTTAAAAAAGAGACTTCGTTTATTTTTAGGAGAGGATGTGGAAATTAAAGAAATAGACTTAGAAACTGCATTAAAGTTAAATGAAGAAATCAAAAAAGAAAGAGAAAATTTAATTAAGAAAAAAATAGACTTTAAAAATTATCTTGTTATAGTGGAATCTCCTCATAAAGCTAAAACCATTGCAAACTTTTTTGGTAAACCTTCAATAAGAAGAATTAAGAATGTATTGGTCTATGAAATTCCTATGGAAAATAATCTTCTATCTATTTGTGCTTCTTTAGGTCATATTTTTAATCTTTCAAGAAAAAAGGGAATTTTTGGAGTTATTAAAACTGATGGATATTTTTATCCTGTATTTGATACGATTAAATTAGATAAAAAAACTAATGAACAGTTTATAGATGAAGATTTAGAAGAAAGTAGAGAAATATTTAATAAAGGAGAAATAATTGAGGTTTTAAGAACACTTTCTTTTTGTGCTGATAGAGTTTTTATTGCTTCTGATCCTGATGCTGAAGGAGAAAAAATCGCTTATGATCTTTATATTAATCTAAGACTTTTTCAAAACAATATAAAAAGACTTGAAATTCATGAAATTACAGAAAGAGCTTTTAGAAAGGCTTTAGAAAATCCTCAAGAAATAAATTTAGCAAGAGTTCAAGCTCAGCTTGCGAGAAGAATAGCTGATAGATGGATAGGATTTTCTTTGTCTCAGCAATTATGGAAGAATTTTAAAAAATTCACTCTCTCTGCTGGAAGGGTTCAAACTCCTGTTCTTGGCTGGGTCATTGAAAGAGCTGAACTTGCTAAACAGCATATATATAAAATAATTTTTAATTTAAATGATTACAAATTTAGTATCGAAGTAGATAATAAATCTTTAGCAAATAAAATACTTAAAGAAATTGTTGAGCATTTGAAAATTGAAAAGATAAAAGAATTTGAAGATGAACTTTCACCTCCAGCTCCTTATACTACAGATACTATTTTAGAAGATGCTTTTTATCTATTTAAATTTTCTCCTTATTATACCATGGAACTTTTACAAGAACTGTTTGAATTAGGTCTTATCACTTATCACAGAACAGATTCTTCAAGAATCTCTGAAGCAGGTCGCTATCAAGTAGCTAAATCTTATATAATTCAAACTTTAGGAGAAGATTTTTTTTCTCCGAGAGAATGGGAAAGTACCGGAGCTCATGAAGGAATAAGACCTACCAGAGCTTGGGATTTAGCTGAAATAAAATTAAGATATACTCACGGGCTTATCACCTTTAAAAATCCTAAGGATAGTTTTAAACTTTATGATATCATATTTAGAAGATTTATAGCAAGTCAAACAAGAAAAACCAAAGTTCTTAAAGGTATTTTTAAATTTAAGCTTCCCTCTTATGAATGGGAAGAAACTTTAATCTTAGAAATAATTAAATCAGGATATGAAGTCCTTTGGAAGAGGCTGCATATTTTTAAACCTTCAGAACCTTTTCAAATTAAAAATCTTCAGCTTTTAAAAATTCCAAAAGTATTTTTATATAATCAGGGAACTTTGATACAGGAAATGAAAAAAAGAGGCCTTGGCAGACCTTCTACTTATGCAGAAATAGTTTCAACTCTTTTAAATAGGTCTTATGTAACCGTTAAACGAGGAGGACTTGTTCCAACTCGTGATGGAAAAAAAGTTTATGAATATTTAAAAACCCACTTTAGCGAATATATATCAGAAGATTTTACTCGTGAATTAGAAAATTTTATGGAGTGTGTAGAAAAAGGAGAAAAAAATTGGGAAGAAATATGTATAAAATTATTACCTTTACTTAACCTTTTAAATTTAGCTTCTCATTAAATTATATTGTGCTTTTATGGGCTTTTGTTATACTTTATAATATTATAAATTTAAAAATGGAGGGGAAAAAATGAAATTAAAAAATATAGGAATAGGATTTTTCCTTATGAGTTTAATTTATTTTTTTTGTGCTTTAAATGAAAAAAGTATTTTACCAGATAATAGTATTCTTTTTAGTTTAACTACTTTCATTTATTTTGGAGCAAGTTTTTTATATTTTATATATTGGATATTTAAATGGAAATGGGGAGAAATTTTAGGTTCTGTGATTGGCTGGAGTGGTTTTTTTTTAAATTTTTGTGCATTTTTAATAAGATGGTTACAAACTCATCAAGCAGGGTTTGGTTATGTACCTCTTTCTAATTTATACGAATCTTTAGTATTTTTTGGATTATGTATAGCAAGTATTTATTTATTTTTAGAATTTAAACTTCCTACCAAAATTTTTGGAAGTATAGTATTTTTAACAGCAAGTTTGATTATGGCATATGCTTCCTTAAAAACCAATTCCGAAATTAAGCCTCTTATTCCTGCATTGAAAAGTAACTGGCTTATTGCTCATGTTATAACCTGTTTTCTAGGATATGGTGCTTTTGCAGTAGCCTTTGCTTTTAGTGTTTTTTATTTGATAAGTGACAAAAGCAATCTTAAAGATTATTTTCCATCTAAATTAACTTTAGATAATTTTACTTATAAACTTATTCTTTTTGGTTTTTTTTGGTTTACTTTAGGAATTATCACAGGTGCAGTTTGGGCTGATCAAGCATGGGGAAGTTATTGGAGCTGGGATCCCAAAGAAACATGGTCTCTTATTACTTGGTTAATTTACGGAGGTACAATTCATGCTAGAATCATTAGAGGATGGTATGGGGAAAAACTAGCATGGCTTAGCATAATAGGATTTGCTTCTGTTCTTTTTACTTACTTTGGAGTTAATTTCTTACTTTCTGGCTTACATTCTTATGCTACCCCTTAAAAGGTGCTATTAGAATCAATTTTATATTCTATATCAGTCTCTTGTTTTTCAGGAGAAATATAATAAGGAAAATATAAATATTCATGAGGAATACTTTGCATAATACTTAACCATATAGGACAAGCTATTTTACCACCGGTCTCCCTTTTACCTAAACTTTTTGCTTTATCATATCCTACCCAAACTCCACAAATGTATCGAGGAGTATAACCTATAAACCAAGCATCTTTGTGGTCTTGTGTAGTGCCAGTTTTCCCTGCAACAGGAACTCCTAAAGCCCTTGCACAAGTACCTGTTCCATATTGAACTACTGCTTGCATAAATTCATTCATTATATAAGCAGTGCTCGATGAAATAACAGATTTATTTTCTGAAATATTTTGATATAGAAGCCTTCCCTTTTTATCATAGATTTTTTCAATAAAATAAGGTTTAACTAAAATACCCATATTAGGAAAAATGGAGTAAGCTCTTGTTAATTCTAAAGGAGTAACCTCATAGGTCCCTAAAGCTATGCTATAATCTAAAAATTTATTAAAATTAAACTCTAATCTTTTAAGAAATTCCTGAAGTCTATTTATCCCAACAAAAAGAGCAATTCTTACTGAAACTGTATTACGAGAATAAGCTAATCCATCTTTTAAACTTACTGGCCCCATATATTTTCCATCATAATTTCCTGGATTCCAATCTTTTCCAGCATCAGCTCCAGTAAGAACTATAGGTGCATCAGGAATTACAGAATCTGGAAGTAAAACCCCTCCATCCAAAGCAGCAGCCCAAATAAAAGGTTTAAACGCTGAACCAGGTTGACGCTTACCTAAAAGAACTCTATTATAAGATGATTGAATATAATTTTTCCCTCCAATTAAAACCCTAACCCCTCCATCTTTACCATTTAAACATACTGCTGCAAATTCAGGTAATTCTCTGTTATAATACAATTGATTGAGCACTTTTAATGCATTAGTGTAAGCTCTTTTACTCCATTCCAAATCTAAAGTAGTTTGAATTTCTAACCCCCCTTGTTCTATAACCTTAGCCGGAAATATTTTATTAAGTTCCATTTTTACAGCATCTATAAAATACCCTACATACATGGGAATGTTAACATTTTTTGGATTTACAATTATAGGTTGTAAAGAAACAGCTTTAGCCTGATCCCAAGAAATATAACCAACTTCAGCCATTCTTTTTAACACATAATTTCTTCTAGCCATAGCAAGTTCAGGATTTGCTAAGGGATTAAATTTAGAAGGAGCAGCTGGTAGACCAGCTAATACAGCTGCTTCATTGAGATTTAATTCCCAAACATGTTTGTTAAAATAAGTTAAAGATGCTGCTTCCACTCCATAAGCACCTTCACCTAAGTAGATATGATTAAGATAAATGGTCAAAATTTCATCTTTAGTGAGGTGTTTTTCTATTTGCCAAGCTAAGATAAGTTCTTTTATTTTTCTTTGTAAAGTTCTTTCAGGAGACAAAAGCAAAGCTCTTACAGTTTGTTGAGTTATGGTGCTTCCACCTTGAACAATTTTCCCATGAATTATATTTTTATAAATTGCTCTTAATATACTTAAAAAATCTATTCCTTGGTGTTTGTAAAAATCTGCGTCTTCAGCAGCTATAAATGCTTTAATTACATATGAAGGAATTTTTTCCAACGGAACAAAAATTCTTCTTTCTTCTCCTATATATCCTACTAAATTACCTTTAACATCAAGAATTAAATTAACTTCTTTAGGTTTGTAATTTTTCAATTGAGATATACTGGGAAGAGAAATCTTTAGATAAAGAAAGAAAATCAAAAATAGAATCCCTGAAAATAAAAAAATAGTGATTGTAAAAAGAGCAAATAATTTAAAAAAGAATTTCATATCGAAATATTTAAAAATAATTGATTTTAGAAAATTTGCAATAGAAAAATCCCGGGCACCGACCTACTCTCCCAGGGAGGTAACTCCCCAGTACCATCGGCCCTGGAGGGCTTAACGACCGTGTTCGGAATGGGAACGGGTGTTTCCCCTCCGGTATAGGCACCCGGGAAATTGATATTTTAAACAAGTGAATAAGAACTTTCTGAAATTTTTAAGCTGGTATTGTAACCAAGCCGCACGGGTGATTAGTACCGGTAGGCTCCACCCATTACTGGGCTTCCACCTCCGGCCTATCAACCGGATGTTCTCTCCGGACCCTTCAGGGGATGGGTTGCCCCATCCTCGGGAGGCCTTATCTTGAGGTGGGCTTCCCGCTTAGATGCTTTCAGCGGTTATCCCTTCCGCACATGGCTACCCGGCTATGCTCCTGGTGGAACAACCGGGCCACCAGAGGTGCGTCCACCCCGGTCCTCTCGTACTAGGGGCAGCTCCTCTCAAGCCTCCTACGCCTGCGGTGGATAGGGACCGAACTGTCTCACGACGTTCTGAACCCAGCTCACGTACCCCTTTAACGGGCGAACAGCCCGACCCTTGGGACCTTCTTCAGCCCCAGGATGGGGTGAGCCGACATCGAGGTGCCAAACCGCTCCGTCGATATGAACTCTTGGGAGCGATCAGCCTGTTATCCCCGGGGTAACTTTTATCCGTTGATCGACGGTCCTTCCACTCGGGACCGCCGGGTCACTAGGCCCGGGTTTCCCCCCTGCTCGGCTTGTCAGCCTCGCAGTCAAGCCTCCTTATGCCCTTACACTCCACGGTGGATTTCCATACCACCTGAGGAGACCTTTGGGCGCCTCCGTTACTTTTTAGGAGGCGACCGCCCCAGTCAAACTGCCCGCCAGGCACTGTCCCTCGGAAAGCTAATTTCCGCAGGTTAGAATCCTGGAACAGGAAGGGTGGTATCTCACCGACGGCTCCACAGAAGCTGGCGCTCCTGCTTCTCAGCCTCCCACCTATCCTGCACATCCTGCTCCAAAATTCAATGCCAAGCTGCAGTAAAGCTCCACGGGGTCTTTCCGTCCCACCGCAGGTACTCGGTATCTTCGCCGAGACTCCAGTTTCGCTGGGCCCCTGGCTGAGACAGCGCGGCAGTCGTTACGCCATTCATGCAGGTCGGAACTTACCCGACAAGGAATTTCGCTACCTTAGGACCGTTATAGTTACGGCCGCCGTTTACTGGGGCTTGAGGACGGAGCTTTGTAAGGAATAACCCTTACTAACCCCATCCCTTCACCTTCCAGCACTGGGCAGGCGTCGGGCTCTATACGTCCTCTTACGAGTTAGCAGAGCCCTGTGTTTTTGGTAAACAGTCGCCACCGCCACTTCTCTGCAACCTGTCTCGGCTTCGGTCGCAAGGACCTACACCTACACACAGGCACCCCTTCTCCCGAAGTTACGGGGTTAATTTGCCGAGTTCCTTAGCCAGGGTTGCCCCACGCGCCTTAGCATACTCTGCCCACCCACCTGTGTCGGTTTGCGGTACGGTCACCTGGATTTCAACAGTCACGAGGTTATTTCTTGGCAGTGTGGTCCGAGCTCCTTCCCGAGAGTTAAAACTCTCGGTTACTTACTCCCCCTCACCCTCCGAGTGGGGATTTACCTCCACTCATCATCAGGCTAAAGGTTTGGAGGGCCAACCATACAGCCCCGGAGCTCTTCCCTCCTGCGTCACCCCTTGACCTCCATCCAGGTGGCGGGGGAATATTAACCCCTCTTCCCATCCCCTACGCCTTTCGGCCTCAGGTTAGGGACCGGCTAACCCTGGGAGGACGACCCTTCCCCAGGAAACCTTGGGTTTACGGCGGGAGGGATTCTCACCCTCCTTATCGCTACTCGTGCCCGGATTCTCTCCTCCAGTACCTCCAGTAGCCCTTGTCAGACTACCTTCATCGGCAACTGGAGTGCTCCCCTACCGCTGACATAATTATTATGTCAGCCCGCAGCTTCGGTGCCTGGCTTAAGCCCCGTGTAATTTTCGGCGCACCCCCGCTCGCCCAGTGAGCTGTTACGCACTCTTTAAATGATGGCTGCTTCTAAGCCAACATCCTGGGTGTCTCAGCAGAGGCACCTCCTTTACCACTTAGCCAGGACTTGGGGACCTTAGCTGGCGGTCTGGGTTCTTGCCCTCTCGTCCTAGGACGTTATCGCCCTAAGACTCACTCCCGGACTGCGCTTACCGGTATTCGGAGTTTGCCTGGGTTTGGTAGGCCAGTAAGCCCCCTAGCCCAAACAGTGCTCTACCCCCGGTAGCGACTGTCCGAGGCTGCACCTCAATGCATTTCGGGGAGAACCAGCTATCACGAGACTCGATTAGCTTTTCACTCCTACCCACAGCTCATCCGAGGAGTTTTCACCCTCCACCGGTTCGGGCCTCCAGTGGGGTTTAACCCACCTTCACCCTGGCCATGGGTAGATCGTCTCGCTTCGGGTCTGCCGCCAGCGACTAAACGCCCTTTTCGGACTCGCTTTCGCTACGGCTTCACCTCAACGGCTTAACCTTGCCACTGACGGCAACTCCCGGGCTCATTATGCAAAAGGCACGCCGTTAGGAAGGAAAACCCTTCCCTTCGACTGCTTGTAGGCTAGTGGTTTCAGGTTCTATTTCACTCCCCTCCCGGGGTTCTTTTCACCTTTCCTTCACAGTACTAGTTCACTATCGGTGTGCAGGTAGTATTTAGCCTTGGAGGGTGGTCCCCCCTGATTCACACGGGATTCCTCGTGTCCCGTGCTACTTGGGATCTACACCCAGGGAGACCCTCTCTTTTTCGCTTACGGGGCTTTCACCCTCTATGGCGGGCCATTCCAGGCGCCTTCAGCTAAAGAGAGGATTTTGTAACTCCCCGAGAGGTCCGTAGCCCTCTCTGGTGTAGTCCCACTACCCCAGACAGGCAACGCCTACGGGCTTTAACACCTGCCTGGTTTAGGCTCCTCCCCTTTCGCTCGCCGCTACTCAGGGAATCTCAGTTGATTTCTTTTCCTCAGGGTACTGAGATGTTTCACTTCCCCTGGTATCGCCTTCACAGGCTTTTAACCTGTGAATGACTGAGTATTACCTCAGTCAGGTTTCCCCATTCGGGCATCCCCGGATCAACGCCTGTTTGCGGCTCCCCGAGGCTTATCGCAGCTTACCACGCCCTTCATCGCCTCCTGCACCCCAGGCATCCACCACTAGCCTTTAGTAGCTTGGCTACAAATACCAGCTTAAAAATCACAGAAAGTTTCTTATTCACTTGTCAAAGATCTTAAATTGTATCCACCACTTATCAAAGAAGTGGTGGAGGTGAACGGATTCGAACCGTCGACCTCCGGCTTGCAAAGCCGGCGCTCTCCCAACTGAGCTACACCCCCACATTATAAACATGGGCCTAGGAGGATTCGAACCTCCGACCTCACGCTTATCAGGCGTGCGCTCTAACCTAAAACTGAGCTATAGGCCCTTAATCCGTTCACCAATTTATATTTGAATAGCATCCGCTTGAGCCCTGTTTTTTTCTCCTTAGAAAGGAGGTGATCCACCCCCACCTTCCGGTAGGGGTACCTTGTTACGACTTCACCCCAGTCACCAGCCCCACCGTAGGCACCCTCTTCCAAGCAAGCTTGGTTAGAGTAAGTGACTTCGGGTGGGACCGGCTTCCGTGGTGTGACGGGCGGTGTGTACAAGGCCCGAGAACGTATTCACGGCGGCATGCTGATCCGCCATTACTAGCGATTCCGGCTTCACGGGGTCGAGTTGCAGACCCCGATCCGAACTGAGGAGGGCTTTCTGGGATTAGCTCCCCCTTGCGGGTTTGCAACCCTCTGTACCCCCCATTGTAGCACGTGTGTAGCCCTGGGCATAAGGGCCATGAGGACTTGACGTCATCCCCTCCTTCCTCCGGGTTATCCCCGGCAGTCCCCTTAGAGTGCCCGGCATTACCCGCTGGCAACTAAGGGCAGGGGTTGCGCTCGTTGCGGGACTTAACCCAACATCTCACGACACGAGCTGACGACAGCCATGCAGCACCTGTGCCAGGGTGCATAGAGAAAACTCTATGCTTCCTCAGTGTTTCCACCGAGGTACAACCCTGGCATGTCAAACCCAGGTAAGGTTCTTCGCTTTGCATCGAATTAAACCACGTGCTCCACCGCTTGTGCGGGCCCCCGTCAATTCCTTTGAGTTTCAGCCTTGCGGCCGTACTCCCCAGGCGGGGTGCTTAACGCGTTAGCTTCGGCCCAGAGAGAATACCTCCCCAGACCTAGCACCCATCGTTTACAGCGTGGACTACCCGGGTATCTAATCCGGTTTGCTCCCCACGCTTTCGTGCCTCAGCGTCAGGGACCGTCCAGCTAGCCGGCTTCCCCACCGGTGTTCCTCCCGATATCTACGGATTTCACCCCTACACCGGGAATTCCGCCAGCCTCTCCGGCCCTCAAGCCAGACAGTATTATAGGCCTTTCCAGGGTTGAGCCCTGGGCTTTAACCTATAACTTGTCCAGCCGCCTACGCACTCTTTACGCCCAGTGATTCCGGGCAACGCTTGCCACCTGCGTATTACCGCGGCTGCTGGCACGCAGTTAGCCGTGGCTTTCTCCTGGGGTACCGTCAGCTTGAGTAAGCTATTAACTTACTCAAGGTTCTTCCCCCAGAACAGGGGTTTACGACCCGAAGGCCTTCTTCCCCCACGCGGCGTCGCTGGGTCAGGCTTTCGCCCATTGCCCAAGATTCCCCCCTGCTGCCTCCCGTAGGAGTCGGGCCCGTGTCTCAGTGCCCGCGTGGCCGACCACCCTCTCAGGCCGGCTACCCGTCATAGCCTTGGTGGGCCATTACCCCACCAACTAGCTGATGGGCCGCGAGCCCCTCCCCAGACAGAAGCTTGCTATGCAGAGGCTCCCTTTCATCACCAGACTTGCATCTGGTGACTTTATCCGGTATTAGCTATCCTTTCGGATAGTTATCCCGGATCCGGGGATAGGTTACTCACGTGTTACTCACTCGTCTGCCGCGGTACTAGGGAAACCCCTTTCCCGCACGACTTGCATGGGTTAAGCGCGCCGCTAGCGTTCGCCCTGAGCCAGGATCAAACCCTCAGGAAAAAATTATAAATCAAAAATTAAAGTAGCTCAAAGCGGATGCTATTCAATTTTCAAAGATCATAAATGAGCCAAAATATATTATAAATCAGAATATTTAAATTGTCAAGAGCTTTTAAAGAGCAGGTGGAAATTTTATTTTTAATTATAATTTCTAATTAATTTTTTGTCAAGAGGTGATTTATAGATAATTATATACTCCTATCTTTTTGCCTTAAGTGTTAAATTTTTCAATAAGTAATGCAATTTTTTCCTTTTGTTTTAGAATTATACAACTTTTTATCTGCAGAAGTTAACATCTCTTTTAAAGAATCTTTTAATTCCAATTCTACCCCTGCTGAAATAGTATATTTTATTCGTATCTCTTTTTCTCCCTCTAAAATCTTAAGAACATTGTTCTCTATATTATTCCTTAATCTCTCTAAATGAGCTAAAAGGGCTTTTTCACTTTCATAGGCTACAATTAATGCAAACTCTTCTCCACCTATTCGTGCAACTATATCACTTTCTCTTTCAAAAAATTTTTTTAACTGCTTAGCTAAATCTTTTAAAACTTCATCCCCTACTTCATGACCGTATATATCGTTAATTTTTTTAAAATCATCTACATCTATTATTATACAAGCTAAATTAGTTTGATTTCTCATAGCATATTTCCATAATATAGAGGCATTTTCAAAAAAATATCTGCGATTATAAAGCCCTGTAAGAGGATCTCTAAACGCATAAAATTCTAAATCTTTTATAAGATCAAGCATTTCCATGGTATTATTAATTCTTACCATAAATTCCTCTTTACTAAAAGGCTTTCTCAAAAAATCATTTGCTCCTGCTTTTAAAAGAATAGGAATTAGATGCATTTCAATAATTCCTGAAACTACAATAATTCCCACTTCATTTTTTTTAAATTTTTTTCTTATACTATATATAAGCTCTAGTGTATCCTCTTCTGGTAGATAATAATCTAAAATTATTAATCTAACCTCAGGATGTTTATCTAAAATTCCCAAAGCTTCTAATCCATTTTCTGCTTCAAATACTTTAAAAAGCATGTTTTCTAAAATACTTCTCATTATTAATCTATCAGTCTGTGTATCTTCTATAAGAAGAACCTTGGTTTTCATGTTTTTTAATGCTCTTGCTATAGTAGAAATGACATGATTCATTATATCAGGAATACCTTTTACTAGATAATCTACAACTCCTTTTTCAAGAATTTCTTTTCTTAATTTTTCATCATATGAGGCTGTTAATACTATAGTTGGGATTTTATTATTAATTAATATATCAATAGCTTCCCCCTTTTCTGCATCAGGAAGGTGATAATCACATATGGAAAGCCAATAATTATCAATTTTTAACACTTTTTTTAATTCTTCTAAACTTTCTACATTTTTTGTTTCAACTCCTATTTTTTCTTTAATCAATTTTGAAAGAACCTTTAAAATTATCTTATCATCATCTACTAAAAGAATTTTACTCATTTCTTTGTTTTTTTATCAAAAAATATTCTATTGGATTTTCTATACCTGTGTGTTTAGTGAGAAATTTAATAATAGAAAATCTTTCTTTAAAAACTAAAATTTTATAAGTATTTTTTTCTTTTAAAATTTTTAAATTAAAAAAGTTTTTCTCAGAAATTTTTTCAAAAATATATTTACTTTCTTTCGAAAGGGGAATAAGGTTATAAACTTCTACTTTTTCTTTATGAATCTGTGGTTTTTCAAATCTTTCAAATACCTCCTTGATTTTTAATCCGTGATATAATTTTAATCCTTTTATTTTTTGAGAATAGCCAGCTTCATACATAGCAAACGCTATGAATTCATAATCAGAAGCTACACCTATAGGTAAAGCTTTATCTGAAATCATTTTAGGCCGAGGATGAAATCCTGAAGTATAAATCAAAGGCATTTCCATTTTATTAAAGATAAGAATAAAAAGTCTTATTATTTCTAGTTGTGAAAGAAAAAGGGATTTTCCTTTTCGGGTATAATAAATCTCATACCAAATTTCTTTATTTTTATTAGGTGTATAAAAAATGAATTGTTCTGAGTTATTTTTCATTGTTTTTACATTTTTAACTATTAAATTTTTAATCTCTCTGTTACAGGAGCCACAATTATAACAATTACCCCATCGGCAATCTTCTGTAATTTCAGCTTTATAAGCTTTTTCTTTTTCTTTTACTAGAAACTCTTTTGAAATTCTTAAATCTATATGATCCCATGGCAAAGGAGTTTCAATTTTTCTTTCTTCTAAATATTTTTCTAAATTGATATTTAAATAATCGGCTTGTTCTTTCCATAAATCAAAATTGAAATATTCTTTCCAACTATCGAGACGAGCTCCTTTTTTATATACATTTTCTATCAATTTGGAAATATCTCTATCTCCTCTTGCAATTACACCTTCTAAGAAACTTTGTTCAGGTTTGTGGTATTTTAAGGCTTTTCCCAGTTCTTTTTTTAAAAATCTAATTTTTTCATAGGTTTCTTCTATACTTATTTGTCTTTCCCACTGAAAAGGTGTATGAGGTTTAGGAATAAAGGTGGAAACTGAAATAGTTATTATCATATCAAAAAATCTTTTTTTAAAATCTTTATAAAGTTCAATTATTCCTTTCAAATCTTCTTCTTTTTCAGTAGGAAGACCTATCATGAAATAAAGTTTTATTTTTTTCCATCCTAATTTATGAGCTATTTCTATACTTTTAATCAAATCTTCAATTTTTATATTTTTATTGACAACTTTTCTTAGTCTTTCTGTTCCTGCTTCTGGAGCAAAGGTCAATCCTATTTTTCTTCCAAACTTTATAAACTCTAAAATTTCTTCATCTATACTACCTACCCTCAAAGAGGGTAAAGAAAAAACATACTTCCTTGAAAAAATCTTTTTATAAAATCTTTCTTTTAAAAGAAAAAACAGTTTCTTTAAGCAAGTATAATCTCCGGTGGAAAGAGACATTAAAGAAACTTCAGTAAATCCAGTATTTTTAAAATTATTTTCTATTTGAGTCAACAAATATTCTGGATCCTTTTCTCTTACAGGTCTATAATAAAATCCTGCTTCACAAAATCTACATCCTCTTGTACAACCACGAAAAACTTCAAGTGGTATTCTATCATGAACAAGAGGAATAAGGGGTATTCCAAATTTCCAAATATATTTTTTTTGATTCAAATCTTTAACAATTCTTCTTTTAACTTCATTTTTAAACAAAGGAATATAAACTCCTTCTATCTTTAAAAGCTCTTTTAAAAGCTCTTCTTTTTTTCCTTTATTTTCTTTCCACAACTTTATTTTTTCAAAAATTTCAAAAATTACTTCTTCTCCATCTCCAATTACTATGGCATCAAAAAATTCAGCTATTGGTTCAGGATTCCCACAACTGGGACCTCCTCCTAATATAAAAGGATCTTTTTCTGTTCTTTCATAGCTTCTTAAAGGAATTTTGGCAAGATCTAAAATATTTAGAATACCTGTAGCTGAAAGTTCATAGGCATAGCTTATTCCAATTACATCAAATTCTTTTAGAGGCTTACGATAATTTAAACTCAAAAGAGGGAAATCAATTGTTTTTAACTCTTTTTCAAAATCTGGAGCAACAGAAAAAACAAAATCTGCTAAATACTCTGGATTCTGATTAATTAAATAATTCAAAATAACTATCCCTAAGTGGGATCTTCCTATTTCATAAAGATCAGGATATCCTAAACAAATTTTAAGTTTAGCCTTTTCCCAATTTTTTAAATTTAAAAAGGGCTCTTTTCCTAAATATCTTGAAGGCTTTTTAACTTTAATTAAAATTTGAAAAGGATAGTCTTTAATTTTTTTCATATTTTTAAAAAATAATATATGTTTTATTTTTTAGGAATAGATATTGCAGGAACTGAAAATACATGGATAGTAGGTTTAAAAAAAGAAAAAAATAATTTAGAATTATGCCCACTTTTTTCTTTAACTGTTCCTTTTTCTCCATCTTCTGTAAGTGATCTTTCTACTTTAGTAGACTTTTCTATAAAAAATAGAGTATTAGGAATAGGAATAGATGCACCTTTAAGTTTTTCTTTAAAAGATAAAAAAGGATTTAGGGATTCGGATATAGCATTAAAAAAAATTCTTCCTAAAAAAGCAAAATCTTGGGTTATTTCTTATCATACACTTATGGCTGTCCCCATAAGAGCATTTTTAGTTAGTAAAAAACTTTCTCCTTATTGTGGCACTATTATAGAAACACATCCAAGAACAAGTATATATTTTTGTTTACCTGAAGAAAAAAAAGATTTAGCTTTTTCTTATAAAAAAATAAACTTAAAAGAAGAAAAAAAATTTATAATTTCGTGGTTAAATTCTAAATTTAATCTTAAAATAAATTTTGATATAAATATTACAGAAGGAATTTTAGATGCTATTTTTTGTGCTCTAGCAGCCTTTTTTTATCATTACATCCCTGAAAAACTTATCTTTCTCCCTACAAGTAATGATTTAATTGGTTTTGGTCCTTTTGTAGTAATCTCCTTTTAAAATTTTAAAAATAAATTAAAATATTTTTTAAAAATAAAAGAGGTTAAGTCAATGTTATCTAAAATTTTTCAATGGTTTTGTAAGGACCTTGCTATAGATTTAGGAACAGCTAATACTTTAATATATCTAAGAGGAAAGGGGATAATTTTAACAGAACCTTCAGTAGTAGCTGTAAAGGAAGATGGAAGATATAAAAAGGTATTAGCAGTGGGTGAAGAAGCAAAAAAGATGCTTGGAAAAACACCTGTAAATATAAAAGCTGTAAGACCTTTAAGGGAGGGGGTAATAGCTGATTTTGAAATTACAGAAGCTATGATTAAGTACTTCATTCAGAAAGTTCATAATAGGGGATATTTTGTAAAGCCAAGAATAGTAATAAGTGTACCTTCTGGAACAACTCAAGTGGAAAGAAGAGCAGTCAAAGAAAGTGCTGAAGGAGCAGGAGCAAGAGAAGTTTATTTAATTGAAGAACCAATGGCTGCAGCAATTGGTGCTGGTCTTCCTATTACTGAACCATTAGCTAATATGATTGTAGATATTGGAGGAGGAACTACTGAAGTAGCCATAATTTCTTTGGGAGGAATCGTAGTGAGCCATTCTATAAAAATAGCTGGAGATAAAATTGATGAAGCTATAATACATTATATTAAAAGGAAATATAATCTTCTTATTGGAGAGACCACTGCAGAGGAAATAAAAATAAAAATAGGAAATGTCTTACCCGGAGAACCCTTTGAAACTATGGAAATAAAAGGAAGAGATTTGATAACTGGTATTCCTAAAACTATTACAGTATCTTCCAAAGAAATACAAGAAGCTATAAAAGAACCTATAGAACTTATTCTACAAGCTATTAAACAAGTTTTAGAAGAAGCTCCACCAGAATTAGCTGCAGATATAGTAGATAAAGGAATTGTGCTTTCAGGAGGGGGGGCACTTCTTAAAAATTTAGATAAGTTAATAAGTCAAGAAACAGGCTTATCAGTGAAAATAGCAGAAAATCCTCTTACTTGTGTTGCTTTAGGTGCAGGTAAAGTTTTAGATGAAATTGATATTTTAAAAGAAATTATGATTGAAGTTTAGAATGATTTTTCAGGTATTCATTTAAACATTCTTTTGAACAAAAATAATGAATTTCATTTTCAATTTCTAATTTTATAGCTTCTTCTTTTTTTATATAGGTTTGACAATTTTTATCAAACACAAGCTCTGAAACTATTCCTTTTCTTTTTTTATTGAAAAGAATTTGTTTTTTTTTAAAAAAATACCAATATATTAGAAGCAAAAAAACTAATAAAATTAAAAATCTCATAATTTTAAAGCTTCTTTATAAATTTCTACTATACTTTTTTTAAATACAGGATGAATCCATTCAGGAATTATTTCAAGTGCTGGCAAAATAATAAAATCTCTTTTATGCATATAGGGATGGGGAATTATCAAATTTTTTGAATTTAGTATTATATTTTCATAAAAAATAATATCTATATCAATGATTCTATCCTCATAATATTTTCTCTTTTTAGGTTTTCTTCCCATTTGAGCTTCTATTTTTTTGAGTTCAAAAATCAAAGCCCATGGAGAAAGAGATGTTTTACCTACTACAAGAAGATTTAAAAATAAGTTTTCACTTAAGAATCCCCACGGCTTAGTCTCGTAAAATGAAGATATTTTTAAAATCTTAAAAGGTAAGTTTATCAAATATTCTATCGCTTCTTTTATATATTGTTGCCGATTTCCTAAATTGCTACCTAAACTTAAAACTACTTTTTTTAAAGTCTCAAGGTAGATAGTCTTTTTACTGCCTCCTTTAACTTTTGATCATCTACAGTAAGAGCAATTCTAAAATATCCTTCACCTGCTTTCCCAAATCCAATTCCAGGAGTTACTACTAATCCTGTAATTTTAAGTAATTTTTCACAAAATTGCTGAGAAGAGATTCCTTCCGGAGTTTTTATCCAAAGATAAAAAGTAGCAAAGGGTTTTTTAAATTGATATCCTAATTTTCTCAATTCTTCGGCTAAAAAGTCTCTTCTTTTTTTAAAAGTATTTACTAAAGGAGGAACAATCTTTTCTAAATTATTTAATGCATAAGCTCCTGCTTCTTGAATTGCAGTAAAAACACCTGAATCTATATTACTTTTAACCTTAGCTAGAGCTGAAATTAAAAAACTATTTCCTACTGCGAATCCTATTCTCCATCCAGTCATACAAAAAGTCTTAGAGAGAC
This sequence comes from uncultured Thermodesulfobacterium sp., assembly GCA_938091335.1. GTDB lineage: Bacteria > Desulfobacterota > Thermodesulfobacteria > Thermodesulfobacteriales > Thermodesulfobacteriaceae > Thermodesulfobacterium. The sequence goes on from CALLJG010000001.1 coordinate 70,589, forward strand.
TATGAAATTCAATTGCTACATCTTTGGCTCCATCTATTTCAAAAATACTTAAAGGTGGATCTTCATAATATATTTCAATATACGCTGCATCATGAGCTACTATCCAATTATATTTTTTGGCTAATTTTATAACTTCTTCAAAAAAATCTTTTTTAGATATAGCCCCTGTTGGATTATTAGGATAATTGATCCAAATTATTTTAGTTTTCTGTAAGACATTAGTGGGAACCTTAGTAAAATCTGGTAAAAAATCATTTTCCCAAGTAAGAGGTAAATAATAAGGGATACCATGGTTAAAAATAGTAGATAAGTGATATACAGGATAACTAGGATCTGGAGATAAAACAATATCTCCAGGATTTACAAAAGCTATAGGAAAATGAGCAATGCCTTCTTTTGAACCTATAAGTGCTATTATTTCACTTTCAGGATCAAAAGAAATACCGAATCTCTTTTTCATATAGTTTGCACAAGCTTTTCTGAAAAAAAAACTTCCTATATTAGAAGGATACCTATGGTATAAAGAATTTTCTAAGGCTTTTTTAGCCACCTCTATTATTTCTTTTGGAGTAGGAATATCTGGATCACCTATTCCTAAATCAATTACATCTACTCCTTCTTTCATTTTTTCATTTTTTAATCTATCAAGTTCTACAAACAAATAAGGGGGAATTTTTTTTAATCTTTCAGAAAGTTCCATATTTATCTTTCTCTTTCTCCTTTAATAAACTCTAAAACCATTTGCTTTGCTATATGATCTGGATATTGTTTAGGAGGATGTTTCATAGTATAAGCAGAGATAGAAATAAGCGGTCCACCTATACCTCTATCTTTAGCAAGTTTAGCACATCTTATAGCATCAACAGCTGATCCAGCTGAGTTAGGAGAATCTTCTACCTCCAGTTTTACCTCTACTGACATAGGAACACCACCAAAATGTTCACCTTCAATTCTTATATAGGCAATTTTTCTATCTTTCAACCAAGGAACCCAATCAGATGGACCTATGTGCATATTTTCCCAACTTATATCATAGGATAAAAGACTTGTTACAGCTTCAGTTTTCGATTTTTTCTTGGTTTTTAAACGCTCTCTTTCAAGCATATTTAAAAAGTCTGTATTTCCACCAAAATTTAGTTGATAACTTCTTTTAATTGGTATACCTCTATCTACAAATAATTGAACTAAAGCCCTATGTAAAATAGTGGCTCCTAGCTGAGATTTTATATCATCTCCAACTGCTGGAATACCCTCTTTTTCAAACTTTTTTCCCCAATCTAGATCAGAAACAATAAAGGCGGGCATAGCATTAATAAAAGCTGCCCCTGCTTTTAAACAAGCTGTAGCATAAAATCTTGCAGCATTTTCAGAACCTACAGGCACATAATTTATTAATACATCAGCTTGAACTTCCTTGAGAACTGAAACTACATCTTCAAGTTCATCTTCTTTTTCAGAAGAAATAACAAAGGTTTTATCTGAAGGAAAGTTATGCATATGGTTAGCTACACCATCAAGAACTTTACCTTTTCTTACTTTAACCCCCAAATTAGGAATATCTCTATAGAATATGGTAGTACAATTAGGAAGACTGAAAATAGCTTCTGAAATATCTTTTTTTACTTTTCTTTCATCTATATCCCAAGCTGCTACTATCTCTATATCAAAAGGTTTATATCCCCCTATATCAGCAAACATGATTCCTTCTAGATCTTTAATGCCTTTTTCTTTATAATAGAAAATCCCTTGCACTAATGAACTAGCACAATTACCTACTCCCGCAATAGCTAAACGAATCTTTTGAGACATATTTTACCTCCAATCAATCCTTTTGGAATTCTTAACAAAATACCATAAACTTTAATTATATCAATTAATTTTTAATTTTTGAAATACCTGTAACATATTCTCCAGGCAAAAGAGATATTAATCTTACACCTTTAGCTGATCTTTTTTTCTCAGGAATATCTTTAGCTTTAATTCTTATAGCTCTGCCAGAATTAGAAAAAACCAAAATATCTTCTTCATTTATCAAATCCAAAGCTCCTACTATTTTACCAGCATTTTCATCAATCCTATGAATAATAATACCTTTCCCACCTCTTCCTTGGAGCTTAAAATCTTTAAAAGGGGTTTTTTTACCAAACCCTCTTTCAGTTATGGTAAATAAATAACCTTCTTTAGAAGTCTTTACAATATCTATTACCAAATCAGTTTCATCTAATTTAATACTTCTTACTCCTTCAGATTGTTTTTTAGTAATAGCAAGATTTTCTTGGAAATGCAAACTTTTACCATTTTGAGTTATTAATAACAAGGTTTCATTTCCTGAAATTAATAGCCCCTTTTGCAAATAGTCATCTTTTTTCAATTTTATTACTATAGTACCATTTTTCCTAAGATTTTTGATCTCTGAAAAAGAAATTTTTTTAATTATCCCTTTGGAAGTTATTAGAATTAAATAATTATTTTCTTCATATGGAAGAATAAAGGAGATTTCTTCATCCAAATGGGAAATTAAATTTTTAATATGTGTACCTTTAACAGTTTTATTAGAAAAAGGCAAATCCTTTAAATTTAAAGGATATAATTTTCCTTTCTTAGTAAAAACCAAAATTTGAGCCTGAGAATTTATTTGAAGTGCAGTTTTAAAAACTTCTTCAGTAGAAAAAGTTAAACTACCTTTACCTCCTCTTTTTTGAGAGTGAAAAGATTCTAAATTTAATTTTCTTATATAACCTTCTTTACTAACCAAAATAAGAGCTTCTTCTAATGGAACTTTTTCTTCTGAAACAAAAATATTTTCTTCTTCCACTTCAATAATTTGAGTTTTTCTGGTATCTCCATATTTTTCTTTTATTTCTTTTAATTCCTCTTCAATTACACTAATAAGAGTAGGCTCGTGAGTTAAAATTTTTTCATAATAACTAATAGCTCTTTTTAATTCTTCATGTTCTAAAAGTATTTTTTCTCTTTCTAAAGCTGTAAGTTTTTGAAGTCTTAAATTTAAAATCTCTTGTGCTTGGATTTCGGTAAATCCAAATTTTTTAATAAGCTTTTCTTTAGCTTCTTTAGGATTTTCTGAGTTTTTAATAAGATTTATTATTTCCTCTATATGAGATAAGGCTTTTAAAAAACCTTCCAATATGTGAGCACGATCTTTAGCTTTTTTAAGTTCATATTGAGTTCTTCTTATAATTACAGTTTTTCGCCAATTTAGAAAATTTTGTAAAATTTCTTTTAGATTAAGTATCTCTGGTTTACCATTTACAAGAGATAACATAATAACCCCAAAAGTAGTTTGCAAAGGGGTGTTTTCATAAAGAGTTTTAATCACTGTATAAGGCGCATGATTCCATTCTTTTTTTAATTCAACTACAATTCTTATTCCTTCTCTATCAGATTCGTCTCGTATTTCAGAAATTCCTTCTATTTTTTTCTCTTTTATTAACTGAGCAATTTTTTCTACAATTTTGGCTTTACTTATTTGATATGGAATTTCTGTAAAAACTATTTTTACTTTATCTTTATCTTTTTCTAATTTGTATTTGGCTTTTAATTTTATAAGTCCTTTACCTGTAAGGTAAGCAGATTTTATTCCTTCGCTACCTATTATATAAGCTCCTGTAGGAAAGTCAGGTCCCTTTATGTATTGCATAAGTTCTTCTATTCTTAAAGTAGGATTTTTTAAAAGGGCCAATAATCCATCTATTACTTCAGAAAGATTATGAGGTGGTATATTAGTTGTCATACCTACTGCAATTCCAGAAGCTCCATTTATCAGAAGATTGGGAATTTTGGAAGGAAGAACTATAGGCTCTTTAAGTGTATTATCATAATTAGGCACAAATTCTATAGTTTCTTTTTCTATATCAGCAAGAATTTCATGTGCTATTCGCGCAAGCCTAACTTCTGTATATCTCATAGCAGCAGGAGAATCTCCATCAATGGAACCAAAATTTCCTTGTCCATCAACTAAGGGATATCTCATAGTAAAATCTTGAGTCATTCTAACTAAAGCTTCATATACAGGAATATCTCCATGTGGATGATATTTTCCTATGACTTCTCCTACAATTCTTGCACTTTTTTTATAAGGTTTATTCCACTCATTTCCCATTTCATACATAGCATAAAGGATTCTTCTTTGAACTGGTTTTAATCCGTCTCTTACATCAGGTAAAGCTCTCCCAACAATAACACTCATAGCATAATCCAAATAGGATACTTTAAGCTCATCTTCCAAGGGAACGACTAATACTTCACCCATATTTTCTATCCTCCTTTATCTTCTTTAAGGACCTTCAAACCTATAAGAATTTTTTCTCTCACTAATTGAGAGAGTTTTTCTTTATCTTTGGAATTAAAAACATCGGTTGAGATAGGTTCTCCAATATAAACTTTAATTTTTTTCTCTAAACTTCTCAACCAGACAGAACCTTTAGGTAAAATATTTTTAGTACCCCAAATAGCAATAGGAACTACTTTCTTTTTGCTTTTAATAGGTATAATAAATCCTCCCAATTTGAAAGGTAAAAGATTTCCATCTTTACTTCTAGTTCCTTCAGGGAAAATAACAAGAGAATATCCTTTTTTTAACTTTTCTATACATGTTAAGACACTTTTAAATCCTTCTTTGGGATCTTCTCTTTGTACTGGAATATACCCTAAAGCTTTTATACCCCAGCCAAAAAAGGGAATTTTAAATAAACTTTTCTTAGCTAAAAATCTAATATTATAAGGTTCTAAAACTTTTTCTAATATTGGAATATCAAGCTGACTTTGATGATTACTCATAAATATATAATTTTCTTTAGGAAGCTCTTTTTCTTTTATAATTTCAAGTTTTATTCCGAGAATCTTTAATAAACCCTTACACCAAAAAAGAGCCCAAAAATGTTTTCTTATAATGAGAGCTAATATTCCAAGAGTAGGAACAGTTAAAATAATATAGATCCATATTAAGAAATTATTTAAAACCTCTAAAAGTTTTTTTCTCATAATTTTAGTAAAAACTAAGAAAATTTCTTAAAATAATTATTCCTTCTGGAAGATCATCTTTTTCAAAATCCCAATCTTTAGGAGGAGCTTTACACAAAGCCCATTTTTCAAGAGAAGTTCCTATAGATTCTGGATGGAATTGAACACCTTCTATTGGTATTTCTTTATGTCTTATTCCCATAATCTCCCCGTCTTCAGCTTTGGCAGTAATTTCAAAAAAAGAGGGCAAAGTATCACAATCAATAGCTAAAGAATGATATCTCATACCTAAAAAGGGATTGGGAAGCCCTGTAAATATACCTTTACTATCGTGAAAAATTTGAGAAATTTTTCCATGCATTAATCTTTTGGCTTTTATAATCTTTGCTCCAAAGGCAGCTCCTATACATTGATGTCCTAAACATACACCTAAGATCGGGATTTTACCAGATGTTTTTTTAATCAACTCAACTGAAATACCTGCTTCTTTAGGAGTGCAAGGTCCTGGAGAAATAATTATATGGGTAGGCTTTAAATTTATAGCATCTTTAATAGTAAGTTTATCATTTCTATAAACTAAAATTTCTCCTTTAAATATTTTTTTTAACATAATTCCTATTAATTGAACTAAATTATAGGTAAATGAATCGTAATTATCTATTAATAAGATTTTTTTTGATTTCATCTTATATAAATTCTTTTACAGTTTCTAAAGCTTTAAATATGGCTTTAGCTTTATTTATAGTTTCTTCATACTCCTTTTCTGGATCTGAATCAGCCACAATCCCTGCTCCTGCTTGAATATATAATTTTTTACCCTTTTGAAAAAGAGTCCTTATAGTTATACAAAAATCCATATTTTTAGAAAAATCAAAATATCCAACAGCTCCAGCATAAGGTCCTCTTGCACATTTTTCTAATTCTGTAATAATTTCCATTGCACGAATCTTAGGAGCACCTGAAACTGTACCTGCTGGAAAAGCAGCAGAAAAAGCAGAAAACATATCTACATCTTTTTTAGCCTTACCTCTAACTCCAGAAACTAAGTGCATTACATGTGAATACTTTTCAATTACCATAAATTCATAAACCTCAACTGTACCTGCTTCACAAACCTTGCCAAGATCGTTTCTCCCAAGATCAACTAACATTATATGTTCTGCTAATTCTTTTTCATCTTTTTTTAACTCTTCTTCAAGTTCCTTATCCTCTTTCTCAGTTTTTCCTCTTTTTCTTGTACCTGCAATGGGTCTTGTCTCAATTATATCCTTTTCCATTCTTATCAAAATTTCAGGAGAAGAGCCAATTAAAATTTCATCTCCTAAATTTAAAAAAAATAAATATGGTGAGGGATTAACTTTTCTTAAAGCTCTATATATAAGGAAAGGAGAAATTTTTGTCTCAAGAGAAAATCTTTGCGAAAGTACAACCTGAATAACATCTCCGTTTTCTATATACTTTTTAGCTTTTTTTACCATAGAAATAAAGTCTTTTTTCGAAATTTCTGGAGTAAATTTGAATCTAATGTCTTTTTGGAAATTATTTTCTAAAGGTTTTACTTGATATATCTGATTTTTTAAATTAACCAAAGCTTCAACTGAATTTTCATATAAAGTAGATGAATTTTTTTTATTATTCTTCCAAACATTACAAATGAGTTTTAAAGTATGTTTAAATCTATCATAAGCTAATAAAATAGTAGGAAACATAAAATGTAAATCACTGAATCCCAAAGTGTCTTTTCCCTGAGGTATTTCTTCAAAAAATCTTACACTTTCATAACTTACAAATCCTACAGCCCCTCCTGAAAATCTTGGAAGTCCTTCTAAGATTGGTGTTTTAAAAAGATTTATTAACTTTTTGAGTTCTAAAAAAGCATTTTCACTAACTATCTCTCTTTTTTTAAATCCTTCCCCATTTTTTTCAAAAATAATTATATTTTTATTTTTACTTTTGAAAATTAAAAAAGGGTTTATACCTATAAAACTATACCTTGCCCATTTTTCAGCACCCTCTACACTTTCTAATAAAAAACCATAATCCCCATGAAAAACCTTATAGAATAACGAAATAGGAGTATCTAAATCACAAGGAAGCTCAAGGAAAATGGGAACAATGTTATATCTTTTAATTAAGTCCAAAAATTCTTTTTTAGAAGGACGAATATTATAGTTCATTTTTTATTTTATTATATATTTTATAAGAAAGAGTCTCTAAATTTTCAAATTTTATTTCTTCCTGCACTCCCTTTTTCATATCTTTTAACAAAGCCTTTTTTTCTTTCCACTCTTTTTCTCCTAAAATAAGCACAAATTTAGCTAAAAGTTTATCTGCATTTCTAAGCTGAGCTTTTAAAGATTTTTTTTCATAATTAATTTCACATTTTAAACCATATTTCCTTAAAAATTGAGCAATTTGGAAACCTTTTATTAATAATTCATCTTCGAGAACAATCAAAAATATATCCGGAAATAATTCTTGTAAAAATTTCTCTTTTTTGTCTCCAAAAATAGAAATTGCCCATCTCTCAACTCCTATAGCAAAACCTATAGCTGGTAAATAATCTCCTCCTAATTCTTTTAAAAGATAATCATATCTTCCTCCTGCTGCTACTGTATCTTGAGCTCCTAATCCTTTAGCTTTAATCTCAAATATAGTTCTTATATAATAGTCAAGACCTCTTACTAGTCTTGGATTTTCTACATATTTAATTCCTATAGAATTGAAAATTTCTTTTAGTTTTTCAAAATGGATCTTACATTCTTTACAAAGGTATTCAGTAATTATTGGTGTTTTAGCTATTACATCATTACAAGTTTTTATTTTACAATCAAGAACTCTTAAGGGGTTTTTTTCTAATCTTTCTTGACAAGTGTGACAAAGTTTGTCTTTATTTTCTTTTAAAAATTTTACTAGTTCTTTTTTATATTCAGCTCTACATTTTAAACATCCTAAGGAATTTATCTCTAAAGTATAGATTTCGGAATAATTTTTTAGATTAAATGGAGCTTTTAAAATTTCAAAAGCCAAATATATAGTCTCAGCTTCCAAATATGGATTAAGTTCACCAAATAATTCCACATCAATCTGATAAAATTCACGAAGTCTTCCTTTTTGAGGTCTTTCATGTCTAAACATGGGTCCGGTAGTAAAAAATTTAAGTGGTTTAGGATTAACAAAAAGTCCCTTCTCTATAATCATTCTACAAATTCCAGCTGTAGCTTCAGGTCTAAGAGTTACAAATTCTTTATTACGGTCTTGAAATGTATAAGTTTCTTTTTGAACAATATCCGTAAATTCACCTATAGATCTTACAAATAGTTCTGTTTTTTCAAGGATAGGAATCTTAATCTCTTTATAATTATAAGTCAACAAAATAGACCTAGCTAAATTTATAAGATATTGATATTTAATGAAATCTTCAGGAAGCCAATCTTTAAATCCTCTAACAGACTGAATATTCATCAAAATTCTACCCCCCAACTTTTTGGCAAAACTATTCCTCCTAATGGCACATATACATTTTTAAAACCCTCAGCATCAAGCCATCTTGCCACTTCATAAGCCCTTGCTCCTACACTACAAATTACTATTAAATCCTTATTTTTAGGTAAGTTTCTGATTTGAGTTCTAGCTACTTCATAAGGAATATTTATCCAATTAGAATATTTTTCTGTTAGTTCTTTTGCTTCATTAGGATTTCTAACATCTATTATAATTATATTTTTATCATTATTTTTTAATTTTTCTATTACTTCATCCCAACTAATAGGTTTAAATCTATTGTATTTTATATTTTCAGCAATATGGGCAGTATTATGAATAGGATCTAACGCAGTATTAAAGGGTGGAGAATACGCAAGTTCTAATGAAACTAAATCTTCTATTTGAGGTTTAAAAGGTAAAATACTTGAAATAGCATGAATTCTTGCAAGAGTTCCATCTGTATAGGGTCCAACTGTTTGAAACCCTAAAACTTTACTTGTTCTTAAATCAAAAACTAAAGCATAATAAGAACATCCTATGGAAAAAAAATGAGCTCTTTCATGTTGAATATTTAAAGCATAGGTTGCAGATTCAAATCCTTCTAAACGAGAACTTTCTAAATTTAAACCACATCCCCCTATAGCCATATCAAAACATTTAAGAATAAATGCCCCTACTGTGCCTTTAAAAGTAGCATATCCTCCAGCAATATTAGTTGCAATTACCCTTCCTTGTCTGTTTGCCAATGACCCCATTGGCATTACCACACCTTTTCCAGTAACTAAATGTTTTATTTCTACACAATCTCCTCCTGCATAGATATCTGGATCAGAAGATTGCATTCTCTCATTTACCACTATTCCTCCTGTTATAGGAGATACCAATATCCCTGCTTTTTTAGCAATTTCAGTATTTGGCTGAACTCCAGTAGCAAGAAGCACTAAATCTGCAGGATAAAATTTATCCTCAGTTTGAACTCCTATTACTTTTCCATTTTTGCCTTTAATTTCTTTAATTCTTGCATTTAGAATTATATTAACCCCCTTTTTTTTGAGGTGATTTTCCACTATACGAGAAAGGGGAGGATCTATAAACCTTGGCAAAACTTGCGGGAAATATTCTAAAAGTGTAACAGGTAATCCCCATGATTCTCCAAAAGCTTCTACTACTTCAAGTCCTATAAATCCTGCTCCTATAACCAGAGGTTTTTCCACTTTCCCACTTATCAGCCGTTCTTTAATTTTTATAGCATCATGTAAATTTGATAAAGTAAAAACACCATCTAAATCACATCCTGAAATAGGTGGAATTTTAGGTATACTTCCAACTGCTAATACAAGTTTATCATAAGAGATTTTTTCTATTTTGTTATTTTCTAAGTATCTTATTTTTACTACCTTATTTTTTCTATCAATTTCTTCTGCCAGAGTCCTAATTAAGACATTGATACCTTTAACTTCTTTAAAGAATCTATCATCCCTTAAAACATGAAAAGCTGTTCTTCTTAATTCATCTATGTGAGAAACATCTCCTGTAAGATAATAGGGCATACCACAACCGCCATAGGAAATATAATTATCTTTATCAATTAAAATAATTTCTGCATCAGGTCTTAATCTTTTAAGCCTACAAGCTACTTTGGTTCCACAAGCTACTGCTCCGATAATTACTACTCTCATTTTTAAGATACCCTCCTTTTAAAAAATTGAAATTTACCACAAAAAATTGAAATTTATAAATGAGACAATCCAGGCAAGAAAAAAACTATAAATTAAAAATCCTAAGGAATATGCCCATCTTCCTTCTTTAGCCATTACCACAACTACAGCTAAGCATGAATTATAAATCAAAACAAATAATAAAAAGGATAAAGCTTGTTTTTCATTTAAAAGAGTTTTTATTCCTTTCTTTATTCCATTTAATTCTTTTTCTATTTTTAGAGTTTTAGGAAAAGGATAAATTAAAGACAAAAAACTCTCTTTTAAGGCAAGACCTAATTTTATACTCTGGTCTTTAAGAGCCGAAGCAAAATCTAATTGCATACCGACACTTTCCCCTTTTTCCTGAGCTATTATGATCCCCATATTACTTATAATTGCCTCTCTAGCTAAAAAACCCGAAAGTAAGGAGGTAGTGATCCTCCAATCTCCAAGCCCTATTGGTTCAAAAATAGGGCTCAATTTTTTCCCTATGCGTGCCATATAACTATTTTCTATATTTTTTTCTCCTGGAGGTAAATTAAGAAATAGCCATATAATTAGAGAAATTAAAAAAATTATTGTTCCAGCTCTGTAAATAAATATTTTTAAATAACTACTAACTAAATTTAAAACATATCGAAATGATGGAACACGGTAAGGGGGAAGATCCATCACAAAATGAGAAAGTTCTTTTTTTAATAAACTTTTTCTTAAAATTAAACTAGTCAAAATCGAAAAAAAAATACCTATTAAATAAAGAGAAAGAATTACAAAAACAGGGTTTTTAAAGAAAATCAAGGCAATAAAAGAAAAAACTATTAACCTTGCTGGGCAAGAAATAAATGGGATCATACACATTACTAATAATTTATCTTTTGTGTCTTGAAAAATTTTGGTGAGTAAAATAGCTGGAACATTACACCCTAAACTTATTAATAAAGGAATAACACTTTGTCCATGAAGTCCAATTTTATGAGTAAATCTATCCATTAAAAAGGCAACTCTTGGAAGATATCCAGAGGTTTCAAGAAAAGTTAAAATTAAATACATAACAAATATTAAAGGAAGAAAGGTTAACACTGTTCCTATTCCTCCAATTATTCCTTCAGAGAAAAACTTCCCCAAAAACTGCGGAACTTTTATATTATTTAAGGCTAAAAGAACTATAGGAGTTAAAAAATTTTGCATAAATTGCTCCATCCATGCAATTAATGGAGCAGAAAAATCAAAAGATATTTTTAAAAAAAGATACATTATTATAAAAAAAAATATATTTCCTAAAAAGGGATGTAATAAAAAAGTATCCAAAGTTTCTGTAAGAGTTTTTTTATGAAGAAGTTTTTTGCGAATTACTTCTCTAATTAAGCCTTGAGAAAAATTTAGCCTTTTTTGTTTGATCAATTCATACAATTCAGGGTTTTGTTCAATTAATTTTTCCAAAGCTAACCATCGAGGAAAGGTTTTATCTTTAATATTTTCTTCAATGAAAGGTGAATAAATTATTTTAACTGGAACTTTGTTTTTTTCATAAGTTTCAACTATGATGGGAAGAATATTAAGAACTCCTTCTCCTGTTCTTCCATTAGTTTTGACAATTTTAATATTAATTAACTCAGAAAGTCTTTTTTCATCAACTTCTATACCTAGTTCATTTGCTTCATCTATCATATTCAAAACTAAAATCATGGGCTTACCTATGTCTAAAAGCTGACAAGTAAGATACAAATCTCTTTCTATTCTGGGAGTTTCAATAATATTAAGAATTACATCATAATCTTCATATAATAAATAATTTAAGGCTATTTTTTCATCCTCAGATAAAACTTCCTCAAGTGTGTAAATACCCGGAAGATCTATAAAAAGAATTTCATAATTTTGAAAATTTATACATCCCTCTTTCTTTTCCACAGTTACACCTGGCCAGTTACCAATTTTTAAATTTTCTCCTACTAAATAATTAAGAATAGTGGTTTTACCTACATTAGGATTTCCTACCAAAATTACTCTAATTTTTTTATTTTCACCCTTTTTCATATCTTTTAATCTATCTTTTTAAGCTCCAAATCTATTTCTGAATAAATTTCCCCTTTTCTTTTCTCAACTATAACTATATTTTCAAGTCTTATCCCAAATTTATTTGGGAAATATATACCTGGTTCTATAGTAAACACCATACCGTCTTTTATAATTTCCTTTTGCTTTTTCCTTATATCTTTTTTATAAAAGATTTTTGGCGGTTCATGTACTTCTATTCCTATTCCATGCCCACCTGCATGAATATAAAATTTATCAAGCCCTTTTTTATAAAAATATTCTCTTATGGCTTTATCTATTTCAAAAATATAAGTTCCTTCTTTAACCTTTTCAAATCCTTTATACCAGGCGTTTTTTACTACTTCATAAATTTTTTTGAATTCTGATGAAGGAGTCCCTATATATAGGGTTCTTGTAAAATCTGTACAATATCCCTTCCAAATTATACCTATATCTATTAAAAGAGGGGAATTTTTTTTTATCTTAGTTTTTGAACTCTCCCAATGAGGAATGGAAGAATTTTTACCTGTAGCTATAATAGCTGGAAAACTTTCTCCATATCCACCTATTTCAAAGATTTTAGAAACTAAAAACCCTCTCAACCCAAGTTCTGTAAGTACCGAATTTTTATTAGAAAAAATAGAATCTTCTAATAATTTCAAAATACTTTTATATATTTGATCAGTTTTTCTAATACCTTCTTTTAAAATTTCTATTTCTTGATTAGTTTTAATCATTCTTAATTCTTTAAGAACTTTGCTAAATCCCTTAAATTTTATATTTCTAATTTTAAGCTTTTCTCTAAATTCACAAGTTATTCCATCTTTCTCAAATCCTAAAACCTCAATTTTTAATTCCTTTAAAAATTCTTTCAAAAAATAAAAAGTATCATCCTTAATAAGAACAATTTCCCAATTTTTTAATTCACGTTGAGCTTTTTCAAAATATCTTGAATCTGTTAGAAAATAATTATCTTTTTTAGTAATAATAATAAAAGCATTAGAAGATTTAAATTGAGTCAAATAAAAAATATTAGGAACTGAAGTAAAAAGAAAGGCAGATAAATTATTTTTATGTATAAATTCTTTGATCCAATCTAATTTTTTAATAATATTCATATTTACTTTATTTTATCAAAATTTTTTGATTTTCAATCTAAATCTTAAATTTTATCTCTTGACAAATATTTAGAAGATGTTATTAATTTTTGACTAATGGGTAAGGGTTATGGAAGAGGGGTGAAAATCCCCCGCTGCCCCGCAGCCGTGACCGGGAACGAAAGTTGCTTGAGCTAAGCTTTGAATAAGCTTAGCTGACAAGCCACTGGGGTTTAATACCCTGGGAAGGCGCAACGAGTAGGAAGATCCGGAAGCCGGAAGACAGCCCTTTCCCAAAAACCCGAGGGGGTGAATCATGAAAAAATATTATCCTCTTTCTTAAACTTCTTCTATAACTTTTAAATCTTTTTAAATCCTTTTAAAAATTTAAGGAGGAAGGTTATGTGGAATAAAACTTTTTATATTGTTTTTTTTCTTATAAGTTTATTTTCTTTAGGATTATGTGAAGAAAAACCTGAAGAGTTACCTGAAATAGTAGTAACTGCAAATAGAATACCAGAATATTTAGAAGAAACAACTGCTAAAACTGTTCTCATTCCTTATGAAGAAATTCAGAAAACAAATGTTATTTTAATATCAGATTTATTAAGAACTGCTCCAGGAGTTTATGTAACTTCCTTTGGAGGACCTGGAAAGCCAACAGGAATAATTTTAAATAGAAGTATAAGGTCTTCCCATACTTTGGTATTGTTAGATGGAATAAAAGTAAATGATCCCACAACAGGTATGTTTGATTTTGGTTCTTTAAATGCTGAAGATGTAGAAAGAATAGAAATTATAGAGGGTCCACAAAGTACTCTTTATGGATCTGAAGCTATAGGAGGTGTTATAAATATTATAACTAAGAAAGGTAAGGAGAAACCTAAAATTAATCTTTCTTTAGAGTCTGGATCATATGGGACTTATAAACCAAATTTTGAAATCTCAGGAGAAATTAAAAATTGGAATTTTAGGTTGAATTCTTCTTATTATAATACTGAGGGATTTTCAGCTTATAGAGACGGTAAAGAGAAAGATGGTTTTAAGAATTCTTTCTTATCTGGCAAAACTGGATTAAATATTTTACCCAGCCTTAATATAGAATTCATAGGACGTTATAATTATGAAAAAACCGAATTTGATTTTCCTTCATCGGATGCAAACAATATCAAAAAAGCAAAAAATTATCTTCTTGCAGGAAACATTAATTTTGAGATTTTTAAAAATTGGAAACAATATTTATTATTATCCAAAAACTATTCTCAAAGAAAACACTATTATTATGATTTTGGATTTTCTACTAATTATATTGTTCAGACTAATGAATTTCATTGGCAAAATGAAGTTTTACCTTTTGAGTTTTATAATCTTATTTTTGGTATAGAGTATAGGAAAGAAAAAGGCAAGTATGAAGGATATTATGACAAAGAAAGAGAGAATATGGGATTTTTTATAAATAATAAATTAAATCTTTTTCAAAAGAAATTGATTTTAAATTTTGGTTTAAGGTATGATGATTATAAAAAGTTTGGAGAAAAAACCACTTATAGATTAGGATTAAACTATTTAATTCCTCAACTTGATATAAGATTAAAAGCAAACTATGGAACTGGCTTTATGGTTCCAACATTTGATGACCTTTTTTACCCTGATGAAATTTGGGCTAAAGGGAATCCAAATCTAAAGCCTGAAGAATCAAAAGGTTGGGATATTGGTATAGAAAAAAGTTTATGGAATAATAAAATTGATTTTTCTTTAATATTTTTTTACCAAAGGTATAAAAATCTTATTGAATGGATTCCAATTAATTGGGTTTGGCAACCCCAAAACATAGGTTCTGCAATTATTAAAGGATTTGAAAATAATTTAAGTTTTCATTTAGCCCAAAATTTTTCTTTTAAAATAAGCTATAATTATTCAGATCCAGAAGATAAAGAGATAAATAAATATCTAAGATATAAGCCTCAACATAAATTGTGTTTTTCTGCAGATTATACTAAAGGTAATTTTTCCTTCCTTACTCAGTATATTTATACAGGAGAAAGATACGCTGATAAAAAAAACAAAAATAAACTTGAATCTTATTCTTTAATAAATTTGAGTTCAAATTATAAACTAAAATCTAATATTGTCTTTTTTGGAAGAATAGAAAATCTTTTAAATACTGATTATGAAGAAGTTAAAAACTATAATACACCTGGAAGATCTATTTATTTAGGTTTAAAATTAGATTATTAAAATTAGATTATTAAAAAATGAAAATAGGATTTATTTGTACAGAGAATTCTGCAAGAAGTCAAATAGCTGAAGCTTATGCTAAATATTTTGCTAAATTATACAAAAAAAATATTGAAGTATATTCAGCTGGAAGCAATCCATCTCCTTATATTCATCCCTTTACTTTAAAAGTACTTGAAGAAGATGGAATCTTTATACAAGGACAATTTCCTAAATCTTTAGAACAAATACCATATAAAAATTTGGACTTAATTATTACTCTTTGTGAAAAAGCTTCTCAAAGTTGTCCTTATATAGAGGGTGCAAAATTTGAACACTGGGATTTACCAGATCCTACAAAGGAATCTCATACTGAAAAACAGATTCAATTTTTTAGAAAAATAAGAGATATAATAAAAAACAAAGTTGAGAAATTGATAAAAACTTTACCAGATTAAGATTTTCCTAAAAAGTCTTTTATGCAAAAAAAAACAGGAACCCTTTATGTAGTAAGTTTACCTATAGGAAATTTAAAGGATATTACTTTAAGAGCTCTAGAAATCCTTAAAAATATAAAATTTATTGCTTGCGAAGATACAAGATCATTAAAAAAAATTTTAAATTATTATAAATGTGAATCAAAAAAACTTATAAGTCTTTATAGGGATGTAGAAAAGAAAAAATCAGAAAAGATACTTGAGCTTTTAAAAAGAGGAGAAGATGTAGTTTTAGTTAGTGAAGCAGGAACTCCTGGTATTTCAGATCCAGGAGCTTATATTATTAATCTTGCTCATAAAAACAGAATTAAAATTGAGCCTATCCCAGGACCATCTGCAATTACTTGTGCTTTAAGTGTTTCTGGAATAGTTTTAGATAGAGGTTTTATTTTTTTGGGATTTTTACCTAAAAAATTAGAGGAACAAAAAAATTTGCTTTCTAACTTACCCAATAATTTCCCTATTATTCTTTTTATCTCTCCTCACCAGATGAAAAAAACTTTGAAAAATCTTTTAAAAATTTTAGGAAATAGAGAATGTTTCCTTGCAAGAGAATTAACTAAATTACATGAAGAGCTTTTATGGACAAACTTAGAAGAATTAGAAAAACGAGAAAATTTTTTAGGTGAAATAACTCTTATAATAATGCCTGAAAAAATTTTAGATAAGGAATTAAAAATAAATTGGGATATTTTAAAAAAGGAAGTTCAAAGATTAAAATCTCAAGGATTTAAAACTAAGGAAATGTCTAAGTGCCTATCTAAAAAATTTAATCTCCCTCTTAAAATAGTATATAACTGGATTCTTACCTCTGATAAAATTTAATACATAATCATATAATCCTTTTAAAAAATTTAAAAAATTTAAAAAATAGATTTGATAACCAAACATAGGATAACAAAAATTAAAAATAAGGCTATTGCTAAATAACTTTTTAGTTTAAACTAATAAATGATTAAAATATTTTTACAACCTGATTAATAAAAAATATTAAATGAATAAGTTTTCTTTATATCAAGAGTTTATAGAGGCTCTTGAATGTGAAATAGATTACATTAAAAAAAAGGGGGACATTAAATTCACTCTTCTTGATGGGAAATTAATTACCAAAGAGGGAGATAAATTTATTTATGAATTTACTTCAGATACACCAATAGAATTAGAAGATGATACTCCTATTAATGCTAAATACAAAAATGAATTAATAAAAGGAAGTATTATTACAATCAATGGTCTAAAAGTATTACTTGCTTTAGATAAAGATATTGGTAGTAAAATTCCTGAAATTATAATACGAGCAAGTACTTATTATTTATTAGAAGTTTTAAAAGAAAGAATAAATAACATCAAGTCTAAAGATCTTTCCTTTAATGAAAATATTGCTATGAAAGCATTCGGATTTCAAAAAAGTTATAGTAGTTATAATTATAATTTTTTGACACCATTTAGTGAACTTCAATTATCTATATCTGAGGACCAAAAAAATGCTTTAGCAAAATCTTTAGAAAGTGAAATAACTTTTATCTGGGGACCACCGGGAACAGGAAAAACTACAATTCTTTCTTATTTAGTAAATGAATTTTTACTAAGAAATCAAAATATTTTATTTGTTTCACATACTAATGTAGCAATCGATAATGCTCTTGAAAAAATAGCTCAAATATTAAAAAAACGAAAAGAGGAAAAATATTTTAATGGTTTAATTTTAAGAATTGGCTCTCCCTCTATTAGAAAGCTTTTTGAAGACTTTCCTGAATTGAATCCAAATTATTGGATAGAAAAAAAGAGCCAAGAACTTACTAAAAAGCTTCAAAAACTCAAAGAAATATTAGCAGAAGAAACCAAACTTTTAAATATTTTAGAAAATATTTTAGAAAAAGAAAAAAAATGGAAGAAATTAAAATAAACATTGAAAAGATAGAAAAAAATATACAAAACAAAGAACAAAATATCTTAAAGACTAAAGAGGAAATCGAAAAAACAAAAAATGAGCTTGAAAAAATTAAAAAAACCAATTTTATTATCCGTTTCTTAACTAGACGTAATCCACAAAAATTAGAAAAATTGTTAAATGAACTTTCTTTGTTAGAAATGAGGGAAAAATCTGAACTATCAGAATTACAAAAACAATTGAAATTTCAAATTGAAAATCTTCAAAATATGGAAAAAGATCGAAACAAATTAATGGAGGAATTAAAATTTAAAAAAACTGATTTTCAAATGAAAAATATTTTAAAAAAAGAATTTGAAAAACAAAAAACAGTGATTGAGAAAATTAAGCAAGAAATAAAAAATATTGAAAATACTATCCACCAGCTTTCACATATTATAATTAGAGATGCCAAATTAATTGGTACCACAATAACGAAAGCATATTTAAATAAAGATATTTATAGTAAAAATTTTGAGATAGTTGTAGTAGATGAAGCTAGTATAGCATCTCCACCTGCTTTATTTTTTACTTGCGGACTTGCTCATTCAAAAGTTATCATTATTGGTGATTTTAGACAATTAGGACCTATAGCAAGAGCTGAGAATGAGTTAGTTGGAAAATGGCTAAAAAGGGACATATTTGAAATTTCAGGTATAGCACAAAAAGTTAATAAAGGAGAAAAAGATGAAAGATTAGCACCTTTATATATACAAAGAAGAATGCCCAAAGAAATTGCTGAATTAGTTAATAACTTAATTTATGAAGGAATTTTAAAAACTGAGAAAAAATCATTTACTGAAGACAAAAAAGAAAAACAAGTTATCCAATCTGAACCATTTCCAAATGAAAAGATTATTTTATGTGATACCTCACAATTTAATCCTTGGTGTTCTAAAACAGGTGATGGTTCCCGTTTTAATATTTACAATGCATTTTTATGTATATATTTAGCTGAACAAGCTTTATTAAGTGGGGTAAATAATATAGCAATTTTGAGTCCTTATAAAGCTCAAAATAAGTTAATTCATAAATTGGTAGCGGAGAAAAAATTAAATGGGGTTATATCAAGCACAATCCATAGATTCCAAGGGAAAGAAAGTGATCTTGTAATATTTGATTTAGTAGAAGGTAAATGGTTAGATGGAGGATTTAATACAGAAGCAATGAGATTAATTAATGTAGCAATAACTCGAGCAAAAGCTAAGATAATCTTCGTTGCCAATCTCAAATACTTTAAAAAAAATTTAGAAGAAAACAGTATTTTAAAGAAAATATTAGAAGATGTTGAAAAAAACTATCATGTAATTAGCACATTAAACTTTTTTCCTTTTCCTAAAAAAACTAGAATAGACTTACCTTTAGCTAACAATTTTACTAATATAACCTTTTTCTCTGAAAAAAGAAATTTTATAAAACTAGAAAATAACTTTCCGATATTTTGTGATGAATTAGACTTTTATCCCTTATTTAAAAATGATCTATTACAAACAAAAGATGAAGTTTTGATTGTGAGTCCTTTTATAACTCCAAACCGCATTACTTACTTTGAACCAATTTTTAGAGAATTATATAAGAAAGGAGTCAAAACTTTTATTATTACTAAACCATTTAAAGAACAAAAAATTTCAAAGGAACTTGGTAGAGAAATAACTAATAACTTAAAAAATTTGAATATAGAATTAAGGTATAAACCTAGGTGCCATGAAAAGCTAGCAGTTATAGATAGAAAAATCATTTGGCATGGAAGTTTGAATATTCTTTCGCATCAAAAAAGCAAAGAGTTAATGATGAGATTCACTACAGGAGAAAGTAAATTTGTGGAAGAGTTATTAAAACTTTTGGACATTCATCAAGATGCAGAAAGAAGAGCTATAGAAGAACAAATTGAAGAGTTAAACAAAAAAGGAATTGGTTATTGCCCTGCTGGACAACCACTTATTATAAAGCTAACTCCTTCCAAAATAATTCTTTCTTGCAATAAATTTCCCCATTGCCAAGAAAAATTTTCTCCACCATTAGATCTTATTAAAGATATTATTAAGAAATTATTTGAAGAAAAATATTTATATTGTGAAAAATGTGGTTCACCAATGGAAATAAAGTTTAATAAAAAAATAAAAAGCTATTTTCTTGGTTGCTCAAAATTTCCAAATTGTCTCTTCACCAGAAAAACTTCCTTAACTTATCTTTGTGGTTCTTGATATAATTACAGGATATTCCTAACTAACTATTAGCATAGAGAATTGAAGCTTTTAATTTATTTCTCATTAAACTTAGCTAATCTTTTAGCTTTGATACCAGAAAATAATTCTTTACAAAAGCTTTAAAAATAATGGGTGATTATGTAATTTGAGCCATCTTACTATATTTAGCTAACAAATCCATTAATTTGTAAAATTATTCTTTCTGCCCAAATTATACCTATACTCCAACTCCTTTAAATATACCACAGACTCCTCTTTGGATACTCTATGATGCTTCGTAAGCCTCCCTTCAAAATAAGTTTCTCTATGCTCCTTTTAACTGCTTGTCTACTCTGAGAGGAAGTTCTAATTCAAAAAAGCTTAGGTTTTCTATCTTATCTTCTCCCTGGATCTATATTATAATTGGATAGCTTCATTTACATACTCGCTAAATAATAACAAATATTTATACATTAGTTAGGTACGTCTTTTTGTATATATCTTTCTGGGTGCTCCTTTAAAAATTTCTCTATCTCTTTAAAAAAGGCAGAAAGTAATTCTCTTTCAGGAACCTTTTTTATTATTTTACCTTTTTTAAAAATAATTCCGATTCCTTTTCCACCTGTTACCCCGAGATCTGCATATTTAGCTTCTCCTGGACCATTTACTACACAACCCATTACCGCAAGCTTAATATTAGCTTTAATATTTCTTGCCCAATTTTCCACTTTTTCATAAAGTTTCATTAAATCAATTTCACATCTTCCACACATGGGACAGGCTATAATATCTGGATAAAGAGTTCTTAATCCAAGATTTTTTAATATCTCATAAGCTACATAAACCTCTTCAATAGGATCTGTAGTTAAAGAAATTCTCAAAGTATCACCAATTCCTTTTAGTAATAGATAACTTATTGCCATAGTATTTTTAATTGTACCAGGAATGAGTCCTCCTGCTTCCGTAACTCCTAAATGAAGAGGAAAATCAGATTTTTCAGAAAAAAGTTCATAAGCTCTAACTGTATCCCACCAATTTGAAGATTTAAGAGAAACTTTTATATTTTGATAATCATATTTTTCTATTATATAGTAAAGCCAATTCAATGCACTTTCTACCATAGCTTCAGGGGTAGGTTTTTTATATCTTTTAAGAATTTCCTTTTCTAAAGACCCTGCATTTATTCCTATTCTTATACAAGTTCCTCTTTCCTTACAAACTCTTATTAATCTATCTAAATTTTGGCGATTTTTAAATGTTCCTGGATTTATTCTAATCCCAGAAATTCCTATTTTAACTGCTTCTTCTCCTAATAAAGTTAAAAAATGAATATCTCCAATAATTGGAATTGGACTTTCTTTAATTATATCTTTTAATGAAGAAACAGCCTTTTTGTCTGGTATAGCAACTCTTACTATTTCGCAACCGGCTTCATAAAGTTTATGAATCTGTTCAATAGTTGCTTTTACATCTCTTGTATTAGTATTGGTCATACTTTGAACACGAATAGGTGAGTCACCACCTATTGAAATGTTACCAACAAAAATTGTACGAGTTTTTTTTCTTTTTATAGGTGGAAACATTTAAAAAGGTTTTATTTTTTTTATAAAAGGTCCTTCTTTTTTACGTTTTACTAATTTATCTCCAAAAAGAACAGTTTTAAGCCATTTGAACCCAAATTGTAATAATTTAAGATCATCGGTTTTAATTTGTTCTAAAGTTTTATCAGGGATTTCAAACATTTCTAAAAATTTGGTCTCAAAGATAAAAGCTCTAAATCTTTCTGGATTACTACTTACCATAAAAAAAAGTTGTAAACTTTTTTCTGGAACTTCTATAGGTCCAAAGGACTCTTTTCTCATTATTATCTCTCCCCATTCTTTAATAGGCTCTTCAAGTTCTGGTATTCCTTGAGAAATTCTATATTCCTCAACTGTCATCTCCTTTCCAGAATCTAATCCTTGACAAAAACCTTCTTTTACAAGGTAATAAATATCCTCATTTTTTTGTTCGTCTCTATTTCTAAACATTCCAAATCCCAAAGGATAATATCTACAAGCAAGAGGCCTGACTTCATAAATAATACACCCTCCTTCACCTAAAAAAGGACAAGTTTTTTCTTTATTTTCAAGCATTTTCAACCTAACAATAGGTAATTCTGATTTTGGTAAAATAAAGGGTTCGGTATAGATTAATAAAAACTCATCTGTAGAAATCCCCAATTTATCTCTTATTTTGATAATATCATATGGAGTAAGAGGTAAGAATAAATCAGAACAACAAAGTTTAAAGCAAGGTACACCTGGATAACATTGAAATCTTATTTTTGAAGAGGAAGTAAGTCTAATAGGAACTATTATTTTATCTAATCCTCTTAAACTAGTAATAGGTTCCATTTTTCACCTCTTCTAAATTTTTTAATTATTTTATTTTAACATATTTTTAAACTATATTAAACTTTATTAACTTGACTTTTAGATAGATCTTTTATAATTTTATAAAATAATATGAAAAGGGTACATGTATTTATTTCTGGAAGGGTTCAAGGAGTTTGGTTTAGATCTTATACTGCTGAAGAGGCTAAAAAATTAGCAATTAAAGGATGGGTAAGAAATCTGCCTGATGGTAGAGTAGAAGCCATTTTTGAAGGAGAAGATTCTGCGGTTGAGAAAATGATTGCTTGGTGTCATATAGGGTCTCCCTATTCTAAAGTAACTAAAGTAGAAGTTATAGAAGAGCCTTATAAAGGAGAATTTAAAGATTTCAAAATCAGATATTAATAATGATTGATCCTGATAGATTAGCCTTAGAATTTCAAACTCTTTTAAATATAGAAAGTCCCTCTAAAAAAGAGGGTAAATTAGCTTATTATTTAGCAGATATTTTTGAAGCCTTAAATTATAAATGTTTTTTTGATAAATCTTCTGAAAATACCTATTCTGAGGTAGGAAATTTAATAGTAAAAATTCCTGGAACTTTACCCAAGCAACCCATCTTTTTTTGCGCCCATCTTGATACAGTGGGACCTTATGAAAATCCTAAAATTATTTTTGAAGAAGGAATTTTTAAAACTGATGGAAAAACTATCTTAGGTGCAGATGATAAATCAGGAATTGCTATTCTTATAGAAATTGCCAAAATTTTAAAAGAAAACCCTCTCTCTTATCCTCCTATAGAATTTATATTTACCACATGCGAAGAGATTGGACTTCTTGGATCAAAATATCTAAATTACAACTTAATTGATGCAAAAGAGGGGTTTGTGCTTGATAGTGAAAATGTTGAAGAAGTAATAAATTCAGCTCCTTCTTCATATCAATTTATAATTGAAATAAAAGGTAAATCTGCCCATGCAGGACTAAATCCTGAAGAAGGAATAAATGCTATTTACATTCTATCTCAAATTTTAGCTGATCTTCCTTTTGGAAGAATTGATAAAGAAACTACTATGAATGTGGGAATTATAAATGGTGGAAATTATATAAATATTGTACCTGATTATGCAGTTGCTAAAGGGGAAATGCGAAGTCATGAAGAAAAAAAATTATTAGAATTGCAAAACTTAATTCAGAATCAAATTGATAAAGTGGTTAATTCTTATAAAAAAGGGGATCTTCCTATAGGAAGCGCTAAATTTGAAAAAGTTTTTAAAGCTTTTAAAATCGTTGAAGAAGATCCTCTTTGTCAATTAGTAAAAAAAGCAGGAAAAAAACTAAATCTTAACATTGTATTTAAGAAAAAAGAAGGTGGTTCTGATGCCAATGTATTTAATGAAAGAGGACTAAAATGCCTTATATTGGGTACTGGAATGCAAAAAGTTCATACTACTGAAGAATATATCAACTTAAATAATTTAATTTTAAGTGCTCATTTAGTGCTTGAAATTATCAAATTAAAAGGTGAAATGGAGTAAATTTTTTCTTAATTTTTTATTTCCGGAAAACTGTAAGATTTGTCAAAAACTCTTACATTATAATGAATCTTTAATCTGTACTGATTGCTTTTTAAAGCTACCTTTTTTAAAATTTTATTGTTCCAAATGTGGAAATCCTTTTGATGAAATGTTAGAAGATTTTTTCCCAAATAAGAAAATTCTTTATTGTGGATATTGTGAAAAAAGAAAACTTTATTTTGATGAGGTATTTATTGGTTTTATCTATAAACCACCTATTTCTGATTGGATTAATGACCTAAAATTTGCTAAAAATTTTTCAATAGGATATAAATTAGGAATTCTAATAAAAAAGATTTTTGAAAGAAAAATTCCTCAAGTAGATTTAGTCATTTCTGTGCCCTTATCTTCAAATAGGTTAAGAGAAAGGGGGTTTAACCAAAGTTACCTTATAGCGTGGGGATTCCTTGGTAAAAAACCTAAAAATGATATTTTAAAAAGGGTTGTTCATACAAAACCTCAAACAGAACTTTCCCAAAAAGAAAGATGGGAAAATGTAAAAAATGCCTTTTTAGCTGAAAAAGATCTTAAAGATAAAAATATTTTATTAATAGATGATGTTATGACTACCGGAGCTACTTTAAATTTTGCTTCAAAAGCCTTAAAAGAAAAAGGAGCAAAAAAAGTATATGCATTAGTAGTAGCAAGAAGCGTGTTTTAAAGTTGCCTTTATGTTAAAAATCTCTATCGTTCAGATGAAAGTAACTCATAATTTAAAATCTAATCTTCAAAAAATTAAAAAATTTATTGAAGCTTCTCAAGGAGAATTAATTTTATTTCCAGAATTAGCTTTAACTGGATATAAAATAAATTTCTTTTCACTTTCCCCAAATATAATAAATTCTGCTCTTACTGAAATTCAAAAATTAGCTAAACTCTATCAAAAATCTATCTTAATAGGTGCACCTTCTTACAAAGACAATAAAATCTTAAATGCACTTTATTATGTAAACCCTAGAAAAATAGAAGTAATTGGAGAAAAATTTTTACTTTTTCCTGAAATAGATAAAGAGTTCTCTCAAGGAAAAATTAGAAAATATGTTGAAATAAAAGATTTCAAAATAGGAAGTATAATATGTTTTGAATTGAGAAGCCCTGAAATTGCGAGAAATCTTATTAAAGATAGCCCTGATCTATTGATTGTTTTTGCACAATGGCCTAAAGAACGCATTTCCCATTGGGAAGTTCTTTTAAAAGCAAGAGCTATAGAAAACCAAATCTATGTAATCGGAGTAAATGCTATTTCCAAAATAGGTCAGATAGAGATTCCCGGTCTTTCTTTAGGTTTTTCTCCTTCAGGAGAAAGTTTATTTAAAAAATCCAAAAAAGAGAAAATTATAGAAATTTCTATTCCTAAAGTTTTTAATTCTTTACCCTATCCATTACGAACTCCTTTTATGGATACTGATTTAAACAAAAAACTAAAAACCCTAAAGGAGCTTAAATCTTTAATAGAAAAAAGAAGAAAAAAAGGACAAATTATGGTATTTACCAATGGGTGTTTCGATCTGCTTCACGCAGGACATGTACATTATCTTAATTTAGCAAGGAGTTTAGGAGATTTTTTAATTGTAGGTTTAAATAGTGATACTTCTGTAAAAATAATAAAAGGTAAATTAAGACCAATCAATTCTCAAGAAAAAAGAGCATTCCTTCTTTCCTCTTTAAATTGTGTAGACTACATTATAATATTTGATGAAGAAACACCAGAAAATTTAATAAGAGAGTTAAAACCAGATATCCTTGTAAAAGGAGCTGATTGGGAAGAAGAAGAAATTGTAGGTGCCAACTTTGTTAAAAGTTATAAAGGAGAAGTAAAAAGAATTCCTTTAAAATTCAAAATTTCAACTACTCAAATAATAAAAAAAATTTTAAAACTGTATAAAAATTAAGCTATTTCATTAAGAATACTGCTAATCAAAGCTCTTGCAATTTCTTTGTTAGAAACTTTATAAGTACCAGCTTGAATTTGAGCTTTGATTTTAGAAACCTTTTCCTCTCTTGTTTCAGGTAGTAAACTTATTTTTTTTATAGCATATTCGATAAGACTCTTTGAAGAAAATTCAACCTTTTCAGTTTGAGAACCTACTTTTTCATTTGATTGAGTTAATTCTGATTTTAAAGTTTTTTCTTTTTTTGTAGTTTCTTTTATATAATTTAGATCTTCTATAGTTTTTCCTTTAATATCACTAATCTTCATAAATTCACCCCATTTTTATTAATAAAATAATATCGGCATTTGTCAAAATAACCTTAAATATATTTTTATAATTTCTAATAATTTGTCAAGTAAAAAAATATTGACTTTTTAAAGTTTAAGGATATTTTAATTATTTTAAAATATGGCTCAGGATAAAATTATTAATATTGAACCAAAAACTAAGACTCCTACTAAGGCTTCTATTTCTCCTGTTGATGAATTAGCTATAAAAACCGCTAAAGAAATTGTAATAAAATTTATTGAAATGGGAAGATGTTCTCCTGGAACTTTTGAAGAAGTGTTTATACAAGTCTTTTCTGTAATTAAAAAAACTTTAAATAATGAGTAAATGTATCTTCTTGCTATTCATGGTAGTCCAAGAAAAAATGGCAACACAGAAATACTTTTAGATTCCTTTTTAGAAGGTATCAAACTTTCTAAAATTAATTTTGAAAAAATAAGACTGGCTGAATTAAATTATCAACCTTGTATAGAATGTGGAGAATGTGAAAAAACAGGAGAATGCATCCTTAATGATGATTTTCAAGAAATTTATAAAAAAATCATAAAAGCAGATTTTTTAGTTATTGCAACTCCTGTGTTTTTTTATTCTCATACTTCCTATGTTCAAGCCTTTTTTGAAAGATTTCAAGCATTTTGGGCAAGAAAATATCTACTTAATCTTCCTCATCCTTTTTTAAAAAAACCAAAGGGAATTCTTATTTCTGTAGGAGCAACCAAAGGGGGAAAAATTTTTGAAAGTATGATAAGATGTTTTAAATATGTCCTTGACACTATTTACGGAATATATGTGGGTGGAATTTTTTTTAGAAAAATAGAGAAAAAAGGGGAAATTTTAAATTATCCTCAATATCTGGAATTAGCCAAAAAAATAGGAATAAATTTGGAAAATATTTCTGAAGAAGAAATCTTAAGATATCCTGAAAAAATAGGATTAACTAAATAAATTCAAAATCTTTCTAAAATTTCTGCTAAAGGAAGCTCTTTTTGGAATAATTCTTTAGCTTTTCTATAAAATTCAATTGGATAAGAAAATTTTTTATTTTTTTGAATACATTTTTGAAAGGCTATATATTTAAAATTTCTTAAATATGGTAGCATTTCTTTTAATTCTTTTTCTGAAATTAAAGGAGGATAAAGGGTAATTCTTATTTCTAATTTTTCAGGAATGTTGCTAAGGATTTCAAAAGTTTTTTCTACTTTATCAAACTCTCCTCCTATTTCATGATATCTAAATGGTGCTGTCTTAAAATCCACTGCCCAAAAATCCACTAGATCTTTTTCAAAAAGCTCTTTTATAAGATGAGGATTGGAACCATTAGTATCAAGTTTTATAGATAACTTAACCTCATAACGAATCTTTTCTATGAGATTTATCAATTCTTTACCCCAAATAGTGGGTTCTCCTCCAGTTATTACAACCCCTTTAATAAAAAAACTTCTTCTTTTTAATTCTTCTATTATCCAATCCACAGATATATCCTTTAGTTTTTTATATTTTTCTGGAATTATAAGATCTAAATTATAACAATAGGGACAATGGAAATTACACTTATAAGTATATATTACAGAAGAAATTTTTCCTGGATAATCTATAAGACTAGTACCACGAAATCCTTTAATCATATTTGATTAAAATTATATCATATAAAAAAAATTAGAACATTGCTAAAAAAAAGATGAACAAAGTCAGGGGCAAAAGCTCCATTTTACCCTTTTATATTAGAAATTATAGAAAGCTTAAAAAATAAATCTGTTAATAGTATCTACCCAATCTTTACGAGTAGCTTCTACGTGAATAATTTCATCTCTAACAAGATTAATCATGTTTCCTTTATCAAAAATTTCAATTATTTTTATAGATCTGGCATTCCATACCAGGTTTGCAATTTTTTATTTTAACTCTGTTGATTTTATTTAATTAAGCACTAATTTCTATTTAAAGTTATGTATTTTTTAAAAACTCAAGCTGAATTTAAGCTTAAAGCTGATATTGAACCAAAAGGGGATCAACCTAAAGCGATAGAAGCTTTAGTTGATGGTATTAAAAAAGGAATTAAGCATCAGGTTTTATTGGGAGTAACAGGTTCTGGGAAGACTTTTACTATGGCTAATGTTATTGCTCAAGTTGGAAAACCTACTTTAATTATTGCTCCTAATAAGACCCTTGCTGGACAGTTATATAATGAATTTAAAAAACTTTTTCCTGAAAATGCTGTAGAATATTTTATTTCCTATTATGATTATTATCAACCTGAAGCTTATGTTCCTGCTACTGATACTTATATTGAAAAAGATGCTTCTATAAATGATTTTATAGATAGATTAAGGCATTCTGCTACTGCTGCAGTTCTCTCAAGAAGAGATGTAATTGTAGTAGCCAGTGTTTCTTGCATTTATGGACTTGGTTCTCCTCATGAATATCTTCAAAAACATCTTTATCTTAGGAAAGGAGCTAAAATAAGAAGAGAGGAAATTTTAAGAGCTCTTATAACTATGCATTATGAAAGAAGGGAAATAGATTTTACTCGAGCCACTTTTAGAGTAAGAGGTGATATTATTGAGATCTTTCCTTCTAATGAAGAAAAAAGAGCTGTAAGAATAAGTCTTTGGGCAGATGAAATAGAAGAAATTAAAATTATAGACCCCTTTAGAGGCAAAACTCTTGGAAAAGTAAATGAGATATTGATTTTTCCTGCTAGTCATTATGTAACCTCTGAAGATAAGTTAAGAGTTGCTATTGAAGAAATTAAGAAAGAACTAAAAGAAAGGGTTGATTATTTAAAGAACAAGGGGCTTTTTCTTTTTGCAGAAAGATTAGAAAAAAGAACACTTTATGATCTTGAACTTCTTGAAGAAGTTGGCTATTGTAAAGGGATAGAAAATTATAGTAGATATTTAGATGGAAGAAAACCCGGGGAGCCACCTTATACCCTTTTAGATTATTTTCCAGATGACTTTTTACTTTTTATTGATGAAAGTCATATTACTATTCCTCAACTAAAAGGTATGTATAGAGGGGATAGGAGTAGAAAAGAAACTTTAGTGGAATATGGTTTCAGACTGCCTTCAGCTTTAGATAATAGACCTCTCACTTTTGAAGAATTTGAAGAAAGGATTAATCAAGTAATTTATGTATCAGCAACCCCGGGAGAATATGAAATTGAAAAAGCAAAAGGAAGAGTTATTGAACAAATAATAAGACCAACTGGACTTCTAGATCCAAAAATTGAAATCAGAACATCAGAAAATCAAGTAGAAAATCTCTATTTTGAAATAAAGAAAAGAATTGAAAACAAAGAAAGGGTTTTGGTATGTACCCTTACTAAAAGACTTGCAGAAGAACTAACAGATTATTATAAGGAATTGGGGATAAAAGCATGTTATATGCATTCTGATTTAAAAACTTTGGAAAGAGCAAGACTTATAAGGGATCTAAGAAAAGGTATTTATGATGTATTAATAGGAATAAATCTTCTCAGAGAAGGTCTTGATTTACCTGAGGTTTCTTTAGTAGCTATTCTTGATGCAGATAAAGAAGGTTTTTTAAGATCAGAAAGAAGCCTTATTCAAACTATAGGAAGGGCTGCTAGAAATATAAATGGAACTGCTATTCTTTATGCCCAAACTATTACACCTGCTATCGAACAAGCTGTAAAAGAAACTGAAAGAAGAAGAAAAATTCAACAAGAATATAATGAAATA
Source organism: uncultured Thermodesulfobacterium sp. (assembly GCA_938091335.1). GTDB lineage: Bacteria > Desulfobacterota > Thermodesulfobacteria > Thermodesulfobacteriales > Thermodesulfobacteriaceae > Thermodesulfobacterium. Next base: position 100,594 of record CALLJG010000001.1, read on the forward strand.
CATGGAATCATTCCTCAAACTATAGTAAAGTCTTTAGAAGATCCGCTTATGAAAATGGTAGAAGCTGATTTTGTAAATTTAGAAGAAATTGTAGAAATTACCGAACACTTTGAAAGTTTAGAGGTACTGAGAGCTGAAATCGAAAAAGTAGAAAAGGAAATGAAAAATGCAGCTAAAAACTATGAATTTGAAAAAGCAGCCCTTTTAAGAGATAGACTTTTTTCACTAAAACAATTAGCCTTACAATGGAGCTAATTTTTAAATAATGGCAAAACTTCAAAAAACTAATCCAAGAGCTGTAGCTTTAAAAATTCTTATAAAATGGGAAAAATATAAACCTCCTTTAGACGAGATACTTTCTCAAATATTAACTAAAAGTGTGCTTCCTGATGAAAGAGATCGAGCTTTAGTTGGAGAGCTTGTTAATGGAGTAATTCGGTATTTATATTATATAGACTTTTTAATTTCTCGATTTTCCAAATATCCCTTAGAAAAAATGGATCCAGAAATAAGAAATCTTATAAGATTAGGAGTCTATCAAATACTTTATACCAGAATACCTGAATGGGTTGTATTAGCTGAAAGTCTAAAAATTTTATCTCATAGAAAAAGAGGAAATTGGATAAAAAGTTTTGTTAATGCAATTTTACACAAAATAGTTGAAAATAAATCAAAGCTACCAGAAATACCTGATTTTAATCCTATTTTGAACTTATCTATTAAATATTCTTTCCCTGAATGGCTTGTAAGAAGATGGATAAATAGATGGGGATTTGAGGAAACAGAAAAACTTCTCTTAGCAAGTAATGTTAAATCTCCTTTAGTAATAAGAGTAAATACACTTAAAGTCACTAGAGAAAATTTTTTGATTTTTTTACAAAAAGAAGGAATTCCTCAAGCTAAACCTTGTCCTTATAGTCCCGTAGGAATAATTTTAGACGGATTTAGAGGAAAAATTATTGAATTAAAAGCTTATCATTTTGGATGGATAAGTGTTCAAGATTCTGTAAGCCAATTAGTAAGCTTTCTTTTAAATCCAAAACCAGGAGAAAAAATACTTGATGCTTGTGCAGGAGTTGGAGGAAAAACTACACATATTGCAGAATTAATCCAAAATAAAGGAATTATCTGGGCTTTTGATCTTTATCATTGGAGGCTTGAAAAATTAAAAGAAAATTTTCAAAGGCTTGGATTGAAATTACCCAAAATTTTTCAAGGAGACGTAGGAGAAATTTTGCCAAAACTCAATCCTCCATTTTTTGATCGTATCCTTATTGATGCTCCTTGCACTGGTACAGGAGTAATAAGAAAACATCCTGACATAAAATGGGTAAGAACTGAAGAAGATTTGATAAAACTTCCTGAAAAACAATTAAGACTTCTTGAAGGACTTTCACCTTTTCTAAGAAAAGGAGGAGTTTTGGTATATGCTACCTGTAGTTTAGAACTAGAAGAAAATGAAGAGATTATAGAGAAGTTTTTAAAAAATCATCCTGAATTTAAGATAGAAAATCCTTTAGAAATACTAAAAAATATTTGCGGAGCTACTATAAAAAACTTAATTGAAAATGAAAAATATTTAAAAACTTATCCTCATAAACATAGTTTAGATGGATTTTTTGCTGTAAGACTAAAAAAAATTAACTAATTTTAGCCAAAAATTATCTCTAGATAATGTTCTTTTATTAGTGCATTTTTTATTTCTTTATTTACTAATATCCTTGGTAAAAAGAAATGCTTTTTATGATTCCCTATTTTAATGATCAAATCTTCTTCATTTTGATAAATTTCTAAATTCCCTTGAGATACCTCTTTTAAATATATTTTTAATTGATATGTATGATCTTTTTCTGTAATTTCAAAAGGCTTATCTTTGTAAAAAACTTCAGCTGGATTTTTATCAAAATATATTTTTTTACCAAATTCTTTTAATTTCTCAAAACCAAGAATCTCTTCATAAACTTGAGGGATAATAAAAACTGGAGTAGGTTCAAAGCTTTTAACTATTCTTTCTATATATTTTTGCTGAATTTGATAAAAAGGATCCCCTTTTTCTACTACTTTATTAATAAAGATTCCATCTACAGGAAATCCAAAAAGATGAAGATAAGTAAAGGCTTTTTCTGTTTCTTTAATTACCATCTTTTCAGGATTCACTATCAATCTTACAGAGGAAATCTCAGAATTTTGTAAGAGATAATAGAGATTATAAACTTGTTTAAATAACTCTTCTAAAGCATCATAAGTTTTTTCTTCAGGTAAAGGCATATCTGTAATTATTCTTGCTGCTGGTCGTATGAATCTTATAAGTTTTCTTTGAAGAGGTAAAATCTTAGTTATCCACCAACTTGCTGCATCAGGAAGACTTAAAAATCTCAATGTTTCTCCTGTAGGAGCTGAATCAACTATAATTACATCAAATTTTTTGTCTTCTACATGCTTATTTATCCATAAAAATGAGGAAACTTCTTCCATACCTGGTAAAATTGACATTTCTTCAGCTAATATTTCATCAATTCCTTGCCATTTAAATAAACTTTTTAGATATTCTTTTAGTATTCCCCAAAATTTTTCAACAGAATAATAAACATCAATTTCTTGAGCATAAAAATTAGGAAATATCTCTTTAGGTTCAGGACCTATTTCAAATTCTAATGCATCTGAAAGAGAGTGAGCAGGATCAACAGAAACAACCAAAACTTTTTTACCTAAGGTAGAAATATAAGCTCCTGTTGCGGCAGAAAGTGTAGTTTTCCCTACTCCTCCTTTTCCTGTATAAAGAATGATTCTCATTTAGCTTTCAGCCTTTTCAACTTTTACTTTTTTGATACCTTTTTTATCCTTCTCCAATTCTTCAATTCTCTTATCTATAACACTTCTTAAAGCTAATAAAATTTCTTTTCTTGCATTTTTAATATGCTTTTTTGTCTCTTCAGGAATAAAGGAAAATATTTCTTCTATAAAAGCATCCCAAGCATCTATTAAATGTTCCATCCATTTGTATCTCATTTAAGATTACCTCCTTTTTGAAAATTTCCTTTAAGCCGGCGATGGGATTCGAACCCATGACCTGCTGATTACGAATCAGCTGCTCTACCACTGAGCTACGCCGGCTTTTTTATAATATAAATCTAGATTTTTAGAATTTCAAATATTTCTTCTTTATCCTCTGAATTACTATATGAGCTGAATTAAAAGCTTTCATAATATTTCCTTGTTTTAAACCAATATCACCAGCTAAAAAAACCTTTGGTAAATTAGTTTCAAAAAATTCATCTACTATTGGATTCCCTTCCTCATCTAACTGAATACCTATATCTCTTAAAAATCTTTGAGGAGTGGTACCTCCTAAACAATAATAAATGCGATCATAAATTTGTTCTTTATTATCTTTATAAAAAACTTTTATTTTATCATTAATAGAATCTATTTTTTCTATATCCGTATTCATTAAAAGTTTTATTTTCCCTTCATTAACTTTTTCTTCTAAGATTTTTAAATTTATTTCATTTATTCTAAAAAAATTAGGTCTTCTATATGAGATAAAAACTTGATTTTTTTCACAAAGACTACAGGCAACTTCTGCAGCAGTATCTCCTCCTCCAACTACTAAAATTTTCTTGTTTTCTGGAAGTATAATCGGGGGTTCAAAAAAAACTTTATCTTTTACTTTTTCAGGAATAGGATAAGAGGGTTTGTTTGGTTTACCTAATATCCCTATAGCAATAACTACAAATTCAGATAAAACCGAGGGTTTATTTTTTATTAATACTTCAAAAGTTCCATTCAATTTTTTAATTCCGTTTACCTCAGAATTAGTTCTTATATCCAAATTCCATTCTTTTATCCATTTCTCTATTCTATTAAGAAATTTTTCTTTAGTTTCTGTTTCAAAAAAACATATTCCTATAGGTTTAATATTTGAATTTCTATAATTGGCATCTACTCTTTTACCTGGTTTATAAAACTTTACTATGGTATTACAAACATTTTCAGATTTTTCTAAAATCACCACTGGTTCAATTTTATTGGCTTTAGCTTCTATAGCTGTAGCTATACCAGCTGGACCAGCTCCAACTATTACTATTTTAAATTTTTCTATGATGTTTTTCTTTAGGTTTTCTTCAGCCATTGCCAAGTATGTTGTATTATAGTTTCAAGAAAATTATACTTAGGTTTCCATTTTAATATCTGTTTAATTTTTCTATTATCCGCTACAAGAACAGGTGGATCTCCTGGTCTTCTCTTGCCTTCTATCACTTTAAATTCTCTCTGAGTTACTTTTTTAACAGTTTCTATAACCTCTTTTACAGAAAATCCCTTCCCATATCCACAATTTAACACATTAGAGTTTGTATTTTGTAAAAGATATTTCATAGCAAGGACATGCGCATAGGCTACATCCATAACATGTACATAATCTCTTATACAAGTTCCATCAGGAGTAGGATAATCTGTTCCATAAATTTCAAGGTATGGCAATTCTCCTTTAGCTGCTTTTAAGGCTCTTATTATTAGATGAGTAGGCTGTAAATAAGAAGGACCTAACTCTCCTTCTGGATCTGCTCCAGCTACATTAAAATATCTAAGAGCAATATAATTTAATTCCTTAGCTTGGGCCATATCCTTTAACATTTTTTCTACCATTGCTTTAGATTCTCCATAGGGATTAATTGGTCTTAATTCTGCTGTTTCAGGAATAGGATTTTTTTCTGTAATTCCATAAACTGCTGCTGAAGAAGAAAATATAAAATTTTTAATTCCTACTTCTTTCATAGCACTAATAAGTTTTATAGTATTTCCTACATTGTTTTCATAATATTTAAAGGGATTTTCAATACTTTCTGAAACTATAATAAATGCAGCAAAATGCATTATCACATCCGGTTTTTCTTTTTTTAAAATCTTTATTATCTCTTTTTCCTCTTTTAAATCTATTTTGTAAAATTTTCCATAAGGATGTTTAGATGCTCCAGAGGAAAAATTATCTATTATTATTACTTTATATCCTGAGCGAAAAAGGATTTTAGCAGTATGAGAACCTACAAACCCAGCTCCTCCAGTAAGTAATACTTTTAATTTTGACATTTTACTTTTGTTTTTGTTATGATACAATAAAACACAAACGATGTCAACCAAACTATGGGTAAATAAATCTATTAATTTTGAACTTTTTTATACCTTTATTCATGAAGGCTTTTTTACTCCTCTTTTAGCCAAAATTTTAATAAATAAAGGATTTTCTGATATTAAATCTGCCTATTCTTTTCTTTATCCTCAAATTTCAGATTTCTCAGATCCTTTTATTATTCCTGATATGTTACTTGCTGTAAAAAGAATAACAAGAGCATTAAAAAATAAAGAAAAAATTGGAATATATGGAGATTCTGATGCTGATGGAATAATAGGTTCTTTTGTACTTTATCATTTTTTGAAAGAGCTCTCCCCTAATATTGAATGGTTAATTCCAAATAAAGATGATGAGGGATATGGATTTCATGCTAAATACTTATCTTTTTTCAAAAATAATGGAATTTCTTTAATTATTACAGTTGATGTAGGAATTTCTGATTATTACACAATTAATCTTGCTAAAGCTATAGGAATAGATGTTATTGTTACAGACCATCATGAAGTTTTTAATAAACCTTACACTATTACCGTAACAGGAAAACTCACTTCTTCTTTATCCCCCTTTTATCATCTTTGTGGAAGTGGTGTAGTATTTGCTTTAATAAGAGCTTTAAGAACTTATCTTTTTCATTGCGGTTTTTTTAAAGAAAAAAAACTCCCCTATCTAAGAAAATATATGGAACTTATCTGTCTTGCAACCTTAGCTGATATGGTACCTTTAATAGGAGAAAATCGCATTATTACATTTTTTGGTTTTCGAGACCTTTTAAACTCTGCTTTTCCCTCCATACGAATTTTATTGGAAAAAACACGTTTAAATACAGGTTTATCTGAAGAAAATCTTTATTATCATATAATTCCCAGAATTAATTCTGCTGCAAGATTGGGTTATCCAGAAAAGGTTTTTCATTTCTTAGCTTCTTTAGATAGAAATATTGCAGAAAAACATTGGGAAGAAATAGAAAAATTAAATCAAAAAAGACAAGAAATAGAAAAAGAGATTTTAACCTCTATAGAAAATGAATCTTCACAATTTTCAAAAAATAAAAACTGCATTTTTTTAATTTTTGAAAAAAAAATTCCTAAAGGTTTACTAGGATTAATAGCAAATAGATTTAAAAATCTTTATCATTTACCTACGATTGTAATTTTGTGTGAAAAAGACATGGCATATGGTTCAGTCAGATCACCTTCAGAAATTAATTTTTTCGAAATTTTTTCTCGGTGTAAAGATTTATCAATTCAATTTGGAGGACATAAATGCGCTCTTGGTTTTAGATTAGATAAAAAAAACCTATCTGCCTTAAAGCTTCGCTTAGAAAATTTATTAGAAGCTTCCAATTTCACTCCTTCATATTCTAATTTAATTTATATAGATGCTGAAGCCACTTTATCAGAATTATTAAATAAAGAAAATCTATTTGCTTTTCATCAATTACATCCTTATGGAGAAAGTCATCTTCCTCCCACAATACTTCTTAAAAACTTTATGATAAAAAATTCTATAATTTTAAAGGATAAACATTCCAAATTAATCTTACAGCAAGGAGGTAAAGAACTTAATGCTATCTACTTTAACAATATTCTAAAAAAGGATAAAGTAAGTTTAATAGTGGGAACTCCTTATATTAACAATTTTACCCAAAATTTAGAATTTAAAATTGAAGATGTCAGATGAATGTATTAGGAAATTAAAAGAAAATTTAGAATTACAGATCCTTTCACCATTTGCAGCCAAGGCAAAATTTTCAAAAGGTAGACTTATTCCGGAAAAGGAATGTGAAATTAGGACTTGTTTTGAAAGAGATAGAGACAGAATAATTCATTCAAAATCTTTCAGAAGGCTAAAACATAAAACTCAAGTCTTTTTAGCTCCTAAAGGTGACCATTATAGAACAAGACTTACTCATACTTTAGAAGTTTCTCAGATAGCAAGAACTATTGCAAAAGCTTTGAATTTAAATGAGGATCTAACTGAAGCTATTGCTTTGGGACATGACTTAGGTCATACTCCCTTTGGGCATGCAGGAGAAGAAGTATTAAATGAACTTTTACCTGAAGGTTTTAGACATAATGAACAAAGTTTGAGAGTAATAGATATTTTAGAAAAAGATGGAAAAGGATTAAATCTTACTTTTGAAGTTAGGGATGGGATTTTTAAACACAGTAAAGGAAAAGGTCCTATCTTATTTGAAAAAGAAGAAAGACCTTTAACTTTAGAAGCTGAGGTAGTTAGAATTTCTGATATTATTGCATATGTAAATCATGATATTGATGATGCTATAAGAGCTGGATTAATAACTCATTCAGATCTTCCAGAAATTGTTCATAAAAATTTAGGGTTTACCCATTCACAAAGAATAGGAACATTAGTGAAAAGCGTAATTTTCTCTACAAAAGAAAATAATATAAAAGCTATTGTGATGGATGAAAAACATCTTTCTGCTTTAATAATTTTAAGGGAGTTTCTTTTTGAAAAAATTTATTTTTCTCCTACAGTTCGTAAAGAATTTGAAAAAGCAAAAAAAATTTTATCTTTTCTTTTTGAATATTATTATTATAATTTTGAAAAAATAGAATATTTCCAAAATTTTACAGAAAAAATACCTAATACATCTAAGGAACGTATAATAGCGGATTATATTTCAGGGATGACTGATAGATTTGCTCTTTTTCAATATTTTGAACTTTTTCTTCCAAAACCTTGGGAATTAACCTTTCCATTTATGGGGCTCCTTCTATGAAGATTAAAAAAATAGGTTGGTTTACAACAGGAAGAGACCAAGCTGCGATAGATCTTTTAGATATTGTTTATTCTAAAATAAAAACAGGTTTTTTACCCTTAAAAATTGCATACCTTTTTATAAGTAAAGAATTAGGTGAGAGTGAAATTTCAGATAAATTAATAAACCTTGCTAAGGAAAAAATGGGATTAAAGGTTATTTCTTTTTCTGCTTTAAAATTTAAACCTAAATTACGAATCAAAAATAAAGAAAATTGGAGAGAAGCTTATCATGAAGAAATTCTAAAAAAACTAGGTGAAGAAATAGATTTTGGGGTTTTAGCTGGATATATGTGGATTGTTTCTTCTAAATTTAGTAATACCTTAAAACTTATAAATCTTCATCCTGCTTTACCTGGAGGACCTAAGGGAAGCTGGCAAGAAGTGATGTGGCAACTTATAAGTGCAAGAGCTTCAGAAACAGGAGCTATGATGCATCTTGTAACGGAAAACCTTGACGAAGGACCTCCTATTAGTTTTTTTAGAATTTCTTTAAGAACTCCTGAATTTTTGCCTTTGTGGAAAGAAACAGAAGAAAAACTATTAAAGTATCATTTAAGTGGTGTTCAAAAAATAGAAGGGGAAAAAAATAAACTTTTTCAAAAAATTAGAGAGGAAGAAGTAAAAAGAGAATTGCCTTTGATTATTTATACTTTAAAATATTTAGCTGAAGAAAAAATCGATTTTTATTCTCCTAATCTACCTTTAGATTTAACAAATGAGATAGAAAATTACATTAAAACGGAGAAAAAAACATGAAAAAAATTAATTTTTATTTATTTTTAATTTGTATTTTTCTTCTAAATGGTTGTATAGCTTCCCAAGATGAAATAAAGGAACTAAAAGTAAAGGTAGTTAATCTTGAAACTATAGTAGATAGGCAAAATCAAAAATATGTAGAATTGGAAAAAAATATGACAGAAATAAATCAAAAGATAGATTCAGTAGAAAATAAAATTTCTAAGCATTTATTAGTAGATATAAAAACTCAAATATTTTCTGAATTAGAAGAAATCAAAAAGGAACAGACTTTTCTTTCCAATAAATTAGAAGAATTAAGGTTGTCTAAAGAGGAACAAGAAAGAGGAATTAATTCTCAATTATCTAATTTATCTACTCAAATTCAAGCTTTACAATTAAAATTAACGGAAATAGAGAAAAAGATTGAACTCTTTACCAATGCCACTGGTGCTAAAATAATCACTGAGGAAAAACCTGTAGAAACTTCAAAAGAAAAGATAAAAGAAGTTGTCAAAGAAGAGATAAAAGAGAAACCTTTAACTGAGATAGAACTTTATGAAAATGCCTATTCTTATTATCAAAAAGGTGAATTAGAAAAGGCAAGGCAACTTTTTGAAGAATATATCAAAAGATTTCCCAAAGGAAAATGGATAGGGCAAGCTCATTTTTGGATAGGAGAAAGTTATTTTAAAGAAAAAAAATATGAAGAAGCTATTTTAAGCTATCAAAAGTTAATTGAACTTGAAAGCTGGCATCCTTTAAAACCTTCTGCTATGTTAAGACAAGCTCTTTCTTTTAAAGCACTTGGAGATGTAGAAGCTTATAAAATTTTATTAAAAAAAATAATAAATCAATATCCAAATAGTAAAGAAGCTCAAGAAGCTAAAAAGCTTTTAAAGGGATAATTTATTTTTCTTTTATCCTATAAGGATTAATAGTTAATACAGGAATAGGAGAGTATTTTACTACTCCTTCTGCTACACTTCCAAAAATTATCTTATCAAGTCCTTTTCTTCCATGGGTTCCAATTACTATAAGGTCTGCTGAATTTTTCTCTGCAATTTCTATTATCTTTTCGACTATTTTACCCTTAGTAATAATAGGTTTGACTTGATTAAAATCAGAAAAATATTTACTTAAAAAATTTTGCATATATTCTTGTGCTCCTTCCATAAGAGTCTTTTCTAATTCTTGTAAAGTTTTAGTACTAGGCGAAAATCCTTCCAAAGCAGATATATCTTCAATAACGTGAACTAAAATTATTTGAGCATTAAACTTTTTAGCAGTCTCCTTAGCCCATTTAGCTATTAAAGGAGCCACATCTGAAAAATCAACAGGAACAACAATAGTTTTTATATCTATCATTTATTTCCCTTTAATTATTATAATTTTTTCTCTTGATTTTTAAAGGTTTTTATATAATTTTATAGAACATGAAAGCTTTACTTATTATAGACATGTTAAATGATTTTATCAAGCCTGAAGGAAGTCTTTATTGCGGAAAAATGGCAGAAGAAATTGTTCCAGAAATATCAAAGTTAAAAAAAGAATTTAGAGAAAAAGGATATCCTATAATTTATTTATGCGATGCTCATGATCCTAATGATGAGGAATTTTTGGCTTTTCCTCCTCATTGCTTGAAAGATACAAAAGGAGCTCAGATAATTGATGAGCTTGCTCCAAACTCTAATGACCTTGTTATTTATAAAACACGATTCTCTGGGTTTTATAAAACCAATCTTTTTGATGTTTTAAAAAGCTTAGAAATAAAAGAACTTTACCTCACTGGTGTTTGCACAAGTATTTGTATAATGGACACTGCTGCTGATGCATTTTATAGAGGATTTAAAATAAAAATTCCAGTAAAAGCTGTTGCAGATTTTGATGAAAATTTTCATCAATTTGCTCTTAAAAGAATGGAAAGAATTTATAAGGCTGAGCTTATTCCTTAAACTATGTATTACTTTCCTTCCTTAGGTCTTTTTTTAGATCTTTATGAATTAACTATGGCTCAAGTTTATTTTGAGAGGAATTTTTTAGGTAAAGCTGTTTTTTCTCTTTTTATACGCCATCGTCCTAAAAATAGACCTTTTTTCTTATTTGCTGGACTTCAACCATTTTTAACCCTTCTTAAATTTTTTAAATTTGAAGAAAAAGATTTAGAATATCTTGATAGTTTAAAAATCTTTAAACCTTCATTTTTAGACTATCTAAAAGCTTTTTCTTTTAAAGGTACAATAAGATCAATACCTGAGGGAACAATTTTTTTTGAAGGAGAACCTATTTGTGAAGTAGAAAGTGATCTTCTTTCTGCACAGATCATAGAAACTTTGATAATTAATATTCTTCATTTGGAAACTCTTATTGCTACTAAAGCTCTTTTATGTAGAATTGAAGCAAAAGGAATTCCTATTTTTGATTTTTCTGCAAGAAGAACTCATGGAATTACAAGCAGCCTTCATGTAGCTAGAGCTTCTTATATAGCAGGTTTTTCTGGTACAAGTAATGTTCTTGCTGGAAAAATATGGAATATTCCTGTAGTAGGAACAATGGCTCATTCTTTTGTAGAAGCTTTTCCATCTGAAGAAGAAGCTTTTATAGCTTTTTCTCAAATTTATCCTGATAGATCCTTTTTGCTTATTGATACCTATGATACTATGAAAGCTGCTCAAAAAATAATAAAACTTAAAGATTTTTTTGAAAAAAATAAAATTTATTTAAAAGGAGTTAGAATTGACAGTGGAGATTTGATTAATCTTTCTAAAAAGGTTAGAAAAATATTAGATAAAGGGAGTTATAAAAATGTTGGTATTTTTTTAAGTGGAAGTTTAGATGAAAAAGAAATTAAAAGAATTTTAAAAAAGAAAACCCCTGTTTCTGGATTTGGAGTAGGAACAAAAATGGGAGTATCTGAAGACTCTCCTTATTTTGAAATGTGTTACAAATTAGTAGAATATGAAGGTACTCCCTGTTTTAAACTTTCTCCTAAAAAAGAGCTACTCCCAGGATCAAAAAATCTTTATCGAATATGGAATAAAAAAGGAAAATTTCTTTTTGATCTTATATCTTTAAAAGATGAAGCCGTTAATCTTTCTTCTTATCCTGAAAGCAAAAATTTACTTATTCCAGTATATGAAAAAGATAAAATTCTTTATTTAGAAGACCTTCAAACTATAAAAAATAGAGTAAATGATGAATTAAAAAGAAACTATAAAAAAAGAATCAAGATATCTAAAAATCTTCAATCACTTTTTAACTCACTTAGGCAAGCAGTGATTTAATTTTTTAATTTTTACTTATTGACTTTTAAAGTTTCTTTTTTACATTGAATTATAAAGTTTTTTTATGGAGGCAAATATGAAAAAATTTTTATTTCTTGTTTTTATTTTTATAAATTTTAGTTTTTATTCTTTAATCTATGCTCAAGAAAAGCCACAGATTGAGGTAATAACTCCAGAAACTACACAAATAAAACCAGAAGAGAAAAAAGATTTGATTTATTTTCCTATTCCCTATATCCCTATATTAAAAGATTTAGAATATCAACCTGAAAAAAGTGCACTTTTAAGAACTGGCGATATTTTAACAGGAATGCTTGTTTTTAAAGGAACTTATTCTCCTAAAGCTTTAGTAGATTTTTATAAAGTTCAAATGAAAAATCAAGGTTGGGAAGAAGTAGGATCTTTTTCTTCTAAAGTTATTTTTATAGCTTATAAACGCCCAGAAGGAACAGCTTTTATAAGTATTTCACAGGGTTGGTATAATACTGAATTAAGAATTGTTATAATTTTAAGTAAAATTAAATATTAAAATGGCCTCTTTAGAAAACAAAAACATTTTAATTGGTATCTGTGGAGGAATTGCGCTTTATAAAATTTGTGAGTTAATAAGATTGCTGAAAAACGAAAAAGCTAATATCAAAACTGTTCTTACAAGTGGAGCCGAAAAATTTATTTCTTCACTTTTATTTGCTTCATTAAGTGGAACCAAGTCCTATACTGACAAAGACTTTTTTTCTCCTACTGGTGAAATTTTACATATTGAACTTTCAAAATTTCCTGATTTAATTTTGGTTGCTCCTGCCACAGCCTCTTTTATTTCCAAATTAGCTGCTGGAAGTGCTAGTGAACTTTTATTAGCTATCCTTTTAGCTACCAAATCCTCAGTTTATCTCTTTCCTTCTATGAACGCTCGAATGTGGGAACATCCTGCAGTACAGAAAAACATAGAATTACTTAAGAATTTTGGATATTTTATATATGAACCATCTGAAGGAATCCTTGCCTGTGAAGAAATTGGTAAAGGAAGACTTCCTGAAATAGAAGAAATTTTTGAGGTGGTTCAAGCTCATTTTGTTAAAAAGACCCTTATTGGAAAAAAGGTTTTAATCACTGGAGGCCCTACCAGAGAATATATAGATGAAGTAAGGTTTATTACTAATGCATCCTCTGGAAAAACAGCTTTCTATCTTGCCAGAGAAGCTTATTATAGAGGAGCTGAAGTTCATTTAATTTGGGGCTTAGATTCATTTCCATATATTTTCCCTAAATTGCAATATTTCTCCTCTATTCCTTTCCCAAACATATATTTTGTTAAAACAACTAAAGAGATGTTCGAAGTATCTAAAAGCTTATTTTTTAAATGTGATATTTGCATTTTTTCTGCTGCTCCTTCTGATTTTAGACCTAAAATTACATTTAAAGGAAAATTAAAAAAGAAAGAACCCATAACTTTAGATTTGGAACTTACTGAAGATATTGCTCAAATTTTAAATTCCCAAAAAAGAGAAGAACAAATCACTATTGGATTTGCTTTAGAAGAAGAAAAAACTTTAGTAAATTACAGTAAAAAGAAAAAACAAGAAAAGTTTTTTGACTTTTTAGTAGCTAATCCCATTTATACTCTAGGAAAAGAAAGCTCTGACTATATTTTATTTACTCCTACAGAAACCTTAAAATATAAAAATCTTTCCAAAAGTCAGCTTGCGCAAATCTTATTTGATCTTATTGGTTGATAAGTACAAAGTGGTTCTTCCTCTAAATAATCTCCTGTAGCTTCATAAGCTCTGGCTCTACACCCTCCACAAACTTTTATATATTCACAAATGCCACATTTTCCTTTATATTTCTTAAAATCTCTTAAATTATTTAATATCTCCGAATTCAACCAAATTTCTTTAAAAGTTTGTTTTCTTAGATCTCCACATAAAATTTCTAAATATCCACATGGTTGAACTAATCCTTTATGAGAAATAAAGCAAAATCCTGTTCCAGCAAGGCAACCTCTTGTCATTGCATCAAGTCCAAAAGTCTCGAAATTAACTTTTTTATCTTCCTCTTTAGCTTTTTGTCTTAAAATTCTATAATATGTAGGTGCACAAGTTGCCTTTAATTGAAGAGAAGATTTTCCTCTTTGATTATAAAACCAAATTAATGTCTCTTCATATTTTCCAGGACTTAAACTATTTTCTTGAATTTTTTTCCCTCTTCCAACTGGAACTAAAACAAAAATATGATGTGCTACTGCTCCAAGATCAATAGCTAATTGATGAATTTTAGGAAGTTCTTCTACGTTAGTTCCTGTAATAGTAGTATTGATTTGAAAAGGAATTTCTTGTTTTTTTAAGTTTTCTATTCCTTTTAATGTTTTCTCAAATGCACCTGGCACTTTTCTAAAATTATCGTGAGAAAAAGAGGTTGATCCATCAAGACTTATACTCACTCTTTCAATACCTGAATTTTTAATTCTTTTCGCCATTTCTTCATTTATAAGAGTCCCATTAGTTGCTAAAACTGGCTTCAATCCAAATTCCTTACACTTTTTAGAGATTTCAAAAATATCAAGTCTAAGTAAAGGTTCTCCTCCTGTTAGAATTATTATAGGTTTAGCAATTTCTTTTATCTCACTAAGTATTCTTAAAATTTCCTCTGTTGAAAGTTCATTTTTATAAGGTCCTTTAGAAGCTGCTGCTCTACAATGGATACAGTCTAAATTACAACTTCGTGTAATCTCAAAAGCTATTAATCTTGGCAGGTATTTTGTTTCTTCTGCCATTTTTCATAAAGTTTTACAAAAATTTCTAAGTATACCTATCTTTTCTACATAAACCTTTACTATATCACCTTCTTTTAGAGATCCCACCCCTGGTGGTGTACCTGTAGCTATAACATCTCCTGGTAAAAGTGTCATTATATGAGAAATAAATTTTATTAATTCAAACACATTAAAAATAAGCTCTTTAGTATTACTTCTTTGAACAACTTTTTCATTTATGTAAGTTTCAATTAATAGATTATTCGGATCTATTTCTGTTTCTATAAAAGGTCCTATAGGAGCAAAAGTATCAAAACTTTTGCTCCTTGTCCACTGTCCATCCCTTTTTTGAATATCTCTCGCAGTAACATCATTAAAACATGTATACCCTAATATAGCTTCTTCTATTTCTTTAAAATTTTTTGGACGATAAATTGGTTTTTTAATTACCACTGCCATTTCTCCTTCATAATGAATTTCTTTACTTTCAGGTGGAAGAATTATAAATTCATCTGGTCCAATTATTGCGGAGGGAGGCTTTAAAAATAAAATAGGCTCTTTTGGAATTTTCATACCAAGCTCTTCAGCATGATCTCTGTAATTAAGACCAACTGCTATAATTTTGGAAGGCAAAATGGGAGGTAAAATTTTTGCTTCATTTAAATTCCCTATTTCTTTAATAATTTCTTGTTTTTCAAAAGGAGAAATTATCTCAAATATCTTATTTTTTTTAACTACTCCCCAAATAATCTTTTCTTTTATTTTAAATCTTCCTATCTTCATCAATTTTTAAATTAAAATTTATTTTAAACTATCTGAATAACTTTTACAACTTAAGAAAAACTCAAAAAACGAAAAAACATTTTTTATACTTTAATTAAAGATTATATTTATTGAGTTTTCATTTTAAAAGGAATCTCTAATTTTTGCAATTGAGTTTTTGTCAATGGTTTACCTAATGCAGCAAATTGAATTAAAGGTTTTTCAGGATTTTCAAGAGGTATCCACTTTCCTTCTTTATAATTCATATAAGAGTTTACATATTCTGTTTCCTCAACAATAGGAATAACTCCTTTAATATTTTCAAGTTTTTCATCTCTTAATATAAGTAAGAATTAAAATTCCTTTTTTGATTTTATTTATATTTTCTGTAGCATGACATTCCTCACAATTTCTACTTTTTTAATTATATCATGACTATTATAAGGTACAAAAACAACAAAGGTTTGATTTTTATTAACTACAAAGGTTTGAATATTTCCTGAAACTATTTTCCCATTATAATTTATAAGAAAAACCCATCCATTAAGTGGGATGAAAATTCTTTTTCCTTCTTCCATCATAGTATTCATATGACAATTAGCACAAGTTACAACTTGACGAACATGACAAGCGGTACAATGAAGTTTATCTTTATGTACTTTATGTGAAACTATAGAGGGTAAATCTGAATGACAATTTTCACAACTTGTATCTTTAGCTTCTTTTTCTCTCATGGAATTATATGCTTTTCCATCCCCATGAATTTCTCTTGCTGTATGACAATCCATACATTTCATCCCTTTAGAAAAATGTACATCAGGTTCTTTTTCGGTTTTAATAAGATCTAAAACTGCTTTTTGTCTTTTATGGCATTTTAAACAGGTTTCTACATTTTTTGCAACCTCTATAGAATATTTTAATTTTCCATTTTTTTCTGTTTTATGACAAATATCACATGTGTGGGCATGACAATTTTTACAATCAAGTTTACCTGAAGAAATTCCTTCATTGTAAGAAATACCTGTAAGTTTTTCTATTCCCCCATTTTCTTTACTATACCAATAACTCATACCACGACCAGAATAATGAAGACTTTTTTCATAAAAGAAATATTTATCTTCTTTAGATAATCCAATTTTATAAATTCCAAATCCCAAAAGAGTAAAATATAAAAAAATAAAAATATAAAATTTTTTCATTTTTATTTATTTTATCGAAAATTTAAAATTAAATCAAGTTTTTGTTTTATATGCTGATTATCTTTACTTTAAATTATTCTGTAGTATATTTTTATTGGAGGAGTGCCCGAGTGGACGAAGGGGGCGGCCTTGAAAGCCGTTGAGGAAGTTTATCTTCCTCCGGGGGTTCGAATCCCTCCTCCTCCGTTAATTCTTTTAAAATTCTAAAAGCTGCATAATAAATTGTTTAATTTTTTCAAAAAAGATATCTTTGAAAAATTTAAAACAGGTCTTTCTAAAACAAAAGAAAAACTATCTCAAACATTAAATGAAATCTTCGAAGTTGATAAATTAGTAGATTTAAAAACTTTGGAAAACTTAGAAGAAACTCTTATTTTAGCAGATTTAGGTGTTGAAACAACTTCAGCTCTTCTCTCACCATTTAAAAAAAAGCTTCTTCAAGGAGAAACTCTTACCACAAAGGAATTAAAATCCTTTTTAAAAAATCAAATGCTTTTTTTACTAAAAGAAACTAATAAATCTTTTCCACCCTCAGGAAACCCATCTGTAATCCTATTTTTAGGAGTAAATGGAGTAGGTAAAACTACTACAATTGCAAAAATCGGAAAAAATCTTAAAGATAAAGGATATTCAGTTGTTTTAGTAGCTGCTGATACTTTTAGAGCAGCTGCCATAGATCAACTTAAAACTTTAGGACAGCAGATTGATGTTCCAGTTATAGCTTTAAAAGAGGGCTCTGATCCTGCTGCAGTAATTTATCAAGGTATAGCTTATGCTCAAAAAAATAATATAAATGTAGTTCTAATTGATACAGCTGGAAGACTTCATACTAAATATAATTTAATAGAAGAATTAAAAAAAATGGTTAAAGTAATAAATAAACTTGTTCCCACTGAATCCCAAGAAAATATTTTAGTTCTTGATGCTACTACAGGACAAAATGCATTAAATCAAGCTAAACATTTTTTAGAAGCTATACCTATTCATAGCATTATTATCACTAAAATGGATGGAACTGCAAAAGGTGGAATTGCTATCGCAGTTTCTCATAAATTTAATTTACCTATCAGATTTATAGGACTTGGAGAGAAACCAGAAGATCTAGTTTCTTTTGACAAAGAAGCTTTTGTATCTGCTATTTTACCAAATTAAAGTTTTGTTCAAAATTATGTATAAAACCTTAAAATTTTTCTACACAAAATAAAAATTGAATTCAAAAAGATTTAAAAAAAATTTGAACTACCTCAGAGTTTTAAAAATTTATTTTTTTAAATATTTGTTCAAACAAACTTATTATATTTACAATAATATTAAAAATTGATTAAAAATTTAAAATATTTAAGAATTATAGATCCAGATCCTACTTCGCTTATTCTTGAAAAAATTAAAATTGCCGAAAATTTTTTTTATGATTGGAAAGAATATTTTCTAAAAGATAAAAAATTTTTAAATGATCTTTATGAGTATTACAAGGCTATTCAAGACTCAAATATATTAATGGAAAAATTAGGAACTTTTGAAGAATGTTATTACTGTTCAGCAATAGAAAAAGGTGGATGTTGTAAAGCAGGGTTTGAAAATGAAGTGACTATTAATATTTTATTAATTAATCTTTTTTTAAATGTAAAAATTCCCAAAGAAAGAGAGATTGCAGAGAGATGTTTTTTTGTAGGGTCTACAGGATGTAAAATATTTGCAAGGCCAACTCTTTGTAGAGAATATTTTTGTAATAGGCTTTTACGGCTTTTTTCTCCTGAGGAATATGTTTCACTTACTCAAACAATATCAAGAGAATTAACTTTACTTTATTTAATTGAAAGATATATTAGAAAAGAATTAGAATTTTTATTAGGAGATTTTCTTTTAGAGATAGATCTTAAAGGTTATAGATAAAAGGAGGTTATTTTATGAAAAAAACGAAAAAAAGTTATTTAATTTTAGTTATTATATTATTTTTAATGAGTTTATTTGGTTGTGCCAGAAAAATGGAAGTTCCTTCTATAATAGAAGTTCCTCCTCAAGTTATAGAAAAGCCAAAAGAAATAGAAAAACCAAAAGAAGATAAAGAAAAAATTCCTGAAAAAGAGACAATTTTCAATGCTACACAAGAAGTTTTTAAACCAGAACCTATTGAAACTAAAAAAGAGGATAAAGAAAAAATTTTACTTTATGGAAGAGGAACCCCTCCTCTTTTAGCTATATTTTTTGATTTTGATGAATATAGTATCAGAGAAGATATGTGGGATAGAATAAAACAAAATGCTAAATACCTTTTACAACATTCAGAGGTAAGAATTGAACTTCAAGGTAATTGTGATGAGAGAGGAACTAATGAATATAATATGGCTCTTGGTGCCAAAAGAGCAGGAGAAGTAAAAAAAGTTTTAATAAAACTTGGAATAGAAGAAAATAGGATAACTACTATTAGTTTTGGAGAAGAAAGACCTTTATGTAAAGAAAGCAATGAAGACTGTTGGTCAATAAATAGAAGAGTTGATTTTGTAATTATAAAATAATAATAAAGGAGGGATTAAGAGATGGATAAAGTTTTTCTAAGATCTTTTATCCTTTTGTTTACATCTTTTTGTATATTAGTTAATTTTAGTTATGCTCAAGGTACATTAAAAATTGGAGTAATAGATGTAAAAAAAATACTAAACAACTCTAAATATGGTCAAGAAGTAATGAACAAGCTTCAAGAAAAATATAATGAACTTTCATTTAAAATTGAACAAAAAGCTAAGGATATAGAAGCACTAAAAGAAGAAATAGAAAAAAAGAGTTCTCTTTGGTCTCAAGAAGTAAAAGAAAAAAAACAATCAGAATATCAAAAAATGTTAAGAGAACTTAAGAGTATGCAGGAAGATGCCCAATATGAAATGAGAGAATATGAAAAAAAGATGTTAGACCCATTTTTAAAAGAATTAGAAATAATAATAAAAGATTTTGTTCAAAAGGAAAAATATGACCTTATTTTAGAAAAATATCAACCAGGAATTTATTATGCTTCTTCTGAAATAGATTTAACTGATAAAATAATAGAACTTTTTGATAAAAGATATACCCAGATTAGTCCACCTTCATCAACAAAAAAATGATTTTATTAGTAGATGTAGGAGGGACTTATACTCGTTTAACCCTTGTCAAAAAACCATATAATAAATTTTTAAAATTTAAAAAATATAAAAGTAAAAGTTTTTCTCATCTTTATAAAATAATAGAAAAATATTTTGAAGAAATAGATATTAATCAAAAACTTGAAATAGCTTTTTTTGCAGTTGCTGGACCTATAATTAGAGAAAAAGCCTACTTGACAAATTTAAATTGGGTAATTTCTATTAAAGATCTTAAAAAAAAATTTAAATTTAAAAAGGTGATTTTGGTAAATGATTTATATGCACTTTCTGCAAGTATTTTTATTTTAAAAAATAAGGATTTATTGAAAATAAAAGAAGGGAAAAAGATCAAAAAAGAGCCAAAAGCATTTGTTGCTCCAGGAACAGGTTTAGGAGAAGCTATTTTAATAAAAGAAAATCCTTTAGTAATTCTTCCTACAGAAGGAGGTCATACATATTTTTCTCCTTTAAATGAGGAAGAAATAAATTATTTAAAATTTTTAGAAAAAAAGAAAGAAGAATTAAGTTGGGAGAAAGTTTTATCTGGTAAAGCTTTGAGTTATTGGTATGAATATTATTTTGATGAGGCTCTTGAACCAGAGGAAATAAGTGAACTTGCCAAAAATAATCATTCTAAAGCATTAAAGGTAATTCAAAAATATTTTGAACTTTTGGGCAGAAAGGTATCCCAACTTGCTTTATATAGTTTACCTCTGGGAGGAATATATATATCTGGAGGGGTATCACAGGGATTGAAAGAGTTTTTTCAAAGACAGGAATTTAAAAACAAATTATTAGAAGGGTATTTTAGCAATATAAAAATGAAAACGCTTTTACAGAATTTTTCTATTTTTCTTATACTTCATCCAAATCCAACTCTTTTAGGAGCTCTTGCCATTCTCCGTACCCAGTTAAAATAATTTTTCTTGTGGAAAAATTTAAAAATTTAAAATAAATTTCTATATAATCCTCTTTAAGGGTTTCCCTTAATTTATCTGCCCATTCTATTATTACTATTCCCTCATTTAGATATTCCCAAATACCCAATTCTTGAATATTAACAAATTCAAGTCTATAAAGATCTATATGATAAATTGTATATTTTCCTTCATATATATTAATTAAGGAAAAAGTAGGGCTTGTAATATAAAAATTAATATTTATTTCTAAACTTTCTGCTATACCTTTTACAAAAGTTGTTTTTCCACCTCCTAAATCTCCGCAAAGAAGAATTAAATCCCCAGGTTTTAAAAAACATCCTAATTTTTTTCCTAATTCAAATGTTTCTTTTTCTGAATGACTAATTCTTTCTATTATCATTTCTTCCTAAAATAAAAAGCAAGGCATTTTCTTTTTTTAAAAATTTAGTTATAAGTTCTTTTATATCTTCCTGAGTTATAGATTTTACTAATTTTTCATAAAGATAAGAATATTCCCAGCCAAGACCTAAAATTTCATTTATTGTCAAATCTTCAGCTATAGAAAGATTGCTTTGTAAAGAAAGTTTTTGGCTTCCTATTAATCTATTTTTAGCTCTTTCTATTTCAGAAAGGGTTAAACCATTATTTTTGATATTTTCTAAAATTTCCCAAAAACTAGATATAGCTAATTTTTCTTTTTCTGGGGAGCAGGCTATATATAATATAAATGCAGATTTTTTAGGGTAAAAAATTAAAAGAGAAGTTACTACATAAGCTAAAGATTTTTCATCTCTTAATATTTTAAAAAGTCTACCATTTTGTCCTGAGAGTGCGCTGTTTAATACTTCCAAGGCTATTTTTTCTTTAGCTTTTAAGCCAGGAGTTTGAAAACCAAGCAATATCTGAGTTTGAAATGTTTCTTTCTCTACTCGATAATAAGTATGCTGAGGAAAAGAGGGATCTTGCTCCTCATATATCTTTTCGGAAGATAAAGATTTCCATTCACCTAAAAGATCTTTAAGTTTTTCTTTTAGATATTCTGGGTCAAAATTTCCCACTACAGTTAAAATACCTTTATTTGGTTTTACGAAATCTTGATAAGCATATTTTAAGTCTTTACAAGTAAAATTTTGATAAAACTCAAAACTTCCTGCTAAATTTAAACCATAAGGATGATCAGGGAATAAAAGACTTAAAAAATTATTGATAGCTAAAGATATAGGGTTATCTTGTTGTTTTAATAATAAAGATTTAAGTTCAGGTTTAGCTTTTTCACATTCTTTTTCTTCAAATAAAGGAGTAAGAAGTATTTCTTTAAAAAGATTTAAGGATTCTTCTATTTGTGAAGAAAGAAATGTTGCTTGAAGACCGAAAGTGTTTCTTCCTGTAAATCCTTTTATAGTGGTTCCTATAGATTCAAGTTTCATAGCAAGTTCTTCTGCAGTATAATTCTTGGTACCTCTTGTCCACAAAAGAGTAAGGGCTTGAAAAAGACCATTATTATTTTTGTTTTCAAATCTCAATCCACCTGGAAAAGCTAGAGTTAGAGCAACAGATGGAATATCAGTTTGTGGATAAAGAATAATTTTAAGACCATTTTCTAAAGTAAAAATATTTACAGACTTTTTGGAGGAATGAAATTGAGAAATTATATTTTCAAAATCATTTTCAGAAAGGGGTTTTTCCTTTCCTAAAAAAATAGCTACCAGTTTTTGAAAATCAAAATATTTTTGAGAAACTCTAATAATGTCTTCTATTGTAGCTTTTTCAATCTTTTCTTTATACCAAAGG
Organism: uncultured Thermodesulfobacterium sp.; assembly: GCA_938091335.1. Classification (GTDB taxonomy): domain Bacteria; phylum Desulfobacterota; class Thermodesulfobacteria; order Thermodesulfobacteriales; family Thermodesulfobacteriaceae; genus Thermodesulfobacterium. The sequence goes on from CALLJG010000001.1 coordinate 123,071, forward strand.
ATATCTTTATAAGATCCGCGAATTATTTGAAAACTTGATAAAGTTCTTGAAAGACCTTCTGAAGTTTCAGTTGAAAATATAAAGTCTGAAAGAATTTGAATTTTTGCTTTTTTAATCTCTTCTTGGGTGACTCCTGAATTTTTTATTTTTTCAATTTCTTTTAAAATTTCTTCTACAATTTGTTTAAAATTTTTAGGGTCTGCGGTACCATATATTTCGAAAAGTCCAGGACCATAGGGAGTAAAAGCTGAGGAAGAGACAGTTTTGACTAAATTAAGATTTCTTTTTAGTCTTAAGTAAAGCCTAGAAGATTCACCCCCGCCTAAAATTTCTGCTATTAGATCTAAAATAGGTGCATCGTCATCATTAAAAGAAGGAGAAGGTAAAGTTAAGGCAAAATAACCTTCTTTAACTTCACTTTTAATCCAATAAAAATTGGGTTTCTTTGTATAAGTTTCTTTAGGGAAAGAAACTTGTTTTGGAGATCTTTTTGGTAAAGAATGAAAATGCTTTTCTATTAAAGAAAAAACTTTGTTTTCTTCAATTTTTCCTACTATAATAAGTGTCATATTTTCAGGAGTATAAAAATGATTGACAAAATCAAAAAGATCTTCTCTTTTGAGAGATTTAACAGTATTTTCAAAACCTATAATAGGTCTTTGATAAGGATATTCTTGATAAGAAAGTTTCATCACATTTTCAAAAAGCACATTAAAGGGATTATCAAGTCTCATTTTCATTTCTTCAAGGATTACTTCTTTTTCTTTTTCCAATTCTAAAGGATCAAAATAAGGATTAAACACTGCATCAGAAAGAATATTTAAGGCAGGTTCTATGATATTAGAAGGTCCCGCTATATAATAGCAAGTGTAATCATAAGAGGTAAAAGCATTCATATATCCACCAAAAGATTCAATTATTCCTACGATATCATCAGTTTTTTTAGTTTCGGTGCCTTTAAATATCATATGTTCAATTAAATGAGTAATTCCAGCTTGGTTTTCTTCTTCATAGGCACTTCCTACTTTTACACAAAGTTTAATTGTAGCTACATCTTCTCTTTGATAAGGATAAAAAAGAACTGTTAATCCATTATAAAGTTTTTTTTCTTTCACATTAATTAAATCCATAGAAAAACCCCCTTTCTCAAAAAAAAGAAGAATTAAAAGAAAAAAGAAAAAATTTATTAGATTAGACATAAAAGGAAATCAAAATTTCCTGGGGGAGGAGGACTCGAACCTCCACTCGTGGATCCAGAGTCCACTGTCCTGCCAATTAGACGATCCCCCAATTTCTACTATAAAAAATAAAAATAACATAAATTTCTTATATGTAAATAAAAGATCTACTATAATAAAAAGACTCATCCTTATATACTTGGTAGAATTTTAAAGGATTCACAGAGACCTGTATTGTGTAACATCATTTTAAATTTTTTAAAGTCTCCATCTTTTAAATAAATATTTAACTACAACAAACTCATATATAGGTCTTAATTAATATTTTTGGATTAAAAAGGTTATTTAAAGGCTAAATAGACAATAAGATAAAAAATTCTTTATTTCCTTTTGGGCCAAGGATAGGACTTTCAATTATACCTAAAGGTTTAAGATTTATTTTTTCTGAAAAATCCCAAATTTCATCTATAACTTTTTTATGAATCCAAGAATTTTTAACTACTCCTTTTTTCAAAAATTTAGGATCTACTTCAAACTGGGGTTTAATTAATGCTAAAATTTTTCCTTTTGGTTTTAAAAGAGGTAATAATACAGGTAGAATAAATTTAAGAGAGATAAAAGAAACATCTATAGTAATTAAATCAAAAACATCAGGGAACATATCTCGAGTTAGATATCGTGCATTAGTTTTTTCCATTACTATAACTTGAGGGTTATTTCTAAGAGAATAATGAAGTTGGCCTTTACCTACATCTACAGCATAGACCTTTTTAGCTCCATGTAATAAAAGACAATGAGTAAATCCACCTGTTGCAGCTCCAATATCTAAACAAATAAAATCTTTAACGTCTAATTGAAAAACCTTTAAAGCATGTTCTAATTTAAGTCCACCTCTTGAGACGTAAGGAATACTTTCTTCAATCTTAATAAAAATTTCTTTAGGTACAAGAGATCCAGGTTTTTCAATTTTTTCAAAATATTTTCCATTTTTTGAAATCCAAACTTTACCTGCAAGAATTAAAGCTTGAGCTTTTTCTCTACTTTCGCAAAACCCTTTTTCAACTATAAGTTTGTCTATTCTAAATTTGTTTGTTTTCAAGTCCAGTATCTATAAGTAAAGAAATAATTCTTTTCTGTTGTCTCGTTTTAAGAAGAGAAAGGTTAGTATTTAAAACTTCTAAAATTTTTTCTGTTTTAGGTTCTTTTTTAGGGTCCAAAATTAATGAATTATAACACACTATAGAAATATAAGGATAATAAATTGTTTTATATTTTTTATAAAAAGTTTTTTCGATTATATTTAAAAGTCTTCTTGCGACTACCAAAGCTCCTGATAAGGGAGTTTCAGGTAAAATAATAGCAAATTGTTCAATTTTTGACAATTTTGCTACTATATCTACTCTTCGTAAATTGTTCACAATATTTTGGGCTAAAACTTTTAAAATAATTTCTTCCTCTTCAATTCCGAAAAGTTCAGTAATTTGTGTAAATTTTTCAATTTCTATTAAAAGAATACTTAAAATTCTATTATATCTTTTTGCTCTTAAAAGTTCTTCTTTTAATCTCTTTAAAAAATAATCTTCATTATATAAATTTGTTAAAGGATCTAAAAAGCTACTAATTTTAAGTTTTCTTTTAAGTTCTTCTATTTCTTCAAGAAGTAAAAGTTTTTCTTGTGTTTTTTTAATAAGTTCCCCTTGATAAAACTCTATTAGAGATTTTTCCTGTTTTTTTTGTTCTTGTAATTTTTTAATTTCTTTTTCTATTTTTTCTTTTTTTTCTTTGACCCACTTACTATAAGGTTCAAGGATAAAATCTTTATATCCTAAAAATTCATAAAAAGGGTTTACCCATGCAGGTAAAGAATCTATTAAAAATTCCATTAGAGAGGAATTAAAGTTAAAATAGGTATGACCAAAATTTTTAAAATTTTTGAATTTTTGATCCTTATCTATACTAAAATAAACTCCCACTCCGAGATTTATAAAGTTTAATATTTTTAAATCCTCCCAAATCTCAGGTGGAATTTCTTCAGGGATTTGAGGAAACTGATGATGATATTGGATATTAAGAATGAATCTACGAGGTAAATTATATAATTCAAAATATTCACTTCCTATAATGGCATGATCTGTACCAAAAACTTCTTTTTCAGCTTCACAAACAGATCTACCCAAATGTTTTAATTTAAGAACTTTTAAATATCCTTCTGGGAATAAAAGATATAGAAGAATGATCCCAAAATCCATTAAATAAGAGGATACATGAAGATGAGAGGGATAAGTATTTAATTGACTAGACAATGCAAAAGAAAAACAAAGATTAGCAATAGCTCTTGCCCAAAATAAATGAAAGTTAAATTCATTAAAAGTAGATTTAGAAAGTTTAGTAGAAAAAAAACCCAAAATCAGAATTTTTACTGAATCCTCTCCAAGAATCAAAATAGCTAATTTTATGTCATTTATAGGTGGGTTTTCTTTTCTATATTTGGGATGGTTTGCTATGGAAAGAATGAAAGAGGAAAGTTCTTTATTTTGGGATATAAACTCTATAAGTTTGGTTTCAGATTTTAATAAAAAGATATCTAAAATTTGTTGGCTTATTTTAGGTAAAATTAATAGATTTTTTTGACTAAGTTTGAGGAGTTTTTCTAATTCTCCCATTTTTGTTTTTAAATATTAAAATATAATAATATTTTAATATTATCAAAAATTTTTGATTTTAAAATATTTATAAAAAGGAGGTAAAGATGGAAGATCAACAAATGAAAGAAATGGTAATAGAGATGGCAAAAAAAGCTAAAGCTGCATCTAATAAAATAGCTAATATTTCTTCAAAAATTAAAAATGAGGTTTTATTTAAAGTAGCTAAAAAATTAAGGGAAAGAAAGGAAGAATTAAAAAGTATTAATGAAAAAGATGTAACTCAAGCTATAATGCAAGGACATAAAAAAGCTTTTATAGACCGTCTTACGCTTACAGATAAAATTATAGAAAGTATGGCTAAAGGACTTGAAGAAGTGGCAATTTTACCTGATCCAGTAGGAGAGATAGTTAAAATGTGGAAAAGACCAAATGGGCTTATAGTAGGAAAAATGAGAATTCCTCTTGGAGTGATTGCAATTATTTATGAAAGTAGACCTAATGTGACCATAGATGCTGCTTCTCTTTGCTTTAAAAGTGGTAATGCAGTGATTTTGAGAGGAGGAAAAGAGGCGATAAATTCTAATATAGCTTTAGGGGAAATTTTTAGAGAAACCTTAAAAGAATTTAATCTTCCTGAAGATGCTGTTCAAATTGTTCCTAAACCTGAAAGAAAACTTATGGAATATATGTTAGAATTAGAAGAATATATAGATCTTGTGATTCCAAGGGGAGGGGAAGGGCTTATAAGATTTGTTGCGGAAAAAGCCAGAATGCCTGTAATCAAGCATTATAAAGGGGTTTGTCATGTATATGTGGATAAAGAAGCTAATCTAGAGATGGCAAAAGAAATTACAATCAATGCTAAATGTCAAAGACCAGGGGTTTGTAATGCCATGGAAACTTTGTTAGTTCATAAAGATATAGCTGAAAAATTTTTACTTGATATTGCAGAGGAGTATAAAAAATATGGAGTGGAAATAAGAGGATGTGAACAAACTTTAAAATATATTCCTTGGGCAAAGAAAGCTACTGAAGAGGATTGGTATGAAGAATACCTAGATTTGATTTTATCAATTAAGGTAGTAAATGATATAGATGAAGCTATTTCACATATAGCTAAATATGGGAGTAATCACACTGAAGCTATAGTGACAGAAAATTATTCAGATGCTATGAAATTTTTAAGGGAAGTTGATGCAAGTGTGGTTTTAGTGAATGCTTCAACAAGGTTTAATGATGGAGGAGAACTGGGGCTTGGAGCAGAAATAGGCATTTCTACTACTAAAATTCATGCCTATGGACCAATGGGACTTGAAGAGTTAACTACAACTAAATTTATAGTTTTTGGTAATGGACAAATTAGAACTTAAAAAAATAGGAATATTAGGTGGTACATTTGATCCTCCTCATCTTGCTCATTTAAGAATAGCAGAAGAAGTAAGAGAAACATATTATTTAGATAAAATATTTTTTATTCCTGCTGGATTTCCTCCTCATAAAAAAGAAATTTTTTCTTCTTTTGAAGATAGATTAGAAATGGTTAAATTAGCTATAGAAGATAATTTGTATTTCGAAGCACTTGATATAGAAAAGGATATTAAGCCATCTTATACTTTAAAAACTATTCAAAAACTGAGAGAAATCTATCATGAAAGCGAATTATTTTTAATTATAGGATGGGATAGTTTTTGTGAATTTGAAACTTGGTGGAATTATGAGAAGTTTTTAGATTATACTAATATTATAGTTGTTCCTAGGGGAATAAAAAACTGGCAAGAAGTTCAGGCATATTTTTACAATAAAATTAGGGAACTTTGGTGTGAAGAGATAGCACTTAAAAAGATATTTTTTTGTCAAGTTATTTCATTTGATATTTCAAGTAGTTTAATAAGAAAATTAATTAAACAAGGAAGATCAATTAGATATCTGGTAACTGAAAAAGTATATCACTATATTAAAGAGAAAAGGATTTATACATAATGAAGGGATCAATTAAAAAAGAAATAACCCCAATGTTTCAACAGTATTTGGAGATTAAAAATAGATATCCTGATACAATTTTATTTTTTAGATTAGGAGACTTTTATGAGATGTTTTTTGAAGATGCTGAAACAGTGGCACCTCTTTTAGGACTTGTTTTAACTAAAAGGGAGGCAGGTAGTTCTTTAACAGCTCCAATGTGTGGAATTCCAATAGATAAAAGCAGTTTCTATATACAAAAATTAGTAAATATGGGATTTAAGGTTGCTATTTGTGAACAAATAGAAGATCCAGCTTTAGCTAAAGGATTAGTTAAAAGAGAAGTAGTAAAAATTTATACACCAGGTCTTCTTATAGATTTAGACGCTCTTAAGGAAAAAGAAAAGAACTATTTAGCTAGTATATATATAGATAAAAAAGCAGGTCTAGCCTTTTTAGAACTTTCTTGTGGTGAATTTATTTTTACTGAAATAGATAAAAACACCTTTTTAGCAGAAATTTTAAAAAAAGAACCAAGAGAAATAATTCTTAGCAAAAAATTAGAAAAATCTTCTGTAGTTAGTACTCTTACACAGATATTACCTAAAACTTTTTTAACTTTTATAGATGAAAATAATTTTAAAAAATTACAAATACCAGAATTTGAAAAATTTGAAGAAGGAATAAAAGCTTTCTCAGCCATTTTAGAATATTTAAAAATTTATCAGCCTTATTTAGTAGATAAGATAGAAAACCCCTCATTTTATTATCCAGAAGAATTTCTATTTTTAGATGAAGCAACTAAAAGAAATCTTGAGCTTACAAAAAATCTATGGGATGGAAGTGAGAAATATTCTTTGTTTTGGCTTTTGGATAAAACAAGCACCCCGATGGGTTCAAGGCTTTTAAAGGAATGGATTCTTTATCCCTTAAAAGATGTTAAAAAAATTCAAAAAAGACAGGAAGCTATAAAATTTTTTATAAAAAATAAATTTTTAGAAGAAGAAATAAAAAAGAGTTTAAAAAAGATTTCAGATCTTGAAAGATTAAGTGTGAGATGTGCATTAAAACTGATTACTCCTAAAGAACTAGGTATTTTAAGAGAAAGCTTAAAGCAACTTCCTGAAATCAAAAATGTTTTACAAAACGAAAAGGGTTTAATAATTCCTGAAGAAATTAAAGAAATTTTTGCGAAGATTGAAGATTTTTCAGAACTTATAGAGTTTTTGGATAAAGCTCTAGTAAAAGATCCACCTTATACCTTAAAAGAGGGCGGAATAATCAATAAAGGATTTAATAAAGAACTTGATGAACTTCTTGAATTAAAAGAAAATGCTATTTTTTATCTTTCTGAACTTGAAAAAAAAGAAAGACAAAAAACAGGAATTACTACGTTAAGAATAGGATATAATAGGGTTTTTGGTTATTATTTTGAGATTTCCAAAAGCTATATAAAAATGGTTCCATCTTATTTTGAAAGAAAGCAAACCTTAGCTAATGTAGAAAGGTTTATTACCCCTGAATTAAAAGAACTTGAGAATAAAATACTTTTTGCAGAGGAAAAAATTAAAAACTTAGAATATGAGCTTTTTTTAGAAATAAGGGAAAAGGTTTCTCAATACAAAGAAAGATTAAAAACCACTTCTCATCTTTTAGCAAAACTTGATGTATACATATCTCTTGCTCGGGTAAGTATAGAAAATGAATATACGGTGCCGGAAATAGTAGAAGAACCTGTTATTATTATAGAAGAAGGAAGACATCCGGTTTTAGAAAAAATACAAGGAAAAGAAAAATTTATTCCTAATTCTTTAGAAATGAACAAGGATGATGCTTTATTTTTAATCATCACAGGACCTAATATGGGAGGTAAATCCACGTATCTAAGACAAAATGCGCTTATTGTAATTATGGCACAAATGGGAAGTTTGGTTCCTGCCAAGTTTGCTAAAATAGGAATTTGTGATCGGGTATTTAGTCGTATCGGAGCAGGAGATCAACTTATAAGAGGGAAAAGTACTTTTATGGTAGAAATGAATGAATGTGCTTACATTCTAAAAAATGCTACTCCAAGAAGTTTAGTAATTCTTGATGAATTGGGAAGAGGTACTAGCACCTATGATGGAATGTCTCTTGCTTGGGCTATTGCAGAAAATTTGTATCATAAAAAAATTTTTACTCTTCTTGCAACCCATTATTACGAACTTACAGAACTTTCTAAGCTTTATATAGGAATTAAAAATTATCATGTATCTGTAAAAGAATGGAATGGAGAAATTATATTTTTATATAAGCTTTTACCAGGTGCTACGACTCAATCCTATGGAATAGAAGTTGCAAAATTGGCAGGGATTCCACAAGAGGTGATTGACAGAGCTAAAGAAATACTTTATAAATTAGAGAATAAAAGCTTAAAAGAAAAAAAGGAATTTACTATGGCTTCAAAAAAAATTTATCAGCTTCCCATTTTTAGGAAAGAACATTTTATTCTCGAAAAAATTAAAAACTTAGATTTGGAAAATATGAGTCCTCTTTCAGCATTAAACCTTCTTTGGGAATTCAAAAAAGAACTTTCTTCACAAGAAAAAAAAGAAAAATGATGAAAAAAATAATAATTTATCTCATTTTGATTAATTTTTTAAATATATTTTTTTTTAATTATTCAGAAATACTAGCTACATCTTCCAAAATTTCAAATTCATATATTTATTATAAGGTAAAAAGGGGAGATACCTTAGAAAAAATAGCCAGAAAATATAAAATAAGTGAAGAAGAGCTAAAAAGATGGAACAATATGAAAACGGACAAAATAAAAGTTGGTCAAAAATTGATAGTAGGAATAATAAAAGCAAAAACCAAAAAGGAAATCCAAATTAAAAAGAAATCTCAAGAAGAAATATCTAAAGAAGAAATTTTAGTACAAAGGCCTCAAGAAATTTCAGATATAGAAAAAATTTTCTTAGAATATGAAAGGGAATATCAAATTTTGGTCAATAAACCTAAAGTTACTCAAAAAGAATGGCTTTCACTTCTTAGTAAGTATAGAAGACTATATCTTTTATATCCAGGAAGTAAAATTGCTCCCAAAGCCATACTAAGGACAGCAAATATTTACTTTTATCTTTATAAGTCTTTTGCCTCAGAAGAATACCTGAAAGAAAGTATAGAAAGGTATCAACTTTTGATAAAAAATTATTCTTATTCTAAAGAAACAGAAGAAGCTTATTATAATTTGATATTAATTTATGATAAAGAACTTAAAAACAAAGAGATTTTAGAAAAGTTAAAAAGTGAATTTAAGTCTAAATATCCTCAAAGTCCTTATTTATCAAAATTGGAAAAAGAAGACAAGAAAAAAATAGTGAAAAAAGAAATCTTTTCAAAAGGTGAGATCCCAAAAGAAAAGATTAAAGAAATAAAAATAGAAGAAAAAACTGAGGAAAGGGTAATCCCAAATTTAAGAAAAATATTAGAAATTAAATCAATTACTGGAGAAGATTATACAAGGGTTATTATAGGGGTTTCTGATAATTTTGAATATCAAGCAAATATATTAAGAGCAACAGAGGATAAACCACCTAGAATATATATAGATATTTATCCAGCTATTTTAGATAAAGATATACCTAAGGAAATAGAGGTAAAAAAAGCACATTTAACTAGAGTTAGGGCTTCTCAATTTGATAAAAATACAGTGAGAGTCGTTTTGGATTTGACAAGTTTGGCATCCTATAAAATTTTCAAACTAAAAGAACCTTATCAGTTAATATTAGATCTTATAGGGAAAGAAAAATTTGTTAAAAAATTTACTAAAGAAACAAAGCCAGTGCCAAATAAAGAAGAAAGTTACATTAATTTAGCTCGTCAATTTGGTTTGAATATAAAAAGAATAGTGATAGATCCTGGACATGGAGGAGAAGATCCTGGGGCAGTAGGCCCTTCTGGTCTAAAAGAAAAAGATATAGTTCTTACAATAGCCAAACTTTTAAAACAAAAAATAGAGAGCCAATTAGGAATTGAGGTAATTTTAACAAGAGAAGATGATAAATTCATTCCGCTTATTCAAAGACCAGCTATAGCTAATAGTAAAAAAGCAGATTTATTTCTTTCTATTCATACTAATGCATCTCCCAATCCCAATGGATGTGGAATTGAAACTTATTATCTTAATTTTACTACAGATCCAGAAGCAATGAGAGTAGCCGCCTTAGAAAATGCTGCTTCAGATAAAAATTTAAGTGATTTACAAGATTTAATAAAAGCCATTTTAGCTAATACAAAGCTTTCAGAATCAAAATTATTAGCTGAAAAAATTCACATGCAATTATTAGATTCATTAAGAAGATATTATCCAGATACTATAGATAGAGGAGTAAAATATGCACCATTTTTAGTTCTTGTAGGTACAAGAATGCCAGCAGTGTTAATAGAGTTGCCATTTATAACAAATCCTGTTGAAGAAAATAGATTAAAAGACAAAAATTATTTGGAATTAATAGTTGATGGAATTACTAAGGGGATAGAAATATATATTCAGAGTCTTAAATTTTCTCACAGGTATTATGATAAAAAATCCTAAGGTAATTTATGGTGTAGAAAGATTTTTTAATGAAGAGATATTTAAAAAATATAAACAAAAAAGGATAGCACTTTTATGTAACCAGGCTTCAGTAACTCATTATTTTATTTCTTCCATAATTCTGTTTAAAGAACATTTTAAAAAAAATTTTAAAATTATTTTTTCTCCTCAACATGGATTATTTTCTGAAAAACAAGCTAATATGATACCTTCAGAAGATGAAATAGAACCTTTTACTAAAGTACCTATAATAAGTTTATATGGACCACGGCTAAAACCGGAAGATGAGCATTTAGAAGAAATAGATATAGTTTTTATAGATTTGCAAGAGGTAGGATGTAGAGTTTATACTTATATATGGACGGTATATTTTTTAATGGAGGTTTGTGAAAGAAAAGGAAAAAAGGTGATTGTTCTTGATAGACCGAATCCTCTTGGTGATTCCATCGAAGGTCCACTTTTAGAACCATCCTATTTTTCTTTTGTAGGAATGGATATTCTGCCATTAAAGCATGGGTTAACCATTGGAGAACTTTCAAAATTGTTTAAAAATAGACATTTTCCTAATTTGGATTTAGAGGTGATAAAAATGAAAGGATATAAAAAAAGATATTTATTTTCTGAAATTGGACGGTTTTGGGTTTTCCCTTCTCCTAATATGCCTTCTTGGGAGACAGCAATGGTTTATCCAGGTCAAGTATTGTTAGAGGGTACTAATCTTTCCGAAGGTAGAGGTACAACTAGTCCCTTTTTAATTTTTGGAGCTCCATACCTAAGAATTAGAGAGATTTTTCAATATTTTAAAAAAAGAAATTTTGAAAAAGAAGGATTTTTTTTAAGGCCTATAGTGTTTGAACCCATTTTTAGCAAGTGGAAAGGAATGAGATGTTATGGGTTTCAAATACATATTTTAGACTATAAAATTTTTAAACCAGTAAAAACCACTTTAAAAATTTTAAAACTTATTAAAGAAACACATGAGGAATTTAAATTCATTAATGGACCATATGAATTTGAGCAAAAATTAAAACCTATTGAAATTCTTATAGGTAATAAATATGTTTTAAATTGGTTAGAAAATAAAGAGGAGGAAATTGACCTAGATTTTTATCTATATTATAATTTAAAAAATTATTCAGAAGAAATCAAAACTTACATTCTTTATAAATGAATAATAATGAATAATAAAAAGTTAAAGTTTAGATCTAATAAAGAGAGAGTTAATTATTTTTTAAAACTTTTTAAAAAAGAAGATAAAGTATTAATTCTTGTTTGGGCAGATCCTGATGCATTAGCGGGAGCCCTTGCTTTAAAAAGAATTCTTCAAAATAAGGTAGAAAAAATCACTATTTCTAATGTAAATGAAATTAAAAGATTAAATAATCAAATAATGATAGAGGTTTTAAAAATTCCTATGGTTAAATTTTCTTCTCAATTATTAGATCTTTATAATAAAGTTATTTTGATTGATTCGCAACCTCCGCATAGAGATGAATTTAAGAATATTAAATTTGCAGCAGTAATAGATCATCATCCACTAACTGATGGATGGGAATCAGATTATATAGATATCCGTCCTAATTATGGAGCTACCTCTACCATTTTATTTGAGTATTTAAAAGCTTTGAAAATAAAGCCTTCTGTATATTTGGCAACTGCTTTGATTTATGGAATAAAAGTAGATACCAATAATTTTGAAAAAAGTGCTCAATTACAAGATGTAATAGCTTTTCAAAAGTTATATAAAAAAATGAATAAACATTTACTTAGTAAAATAGAATCAGCCCATTTAAAAAGATCGGAGCTTAAATATTTTAAAGTTGCTTTAGATAATTTAAAAATTCAAAAGGGAAGAATTTTCTCGTATATAGGTAAGGTTTCCAATACAGATATTTTAGTGTTAATAGCAGATTTTTTCAATAAGATTGCAGATACTTCCTGGATTTTTATAGGTGGAGAATATAAAAAAAACTTAATAATTATAATAAGATGTGATGGATATAAAAAGGATGCAGGAAAATTAGCAAAGAGACTTTTTAAAGATGTAGGTTTAGCAGGAGGACACAGAGAAAAAGCAAGAGCAGAAATTCAGTTCTCTAATTTAAATATTGAAAGTGAGAAATTTGATACTTTTCAATTTGTAAAACTATTTGAAAAGTATTTTAAATCAAAAGAGAAAAAGAAAGAAAGTTAAAGATGTCAAGATTTGTAGATCAAGCTAAGATTTATGTAAAAGCAGGAAATGGAGGCCCAGGTTGTATAAGTTTTAGAAGAGAAAAATATGTCCCTAAAGGAGGTCCTGATGGTGGAGATGGGGGAGATGGGGGGGATGTGATTTTAGTTGCTGATCCTCAAGTTAATACACTTTATGATTTTTATTCCCAAGTTCATTTTTATGCCGAAAATGGCAAACCTGGAATGGGAAAAAAAATGAAAGGAAAAGATGGTGAAGATTTGATTTTAAAAGTTCCTGTGGGTACCGTGGTTAAAGATGCAAAAACAGGTGAGATATTAGGAGATTTGATTAAACCAGGTCAAAATTTGGTAGTGGCTAGTGGTGGTAAAGGAGGAAGAGGTAATGCTCATTTTGCAACTCCTACGAGACAAACACCAAAAATAGCAGAACCAGGTACACCTGGAGAAGAAAGATGGATTATTTTAGAATTAAAACTTATTGCAGATGTTGGTTTGGTAGGATTACCCAATGTGGGTAAGTCTACTTTACTTAGTAAAATCTCAGCAGCTAAACCTAAAATTGCAGATTATCCTTTTACTACTCTACAACCTAATCTAGGGGTAGTTAAACTTTTTGATGGGAATACTTTCGTGGTAGCAGATATTCCTGGGCTTATAGAAGGAGCACATAAAGGAATAGGATTAGGCCATAATTTTTTGAAACATATAGAAAGAACAAGGCTGCTTCTTTATATCCTTGATGTTTCAAGAGGTAAAGAAATTTTAAAAGATTATGAAGTTTTAAGAAATGAATTAAAATTATTTAATCCTACCCTCTTAGAAAAAGAATATTTTCTAGCTTTAAATAAAATAGATCTTATAATAGATTTAGAAAAATTGGAAGATGTAATAAAATATTTTCACCAGAAAAAGATAGAAGTATATCTAATTTCAGCAGTTACAGGACAAGGGGTTTTAGAGCTTGTTTATGCTTTATGGAATAAATTAGAAAAAATAAAGAAAAAAGAAATTCAATAAAATGATAGGAAATAGATTCCAAAGAGTTCAAAGTTTATTAAAAAGGACAAAAAGAGTAGTTGTAAAGATAGGAAGTGCAGTTATTACAAAAGAGGATGAAGGATTAGACTATCAAGTTATTTATAATCTTACTTATGAAATAAGTAGACTTTGGAAAGCAGATTATAAAATAGTTCTTGTTTCTTCCGGAGCTATAGCTTGTGGAAGAGCTAAATTAAAATATCTTAAAAAACCTATTTCATTAACAGAAAAACAGGCTTTGGCCTCTATTGGGCAAGCTACTCTAATCCAAGCCTATGAAGATATGTTTCATAAATATCAAATTCAAGTAGCCCAAATTTTATTAACTCGTGAAGATTTTTCGCAAAGAGAAAGATATCTTAATGCTAAAAAAACTTTAGAGACTTTATTAAAATGGAAAATATTACCTATAGTAAATGAAAATGATACAGTTACTACTGAAAGTATTAAATTTAGTGATAATGATATTTTATCAGCTTTAGTTGCTGGAACTATTGAAGCAGATCTTCTTATTATTTTATCTGATGTTGATGCCCTTTACAAAGAAGATCCTCGAATAAATCCGAAAGCTGAGAAAATAAGTGAAATAGAAGAAATAACTGCAGAAATAATCTCAATGGCTGGAAATAAGCCAGGAAGATTGGGTAGAGGAGGAATGTATTCTAAATTGATAGCTACTCAAATGGCAAATTTTATGGGTATTCCTGTAGTTATACTTCCTGGAAGGAAACCTCTTATTCTTGAGAAATTTTGGAGTGGTGAAGAGGTAGGAACTATTTTTTGGGCAAAGGAAAGAAGTTTAAATATGAGAAAACTTTGGATAAAATATTATATAAAACCAGAGGGTAAATTATATATAGACGAAGGAGCTGAAAAGGCAATATTAAAAAATGGTAAAAGCCTTTTGATTGGAGGAATACTCAGTGTAGAAGGTAGTTTTAATAAAGGAGCTTGTGTGGAGTGTTTAAATCTTAAAGGAAAATCTTTAGCTAAAGGGTTAATTAATTTTTCTTCAGAAGAACTTTTGAAACTAAAGATTTCTGAAGAAAAAGTAAATAAGGAGATAATTCATAGAGATAATCTAGTTATTCTGGATTAGTTTTTTTTATTAAGGAGGTGTTCCTTTTATGGGTTCCTTTGTTCACTTACATGTTCATACTGAATGGAGTTTACTTGATGGAGCTATAAGAATAGATGATTTAGTTGAAAGACTCCTTGAATATAAAATGCCAGGTTGTGCTATTACTGATCATGGTACTCTTTATGGGATTATCCATTTTTATTTAAAACTTAAATCTGCAGAACTTAAGCCTATTTTAGGATGTGAATTTTATGTAGCAGAAAATTCACGCTTTGATAAGAAAGCTGACAAAAAGGGATATGCTGGGCTTCATTTAACAGCTCTTGCAAAAAATGAAGAAGGATATAAAAACCTTCTGAAATTAGCTAGCTTAGCTTACTTAGAAGGATTTTACTATAAACCTCGTATAGATAAAGAAATTCTTAAAAAATATCACAAAGGATTAATAATAATGAGCGGGTGTTTAGAAGGGGAGATTCCTAAGCTTATATTGAGTGGACAGATAGATAAAGCAATAGAAGTAGCTCAATGGTATAAAAATTTATTTCAAGATGATTTTTATTTAGAGATTCAAAGAAATGGATTACCAGAGCAAGAAAAGGTAAATATAACTCTTTTAGAAATAGGAGAAAAATTGGGAATTCAGTGTATAGCTACAGCAGACTGTCATTATCTTGATAAGGAAGATGCTTTAGCTCATGAAGTGCTACTTTGCATTCAAACAGGGCATAAAATAAGTGATCCAGATAGATTTAAATTTAATACAAATATGCTTTTTTTAGCAAATGAAGAAGAAATGAAAAAGAGATTTGACGGTTTCCCTTCAGAACTGCTTACAAATACTATGGAAGTTTTTGATAAAGTAAAATTGGAAATAAAGATAGGTGAAGTCTTATTTCCAAAAGCTAAGATTGAAGGATCAGAGACAGTAGAAAAATATTTTATAAAAAAGGCTAAAGAGGGATTAGAAAAAAGGCTTAAGGAATTAAGAGAAAGAGATCTTTTAGCAAGAGATCCTAAAGAATATTGGGAAAGATTGGATTATGAGATCGAAATCATAATTGAGAAGGGTTATGCTAGTTATTTTTTGATTGTGGCGGATTTTATTGAATGGGCAAAAAAAAGAGGAATTCCTGTGGGACCAGGAAGAGGTTCTTCTGCAGGTTCTCTTGTAGCTTATGCTTTAGGTATTACTAATTTAGATCCGCTTAGATGGGGACTTCTTTTTGAAAGATTTTTAAATAAAGAAAGACTTAGCCTTCCGGATATAGATGTAGATTTTTGCATGGAAAGAAGAGATGAAGTAATAGAATATGTGACCAATGTGTATGGAAAAGAATATATTGCAAAAATTTCTACCTTTGGTCAACTTAAGGCAAGACAAGTTGTTAGAGATGTAGGAAGAGTCCTTGGTTTTAAACCTAAAGAAATTGATCCCATTGCCAAAATGATAAATATAGGAATGGATGTAAGTTTAGAAAAGGAAATTAAAAGACCGGAGTTTAAGGAGCTAATTCATAAAAATGAGAAAATTGCTCAACTTTTTGAACTTGCTAAGAAATTAGAAAAATTGCCAAGACATGTTAGTCAACATGCAGCAGGTGTAGTAATTTCAGGAGTACCCATTATAGAAGTGGCTCCATTAATGAAGGGTGAAGAAAATGAGATATTAGTCCAATTTGATATGAAGGCTTGTGAAGCTGTAGGATTGATCAAATTTGATTTTTTGGGATTAAAAACCCTTACTATTATAGATCATACCTTAAAATTAATAAAAAAATATGAAAATATAGATTTAGATATTAATAATATTTCTTTAGAGGATGAAAAAACTTTTGAACTTTTAGCCCAAGGTAATACCGACGGAGTTTTCCAGCTGGAATCTGAGGGGATGAAAGAATTATTGAGAAGACTTAAACCCTCAAAATTTAATGATCTAATTGCAGCTTTAGCTCTTTATAGGCCTGGTCCTTTGGAAGGTGGGCTTTTAGAACAATACATTGAAACTAAACAAGAAAAAAGAAAACCAGAATATTTACATCCACTTTTAGAACCTATCCTTAAAGAAACTTATGGAGTAATTGTTTATCAAGAACAGGTAATGGAAATTGCAAGAACTTTTGCTGGATATACTTTGGGAGAAGCTGATGTGTTAAGAAGAGCTATAGGAAAAAAAGAAAAAGAATTAATGGAAAGTTTAAAAGAGGAATTTATTTTAAGATCAAAACAAAGAGGAATATCTGAAGAAATAGCACAAAAGATTTTTGATTTGATTGAAAAATTTGCTGATTATGGATTCAATAAAAGTCATTCAGCTGCCTATGCTATGCTTTCTTATCAAACTGCTTATCTAAAGGCTCATTATCCTATTTATTTTATAGCATCTATATTAACCTATGAAGCTAATAAAAGTGAAGAAGTAAGTAAATATTTAACAGTAGCTAAAGAAATGGGGATTAAAATTTTACCTCCAGATATAAATAAAAGTGAAGCTGGGTTTTCAATAGAAAACTCATCTATTAGAATAGGACTCTATGCTATCAAAAATGTGGGGGAAGAAGCTGTTAATGAAATTCTTAAAAAAAGACCATATCAATCTTTTATAGATTTTTGTATAAAAGTGGATACAAAAAAAATAAATAAAAAAACTATAGAAGCATTAATAAAAGCAGGAGCTTTTGACAGTTTAGAACCAAATAGAGCCAAACTTTTATATAATCTTCCTTTTGTACTTTCTATAAGTAATCAAAATAAAGTTTTTAACTTGTTTAAACAGAGTCCATTGTTAAAAATTGATGAAACCTTCAAAATGGAAGAAGTGCCTGAATGGAGTCTTGAGGAAAAATTAAATTTTGAAAAATCAGCATTAGGGTTCTATTTTACTGAACATCCTCTGACAAGATTTAGAAAATGGATTAATGTCTTTTCTTTCTATGATTTAAGAAAAATAAAAGAAAAAAAAGAGGGCACAAAAGCCATTATAGCAGGTATAATTTCAGAAATAAAATTAAAGAATACTAAAAGTGGAGATAAAATAGGAATACTTAAAATAGAAGATGAAAAAGATAGTCTAAAAGCTTTGATTTTCTCTGATTTATATAATCACCATATGCAAAATATTTATGAAGGAGCAATGTGTTGGTTTAAAGTGGAAGTAGATAAAGAAGAAGATAACTTAATTCTTTTAATAGAAGATTTAGCAGATTTAAGAAACTTAAAATTTTTTAAAAATTATAAAATAGATATAATTTTTTCTTCAGATAATTTGAATGAAGAAACTATTGAATGTTTCAAAAATTTTTTAATAAAAGATAAACATAGCTCAGAAGGTTTACCAATCCAACTTTATTTGAAATATCCTGATTATTTAGTTTGTTTTGAATTAGATGAGTATAAAATTAATCCTTCTTATGAAAATCTCATTTTTATTTTACATACTTTTGAAAATATTTGTTTAAGAATATCTCAATTAACTTGAAAACTCAAACTTATTCAATTAAAATGAGTTTTTATAAAATAAAAATTAGGAGGGGAAAATGTTATCTAAAATTCCTTTTGATCTTGAAAGAATTGAAAAAGAAGATTTAGAGAAACAAATTCTTAGAATAGCTATTATAGCTGAACTTGATGCAATTAATCTTTATGAACAATTAGCTTCTCTTACAGAAGATGAAAATCTAAAAGTAATATTTCTTGATATTGCAAAAGAAGAAAAAACTCATGTAGGAGAATTTTTAACTATGCTTTTAAAAAAAGATGAAGAACAAGAAGAAGAGCTTGCTGCAGGAGAGGAAGAAATAGAAGAACTTTTGGAGGAACAGGAGGAAGAATAATATTTGGTTTTATGGAGAATTTTTTTAATTTTTCCTTTTTGGTTTATTTTTTTTATTAATTATAGTTTATTTGCTTATAATAAACATTTTGAAATTACTGCAGATAAGATAGAAGTTTTTCATGAGCCAGAAATTTTAATTGCTAAAGGTGATGTGGTAATTACTGGTGAAGATTTGATAATATGGGCTCAAGAAATTAAATATGAAATAAAGACCCAGTATATAAATTTAAAAAATTTTAAAATTTTTGATATTTCAAAAAATGCTACTGCTGAAGGAAATGAAGGATTTTTAGATATTAGGAACGGAGAACTTTGGGCAAATCAAATATTTCTATTTTTTAAAAAAGAACAAATTCGAATAAAAGCCCTTGATTTTCATAAAAATTCATTAAATGAATATTTTGCAAAAAAAGCTTTTATTACAACTTGTGAATGGGAATGTGAACAAGAAAAAGATTTTCCCCCTTGGAGTTTAGAAATTGATGATTTTATTTTAACTCCAGAGGGAATAAGTGAAGGCTCTAGAAGTAAGTTTAGAATAAAAAAAATTCCTTTGGCTTCTATTCCAAAAACTCCATATATGCCCAAAATAAATTTTCCTATTACAGTTCCAAGAAAAACAGGTTTTTTAAGTCCTCAATTTGCTCAAGGTAGCAGATTAGGTATAGGAATACAAATTCCTTTATTTTGGGCCTTAACTGATCAAGTTGATTTTACTATTTCTCCTTTTTATTTTACCAAAAGAGGGCTATTAATGGATATAGAAAATCAGTTTTTGTTTAGAGAAGATTTTAAAGGGATATTGAAATTTAGATACCTTAAAGATGTAAAAAAAGAAGGATATCTTATTGAAGAAGAACCTAAAAAAAATAAATGGTGGATAGTAAGTAAAATAGACTATATGATAAATTCTAATTTAGATGCTCATCTAGATTTGGATATTCTATCAGAAAAAGGATTTTTAGAGGAATTTAATGTAGGAGAAGGAAGTTATTCAAATGCAAGATCATTATTTTTGGATAAATTTAATAGGGATATAGAAGATAAATCTCAAGAATATAGAACTTCTAAATTCTGGCTTCAATATTATAAAAATAGTATTTATGGAAACATAGAAAGCGCATATTTAAATTATCATGGAACAGTAGATAAAGATACTATCTTACAACCCTTTTTTAATTTTCAGCTAACCTTACTTCCCACTCATATTTTTAGAGATTTACTATCCACTTTAAATATCAACTACTTTTACCGTCATAGAGAAGAAGGATATTATGGGCACAAAATTAGCACTCAATTTGAAGTTGTCTATCCTTTTAAGTTTTTCTTTCTTTCCAATAGTGCCCAAATTAAATATAACTTTGATGTATATAATTTAAGAGAAAAAGATATATTTGAAAAAAGTAGTATTTTTAGAAATTTTTTCGAGTTTGAATTGAATTCTTATACAGTTTTTTTGAAATACTATGCTTTTTTAAATGAAAATTTTAGATTTTTACATATTTTGAAGCCATATATAATATATTTTTACCGGTCAAGACCAACTGAAATAAATGTTCCCCAATTTGATTATGCAGATTTAATAAGTAATAAAACTCAAACTTTAGAATATGGCTTATGGCAATTTTTTAGTCTTCCCAATAAAAGTAATTTTTTGATTATAAAATCATATCAACAATATGATTTTATAAAAGCTAAGCGTTTAGCTTTGGCAACAAAACCAGAAGAAAAACCTTTTTCAGATATATATATCCAGATAGTACTTAATTATTCTCCTTATTTATTTACAAGATACGATACTGCTTATAATTTTTATGGATTAGGATTTAAAAAACAATCCTTAAGTTTAGGATTAAGGGAAATTTTTTTAGATAAAATAGATTTGATATATCAAGAAGATAAAGCTTGGAATACTCAACAACTTACTTTAGATTTGGAATCACTTATATTAAATAAAATTTTGGCTAAATTTTATATAAGTAGAAATTTTGTAAGAGATGAAACCACTGAAATGAAAGTAGAAGGTGATTATTTACATAATTGTTATTTAGTAGGTTTTGGTTTTTTGCTCACTCCAAAAGATACTAAATTTTTATTTGTATTTGAGTTAAAAGGGCTTGGTGAATATGGGAAACTAAAATGAGTCTGATGGGGATATAACCTCTTTTTCGTAGTTATAGATTTTATGTTTCTATCATAGGAGGTAAAAATGGATAAATTTGGAATTATTTATGATGAAATATTTACAAAACATAATCCAGGAATTTTTCATCCAGAATCTCCGCAAAGACTTCAGGTTATTTTGGATAGGATTCAAAAAGAGGATATAAAACCTTATATAGAGTTATTTCCACCAGAGACAGCTACTAAAGAAGAAATACTATGGAATCACAGTGAATATCTTTATAATATCATTGCTCAAACCTCTGGGAAAACTTATATTCAACTTGATCCTGATACAGCCACTAATGAATATTCCTTTGAAGCTGCATTAAAAGCAGTGGGAGCCCAAAAAGCAGCATTAAAACTTCTTTTAGAAAAAGGATATAAAGGTGTTTTTGCTTTAGTTAGACCACCAGGGCATCACGCAGAAAAAGATAAAGCTATGGGTTTTTGTCTATTTAACAATATAGCTATAGGTGCCTACTATGCTAAATATTATTATACATTAAAGAAAATATTAATTGTAGATTGGGATCTTCATCATGGAAATGGAACTCAAAAATCTTTTTATTTTGATCCAGAAGTCTTATATTTTTCTGTACATCAATATCCTTATTATCCTGGAACTGGGCATTATTCAGAAATTGGGAATGGTGAAGGAAGAGGATTTAATATAAATGTGCCTCTACCTCCTTATTGTGGAGATGAAGAGTATATATATATTTTTGAAACCCTTTTAAAACCTATTGCTTTAAAATATAAACCTGAAATTATAATGGTTTCTGCTGGATTTGATCTCTGTGAAAATGATCCGCTTGGATCTATGGAAGTTACTCCGTCTTTTGGTATCCCTATGTTAACTAAAATATTGAAAGAAATTGCAAATGATACTTGCGGAGGAAAAATACTTTTTACTTTGGAAGGTGGTTACAATTTAATAAATTTACAAAAAAGTGTTTCAGAGCTTATTTTAACTTTTTTAGGAATAAGGGAAATTTCTCAAAAAATTTCTTTTTCAGAAAATTCCAAAAAGATAGAAAATCAGATATTAAAACCTTTAAAAGATCTGCTTAGATATAAATCCTTTTGGGATATATAAGAAGTATTAGTTTATATCTACAATAAGATCTTTGGAAGGTAAAATATAAAAACAAAAGAAGAAAGATTAAAGATTTTTTATGTTGAGAATTTGAGAGCTACATTTTTAAAATGAAAGTTTTTGAAAAAAATGAAAAATTGTATTATATTTTTAAATAAGGCTATTGGGATCTGTGCGACAGATCCTGGTGAACTCCGCTAGGCCCGAAAGGGAGCAACGGTAGCCAGGCTCTCTGGGTGCCACAGATATCCCAATAGCCCCTTAAAGGAAGCGTAAGGGGGCTGGTGTCCCTCCCGGGCTTCAAACCCGGTGCACCCCTAAATTAGGGGTGGGTGGGTTCAATTCCCACACGCTTCCGCAAAAAACTAAAATGAAAGAAAAATTTTTTATTTTTTTTCTTTCCATTTTTTTAATTTGTCCGCTGAATGTAAGTTATGCTCTTATTACTCTTTCTGAAGAAGAAAAAATAGGAAAACAAATTCTTCAAGAAATTTCTACAAAAGTTGAATTTGTTCAAGATATGGAATTAATAGCAATTTTAAATATGGTTGGTAATAGATTAGTAAATAAAGGATTAGAATTTTCTCCTTTTCAATTTAAATTTTTTTTAATAAAAGATGATACTTTTAATGCCTTTTCAATTCCAGGAGGATATATTTTTATTAATTCTGGAATTTTTGAAAATATTGATTCAGAAGAAGAACTTGCAGCAATAATAGCTCATGAAATGGCACATAATATATGTAGGCATATAGCAAGAAGAATTGAAGATATCAAAAAAATGCAAGTAGCAATTACTGCAACCACCTTAGCAGCCATTTTACTTGGTAAAGGAAAATTTGCAGAAACTGTTGGAATTGCCTCATCTGCTTTGGCAGAAACAAGACTTTTAGCCTATAGCAGAGCAGATGAGGAAGAAGCAGATAGAATAGGTTTTCAAATATTAACTAAGGCAGGGTATAATCCTTGGGGAATGGTAAAAGTAATGGAAAAATTATTTCATCAAAGTAATTTGGCTATAGAATTAAATTACAGATATCTTCTTACTCATCCTTTACCTCAAGAAAGGTTAGATTACTTGATAAATTTAGCTCAAAAATACGAAACTAAAGAAATTTTATTAAAAAATTTAGATCAATATTATTTTCAAAGAATTTCAATAAAAGCTAAAATTATTTCTAAAGATCCAGCTGACTTGGTATTAAAATATCGAGAAGAATTGAATAAAGAAAATAATCCTTGGATTAGATATTCTTTAGCCTTAGCTTTAGCAGAAGAAAGATTTTTTAAAGAAGCCATTAATGAAATGGAATTAGCTTTAAAAGAGCTTCCTTTTAAACCCTATTTTTTGGTAGATCTTGCTGAAATATATTTCAATTCCGGGAATTATTATCAAACTCTTGCTATTCTTGAAAATATTAAAATTTTCACAAACTCAGAAAATATATGGGAAAGGTTTTATATTTCTAAATTAGAATATATTAGAGCAAGAACTTTATTAGAAGTTTCTCAGATATATGAGGCTTATAAAATTTTTGTTGGACTTGAAAAAAATGTAATGTTGCAAAACGATCCCTATTTTTATTTCCATTTTGGTAAAACTTGTTCAAAACTAAATAAAGAGGCAGAAGCCCATTTTTATTTTGGTAAATATTACGAATTAAAGGGTGATTATAAAACTGCATATTTCCACTATAAAAAAGCTCTTTCTTTTTTGTCTAAAACAGATACAATGTATAATAAGGTTAAAGAATCTTTGGAAAGAGTAGAAATGAATTAATAAAATAAGGAGGAAAAAATCGAATGAATGAAAAAAATACTTTGCCAAGAATTCATAAAATAAAGATAAAAAAACCTTTTAGTATAAAATATAGAGAAAAAATCATTTGTCCCTATTGTCAAAATAGTGAAGATTTTTATGAAATCATAGAAAATGCTACTTTTTTTATTTCTTATCTTCAAAATTATGATGGCTTTTTAGAACCTATAGAAGAAGAAGTAGAAATTCTAGGTCCTGTAAAATTTTTTTGTGGTATCTGCAATGCAGAATTAACTCAACTTAAAAAGAAAATATAAAATTTATTTTTGAAATGCGTCCCTATTATATAATCCTTAGTTACCAAGCCTTTAAAAAATATTTTCATGAATTAAAAGAAGGTGATCTTATAGGAATAAGACTTCCCCTTAAAAAAGAAGAAATGGGATTAATAATTGATTTAACTTATAGAAAAGTGGAAGCCTTTCCTTCTTATTTGGCTCAAATTTTATCTACCTCCAAAACTCTTCAAGCTGAAATATTAAAAGAATATGTTTTACCTTATACTTTTCCTATTAGAGATAGAGTTTTTTTACTTTCAGCTATAGCAGAGCTTTCAGCTTTGAAAAAATTTAAAAAATTTATAACTAAAGATGATAGAGCAAATTGTGGATTAGGAGTAAGGCTTTGGGATTCTTTAGAAGAAATTTTTAACGTAGCAGGAAGTTCCATCTTATCCTATCCTTTTGTTCTTCAGCCTTTTTATGAAAATATAAGAGATGTAAGAGTAATAATA
This sequence comes from uncultured Thermodesulfobacterium sp., assembly GCA_938091335.1. GTDB lineage: Bacteria > Desulfobacterota > Thermodesulfobacteria > Thermodesulfobacteriales > Thermodesulfobacteriaceae > Thermodesulfobacterium. The sequence continues at coordinate 147,396 of CALLJG010000001.1, forward strand.
TTAGGTAATGAATATGTTGAAGCTTATGAAAGAAAAAATCCTTATAATTTTAGAAAAAATTTATTCTTAGGTGGTCAATCAAAACCTTATAAATTAAAAAAAGAAGAAGTGGAATTCTGTTTAAAGGTTATGGAAAGAGGTAAATTTCCTTATGCTCATTTAGATTTGTTATGGATAAATGGTAAGGGTCCCTATCTTTCTGAAATTAGTCTTAAAGGAGGAATTAAAGGAGCAAAAATAGATTTCAAAAAATATGATGAAATTATTAAAAAAATACATCAAGAATTTTATAAAAAATGGGAAGAAAAATATCACCCTGTGATATATCTTACACCATAAAAGAAAGAGATTTTATTTTAGGAATAAAATTGTTTTTTATTATCTCATCCCAACTTAGTTTTTTTGCTAATTCAGTTATTTGATTAAAAATCAATTCTTTCTCTTTTAGATTTTTAGGAATTTTTTCAAAAATTTTTGAGATATTATTAGCTATACAGAGTTCTTCTAAGGCTATTCTTTGTTCCGAAGTTAGTATTTTAAGAGTTTCCAAATCAAAGTTTTTTCCGATAGAAATAAAGTCCAAAGCATAGTAAGGTTTGAAAGTGTTTTGAAAAATCTTTTCTAAAAAAAAGTAAACTCCGCAAGAAGTAGAATGAATAGAAATTCCTCCAAAAGGCAAAACCTCTATGTGAGATATGCCAAAGGGTTCATAGATGGACATACCTAATTCTACGTCACTTGCTATTTTTAAATCTATTGTATCTACTTCTTCAGCAAGTAAAGTAGGACATTTTGTTTTTGAAAAACCAAATTGATTTACAAAAAGGGCTTTAATGTTTTTTGATCTTTCATTAAAGCTTTTAATTAAATTGTAAATCTCTATTTCATAACCTATTAAATCAGGCCAACCCTTTTTATGTTCAAAAGGCCAGTTATATTCTTTAATCATTTTTTCTACTTCATTAGAAGGCCTTCCAGTAGGTATTATAGAGGAAAGAAGGATATATACTCCAAAAAGTCCATTTTCTTGAAAAAATTTATCTAAATAAGATAAAAGAATGAAATCACGCCAAATACCTTTACTTTTTACTAATCTACAGATATGAGTAAAAATAACATCTATTTCTTTAATAGCCCATCCATTTTTTAAACTCCTTTTAATTTTTTCTTTTGAGCTGATTTTATCTTCGAAAGTATAATGATCTAAAGAGATAGCATTATATACACAAACAATTTTTTCTTTTTCTACTTGAGGGCAAAGAAATCTATATTCCTCTATTACCCAATCTCCTACTGCAAATATTTTGTCAAATCTTTGCGCAAGTTTTACTAAGGGAGTTCGATACCAATCTTCTTGAGAACCAAAAAAATCTTCTAAAGAAAGTCCTTGTTGATAACAGTTTTTTAAAATATTATAAAAAGAAATATCTCCGCCTCCTAATTTTTCAACAAGCCTCCTCACAGGAGCAACTTCATGAGCGTAAAAGATTCTTTTGTGTTTTTCTGCATTAAATTCAGGATTTAATTCCAAACTTAATAAACAAGGAATTCCCATATATTCATGAGAAAAATGTACTATTAACTTTGCATTAGGATAAAGAAGAGAAATTAGTTCAAAATAGGGTATCCCTATTCTAAAATATTGTTCATAATCCCATTCATATTCATACTTATCTGAGGATAACCCAAATTTTTCCCAAAATAAATATTTAGCATAATTTATTATATCTTTTTTCATATGAGTAATATCAACTAATAGGACATCTACAGTAGAAATTTTTTTAGGATTGAATTCATTAATAATTCGTCTTTTCCCATAAACTATATCAATACTATATTTTTCAAGAAGAGTTCTAAATATTCGATAAAAATTTCCAGAATCATAAAGATCTTTACTTGAATAAAAAACAATCCCATCTTTACCAAGTCTTGTTGAAGAAGATCCAATATATTCAAAAAGGGGTCCATAAAGAAGGGTTTTATCAAATAAAGAAAGATAATAAGGAGAGGTACATAACTGATTTATTACCTCTCCTATTCCTCCTACTTTATATAATGCTTCGTGAGTAATATGAATAGCCACTCGCATAATGAAAATTTTAGCATATGTTGATTGTTTTTAAAATAGAATTATTGCTAAAAATAATAAAAAGTTTTATATTTAAAAAACTATGAGTCTTCCTAATAAAAAAGGATATTTTGGGAATTTCGGTGGAAAGTTTGTTCCAGAAACCCTTATTCCTAATTTATATGAATTAGAAAAGGCATATTTACAAATAAAAAAAGACCTCAAATTTTGGAAAGAGTGGAAAAATATTTTACAAGAATATGCAGGTCGTCCCACCCCACTTTATTATGCTTCTAATTTTTCTAAATATTTAGGAGGGCATCTAAAAGTTTATTTTAAAAGAGAAGATCTATTACATACAGGTGCTCATAAATTAAATAATACCATAGGACAAGTTTTACTTGCCAAAAAAATGGGTAAAACACGTATAATAGCAGAAACAGGAGCAGGACAACATGGAGTTGCAACTGCTACAGCTTGTGCACTTCTTGATATGAAATGTGTAATTTACATGGGAGCTAAAGATACAGAAAGACAAGCTTTAAATGTATTTCGTATGAAGCTTCTTGGAGCTGAAGTTATTCCAGTTTATTCTGGAACACAAACTTTGAAAGATGCTATAAATGAAGCTTTAAGAGATTGGGTAACCAATGTAAAAGATACTTTATATGTAATTGGTTCTGTAGTAGGCCCCCATCCTTATCCTATGATAGTAAGAGACTTTCAAAGTATTATTGGATTAGAAACTAAGAAACAAATCCTTCAAAAAGAAGGAAAATTTCCAGATATAATTATTGCTTGTGTAGGAGGGGGTTCCAATGCTATGGGAATATTTTATCCATTTGTTAAATATAAAGAAGTAAAATTTATAGGTGTTGAAGCTGCAGGACATGGGCTTGATACAGATTATCATTCAGCTACCCTTTGTAAGGGAGTACCAGGAGTTCTTCATGGGATGTTAACTTATCTTTTACAAGATAAAGTTGGCCAAATAAAAGGAGCACATTCAATTGCTCCAGGCTTAGATTATCCTGGAACAGGGCCAGAACATTCCTATTATAAAGAAATAAAAAGAGCTGAATACGTAGCAGTAACTGATGAAGAAGCACTAAAGGCTTTTAAAATTTTATCAGAAACCGAAGGTATAATACCTGCCTTGGAATCGGCTCATGCTGCAGCTTATCTAATAAAAATAGCTAAAAAAATTCCTAAAAATACTATAGTAGTTATAAATCTTTCCGGAAGAGGAGATAAAGATGTAATGATAGTAAAAGATTATTTTGAAAAAAAATCTTAAAAAATAAAAATGGAAAAAGGAGCTAAACAAATAGAAAATCTTATAAAATCTATTAAAAAGAAAGCATTACCTCCCTTAATTCCCTATATTACTTGTTGGGATCCTGATTTGGATACCACTTCGGCTATTCTCTGGGAATTAGCAGAAATAGAGCCAGCTTGTATAGAATTGGGATTTCCCTTTTCAGATCCTGTAGCAGATGGTCCTACCATTCAAAAAGCAATAGTAAGAGCACTTCAGCATAATCCAACCTTTGAGGAATTTTTCGAATTTATAGAGAAATTAAATAGCCAAAACTATCCTGTACCCATAGTTTGTATGACCTATTATAACATTCTTTATAGATTTGGATTAGAAAAAACAGTAAAATATGCTATTGATTCAGGACTTTCAGGTTTTATTATTCCTGATCTACCTATTGAAGAAGCCAATCCTTGGTTAAAAGTCAATAAAGGGAAAGGTCTTGCTACTATATTTTTAGTTGCTCCTACTTCCTCTGAAGAAAGAATAAAAAAAATTGCTAAAGTTTGCTCTGGGTTCCTATATTATATTTCATTAACAGGAGTTACAGGAGTAAGAGAAAAATTACCTGAAGATATAATACAAAGACTTATATTGGTAAAAAATTTTTCCCCTGTTCCTGTTGGAGTAGGATTTGGAGTTTCTAAAAAAGAACATATAAATATGCTTTCACCTTATGTAGATGCAATAATAATTGGTAGCGCTATCGTAAAGATTATAGAAGAAAAAGGTAAAAATGCTCCTCAAGAAATAAAAAAATTTTTAAACTCTCTTAAATGAGAATTCTTAGAGTTAAAACAAAACCATCCTATGAAATAATAATTAAAGAAGGTCTTTTAAAAGAAATTCCTCAAAATATCAAAAACTTTTGTGATTTTGGAAAAGTGGCAATTATAACAGATAATATTGTAAAGAATTTTTATGGGGAAAAATTACTTAAAAGCTTTATTAAGGAAAATATAAAAGCAGAAATTTTTTCTTTTCCTGCAGGCGAATCTTCTAAAAATATAAATACTGTTATTAGATTGGCAAGAAAAATGATTCAAAAAAATTTTGATAGAAAAGACATAATTTTAGCTTTGGGTGGTGGTGTAGTGGGAGATGTGGCAGGATTTTTGGCAAGTATTTATTTAAGAGGAATTCCTTATATTCAAATTCCTACTACTTTACTTGCTCAGGTAGATTCCTCAGTTGGAGGGAAAACAGGAGTTGATCTTCCAGAAGGGAAAAACTTAATAGGGACTTTCTATCAACCCTTAAAAGTTTACATTGATCCCTTGGTTCTTAAAAGTCTTCCTAAGATCGAAATAAAAAATGGATTAGCTGAAGTTATAAAATATGGATGTATTTTAAAAAGAAAACTCTTTTATTTTTTACAAAAAAAGGGATCAAAAATTTATGAATTAAACCCTGAAGAATTAAATTATATAATTTTTGAAAGTTGTTCAGCTAAAGCTTATATAGTTTCTAAAGATGAAAAAGAGATTGGATTAAGAAGAATATTAAATTTTGGTCATACCATAGCTCATGCTATAGAAACTGAAGTTAATTATAAAATTCCCCATGGGCTTGCAGTATCAGTAGGAATGGCTATAGCTGCAAAACTTTCAGAAAAACTTAATATTGCAGAAGAGGAAGTTTTTACACTTTTAAAAGAACTTTTAATAACTTTAGATATGCCTTATAAATTATCCCAAATTTCTGAAAAAATAGATCCAGAAAAAATAATATCACATCTTCAAAAAGATAAAAAAATATGGAAAGGAAAATTAACTATGGTTCTTCTAAAAAAAATTGGAAAAGCATATTTTTTTGAAAATCCCCCTTTTGAAATAATAAAAAATATTCTTTCTGAAAATTAGTTTTAACAAATATTTAATTTTATCCTGAGTTCATATCTAGTATTCTAACCAAAAAGTGGGATGGATAAAATATGAGATTCCATTGGGAATTTTTTAATTTTTAAGGAATTAGGTTAAAATAAGTTATTGGAGAATTTTAAAAGTTTGCTAAATTTATTTTAATGGAAGAAACTTTGGAAAATCTATTTCAAAAAATAGTTAATCGATCTTTTTATAAATTATCAGCTTCAGGTAATGATTTTATAGTTCTTTTAAATTTTGATAATTTAATAACTTATGAAGAAGCTAAATTTTTAGCTCAAAAACTTTGTCGTTCTAAATTTTCTCTTTCTGCAGATGGATTTATTCTTTTAGAAACTTCATCAGATCCTTTAGCAAGCTTTTCTTGGAAATTTTTTAATTCAGATGGAAGCGAGGCAGAAATGTGCGGAAATGGAGCAAGGTGTGTAGCAAGATTAATAGAGGAATTAGGCTTATTTAAAAGTCCTTTTTATTTTCAAACCAAAGCAGGGCTTATTTATGCAGAAGTTAAAGAAAAAAGAGCAAAAGTGAAGTTAACAAATCCTAAAGAATTTAAAAAAGATTTGTTATTAAATAACCATATATTGTATTATATAAATACTGGAGTGCCTCATGTAGTTATTTTTTGGGAAAACATAGACTCAGCTCCTGTAGAAAAGCTTGGTTCAAAGATAAGATATCATGAAATGTTTAAACCAGATGGAACTAATGTAAATTTTGTAGAAATAATAGAAAAAGAGAAATTTTTAAAAATAAGAACTTATGAAAGAGGTGTTGAAGGAGAAACTTTAGCTTGCGGAACAGGAGCAGCAGCTTCAGCTTATGTTGCTTATAAATTAGGTTTAGTTGGAAATAAGATAAATGTATTAACTAAAGGCGGAGAAATTTTGACTATTTATATAGATGACTCTAAGAATGAAATATATTTAGAAGGAAATACCCTTTTTATAGGTGAAATAAAATTAAAAAAGGATGCATTATTATAAAACATTTTAGGAGGTGAAAATATGAATTTACAGGGTTCCATTGTAGCTTTGGTAACCCCTTTTAAAAATGGAAAGATAGATGAAATTTCTTTAAAAAATCTCATTGAATGGCATCTTCAGGAAGGAACTCATGGTATTTTAGTACTTGGCACAACTGGGGAAGCAGCAACTATTGAATTTGAAGAAAGAAAAAGGGTAATGGAAATAGCATTAGAAATAGCCAAAGGGAAAGTTCCTTTAATTGTAGGAACAGGTACCAATGACACTCAAAAAGTTTTAAAATATACAAAACTTGCAGAGGAAATGGATTTCGATGCAGTTCTTATTGTTACACCTTATTATAATAAACCTACTCAAAATGGTCTTTATGAACATTATAAGTTTATTGCCAAAAATACGAATATTCCTATTATTATTTATAATGTACCTACAAGAACTGCAGTAAATATATTACCAGACACAACCGCTAAACTTGCACAAATTGAGAATATAATAGGTATAAAAGAGGCTTGTGGAGATATAAAACAAGTAACTGAACTTATTCTTAAGTGTCCTAAAAATTTCATTGTTCTTTCAGGAGACGATTTTACTGCTTATGCTTCAATTTTATTAGGAGCTAGAGGAGTTATTTCAGTAGCAGCTAATATTGTACCTAAAATGATGGCAAAACTTATGGAAAGCGCTTTAAATAGAGAAATAGAAAAAGCTAAAGAATTGAACTTAAAACTTTATCCTCTTTATAAAGCTTTATTCATTGAAACTAATCCTGTTCCTGTCAAAACTATTCTTTGGCTTATGGGTAAAATAGAAACTCCAGAAGTAAGGCTTCCGTTAGCTCCTTTAGCTGAAAGTTCTTTAGAACTCTTAAAAAAAGTAGCTAAAGAATATAATTTATATTAAAGTTCCACGTGGAACATAACAGATAAAAATGGGAATAGGCTTTATAGGATTTGGTTCTCTTGGAAAAGCTATTATAGAAAGATTAATATCTCAAAAAGTCAATGTTGAGATTTGGAATAGATCTTTAGAAAAAGTTGAAAAGACATATCCAATAGTTAAAAATCCCAAGGAATTGGCTGAAAAATTTGAATTTATAGTGTTATGTTTATCTGATAGTGCTGCAGTAAAAGAACTTCTTACTTCTCAAAATTTATTAAAAGGAAATTTAAAAGGAAAAATAATAATAGATTTTACTACTAATTCTTATCCTGAAGTTTTAGAATTTTATGAAATTTTAAAAAAAGAAAAAGCATATTATTTAGAATCTCCAATTATAGGGAGTGTAATACCTGCTAAAAAGGGAGAATTAACGCTTTTAGTAAGTGGGGAAGAAGAAGTTTTTAAAAAGACATTGCCTTTTTTAGAAAAAGTATCCACAAAAACTTTTTATCTGAAACTTCCTGGAATGGCTACCAAAGCCAAACTAATTAACAATTATGTATTTGCTTGTTTTTTAACTGCAATTGCCTTTGCAACTGTTTTAGGAGAAAAAGCTGGATTTTCTAAAGAACAAATTCTTGAAATTTTAAGTTCAGGAGCTGGTCACTCAAGAGTTCTTGATGCCAAAAAAGAAAAACTAATTAAAGAAGATTTTTCAACTCATTTTTCAGTAAAAAATATGCTAAAGGATCTTTTATATTTTGAAAATTTTTTAAAAGAAATAAGAGGATCAAATTTTGAAAGGTTTATACCTAAAGAAATTTTTAAAATAGCCTCAATTAAAGGATATGAAAAAGAGGATGTTTCTGTAATTTATCAAATATTTAAAATGCTTGATAGTTAAATGATATGGTATGGATTTGCCATTTTGGCAGGATTTTTAGTTTCTTTAAGTGATGCATTAAATAAAAAATATCTTTCTCATTTAAATTATCCCTATATGACTATAGCAAGAACTTTTGGAAGTTTACCTTTTGTGTTACCAATATTTTTATATTTGACTTTAAAATATCAAGCATATCAATATTTTAACTATACCTTTCTTTTTAATTTATCTTTACTTCTTGCTTTAGAAATAATAGCAACCCTTCTTTATATGAAAGGTATTGAGATTTCCCCTTTATCTTTAACTTTACCTTTTTTATCTTTTACTCCTGTTTTCGTAATTTTTACTGGTTATATTATTCTTGGAGAAAAAATTACTTTAGAAGGAGCTTTAGGAATAATTTTAGTGGTTATAGGGAGTTACTGTATTAATTTACCTTCTATAAAAGAGGGTCTAACTGGTCCAATAAAAGCCATTAAAAAAGAAAAAGGAAGTTTTTTATTACTTCAAGTTGCGCTAATTTATTCTATTACTTCTGTGCTTGGTAAAAAGGGATTATTATTGAGCAATCCTTTATGGTTTGCCTCATTTTATTTTTCTATTTTAGCCTTTTTAACCACCTTAATTGTAAAAATTTTTTATCCAGTGAATCTTTTATCTTTTATTAAAAAATACTATAAACCAACCTTATTAGTAGGATTAACCCAAGGACTTATGTATTATGCCCATATGATAGCCTTAAGTCATTTAGAAACTGCTTATATGATTACTTTAAAAAGGACAAGTATTTTTTTTGCTGTAATTTTAGGTTATTTTCTGTTTAAAGAGGCTTATATCTTAATAAGATTTTTTGCTGTTTTTCTTATGTTAGCAGGAATTTTTATTATAACCTTTTTAAATAAAATTTCTTAAACAAAAATTGATGAAGAAAGGATATATTCAAGTTTACATAGGAGATGGTAAAGGGAAAACTACTGCAGCTATAGGGCTTACTATAAGAGCTATTGGAGCAGGATTAAAAGTAGCTTTTTTTCAATTTTTTAAAACAGGTTCTTCAAGTGAGGTAAAAATTTTAAAAAGTTTTTATCCAAAAATATATTACAAAAATTTTGGTAAGAAAGGTTTTATAAAGGATCAAATAAATGAAAAAACAAAAAATAAGGTTTTGCAAGGTTGGGAAGAACTTAAGGAATTGGTAAAATCAAGAACTTATAATATAATAGTTTTAGATGAGATAAGCTTTGCTTTGGATTGGGGAATAATAGGATTAAAAGAATTTTTAGATTTTTTAAAAAATAAACCAGAAGATTTAGAAATTATTATAACAGGAAGATCAGCTCCTCAAGAATTAATAGAAATAGCGGATTTAGTAACAGAGATGAAAAAAATAAAACATTATTATGAAAAAGGAATAAAAGCAAGAAAAGGAATTGAGAAATGAAAGAGAAGATAATTAATAAAATTTTAAATAATCAAAGGCTTAGTGAAAAAGAAGGTTTTAAGCTTTTTGAATTTGAATTGTTAGAACTTGGATATTTGGCAAGGATGGTTAGATTTAGAATGAATTTGGAGAAAATAGTTACTTATGTAGTTGATAGAAATATAAATTATACCAACATTTGCGTTTCTGGATGTAAATTTTGTGCTTATTATAAATCTCCTGGTTCACCTGAAGGTTATGTGTTGAGTTTCGAAGAAGTGGGTAAAAAGATAGAAGAAACTATAAATCTTGGAGGATATCAAATTTTACTTCAAGGTGGTCTTAATCCTGAACTTCCTTTTTCCTTTTATGAAAATATGTTAAAGTTTATTAAAGCTAATTATCCGCAAGTTCATATTCATGCTTTTTCACCTCCTGAAATTATTCATTTTACTAAGATTTCAGGTTTATCTATAAGAAAAGTATTAGAAAAACTTATTGAAGCTGGACTTGATTCAATCCCAGGAGGTGGAGCAGAGATTCTTTCTGATAGAGTAAGAAAACTTATTTCTCCTAACAAATGTAATTCAGAAGAATGGTTAAAAGTGATGGAAGAGGCTCATAAATTAGGGCTTAAGACTACAGCTACTATGATGTTTGGACATATAGAGACAGATTCAGAAATTATAGAGCATTTATCTAAAATAAGAAATCTTCAGGATAAAACTGGTGGTTTCACTGCATTTATACCTTGGACTTTTCAACCTAAAAATACCCGTTTAAATTATTTAACAAAAGTGAATCCTTATCGGTATTTGAAGATTCTTGCCATTTCAAGAATTTTTCTTGATAACATTAAAAACATACAAGTTTCTTGGGTTACTCAAGGACCTCATATTGCTCAAATAGCTTTAGAATTTGGAGGGAATGATTTTGGAAGTACCATGATAGAAGAAAATGTAGTAGCTGCAGCAGGAGTAGTTCATAGACTTAAGGAGCAAGAAATAAGATATTATATAAAAAGTGCTGGTTACATACCTAAAAGAAGAAAGATGGATTATACTCTTATAGAATAACCTTAATGGGAGAAATCAAACTTCAGTCTTATCATCATTATATTATCAGAGCAAAATGGATTTTACCTATATTAGCACCTCCTATTATTGATGGAGCTATTGAAATTAAAGGTAAAAAGATAGTAAGCATAGGGAAATTCAAAGAGGTTTTTAAAAAGACAGCCTTTGCTAAGCCTATTAATTTTGAAGAATCAATAATTTTACCATCTTTAGTGAATGTGCATACTCATTTAGAACTTTCGGCTTTAAGATATAAAATTGTTCTTCCTTCTGATAATTTTATTTCTTGGGTAAAAAATGTAATCAACCTAAAAAAGGAGCTTACTGTTTCAGAAATTAGAGAAGCTGCTAGAGCTTCCCTTTATAATTTATGGAAAGAAGGGGTAGGAATAATTGGAGATGTGGGAAATACTGCTATAACACTTCCTCTTCTTTGTAATTCTCCTTTTTATGGCTATTTTTTTAATGAAGTTCTTAGTTTTAGGGGTGGATATAATTTAAAAGAGATTAAAATAGATACAGAATCTTTAAATTTTAAAATTACTTATTCTGCTCATGCTCCTTATAGTGTTTCTCCTTTATTACTTCAAGCAATTAAGGCTTACAATAAAAAAAGAAAAAAACTTTTTTGTATTCACTGTGCAGAATCTTTGGAAGAGGTAGAATTTTTAAAAACAGGGAAAGGCCAATTATTGAGTTTGCTAAAAGAAAAAGGACAATGGAATGAGGATTTTATTCCGCCTAAATTAAGTCCAGTAAAATATCTTTATAAATTAAAGCTTTTAGATAAAGATACTCTTCTTATTCATGTAGTATATATAGATGAAGAAGATTTAGAAATATTGAAAAAAACAGGGGTTAAGATTTGTATTTGTCCCAAAAGCAATTTATTTACAGGGGTTGGGCTTCCAGAAATTAAGAGATTTATTTTTGCTGGGCTTGATATCTGTATAGGTACAGATAGTTTGGCAAGTAATGATCAACTCTCTATTTGGGAAGAATTGAGAACTCTTTATATTCATTATCCTGATATTTCTCCAGATATTTTTTTAAAAATGGCAACTTTTAATGGAGCTAAAGTTCTTGGGTTTGAAAAAATGGGTGCCCTTTTACCTGGATATTATGCTCATATGCTTGTAGTGGAGATAAAGGATTATCTTACGGATAATCCTAAGGAAACTTTACTAAATTTGATAAATGCTGAAAAGGAAATTAAATACCGTTTATATGTTTAAAATAAAAATAGCAACTCCTCTTTATATAAATACCCTTCCTTTATTATTTTATTTTTCTCCTAATCCTTATTTTGAGATTATTCTTAAAGCACCTAAAAGTATAAATCAAGGTTTAGCTGAAGGTAAAATTCATGGAGGGCTTTGTTCAAGTACATTTTATGCCAAAGAGTTTCGTAATTACCTAATTCTTCCTGACATTTCTATTAGTGCAGTGGGTCAAGTAAAAAGTGTCATTCTTTATCACAAAGAGCCTCTTGAAAAATTAAATGAAAAAAAAATAGGAATTACCCCTGAAACAGAAACTTCTTTTTATTTATTAAGAATTCTTTTAGAGGAGTTTATAGGAGTAAAACCTTATTATATAGAGGTTTCTAAACCTTGGAAAAATTTAAAAGGAAAAGAAAAAAAAGAACTTTTGGGATATTTAGCTATAGGAGATGAGGCTTTAATATTGCAGTTTAAAAATAAAAGTTATTTAATTACTGATTTAGCTTATTTATGGCTAAATTATACAGGACTCCCTTTTATTTTTGCATTATTCATAATAAAAGAAGATATAGCAAAGTCCTATAAAAAGGAATTGGAGAAATTTTGTTTATCATTATATCATGCAAAAGCTTGTGCTATGTCAAATCTAAAAAAAATAGCAGAACAAAGTCATCTTAATCTTCCTAAAGAATTTATTTATAATTATTTGACTCATCTTGAGTTTGACTTTTCAGGATTAAAACAAAGGGCCTTTTTGACTTTTTGTAAATATTTACAAAAAAAAGAATTAATAGAAGAAATTCCTGAATTGAGGTTTTTTAAAATTTTATGAAACAAGATAAAAAATTTATAAAAAAAAAGTTTGATAAAATCGTAAAAAGATATGATATTGTTAATTTAATAGCAAGTTTTGGACAAGATAAAATTTGGAGGAAAAAAGTAGCTAATATTTTAAAAAATGTCTCATCACCTTTACTTGATATCTGTTGTGGTCCTTATACTTTAACTTTACAGATATTCAAAAAAAATAAAAAAGAAATATTTGCTTTAGATTTTAGTTTTGGTATGTTACTTTATGGAAAAAAAAGAATAACTAGAACTTCAATTTATCCGGTTTGTGGAGATGCTGAAGTTTTGCCTTTTAAAGATGAAATTTTTGGAGGAATAAGTATTGCTTTTGGTTTAAGAAATCTTCCTAATAAAGAAATTGCGTTAAAGGAGTTTTATAGAGTATTAAAAAAAGGGGGTATTCTTATAATTTTAGAATTTTCTCTTCCAACTCATAGAATTTTTAAAACACTTTATCAAATTTATCTAAAAAATTATTTGCCATTTTTAGGTTGGCTTTTAACTGGAGATAAAACTGCCTATTTATATTTAGTTGAATCTATTCAAAAATTTTCATCCTCAGAGAAAATTAAAGAACTTCTTATTAATTCAGGATTTAATAAAGTTGAGCATATTTCTTTAACTATGGGTATAGTGTCCCTTTATACTGCTTATAAAAATTAAGTAGGAATTAAGAAACTTCCATCACATTTTTGAGGATTTTCAAAATCCTTTAAAGCTTCTCTGCAAGTAGCAAAAGAAATATTATATAATTGTGCCTTTTGGTATATTTTATTAATTAAAGCAAATCTTATTTGCTGGTTTAAATATATAGCTTTTCCAATTTTTTCTCCTTCTTTTATGTAAAGTTTTGTCCAAAGTTCTTCATACTGAGGAAAGGCATTAATTAAACGTTTAAATGAATCAGGTTTAGCTTTATAAGTACTTATAGTAATATGTTTAACAAAATTTGAAATCTCATCCAAAATTTCAAAGATTTCCATATCATTTATCCCAGGTATAATAGGATCAAGTCTTACAGAAACAGGTATTTTTTCTTGAGAAAGTATTTTTAAAGTATCAATGCGTTCTCTATAAGAGGGAGCTCCTGGTTCCAGAAGAGAACAAAATTTTTTAGAAGTAATAGTAATACTTATTGCACATTTTAATTTTTTAAAAATCTCTATATCTCTTAATACCAAATTTGATTTAGTGATAATAAGAATTTTATGAGATGTATTTTTTAGCATTTCTAAAAATTTTCTAGTAAATTGATATTTTTTTTCTAAAGGTTGATAAGGATCTGAGGAATTAGAAAGAGATATAAGGCTTTCTTTAGGGATTTTTGTTATTTCTTTTTCTATAATTTTTAAAAAATCTTTTTTGATTCTTGGAGAGTAAAAATTTTTTATAAAGCTTGTTGCGTAACAATAAAGGCAATGGTGCCCACATCCTGTATATGGATTAAGAGAATATTTAGGAGGACAAGTGCAAAGAGAAGATTTCCAAGGATCAAAAGGCTGAAGATACGGCATAACTAATAAGCATATACAAGAAAAAAACTTTGTTTAACAAAATTTTCAATTAAATTATAATTAAAATTATAAATATTTTAAATGAAACTTTAAAGATGGAAGATTTTCATAGGCTAATTTATGAACTTAATGGTATAATTATAAGATCCAAAAGTTTTTCAGAGATAGGGGATAAAATTGTAGAACTTCTTTCTCCTTTAATGCCTATTGATTGGACAAGTATATGTGTTATAAAAGATGATAAGATTTGGATTAAGGCTTTAAGTTCAAAAATTCCTTCTTATTTTAAAGAGGGGGAGGAAATTCCGCTTTCAGGGACTGCAACTGAATATGTATTTATTACTAGGGAAGTACTTTATGAAAAAGATCTTTCAGAGGGTTATAAATTTTATACTGGTAAATATCATTATGAAAAAGGGATAAGATCCATATTAAGGATTCCTATTATTTCCCAAGGAAAGGTTTTTGCAGTATGGGTTTTGGCATCAATTAAACCTTATGCATATACCCAAGAAAATATAGAACTTTTGAAACTTATTGCTTCTCAAATTTCTTTTCCCTTGAGGTTTTTTTTACTTTATGAAGAAACTAGAAACCAGCTAGAACTTCTCAAGGCTATTAATAATCTTTCCCAAATTATTCTTTCAGATATAGATATTGATAAAATATTTGAAAAATTTGTAGAAGAATTAAAAAAATATATACCCTTTGAAAGATTAAGTATAGGTATTGTGGAAGGAGAAAATATAAGATATATGGCAGTTTCTGAGATAGTTAAGACAGGAAGAGTTAAAGGTACAATTTTTCCTTTAAAATATACTTCATCAAGTTGGGTTATAAAAAATAGAAAAACCTTAATAAGAAAGGACCTTTTAAAAGAAAAAACTTTTAGTATAGAAGAAATCAAAATTAGACAGGGATTTAGATCAACTATGCATGTTCCTATATTTTATAAAGGAAAGATTTTGGGAACTTTTAATTTTTCTTCTATTAATCCTGGCACTTATGGGGAAAGAGAAAAATTTATAGCTGAAACTCTTATATCCCAAATTTCAAGTATTATTGCAATTTCTTATATTTATTCACCCTTATATAATCATTTAACAGAGGTTTATAATCGTAGATATTTTGATGAAAGATTTGATGAAGAGATAAGATATCGTGAAAGATATGGAGGAAATTTTTGTATTTGTTTATGTGATATTGATAATTTTAAAAAATATAATGATTTTTATGGGCATACAGAAGGTGATAAGTGTTTAAAAGAAATAGCTAAAACAATGAAAGAAATGATCAGAAAAACAGATTTAGTTTTTCGTTATGGAGGAGATGAATTTGTTATACTTATGCCTAATACTACTTTAGAAGATTCAGTAAAAGTTGTGGAAAGATTGAAAAAGGGTATAAAAGAAAAATTTATAAAAGAGGGGATTACTTTGAGTATAGGAATTGCTGCATATCCACAAGATGGAAAAACTAGGACAGATATTATAGATAAAGCAGATAAAAGACTTTTAAAGGCAAAAGAAAGTAAGAATTCTATAGTTTTTCAAGATGCTTAAATTTTTATTTATTAAAAAGGAAAATATATCTTTACCTAAAAGTTTGATAGAATTACAAGAGAATAAAAAATTAGTTCTTATTCCTATAGAAGAGATATCAAAGATTTCCTTATCGGAAATAATAGCGATTTTAGTTTTAGGGGGAGATGGAACCTTTTTAAAAGCTGTTCCTTATGCTTATAAATATGATTTACCTATTCTGGGAGTTAATCTGGGGAAATTTGGATTTCTTACAGAAACTTATATAGAGGAATTACCTCATACACTTTTAGCTTTAGAAAGAAATTTGATTCCTTTTGAAGAAAGGATACTTTTGAAAGTAATTTATAAAGAAGAGGAATATGTTGGGCTGAATGAAGTAGCTATAATGAAAGGTCCTTCAGGTAAAATAATTTTTTTAAATTTAAAAATCAATCAGACTCAAGTTACTACCATATATGGAGACGGGCTTATTATATCTACTCCTACTGGTTCTACAGCTTACAATCTTTCAGCAGGTGGTCCTATAGTTCATCCAAGGTCAAGAGTATTTATTTGTACACCTATTTGTTCCTTTAAAATAAATATAAGACCTTTGATAATTCCTGATGATTATATTATTGAAATTTCAATAAATAATACAGAAGAAGATGTTCATCTTTTAATAGATGGGCAAACTAATTTATTTATTGATAAGACCAATTCTATTATTATAAAAAAAGCAGAAAAAACTTTAAAATTAATTCCTTCTTTAAGAAGAAGTTATTTTCAAATTTTGAAAGAAAAGTTTCAGTGGTGACTAAATTTCTTCTTCCCTTTTGAGTAATTTAGAGGCTAATTCTTCTTTTTTTTCTTTTATGGCTTCTTTTCCCTTTTCAATAGCTTCTTTGATTTCTTCTTTTTTAGTTTTTAGAATTTCTTTTGCTTTTGTGGAAAGTTCTTCAGCTTTAGCTTTTAAAGCTTCGGTTTCAGCTTTTAATTTTTGTGTGGCTTCTTCAAATTCTTCTTTAATTTTTCTTCTTGTTTCTTCTCCACTTGCTGGTGCTAAAAGAAGAGCTGTTACTCCCCCCATTATAAAACCTATTAAAAATGCTAAAAATATTCCTTTTTTTTCAGCCATATTTTACCTCCTTGTTTTTAATTTTTTTCTTTTTTTGCAAATGAAAGTATCTTTTTAAGAGCGTTTGCTACTTCCTTTGCTCCAGTTAAAAAACTACTTATTTCCATATAAAAATCTTTTATCTGGTTATTAAGAGAGTCAATAGTAAATTTAAGAGTATTTGTTAATTTTTCCATAGAATTTAAAAGAGGGTTTAAAGAAGCAGAAAAGGATTTTATTTTTTCAGTAAGAGCCTTAAAATTTTTTATATTTTCTTCTGTTTGTTCTAATAATGATTTTATTTTATCTGTAATTATTTCAATCTGGCCCTCTAAATATTTTTTAAAGTCTTTGATGGTTTCACCTAGTTCTTCTATTATTTTAGGGATAACTTTTAAATTGGTTATAAGTTCATCCAAATTAATAACAGAAGTTTTTATATTTTCTAAAAGAGGGTTTAAACTTTCTAAATTTTTATTTAAATTGATTAAGGTTTTATTTATTTTAATAAATGTCCATATACCTAAAATAGTTAAAATTATAAGTAGGATTAATAAAATATATATTAAAATTTCCATATAAATAAAAATATAAAACAAAAAATTAACTTTTCCACTTTATTAGTTCAGGATAACTATTTTTAATAAAAGGGTTTTTAGGAACTATTTTTATGCTGTATTGTTTTAATCCATGTCCATACAGAGGATAGGATCCGTGAAAGATAGCTTTATTATTTTGATATTCTTTAAAGGGGATAGTAAAGATTTCTAATTGTCTTTGTATTTCTTCTTCTAATCCAGGAGCTAAAACACAATATATTTCATTAATAAAAACTATTTGAATCTCTATTAATTCAGGAGGGATACTTGACAAATCCACTTCAACAGTAATTTCTAATTGATCTTCTTCGAATAAATCTTTTCCTGTAAGATTGTCATAAATGTTAAGGATTTTTATTTTTTCCCAATTTTCAAAAAGAAAATTTTTTTCTTTGATTAAGTTTTTTAAGAAGGTATAGTTATTTTCTGTCAAGAGTTTGAAGTTATTTAAAGCGGGGGTATAAAATTTTTGAATATATTCAAAAATAGCTCTATTGATAGAAAATTGTTTGCAAGCTATATAAATAGCATTTTTCATCATTTTAATCCAATCTCTTGGAATACCTTCTTCGTCTCTTTCATAATAAAGTGGATAGATTTCATTTTCTAAAAGATGATATATTTGATTTGCTTCAAATAAATTGTAAGGAGGGAGTCCTTCTTTAGGATAAATAGCCCATCCATTATTTCCTGTAAAACCCTCAGGCCACCATCCATCAAGTACACTTAAGTGTAAAACTCCATTCATACTTGCTTTTATTCCTGATGTTCCAGAAGCTTCCATAGGTTTTAATGGAGTATTTAGCCATACATCTGATCCCCAAATTAAATATCTTGCAAGATGAATATCGTAATTTTCAAGAAAAAATACTTTATCATAAAGATTGTATTGTTCTTTAAACTCAATAATTTCCTTTATCATTTGTTTTCCTTCTATATCTTTAGGATGAGCTTTACCAGCAAATATTAAAATTGTGTCTAAGTTATTTAAAATCTCAGCTATTTTTTCTTTATTATATAAAATTAAGGTATTTCTTTTATATCCAGTTATTCTTCTTGCACAAGTAATGATTAAATGATCCACTCTTGGAAATTTCCAAGCTTTCATATCCTTTTTAGAATTGCTTAATTTCAAATATTCTTGTTCAAGTATTTTTTTGAGATAGCTTGTTAATCTATATTTATTTTTTTTATGGGCATCCCAAATTTCTTCATCAGGAATTTTTAAAATTTCTTCCCATCCTGGGTCTTCTGGAGACATATATATAAAATGTGGGCCAAGATATTTTTTAAATAGATTATAAAAGGGTTCACTTACCCATCTCCAATGAACGCCATTTGTAATATAATCAATAGGAATTTCTTCTAAAAGAAAATCTTTAAAAATAGGGGCCCACATTCTTTTAGTTATTTCTTGGTGTAGTCTTGATACAGCATTTACATAAGAAGAATTTCTTATAGCTAAGGCAGGAAGCCAAAATATTTTTTTCTCATCTCCCAAAAATCCTTCTTCAAAAAGTTTTTCTCTTGTTTGTACATCAAGTACATCCTTTAAAAGATCAAATAGATAATTTTTTACAAGTTCAGTAGGAAAATTTTCGTTTCCAGCAAGTACAGGAGTATGAGTAGTGAAAATTGTTGTGTTTTTAATAAATAACTTTGCTTCCTCAAAACTTAATCCTTCATCTTTAATTAAATCCTTTAATCTTGCAAAAATTACAAAAGCAGAATGTCCTTCATTAAGATGAAATAATTTAGGTTTTATTCCTATAGCTTTTAAGGCATAGTATCCTCCTAAGCCAAGAATAATTTCTTGTTGAATTCTTTTTTCTGGTTCCCCTGGATATAAATATCTTAAAATATCTCTTATTTCCGGAGAATTTTCAGGAAGATCAGTATCTAAAAGATAACATATACACCTTCCAACCTCTAATCTCCAAACCTTTACCTTTACAGGGTTATCAAGAATTTCAAAGTTTATTATTAAGGGGTTGCCTTTATCATCTTTTTCTTCTTGAAGAAAATTTAAAAAGATATCTACTTCATCAGGGATTTCTTTTTGTGTTTTAGTAGAAGGATCAATTTTTTGCTGAAGATATCCGTGTTTATAAAGTAGACTTATTCCCACAAGAGGTAATCCTAAATCAGATGCTCCTATTATCATATCACCAGCCAAAACCCCTAAACCACCTGCATAGATGGGAAGTACTGGATGAAAACCAAATTCAGTACTAAAATAGGCAATTACCTCTTCTTTATTAATATTTGCATTTTCAATCAAAGGATGTTTATATTCTTTATATTCTTCAAAAGTTTCCCAAACATCTTCTATATCCATTAAAAATCTTTCATCTTTAGCAAGTTTTTGAAGTTTTAGTTTGGGAAGATGATAAAAGAATTTTTTTGCATTATATTTAAATCTTCTGAAAGTTTCAGCATCTATCTTATAAAACAAAGATAAAGCATCGTAATTCCAAGTAAACCATAAATTAGTAGAAAGATTTAAAAGTTTTTGTAAAGATTCTGGGATTTTAGGATATACAAAAAACCTTTTGAATTCCATAGGGTTATTCTTCCAATCTTTCTTCTATATCACTTAAAATATTCATATAATATCTATAAACTTCTTCTGGTGAAGAATAGGGAGAGAAATATTTATGTACATCTCCGTCTTGGAAGTATTTTATACACATGTAATAAAAATGATCAGAGGTAGTAAGATTTCTTAAAATATTTATTAATTCTTTTTTATTTTTTTCCTTTGCTCTTTTTAATAATTCATAACAAGTTTTCATAGCATTCCATTGAAGAGAATTTGAAAGCCAAGCAGATAAATCTCTTTCTATATCAGCCCAAGAAGTAGGTTCAGGTACAAAAAGGGTCTTTGGTGTATAATTTAAGGTATAATTTACTTCAGATGGTAAAAGAAAAGAGATGTTTTTTTCCTTTAGTAATAATTCTACCATTTTTTTTATAAATTCAAAAATTCCACTTTCTTTCCATTGATGTTCTCCAAATGTTTCATAATCCATAAAAAGATTTAGATATAAATTTTTACCTTCCTTTTCTGTTAAGGAAAGTTTTTTTATCCAAGAAATATATTTTTCTGCAGTTAAAGGGTATTCTTTCCAAGATTTGTCACTAAATCTAAAGGCAATGTCATCTGAAAGCCTATAATGTTTTAAGAGAAGTATATGCCCATAATTATAAGAAACTCTAGGATATAAAGGTGATGAGCCTTTTAAAATTTTATCAGCTCCTTCTATTAAAATTGTTTTTATATAAGGTAAGTTTAATAAAATATCGGAAAGTTTGTCAAAATAAATAAGTTCGGTGTTTCTAAAAACGGTAGGAATCATTCCAAATTCTTTTTCAATTAAATTTTTATGTAATTCCACTTGTTCTAAAAATTCTTCCCAATCAAAAATAGAAGCAAGAGAATGGTAATAAGTTTCATTAATTAATTCAATAGCTCCTGTTTTTATAAGTTCAAGAAAGGATTCATGTACATCTGGTCTATATTTTTTAGCTTGTTCTATAAATGTTCCGGTAATACTAAATGAGATTCTAAAACGTCCTTCTGAAATTTCTACTAAATTTTTAAAAAGCTTATTGGCAGGAATATAACATTTTTCTGCAACTTTATTAAAAATATGTTGATTAAGGGTTTCATCAAAATAATCAGTCTTTTTATTTATATCGAAAATTTTATATTTATTTATTCTTAGAGGTTGATGTATTTGAAAGTAAAAAATTATATAAAGCATATAATTAATTAAATAATTCTTGATAAATGGAGATTATTTTTTCAGCTCTATCACTCCATTTAAAATTTTTTACCTCTTCTTGGGCTTTTATTTGGAGATTTTTAAGTTTTTCTGAATTTTCTAAAAGTTCTATTACAATTTTAGCCATTTTTTCTATATCCCAAAAATCTACTTTATAAGCATTTTCTATAATTTCTGAAACTCCAGATTGTTTAGATACTATTAATGCACATCCAAAGTACATAGCTTCAAGGGCTACTATTCCAAAAGGTTCAGAAGCCGAAGGCATCACTACTATATCACTCATACTTAAAGCTGATTCTACTTCAGTTCTTGTAAGAAAACCTGTAAACATAATTTGGGTTCCTATACCAAGACTTGCTGCTTCAAGCATAAGTTCTCTTTCCATTTCTCCAGCTCCAGCAATTAAAAATCGTATTTTTTTGTGATACCCCTCTATAATTTTTTTAGCAAGCTCCAAAAAGATTCTTGGTCCTTTTTGAATGGTAAGTCTTCCTAAAAACAAAATTACAGGTTCTTTAAATTTTTTTATCTTTTTTGGGATAGTTTCTGTAAAGAAGGCATTGTAAACCACTCTTATTTTTTCTTCTGGTACTTTGTAATGCTCTTTAATTATATTTGCAGTGTAGTTAGAAACTGCAATTACTCTTTCTGCTCCATTTAATCCTAAGTATTCTATTTCATGTATCACAGGATGTCCATATCCTAGAGCTCTATCAAATTCGGTAGCATGAATATGAGTAATTAAAGGTACTTTAAAGTATTTTTTTAAAAAAAGACCAGCAGGATAAGTTAGCCAATCATGAGAATGAATTAAGTCAAAATCTATCTTTTCACTTATTTCCATTACATTTTCTGTATAAGTTTTTACGTTTAAAAAAAGGTGATCATTTTGAGAAAGAATAAAATTTATTCTTTCTAAAATTTCTATAGGAACTTCTGAAATCTCTTTTGGTGAAAGTTTAGGTATTTCAATTTTTTTTTCAAGTAATTTAATGGGAGGAGAAAAATAAGCACTTTCAGGTTCCAAATAGTGAAATTCATAAAATTTTAAAGGTACAGGCTCAATTTGTTTTTTGTTCCACATTTTAGCAACAGGATAATCAGCAGAAAGGGGAGAAAAAATTTCAAAAAAAACTTTTTCTTTAGTGGGTAAGATCATATAAATTTTAATTCCTTTTTCGGCAAGAGCCTTAAAAAGTCCATGACAAGCAATACCTAATCCTCCTACTATAAAAGGAGGATATTCCCAAGTAAGCATTAAGACTTTCATAAACCCCCCTGCAATTTTTGAATTTCTTTTTCAATTAAAAAAATAGCAGCCACAGACCAAAACTGAGCATGGGTTCCTTTGGGATAATAAGGATTTTCTCCGTCATAAAGCTCAGGTATACTTCCCATTTTTCCACTTAAAATTCTTTCTCTAAAAGGTTTAACAAGGGTGTCAAGTTCTTCCAGAAGAATTCTTTTTTTACCTTTATAAACTTTTTTTAAAACTTCACTATAAGGATAAAGAAGCCAAACCCATACTGTTCCATTATGATAAGCAAGGTCTCTCATATATTGACTTCCAAAATATTTTTTCCTAAAATCAGGATGTCTAGGAGAAAGAGATCTTAATCCATAAGGGGTAAGAAGTTCTTTTTTTGCTATTTCCAAACCTTTTAATAAAGAAGTTTTATCTCCAATATCAAAAGGTAAAGAAAGAGCTATAATATAGTTGGGACGTACTTTAAATATAGGTTCATTTTTAAAAATTCTATCTGCCCAAAGTTCTCCATTAAAATACTTCAAAAATCCTCTTTTTTGTTTTTTGATTAAACTATTAATTTTAAAATCTTTTAAAAATGAATTTTCAAAATATTTAGAAGCAAATTTAAGTAGATTATACCAAAGTGCTGATATTTCGATTGGTTTACCATATCGGGGTGTAAGAGGAATTCCATCTATTATTACATCCATCCAAGTAAGGGCTAAATTTACATTTTCAGGTATTTCAATAAATCCATCTTCCCAATCTATTCTAAAAGGAAGTAAAGAGTTTGTTAAAAATTGAGTAATTATTTCTTTAATGATCTCGATAAGTTCTTTTTTTTCCTTATTAGATATTATATCTTTAAAAAATTCTATATATTGAAAAATTCTTAAACCAAACCAAAGAGTTGCATCAATTGAATTATAGTTTACATTTCCCTTTTTTTCTATTACATTAGGAATTAATCCATTTTTTAGATAGCTTTTGTATTTTTGGAATATGTTATAAGTTATTTCTTTTCCATTTTTAAGATAAAATAGAGCTGGTAACCCAATAAAAGTGTCTCTTCCCCAACAATAAAACCAAGGGAATCCTGCAATAATATTATCTTTTATTAAGAAGTCTTCTATCATAGATTCAAGTATTTTTAAATATTCATTGTAATTAAAAAATTTTTTAGTTGTATAATTTAGTTGAGGATAGTTTTTATAATATTTCTCAATAATTTCAATTTCTTTATTTATATTTTCTATAAAAGTTTCGCTAAAAATTAAATAAAAGATTTGATTAGGATTTAATTCCACCTCTATTTTAAAAGGAGAGAATAAATCTTCTGTTGCTTCATATCCTCTAATTTCTTCTATAGGATAGTAGACTTGATAATAAAAAATTTCTTCTATAAATATTTTGCCTTGAGTAATAAAAATAAAAAGAGATATACCATTTTTAGATAAAAAAGCTCCATTTTTTAAAATTTTTATCTCCTTTTTAGCTTGCCTCCAGGATCTTTCAAATTGAACAGTATGGTGATTTCTAAAAGTAAATTTTGGTCTCAACTCAAGTTTAAAAGGATGAAGGCTTATGTTTTTATAAGATAAAAGTGTGGTATTTTTATTTTTATCCATTTTTATAGTTTTTTCCAAGAAAAAATCCTTACTCTGAGGATAACAAAAATAAAAAGAAGGATAAGGACGATAAAAGAACTCTTTTATTAACTTATAGCCTTCTGGATAAATAATATCTTTATAAAAATTGGTATCAAGAAAAAACTCAAATCCTGAAAAAGATACCTTTTCTTCCACACCATTTACTAAATGAATCCTTTCTCCATCTTCTTTTCCTGCGATAAGAAGCCCATGATATTTTCTTGAATTAGCTAAAAAGGCATTACCATAGGTATATCCGCCAAATTTATTAGAAAGAATCCATTCGTAAGGAGTAAATGATTGAAAAAGTTCTTTTAATACCATTATAATATAAGTTTATTATATCATATTTTATTTTAAAGTTTATATGTTAAATCTAAAATAAATAATATCTCCGTCTTTTACTATGTAAGTTTTTCCTTCTATTCTAATAGTTCCTAATTCTTTAGCTTTAGAAAGGGATCCAATTTTAATATAATCTTCAAAATTAATTACTTCTGCTGCAATAAATCCTTTTTCTATATCAGAATGAATTTTACCTGCCGCTTTAATAGCTTGTGTTCCCCTTTTTATGGTCCAAGCTTTTGTTTCTTTAGGATTAGTAGTAAAAAAAGTAATTAAATCCAAAAGTTTATATCCTTCTTTTATCATTTTATGTAATCCCAATTCTTTTAAGCCAAAAGAGCTCAAAAATTCTTTTCTTTCTTCAGGAGAAAGTTCTATTAATTCCTGTTCTAATTTTCCGCAAAGAATAATTAATGGTATCTTATTTTGATATGCAAAATCTTTCAATTTATTAATTAAAGGGTTATTATTGCCATTTGGAAGATCATTTTCAGAAATGTTAGCTACATACATCATAGGTTTTATAGTTAATAAAAAAAGTTCTTTTCCGATAAAATTTATTTCTTCCTGATTAAAAGATTCTAAACAAACTCTTAGAGATTTAAAATCTTCTAAGAAATTTTTAGTTTTTAAAAGAATTTCCAATTCCTCTTTAGCAGACTTAATGCCAGATTTAGCTAATTTTAAAGTTTTTTCTATTCTTTTTTCTACAGTTTGTAGATCAGCCATTATAAGTTCAAACTCAATTATTTCTATATCTCTTAAAGGATTTATAGAGCCTTCCACATGAGTAATATTAGGATCTTCAAAACACCTTATTACATGAGCTATAGCATGAACTTGCCTTATATGGGAAAGAAATTGATTTCCTAAACCCTCACCTTTGCTTGCACCTTTCACTAATCCAGCTATATCTACGAATTCAATAGTAGCAGGAGTTATTTTTTTACTTTTTTCATTTTCTCCAATTTTATAAACTCTTTCATCAAATACATTAACTATTCCCACATTAGGATCTATAGTAGTAAAAGGATAATTGGCAACTTCAGCTTTATTAGCTTGAATTAATGCATTAAAAATAGTAGATTTTCCTACATTTGGTAGTCCAATTAATCCGATTCTCATAAGTAAATTTTTGATTTATTGGTGAGTATATCTTTTTTCATAAGATTTTCCTCTTGAAAAATTTACAAAAAAGTGTATACATGATTTATGAATAATCAAATTTTACTGCAAAAAGCTAAAAAAGTAATAGCAGGTCCTAAAAAGATTAGTAGACTTATAGAAAAAGTGGCAGATCAAATTTTAAAAGCTCATCCTATTTTAGAAAAGGTAGTACTTATTGGAATTCAAACAGGGGGAACTCCTTTTACAAATAGATTAAAAAAAATACTTTATGAAAATACAGAGGTTGAAGTTCCAGTAGGATATTTAGATATTACTTTGTATAGAGATGATTGGACAAGAATTACCAATTATCCAAAAGTTAAAAAAACAGAAATACCTTTTTCTATAGAAGATAGTAATATTATTTTAGTGGATGATGTAATTTATACTGGAAGAACAGTTAGAGCAGCTATGGATGCTTTAGTGGATATAGGACGTCCCAAAAAAATAGAATTAGCGGTTTTGGTAGATAGAGGAGGAAGGGAATTCCCCATTGAGCCAAATTATGTAGGTCTTAAAATAAAAAAAATTAATTATAATCAATATGTTTCTGTGTATTTTAAAGAACTTCATAATAGAGATCAAATCTGTTTAGAAGTTTATTAGGGAAATTCCAATAGTGAATTTTTTCTCTTCTTCTAATTTTTTCTCAAATATAAATATATAATAAAAGAATCCGAAAAATTTGATAAGGAGGATATTTAGATATGGAAACTCTAAAAAAAATAGCAGAAAAGGGTCAAATTACTGAAGAGGTTTTAAAATGTGCGGATGTTGAAGGTGTTAGTCCTGAATATATATTAGAAGGAATTGTAAAAGGTGAGATAGTAATATGTAAAAACAAAAAAAGCCGTATAACTAAACCTTGTGCTATTGGAAAAGGGTTAAAAACTAAAGTAAATGTGAATTTAGGTACATCTAAAGATAGAGTTTATATAGAAGAAGAGTTAAAAAAGCTTGAGATAGCTTTAAAATATGGTACAGATACAGTGATGGATCTTTCAACCGGAGGAGATCTTGATGAAATAAGAAGAATTATAAGGGAAAATTGTCCGGTTCCCTTGGGTAGTGTTCCTATTTATCAAGCTGCTATTGAAGCAATAGAAAAACATCATAAATCTATAGTTGAAATGAAAGTTTCTGAAATTTTTAAGGTGATAGAAAAACAGGCAGAAGAGGGGATAGATTTTATGACAGTTCATTGTGGAATAACTAAACAAGGCTTGGAAAGATTAAAAAATAAAGAAAGAATACTGGGGGTTGTTTCTCGAGGAGGCTCTTTTATTATAGAATGGATGATATATAATGGTAAAGAAAATCCTCTTTATGAATATTTTAATGAATTATTAGATATTGCTTCTACATATGATATTACTTTATCTTTAGGAGATGGTATAAGGCCTGGTTGTATTGCTGATGCTACTGATGGTGGTCAAATACATGAATTAATTATTCTTGGAGAATTAACTTTAAGAGCTTGGGATAAAGGGGTTCAGGTAATGATTGAAGGGCCAGGACATGTGCCATTAGATCAAATTGAAGCTAATGTAAAATTACAAAAAAGAATTTGTCAAAATGCTCCTTTTTATGTTTTAGGACCACTTCCTACAGATATTGCACCTGGATATGATCATATAGTAGGTGCAATAGGAGGGGCAATTGCAGGAGCAGCAGGGGCTGATTTTCTATGTTATCTTACTCCAGCAGAACATCTTAGATTACCCACTTTAGAGGATGTTAAGGAAGGACTTATTGCTTCTAAAATAGCAGCTCATATAGCTGATTTGGTAAAAGGAATAAAAGGTGCTTGGGAATGGGATTTAGAAATGGCTAAGGCACGAGCCAAACTTGATTGGGAAACCCAAATTAAGCTTTCTATAGATCCAGAAAAAGCAAAAAAATATAGAATAGAAGGAGGAGTTTCTCAAAGTAAAGCTTGCACCATGTGTGGCCCTTATTGTGCCATTAAAATATTTGAATCTGCTTATAAAGTTTTAAGAGGAAGGGTTGAAAACTAAAAAAATAAAATTTTTAAATCTTTTAGTAAGTTTAATAGGTCTTCTGCTTATCTCTACCGAAATATATCTTAATTTTAAAAAAAGCACCCTTTGTAAAACTCAAGGATGTTTGTTAGTTCATATATTTGATACTTATGGAATTTTGAATTATCTTGGTTTTTCTGTTTTTCTTTTCCTTTTCATAATTTCTTTTTTAGATTTAATCAATTTTTATCTTGGATTTTTCCTTAAACTAAGGACTTATATTCTTTCAATTTGTGTAATAGTAGAAGGATATTTTATAGGATTTCAAATATGGAGTTTGCAAGAATTTTGTTATTATTGCTTAATTATTGCAGGTATAATATTTTTAGCCTTCTTAATGGATTATATCTATCCTAAAAAAGAAAGAAGTATTTTTTTATTAGAATTTACCAAAAACACTGTTCCATATAAATTAGGAATTTTAGGTTTTTTTTCTTTTCTAATGGTATCATACTTAATAAGATTTCCCCTAAATTCTTTAAATTTTAATTCTCCTATTGTTCTTTATAAAGATGACTGCCCCTATTGTGAAGAGGTTATAAATTATGCGAAAGAAAAAGAAATAAAAGTTGAGGTTTATAAAGTAGAAAAGTTTTTTCCTTTGGTAAAAGCTTTAAATTTAAATAGTGTTCCTATTTTGATTTATAAAGAAAACGGTAAAATATCTATTTTAAATGGATTTAAAGAAATTAAAGAATGGCTTAGTAACAGAATTTCTCAGTTAGACCTTTCTCAGAAGGAAAAAGAAGTTACCTATTTAAAAAAGCAAATCAAAAAAGAAAAAATTGAGCCAGTTTTAAATACCTCTCAATCCCGGAATAAATCAGAAAACTTTATTAATGAGCAAGTTAATGAGCAAGGAGTTTGTACTTTAGAAAGGCCTTGCGATTAATTTGGGATAAAATTTTTTAATAAAAAAAAATAATAAGAAAATTCCTCCTATGAGTCCCCAATAAATAGTAGCTCTAAAGGTTTCTTGAAAACTCCAGCTCAAAGCATGTAAATATTGAAGTTTATATAAAAGGGCTTTTCCTTTTTTTTCAGCTAATTCTATAGAATAAAACTTGGTTATTAAAGGAAGTTTAGAATAGAGGAAATGTTTTATATAATATAAATTTTGCAATTCTGTTATTTTTAATAAATGGTTTTGGGTATGTTTTTCTAAATGGTTAGTTGCTATAGCAGTTCCAAAAGAACCTCCCAAAAATCTTATATAATGCATAAGAGCCACCCCTAAGCCAGTTAGATCACCTAAGTTTCTCATAGCAAAAGTAGTTAAAGGGGCAAAAAAAGCTCCTATACATATACCAACAGGTAAAGTTAAGATTATTGCTTTATAGGAAGGAGTATAGTAATTAAGAGAAGGAATAATAAATCCGCTTACTATTAAAAGGAATATCCAATTTGGCAATAGAATTAAATAAGGCGGTATTTTATCAGAAAGAATTCCGGAAAAAATACTAAAAATTCCCACTAGCATAGCCGGAGGTAATATATGAATTCCTGCTTGGAAAGTAGTTAATCCTTTAAGATTTTCATAGTAAAGAGGAAGTAAATAAAAAATTTGA
The DNA here is from genome assembly GCA_938091335.1 of uncultured Thermodesulfobacterium sp. Lineage (GTDB taxonomy): Bacteria > Desulfobacterota > Thermodesulfobacteria > Thermodesulfobacteriales > Thermodesulfobacteriaceae > Thermodesulfobacterium. The sequence continues at coordinate 176,548 of CALLJG010000001.1, forward strand.
TATATTACAAAACCAAGGATAAAAAAGTAAAATCCCATACTTAAGGTATATTCAGGAAATTTAAACAGATTCCAGTTTATAAGGGTATTTTTTGAATGAAGGGAACAATATAATTCATTAGCTAAAAATAAACAAAAAGAAATTAAAGTGATGAAAAGGCAATGAATGATGAAGGTTGATTGGAACCAACCATATTGTTGTCCTTTAGAAAGCATTATAAGAAGGAAGATAGTAGTGGTTGAAATTAAAAAATAACTCAAAAAATTAAATTTAAAAATTTTTAGTTTTCCTAATTTTTTAGGAAGAAAAATAAGGCAAGATAAAATATTTAATACCCCAATAGGGACATTTATATAAAAAATCCATCTCCAGTTAAAGTGTTCAGTGAGAAATCCTCCTAAGGTTGGTCCAAGAGCAGGAGCAAAGCTAACTCCGAGTCCATATATTCCAAGAGCTGTTCCTCTTTTTTCTGGTGGATAAATTAGCATAAGTATAGTTTGAGCACAAACTATTATAAAAGCTTCTCCCATCCCTTGAAGGCTTCGGAAAATGATCATTTCAGCTAAACTACTAGCATTTGCACAGAAGAAACTACTTCCAGTAAATATTATCATCCCTCCAATGAAAGTATAAGAATAGCCAATATATTTAGAAAAATTCTCTATAAAAAGAAGAGTGGTAGCAGCAGCTATCATATAACTTGTTATAACCCATTGGATACCATAAAGATCTGTAGAAAGAGGAGCTATCATTTTAGGAAGAACTACATCTACAACAGTGGTATCTAAGATAGCCATAAAGGTTCCAATCATTACTGAAATAGTAATTAGGATACGTTCTTTGGGAGTAATATTTAAATAAATCACTTATGAAGCTCTTTTTATTTCTACTTCTCCACCAAGCCCAACTTTAAGAAGGCTTTTATCTCCTTTAGTAATTTTTATTTTTATATAAATTCTTTGTGCAAGTTTGGTAAATTCTCCTGCTGATATATCTCTAGGGACAAGAGCAAAGGTAGCAGCTGAAGCAGGTAAAACCTCTTCCACTATTCCTTCAAAAATTTCACCAGGATATGCATCAAGCTTAATCTTAGCAAAACATCCCTTTTTGACTCCTTTTAGTTTCGTTTCTTCTAAAAGTACGAGAATATAAAATGACTCAGGATCTACTATAGCATAAACTGGCTCTCCTGGATTTAAAACATCACCTTCAGAATGGAATTTCTTAGCAATAATTCCATCTACAGGACTGTAGAGTTTAGTATAAGTATAATAAACTTTAGCTTCATCTTTTTGTTTTTCTATGTTTTTTTTCTTTTCTTCCAAGGAAAGTAAAAAAGATTTAAAAGCTAAAACTGTATTTCTTTCATTTAAAGTGAGAGCTATATTTTTTTCAACTTCCTCTTGTTGTTTTTTAATTGATAAAAGTTCAGCTTTAGTAGAAGCAATTTGATTTTCTAATTCCTTTTCTTGAGTTTCCATTTCCTCTAATTCATGAGCGGATATAAGCCCTTCTTTATAAAGGATTTTGTACCTTTCTTTATCTTTTTTAATTTGAGATAACCTGGCTTTTAATTTTTCTATAATATAAGTTTTGGCTTTTTCTTCTTCTTTTAATCTTTCTATTTGTTTGCTCAATTGCTCAACTTTTAAAGGTATCTCTTTTTCAATTCTATTGATGTTAAAACTTAAAGCTCTTTGTTGATTTTCAATTTCTCTAATGGCATTTTCTAATTGAGCTACCTTTAAAGCATAATCTATTGATTCAATTTCAGCTAAGATCTCATCTTTTTTAATTATATCACCTTCATTTTTATAAAGTTTAATCAACCTACCATTGACCTTAGGGAAACTTATATATATAAGATTGTCAGCCTGAACAAAAACCGCATCAGTTACTGCATAGTGATATCTATGCCAAAGAAAATAAATAAGCCAACTTATAAAAAATAAAGCTAAACCAATAATTATAAAAAAACCAATTTTTTTCTTATTTACCATTTATATAAATTCATATAATATGTAAGTACTTACTTAAAAATTTTATAAAAACTTATCATAAAATATTAACGTGTCAATATTGAAAATTTATAATAAGAACTTTAAAATTAAAGGAAGAATAAAGAGATGGAAATTAATTTACAGCCTTTGTTGATACATGCTAAAACCATTTCTGAAGCTTGGTTTCAAATAATATATCATATTTTGGATAGGAGCTATATTCAACCTATTCAAAGAGGTTCTTTTGAAAGAGTAGAGATAAGATATCAATTGTCATCACTTGTTGTATTTATAGAAAAGCCTTGGGAAGATATGGTACCAGATATTCCCTCACATTTAGGTATTCCATCTCCTACAACTAAAGAGTATATAGAAGAGTATTTTTTAGAATATTTGATGAATCCTAAACTACTTCCTAATGAAACATATCGGTATTCTTCGAGAATACTTTATCAGATGCCTAAAGGAGGAACACAGCTTGATAGAGTTATTAAAATGCTTAAAGAAACTCCTTTTACTAATCAAGCAGTACTTGAGATAGGAACTCCAGAGGATCATGATATTTGTTATGGTAAAGAAGGCAGTCTTGATCCTCCTTGTTTAAGAATTATAGATTTTAAAACAATTCCTTTAGATAATAAATTGATTCTTTCTGTATCAGTTTATTTTAGAAGTTGGGATCTATGGGCAGGTTTTCCTACTAATTTAGGAGGTATTGAACTTTTAAAACAATATGTAGCTGCTGAAGCAGGTTTAGAAAATGGTCCTATGTATGCCTATTCTGCAGGAGCTCATATATATGGGTATCAACTCGATTTGGTGAAAGCAAGAACATTTAAAAAATAAATTTTCTTTATTTTTTTTTAGATAAATTATATTAATATTAGCTTCTAAAGCAAGTTTCATATATTCAGCATCTATAATTTCTACTCCTTCAATTAAATCTTCTTTTTTAAGATTCATCATCTGGATAGTCATTACACTCTGCTCCGGCCCTTACTGCATATTTATCCCCTTTTTATATTATTTTTATAAACTTTTAATAATTTAATCTCTAAAAATTTAGACTCTTGATTTTTAAAATTTAAACTTTAAAATAAAAATAATGGTAGATAGAAGAAAATATAATCGTTATAAGATTTATTTAAAAGGTAAAGCTGCTACTAAAAGGGGATATAGTTTTCCTGTGGAGATTTTAGATTTAAGTATAGAGGGAGCAAAATTAAGAACTGATAAAGATATTTTTGTTGATAAAGGAGAAATAATTTATCTGAGTATGCAGTGGAAAAGTTCAATAAAAGTTGAGAGTGAAATAAGATGGATTGAGCAGGAAAAATTTAACAATCAATTTGGAGTAAAATTTATAAAAATGTCTCTTCAAGATAGGGAAATTTTTTATTCTTACATTTCTGATTATGTTTTATCTCAGGCTTCTGATATTTATTTTCGTTAATTAATGCGGGAGGGGGGACTTGAACCCCCACGGGGAAAGTACCCCACCGGATCCTAAGTCCGGAGCGTCTACCATTCCGCCACTCCCGCAAATTAGTTTATTTAGTTAAAAAATTTAATATAAAATAGATTTTTTTCAACTTTGGCAGATTTTTTCAAAACTTGACAAAAACTTACATTTTTTTTAAAATGTTTTTTTAAAAATCAATAAAAAAATATTGGCACAATTTTTGATTTAATCTTATAAAAATAAGAGTTTTTATGGAAAAAGATTTTATAGTTTTTAAAAAGACTTATAAAGATTTTGGAAGAATTAAAAGGCCTAAAAATTTTTCTTATGAAGAGAAGCAAGAAATTTTAAAGAATCTTTTTCAGAAAAAGGCAGAAATTTTTTCTCAAGATCAAAAGATTCAAGAAGATATCAAAAGAAGGCTTGACTGGATAGAAGGTCCAAATTTAATTTTATCTAAATTAAAAGAGTTAGAGGTATTTGCAGAGGAGATAAAAAAAGAATTTTCCAATATAGTATGGTGTGGAATGGGGGGTTCAGCTCTTTTCCCTTTAGTTCTCTTACATACTTTTGGATCAAAAGAGGGTGGGCCTAATTTTTATGTACTTGATACTAATGATTCTGATAAAATTTCTCAAATAGATAAACTTTCGTTAGAAAATACTTTTTTCGTAATAGTTTCTAAATCAGGAACTACTATTGAAACACTTTCTCATTTTAAGTATTATTGGAAGAAGATTGAAAATTTGAAATCTAATCCAGGTTCTAATTTTTGTGTTTTAACTGATCCAGGTTCTCCTTTAGAGGATTTAGCTAAAAAATTTGGTTTTAGAAAGATTTTTCACCACCCACCTTATGTAGGTGGCAGATATGCTGCTTTGAGTGAAATAGGTTTTTTACCTGCTATTTTTTTAGGTATAGATATTAAAAAAGCCATAAATTATGCTCAAAATATGTATTTTGCTTGTACTCCTGATATACCTTGGGAGTATAATTTAGGTGCTAATTTAGCAGAATTTTTGACAGAAAGTTTTATCCAAGGAAAAGATAAACTTACTTTTATTACAGATCCTATTCTTAAACCTTTTACTTTATGGTTAGAGCAACTTATAGCAGAGAGTTTAGGAAAAGAATTTACCGGTATAGTTCCTGTAGTAGGAGAGTCACCTGGTTCTCCCACAGTTTATGGTTCAGATAGGGTGTTTATTTATTTAACTTTAAGAGGTAGAGAAAAGATTTACCAAAGACTTGTTTCTGATTTAAGAGAAGAGGGATTTAGTGTAAAAACTATATCTTTAGAAGATAGATATGAAATTTTTGGAGAAGTTTATAGATGGATGTTAGCTATAGCTCTTTGTGGTTATTTTATAGGGGTTAATCCCTTCGATGAGCCAGATGTAGTTATTACTAAAGAAAAAACAAAGCAATTTTTAGAGAAATTTAAAAAAGAAAAAGATTTTGGTATAGAATTTTATTTAGATGAAGAAACAAACCTGGGATTTTTTTATGAAAAAACTGTTAGTATAGAATATCCCAGATTTACTGCCCTTCTTAAAAAGTTTTTTAAAGATCTTTCTCCCTGGACTTATATAGGATTCTTAGCCTATCTACCTCCAGAGGAAGAGATAGAAGAAATTTTTAGAGATTTTAGAACTTTGGTAAGAGAAAAAAGAAATTGTAGTACTGTATTTGGATTTGGCCCAAGATATTTACATTCTACAGGTCAACTCCACAAAGGTGGTTCTCCCTTAGCAAGATTTATCATTTTTACTAGAAGAGGGAGAAAGGAAGAACAAATTATTCCTGGAGAAGATTACACTTTTTGGGATCAACAATTTGCTCAAGCTTGTGGAGATTTTAAAGCTTTAGAGGAGAAAAGAAAACCTGTAATAATGATTCATCTTAGCCAAAATTACAAAGAAGATTTAAAAAAATTTTATATATATCTTGAAAAATCTTTAGCTTTTGAATAGGAGGAAAAAAGATGCTCTTTCCTGAATATCGTCCAAGAAGATTGAGAAGGAAAGAATTTATAAGAGATTTGGTGAGAGAAACTCATATAACTTTGAATGATTTAATTTATCCACTTTTTGTTTGTGAAGGAAAGCAAATTAAACAAGAGATAAAGTCTATGCCTGAAATTTATAGATTTTCTATTGATAAAGTTCTTGAGGAAATAAAATATGTTGTAGAGTTAGGAATAAAAGCTATTTTACTTTTTGGCATACCTGATAAAAAGGATGAAGTAGGTTCATCTGCTTATAGTGAAAAAGGAATAATTCAAAAAGCTGTAAGAGAGATAAAAGATAAATTTCCTGAACTAGTAGTTATTACAGATGTTTGTTTATGTGAATATACTTCTCATGGTCATTGTGGTGTTATTAAAAATGGAGAAGTAGATAATGACCTTACTTTAGAGCAACTTGCTAAAATAGCAGTCTCTCATGCAAAGGCAGGAGCTGATATAGTAGCTCCTTCAGACATGATGGATGGTAGAGTAAGAAGAATAAGAGAAGCTCTTGATGAAGCCGGATTTTCTAATATAGCAATTATGAGTTATTCTGTAAAGTATTGTTCAGCTTTTTATGGTCCTTTTAGAGAAGCAGCTGATTCAGCTCCTAAATTTGGAGATAGGCGTTCTTATCAAATGGATCCTGCTAATAGTAGAGAGGCTTTGAGAGAAGCTTATTTAGATATTGAAGAAGGTGCTGATATTATAATGGTAAAGCCAGCTATGCCTTATTTAGATATTATAAAAGTCCTGAGAGAAGAATTTAATTATCCTATAGCAGCCTATCAAGTAAGTGGAGAATATTCAATGATAAAAGCTGCTTCTCGACTTGGGTGGTTGGATGAAGAAAAAATTCTCTGGGAAAGTTTAATTAGTATAAAAAGAGCAGGTGCAGATCTTATTATAACTTATTTTGCTAAAAAAATAGCCGAAAAACTAAATAAGGGATAAAGATGAAAAAAATATTATTTTTAAATTTTTTTTTATTTATTTTAACAGCTTGTGCTAAACCACCAAAATTTTCTTCAGAATTTAGCGGTGAAGAAAATAAATATTCTCAAATTGTCCCAGGTTGGTTAAAACCATATTATATAAATGGGAAAACCTATTTTCCTCTACCAGATGCTTCTGGTTATGAAGAAGTTTGTTTAGCTTCTTGGTATGGGCCAGGATTTCATGGAAATAAATCTTCAGATGGTGGGTTTTATAATATGTATGAATTTACTGCAGCTCATAAACTTCTTCCTTTAGGAACCTACGTATTAGTGACAAATTTAGAGAATGGTAAACAAGTAGTAGTTAGAATAAGTGATAGAGGACCTTTTATAGAAAACAGATGTATAGATTTGAGTTATTCCGCAGCTAAAGAACTTGAAATAATTGAAAAAGGTATAGCGAAAGTAAAAATAACAGCCTTAAGTGAAGGAGAAATAATAGATGGAAACATAGTTTACAAAAATATTCCTGATATAAGGTTTAGGGAATTTTATCTTCAAATAGGGTCTTTTAGGTATTACGAAAATGCTAAAAAGTTGAAAAATCAATTAGAAAAAGAGTTTAATAAAATAGATATAGAGCCTTTTAGAAAAAATGGGATCACTTTTTATAGAGTCCAGGTTTATCTTTCAAATGATCTTTATGAAGCTTTTGAGATAGCTAAAAAGCTTAAAAAAGATAGATTTAGCTCTGCCTTTTTAGTTGCCAAATAAATGAAAAAATTAGAGGAATTAGAAGAACTTCTTCAATTCAGATTTAAAGATAAAGAACTTCTAAAAAGTGCATTAACTCATAAATCGTATAAAATAATTCATAAAGAAATTAATTGGAATGATAATGAAAGACTTGAATTTTTGGGAGATTCTGTGCTTAATTTGTGTATATCTTTCTTACTTTTTAAAAAGTTCAAAGAAGATAAAGAAGGATCTCTCACTCAAAAGAGAGCTTATTTAGTATGTAAAAATACTTTAATTAAAGTTTCTAAAAAGTTTAAATTAGAAGATTATATTTATTTAGGGAAAAGAGAAAAAAAGCTTGATATAAAAAGTAAAGAGAATATTTGTGCAAGAGCTTTAGAAGCTTTGATAGGAGCAATGTTTTTGGAAGGAGGATTTGAGGTGGTTTTAGAAAGAGTAAAAAAATGGTTTCAACCTTATTTAATTAAATTTTATAAAAAAAGACCTCTTAATCCCAAGACCCAACTTCAAGAATTTGTTCAAAAGTTATGGAATAAAAATCCAGAATATGAAATACTATCTATTTCTGGTCCTTCACACAATCCAGAATTTGAAGTTGCAATTAAATTTAATGGAGAAATTATTGCTAAAGCAAAAGGAAAATCTAAAAAATCTGCTGAGATATTAGCAGCTAAAAAAGCCTTGAAAATATTTCAAAGTAGATATTTTTGAGAAATGGAGTCTCAAATTGATAAAAAAACCAAATCTGGTTTTGTTGCGATTATAGGATTTCCTAATGTAGGCAAGTCCACTCTTTTAAATAATCTATTAGGGATAAAAGTGTCAATTATAAGTCCTAAACCTCAAACGACTAGATTTAATATAAAAGGTATTCTCACTAAAAATAATTATCAAATTATTTTTGTTGATACCCCGGGGATTCATGAGGCTAAATCTTTTTTTAATCAATTAATGGTGAAAGAAGCATTAAATGCTTTAAAAGAGGTTGATATAATTCTCTGGGTAATAGATGTAACTCATCGCATTCCTGAAGAAGAAAAAATTCTTGAGATTATTAAGGAGGTTAATAAACCCACCATTTTAATTTTAAACAAAATAGATCTTATAAAAAAATCTGAACTTTTACCTATTATTGACTATTTTTCTAAGATTTATAAATTTTGTGCTATTATTCCTGTTTCAGCTTTAAAAAATGATGGACTTGATCTAGTGGTAAATGAAATAGTGAAGCTTTTACCAGATGGGCCTTTTTATTATGAAGCTGAAAGGATTACAGATTTACCTCTTAATTTACTTATATCAGAAATAATTAGAGAAAAAGTATTTTTATTAACCTATCAAGAAATTCCTTACTCTACTGCTGTTAAAGTAGAAGAGATAAGAGAAGAACCAGAAAAGAATTTACTTTATATCCAGGCAACTATTTTTATAGAAAGAGATTCACAAAAAGGGATTATTATAGGAAAAGGGGGTGGAATGTTAAAAAAAATAGGAACTTTGGCAAGAAAAGAATTAGAATATTTACTTGGTAAAAAAATATATTTAGATTTATGGGTTAAAACACTTAAAGATTGGAGAGAAAAAGAAGTTCATATTCGAAAATTGGCTATTCCCTCTGATATACTTTAGCAATTGCATAAGCAATCAAATTATTATCTTCATCAAAAATTTCACTTTCTCCCAAAATTATTTTATGAGAAATTTTATTAATTTTTCCATAAGCAATATATTTTTTCCCTAAAACCATAGGTCTTTTATATTTAATATTTAGTTCTGCTGTTACTCCAATATAGCCTTTTTTTATACAAGCCCAAGCCACCATTTCATCAAGTATAGTGGCAATAATTCCACCATGAAGAATGCCTTTATAACCTTCATATTCTTTTATGGGAATAAATTCAGTTTTTACGCCATTTTCAGTGTCAATTATTTTTAGGTGCAATCCTATAGGATTTTTTTCTCCACAAGCAAAACAGTAATCACTAAAAACTATATGCATAACTTTTGAAATTTCTCAAATAGATTTATAATAATTTTATAAATATTTTTAAAAAATGATAGGTTTTTATCTAAAAAAATAAAATAATTTTATTTACTTGGAGCAACCAATAAATCAAGAGACTATAATTTAAAAACAAAAAAGGAGATAAATATGAAAAAAGAATTAATTGAGGCTTTAATAAAAAAAGGTTTAATTAAAAAAGCTTTGAAAGGAGCTAATTTTTTGCCAGAATTTGAAAGAATTGAGATTTTTGAAAAAATTTTAGCCAAGTGTGTAGAAGAGGGATGGTTTTCTAAAGCAAAAAACATAATGGAATTTCTTCCAGAATATGAAAAAAACAAATGGTTAGAGAGAATTTTAGCAAAATGTATAGAGAGGGGATGGATTTCAGAAGCACAGGAAGTAACAAAACAGCTTCAGAGAGAATTAACACCTGAAGAATTAGAAAAAATATTATGGAAATGTATAGAAGAGGGATGGGTCCCAAAAGTAAGAAAAGTGATAGAACTTCTTCCAGAACCTAAAAAGACCCAAATATTAAAAAAAATTTTGATAAATAATGAAAAATTAGAAAAGTTTTTAATAAAATGTGTAGAAGAAGGATGGTTATTTGAGTTAAAAGAAATAGCAAAATTTCTTCCAGAGTCTGAAAGAACTGATTGGTTAGAAAAGATTTTAATAAAAACTGATTGGTTAGAAAAATTATTATTAAAATGTGTAGAGGAAAATTTGATTTTTAAAATACGAAAAGCAATAGAACTTCTTCCAGAACCTAATAGAACTGAAGGATTAGAAAAGATTTTAATAAAATGTATAGAAGAAGGATGGATATTAAGAGCAAAAGAAGTGGCAGAACTTTTTTCTGAGCCTAAAAAGAGTGAATGGTTAGAAACAATTTTAATAAAATGTATAGAGAAGGGATGGGTTGATAAGGCAAAAAGAATAATAGAGCATCTTCCAGAGAATAAAAAAAATAAATGGTTAGGAGAAGTTTTGGCAAAATGTATTAAAGAAGGATGGATATATGAAGCAGAAGCGCTGGTAGAATTGCTTCAGAGAAAATTGACTGTTGAAGAATTAGAGAGAATTTTAGCAAAATGTATAGAGAAGGGATGGATTTCAGAAGCACAGGAAGTAACAAAACAGCTTCAGAGAGAATTAACACCTGAAGAGTCAGAAAAGATTTTGATAAAATGTGTAGAAGAGGGATGGTTTTTTATGGCAAAAAAGATGATAACTTCATTTTTAGAAGCTAAAAAAATTGATGGATTAGAAAAAGTGTTAATAAAATGTGCAGAAAAAGGATGGATTTCTGAAGTTAGAAGAATAATAGAAATTTTCCCGGAGCCTCAAAAAACTGAGGAATTAGAAAAAATCTTAGTAAAATATGTAGAAAAAATAGGGATTTCTCCTTTATTAAAAGAAATAATTCAATTACTTCCAGAACCTTTAAAAACTCAATATATTGAAACTTTGAAAGAATTAGACTAGTTTTTAAATGGAGGAGGTGTCAATCCCAAATGAAACTTTTTAAATGTTTTTATAACTTAATTTAAAAGCTTGACAGAGGATAATAAAATGTATTACTTTGCTTATGGGTCAAATATGAATCAGGAGCAAATGAAAAAAAGATGCCCAAATTCTCGGTTTATAAAAAGGGCCTATCTTGAAGGATATAGATTTGTATATGATGGATATTCTTCGACAAGAAAAGGTGCAGTGGCAAATATTATAGAAAAAGAAGGCAGTCTTGTCTGGGGAGCACTTTATGAAATAACTCAAGATGAGTTAAGTGAATTAGATAAATGGGAGGGTTATCCAAAGGCCTACGATCGATATAAAATTCTTGTTAAAGATGACCAGGGAAAAGAATATAAAGCCTGGGTATATCTAAGAGATCCAAAAGAACCAGGTCAACCTTCTGAGGAATATAGAAAGAGAGTATACGAAGGAGCAAAGCAATGTAATTTACCTGATGAGTATATCAAAAAGTATATTTTATAAGAGAACTTATCCATGACTTTACATATTCTGATGTTGCCCAAAGTTTTTGCTTATGTTAACATATTTGAGGTGATTTTTTCACCGGGTTTTTAACTTACTTTGTGGCACCATCCTTTGGAGCTATAGGGGTGCCATAGCTTATGGGCTGGTTAGCAAGGAAAGTATAAAAAAATGAAATTAAAATTATTAAGAATGTAATTATTACTCTTACTTAATACATATCTTATAGCGAGGAGGAGTTTAGATGCTTGAGAACAAAAGAGAACTTTTACTTAACTTTATTGAGGATATAGAACCAAGGCTTAAAAAATATCTCAGCTATGGAAGTGGGAATAAAGTTAAGAAAGCCCTTTATGTTAAACACAAAGCTTTAGTCAAGGTTTTGGGTATTTTGCTTAAAAAATTTCTTAGTATTAACTTTAAATATAAAACTAAAACCTTTTGGGGTAGGGAAATAAGTGTTCTACCTTTTGATGTTGATTCAAGTAGTCTGCTTTTCTTTGGTTCCTTGTTTGAATCCGAAATTATAAAATTCTTGGTAAAAAGATTAAAAGAAAATGACATTTTTTATGATATTGGGGCTAATTTAGGCTTCTATACCATTTTAGCTCAAGAGTTCATTAACCAGGAAAAAGGAGAGATACATGCTTTTGAGCCATTATCTGAGATATTTAGCCTTTTGAGTGAGAATGCTAAGGTTCATAACTTTAAAAATACCTTTCTCAATAAATTGGCTGTTTCTGATAAGGTTGGAGAGGTAGAATTTTACAACAAGACTACTTACTCACATAGTGGTGGGAGTTCTTTAATATTTAGAAAAGAGCTTGATTCCGCTGAAAAAATTAAAGTAAAAACTATAACCCTTGACGAATATATTAAAACTCATAAGCCTCCTACGATTATGAAGATTGATATTGAAGGAGCAGAATATTTAGCACTAAAGGGTGCAGAAAATTTATTGAA
>CALLJG010000002.1 GCA_938091335.1 uncultured Thermodesulfobacterium sp.
TGCCGAGGGCGGGACTCGAACCCGCACGGGGCCAAACCCCACTAGCCCCTCAAGCCAGCGCGTCTACCAATTCCGCCACCTCGGCTTTGTATTTAATATATAATTTTATTTACATCTTGTCAAGCTTCTTGATTTTATTTAAATTTTACTATCTTGTCAAACTCTTCTCTTAACTTTTTATATGCTTTGTTAAATTCCTCAGCTTTACCAAAAAGACTTTTTAAATGGCTCTCATAAAAAATTTTCCACAATTTATCTAATTCTTCAAAACATCTAGAAAGCTCAAAAATATAATTTTTTACCTTTTCTGCTTCCTCTGAAAGTTTTTTAGCATGAATACCTGTTTTTATAAGTTCTATTTTGTGTGATAAAGTTAAGGGAGAAACTACCTGTACCCCCTTTTTGGAATAATCTCTCAATAACTCAAAAGCATAATTTATTAAAAACCAATAAATTCTCTCAGAAGGAATATAAGCCAAAGCAAACTGAGCAGAACCTTTCTCAGGACACACATAATCTTTAGCTATTTTCTCTAAATGTAACTTTACATCTTTTAAAAACTTTTCTTTATATTCTTGTTTTTCTTTTAAATCTTCAGCTTCTAACATCTTTTTATAATTTTCTAAAGGAAATTTTGAATCAATACAAATAATTCCTCCAGTAGATCGAATATAAGCATCTGGGATTTTGCCATCTAAAATCTTTTTCCTTATCCCAAACATTTCAGGAGGAAGCTGATCCGAAAGAAGAGTTTCAAGAGTGAGCTCACCAAAAGCTCCTCTTTCAGAAGGAACCCTTAGCATCTGTTCTATTGATTTATACATCTTTTTTATTTCTTTTATTTGAACTGTCAATTCTCCTATTTTTTCATTAAGTCCTGAATCTTTCCATACCTTTAAAATAATAGCCTCTAAATTTTCTGGCTTTATTTTAGATTTTTTAAAATTTAAATAAACCAATATTGCTAAAAAAAACAAAACAATTGAAAAAATTATCAAAAAGATAGCTAAACTCATTTTTTATTTTCAATTTCATTTAATACCTATTTATTTATTGTCAAGTAAAAAACTTTTAAATCGAAGGGTAGAAAAATTTTTTATTAGAGATATAATAACAAATACTATTATGGAATCAGTGGTTATTGAAGGAATAACTTTATATCTTTCTTCTCCTGATGAATTAAATATTCCTATTTATCCAAGGGAAGATGTTATTGACCAAATTATAGCTTGTTGGCTAATTTTAGATGAAAAGGATTTTCCTCTCACTCCAAGACTTATAGGTAAGCCAGGAGTAGGAAAAACTACTTTAGCCTATGCTGCTGCTCGAAAATTAAATAAAGAGGTATATATTTTCCAAGCTACAGTAGATACTCGTCCAGAAGATCTTATTATAATACCTGTAATTTCTGAGGATAAAAAAATAAAATATGTAGCAAGTCCTATCGTTACTGCTATGATAAAAGGAGAAGTAGCTATTATTGATGAAGCAAACAGAATGAGTGAAAAATCTTGGGCATCTCTTGCTCCTCTTCTTGATACCAGAAGATATGTAGAATCTATAATAGCTGGAATTAAAATAAAAGCTCATCCAGACTTTAGATTATGTGTCACTATGAATGAAGATGCCTCAACTTTTGAACTTCCAGAGTATATTCAATCAAGACTTCAACCACAAATATTTATAGATTTCCCTTCTTATGAAGAAGAAAAGGCAATTTTAAAAACCAACTTACCTTGGGCAGAAGAAGGACTTATTGATTATATAGTAAGATTTTTACAACTTGCTCATGAGTATGGAGAAATTTACAGTGTGAGAGATGGAGTAACCATAGGGCGTTATATCCTTAAAAAACTTTCTTATCTAAAAAAATCTTTTGAAGAATCTGAAACCTTAATACCTCTTCTTAAAGAAGCTATATCTATTATACTAGGACCTCAAGCCTTAGTTTATTTTAAAGATTTAATAGAAAATAAAAAAATTACCAAACCTCTTCTTAGACCTTTAGATTAATTTAAAAATCTTCAAATATGATTAAAATAGAAAAAATTTTTTCAAATAAAAATAAAATTTTTTATTTTTTGCCCTTTTTTTCAGCAAATCTTGAAATCACTCAACACATTTTAAAATCACTTCATGAGATTAAACCTCAAGCTATAATAATAACTTTACCTTTTTTTATAAAAGAAAAATGGATAACTGCGATAAAATTACTTCCCAATATTTCTGTAATTTCACTTACTTATAAAAACAACTTGACTGAATATTTAGTTATAGAACCTCTATGTCCTTTAGTTGCTACTACAAGATATGCTATTTCCAATAATATTGAACTTTTTTGTATAGATCTACCTAAGGAAACCCTTCATGAAGAAACATTTCATTTTGTTCCATTATCTCCTTATCTTATAAAGGATTTGGGGTTTTCTAGATATACTGAAGCTTGTTTATCTTTTTTTAAAGAACATATTAGCAAAAGAGAAAAATATATAGCGGAAAAGCTCAAAAACCTTTCAGAAAAGTATAATACCTTGGCTATAGTAATACCTTTTTATCAAGTAAAGGGGGTAATAAAATCTTTAGAATTAAGTAAAGGTTTATTGTATTTTCCTCAAAATATTCCTAAAGAAATAGAAATTTACAGTTTAAATTCTAAAAGCTTAAGAGAGATATTAACAGAACCTGGGTATATTCAAAGTAGATTTGAGAAAGAAAAAGAAAAAATCTTAGAAAAAGGTTTTTTCTATTTAGATAGATTAACTTTATATGAGGAAATTTTTGAAAAAGCAAGAAAAAGATATTATGAAGAAACAGGTACAAAACTTTCTTTTAAAGACTTACAAGTTTTTGGACAATTTTTAAGAAATTTTCTTTTAATAAAAGGACAATATGTTCCTGATCTTTATACTCTTATATTAGCAATAAGAGGGATTGGTGGTGATGAATTGTCTTTTTGTTTTTGGGAAATAGCTACTTTCTATGAATTTCAAAATGAAGAAATTTCTCCTTTTCCATCCATTTATCTTTCTCCGGAGGATTTGAATCTTCCTACAAAAAAATTGAGATTTTTTCGAAAAATTAAAAGTCTTAGAAATGATTTAAAATTTCTTAAAAAATTTACTACCACAGAAGAAAGAAAAATCTTTAAGAAAGGATTTTCTGGAAAAGTAATTTGTTCTTTTCCACCTGAGGATTTAATTGTAGAGACTTTTGGGAAAAAAGTTATGGAAAAAGGATTAAGAATAGTTACTGAGAATTTAAGAAAACTGGAACCATTTACTACATCTTTAAAGGATGGTTTAGACATAAGAGAAACCATAAGAAAATGGATTTTTGAAGAAACACCTTATGTGTATGAAAATCCTCAGGCTTATGCTAAAGCAGGCTCTGTGGTTATTATCTTTGAAGAAGACCCTGATCCCTTTACAGGGAAAGAAAAATATCCATGGAATTTTACTTGGCATGGAGAACATCATCAAGAATCAGATATGGCTTTTTACGCTACAGATCCAAAAGAAAATATTGTAGGGCCAGGGATAGCAAAAGCTAAATATGGAGGCTTTATGCTAACTTATCCACCGATGAGAGTTTATGATATTTGGAAAGATCCTTATTTTGACATTGTAGAAAACAAAGCAGAAAGGCTTCTTTTAGCAGGAATTGATTATAGTTTAGAAAAATACATAATTTATGTAGCTAAAAGACCACCAAGCCAATTATCAAAAAGATTTGCTTCTATTCAAGGAAAAAAAATAATCTTTTTACCAATAGGATCCTTTTCTAAGAATTTCCTTGAAAAAATTCGTATTTTTCATGTACTTGAAGGACATTGGGTAAGAAATTATGCTCATAAATATATAAATAAATAATTTTCAAAAATTTGACATCTATGTCAAAAATATGATATAATTTTTTTAAAAAATTATGTATCTTTTAGAAACATTAAATTCACAAATGAAAAAAATTTATGAACTTGCTAGGAAAGTGGCTCATTCTTCCAGTACAGTTCTTTTATTAGGAGAATCAGGAACTGGAAAGGAAGTTTTAGCAAAATATATTCATTTTTGTAGTCAAAGAAAAGGGCCTTTTGTAGCTATAAATTGTGCTGCTATCCCTGAAGAACTTTTAGAAGCAGAACTTTTCGGATATGAAAAGGGGGCTTTTACAGGAGCTATAAAGAGTAAACCTGGAAAATTTGAAATAGCTAATGGAGGAACTATTTTTTTAGATGAAATAGGAGATCTCAGTCCAAAGCTTCAAGCTAAACTCTTAAGAGCTTTGCAAGAAAAACAAGTTGAAAGATTGGGAAGTGATCATCCTGTAAAAATTGAAGTGAGAATTCTTGCTGCTACTAATAAAGATCTAGAAAAAGAAGTTAAATCTGGAAGATTTAGAGAAGATTTATTTTTTAGACTAAATGTAATTCCTATAAAACTTCCCCCTTTAAGAGAAAGAAAAGAGGATATTCCTCTTCTTGCTCAATTTTTTTTAAAAAAGATTTGTGAAAGAGAAAAAATAGAAGAAAAAACCTTTTCTCCAGAAGCTATAGAAGCTTTAATGAAATACCCTTGGCCTGGAAATATAAGAGAATTGGAAAATTTAATTGAAAGAACGGTTATCCTTTCAGAAAATAATATAATTGATGTAAATGACCTATATCTACCTTACATGAATTCATCTATAAAGATAAGAGAAAGTTTAACTGAAGATAAAAATATGCTTTTAAAATTTATATCACTTCCTGAAATATCCGAAAAGGGAATTGAATTGAATTCTCTTTTAAAAGATATTGAAATTTATTATCTTAAAAAAGCTCTTGAAATTTCAAAAGGAGTAAAAAGTAAAGCAGCAAAATTACTAAATCTAAACCGCACTACTTTTATTGAAAAACTTAAAAAATATAATCTGGTATAGTTCTTGCAATCATTGAAATAAATGTATATGTCAAGAATTTGTTTTGCAAGTATAATACCAATCTTTGGAATTTTTTTTATTATCTTTTCAAAATTTTATGTATGCCTTTCTCAGGAATCTAATACTTCAAAATTTCTCTCTTTGATTTCAAATAAAACTGAAGAGAAAACAAAAAAAGAAGAAATAGAGAAAATTTTAGAAATTATTAAAAAAGCATACACTGAAAAAAATTATGAAAAAGTAATTGAATTATCTAAAAATATACCTTCTGATTTTTCTTTAACCCCTGAAGAAAACATTTTAATGGCTGAAAGTTATTTAAAAACGGGAGATCCAGAAAATGCTATAAATTTTTCTAATAAGGTGATTTCGGTTAAGATAGGTACTTATCAAGCTTGTTTAGCAAATGAAATAAAAATTAAAGCTTTAATTATAAAAAACGATTATTTAAATGCTCAAAAACAACTTAAAAATTTTTTAGATTCCTATTGTGAAGAAGATTTTAAAAAAGAAGCAAACACTTTGTTTTATTTTATAACTAGATCTCCTGAATATATAGTTGAAAAAAACTTAGTCAAGAAAATTTTAGGAGAGTTATATTTAATAAGAGGCATTTATTTTATAAATAAAGGTGATTTGAAAAAAGCAAGAGATGATTTTTTTACTTATATTAATATATATGGAACATACCAAGAAGCTTCTGAAATTATATTCAAATTAGCAGAAGCATATCTTAAAAAAGGAAACTTAGAGGAAGCTAAAACCCTTTATGAATTAATTATTACTGAATGGGATGGAAGTAAATCTGCTCTTTTTTCTAAATTTAGGTTATATCAGCTTGCTTACGAAAAAATCTTAATAAAAGAATTAATTCCTCAAAAAACTAAACAGGATTTATTATCCCTCATTAGTTTAATTAAAAATAGATATTCTGAAGAAAAAATAGCTGAAGAAGCAAATTTTTGGGAAATAAAAATATATTTTGAAGATAAAAACTATCTTTCTACTAAAAAACGTGCTTTGGAATTCTTATCTCGTTTTAAGGAAACATCCTTTTTTGATAATGTAAAAAATTATTATTGTGAAAGTGTTACCAATATTTTAGAGAATGCATACCAAAAAGAAAATTGGAAAGACATCTTAAATATAGAAAAAGAGGATAAAGAAAATCTAAAAGTGTATAAATGTGAGAGTACCTTTAACACCTTAGGAAAAATTTATTTAAATAATAATTTTTTCCAAAGAGCAACCTATTATCTCATAAGAGCTTATGAAACTCAATATAATTCAAAATTAACTCCTTATATTTTACTTAATTTAAGTTTTGTAGCTTTTGAAACAAAGGAAAAAGAAATTTTTGAAGATTTATTTTCTTTTTTAATATCCAGATATCCTAAAGAAATTATTCATGAACCTTTATATTTTTATTTGAGAAGTTGTTATGAAATTAATAAAAATTACAATTATGCGAAATCCTTTCTTAAACTTGCTTTAAATTCATCTTTATCTGAAGATTATAAAAGTTATCTTCTTAAAATTTTTCGTGATAAAGCTATAGAACTTAAAAATTATGAAGAAGCTTTAAATTACACAGAATCTTCTTTATTTAAAGCTCGCGCTGAAGATTACTTTTTTTTGCTTTTACATAGTTTTGATACTCAACCAAAGTTTTTTGAAAAAGTATTGGAAATTGCAAAAAGAAAATATCCCGAAAATAGTAAAATAAAATGGATAGAGGCTTATTATTTAGAAAGAAAGGGAGATATCAAAACTTCTTTAAAAATTTGGAAAGAATTAAAAAATGGAAATTATTTAGAAAATGAACTTGCTAAAAGTTATGAAAAAATGAAAGAACTAATAGAAAGATCTCACCAAATAATTTATTAGTTCTCCATTTTATGAAAGGAAAAATATGTTTAATAGGTGATAGTTTAGAGATTAAATTTTTAAAAGATTCTTTTGTAGAGCGTGGATTAGATGTCATATTTTTTAAAAAAACACAAATAAATTTTGAACGCTTTCCTTTATCTGAAATAGATATAGTGGTATATGAACTTTCTTATGAAGAAACAAAAAATCCTAATTTAGTTGACTATTTTTTTAAGATTGGATCAAAATTTTTGATCCTTTTAGCAGAAAAAGCAGAATTAGAAGATGCAATAGAATTTATTAAAAAAGGAGCATATGATTTTAAGTTGCTTTCTACACCTTTTGAGATATTAGAAAAAACTATTTTATATGCTTTGCAGGAGAAAAAAGTATTTTGGCAAAATGATGCCTTTCTTACTAAAAACCCTTATATGCTAAAAATCATTAAAAAACTTGAGGAAGTGGCTCAAAGTAAGGTTCCCATTCTTTTGGTTGGAGAATCTGGGACAGGTAAAGAGTTACTTTCCAGATATATACATCAAAAAAGCCCAAGAAAATTTGGTCCTTTTATAGCCATTAATTGTGCAGCTCTTCCTGAGTCACTTCTAGAATCGGAATTATTTGGATATGAAAAAGGAGCTTTTTCTGGAGCTATATTTCGAAAAAAGGGAAAAATAGAATTAGCTGATAAAGGAACTCTTCTTCTTGACGAAATTACAGAAATGCATCCTCATTTACAAAGTAAACTCCTAAGGGTTATCCAGGAAGAAGAAATAGAAAGATTAGGAGGTTATCACCCCATAAAAGTAGATATTAGACTTATTTCTACTACTAATAAAGATATAGAAAAAGAAGTTTCAGAAGGTAGATTTAGAATTGATCTTTTTTACAGAATAAATGTAATAACTGTCAAAATTCCACCACTAAGAGAAAGAAAAGAAGATATTGAATTTTTGGCATTTTATTTTTTGGAAAAATTTTCCCAGTTATATAACAAAAACATAAAGGGTTTTACAAAAGAAGCCCTTATTTTCTTAAATAATTATTATTTTCCAGGAAATGTGAGAGAACTTAAAAATATGATAGAACGAGCTGTTATAACTTGTAAGGAAGCTTTAATCGATCATAAAGATCTAATTAATCCCTTTTCTGAAGAAGTTTTCATTACAGGCATAAATTTTGATAATAACCTAAAGGGATCCCAAGAAATTAAATCTTTAGAAGAACTTGAAAAGGAGGCTATTTTAAAGGCCATTAAAATGTGCAAAGGAAATAAAACCAAAGCTGCAGAATTATTAGGAATAACAGTAAGAACTTTAAGAAATAAATTAAAACAATATGAAAAACAAGGACTTTTATAGCTAAAATGTTAGGAGTTTTTGAGAGAACTTTTAATTTAGTAAAATATGCTCTAAAACTTAGATCCTATAAGCATACCCTTTTAGCTACAAATATAGCTAATGTAGATACTCCTGGATACAGAAGAAAAGACATCTCTTTTGAGAAATTAATTCAAAATTACCTTTCACAAGAAAGATTTTTGAAAACAACCAAACCAAAACATCTAAAAGAATTTAGTGAAGGTTTAAATAAATCAATTAAACCTTATGAAGAGGAAACTATGGGAACCCCTACTAATGTAAATTTAGAAGAAGAGATGGTAAAACTTTCGGAAAATCAAATTTTATATGAAGCTACTTTACAAGCTCTTTCTAAGGAATTAGAAAAATTAAAAGAAGCTATTACTGAAGGAGGAAAATAGTATATGAATTTATTAAAAATTTTTCAAATTGCAGGAAGTGGTCTTTTTGCTCAAAGGACAAGATTAAATATTACTGCTACTAATATTGCAAATTCTCAAGTTACAAGAACATTAGAGGGAGGACCATATAGAGCACGTTTAGTTATATTAAAAGCTGTTCCCCTTTCTGAAAAGGAAAGAGATATTAAAATAGTAAAGGTAGAGAAAATTATAGAGGATCCCTCCCCTTTTAAAGAAGTTTATAATCCAGGACATCCTGATGCAGATGAAAGAGGGATCGTAAAATATCCTAATGTTGATGTGATATCTGAGATGATTGAACTTTTATCAGCAAGCAGAGCTTATGAAGCTAATTTAACAGTATTGTCTACTACCAAAAGTATGGCTTTGAAAACTTTAGAAATCATCAAATAATAAGGGGGATTAGATATGAAAATTTATTCAAGTCTTCCTCCTAATTTATCTTTTAAAAATTCTCATATTCTGAAAAAGGAAGAAAATTTTAAAAGTTTTCTTTTTAACCAATTAAAAAAAATTGATCAATCACAGAAAAAGGCTTCTCAAGCTTTAGAAGCTTTAGCTAAGGGTGAAGAAATAGATTTATCTGAAGTAATTTTAGCTATTTATAAAGCTGAAATAGATTTTAAGTTTTTATTAAAAATAAGAAATAAAATTATCGAAGCTTATCAAGAAATTATGAGAATGCAAATTTAAAAATTTTATAAAAGGAGAAAAATAAATGCCTCTTTTTGACATTCATACACTTTCCACTCAGTTAAGAGATTTTTGGCGGAGATTAGAAAGAAAACAGAAAATACTTTTAATAGGGGGTAGTATAGGAATTACTTTGTGTTTAATATTGGTTATTTGGGTATATAGTCAAACAAAATGGGGTCTTTTGTATAAAGGGCTTGATGAACAAACTGCAGGAGAAATTGTACAATATCTTAAGGAACAAAAAATTTCTTATAAAATAGGACCAGACGGAAGTATATATGTTCCTAAAGAAAGAGTTCCTGAATTAAGAATGGAAATAGCAGGTAAGGGATTGGTAGGAGGAGTTGGTCCTGGTTTTGAACTCTTTGATAAAGACAAAATAGGTCTTACTGAATTTCAAGAAAAAGTAAATTATCAAAGAGCTTTAGAGGGAGAATTAGCAAGAACTATTATAGGAATAAAAGGAGTGAAATCTGCTAGGGTTCACTTGGCTTTACCTAAAGAATCAATTTTTATAGAAGAAGAAAAACCTCCCAAAGCTTCTGTCTTAATTCAACTAAAACCAGGATACGAATTAAGTGCATCGCAAATAAAAGGAATAATAAATTTAGTAAGTGGTGCTGTACCGAAACTTGATCCCCAAAATGTAACTGTTATTGATGCAAACACAGGAAAAAGTCTTTATACTCCAGCAGAAGAAGAAGAAATCCCGACTACTCAATTTGCTTATAAAAGAAAACTGGAACAGTATTTAAAAAATAAACTTGAAGAAATATTATCAAGTGCATTAGGTCAAGGTAAAGCTATAGCCCAAGTATGGGTCGATCTTTCTTTTGATAAGGAGAAAGTAATGGAAGAAAATTATGATCCAGAAGGAACAGCTGTAGTTTCAGAAGAAATTGAAGAAGAACAAAAAACTACAAGCACTAACCCAGAAGAAGGTCCTGCAGGTGTAAAAGGAACCTTATTACAAAAAATGGAAGTTACTCCTACTCAACCTAAAACAGAAGAAACTTATACCAAAAAAAGAAGTATAAAGAATTATGAAGTAAGTAAAAAAACAAGAAACCTTGAAATTTCTCCAGGAAGGATTAAAAAAATAAGTGTAGCTGTTTTAGTAGATAAAAGCTCTATTGGAGAAAATGCAAGTGCAAAAATTTCTTGGATTGAGGAATTAGTAAAAGGAGCTATAGGATATAATCCAGAAAGGGGAGATGAAATCAAAGTTCAAGTTGAAGAATTTGTTAAACCTGAAGTTCCCAAACCTGGAATTATGGATTATGTAAGTCAAATTTATAAACCCCTTTTATTGATTATAGGTTTAATCTTTCTTTATATTTTTATAGTAAAACCTCTTATTAAAGCTATTGCACCTAAACCTACTCCAGTTGAAGTTACTCCTAAACTTACTCCAGGAATAGTTATGACTGAAGAAGAAATAGGTCCTATGCCTCAAGAAATTGCCTTAGGAATTATAAGAAGCCAACCAGAAAGGGCTGCTATGCTTATTAAAAAATGGCTTTCAGAAGAATCTGCTGAAGAAAGAAGAAAGGCATTGTCTGAAACAGGATAATTAGATGGCTAAAATAGATCCTAATAAATTAACAGGACCTCAAAAAGCTGCAATTTTTCTTATGCTTATGGGAGAGGAATTTACCTCTGAAGTATATAGATATTTAGATGAAGAAGATATTAAAAGAATAGGAATAGAGATAGCAAAAATTGATTATATTCCTGCTGAGGCTGTAAAAAAAATTTTAGAAGAAGCTAATATTGAAGCTAAAGAAATGATGGGAGATTTAAGTATTACTCCTGAAGAATTTTTAAAACAAAGTTTATTGAAAGCTTATGGGGAAAAAGGTAAAGAAATATACGAAGATATCAAAAAAGAATTAGGACCGGAAACTTTTAAAAAATTAAGAAAACTTGATCCTAAAACTATTGCAAGCTTTCTTTCTAATGAACATCCTCAAACAATAGCTATTATTTTAGTTCATTTAGATTCAGATTTAGCAGGTCAGGTTTTACAACTTCTTCCAGAAAGAATAAGAAGTGAAGTTTTATATAGAATTGCCTTATTAAATAAAGTAGATCCCGAGATTGTTAAAGAAATAAGTGATGCTTTAGAAGCTGAATTACAAAGTGTTGGTGGAGCTTTAGGGAGAAAAATTGGCGGACCAGAAAGAGCTGCAGAAATCCTTTCTCATGCAGGAAGGGAATTAGAGGACGAGCTTTTAACTGAAATAGAAGATGAAAACCCTGCTTTAGCTGAAGAAATAAGAAGATACCTCTTTACTTTTGAAGATTTTCTTAAGGTAGATGATTTTGCTATACAAACTCTTTTAAGAGAAATTTCTACTGATGATCTCAAGCTTGCTCTAAAAGGAGCTCCTCCTGAAGTAAAAGAAAAATTTTTCAAAAATATGAGTAAACGAGCTGCTGACTTAATAAAAGATGAATTAGAAATGATGCCACCTGTGAGAATTACTGAAGTTGAAAAAGCTCAACAAAATATTATCAAAACTGCTAAAAAATTAGAACAAGAAGGTAAAATAGTATTAACTAGAGGGGAAGAAGAATTTGTCTAAGATATTAAAACCAAAACAACATTCCAATGTTAGAATCATTATTCCTGACCTAGATTCTATAAATAAGGAAGTCTTTCAGTCTCTTTTGGAAATTAATTTAGAAGAATTTTCAAAGATTAAAAAAAAGAAAAAAACTCTAAGGGAAAAGTTTAAATATGAAGGATTTGAAGAAGGTTTCAAAGAAGGTATAAATAAAGGTTATTTAGAAGGATATAAAAAGGGTTATAAAGAAGGGTTTGAAAAAGGAGAAAAAGAAGCTCAAGAAAGATATAAAATATTGGAAAAATCTCTTGAAAAAAACTTTAAAGAAAAAATTTCTATAATAGAAAAATTTTTTAAAAATTTAGAAAAAGAAATCCAAGAAGTTATCTTGAATCTAGATAAAGAAATTTTAAAATTGTCCTTTAATATAGCTGAAAAAATGATTTTAAAAGAATTACAAATTGATCAAGGAATTTCTCTTAGGGTAATAAAAGAAGCTTTAAATTATATAGCAGAAGGTACAGAAGTTAACATAAAAGTTAATCCTGAAGAATATGAGTTTTTAAAAGAAAATATTTTAAAATATATCATTCCTCCCCAAAGAATTAAATTAATACCTGATGACTCTATTTCAAAAGGAGGGGTTTTTATTGAAACTTCTTTAGGGATAATTGATGCTACTTTTGAAAAAAGATGGAAAAAATTTTTAGAGGAACTTTTAACTGATGAAGGTTAAAGGATTAGAAAATTATTATAAAAAACTTAATTATTTAATTCCTTTTGAAATTTATGGATATGTTACTAAACTTTTAGGACTAACTATTGAAAGTAGCGGGCCTTTTCTCAAAGTAGGAGATCTATGTAAGATAGAAGGACAAAATGTAAATGTACTTGCAGAAGTTATTGGATTTAAAAATAATAAGCTTTTACTTACTGCTTTAGGTGAAATAAGGGGAATTGAAATAGGAGCAAAGGTTTTCCCTATAGGCTCCTCTTTTGCTCCAGTAGGAGAAGATTTTTTAGGTCGCATTGTTAATGCTTTAGGAGAACCTTTAGATTCCAAAAAAAAACCCAATATTTCAGATTTTTATCCTATTCATGGTGAACCTTTAAAACCATTAGAAAGAGCTCCTATAAGAGAAATTTTAGATGTAGGAATAAAAGCTATAAATGCTCTTTTAACTATTGGAAGAGGTCAAAGGATAGCTATAATGGCTGGATCAGGTATAGGAAAAAGTACCCTTCTTGGGATGATAGCAAGATATACCAAAGCTGATGTGAATATTATCGCTTTAATAGGAGAAAGAGGAAGAGAAGTAAGAGAATTTATAGAAAGAGATCTTAAGGAAGATGGTTTAAAAAAATCAGTTGTAGTAGTAGCTACCTCTGATGAAGCTCCATCTATGAGAATAAGAGCAGCCTATTATGCAACTTCCTTGGCAGAGTATTTTAGAGATAAAGGATATAAAGTTTTACTTCTTATGGATTCTTTAACCAGATTTTGTATGGCAGGTAGAGAAATTGGACTCGCCGGAGGAGAACCTCCTACAGCTCGAGGATATACCCCTTCTGTATTTGCATTACTTCCTAAACTTTTAGAAAGAGCTGGTCCTAAAATAGGAGGTGGGGATATTACAGGAATATATAATGTTCTGGTAGAGGGAGACGATTTGAATGACCCCATTGCTGATTCAGTAAGAAGTATCGTAGATGGCCATATTGTTTTATCAAGAGATTTAGCTCATGAAGGACATTATCCACCAATTGATGTACTTACAAGTATAAGTCGAGTTATGAAAGATATAGTAACTAAAGAACACTTAGAACTTGCTTATAAAACTATTGCTATTTTAGCTACTTATAAAAAAGCTGAAGATTTAATAAATATAGGTGCTTACATAAAAGGATCTAATCCAGAAATAGATAAAGCTTTATCTCTAATAGATAAACTTAAAAATTTCCTAAAACAACCTATAGAAGAAAATTATTCCCTAGAAGAATCTATTAGTTTACTAAAAAATATTTTAGAAAAATAAAACTTATTAAAATGAAAAGAAAATTAAAATTATTAGCTCTTTTAAGTTGGTATAAAGGGCTCCAACAAGAACAAGCTAAAATAAGAGTGATTAACTGTAAAATAAATTTAGAAAAATTGTTAAATGAAAAGATTAGCCTTATAAATCAAAGAAAAGAAACTTATAATATTTTAGAGAAAAAGAAACTTATATCTAGTGAAGAAATTAAATATTTTTTATTTCAAAGTGAAAAAAATTTAAAATTTCAAGAACTTTTAGATAAAAAAATAGAAATTCAAAAAAAAGAACTCGAAAACCTTTTAATGACTTTAGAAAAGACCTATAAAGAAAGAAAAACAATAGAAATTTTAAGAAACAAAACCCAGCAATTATGGTTCTTAGAGAACCTTAGGAAATTTTATAAGGAAATGGATGACTTAACTATTATTAGAAAGGGAAGAAAATATGTATAAATTCTTGAAAATTAAAAACCTCTTTTGGATTTTGTTTTTTTTAGGAATAATTAAATTTATTCTTATTATGATTCTAATCTTTTCTCAAGTATATATATTAGAAGCAAAAGAAAAAAATACTTTTTCTGCCTGTCCTCCTGAGTTTATAAAAATGCTTTCCTTAGAAAAAGCTAAATTTTATGAAAAAAATAAAGAAATAGAATTAAAGGAAAAGGAATTAAAAGTTTTAGAATCAAGAATTCAGGAACAAATGAATGCTTTAAGAGAACTAGAAACAAGTATAGAAGAAAAACTTAATAGATTGGAAGCTATTCAAGATGAGAGGATTAAATTATTGGTGAAAGCAGTTTCTGAAATGAGAGCTTCTAAAGCTGCTCAAGTATTGATAAATATGGACAAAGATATGGCTATAAAAATAATGAGTCAGCTTAAAAGTACCGAAATAGCTAACATCTTAAGCTCTATGCCACCAGAAAAAGCTGCTGAATTATCTTCTGCTCTTTCAGGTTATCCTCCAAAAGAATATTAAAAACATTTTTGAATAAGCCTACTTAAAATCAAACCTAACTCAAAAAGAAAATAAAGAGGAATAGCAAGTAACCCCATATTAAAAGCATCTGGTGTGGGAGTTATTATAGCAGCTAAAATTACTATAAGAAAAAAAATCTCTTTACGATATTTCCCTAATTTTGAAGGATTTATTATTTTACTTAAAGATAAAAAACATATAAATAAAGGAAGCTCAAATATTAATCCAAAAGCTATAATAAAAAAACTAAAAAAATTTACAAAGTGCCCTAATGAAATAGCAGGTTCTATTTTCTCTGTCTTAAAAGAAATTAAGAACTTTATCCCATAAGGTAAGGTTATTTTATATGCAAAAAAAATTCCTAAATAAAATAACAAAAGACCTAACAAATAAAAAAGCCAAAATATTTTTTTAGTAAAACTATATAAAAAATCTAAAAAAGTAATTAAAAAATACCAAATAAATGGAAAAAAAAAGAGAAAAAATAAACAAAAAGAAAATTTTAAAAGAGAAATTAGTGGTTCAGAAACACTATAAAATATAAATTGCTGATGATAATTTTTCTGTAAATAATTTAATATATAGGGAGAAACCCAGAAAAAGAAAAAATAAATAAGAAAAATAAATATAATTATAAAAATTTTTTTGTTTTTCCATATTTTTATAGAAATTTTTAAAAATTGAGCAATTTTTTTAGGATTCATTAAAGAATATTTTCTTTAACCCATTCTACAGCATTTTTAAAAATGTATAGTCCTTGAGCTATTTTATTTTTTTTTCTATTCCATTGTGGATGATTAGTCCAATTATTAAAAGCTTCGGGATGAGGCATAAGACCAAATATTCTTCCCGTAGGATCTGTAAGCCCTGCTACAGCTTCTTGAGAACCATTTGGATTGAAAGGATATTCTAAAGTAGGGCTTTTGGTTTCAGGATGTATATATTGAAGAGCTATTTGGTGATTTTTTTTTAACTCATTTAGAGTTTCTTGATCTCTCACTATAAAATTACCTTCTCCATGTCTAACAGGTAAATAAAGCTCATCTAAACCTTTTAAAAATATACAAGGACTTTGATTATTTACTTTTAAATAAACCCATCTATTTTCAAACTTACCAGATTCATTATAGGTAAGGGTGACCTTTCTTTGTCCCAAATATTTGCCCCCAGGTAGTAAACCTATTTTTACCAAAAGTTGAAATCCATTACATATTCCTATTATTAATCCTCCCTGATCTAAAAATCTTAAAACCTCTTCCCATAGAGGAATTTTTCCTTTAATTTTTAAAAATTTAAATCTGTGAGCGCATGCTTGAGCACTTCCTAAATGATCTCCATCTAAAAATCCCCCTGGAAAACATAAAATTTGATAATCAGGAATTCTTTTTTCTCCTAAAAATATTTCCGAAAGATGTACTATTTCTGGATCTGCTTCACATAACTTAAAAGCATATGCTGTTTCTGTTTCACAATTTATTCCATACCCCCAAATTATAAGAACTTTAACTTTTTTCATTCCGATTACTAGACTTTAATTTCTCTATTTACAATAACTCCATTATTATATTTCAAAAATTCATTTTTCAAAGATTTTTTGACAAATTGAACCTTTATTTCAGCGGCAGAACTTCCATATTAAGATTGAATAATTTATTTTTTAGCTACTGCTGTTTCAAGGTTTTTACCTGGTTTAAACTTAACTACTTTTTTAGCAGGTATTTTGATAGGTTTGCCTGTTTTTGGATTTCTTCCTTCTCTAGCAGCTCTTTTAACTACTTGAAAACTTCCAAAACCTACTAATACTACCTTATCACCTTTAGATACTGCTTCTTCTACAGCTTTCATAAATGCATCCAAAAGTTTTTCTGCAGATGCTTTAGGTACTTCTGCAATTTCTGCCATTCTTTTTACTAATTCTGCTTTATTCATCTCTCCCTCCTTTAATAATTTTTCTTAATTTATTTTTTATACAAATTTCTTATTTTTTTGTCAAGGTTTTTAAAAGAAAAATGTTTAAATTTTTTAATCATAGAAATTTTTTGAAAATTTTTATAATTAAAAAGCCTGACAAACAGGACAAAAAGTGGTTCCTCTTTGATTTATTTTTTTATAAATTAACAATGATCCACATCTTAAACATTCTTTTCCTTTTTTTCCATATACCATATGTTTTTCTTGAAATTTACCCTTATTTCCTTTTACATTAATAAAATTCTTAACAGATGATCCCTTCAAAGATATGGCTTCTTTTAATAAATTTTTCATTTCATAAAATAGTTTTTTAATTTCTTCTTCACTTAGACTATCAGTTGTTTTGAAAGGATTTATTTTCGCTCTATATAATAGCTCATCAGTATAAATATTTCCCAATCCTGCTAGAACTTTTTGATCCAATAAAAAACTTTTTATACATCTTTTATTATTTTTTATTAAAGCTTTAAATTCCTTTTCTTTTATTTCTAATGCATCTTTCCCTAATCTCTTTAATTCTTTATTTTCTCTCCAATTAAATTTATCTATTTTTTTTATTTTACTAAATTTTCTAATGTCAAAATAGTTTAAATTTATATTTTGGAATTTTAAGCTTAATATAAGATATTTTTTATATATTTTAGGTAAAAAAAATAGAAAAAATCCTGTCATACCTAAGTGAAACAATATTCCTTCTTTTTCAAAAAGAAAAATTAAATATTTTCCATATCTTTTGATTTCTAAAAGCTTAGTTTCTAAAATAGATTTCAAAGAATCTATTTTGTTTTTAAGAATAAATTCAGGATTCTTTATACTAACAAACGTTAATTTTTTCCCTATTAAGGCTCTTTGTAAATCTCTTTTAATACTCTCTATTTCAGGAAGTTCAGGCATAATTTAATGAAGAAATTTTATTTTATAAATTTCAATAATTGAAAGAAAAAGCCCTAATATAACTGGACCTAAAAACAATCCTAAAAAACCAAATTTTATAAGCCCTCCTAAAACAGAAAAAAGAACAAGCAAATTATGAATCTTAATTTTTTCTCCAATGAGAAAAGGTTTAAGAATGTTATCTATCTGAGCAACAATTAATGCTGAATAAAGAAGAAGTATAAGGGCTTTAGTATAGCTTCCTATAATGAGCAAATAAATAGTTAAAGGGACCCATATTAAACCTGTTCCAAAAGCAGGAATAAACGAAGCAATTACTGTAAGAAAAGCCCAAAGTAAATAATGAGGAATATCTAATAAGAAATATATTATAAAAGCTAATAAGCCTTGAACAAAGGCGGTTAAAATATTTCCATATAAAACACCTTTTAAAATAAGGGAAATTCTATTTATTATTTTTTCTTTTTCCTTTTCTTCTCCTGGAATAAGTTTAATTATCTCTTTTACAGCTCTTTCTCCATCAATTAAAAAATAATATAAAGTAATAAGAGTAAAAGCCAATTTAAATCCAAAAGAAATAATAAATTTAATAAAATTTTTAAATAAAGTAAAACTATCTTGAAAAATTTTTGAGAGTAGTTGAATAAGTCTTTCTTGGAGTTGAGGCAAATATGGTTCTAACTGATCAATTATCTTAGAAATTAAATCATAAATATAAGGATAATTTTGAAGACCTTGAATAAATTTTTCAATATCTTTTTGAGTGATAGGTTGTAAATTTTCCAAAAATTTTAACATTTGAGAATAAAAATTAAAAAAAAGTAAGGTTAAGGGACTTATAATAAAAATTAAAAAACCGATTAGTACTAAAATAGCAGAAAATCTTCTTTTATTTTTAAATTTTTTATTGAGATGATTATATATTGGATAAATAAAGAAGGCTAAAATAGCACCCCAACAAAATATATAAAAAAGAGGACTAAGTAAATAAATAAAAAGAATAATTATAATAGAAGATAAAACTAACAAAACCCAAGCACCTAAACCTTGAAAAATTTTTTCATAAAAATTATTCATAGCTTAATTTTTTTACTATAAGCCATCTTATCAAAATTTAAAGGATTGTAAACTATAAAAAAAAGATTATAATTTAGATATGCCTATTTATGAATTCAAATGTGAAATCTGTGGAGAGGTTTTTGAAATTTTACAAAAAATAGAGGAAAATTTTCCAAATTGTCCTAAATGCAACTCCAGTTATATAATTAAATTACCCTCTCTTTTTGGATTTCAAGACAAAAGTGCGAAAATTCATGAAAGAGAAAAGGCTATTCTAAAAAGGGCAAGAGACTATTTAATAGATGGCAAAATTAAAGATGCTAAAAAATTTTTAGAAACAGCCAAAAATTTCTATCCCACAGACAGAATCAAAAAATTACATGATACATTGGCAGAAAAAAAACCTATAAAGGGTAAATATATTTCTAAAACAGAACTTATAGTGACTAAAAAGAAAGAAAAATAAAAATGAAAGAAAGGGAAGAGGAAGTTTTCTTTAATCTTATAAATTTTAGTACTTTTATTCTTTCTTTAAATACAGCTGCTTTAGTTCATTTAGGAGAAATCCCAGATCCCATAACCAACAAAAAAGAAATTAATTTAACTCTTGCAAAGCAAACAATTGATACTTTAGAAATGTTAAAAGAAAAAACAAAAGGGAACCTTACTTCTGAAGAAGCTAAACTTTTACAAACCATTTTATACGAACTCAAGCTAAAATTTTTAAAATTAGTAAAATAAATTCTTTTTATGAAAAGCCTTTTCCTTTATTCACCAGCTAAAATCAATCTTACTCTTCAAGTGTTAAAAAAAAGAGAGGATAATTATCATGAAATATATACTATTTTTCAAAAAATCGATCTTTGGGATGAAGTGGAAATCAAAAAAAATAAAAGAAGTTTTTCTTTAGAAGTTTTTAGTAATCCTCCTATTCCCATAAAAAAAAATTTAGCTTATAAGGCCTATCAGAAATTTAAAGAGAATTTCAAAATAAAAGATAAATTTATAATAAAAATTAAAAAAAATATTCCTATTGGTGCAGGACTTGGTGGAGGAAGTAGTAATGCCGCTTCAATACTAAAAGGTTTAGCATATTTTTATGAAATTGATTTGAACCTTCTTTATCCCCTTGCTAAAAATTTAGGGGCTGATGTGCTCTTTTTTTTAAATCCTTATTCCTCAGCTATTGGTGAAGGAATAGGAGATATTTTAAAACCTTTTCCTAGTTTTCCAGCATGGTACATTATTATTTATCCAGATTTTCAAATATCTACTAAATGGGCTTATAAAAATTTAAAATTGACAAATTCAAAAAATCCAGTTTATTATAGGACCGATACAGCTCCTTGGAATCAAGCTCAAGGGCTTATTAATGATTTTAAAGGTTTAGTTTTTGAAAAATATAAGATATTAAAATATTATGAAAATTTATTAAAAAATTTTGGTGCAAAAGCTGTGGGGTTAACTGGTACAGGCTCATCTTTATTTGGTATATTCGAACAACCTCCTTTTTTGATTTATAGCTCATTAAATTCTTTTATAAAAAAAGGAAAAACATTTTTAGTAAAAAACCTAAATTAATTAAATAGGGAGGAATTTTTATGCCTATAAATCAATTCAAGATTTTTTCAGGAACTGCTAATCCTGAATTAGCTAAAAAAATTTGTAATTATTTAAAAGTTCCTTTGGGAGAATGTATAATAAAAAGATTTAGCGATGGGGAGCTTTTTGTAGAAATAAAAGAGAATGTAAGAGGAGCTGATGTATTTATTATTCAATCTACTTGTCCACCTGTAAATGAATATTTAATGGAGCTTTTAATTATGATAGACGCTGCTAGAAGGGCTTCTGCAAGAAGGATTACTGCAGTAATTCCTTATTATGGATATGCCAGACAAGATAGAAAAACTGCTCCAAGAACTCCGATTTCAGCCAAATTGGTTGCTAATTTAATAGTCACTGCTGGAGCAAGAAGAGTTCTTACCATGGATTTACATGCAGGCCAAATACAAGGTTTTTTTGATATCCCTGTAGACCATCTTTATGCTTTACCTGTTTTTCTTAAATATATAAAGGATACATTTTCAAATACGGAAATTGTAATAGTTTCCCCTGATGCAGGAGGAGTAGAAAGAGCTAGAGAATATGCTAAAAGATTAAATACCACCATTGCTATTGTTGATAAAAGAAGGGAAAGACCTAATGAGAGCGCAGTAATGAATATTATAGGGGAGGTTAAAAATAAAGTTGCTATTATTATAGATGACATGGTTGATACTGGTGGAACAATGTGTCAAGCAGCAAAGGCACTTTTAGAAAAAGGAGCTATTGAAGTTTATGGAATGGCCACCCATCCAGTACTTTCAGGTAATGCAATAGAAAAAATTAAAAATTCTCCTTTAAAAGCTCTTTTAGTAAGTGATACAATCCCCTTAAAAGAGGAAGTCAAAGTCTTAAATAAAATAAAGGTCCTTTCAGTGGCAGAACTTTTAGGAGAAGCTATAAAAAGAATTCATACGGATGAATCTATAAGTTCTTTATTTGTTTAAAATGAAATAATTAAAGAAAGGAGGAAAGAGAACATGAGACAAGTTACTTTGAGCTCTTTTATAAGAGAAAAACCAGGAAAAAAAACAAGTAAAAAATTAAGAAAAAAGGGATTAATTCCTGCTATTATATATGGATCTCACATTGATCCTATTCCTATTTATGTCAAATTTAGTGAATTAGAAAGTATATTAAACAAACATAAAGGAGAAACTCTTCTTTTTAACTTAAAAATAGAAAATGAAAAACCTTCTCAAATTCAAGCTATATTAAAAGAATATCAAATTGATCCTGTTACAGATAAAATCATTCATATAGATTTTCTTGCCATTCACGAAAAAAATCTTATCACTATAGATGTCCCTTTAGAATTTATAGGAAAACCAGTAGGAATTACTAAAGGAGGAGTTTTAGAAATTCTTTTACATGAATTAAGTATTGAATGTTTACCTTCTAATATACCTGATAAAATTCAAGTTGATATAAGTAATCTGGATATAGGAGATGTTTTACATGTAAAGGATATTAAAGTTCCTGAAGGAGTTAAAGTTATTGAAGATCCAGAAGAAACAGTTGTTACCATTGTAATAGAAGCTATAGAAGAAGTTGTAGAAGAAACTGAAAAATCTACTGAATAGAAATTTTAATGTGGCTTTTTTGTGGACTAGGGAATCCCGGGGAAAAATATAAGTATACTCGTCACAATTTTGGTTTTTTGGTATTAGATACTTTTGCAAAAAAACATAATTTGAGTTTCAAAATTTATCAGGATTTGAAAACTGAAATAGCTTTATATGAAGATAAAGCTCTTCTTTTAAAGCCTTTAACTTATATGAATCTTTCAGGAAAAGCAGTAAAAATATGGATAGAAAAAGAAAATATTCCTTTGGAAAAATTATTAGTGATTTATGATGATGCAGATTTACCTCTTGGAAAAATAAAAATTTTATCAAAGGGTGGAGCAGGAGGCCATAAGGGTATGCTTTCTATTATTGAGTCTCTTGGAAATTCAAATTTCCCGAGAATGAGATTAGGAATAGGAAGACCATCAAATCAAGAATTGACAGAGTATGTATTATCTACTTTTTCTGATGAGGAAATCCCTAAAGTATTTAAAGTTTTAGAAACTGCTGTCTCTGCTCTTGAAGATATATTAAATTTAGGTCTTCTTAAAAGTATGAATAAATATAATGTCTTTAAATGAGGTCTTTTTATGAAAAATTCTAAAAAATTTGACTTTTCAACTATAGTCAAAAAACATATTATTTTAAAAGTTGAAAAAATAGGATACTATTTAGTGGGTTTGGGATTAATCATAGGTTTTGCATTAGTTATTTTTGATTGTTTTAAATTATTATTTTTATTTCATCAACTTGAAGAAGATATTATTAGTTTTGTAGTCAAATTTCTTGATAAAATTTTAATTAGTATAATTTTTTTAGAAATTTTTTATACTGTTGAAGTAGCTTTATTAGAAGAAGTTACTATTAAATGCATAGAACCTTTTATTTTGGTAGGTATTACAGCTTTGATAAGAAGACTTCTTATTTTAAGTTTTAGTATTTCTCATACAGAACCTTTTAATTCAGAAAAAATAAAATATGGTATTTTAGAATTATTAGTAGTAGGGGCTCTTATTTTAGCTTTAGTAAGTGGATTAATCATTTTAAGGAAAACTAAAAAAATTTAAAATAAATGGAAACCAAAAATAAAATTTTAATTCTTGATTTTGGTTCTCAAACTACTCAACTTATTGCTCGAAGAATTAGAGAATTAGGAGTTTATACTGAAATTAGACCCTATTCAATAACTAAGGAAGAAATCAAAAACTTTTCTCCTAAGGGAATTATTTTATCTGGTGGACCAAGTAATGTATACGATAAAAATGCCCCCCTAATTAACAAAGAAATCTTTGATTTAGGATTACCTATTTTAGGGATCTGTTATGGAGCTCAATTGATAAGTTATATTTTAGGAGGAAAAGTTGAAAAAAGTAAAAAAAGAGAATTTGGACCTGCTTATATCGAAATATTAAAAAGAAATAAAATTTTAAAGGGCTTTAAAAAAATCAAAAAATATAAAGTATGGATGAGCCATAGTGATAGAATAGAACATCTTCCTAAAGATTTTCATACTTTAGCAAAAACAAAATATTCTCCTTTTGCAATAATAGCTCATAAAATTAAGCCTATTTATGGAGTGCAATTTCATCCAGAAGTAATTCATACTGAAATAGGTAATAAATTATTTAAAAATTTTGTTTTTGAAATTTGTAAATGCGAAGCTGATTGGAATATGCCATCTTTTATAGAACATACCATAGAAAAAATACGTAAAACAGTAGGATCAAATGAAAAAGTAATCTGTGCTCTTTCTGGTGGCATAGATTCCACAGTAACAGCCTTATTAATTCATAAAGCAATAGGAGATAGACTTATTCCTATATTTGTTAATAATGGACTTCTACGAAAAAATGAAGAAAATGAAGTTTTATCTTTGATGAATAATTTAAAACTAAAAGTTCATTATGTAGAAGCTTCTTCAATTTTTTTAAACCGACTTAAAGGAATTAAAGATCCAGAGGAAAAAAGAAAGATTATAGGAGAAACTTTTATTGAAATTTTCGAAAAGGAAGCTCAAAAAATGAAAGATATAAAATATCTTGCTCAAGGAACCCTTTATCCAGATGTTATAGAAAGTACTCCTTTTAGGGGTCCTTCTGTAACTATCAAAACCCATCATAATGTAGGTGCACTACCAGAAAAAATGAATCTTAAGCTTATAGAACCTCTAAGAGAACTTTTTAAAGATGAGGTAAGAAAAATAGCAGAAATTTTAGGACTTCCTAAACACATAGTGTGGAGACATCCCTTTCCTGGTCCAGGATTAGCTATTAGAATAATTGGAGAAGTAACAGAAAAAAAACTTAATATATTGAGAGCTGCAGATGCTATTGTAACTGAAGAAATGATTAAATCTGGATGGTATTATAAAGTATGGCAATGTTTTGCTATTCTTCTTCCAGTAAAAACAGTAGGAGTAATGGGGGATTTAAGAACTTATGAATATGTAATCGCTATTAGATGTGTTGAAAGTCAAGATGCAATGACTGCAGATTGGGTAAAACTTCCTTATAAATTATTAGAAAATCTTTCTAATAGAATAATAAACGAAGTCCCTGGAGTAAATAGAGTAGTCTATGATATTTCACCAAAACCTCCAGCTACTATTGAATGGGAGTAAACTTATATAGAAAAGTTTTCCATATTTTTTGGGGATTTTTTTTATTTCTATTAAGTTTTTATATTTCTTCCTTTTACTTTAATCTAATTTTAGCTTTTTTATTTCTTTCTATATCCCTTTTTGAAACAATACGCCTTTTTTATCCTCAGTATATTCCTTTAAAATTTCTTTGGCAACCTCTATTAAAAGATGAAGAAAAAATGAAAATAAGTGATGCCTGGTTTTTTATTACAGGAGTTATTATAAGTTGGTCTCTCTTGGAATTAAAACAGTTTCAATTGATTCTTCTTATTTTAACTTTTTCTGATACCTTTGCCTCTTTAGTAGGGATATTTATAGGAAAAAGAAAATTAAAAACTAATAAAACTTTAGAGGGAAGCTTTGGTTTTTTGATATCCACTTTGATTATTTCCTTTTTATATACTAAAACCTTTAGTTTTTATATTTTAATATTTTGTATATTACTTACTATAACTGAGACTTTTACTAAAAGAGATAATTTATGGATTCCCCTTATAGGGAGTTTATATCTAAAAATTTTTTAAATCAGATTCTTTTTTAATTTCTTGATTGGCTTTTATTTGACAAAATCTTTTTTTGGAGTTATTTTTAAAACAAATTTAAAGGAGTTAAAAATGAAAGATCTTAAAAATTGGGGAATTTTGTTAGAAGAAATACCTCCCGAGGGTTTAAAAATTGAATTTCAAAACATTGATGATTTAGGAGAAGATTTAAATATAAAGCAACCTTTCTCAGGCTATTTTAAATTGAAAAAATTAGGAATTGAAGTAAAATTAGAGGGTTTTTTGAAAGGTGTTGTTATCTTAGAATGTGATAGATGTTTAATTTCTTATGAATTTCCCATTGAACATGAGTTTAATATAGATATAAAACCTTTAGCTTCTCTTAATTTGGAGGGGGAGAAAGAACTTTCTGAGGAAGAGATGGAAGTGAGTTTTTATGAAAACTCTTGGATCTCTTTTTATGATTTATTAAAAGAGGAAATTTTTTTAAATTTACCTTATAAACACCTTTGTAAACCTGATTGTAAAGGACTTTGCCCTTTATGTGGAGCTAATTTAAACGAAAATTCATGTAATTGTAAAGGTTATAAAAAAGAAAGTCCTTTTTCTATTTTAAAAGAAATATTTTCAGATAAAAATTTAGAAAAAGGAGGTTAATATTTTATGGCTGTTCCTAAGAAAAAAACATCTAGATCAAGAAGAGGGAAAAGAAGATCTCATCAATTTTTAAATCCTCCTTTTCTTTCACTATGTCCTAAATGTAAATCTCCTAAATTACCACACAAAGTGTGCCCTTTTTGTGGATATTATAAAGGCAAAGCTTTTATAGAAAAAGAAGAAACATAACTTGTGTTAAGTATGTACAAAGTAGTATTAGACGTAATGGGGGGTGATTTTGCTCCCAATTCAACTTTAAAAGGAGCTGAATTAGCTCTTAAGAAATTCCCTGATCTTTATCTTATTTTAGTTGGAAAAGAATCTATTTTAAAATCTTGGGAAGGAAAAGAAAGGGTATCTCTTTATTATACTGAAGAAATTGTGAGAATGGAAGAAAGTCCAAAAGTAGCTTTAAAAGAAAAAAGAGGAGCTTCTATTTTTAAAGGTATTGAACTTGTTAAAAATGGAAATGCTCAAGCTTTTGTTTCTGCAGGTAATTCAGGAGCAATTGTAGCAGGAGCTATTTTTATATTAGGAAGACTTGAAGGAGTAAGACGACCTGCTATTGCTTCACTTATGCCTACTTTAAAAGACCCTATCGTTTTAATTGATGCAGGAGCTAATGTAGACTCCAAACCTTTTGATTTGTTTCAATTTGGAGTAATGGGAAGTGTATTTGTAGAAAAAATTTGGGGAAGAAAAAATCCTAAAGTATCTCTTTTATCAATAGGAGAAGAAAGCGGAAAAGGAAACACTCTTGTTAAAAAAGCTCATGAACTTTTTCTAAATTCAAAACTCCATTATACAGGAAATATAGAAAGCAAAGATATTTTTTGGGGAGAAACTGATGTAGTAGTATGTGATGGGTTTATTGGAAATATTTGTCTCAAATTATCTGAAGGGCTGGTTGAGGTAATCTTAGAAATGTTAAAAACCGAAGTTAAAAATTCTTTTCTTTATTTAATAGGTATGAGATTAGCTAAAGGGGCTCTTGAAAATTTCAAAAAGAAAGCTGACTGGAGAGAACATGGAGGGGCTCCTCTTTTGGGAGTTAAAGGAAACATTATTATTGCACACGGAAGATCAGATGCTATTGCTATAAAAAATGCTATAAAAATAGCTATGAGTTTCATAAAAATTAACTTGGTTGAACGTTTAAATAAAGCTATTTCTGAAACAATAAAGATGGAGGAAAAAGATGAATTCAATTGAAATACGATCAACCATTCTCGGAATGGGAATTTCTGTTCCTTCTAGAATACTTACTAATTTTGATTTAGAAAAAATAATAGATACTTCAGATGAATGGATCACCGAGAGAACTGGAATAAAAGAAAGGAGAATCTTAGAAGATGGAGAAAATATAAGTAAACATGCTATAAAAGCAAGTTTTGAAGCTTTAAAAGAAGCAAATATAACCCCTGAAGAAATAAATCTTATTATATGTGCCACTCTTACTCCAGATTATTTAATTCCCTCTTTATCAGTATTAATCCAAGATGGGATAGGTGCTCGTAATGCTGGAGCCTTTGACTTGTCTGCAACTTGTTCTGGATTTATTTATGGTTTAGCAGTAGCAGACCAGTTTATTAAAAATAATCCAGATTGGAAAATCTTATTAGTGGGAGCTGAGGCTTTATCAAGAAAGACCAATTGGAAAGATAGAAGCATATGTGTATTATTAGGAGACGGAGCCGGAGCTGTTATAATAGGAAAAAGTTCAGAGCCTCAAAGAGGAATTTTAGATTTTGTTATAGGAGCTGATGGGTCTTATTGGGAACTCCTTACATTAAAAGGGGGAGGATCTTGTTTTGCTCCTTTTGATGAAAGATTACCTAAAGAAGAATACTATATAAAAATGCAAGGAAAAGAAGTGTTTAAAATTGCAACCAGAATGATGGAAAAAATAGCTCTTGAGCTTCTTAAAAGAAACAATTTAACAAGTAAAGATATTAAACTTTTGGTCCCTCATCAAGCTAATTTGAGAATTATTGAATATTTGAGAGAAAGATTGGGGCTACCAAAAGAAAAAGTTTATATAAATATTCAAAAATATGGAAATACCTCAGCTGCCAGTATCCCTTTAGCTTTATATGAAGCAAATAAAGAGGGAAATCTTGAAAAAGGAGATCTTGTATTACTTATAGCTTTTGGAGGAGGGTTCACTTTTGGGGGAACCCTCCTTCGTTGGTAAATAAATTAAAATTACTATCTCTTAAGATTTATTAATTCTTCAAGCATAGAATCAGAAATAGTAATTATTCTGGCATCTGCTTGAAATCCTCTCTGAAAAATTATCATCTTTACAAACTGTTCTCCTAAGTCCACATTTGACTGCTCAATAGAATTGGGAGCAATTGTTCCAAGCCCATTAGTTCCTGGCTTACCAGTAACAGGGGGGCCTGAATGGGTAGTTTCTTTGAAAAGATTACCTCCCACCTTTTGAAGTCTTTCTGGTGCATTAAAATTAGCAAGAGCAACCATCCAAAGTGGAATAACTCTTCCATTAGAATAATAACCAGTAATTCTCCCTTCATTATCTGCAGCTATGCTTTCCAATGTTCCAGGACCAAATCCATTTTGATCGTAAAATAAAGTTGCAAAGGGTGCTGAATACTGAGTAGTTCTAATAGCCTCAGGTCTCCAGGAAGTTTCATAATAATACCCAAAATTAAGTTCTATAGGTTGTAAATTGCGAGTAGCTGATGGATCCTCATTTCCTTGAGGAGCTACATCAATACCTAAAAAGTCTGCTACAAAAACAGGATATCCATTAGCACCAAGTGCATTGATAGTGGTACCAAAATAAGTAGCATCTGCAAAATCATCTAAACCCTGAATTTGAGGTATCCCAGTATCATTAACTATTCTTACTAATCTATATTGATCATTAGAAGCATCCCATCCATATCTATATACATTAAATAAATTTTTGATATTCCCTTGGGTATCAAATTGAAGCAATCCATACATTAATATTCCCTTTTTCTTGTTATCTGGTAAATTTATTCTCATATCTTCATTAGGATTACAGGTTACTAAAAATTCATATATAGGTAGAGTAGTAGTACCATTTGTTAAATTGGCTGATCTATAATAAATAGTAATTTCATGAGGTGTTCCCAATGAGTCATATGCATATAAAGAGGTTCGATAATGATAATCAGTAGTAGCTAAAGGTGTGTCTAAAGTAGCATCCCATTTACCCCATAAAGTACTTGGAGGATCTGTATCTGTAATTAAATTATCCCCAAAAGTTACTTGAGTAGTATCTATAAGAGTAGTCCTTTCTACTTCAGCATTTAAATTAGTAATAACATCAATTAAGCTAGTTTTTACAGGAGGTGAACTCCTATCAATCCGAATATCTGTAATAGCTCCAATAATATCACCTGTATTTTCATCTATCTTCCATCCTTGAACCTTTAATCCGGCAGCATTAACAAGATAACCTTCCTTATTAATCATAAATTGCCCATCTCTTGTATAAAAAATATTCCCAACAGTTCTAGGATCTCTTACTATAAAAAAACCATTTCCTGCAATAGCAAGATCTGTAGGATTCGCTGTAGATTCAAAAGAACCCTGAATAAAGATAGGATAAAGAGCTTGAAGAGTAGATCCTCTTCCAAGTTGTCCAGAACCAGCAGCTGTATTAATATTTTGAGCCATTATGTCACTAAAAGAAACTCTTGATCCTTTAAAGGCTGTGGTATTAAGATTAGCTACATTATCTCCTACTACACTCATTCCATGCCCAAGGGCTCTTAATCCACTTGTGCCTGTAAAAAGAGCATCAGTTAAACCCATATTTCATCACCTCCTTTTATTTTTATCGGTTTTTTTATGTCTTGTTTAAAAAATCCTCTAATAATTGATCTAAAGAAGTAATTACTCTAACATTGCTTTGAAAGGTTCTTTGCAAAACAATTAAATTAATCATTTCTCTAGCAAGATCTACATTTGATCCTTCTAAAGCGCAAGACACAAGTCTTCCTCTTTCATAAAGCCCAGGAGCAAATATAAAAGGTTTTATTCCTTCTTTAGGTTGAAATAAATTACCTCCTATTCTTATTAAAGAATCTTCATAACCTACAAAATCAGCTAAAAATATTTTAGCAACTTCTATATTTTCTCCGTTGGTATACCAAGCCCTTATTAATCCCTCTTCTGTTATTACTTCTATTCTATCAAATACCCCTTGAGGATAACCATCTTGAGTATAATAAAGTTGAACAAAAGGATTAGCTAAAAGTTTAGTTGCATAGGGAGTTCTTGTAATACTTCCGTCACTTTCAATTTTAAATCCAAGATCTAGAGTAATTTTTTGTGTATTACCTTTGATATTTAATGTAAATTGTGGTCTCTGTAAAGCGATTAAATCAAGAGGAGGATCAGTTTGGGGATCAAAAGTATAAGGATTAGTAATTTCCCAAAACTTAGCTCCTATAATATCTCCATTTCCTCCAAAAGTAAGAATTCCATAAAGAAAAGCTCCTTGATAAATTCCTGTACCTCTTCCATCAAGAAGAGGATCATCAATGGCAATAAGAATCTCATATTCGTTTGGATTGGCTGTTCTATCCACATAAAGCTTTAAATGCCTATTTTCTCCTAAATTATCATAGATAGGTAAATCCCACACAAAATCATATTTTCCCTCACTTAAAGCAACTTCCTTAGTACCATCATAATTGCTCCATAAAGGGTCATTTACTTCTTCTGCAGATTTTCTGCTGTCAAGAATTAATTGAAGACTAATTTCACCTGTACCTTTAGGATCCATAACTTTAGGAATAAGATAGGGTCTTAAAGAAGTTAAATCTGCTGTTGTAACAGTAGGATCAGCTCCTAAAAGATATAAACCAAGACTATTTTGTAAAGCAAAATGATTTTCATCCACTTCATTTACAAAAAATTGTCCATCCCTAGTATAAAAAAAATTGCCTTTTTGGTCAGAAATTACAAAAAATCCTTTACCTAAAATAGCTAAATCTGTAAACACATCTGTAGTAATAATACTCCCTTGATCATATAAAGTTCTAATATCTTTAACAAAACTTCCTAAACCCTTCTGGCCTGTGAAAAGTTCTCCTGAAGCATAGGCTACTTTATCCATAAATTCACATCTACTTCCTTTAAATCCTGTAGTATTAAGATTAGTTATATTATCTGAAGTAACATGCAATCCTAAACTGGTAACACAAATTCCACTATAACAAGTATAAATACTTCCAAAAACTCCCATTTTTTAACCTCCTATTAGTTCTTTAATTTTCTCTATAGAAATAGGATACTCTCCATTTATAATTATCTGAACATTTTTCTCCATCAATTTAGCCCCTGTTATTTTTCCTACCATATTAGGTACAATCGTCTTTGGAGTATTTTCATAAGGAATAATTATTGAAAAAGTATAATTACCATCAGGAACTTTATTTCCGTTTTTATCTGTAGCATCCCATTCTATCTTATATGTACCTGCCTTAAGTCCATTAAGTATTATTTTATCTACTATATTTCCATTATTATCTCTTATCACAATTTCTATATTATTTGTAGGTTTTTCTAAAATAAATTCTCCTCCTAAAAATTTTCCATTTTCAACTCTCCCGATATTAGTCTCAACTTTAACATTTTTACCAATAAGGTTAGTAACATAGGCTAGCTCTAAAGATTTACTTACATTTAATAAACTCTCAAGTGTCTTATTAATTTTAAAAAGTTGATCTACTTGATTAAATAATGCTAATTGAATAGCCATTTCGTTGTTCTCTATAGGATTTATAGGATCTTGATACCTAAGTTGGGTAATAAAGAGTTTTATAAAATCTTCCATCTCTAAAGATTTTCTAGGAATTCTGGTATTATTAATATCATAATTAACATTATTTATCTGGTAAGTCATAACTTCTTTCCCTCCCTATACAATAAAATAGTAATTTCCATTCTTATTATAAAAACTCTCTATTCGGTTATTTTCCTGAATAGTATCATCAAAAATATTTTCTACCTTTTCAATTGAGTATCTACTTTCATTATTTTTTCTATTTTCTTTTCCAAAATTATAAGGAGCCATTTTACTATTATAAAAATCTGTAACCAAAAACATTTGGAAATCCTTTAAAACCATTCCTGAATTTTCTAAAATCACTTTCATGTTATTTAAATTCTGTCTAATTTCTTGAAAAACCTCTGGTTTTTCTATCTTAGCAATTATTTCCACTTCTTTACTTTTTACCCTAATTTCTAATTCCAAAACTCCCATCTCAGGAGGTTCAAGTCTTATCAAAACTTTATTAACCCCTTGGGGCTGCAACTTCAAAAAAATGTTTTTAATAAATTCAACAATTTCTTCAGAAAAATTTTGAAAATTAATATTTATTTTTTCCATATTTAATTGAGATTGTATTTCAAAATTATTAATTAAACTTAAAGAAGAATTGATCAAATTTTGATTAATTATTTTTTGAAAATCATCAAATCTCTTTGAAGATTTTTCGTCTATTTGAAAGACTAACTCAAATCCTTTATTTTGCATTTCAGATTCTAAAATTTGCAAATTAGAAAATTTATTTTCTTTTTCTATAACTCCTTGAAATAAGATTTCATCTTCAGTATAAGATATATTTGCTTTATTAAATTCATCAAAATCTTCATCACTTTTAATAACCCTTTTTAAAGATACTATATAGTGAGAATTTTTTTGAAAAACATTCTCCATTAGGTCTTTGTTATTTAATTCAGAATTATCTGCAAAGCTTTGAAACAAATTATCTTTCTTTATCAAAAATTGAGCTATATCATATTGTAAGTTTTGCATTTTATTTAAATCTTTGTCAAACTTTGAATCTACATTATTTATATTAAGATATGAAGAATTTTTTTCAAAATTTTTT
The DNA here is from genome assembly GCA_938091335.1 of uncultured Thermodesulfobacterium sp. Classification (GTDB taxonomy): domain Bacteria; phylum Desulfobacterota; class Thermodesulfobacteria; order Thermodesulfobacteriales; family Thermodesulfobacteriaceae; genus Thermodesulfobacterium. Next base: position 32,644 of record CALLJG010000002.1, read on the forward strand.
ACTTTTTTAGATTCTAAAAAAACTATGTTAGGTTTTTGATTTATAGATATTTCTGTATTTTCTATATTTTTATTTAAGTTATAATCCTGTTCATAATTCAAATTAAAATAACAATTTTTTTCACATTCTCTACAAACCAAAATATTTTCTTTTTGATTATTTGAAGTTAAAAATTTTAAATTTGATATTGTTTCAAAATTTTCAAAAACCTTATTCATTTTTTGAAAAATATCTATCGTATCTTGTATAGAAAGATTTTTATATAAAAATTCAAGATCTTCATCAACTTTTTTTATAATTTCCTTATCTTTAAAAAGATATTTATCAATTGGTTGTAAGTTATTTATAAAATAAGGATGAAACTGAAAATCAAGAATCTCTTTTTTTGATGAAAAATTTAAAAAAGAGGTATTAATTAAATTAAGTAGAATTAGTAAAAACCAACTTATTTCAAAAGAGTCCTTTTTCTCTAAAGGTGAATTTTCTGAAAAATTTAGATTATTTAAATTAATAAGCAATGTTAATCCTTTAATCAAATTTAACTCCCTTTATTTTTGAATTTTTAAAGCAAAAAATATGCCAAAAGTAAAAGCAGATTTTAGGAAATTTTTTGAATAAACTTAAAGGAAATTTAACTGAAAATTTTTCCTATTTAAATTTTTGGAGGGAAATCTTTTCTTAAGAATAATAAAATAAGGAACTAATATAAAAATACATAGTTTTATAAATTATATCTGTCCAAGGTTTAGGATAAACTCCTATAAGTAGTACTAATAATGCAGTTAAAACTACAGGAATAAGAAAAGCAAAATCATATTTAAAATAAAATTCAAGTGGTTCTTTATCCATATAAATAACTTTTAACACTCTTAAATAAGGATAAGCTCCGATTATTGCAAAAATGATAGCTATCAATGCTACCCATACATATTTAGTTTTAATAAGACTCATAAATACATAAAATTTTGCAATAAATCCTGCAGTGGGAGGGATACCTGCTAAAGAAAACATGAAAACCAAGATTAGAAAACTTATAAAAGGAGCTTTTTCACAAAGAGAAGCCATACTTGGAATATGAAGAAGTTCTCTTTTATAATTGGCTAAAAGAGCAAGGATACCAAAGATACCAATAGTCATTATTAAATATATTAGCATGTAAAATATAGTAAAACTATAACCTGCATAGTCTGCACTTATGATACCTAATCCTGCATAACCTGCGTGAGCAATAGAAGAATAAGCAAGCATTCTTATAATATTATCTTGTTTTATAGCCATAACATTTCCAATTAAGATACTTGCTAATATAATAGGAATAAAAATTTCTCCTATTTCAATCTTAAGAGGGTTAAAGCCTATCAAAATTATTTTCACTAAAGTTGCCATTACTGCAAATTTCACTATCCCAGCTATAAAAGAAGTAATGGGGACAGGAGCACTCTCATAAGCATCAGGAGCCCACATATGAAAAGGTACTAAAGAAAGTTTTATAGAAAAACCTATTAATAAGAATATAAATCCTATCAAGAATTCTTTAAAATAAAAATTTTGAGCCAATTTATTAAAAATTTCTTGAAGGAGGAAAGTTCCACCAAAATAATAAATAACTCCCAAACCTATAAGAATAAAAATGGAACCAAGACTTCCAACTATAAAGTATTTTAAAGCTCCTTCTAACGAGGCCCTATAATAAGTATAATTTAAAGCTATAAGAAAATATACAGGAAAACTCATTAATTCCATAGCTAAATAAATAGTAACTAAATCCATTCCGGAAAGCATAAGGAAAGCACCTACTAACGAAAATAATAAAAAACCATAATATTCACCTGAATTTAAATTTACATAATATTGAAGATAACTATAAGAAATAAGACTAATCAATAAGGTACCTCCTACTAAAAACAACTTAATTACGGAGGAATAAAAATCAGCTTTATAAGCATAAGTAAATTCACCAAAAGGAACAAATAGAACTATATAAAAAGCCAATACAAGAGTAATTAAAGTAATATAAAAGGCATAATTTTTATTCTTTATAAATTTATCTATAAGAAAAATCAATGAAGAGATCAAGACAAAAATTATTTCTGTTAGAATTACTGAAAAATTTAAGGTGATTCCCATAGATCCCCCCAAATCACTTCAAATTCATTACTAAGGTCTTAACTGATGCAGTCATAAAGTTTAATAAAGAATTGGGATACAGTCCAATCCAAAAAACCAATATAGTAGGTAAAATAAGTGCTATTAATTCATTAGTTTTTAAGGGAAGCATTTTAGCCACATTAGGATTAAGTTCTTGGAAAAAAACCCTTTGATAAAGCCATAACATATAGGCTGCTCCTATAATTACTCCCAAAGCTCCAAAAACTACCATAGTCTTGTTAGCTAAAAATGTTCCTAAAAGAATTAAAAACTCACCTATAAATCCATTAGTTCCTGGAAGTCCTATTGAAGACAAAGTAAATACCATGAAAAAGGCAGCATATAAAGGCATAGAAGTAGCTAAACCCCCATAATAACTAATGGATCTGCTATGAGTACGATCGTAAACAATTCCTACACACATAAATAATGCTCCAGTGACAATTCCATGGTTTATCATTTGAAGAATTGCTCCTTTTATTGCAATAGGATTAAAAGAAAATATACCTAAAGTAACAAATCCCATATGACTTACTGAACTATATGCAATAAGTCTTTTTAGATCATCTTCTACTAAACAAACAAGTCCAGCATAAATAATAGCTATTACAGAAAGAACTAAAATAAGCTTTGAAAAAAATAAGGAAGCTTGAGGAAACATAGGTAAAGCAAATCTTACAAATCCATATCCTCCTAATTTAATTAAAATTCCTGCTAAAATTACTGAACCTGCGGTCGGAGCTTCAGTATGGGCATCAGGAAGCCAAGTATGAACAGGCCACATAGGAACTTTAATAGCAAAAGCGATAGCAAAACCCAGAAATAATAAAGCCTCCACTAAAAAAGGATGCTTTTGAGTCACAAGTAAAGTATAATCAAAGGTTCCAAATTTTATATAAAGATAAATTATCCCAATTAACATAAAAACTGAGCCAAAAAAAGTATAGAGAAAGAACTTTATAGCAGAATATATTCTTCTTGGTCCTCCCCAAATTCCAATAATTAAATACATGGGAATTAAAATAGCTTCCCAAAAAATATAAAATATAACTAAATCAAGTGCACAAAATGTACCTACCATAGCAATGTTTGTAAATAACAAAGCCAAATAAAATTCTTTTACTAATTCTTTAATAGAATCCCAAGAAATTAAAATACAAAGAAGAGTAGTAAAAGTTGAAAGAGGAATAAAAAGAAGGCTAATTCCATCTACACCTAAAAAATAATAAGAATTAATAAATTCTATCCAACGCTTCCTTTCAACAAATTGGAATCCACTTTTAGAAAAATCAAAATTGGCAAGTAAATAAAAAGATAAAATACAATCAATAATTATAGTAATAAGAGATACCCATTTTATAAGAGTTTCTCTCTTTTTATCAATTAAAAGTATTAATAATATTCCAATAAAAGGGAACCAAATAATCAAGGAAAGTATATTATTTAATAAAAACTCCATATGACTCCTCCATTACAACTATTTCAAATATAAATAAATCAAAAGATAAACTAAAACTCCAATCAAAATAAAGGTACTGTAATGATTAATAATACCAGTATGTAAAAATCTCAATCCAGTTCCTGTAATACTTACGAGTCTCGCACTTCCATTTACAATTCCTTCAATAATGGTATCATCTGTAATTGCACGAACAATTATTCTTGAAATCCAAAGAGTGGGTCTTACTATAGTATAATGATACAATTCATCAAAATACCATTTTCTAAAAAGAAATACATAAAGGAACTTAATATTTTTAGAAATCAATGTTTCAAGTTTAGGATTTTTCACATATACTAACCAAGCTAAAAAGATACCAAAAAGGCCTGCTAATACAGAAAGAATAATAAGAAGATATTCTATAGAATGAGAAACCTCATGTATTATTCTTGGATGTCCAAGAACAGGAGCTAAAAATTCTTCTATTAAATTTCTTCCACCTAATACTTGAGGAATCCCTATCCAACCAGCAAAAATAGATCCAAAAGCAAGAAATATTAAAGGGATAGTCATAACTTTTGGAGATTCCTGTGGATATCCATGAATTATTTCTTTTCCTCTAAATTCTCCATAAAAAGCTTTAAAAAATATTCTAAAAGTGTAAAAAGCTGTCATAGATGCTACTATCAGTCCCACAAGCCATATAAATTTCCCCCACGGATATTTTGAAAAGAAAGCCTGAGCTAAAATTTCATCTTTACTGAAAAATCCTGCAAATCCTGGGATTCCAGAAATAGATAAACTTGCCATTAAAAGGGTCCAGAAAGTAATTGGCATATATTTCTTAAGCCCACCCATTATTCTTATATCATTTGGATCTGGTGCGTGATGAAGTGCATGAATAATGCTTCCTGCACCTAAAAATAATAAAGCTTTAAAATATGCATGGGTCAAAAGATGAAACATCCCTGCTATAAAAGCTCCCACCCCACAAGCCATAAACATATAGCCCAATTGAGAAAGGGTTGAATAAGCAATAACCCTTTTTATATCAAACTGTGTTGGTGCAATAGTTGCCGACATAAAACAAGTAAAAGCTCCTATAATTGCTACCAGGAACATCATAGCATCTGAAAGTTCAAAAAGAGGATGAAGTCTACAAACCATAAATACTCCAGCTGTAACCATAGTAGCAGCATGTATCAAAGCTGAAACAGGTGTGGGACCCTCCATCGCATCTGGAAGCCATACATGAAGAGGAAACTGGGCACTCTTACCCATAGCTCCGCAAAATAAAAGAAAGGCTATCAAAAAGGGAAGATATACATCATAACCTAACACATTTATATATTTCTGAGAAATTTCCGGTAATTTTTCAAATATCTCATTATAATAAAGGGTTCCTAAAAAGAAAAAAGCTAAAAAGATTCCTAAAGCAAATCCAAAATCACCTACTCTACACACTATGAAAGCTTTCTTACCTGCATCAGAAGCACTCTTCTTTTTATACCAATAACCAATAAGAAAATAAGAACAAAGACCAACCCCTTCCCATCCTAAATAAAGTTGAGCTAAATTATTAGCAAGAGCAAGGATTAGCATAAAAAAAGTAAAAAGCGATATATAAGCAAAAAATCTATAATATCCTGGGTCTCCCCCCATATAACCTACAGAATAAACATGTATAAGAAAAGCTACACAAGTAACCATCGTAGACATAGAGGCAGAAAGAGGATCAACAAGAAATCCTAATCCTACTTTTAAATCATAAGCAAAAATCCAAGTATATATATCAAAATGAAATATTTTACCATTTATAACTTCAACCAAAACCTTAATAGAAAGTAAAAAACTGAAAAATAAAGCTAAAATGGGAAGAGTATGAGCTTTTGTTTTAAAATATTCATAATATCTCCTTCCAAAAATAAGAGTAATAATACTTGCCAATAATGGTAAAAAAGGAATTAAAAAAACGTAAATATCAAAATTAGTAATAACTTCAAAATTTTTCTCTATCATATTTTACCCCTTAAAATGTATAATCTCGTCTGAATAAATTGTTCTAAGTCTTCTATAAATTAAAACAACCAAACTTAATCCTATAGCTGCTTCTGCTGCAGCCATAGCTATAATAAAAAATACTATAATATATCCACTAATATCCTTAGTAAAATGAGAAATAGCAGCAAATAGCACTATTAATCCATTAAGCATTATTTCTATAGAAATTAGAATAATTATTAAATTCCTTCTGGTAAGAAAACCAAAAAGACCTATTAAAAAAAGAATTATTGCCAAAATAATATAATGACCTAAACTGGGCATCATTCCTCCTTATTTTTCTTCTACTATTTTTACTTTTCTTATCAAAAAACAAGCCCCAAAAATAGCTACCAGCAATATCACACCTATTATCTCAAATTGTAAAAGATAATTTCTAAAAAGATAGTTAGCTATCCACCACACATTAGGCTTTTCTTCTAAATTAAAAGGTAAATAAGCTTTAAATGAAGGACTTAAGGAAAGAAAAATAAAAAGATTTTTTATTAAAATCGCAGAAAGAAGCAAAAAGACAAGCGCAACTATACTTATTTTTTTTATAAAAATATTTCTTTTGGTTTCTTTTCTTAAATTAATAAGATATACTACAAATAAAAAAAGAACCAAAATGGCACCTGCATAAACTATAAGTTGAACAACTGTTAAAAACTCTGCTCCAAGAGTTAAAAGTAAAAAAGCTTGATGAATAATCATTATTAAAACTAATAAAACTGTATATATGGGATGTCTTGAAAATATAGCAAACACACTTGAAAAAATCATAACTATAGCTAAATAGTAGAAAATTATTAAATCCCAATTCATTTTTATACTCCTGTAAATTGACGTTTTTTTACTGGTAAAAACTTTTCAGGAATTCCTCTTGGCTTCCAGAAAGGATTCAAATAGGGTCTTTTTTTAGTTACTATAAATTCATCCCAGTTCTTAAGAAGCTTTTCTTTATCAAAAAATAAATCTTTTCTTGTAAAGCCCACATATTCATACCACTCTGTTAGAACTATAGCATTAACTGGGCATACCTCTTCACAATATCCACAATATACACATCTTAGCGCTTCTATCTCATATTTAATGATTTTTCTTTTCTTTGTTTGTTCATCAGTTTCATACTCTATATTAATACATTTAGAAGGACAAACTTTTACACAACGTAAACAAACTATACATAAAGAATCCCCTGTTTTTTCATCTCTAACTAAAGCATGACGACCTCTAAATCCTGAAGCCGGAACAGGTCTCACTTTGTCATAATATTGAATAGTAACAGGTCTTGCAAAAAGCATTTTTCTCAATGTTAAGGCAAGACCTTTTAAAATTTCTATTAATAAGGCTTTTTCAAATATTTTCATTCTCTTACCTCTTAAAATATTAATTTTAAAAAAGCAGTTAAAAAGAGATTAATTAAAGCTACAGGAATTAATACTTTCCAACCAAGCCCCATTAATTGGTCATATCGGTAACGAGGTAAGGTTGCTCTCACCCATATATAAATAAATAATAAAATGTACAGTTTTAACAAAAACCAAAAGAAAGGTACATAAGGAACCTCAAAAGGTCCTACCCATCCTCCTAAAAAACAAGTAACCGCTAAAGCACTCATTATCACCATCCCAAAATATTCTGCTAAATAAAATATAGCAAATCTCATAGCACTATACTCAACAAAATATCCAGCTACTAATTCAGTTTCAGCCTCAGGTAAATCAAAAGGAACTCTATTACATTCAGCTACAGCTGAAATTATAAATACGTAAAAAGCTATAATTTGAGGAATAAGATATATTTTATAAGGAGAATTGATTTGAGCTTTCACAATATCCATTAAATTTAAGCTTCCTGCCATCAAAACTACACTTAATAAAGATAAACTCATAGCTATTTCATAACTTATTACTTGCGCACTTGCCCTAAGTCCTCCTAAAAAAGCATATCTTGAATTTGAGCCCCATCCCGAAAGAATAACTCCATAACTTGCTAAAGAACTAAGAGCTAAAATAAATAAAAGACCTACATTTATATTACTTAGAATCAAGTTTTCCCATAAGGGAATTAAAGCAACTCCAGTTCCTGCACATACAAGTGAAATAAAAGGAGCTATGTAAAAAATGGGTTTATCCACTCCATAAGGAGTTATGTCCTCTTTAGTTAAAAGCTTTAACATATCAGCAATAGGCTGAAGCAATCCTCTTGGTCCTACTCTATTAGGTCCTAATCTTTGTTGCATTCTAGCAATAATCTTTCTTTCAGCATAAGTTAGATAAGCTACATGAAGTAAAGCAATAACCAAAATAATAATTGCAACAATTAACGTAAAAATAAATTTTTCTATGCTACCTTCCATCTTTCCTCCTATCTATCAGAATCACCTAACACAATATCTAAAGTCCCTATAATAGCTATAAGATCTGCTATCATATGATTTTTAGCCATATAAGGAATAGCGGAAATATGAACAAAAGAAGGTGTTCTTATCCTTAATCTCCAAGGTTTGTTTGACCCACTACTTACTACATACACTGCCAATTCACCTTTAGGTGATTCTATAGAAGCAAATGCTTCTCCTGAAGGTACAATCGGTCTGTCCACTCCCCTAAAAATAACCCCTTTTTTGGGCACTGGTTGAGGTTTTGGCTCTTTTACTTTTTCTGGTATTAAAAGATCAGGGGCATTTTCAGCAAGAACAGGTTCTCCCTCAGTCTCAGGAAGTTTATCTAAACATTGTCTTATTATCCTATTTGATTGTCTTAATTCTTCCATCCTAACACGATATCTATCATAGGTATCTCCATTTTTTCCTGTAGGTACAATAAAATCTACTTCCCCATAAGCATCATAAGGTCTGAATTTTCTAACATCATAAGGAACACCAGAACCTCTTAATACCGGTCCAGTTAATCCTAAATTAATAGCTTGTTCTGCTGGAACAACAGCAATTCCTTTAGTTCTTCTTAACCAAATCCTGTTTACATCAATCAGAGTTTCATAATCATAAATTCTGGAAGGAAATTCTTCAGTAAATCTATAAAGTTCCTCAATAATTTCTTTAGTAAAATCTTGTCTAACTCCTCCTACCCTCACATAACTATGAGTAAGTCTTGCTCCACAGATTTTTTCATAAATATTCAATAACCACTCTCTATCCCTAAAACAGTAAAGAAAAACTGTCATAGCTCCGATATCAAGAGCATGAGTGGCAAGCCAAAGAAGATGATTACAAATTCTTGCCATTTCACAAACAATTGTTCTTAATAATTTCGCTCTTCTTGGCACTTCCAATCCTATAAGCTTTTCAAAAGCTAAAGCGAAAACTGTATTATTAGCAGCAGAAGCAATATAATCTAACCGATCACTTAATACTATAGTTTGATTATAATTTAGATTTTCTGAAAGCTTCTCAACCCCTCTATGAAGATATCCAATAATAGGATCACAATTAACTATGGTTTCTCCTTCCAATTCTAAAAACAACCTCAAAACACCATGAGTTGAAGGATGTTGAGGTCCCATATTTAAATAAAATGGCTCTTCCCATGTCTCTTCTTTTGTTTGTTTTTTATTAATTTCTAAGTATCTAGCCATTTTATCTTCCCTTTATGAAGTTTTTATTTTTTGAATAAATTCTTTATAGTTTATCCATTCTTGTTCTTCCTCTAAATAAAGAGGATAATCCTTTCTGAGAGGATGTCCCTCCCAATCATCTGGCATAAGAATTCTTTTTAGATTAGGATGCCCCTTAAAATTAATACCAAACATATCATAACATTCTCTTTCAAACCAATTGGCTGTTTTCCATAAATAGGTAACCGAATACTGCCAATTATCATTTTCTGAAATCCTAACCTTTATTCTCAAAAGAATTTTATTATCCAAATTATATAAATGATAAACTACTTCAAAACGCTCTTCAAAATTTTTCTGAGGATAATTAAGATAATCTACTCCAGTAAGATCAATTAAATATTTAAATCCTTCTCCATTTCTCAAATATTCCATAAAGTCTAAAAAGCCATTTCTTTTACAAATTATGGTAGGATAATCTTTTTCTTGAATTTCCAAAATCACATTTGAAAATTTTTCTTTTAATCTATTTAAAAGCTCTTTCATTTTTTATCTCCAAAAACCCCATTTTTTTGCTTCTCTTTTTATTTTTTCTTGCAATTGAAGAAGTCCAAAAAGTAAAGCTTCTGGTCTTGGAGGACAACCTGGAACATAAATATCAACAGGTAAAAATTCATCTACTCCTTGAACTACAGAATATGTCTTAAAAACACCTCCAGAACAAGCACAACTTCCCATAGCAATTACATACTTTGGTTCTGGCATTTGATCATAAACTCTTCTAATGATAGGAGCCATTTTTTTAGTAACAGTACCTGCTACTATAAGGACATCAGCTTGACGAGGAGTTGCTCTAAAAATAATTCCATATCTATCTAAATCAAAATGACTTGCACCTGTAGCCATCATTTCAATGGCACAACAAGCAAGCCCAAAAGTTAAAGGCCACAAAGAACCAGCTCTTGCCCAATTGATTATCTTATCAATAGGACTTATTACTACAGGTGTTCCTGGAATCTGTTTAATACCTGAAGCTATTTCAACTACATTTTTTTCTACTCCCATTTTAACGCTCCTTCACTCCAAGCATAAATATACGCTATTAAAAGCATTATTACGAAAACTCCTATTTCCACAAAACCAAACCAGCTTAATTCTTCAAAAATTACAGCCCAAGGATAAAGAAAAATAATTTCCACATCAAATACTAGAAAAATCACTGCTATTAAATAAAACCTTACTCTGAAAGGTATTCTTGCATCTCCTGATGGATCAAGTCCACACTCATAAGGAATCAACTTCTCAGAATAGGGTCTTCTAAGTCCCAAAATCCAATTTAAAACAACTAAAGCTATTCCAAGGATTAAAAGAAGCAATCCAAATAAGAATAAATTTAAATATCCACCCATTTTAATTACTCTCCTTCTTCTTTTTTACCTTCTGACTTAGGCTTAGCTTCTATTTTCTTCAATTCTAAGGCTTTATTAGGACAAACACTTACACAAAAAGGTAAATCCCCTTTTATAATTCTTTCATAACAAAGATCACATTTATTAATAGTACCTGTATTAAAATTAAATTTAGGAACACCCCAAGGACAAGCCTCAACACAATTCTTACAACCTACACAAAATTCCATATTAAAAGTAACCACTCCATCTTTTATAATAATTGCACTAACAGGACATGCTGCTCCACATTGAGGTTTCTTACAATGCATACAAGAAAAATAATAAAATTTATCTCCCACTTTAAAAATAGCACAATTGCTTAATCCAAAATGATTTTCTGCACAGGCTTTTACACATTCCTCACATCCATCACAAATTTCAAAATTATGAGAAACTTTATAAGTCATAATATTTACCCTAGTAAAATAATTATTATCTTTGGATTTTTTAACTGCTTTAACAAAAAGTCAAGCTTAAAAGAAAGAAAAATATTCATAATTTTTTATTTTTTATAAAAATATTATAAATTTTTATTTAATTTTATTTAATTTTTCTCAATTTTTCTTCATTTTTTGATTGATTGTTTTTTAAAATTATTATAATATCTTCATTCTCATTATTTTGAATAATATTGCATACTTTTTCAAAATGCAAAAAAAGAATAGCTAAAAAATAATAAATTATTTCCAAAAAATTATCTTTTTTATTAATTTTAACTTCCTCATTTACTAATTCTTTAAAAGAAAAAATGGTTTTTTTTCGCAAATATTCTTTAGTTCTTTCTAAATAATATTTTATAGAATAAGGAAATAAACTTAAAAAAAATTCTTTCCTTCTTTTTTCTTTACTTAAGATAAACAAAATACCTTTCAAAATTAAAGCTTTGTCTTTATGAGGATGTAACTCTTTTTTTAAATTAAGTTTTAAAAAATTTTGTGGTAAAAAAATCTTTTCATAAAGACATCTTTCTAATGGTAAGGTTTTGTAATAAATAAATTCGTTTGCTATTTCCTCTTTTTCATAAATCTCTTGTATAAATTCATTTATTTGTTCTTTTGAAATTTTATCCATTGTATTTAGTAGAAAACAACTTTTCCAATAAAATGCTTCAGAAAGTTTTATTAGGAATTCTAAAAATACTTCATTTAATATCTCTGAAGAAACATACGGGATAATATTAATAAGAATTTCAGTAAGACTTAAATTTATTAAATTAACTTTATTTCTCTGTAAAATCTCTTTAAATGTTTGAAATTTTTTGGATACATTTACAGAGGTTTCTGAAACATTCATTTAAAAAGGTATTTTTGACTCATAAGATGAATTTTTTTAAAACATTTATTCATTACCACCTTTATATTTTCTTTTTCTGCTAGTTCTTTAGCTTGTTCATTTACAATTCCTTCCTGCATCCAAATTACTTTTGGTTTCAATTTTATCGCAGCTTCTACTATAGGTAACACTTGATCCGATCTTCTAAAAATAACAATAACTTCAGGTGAAAAATCAGAGGGAATTTCCAAAAGAGAAGGATATACCTTTTGCCCTAAGATTTCTTTAACTGCAGGATTAACAGGAACAACTTTAAATCCTTGTTTAAGTAAATATTCCATCACTATATAACTTGGACGTTCAGACTTAGGGCTTGCTCCAACTATTACAATATTTTTATATTTTTGAGGAATTTCTAAAATTTCAAATGGTATAGCAGAATAATCAGGTAACATACAAATCTCTTTTTTTACTCTTATTTTACATATTTCTAAGAACTTATATGGATCAAGAGAGGCTCCACCTACTAATACCCCATCTATATTAGGTTTTTTCATTAAATCCTTAATATTAAAGGGAGAGACACTCCCACCATAAAGTATTCTAATATTTTCTACTATTTCTTTAGAAAATATATCTTTTAATTTCTCTCTAATAAATAAGTGAACTTGTTCAGCTTCTTCTGGGGTTGCATTAATTCCTGTTCCTATAGCCCAAACAGGTTCATAAGCAATAACTATTGATTTAGCCTCTATTTTTTCAAGTTTTTTAAGCCCTTCAAATAATTGTTTTCCCACAACTTCTAAAGTTTTATAATTTTTTCTTTCTTCTAATGTTTCTCCTACACATAATATTGGTATTAATCCACACTTATATACACCTTCTACTCTTTTTGAAATTATTTCATCTGTTTCACCAAAAAGGTGTCTTCTCTCAGAATGTCCTAAAATCACATATTCTACTCCTAATTCTTTTAACATAATAGGAGATATTTCTCCTGTAAAGGGACCTTCTTTTGCCCAGCAAGCATTTTGTGCTCCAAGTTTAATTGGAGTTCCTTCTGTTAACTTTTGAACTATTGGTAAAACTGTAAAAGGAGGAGCTATCATAATCTCTCTATCAGAGAAATCTATCTCTGAAATTTTTGACAAGAATTCATTAAAAAATTGTTGAGTTTCTTTTTGAGTTTTATGCATTTTCCAATTTCCAGCAAAAAGATATTTCTTCATCTTTAACTTTTAAGAACTTTTAATCCAGGTAATTCCTTTCCTTCTAAGTATTCTAAAAATGCTCCTCCCGCAGTAGAAATATAAGAAAAAGCAGTTTCTACACCAGCAAGTTTAATAGCTAAAATAGTATCTCCTCCTCCTGCTATTGTCACTGAAGGTAAAGAAGCTATTTTTCTTGCTAAAGCTACTGTACCTTTATGAAAAGGAGGTTTTTCAAAATATCCCATTGGTCCATTCCAAATCAAGGTCTTTGACCCTTCTAAAGCATGAGAAAATAATTTTATAGTTTCAGTGCCTATATCAAAAATTTTATCATCTTCTGTAATCTCTGCTAAACCTATTTCCATAATATCCTCATCTCTTTCAACTACCACATCTACAGGAAGATAAAGTTTTACTTCTTGTTCTTTAGCATATTTCATTATTTCTTTTGCAGTATCTAAATGATTATTTTCTAAGAGGGAAGCCCCTACTGAATAACCTTTAGCATGTAAAAAGGTATTAGCCATTGCTCCACCAATTATTAATTTATCTACTTTGTTAATGAGATTTTTTAAAATACCTATTTTTGAAGAAACCTTACTTCCTCCAACTACTGCGTAAAATGGTCTTTCAGGTTTACTTACAACTTTAGAAAGATATTTCAATTCTTTTTCCATTTGAAATCCTATCCCTTTCTCTCGAACTAAGTTTGCTACTCCTACTACTGAAGCATGTACTCTATGACAAACTGAAAAAGCATCATTTATAAATATATCTGCAAATTTAGCCAACAATTTAGCAAATTCTATGCTATTTTCTGTTTCTCCTATATAGAATCTAACATTTTCTAAAAGTAAAACTTCACCTTCTTTCAATTCTTTTATCATCCTATCCACAGAGTCTTCGGTTAGATCTTCTAAAAATTTCACAGGAGCTTTTAAAATCTTTTTAAGATATTCGTATACAGGTTTTAGGGAAAATTCAGGACTTCTTTTTCCTTTAGGTCTTCCTAAATGTGAACAAAGTATTGCTTTACCAAAAGATTGAATTACATAGTTAATAGTAGGAAGAGTTTCTATAATTCTTGTATCATCAATTATTTTTTCATTTTCCATGGGCACATTAAAATCAACTCTTATTAAAACCTTTTTATTTTTGAGATCGAAATCTCTTAGAGACCTCATAGATTTTCTCCTTTTTAATTAGATGTAGCTTAAAATTGAGTTATCTTTTTTAAAAGATTTATCATTTCTAAAGCACTTAACGCAGCTTCTGCTCCTTTGTTGCCTGCTTTTGTCCCTGCTCTTTCTACAGCTTGTTCAATAGTGTCAGTAGTTAAAATTCCAAAAATGATGGGTATTCCAGTTTCTAACATTACTTGAGCTATACCTTTAGAAGTTTCTGCAGCAATATATTCAAAATGTGGAGTGGCACCTCTTATGATAGCTCCTAAACATAAAATAGCATCAAAATTTTTAGTTTCTGCTAGTTTCTTAGCAACTAAAGGAATTTCAAAGGCACCAGGGACCCAAACTATATAAATATTTTCTTCTAAAACCTTGTGTCTTTTTAAAATATCTAAAGCTCCTTCCAAAAGTTTTTGAGTAATAAAAACATTAAATCTACTTATTACTATCCCTATCTTGACTCCCTCACCTTCATAAAGTCCTTCTAAAATTACACACCTCATTTTATTATCTCCTTTTGACTTTTATAGTAATAAGGAGAATATAAAAAAATTTTTTCACCTTTCTTTATATATCCATATCTAGTTCTTAAAATTTCTTCATAAAATATATCAGATTTAGATAACTTTTGAATCTCCCATTTAAAATATTTATTTTCACTTTTAATATTATTTATTTCTTTTAGTTCCCTTTTTATTATAAAACTTAATAGCAAATAAATAGACATACTCAAAATAAGTCCTATTATTAAAATGGTTAATACCCATTTTCTTATCTTTTTCTTCTTTTTTTTGTAAGGCTTTACAATAATTTGAGGGTGATATCTTTTGGTCATATTTTAAAACCATTGCCAAGGAGACCAATGATATACTTCTTGTAAAGCTTCTTTAGAGCTAAGTGATTGAGGCTCGACAGATTTAAGGGATTGAGGGTTAATTTTTAAAGCTGGATTAATAGAATATCCAGGAGGAGGGGGTGGTGGAGGAATATTTATTTTTACTTCAAATTCTTCTTTACTAGAAAATATTTTTAAAAACAAATTATTTATTTTATTAATAAGGTTTATTTTATTCCCAAAAGATTCTTTCTCTAAAGATATTGCCATATTAGTAATATCTTGACTAAAAATTACATTTTTAATTTCTTCACAAAAAGTTTTAACTTTAAAAGGTAGTTGAAGATTTTCTATTTTTTCTTTTTTTGAGTAAATTGAGTTAAAAAAAATATTATCTTTTAAATCAAATGTAATTTCTGAAAAATTTTCAGATGATTTTATAGAAATATTCAAAATATAGTGAATTTGAGAATTTCTCTCTTTTTCTTTTAAAGGTATTAAGACCAATTGAGAAGGAACTTCTAAATTTTCTAAAATGTTTTTTTCTATTTCTTTTTTAAATTGTGAAGAAATTTCAGAACCTTTCCATTTGATAGGTAAAAGACCCAATCTAACTTCAGCAAAAGCTATAAAAGGAGTTCCTATTAAAATTAAAAAAATAATAATAAAGATATATTTTTTCACTTTTCCTTAGATAATTTCTTTTCTTTTTCTGCTACTATAAGTTTAGTTTTAACTACAGTATCTGGAGTTAAGCTAATAGAGTCTATGCTACATTCTACTAAAAATTCAGCAAACTCAGGAAAATCACTAGGGGCTTGACCACAAATTCCTATTTTTTTGTTATATTTTTTCGCAATATCTATTACTTCCTTTATTAACTTCTTTATTGCTGGATTTCTTTCATCATAAATATGAGCAACAAGTTCCGAATCCCTATCAAGTCCAAGAGTTAATTGAGTTAAATCATTAGACCCTATTGAAAAACCATCAAAAACTTTTGCAAATTCCTCAGCTAGAATTACATTGCTTGGTATTTCACACATTACATAAACTTCAAGACCATTTTCTCCTTGTTTAAGTCCATTTTTTTCCATTATTTTTATTACTTTCTTTCCTTCTTCAGGAGTTCTACAAAAAGGAACCATAACTTTTACATTAATTAATCCCATTTCATCTCTTACTTTTTTAATAGCTTTACATTCTAAAGCAAAGGCTGGCTCAAATTTAGGATCATAATAACGAGAAGCACCTCTCCATCCTATCATAGGGTTAGATTCTAAAGGTTCATATAAAAATCCACCTGCTAGATTAGCATATTCATTGGTTTTAAAATCTGAAAATCTAACAATTACTTCATTAGGATAAAAAGCAGCACCTATCATGGCTATTCCTTGTGCTAGTTTATCTACATAAAAATCAGATTTATTCTCGTATCCATAAGTCTTTTTTTCTATTAAAGAAACTACCTTTGCTATTTTAGGATCTTTTTTAGCTTTTTCTTTTAATTTTTCATATTCAATTAAAGCTAAAGGATGAATTCCTATATGAGAACCTATGATAAATTCTATTCTTGCCAATCCCACACCATCATTTGGAATTTGTCCTTGAGTAAATGCCTGTTCAGGAATTCCTATATTCATCATAATTTTAGTTTTAGTAAATGGAAGTTTCTCAAGGTCTATTCTTTCTACCTCAAAAGGTATTAAACCATCTAATATTCTTCCTTCTTCCCCTTGAGTACAATCTACAGTTATTCCCATTCCTGTTTTTATCAATTGAGTTGCTACTTCTGTTCCTACTACACAAGGAATCCCAAGCTCTCTTGAGACTATAGCTGCATGGCAAGTTCTTCCACCTTTATCTGTTACAATAGCAGAAGCCTTTTTCATAATAGGTTCCCAATCAGGATCTGTCATGGTAGTAATTAAAACCTCTCCCTCTTTAAAATTGGCTATCTCACTAACATCTAAAATTACTCTTGCCTTACCTTGACCAATTTTACTCCCTACTGCCTTTCCTGTACATATAATTTTTCCTTCCCCCTTCAATTTATAAATTTCATAATATTTTTGTTGTTTTATAGCATGAACTGTTTCTGGACGAGCTTGAACAATATAAAGCTCCCCTGTACCTACATTTCTTCCATCACCATCTTTTGCCCATTCTATATCCATAGGTCTACCATAATGTTCTTCAATAATAATTCCCCATTTTGCTAAAGTTAAAATCTCTTCATCATTAAGAACAAATCTTTTTCTCTCTTCTTTAAAAGTTTTAATAGTTCTAATAGGATTACGGGAACTTCTACCATATACTATTTTAATATGTTTTTCACCGAGTTTTTTAGAAATTATTGGTTTATATCCTTTTTTAAGAGTATGTTTAAACACATAATATTCATCTGGATTTACTTTTCCTTGAACTACAGCTTCTCCTAAACCCCATGCACCTGTAATATAGATTACATCCCTGAATCCGCTTTCGGTATCCAAAGTAAACATAACCCCTGAGCAAGCTACATCACTTCTTACCATTTTTTGAACTGCAACAGAAAGATAGACAGAAAAGTGGTTAAATCCTTTATCTTCTCTATAAGAAATAGCTCTATCAGTAAAAAGTGAAGCAAAGCATTTTTGTACTGCTTTTGTTACGGCTTCTGTTCCCCTAATATTAAGAAAAGTTTCTTGCTGTCCTGCAAAAGAAGCATCTGGTAAATCTTCTGCAGTAGCTGATGATCTTACTGCCACATCCACATTTTTAAAATACATCTTTTCCAGTTTTATATATGCTTTTTTTATTTCTTCTTCTAAATCTTTAGGCATTTCTGCTTTCAAAATTAAATTTCTGATTTTTCCTCCTCTACTTTGCAAATCCATAACGTTATGTGTGTCAAGTCCATCTAAAAGTTTTTTTATTTCTCTATCTAATCTATTTTCACTTATAAAATATTTATAAGCTTCGGCAGTAACAGCAAATCCGTAAGGAATCCTGATACCTTTTTCTGTAAGTCTAGAATACATTTCTCCAAGAGAAGCATTTTTTCCTCCTACTAAGGGAACATCCTTGTAAGAAATTTCATCAAACCAGAGAATGAAAGGTTTCACAGAACCCATTTATTAGTCCTCCTTTTAAAACTTGCTTTTTTTCTAATTTGGATAATAGCAAAATTTATATTTATTGTCAAGACAAATACAATAAGTTAAATTGACTTTCTCTTTGTGTATGCTATTTTTAAAATTATGCGAGAAAAACTTATATGTACTAATAAAAAAGCTTATCATTTTTATAATATTGAAGAAACCTATGAAGCAGGAATTCAACTTTTAGGTTGTGAAGTGAAATCATTAAGACAGGGCAGAGCAAACTTAAATGATAGCTTTGCTAAAATTATAAATGGAGAAATCTTTTTATATAATTTCCACATAAGTCCTTACCCACATAGTAGAGAAGCCAAAAATTTGGATCCTACAAGAACAAGAAAATTACTTTTAAAAAAATCAGAAATTAAAAAATTAACAGGTAAAGTTAAAGAAAAAGGTTACACCCTTATCCCCTTAAGGGTATATTTTAACGAAAGAGGATTTGCAAAAATTGAGCTTGCTTTAGCTAAAGGGAAAAAAATTATTGATAGAAGAGAAGAGATAAAAAGAAAAGACTTAGAAAGAGAAATTAAAAGAAAACTTAAAATTAAATGAAACCTCTTTATCTTTCTTACAGAAAACAGACTATTTTTAATTTCTGGAGAAATAGGAGCAAGGAAAACCACCCTTTTTGATGGTATTTTATATGCTCTTTATGGAGAAGGAAGTATTGAGGGAAGAAGTCCTAATGACCTTATTTCTCACTTTATAAAAACTTAGATGGAAAAAACCTACAAAATTATTAAACGCCTTCCTGGAAAGACAGACCAGAAACTGTTTCTTTATGGATAGAAGATAGACTCTTTCCACTAAAAAATGAAATATTATTGGACTGGATGCTAAACAGTTTAAAAAGGTTTTTTCTTCCACAAGGAGAATATGGAAAAATAATAATTGCTAAGGGAGAAGAAAGAGAACATCTATTTTAAATATATATGAAGATAGTAATTTTAGCAGGTGGAAAGGGAATAAGAATTGGTGGTAAAAAGGCATTAGTTCCCTTTTTAAATAAACCTCTTATTTATTGGGTTTTCCAAAAGGTTAAAGAATTTTCTTCTCCTGTCTATATCTCTGTTAAAAATGAAGAACAAGCAAAAGAAATAGAATATACATTAATTAAGGAAAATATTGATAAAAAAAAATTTTTTTTTATAAAAGATTTAATACCTAAAATAGAGGGACCTGTGTCAGGTATTTTTTCTGCAATTAATTTTTTCCCAAAAAATGAAATTCTTTTATTTACTGCGGTAGACCAGCCTCTAATAAAAGAAGAGACAATTAAATATTTATCAACTCTTTCTTACATTTTTTGTAATAAGTTTGTAATAACAACCAAAGGTAAAGATAAAATTCTACCTTTTCCCAGCATTTTTCCTTGTTACCTTGTAGAAGAAATAAAAAATTTTATTTTTTTTGCTCCTCAAAAAAGTCTTTTCAGACTTTTCTCTTATTTAAAAAGTAAAGAGGTTATTTTTTTTATATCTCACATTAAAATACATTATGAAAATTTTATAAATATTAATACTTTAGAGGAATTAAGAAAATTTGAACAATGTTTTTCCCAGAAATTGAAAATCCAGAAAATATAAAAATTTTAGTAGTAGATGATGATCCCATAATAAGAAAGAACATAAAAGAAATCCTTTCTTCAGAAGGATATCAAGTATATACTGCTGAAAATGGTAAAATAGCCTTAGAAATCCTCCCAGAAATCGAACCTGATATAATATTAGTAGATTATTTAATGCCAGAGTTAGATGGAATTTCTTTATGTAAAATTATAAAAAATAATCCAGACACTCTAGATATTGGGGTAATTTTAATTACAGCTGCTTATGATTTAGATACTAGAGTAAAAGGTCTTGGTTCAGGTGCTGATGATTTTTTAAATAAACCATTTTTTATACCTGAACTTAAAGCAAGAATTCTTTCCTTATCAAAAATTAAAAAATATCGAGATTTTTTGAAAAATTATCAAATTATATTAGAAAAAGAAGTAGAAAAGAAAACAGCAGAACTTCAAAAAACTTATTTAGAACTTCAAATAGCCTACAATGAAATAAAGGAGCTTTCTTTAGAAATAATTCACAAATTAGCCAAAGCTGCTGAATATAAAGACGAATATACAGGATTTCATATACAAAGAATTAGTTTTTACTCAACCAAAATTGCAGAATATTTAGGTTTGAGTAAAGAACAAATAGAACTTATTAGATATGGGTCTCCTTTACATGATATTGGAAAAATAAGTATTCCCGATAATATTTTATTAAAGCAAGGTCCTTTAAATAAAGAAGAATGGGAAATTATGAAAAAACATACTATTATAGGGGCTCAACTTCTTGGTGGCTCAAAGATAAAATATTTAAAAGCTGCCCAAAAAATAGCTCTTTATCATCATGAAAAATGGGATGGAACAGGTTATCCCTACGGATTAAAAGAAAAAAAAATACCTTTATTTGCAAGAATTGTAACTATAGCTGATGTTTTTGATGCACTTACTTCAGATAGACCTTATAGGAAGGCTCTTCCAATTAAAAAAGCTTTTGAAATTATCAAAAATGAAGCAGGAACTCATTTTGATCCCCAGTTAGTTAAAATTTTCTTAGAAATAAAAGATGAAATTATTGAAATAAGAGAGTTATTTAAAGATCAAAATAGTTTTAATTTATTCAATTCTTTCTAAAAGCTCTTTCATTCTTAAAGCATTAGGTACTGCATACCCTTTAGCAGTATTATCGAAATAAATAAAGGCTGATTTTATTTTAAAAGACCTAATTTTTTCAGCTAGTTTTTTAAGTTCCTCTTCTTCATAATTAGAAATATAAAGATTTTTGGATCCATGCATTCTTACGTAAAGATAATCAGTAGTTTGTACTTCATACCAAGAGGGATATCTTTGGGCACAATCAGAAAAGCAGAGACATATTTTATATTTTCTTAAAAGGTTTGTAAATTCTTCATTATGAAAGGTGATATTTCTAATCTCAATCACATGGTGATAGTCTGAAGAAAGTATTTTTAAAAAATTTTCTAAAAGTTCTTTATCGTATTTAAAAGAGGGAGGAAATTGAAAAAGAATAACCTTTAGCTTTTCTTTTAAAGGGGAGATATATTTAAGAAAATTCAGATAATCTTCTTTTACCTCTCTAAGTTTTTTTAAATGAGTAATGGTTTTAGGAGCTTTTACAGAAAAAATAAAATTTTTAGGAGTTTCTTCATACCATTTTTTAAATGTTTTAGCTGAGGGAATTTTATAAAAGGTAGCATTTATCTCTACAGTATTAAAATATTGTGAATAAATGCTCAACCACTCCCTAGGCTTACTTTCTGAAGGATATAAAAAATTTTTAAAGGAATAATAACTCCATCCACATATTCCAGTATAGTACTTGACTCTCATATTTTTAAAAGTTAAAATATTTTCAAAAATTTTAAAGAATCTTTGAGAAAGGTTTTTAAAACCGAAAAAGATTTAAAATTATTTATTAAAAAATTTTTGAAAACGCACCTAAAGGGGCTTCCTACAGAAATAAAAATTGAAATTAAAGTTACAAAAATAAAACCAGCTGAGGTTGTTTTAAAATTTCCTTTTTATTCAGAAGGTAATTTAATAAGGGTAAATGAAGTTGATTTTTTATTGAAAAAATTAATGGAATACAAAATCAATGCTCAAGTTCACTATATGGACGATTTAGAAGATTTTGGAGAAAATTAAATGTTCCCATATCCTTTATTAATTCCATCTTATTTAGAAGCTTTTATTTTAAAAGACCTTAAAATAGATTTAAATATAATTGGAATTGGACCCATTGAATCAGCTCTTTCTACTTATGAAATTTTACTTAAAAAAAAATCCAAATTAGTATTTTTAACTGGTTGGGCTGGAGCTTATCCAGAAACTGAGTTAAAAATAGGTGACATAACTATAGCTACCTGCGAAATATTTGCTGATTTTGGAAAAAAATACGAAACTCACTTTAGTTCTTTTCCTCCAAATTTTGAAGTTTGTAATATTCTAGAACTGAACAATCCCTTTATTGAAAAAACTGTTCAACTCATAGAAAACTGTAACTTTTCTGTTAACATAGGTCCCCTAGCTACAGTATGTTCTACTACTTATGATTCTAAAAGAGCTTATTTTATTAAAACTAAATATAATGTTTTAGCAGAAAATATGGAAGGATTCGGAGTTGCAAAGGCCTGTGAAAAATTGGGAGTATCCTTAGTAGAAATAAGAATAATAAGTAATCTTTTAGCAACTCCTAATAAAGAATGGGACAAAAATAAAGCAAATAAAGTACTAAGAAAGGTTTGGGAATGTTTAATACGGAATTGGAAATAGCTATTTCACCTTGTCCAAATGATATGTTTATAGTATCTGGCATACTTTTAAATAAAATTCCAACTCCTTTTAAACTAACTTTTCATTTGGAAGATATAGAGACTTTAAATAACTTAGCTATTAAAAAAAACTTTCCAGTGATCAAAGCCTCTTTTGGTATCTGGAATCTCATAGCTGAAGAATATGAATTATTACCAGTTGGATCAGCTATTGGATTGGGAGCAGGACCTTTATTAGTAGGGATTAATCCTTATAAAACAGAAGAGTTTTCTAAATTGAAAGTGGTAATTCCTGGAAAACATACCACAGCTCATTTTCTATTTAATCTTTTTTATCCTCATAAAATTAAAAAAATTTTTACAAAATATTATGAAGTAATTCCCTATTTATTTAAAAATAAAGCTGAATTAGGAATCCTTATACATGAAGGTAGATTTATCTATTCTAAATATCATCTTTATAAAATAATGGATTTAGGTAAATTTTGGAAAAAAACTACCAAAACACCTCTACCTTTAGGAGGGATTTTTGTAAAAAAAGAGATTCCATCTGAGATAAAAAATGAATTGATTCATATTTTTAGAAAAAGTATTTTATGGGCAAAAAAAAATTGGAAAGAAGTTTTACCTTTTCTTAAAAATTATGCTCAAGAATTAGATTCTATAACCATAAAAAAACATGTATTTACTTATGTAAACGAGTATACCTATGAATTGAAAAATTCTGCATTAGAAGGCTTGACAATTTTAAAGGACATCTTAAAAATTAAGAAGCCTTTAAAAGAGATTATTTGGGGAATTTAATTTTATGGAGCTATGGAAAGTTTTTTTGCAAACTGGGTATATAGGAAAGATTGTACTTTTTACTTTGGTTTTTATGAGTATTCAAAGCTGGTATATAATTATAGTTAATTATTTTAGATACAAAAATTTCAAAAATCTCATTTTAGAAATGGAATTATTAATAACTAAAAATAAAGATTTTTCTTCTTTTATCAAAACAGTTAAAGAGCTGGAACCTCATCTTATAGGGAAAAGTATTAAAAAAATAGTTGCTTCTTTTGGAGAGATTTATGAGTACTATTTTGAAAACGAAACTCTAAAAAAAGAAGGCAACATGAACCTTGCACTTAGTTTAGCTGAAAAAGAATTAGGAGAAAAGACTTTAATAGAACAAGACAATATAATAATGAAAATTGGCAAAGGATTAGGAATTCTTGCTACTGTTGGTAATACCGCTCCTTTTATTGGGCTTTTTGGAACAGTATGGGGAATAATGAAAGCTTTTCATGATATAGGATTGAAAGGTAGTGCCAGTTTAGCTACTGTAGCTCCTGGAATTGCAGAAGCATTGATCAATACTGCTATGGGTCTTTTTTGTGCCATTCCGGCAGTAATAGGCTATAATTATTATCTTTTAAAAAAAGAAGAAATTTCTAAATCTTTAGAATTACTTTTTAAAAAATTACTACTCATATTAAAAAAGGGGTTTTTATCTTCAAAGATATAAATTTAATTGAACTTTGACGATTTTAGTATAAATTTTTTAATATAAATTTTTGAAAAATTTAGAAAGGAGGTAAAAATAAATGGCCACATTAAACGTGAGTGATCAAGATTTTGAAAAAGAAGTTCTTCAATCTAAAATACCTGTATTAGTAGATTTCTGGGCAGCATGGTGTGGACCATGTAGATTAATAGCTCCAATTATTAATGAAATTGCAGAGGAATTGCAAGGAAAAATAAAAGTATGTAAACTAAATGTGGATGAAAACCCAATTACTCCAGGAAAGTACGGAATTAGAGCTATTCCTACTTTAATTATATTTAAAAATGGAGAACCTACTGAAGTAATAGTAGGAGTAGTATCTAAAACAACCATTTTAAGTGCGTTAGATAAAGTTTTAAAAGCTTAAAAAATGAACCTTAAATTTTTAATGTATCTTTTGTTAATAATTTTTTTTCTTTCTTTTTTAAACTCGTGTGGAACGATTTCTAAACTTACTTCTGGAATATCTTCTCAATTTTCAGAAACTTTTTCCAAAAAAAAAGAGGAAGAACCCTTATTAGAAGAATTACTTAAAAAGGCAGAAAAAAACTTTATTAAAGGAAATTATGACCTTGCATATGAATACTATAAAGAAATAAGAGATAAATACCCAGGAACTCCTCAAGCTATTTTTGCAGAGTTAAGGATGGCAGATTCAAAATTTTGGAATGAAGAATATTTAGAAGCTATAGCTCTTTATGAAGAATTTGAAAAATTTTACCCTAATAATGAAGCTATTCCTTATGTAATATATCAGATAGGAACATGTTATTATAAAATGAGAAAATCTTATGATAAAGACCAAACTTATGCTGAAAAGGCTATCTCTGCTTATAAAAGACTTATACAAAATTTTCCAAACAGCCCTTATAATTTAGAAGCAGAAAAAAGAATTAATGAACTTAGAGAATTATTAGCTCAACATGAATTATATATAGCTAAATTTTACTACAAAATAAAATATTATAGAGGAGCGTATCAAAGACTGTTGTATATTTTAAATACTTATCCAGAAACTTATACAGCTAAAGAGGCTCAAAAATTAGTTTTGACTTATTATCAAAAAGCTCTTTTAGAAACTCAAAAAATCTTAGAAGGTGAAAAAAAGGATTTCTGGGGGGAAAAGGTACCTTAAAACCTAAATTTCTTTGTCTTTATTTTTAACATTTTCTAAAATAGGTTCTTTTTTAAAGTCTTCCAAAACAAAGAAAGGT
This sequence comes from uncultured Thermodesulfobacterium sp., assembly GCA_938091335.1. Lineage (GTDB taxonomy): Bacteria > Desulfobacterota > Thermodesulfobacteria > Thermodesulfobacteriales > Thermodesulfobacteriaceae > Thermodesulfobacterium. The sequence goes on from CALLJG010000002.1 coordinate 58,058, forward strand.
TCTTCTGAGGACTGAGGAAAGTAACCTATTTTTTCTAAAATTATTCCCATATCAGTTCCACATTTAGGGCAAATTTTTATTTCTTCAGAAAATATATAATTACACTTTATGCATCTCATTTTTAATCCCTCCAGTATCTAAGTTTCTACCACAGCATTTTTTATATTTTTTCCCACTTCCACAAGGACAGGGATCATTTCTTCCTATTTTTTGAATTTTTAAAGGTGATGAAGTATTTTCCTTTTTTTCAAATACATCTTCTTTCTTATACTGTAATTTTTGAGTACCTATTTCATCTTTTTCTAGCTCTTCTATTATCTTTTCAGAAACTTCTTTGGATTCTTTAATCTCAATTCTAAATAAATAAGAAAGAGTTATTTCTTTTATTTTTTTCATCAAATCTATGAATAAATAAAAAGCTTCTCTTTTATATTCTTGTAAGGGATTCTTTTGGCCATAACCTCTTAAGCCAACACTTTCTTTTAAATGATCAAGCATTAGAAGATGTTCTTTCCACAAGTTATCTATAGTACTCAAAAGAAAATATCTTTCTAAATTTCTCAAAGTTTCAGTTCCTATATTTTTTTCTTTTTCCTCATATTTTTGTAAAGCATTATTTTTTAACTCTTTAATAAGATCTTCTTTTCTTGAAGTATCTCTATTTATTACAGGTGCAAAGGCAAAAATTTCTTTAAATCTTTGAATTAAAATGTCAATGTTTTGTTCTTCTAAATGTTTATTCTCTAAAAATACTTCTTCTACTAATTCTTCACATTTTTCTTCTATCATTGAAATAATCCAATCTTTAATAGAAGTATTTTGTAATATTTCTTTTCTTTGAGAATAAATGGTTTCTCTTTGTTTATTCATTACATCATCATATTCCAAAAGATGTTTTCTTATTTCAAAATGATAGGCTTCTACCCTTTTTTGAGCTTGTTCTATTGCCTTTGAAAGCCAAGGATGTTCTAAAGGTTCTCCTTCTGGCAACCCAAGTTTTTCCATAAAACCTTTAAGTTTTTCAGAACCAAAAAGTCTTAAAAGATCATCCTCTAATGATAAAAAAAAGCGAGAAGCTCCGGGATCTCCTTGTCTTCCTGACCTTCCTCTTAGTTGATTATCTATTCTTCTTGATTCATGTCTTTCTGTTCCAATAATATAAAGTCCTCCTAATGCTTTAACTTTTTCTGCATCTTTTTGACATTCTAAATATTTTTCATAAAGTACTTTAGCCCAGTAATCTTTATATTTTGAAAGTGGATTAAGCCCTTGTCTTGCCATAGCAAGAACTTCATTCCATGCTCTTTCATCAATTTCAGAAAGATCATATCCTTCTGCAATAAGTTGAACTTTAGCCAGTCCTTCTGGATTACCACCAAGAAGGATATCAACTCCTCTTCCTGCCATATTTGTAGCAATAGTCACTGCATAAGATCTACCGGCTTGAGCTATAATTTGAGCCTCTTTTTCATGATGTTTTGCATTCAAAACCTGATGAGGAATCTTTTTCTTTTTTAACATCCTTGAAATTAGCTCACTTTTTTCAATACTAGTTGTTCCCACAAGAACTGGTCTTCCTTCTTTATAACATTTTTCAATTTCTTCAACTACTTTTTCGAATTTCTCCCTTTGGGTTCTAAATACTATATCAGGATAATCAACTCTTATCATAGGTTTATGAGTAGGAATTACCACTACATCTAAATTGTAAATTTCTTTAAATTCTGCTGCTTCAGTTTCTGCTGTCCCTGTCATTCCAGCTATTTTTTCATACATTCTAAAATAATTTTGAATAGTAATCATTGCTAAAGTCTGATTTTCTGCCTCTATTCGAACTCTTTCTTTAGCCTCTATTGCTTGATGTAACCCTTCACTCCACCTCCTTCCAGGCATTAGCCGCCCAGTAAATTCATCCACAATAATTACCTTTCCATCTTTTATTACATAATCTACATCTCTTTTAAATAAATGATGAGCTCTTAATGCTTGATGAATATGATGAACAAGCCTTACGTATCTTGGATTATATAAGTTTTTAATACCTAATAATTTTTCACATTCAGCAATTCCATCTTCAGTTAATATAACATTTTTATTTTTTTCATCTAAACTGAAGTGTACATCTTTATTTAACTTCCTAACAATTTCATCAATAAAATAATACATATCTGTTGATTCTTCAGAAGGACCTGAAATTATAAGAGGAGTTCTTGCTTCATCAATTAAAATTGAATCTACTTCATCAATAATAGCATAATAATGCCCTCTTTGAACCATATCTTCCAAAGAAAATTTCATATTATCTCGTAAATAATCAAATCCAAATTCACTATTTGTTCCATAAGTTATATCACAAGCATAAGCCCTTTTTCTTTCTAGATCTGTCATTTGATTTTGTAAATAACCCACTGTTATACCCAAAAATTTATAAATAGGACCCATCCATTCAGCATCCCTCTTAGCTAAATAATCATTTACAGTAACAATGTGAACTCCTTTACCAGTAAGAGCATTAAGATACGCAGGTAAAGTTGCTACTAAAGTTTTACCTTCTCCTGTTTTCATTTCTGCAATTTTACCTTCATGAAGAACAATACCTCCTATTATTTGAACATCAAAATGTCTCATTCCTAAAACTCTTCTTGAAGTTTCTCTTACCACTGCAAAAACTTCTGGCAAAATCTCATCTAAAGTAGCTCCTTTTTCTAATTGTTCTTTAAACTCTAAAGTCTTTTTAGAAAGTTCAAAATCCGAAAGTTTTTGTACTTGAGATTCTAATTCATTTATTCTTTGAACAATAGGTTTTAATCTTTTTAACTCTCTTTCATTCTTTGTCCCGATTATTTTTGTTAAAACTTTGGTAATCATAATTTTATTAATTTAATACCTTTTATCAATAAAACAACTACCTTGTTTTTTAAATATTTGTCTTTTAAAATTAACTTCAATGAAAATTAAAGAAAAATTAGAAGATTTTATAGTTCATGAAATAGCTGATATATACCCAGAAAATCAAGGAGAATATTCTTTATACCTTCTTAAAAAATTAAATGTTTCTACTTGGGATGCACTTGGTAGAATTGCCAAAAAATTAAGAATTTCTATGAATTCTATTGGCTATGGAGGATTAAAAGATAAAAAAGCTCTCGCTCATCAATTTATTACTATAAAACAAGGACCTAAAAAAGACATCAAAGAAAAAGAATTTGAATTAATCTATTTAGGGAAAACATCTAAACCTATGTGTAAAGAGCTTCTTATAGGGAATAAATTCGAAATTGTAATAAAAAATTTTAAAATGGAAAAGAAAACCTTTGATAAAGAAGTACAATTAGTTAAAAATTTTGGATTGGCTAATTATTTCAACGAACAAAGATTTAGCTCAGTCAAAACTTCAAAAAAATTCGTAGTTAAAGAAATCATAAAAGGAAATTATGAAGAAGCTCTTTATCTTATTTTAGCTGAAGGTAGTGCTGTAGATATTGAAAAAACAAGAAAATTAAGAAATTGTTTAAAAAAAAATTGGAAAAATTTTGAAAAATGTTTGGAATTTGCTAAAATAGGTTGGGAAAAAAATTTATTGAATTTTCTTATAACTCATAAACCTTCTAAAAGGACTTTTAAAAGAGCTTTAAATCTTATAGATAAAGAATATCTTTTCTTTTTGGGAAATGTCTATCAAAGTTATTTATGGAATGAAGTACTTAAAAAAGTCTTTGAAAAACTTAAAATAAAATGTTTTAAAGTTCCATATTTATTAGGAGAATTTTTATTTTATAAAGAAATTTCTAAAGAGGATTTAGAATTTTTAAAAAATTTGAAGCTGCCTTTACCTTGTCCAAAATTAACTTTTAAAGATAAGAAAGAAAAAATAAACTTAGCTTTGATTTATAATGAGATATGTAAAAAGGAAGGTTTAGGAGATATTAAAAATTTAAGAACTTTTGTAAAAGGATTAATTTTAAAAACTTATCCCAGGCCTGCTATAGTTTTTCCAGAAAACCTGGAATGGACAAAATTAGATAATGATGCTATAAAAATAAAGTTTACTTTAGAAAAAGGAGCTTATGCTACTTTAGTAATAAAAAGACTCTACTATGGTTATCAGAATCCCTAATTGGCTTGGTGATGCTATTATGGCAATACCTGTATACTATAATCTTTCCCAAAAAGAAAAAATTTATCTTTTTGGTTTTGAAGAAATCGTAAATTTATTCAAAAATTTTTCTAATGTGGAAGTCATCTATTACCAAAAAGAAAACTTTAAAAAGAATTTAGAAGTTTTAAGTTCTTTTAAAAATGAAATAGGACTCCTCCTTACCAATTCTTTTTCTTCAGCATGGTTATTTTTTAGAGCTTCCCTAAAAGAAAGATGGGGATATGCAAAGGATTTAAGAAGTTTCTTATTAACAAAAGCAGTAAAACCACCTAGTAGGAAATTACATCAAAGAGATTATTATTTATACCTTTTACAAAAATTAGAACTTCCTAATGATTTTAAAGATCTCTTTTTACCTATTAATAATAAAATGCTTGAAAAAGCAAGATCCTTTTTAGGAAGTATTTATAACAAACCCTTTATAGTGATTGCACCTGGAGCAGCTTATGGACCAGCAAAAATGTGGCCTAAAGAATATTATAAAGATTTGGCAAAAATTTTAACAAAAAAAGGAATTATAGTAATAATAGTAGGAAGCGCTAAAGAAAGAGAAATAGGTGATTTTATTAAAGAAAATATAAATAAAGTTTACAATTTTTGTGGTAAAACTGATCTTATAACTGTTGCTGGAATTTTTTATTTTTCAAAAGCAGTAATATCAAATGATTCAGGACTTATGCATCTTGCTTCGGTTTTAAAAATTCCTCAAATAGCCATTTTTGGTTCAACAGATCCATTTTTTACTAGACCATTAAATCCTCAGGCTATAGTTCTTAAAAAAGAGCTGCCTTGTAGTCCATGTTTTAAAAGAACATGTAAATACAAACACTATAAATGCCTAAAATCTATCACTGTAAATGAAGTAATAGAAGTTTTAGAAAATTTAATATTTTAAATTCTAAATCTTTTATAATATTCTTTTATCTTTTGCCATTTTTCCCAGACTTTTCCACTTTTTATAAGTTCTTTTGCTTTTTTAATTCCCCCCTTAAAATCTATGGCTTCTTCACAAAGATATAAACTTGCACCAAAATTTAAAAGGAACATATCCATAATAGGACCTTCTAATTTGCCTTGTAAAATTTTTTCTAAAATTTCTTTACTTTGAGAGGGACTAGTAACTACTAATTCTTCTAAATTGGTACATCTTTCAAAACCAAAATTTTCAGGATCTATATAATAGGTAGTAATTTTTTCTTCTCTTAATTCAGAAATTTTGGTAGACCCAGTGATTGTTATCTCATCAAAACCTTCTTCTCCAAAAACAACCAATGCTCTTTTAATACCTATATTATCAATAACATAAGCTATTTTTTCAGTAAGAAGAAAGTCATATACTCCTATTAACTGATAATTAGCAAAGGCAGGATTTAAAAGAGGTCCAAGAGTATTAAAAATGGTCTTACCTAATTTTTTTCTTATATGGGCAACTTTTTTAAAAGCTGGGTGATAAAGAGGAGCAAATAAAAAGGAAAAACCTATTTCTTCTAAAGCTTGAGCAGAAGCTTCTGGAGAAAGTTCCAAAGGTATTCCGCAGATTTCAATTAAATCAGCACTACCACATTTACTTGAAATAGATCTATTACCATGCTTAGCTACATAAATCCCATCTAAAGCTGATAAAGCTATAGCTACTGCAGTGGAAAAATTAAAAGTATATTTTTGATCACCACCTGTTCCGCAAGTATCAACAATTTTAGCAGATGAGGAAAGACTGTGAGGAACTCTTGTCATAACTTCTCTATAAGCTTCTACAGCTCCAGTTATTTCTTGCCAAGTTTCACCTTTTTTTCTTAAAAGGTCCAAAAATTTTTCAGCTTCTTCTTCTGAAAATTCATCTACAGCTAATTTTTTAAAAATTTCATAAGCCTCTTCTTTTTTTAGATTTTGTCCTTGTTTTAGCTTTAAAATTCCATCTTTAATTTCCATTTTTAAATCATCCTCCTAAATCCGTTTTTTCCACAAGTAAACTTGGACAACCCATTGACCCATAAAAACTCAAATCTGAACCTATTTCTACTACACCTTTAAATAAATCAAATAAATTCCCAGATAGGGCCATTTCACAAAAATAATTTACAGGTTCTCCTTCCTTATAATAAATACCCGAGATCCCTAAAGAAAAATCTCCAGAAATAGGATTAGCAGTATGTGCACCTAAAACTTCAATTACCTCAAAAACTTCATTTTCTAAATTTATTAATTCTTCCTTTTTCAAATTACCTTTTTCAATATAAAAATTGGTAGAAGAGATCTTAGGAAAAGAAAAAAAATTAGGTCTCCTTGAATTTCCACTCTTAATTTCTGAAAATCCCATTTTTTCAGCCTCCTTTTTCCAATAAGTATCAAATAAAAACTCTTTCACTATCCCCTCTTTTATTAAAAATTTTATATTTTGAGGTTGTCCTTCATCATCAAAAGGTCTTCCCTCAGGAAGAAAAGGATTTAATCCATTATCTAATAAAGTTATTTTTTCACTAAAAAACTTTTTCTCCATTTTGTCTTTCAAATAGGACCTTCCTTTTAAAACCTCATCTCCTAAAAATGAAAATTCTAAAATTTTTAAAAATTCTACAGCTACAAAAGGAGGAAGTAAAACAGGAATTTTCATATTTTTCCCTTTTTTGGTCTTAGATAATGCTATTGCTTTTTGAGAGGAAAGTTTTACCCTTTTAACCATTTCTTCATAATTAAACTCTATACCTTCATACCATTCATAAGAAATCCCTTCTTTATACCCATTTTTAGCAACTACAGAAACTATAAAATTACAAAAAGGCCTTTCCCACCTTAAATCTAAATCATTCCTTAAAAGAATATATTTAATCTTCCCATACGAAATTTTTATCTTTTCAATTTGTGAAATAGCAGGGTCAAAAATAAGAGCTTCTTTTTCTAATTCCTCCAATCTTTCAGAAAGGTCTTTTAAAGTTAGACTCAAAGGTTCTTTTGAAAGTAAAAAAGGATAATCTGAAGATTTTTGAGGAAAAATAGAGGGTACTCCAAATTCAGAAAGAATCTGAGCTTTAGTGGAAATTTTTTTGATTTCAAATGGATCTAAAATAGTAGTATAAGAAAGACCAGCTTTTCCATTTTTATTTAAATATCTTACTGAAACAGTTTGATTGAGGCTTCTTTTTTCTAAAAATTTTTTACCTTTTCTCTTTTCTACAGTTAAACCCTCTTTTATTTCTATCCATAATTCTAAAAAGGGATTTTTAACTAATTCTTTAAGTTTTTCTAAATGTTCCATAAAATCTTTAACATCTTTTTAAGAAACTCTTCCCAGCAAAAATAGCTGAAGAACCTAAAAACTCTTCTATTCTTAAAAGTTGATTAAATTTGGAAGTTCTTTCGCTTCTTGCTGGAGCTCCTGTTTTAATTTGACCAGTGTTTAAAGCTACACTAAGATCAGCAATAAAAGTATCCTCTGTTTCCCCTGACCTGTGAGAAATTATACAATTCCAATTCAATCTATATGAAGACTCTACAGCCCAAATTGTCTCTGTAAGAGTTCCTATTTGGTTGAGTTTAATTAAAACTGCATTAGCAAGTTTTTCCTCTACTCCCCATTTTATTCTTTTTAAATTGGTTACAAAGATGTCATCTCCTACAATTTGAATTTTGTCACCTAAAACTTTAGTAATAAGCTTAAACCCTTCAGGATCATCTTCGGAAAAGGGATCCTCAATAGAAATAATTGGGTATTCTTTAACTAATTTTTCGTAATATTCTAACATTTCCTCTCTATTTATTTTTTTACCAAGACCAGAAAGATGATAAATTCCATCACCCATATATAATTCAGATGCAGCTATATCAAGAGCAATAGCTATTTCTTCTCCGGGTTTATATCCTGTCTTTTCAATGGCTTTTACCAAAAGATCTAAAGCTTGTTCTGGAGATTTTATTTGAGGAGCAAAACCACCCTCATCTCCAATAGCAATTCCTAAGTTTCTTTCTTTTAAAATATTTTTTAAGGTATGATAAATTTCTACTCCCATTTTTAAAGCTAAAGAAAAGCTCTCAGCACCCCAAGGAACAATCATAAACTCCTGAAAATCAAGAGGATTATCTGCATGAACTCCCCCATTTATTATATTCATAAAAGGAACTGGCAAAATTCTTGCTCTTATTCCTCCAATATAAGCAAAAAGAGGCATTCCAAATTCCTCAGCAGTAGCTCTTGCACAAGCAAGAGAAACTCCTAAAATAGCATTAGATCCAAGTTTAGATTTATTTTCAGTACCATCAAGTTCACAAAGTATTTGATCTATTTCCACCTGTTTAGAAGATTCAAAACCCTCAAGTTCAGGAGCAATAATCTCATTTATGTTGAAAACTGCTTTTTGAACACCTTTACCACCATATCTTTTCATATCTCCATCTCTTAATTCTAAAGCTTCATATTTACCTTTAGAAGCTCCAGATGGAACAGAAGCTCTCCCATAAAAACCACTTTCTAACCCCACTTCTACTTCAATAGTAGGATTACCTCTTGAATCAAGTATTTCTCGAGCTTTTATATGGGAGATTTTACCCATATTTTTACTCCTTTGAAAAATTTTCTTTAATGAAATTTTTTATTTCCTCCCAATATACAGGCTGAGTTCCTATCTTTCCTACTACTATTCCTGCAGCAATATTTGTCAATTTTATCACATCCTTTAAAGATAATCCTATTCCATAAAATGTAGCTAACCCTGCCATTGCAGTATCTCCAGCACCTGATACATCATAAACTTCTTTAGCCTGAGAAGTAACATGAAAACTTCCTTCATCGGGATGATAAAGAAACATACCATCTTTACCCAAAGTAATTACTAAAAAATCTAAGTTATATTTCTTTACCAAAAAAGAACAACTTTCTTCAAGGTTTTCTATTGATAAATTCTCCTTAAAAGCTGTTTCTTTAAATTCCTTCCAATTTGGAGTTATAGAAGTTGCTCCTTCATATTTTTTCCATTCAGCACTTTTGGGATCTACCATCAAAAATTTTCCTTTTCTCCTTGCTTCTCCTATTAACCAGGCACAAAAACTTTCAGACAAAAACATACCTTTAGCATAATCTGAAATGATTACTCCATCAACTTCATCTAAAAGACTTTCATATATTTCCTCAAATTCTTTTCTCAATTCTTTATTTATGGATCTCCTTTCTTCTTTGTCAATTCTAAGTAATTGCTGTGATTGAGCTATTATTCTAGTTTTGAGAGTAGTAGGGCGAGTTTTATCCACTAAAATACCTTTGATTCCGATTTTCTCTTTTTTTGCAAGCTCTTTTAAAATCTTCCCGTGCTCATCATCTCCTACGATCCCCATCAATTCTACTTGAACATTTAGACCTCTTAGATTAGCTGCTACATTAGCTGCTCCTCCAAGTCTAAAATATATTTTTTTAAGATCAAAAACAGGTACAGGGGCTTCAGGTGAAATACGATTTACTTCTCCCACAAAATATCTATCTAAAATACAATCTCCTATTACTAGGATTTTCAAATTTTTTAGTTTTTCTTCAAGTTGGGAAAGTTTAGAAAAATTTATCATTTTGAAGATTGTAATAATTTATCTGAGGCTTTAGCTTTCTTTTCAGTAAGAATTTCTTCTGAGGAAATTTCATAAATAGGAAGCCCTAACAATTCTCTTATTTTTCTTTCTATTTCTAAAGCTAATTCTTTTCTTTCTTTTAAAAGTTTTCTCACACTTTCTCTTCCTTGACCCAATCTTTCTTCTTTTCCATCAGCCTTATAAGTATACCAAGCCCCACTCCTTTCAATTAATCCCATAGTTATACCAAGATCAATAATTTCAGCTTCTCTAGAAATCCCCTCACCAAAATATAAATCAAATTCTACTTCTTTAAATGGAGGAGCAAGTTTATTTTTTACAATTTTTACTTTTACTCTATTACCTATTGATTCCCCCCCTTCTTTTATAGTAGGCAATTTTTTGATTTCTATTCTAAGGGTAGCAAAAAATTTTAAGGCCATTCCACCTGGGGTGGTTTGAGGAGGACCTCCAAAGGTGCCTATATTTAATTTCATCCTGGTTTGATTAATGAAAACCACTGCAGTATTACTCTTTGAAATAGCAGCAATAAGCTTTCTCATAGCTTTAGACATAAGACGGGCTTGTAACCCTACTTGTTGTTCTTCCATCTCTCCCTCTAATTCTGCTTTAGGCACAAGAGCTGCTACTGAGTCAATTACTATTATGTCTACTCCTCCACTTCTTGCCAGAAGCTCTGCAATTTCTAAAGCCTGTTCCCCTGTATCTGGTTGAGAAATTAATAAATCCTCTATTTTCACACCCAGGTTACGAGCATAATTGACATCCAAAGCATGTTCAGCATCTATAAAGGCAGCAATACCACCTATTTTTTGTGCTTCAGCAATCATATGAAGAGCTAAGGTAGTTTTTCCTGAAGCTTCTTCTCCATAAATTTCAGTGATTCTACCCCTTGGTATTCCACCGATACCAGTAGCAATATCAAGACTTAAAGACCCAGTAGGAATAACACTTATTTCTATTCTTTTTCCACTTTCCCCTAGACGCATTATAGTACCTTTACCAAATTGTTTTTCAATTTGAGAAATTGCTGCTTCTACCGCTTTCTTTTTATCAAAACCTTTTTCTATAAATTCCATAAACCTTTTACCTCCTTATCAGTTTTTAAAATCATATTATAAAAATGGTTTCAAAAATATCAAATATTTTATAAAAATTTTTGCTAGATTAAAAAATATAAAGTATATTAAGAATATGAATAAAAATCCTTGGCTTGATAAATGGTCTAAAAAAGCAAAAGAAAAAGGCTATCCTGCTCGTTCTATTTTCAAATTAGAAGAAATCCAAAACAAATACCAAATTTTTAGAAAAGGAGACATAGTTCTAGATTTAGGATGTTCCCCGGGATCTTGGTCTAAATATGTTTTAAAATTAATAGGAAAGGAAGGTAAAGTTATAGGAATAGATCTGGTGTTACCTAAAATCTCTTATCCAAATTTTCATTTTATTCAAAAGGATGTTTTTGAGATAACAAAAAAAGATTTCGAAAATCTCGGAATAGAAAAATTTGATATAATTTTAAGTGATATGGCACCCAAAACCACAGGAACCAAATTTGTAGATCATATGCAATCAATTAAATTAGTAGAAAGAGCTTTAGAATTAGTTATTAGTTATTTAAAAAAAGAAGGAACTTTTATAGCTAAAATATTTGAAGGAGAAAAACTACCCCTTTTAAAAAAAGAAATTGAAAAACATTTCAGAAGTGTTAAACTCTTTAAACCAAAGAGCTCAAGAAAAGAAAGTAGAGAAATTTTTATAATTGCTCAAGGCTTTAAACCAAGGGTATGAGGTAATTTTGAAAATTCTTCATACTTCAGACTGGAATCTGGGAAAAAAATATTTTTGGTATTTTAAGACTTTTTAAAGAAACTTACTAAATATAGATTGAAAATGTAAAAGGGGGTAAATTATGGCAATAAAAGCTATAGTAGCAGGAGCAGCTGGAAGAATGGGTAGAACCATTATTAACTTAATTTTTCAAAATCCTGGAATAGATTTAGTAGGTGCTTTTGAACATCCGGAAAATATTGCAGTAGGTAAAGATGTTGGAGAAATAGTAGGACTTCCTAAAACTGGAATTATAGTTGAAAATTCCTTAGAAAAGGTGATAGAAAAAGGTGATGTAATTATTGATTTTACCTTTCATAAAGCTTCATTAGAACATGCCAGAATTAACTCTAAATATAAAAAAGCTATGGTAATTGGAACTACAGGTTTTAGTAAAGATGAATTGTCAGAAATTTATGAAATTGCTAAAAAAAACTTTCCTCTTGTTCAGGATTATAACATGAGTATGGGAGCAAACTTATTAGTGAAACTGGTTGAATTAACTGCAAAAGTTCTTGGCGAAGGATATGATATAGAGATAATTGAAGCTCATCATAGAATGAAAAAAGATGCTCCTAGTGGAACAGCTCTTAAATTAGCAAATGCAATAGCTCAAGTTCTTGGGAGGTCAGAGAAAAATTTCAGATTTTGTAGAGAAGGATTAATAGGAGAAAGATCTCCACAAGAGATAGGAATTCAAAGTATAAGAGGAGGAGATATAGTGGGAGAACATACTGTAATTTTTGCAGGAATTGGAGAGAGAATAGAATTAATTCATAAAGCCAGTTCAAGAGAAACTTTTGCAAGAGGAGCTATTAAAGCAGCTTTATGGGTTGTAGGAAAGCCATCAGGGGTTTATAATATTCAAGATGTGTTAGGTTTGAAAACTTTATAAAGTTTATGGAAGAAAAAACTTGCTCAATAAATAAGGATTGGGGAAGAGGAGAAACCAAAGTACATTTTAGCTTGAAAGATATAAGATTTATCTTAGCAGTAGGAAGTGGAAAAGGAGGAGTAGGAAAAACTACTATTTCCATAATAATAGCTTTAGCTTTAAAAAAAGCTGGTTATTCTGTAGGTATATTTGATCTTGATTTCTATGGACCTAATATAAGCTTATTATTAGGATTAGAAAATAAAACACCTGTAATAGAGTTTGATAAAATCAAACCAGTCTTAAGTCAAGAAAATATTAAGGTAATGAGTCTTGCTTTAATGATTTCAGAAAGGGAACCTATTTTTATGAGAGGAATTATGGCTTCCAAATTACTTCAAGAATTTCTTCAAAAAATTGAATGGGGACCCTTAGATTTTTTAATTCTTGACCTCCCACCAGGTACAGGTGATATTTTTCTTACTGTAATAGATTTAATTCCTTTAACTGGATTTATATTAGTTACCACACCTCACAAACTTGCTATCTCAGATGCCAAAAGAACAATTTCTATTTTAAAAGAAAATAATGTTCCCTTATTGGGAATAGTAAAAAATATGTTTGATTTTTTTGAAAATGAAGATTATTTTCAAAAATTTTTAAATTCCCAAAATATAAATTTACTTTTTGAAATTCCTGTATTTAAGGAATTTGCTTATATGGAAAATCTATCAATAGTATTTAATTCATCAAAAAACCAAAAACTTTTAGATGAGATTAGTAATAAATTACTAGATAAGGTATTTAGAGTACATTAAAAATGAATATCTATCAAAAGCTGGTTGAAAATTGTCTTTCCTTAGCAAGGGCTAAAAAAACTAAACGTGTTTGTATAGGAATTAATTATACTGTAGTTGAAATTGAAAAAGAAGGAGTAGGAATTGCTCATACTATTTTACCAGAAAGAAATTTTTATGAAAATTTAGAAACAGAAGTAAACTTATGGAAATCTTCAGCAGATTTATTAATAAAAGGTTATTTATCTAATAATCCTTTTGAAATATCTGTAGGTCTTGCCACTATAAATGCAATTTTAAATAATAAAAAGAATTTTTTATCTAATACTTTAAAAGGAGAGATAATTTCTTACCTTAATTTAAGTGATAAAGATGAAGTATTAATGATTGGATACTTTGAATCTATTTATAACCAACTCAAAGGAAAGGTTAAAAAAATCTGGGTAATAGAAAAGCCCTGGAAAAATTCCAATCTCAATATTTTGGAAATAATTCATAAAATAAAATTAGCTATTATCACCTCCTTTACTTTATTAAATAAAACTTTGGAAGATTTTCTCGAACTTACAAAAGAAATTCCTCATATTTTACTTATGGGCCCAAGCACTCCTCTTATTCCAGAAATATTTAAGAATACACCTATTACTTGGCTTTGCGGAAATATAGTAAAAGATTCGGAATTGCTTTTTAGAGAAATATGTGAAGGAAAAGGAATAAAAAGTTTTTTAAAGTCTGGAGCATTAGAAAGAATAAATTTGAAAATAAAATGATAAGTTTACCCTCTTATCTTTCTTGGCAATTTATATTACCTTTTATTTTATGGATAATTTTTAGCCTAAGAATATATCCTAATGACTTTATCCAAACTCTATTTCATTCTGGAAAAATATTCATAGGTTGTGGGTTGTATGGTTTTGGTTTAAGTATTATTACAAATGGACTTTTATCAAAACTTGCTAAAAAAACTTTAGGAAGAAAAAACTTTATCAAGCTTTTTCTTTGGTTAGCAGTTCTTACCGCTTTTTCTGCAAGTATAGAATTTTATTTTGGAATAAAAAAGTGATAGGAATTTTTGACTCAGGACTTGGTGGATTAACTGTAGCAAAAGAAATATTAGATAAACTTCCTAATTATAAAATTATATATTTCGGAGATACTGCAAGAACTCCTTATGGTAGTAAAAGCGCTGAAACAATTACAAAATATGCTATAGAAAATACTAAGTTTTTATTAAATAAAAGCGCTAAAATTATTGTAGTGGCATGCCATACTGTATCAAGTGTATCTATGCCTGCTCTTAAATCCCTTTTTCCAGAAATTCCCTTTTTTGAAGTAGTAACTCCATCTTTTAAAAAAGCTCTAATTATTACTAAAAACAAAAAAATAGGATTAATAGGAACTAGAACCACTGTAGAAAGTGGAATTTATAATTTGCTTTTTTCCCAAGCTGATCCCCAAATAAAACTATATTCTAATCCAAGTCCCCTTTTAGTCCCACTTATTGAAGAAGGCTGGATTAATAAACCAGAAACTCGGAAAATTATAAAAAAATATCTTATTCCTCTTAAAATGAAAGGAATTGATACTTTAATTTTGGGATGTACTCATTATCCTTTAATTAAAAAAATTATTCAAGAAAAAGCTGGAAAAAGAATAAAATTAGTTGATCCATCAAAAGAAGTGGCTATCCAAGTTAAAGAATTCATTGAAAAAAATCCAAATTTAAAAGAAAAACTAGACCCCAATGGAGAAATTGAAATTTATGTATCTGACATTACTCCTAATTTTAAAAAAATAGCACAACTTTTTTTAAATAAAAAAATAAACCTTATAAAAGTAAATTTAGAATAAAAAAGGATATGGGATATATAACAGAGTTAGGGGAACTTTTTTTAGCAAAGAATTATAAAAGAGAAAAACTTGCTTTTATAAAAGGCTCAGGTACAAGACTTTTTACTGAAGAAGGAGAAGAATATCTTGACTTTACAGCAGGTATTGGGGTTTGTAATTTAGGACATGCTTATCCTGAATTATTAGATGTGTTACAAAAACAAGCTAAATTATTATGGCATACCTCTAATTTGTATTATACTGCCCCTCAAGCCAAACTTGCCAAAAAATTAGTCGATCTTTCCTTTGCTGAAGAAGTTTTTTTTGCTAACAGCGGGGCTGAAGCAGTAGAATCAGCTTTAAAACTTGCTAGAAGATTTGCTTATGAAAATTGGGGAGCTAATAAAAATCAATTTATAGCTTTAAAAAATTCTTTCCATGGAAGAACTTTGGGAGCATTGTCTGTTACAGGACAATTCCAATATTGGGAAGGATTCGAGCCTTTATTACCTGGAGTGATTTTTATACCTCCAAATGATAAAAAAGCTCTTGAGACCCATTTCAATGAAAATATTTGCGGCATAATTATAGAACCTATACAAGGAGAAGGAGGTGTTTATGTACTTGAAAAAGAATTTATAGAACTTGCCAAAGACCTTTGCCAAAAATATAATGCTCTTCTTATTTTTGATGAAATACAAACAGGAATTGGAAGAACAGGAAAACTTTTTGCTTATGAACATTTCCAAATAGAACCTGATATTATGTGTCTTGCTAAAGCTTTAGCTAATGGACTCCCCTTATCAGCTATGCTTGCTAAAAAACATATAATGAGTGCCTTTAAACCTGGAACTCATGCATCTACTTTTGGAGGGAATCCCATTTGTTGCGAAGTTGCTCTCAAAGTATTAGAAATTATAAGTGATCCCTTATTTCTTAAAGAAGTGGAACTTAAAGGAAAAGTATTGAAAGAAAAGATACATCAATTAAAACAAAAAAAACCAAATATTATAAAAGAAATAAGGGGATTAGGACTTCTTATCGGAATTGAATTTAATATTTCTGCTGAACAAGTTTATAAAAAACTTTTAGAAAAAAGAATATTAGTTACACAACCTAAACCCAATATTATCCGACTCTCTCCTGCTTTAATTATTAATTACAAAGAAATAGATTTTTTTATAAATACTTTACAAGAAATTCTTATGATGATAGAAACAAATTTATAAATAAAGATCTACCCATAATCCTCATTTTTTAGATATGGTGTTTTAGGTAGTTTGAGAATTTTTGGCTTTTTTTGATGGCATATGAGTAAGTACCATCTAAGTGTAACATTTTAATGCTATTTTAGAAGCATTTTAAGTTAGGAGAGTAGGCAGGTTGTATGTTTGAGAGGTAATTTAGTAAACTTTTCTATAGAGAATTTCTATCATCTTAAGCCTCAAAATTAGACCAGGGTTTCTATGTTCACGAAATTTTTCTGTAAAATCTATATCCACTTTTCCTCCTAATAAAAAAGATTTACTTCTACTAATTGATCTTTCTCTAAATCTTCAGATGTCAATATAAAACCATCAGCAAGGAGAGCTTTAACAGTATTTGATATGAGGCTTGGCTGATAATTTGAGTTTTCAGGTATTATGTTTATGGGAGAATCTTTGTATCCAAAGGGATAGGCATAGCCATCTATGTTTTTTATAAAAATAATGTATTCAAATTCCGGAGTCGGTAGTTTTACATCTTTTTTAATTGGAATTTTAATGACTGGAAGAGGAATATCACCAATAAAAAATTTTCTTAAATTTAACAATGATATAAAAGCTCCTGCAGGTTTTCCCGGAAGTGCAAATATTAGTTTGTTCTTTATTAATCCTATGGTCATCGGTTTCCCCGGCCGCATTTTTACTTTATGAAGGATTAATTCTCCCTCATCTTCTATTAATTTCCTTACATAATCCTTCTTCCCAACACTGACACCACCAGATATTATAATGAGATCACAAAATTTTAATGCTTTCATAACATGTTCTTTTAATTCATCATAGTCATCATTGCAACAGCCAATATATTGATAATCTTCGTTCCATAGCTTAATGAAGGACATAATCATGGGAGAGTTAATATCTCTAATAATCCCTTTCTTTATTTCATTTCCTGTGGCCAAAACTCCCACTTTGTATTTTTTCAAAACTTTCACTTTTTGAATATTCAGAGCAGAAAGTATAGCAACTTCTCGGGGAGTTATTCTTCTTCCAGCCTCTATTAATAATTCATTCTCTCTAATATCACTTCCTTTTAATAATACATATTTACCAGGCTCGATCTTTTCATAAAATAGTAATCCCTCCTCAGTTATAGTGGCATCTTCTATCTTGACAACAGCATCTGAGCCTTCTGGCAGAGGAGAGCCTGTTGTAATGTAATATGCTAATCCACGCTCTGCTTTTATTGGAGATGTATCAGGAAATATCTCTCCCGCTATTTTCAATGGAGGAATATCAGAGCTATTAACAGCATATCCATCCATTGTTGCAATATTATGTTTTGGCAATAGCGTATTTGAGTATATGTCCTCTGCAAGAATCCTTCCTATGCTATCAATTAATTCAACAATTTCAGTTTCTCGTCTAAAGAAAAATTTGTTTCTAAGCTCAGTTAATACTTTATCTAATTGTTCAACCTTTACGAATTGCATCTTTTAACTCCATAAAGAGTATATTTTTGTCCATTTCAACAAGCTCATAAAAGGGCTTCAATTTCTCAAAGGTTTTTAATATATTTAACAAATGAGTGGCGATCAATCTATGTTGAATTATCCTTAAATTTAATGCTCTGTTTTTTTCCTGTGTCTGCATAGCTTGAAGCTCATCACTAATGAGTTTTAACATAAAGGCAAGAAGGGTGATAATATGATCTGGAGGAAACTCCTTTACTTCAAAGCCATAGTTTTGATAGAATTCTTCCATTATCTGAGGATATACCTTTCCTGTAAGTTCGTCAGATGTTTTTAATCCTCTAAAATCCTTCACATCATCAGTAGTTATTCTACGAATTTCTTTTTCAATTTCAGGATTTAAGTATTTTAAAGCCTCAATACTCTCCGTAGGAATATCCTCTCTATTGTAAATTGAATAGAAACTGCTAAAAAGAGCTGAATACATCTTGGCTCTTCCAATAGTAATCAATAGATTGTCCTTTACCAAATTATCCATGGAACCTGTGTCTTTCCCTTTGATTTTCTCTTTATTTTAGCTACAGTAAAGTATACTTGAGCACCTCCTATCCAACTAAGGAGTGACCAATTTCCTGTAGTGCTATCTGTAAGAGAGACCACATTGGGGCTTACGCCTGAAAATCTCCAGCTATCAGAAAGAAGATGTTCATAATACTTCTTTTTTGATTTTGTAAAAAGTATTTTCTTTTTTATTTCATCAAGCTCTTTTGCAGGATTTACAGCTTCTTTTGGTAATTCTATTTTCTTTGGTAATTCTTTAATTAAATTATTAATTTTTTCGTCTTTAAGCTTAAAATATTTGGGTTTCATCACTACAGTATCAGCCCATCTTCCCATTCCAACTGGTATAGCGATAACCCCTTTTTTCACGGAAGGTTCTACTACAGCTTTTACATCAAGATAGCCTGTTGGTGTCTCAATGGTTATGATATCTCCACTTTCAATTCCAGCTAACTTTGCATCATCTGGATGAAGTAGAGCAAAATTCTCTGGCATTATCTGTTTCATCCAATAGTAAAACATGCTTCTATGTTTTGTAAATAGAGGGCTTCCAGGGAATATAACTATAAAGGGATATCCGTCAATTTGCTTTTTTAGTTCTTTATTAGCATAGTCATTTATTTCAAAATATTTTGGACCTCCATAAAATTTCTTTCCTGTTATACTATTTTTTGTTTTTGCAAGCTTTTCATTCCATAACATTAAAAGTTCTGTTGGAGACTTTCTCTTTGAAAAACCATTTTCGTCAAAAGAGGACTCATAATCCGTAAAAACTCCACCACGAGCAAGGCCATAAACGATATATTTCCACTCATTGGGAACTATATCTTTAAATTTTGCTATAGGATAGTTTTTCTCAACAAAATCTATTTCCTCTTGCATTGCTTCCTTTATAAGTCCAGCGTCTTTACCATCCATGGCAGAATTTGCAAAAACTCTCATAATGTATTCCCACGCACAGAAGAGTGAAAATTTTTGATCCTTTAAGTCTTCCTTTTCAGGATTACCACTTATTGCCTTTTCACCAAATCCTGGCATCCCTAAGTAAAGAGAAATATCAATTAAAAATTCCCACATAGAGGCAAATTTGGGATGTCCATTAGGACAATCACCAATTTTTATGGTTTTAGGCATCACAGCCGGAGTTCGCCAGGTTTCCAGAATTTTTACACCTCCACTGGAAGCATATACATACTGACATCCCATAGTTCCGCCGTCAAGATAAGTAGTGTCTGGTACTATATAGTCTGCATAGAGGTAAGTTTCATTTATTGTAGTGGTTATACCTATGAATAGGGGAAGTTTTTTCGTATCCTTAAGAGTTTCAATAAATTTAATTCCGTAGTTTGCTGATAGAACAGGATTGGCATAATAGAGGATTAAAGCTTTGATAGGGTAAGGATATGCTTCATCTATTCCAGCAAAAGCCTCTGTATAAATTTCCTCAGGAGTTAGAGGATACCAGGGTCTTTTAGCAGGATAACCTGAGAAGATAAATTCAAAACTCTCTTCATAAGATACTCCATGTCGGTCAATTGGTACACCCCAGGATACATTTTTTACTTTTTTAAGATCATAAATATATTCGTTGTATTTTAAATGTTCTGCTCTTCCAAGCATACCACCTTTTCTATGAATATTCCCTAAAAGAGTATCTATAGCTCTAAAGCTCCATATAGTATATTCTCCGTGTGGGTACATTCCCAAGCCACGATGAACCATTGTACCAGACTGAGGTGCATTTTTGTATAAATCTTCAGCAATTTTTATTATTGTAGAAACAGGTACTTCACTAATTTTACTCCATTCTTCTAAGGTTTTAGATTGGGCTTCC
Source organism: uncultured Thermodesulfobacterium sp. (assembly GCA_938091335.1). Taxonomy (GTDB): domain Bacteria; phylum Desulfobacterota; class Thermodesulfobacteria; order Thermodesulfobacteriales; family Thermodesulfobacteriaceae; genus Thermodesulfobacterium. Next base: position 78,188 of record CALLJG010000002.1, read on the forward strand.
TCCTTTAATATTTGTAGAACTGTTTTCACTGTTATTTCCTGTTCTCCCACTTTAACCTTTCCGGTATAGAATAATTCAGCTTTATCAACAGTATCGGAATCCCTGTAGCCAGAACTATAAACTATTGGATTTTCATGGGACATTCCTAAATGTTTTCCTCTTAATATTTGGCCAGCCTTTTCTCCATCTACCATGACAAGCCATGTAGCGTTAGTATAGACGGGATGTTTTGCTTTTTCTGATGCCTTTTTGCTGGGAATTGATAGAAACTCACGATTAAACCAATCTTTTTCAAACATTACGCTTAGAATTCCCATAGCAAGAGCGGCATCAGTGCCAGGTTTTATAGGAACCCAAATTATATTTCCATTAGCGGTTGTTCTTGGCGCTGTTGGATTTACATAGTAAATCTTTAATTCACCAAGAGCTGCTCTTTCAATTAGAAGCCCTTGTCCTGTTGCACCAGGATGAAGTCTACCCATTTGAGCTCCTGCCATCACAATGACTTTTGAAAAATGAACATCCATTTGAAGATCTGTCACGCCTGCCCATAATTTATTCCCTGCATAATAACCAAGCTGACAAGCTGATGTGTGTCTAAGCCAATTAACACTGCCAAAAGCTTTAACCCATCTTTGAGAGAAATAGTCAGCATGTGCCTGACCCCTTCCTCTATAAAATACCACCTGATTAGCTTTTGTTCCAAGATCAGGTCTATCAGGATCGATAAGAATATCCTCAAGCTTAAGAGGTGAGAGCCTTTGAGACCATTTTTCCTTAAAGTCATTTATCTTTGCTTGAAGTGCCTCTTTGTCAGTTATTTCTTTTTCCTTAATTTTGGTCTTTATATCCTCAATATCCTTTTTCATTTCCTCAAGAACTTCTACAGGATCAAAACCTGCCTCTTTAAGTTTCCCATAAACAAAGGTTTCACTTAATCCAGGAATTTTTTCATTTGTCTCTTCAACAATTCCTCCCTCTGAGACTTCTTTTATTAGCTGCTGCCATGAAATAACCTTAAACTTACCTGAACCTCTCGGTCCACTTCTTTTAAGTGGTGCAAGAATTCTATAAGGATCATAGAGGTAATGAATTCCGTCTTCACCTTTTCCACATAATGTTCCTGTATAGTTTAAAGAATCTCTAACAGGGGTATCATAGGGAAGTGAAAAATATCTCTTTACTTGATTATTCACATTCACTGCTCTGTTATATGGATGATAGGGATTTCCATCAATTTTCTCTACAATCTCTCCGTATTTTGTATCTAAAACTTTCACTCTTATTCCACATCTCACATTACAACCTAAACAAGCAGAGTGAATAATTCTTCCTTCTTTATCTGGTAAAACACTTTCATATCTGGGATTTATAATTCTTCTAATAGTAGGAGCATAACCAGCAACAAATACCGATGCACAGGCAAGTCCTATAAGTCCTTTAATAAAATCTCTTCTACTTATCTGTTTCATAACTCTCATCTCTCAAAGGATATATTGAGGAAAGAAATAAAAACACTAAAACACCCATGGCTATAGGAGCTAAGGTTTCAAAAAACCACCATCCGTGAAGATGTAAATCTACCTTCCCTATTCCTGTTCGCGAAATAAGTTGACCATTGATAATAACATTCCACTTATTTATTATAACTCCTGTCAAGGCTGCAATACCTATAAAGGTAAGACCCTTGTAAGTATTCATAGCTTTAATTGATAAAGTTGCAGTAATTATAAAAATTAAACAGGCTAAAGCAAATAGAGGATATAAGGAGTATATGGCAGTGTAATTTGTACCTCTTACCTGAAAACTCCAAAAAACCATCTGAATGATTAACAAAAAAGCCAGGGCAAAAGCTGCTAAAGAATGAATAAAAAGAAGTAATTTATCATGTTTTTTCTTGAATATGTTTCCAATGATAATTGCAGACGCTGTAGCTGTTATAAAGGTCTCAATGAAAAATAAGGCAGGAAGCATTCCCCAGTTTCGCCAACTCCATATCCATGTCTGATTAACCAAAAGAGTGCTTGGATAAATTGACCACATAAGGGAAAAAGTTATAAGAGCAATAAATATGATTTTAAGATAAGAACTTAGCTTTTCATACTTTGCTTCATCGGCTTTTAGAAAAGAATATTTAGGATTCTTATTGCTCATGTATATGAGAGTTGCCAAAGCACCTAAAATAGAAGTAATAGGCCATAAAACACCTCCGTATAGTGCCATGACAGAAATTCCAGGATATTTCATGGAAGAAAAAATGTGAGGTGTGAGCATAACTCTCCAAGCTCTGTGGGGCTCTAAACTATCTGCTAAAGGTCCCAACAGTACAACTGAGAAAAATGACAGTCCTGTAATTAGAAATATGGGTATCCAGTCTGTCATTCTGCGAGTAAAATAGGCTATGGCTGCAAGAATAAAAAGATCTGCTCCTGATATTAAAAAAGAGTAAGCGAAAGCTACAGGTTTCCATACAAGGGTTTCATTAAAATATACGTATCCAAAAGGATAGGTAAATTGAGTTAAATCTATCATTCCACCCCCTCATAGTTGAGGTAATAAACCTGAGGTTTATTACCTGTAGTTGGTTTAATCACGCTAAAATGAATGTTTGATTCATCCATTCTTAAAAAAAGCCTTGCTGAGGTAGGGCATACCTCTACACAAGCAGGAAGCTTTTCTGGTATTCTGTGAACACAGAAAGTGCATTTATCCGCAACTCCTTTAACAGGGTTTAGATATCTTGCTCCGTAAGGACAAGCCTGAATACAAGCACCACAACCTATGCATTTCTCATCATCAATAAGTATTAACCCATCTTCTCTTTTGTATGTTGCTTTAACTGGACAGGCTGAAACGCAGGTGGGATTATCGCAATGATTACAAATTTTAGGAAGAAAAAAGACTGTTCCGTCTCTTTTTACAAATCTTTCTACCCACGTTCTAAATACACCTATAGGAATGTTATTTTCCGAGGCACAGGCTGCTACACAAGCCATGCAACCATAACATTTTGATACATCAATCACATACCTATACCTCAGCTGTGTCATAATTTCTTCCTTTTTAATAAAACCTTCTCATGAATTGTAAGATTCTTTCCTCAAAAATCATTTCAGTAATTGAAGTATCTTTCTGGAATAAAATTCTTTTTTACATATCATTTTTCCTACCATTTTGATAACAACAAATAAATATCTAACTTAGTAAATTTATGAACAATTATGTTTTCTGCCATTTGAGTAATTACCGAATGTTACTAATAATTTTTATTGAATATTCATTCTTATAATTTTTCCCTCTTAATTTTATTAAATAAATACATACCTGTCAACTTTTATCCTTAAAAAATTAATTAAATGGACAAATCATATTTTTATTTGTTTAATATTCTTACCCAAGAAAGGTAAATTGGTTATAAAGGCCATGGATGGAATGAATCTCTAATACCGCTTTTTTTATAAATTAAAACCCATGAAAGGTTTCAAACCTCTCTAAAAAAAAATCTAGTAGGGGAAGTAAGATATACTTATTTCTATTGTGAAATTTAATTTTTTCCGTAGAATATATTCATCTAAGAAATGATTTCTAAGGAAGGGAAATATGAAAATTCTTATATTTTTTATCCTATTAGTTATAATTTTATGTTTCAGAAATTAACTGTCACAGAATCAAAAATTGAGCCAAACCCTCAGGAGCTCCTTCACAAGATTGATATTATAGACAAAAAGAAAATACCTACATTAAAATCTCCGAATAAAACCCTATTAGAGCTAATTAAATATCTTCCTATTAATTTTATAAGATTAGGTCCTAAGTACAATAGTTGGCTCTTGGTTGGATTAACCATTGACTCCTTTGTTAATCCCGTGAGCCTTGATTTTATTTATCTTGACAGAATTAAAGTTCATAGAGGTCTTGCTTCTGATTATATAAAACTACGGAAATAAACCTTCCTGGCTTAATATGATAGATGATCCAGAATATGAATGAATCTTACTTTTTACTTTCTTCTTTTCGAAGATTTAATACCTATTAAATTTAGAGACATGACTCCATACTTAAAAATGGATTTGAAAATACTTGAAAAAATTCAAACAGAGTGTTCTAAAAAAGTTATAAAAAGGGATACATTCACTAAAGTTAGTACCATTGGAGGAATTGATGTTACTTATGAAAAAGAAAACCCTATAAAAGCTTGGGCTTGTATAGTTATAATTAATTTTCCAGGTCTTGAAATTTTATATAAAGAAGTTGTAGAAGATATAGTAAATTTCCCTTACATTCCTACTTTTCTTGCCTTTAGAGAACTTCCTATTATGATAAAAGTTTATAATAAAATAAAACTTAAACCTGATATTCTTTTTATAGATGGTCAAGGAATTTCTCATCCAAGAGGATGTGGGATTGCTACTCACTTTGGAATTATAACAAATACTGTAACCGTTGGAGTTGCGAAGAAAAAACTTTTAGGAGATTGTAATACCTATTTAGGAGAAAAAAGAGGAAGTTTTTGTTATTTAGTGTATAATAAAAAAATAATTGGGGCAGCCTTAAGAACAAAAGATAACACAAAACCTATTTTTATCTCAATAGGACACAAAATAAGTTTGAAAACAGCAATAAAATTTGTATTAGAAACTTCCATTTATCGCTTTCCTGAACCGTTAAGAATTGCACATAATTTTTTACAAAAAATAAGAAAAACTGATATTAATTGATAAATTTAAAGATTGTTGCAATTTGTATTTCCTTATGTTACAATTTTAAAATCTGGTGCGTAGGAGGTAAAAATGGGACTTCAAAAAATTATTACTACTTATATTCCTCAAGGTATTTTTATAATTACCTCAAAATGGAATGATAAAATAAATGGTATGACAGCTGCTTGGGTTTCTCAAGTATCTTTTAGACCAAGACTCCTTGCAGTAGCTATTGCTCCACAAAGATATACTTATGAATTTATTAAAAATTCAAAAATCTTTTGCATAAATACTTTAGGCAAGGACCAAATTGAGCTTGCTAAACATTTTGGTTTCAAAAGTGGAAGAAATGTAAATAAATTTGAAAAAATAGATTATGTTTATTCTTTAAATGGATGCCCTGTATTAAAAGATGCCATTGCCTATTTTGAATGTCATGTAATAGATGAATGTCAAGCAGGAGATCATATTGTTGTAATTGGAGAAATAACAGATTACAAAGTTTTAAAAGAAAATATGGAACCACTTATTTTTAAATGGGATGATTTCTTTGGAGGAATAGAAGATTGAGGATTTAAATGTCTTTTTCTAATAAACTTTTATCTTTTCATGAAAAATTAGTTCATTTTTTAAATCAGCATTTTAGAATTATTTTAGCTATTCTAATTTTTTTAGTTCTTACAGGACTTTTATGGGGAGGTTTTATTTATTATAAATCTAAAAGAGAAAAAACTGCTTCTTTAGAATTAATGAAAATTGCTAATAGTCCTGATATCATTCAAGAGTTAAGAAAAATAAAAGAAAAATATAAAGGAACTCAAGCAGCTTTTCAAGCCAGTTTAATTTTATTTAATTACTATTTTCAAGAAAATAACTTAGAAGAAATACAAAAACTTATACAGGAACTCAAAAAAGATTATCCTAAAAAAGCTAAAGGTTTAATTCTTTATGGAGAAGCAAAAATTTGGGAAATTCAGGGAAAATATTCCAAAGCCTTAGAAATTTATAAAAAAATTTTAAAAATAGATCCTTTTTTAAATTTTTTTGTTTATTTAGATATAGGAAGAGTAGCTGAAAAGATAGGACAAACTGAATTAGCCAAAAATTATTATGAAAAATATATTAAAGAAATTTCAAATAATCAAAAGGGTTTAGCAGAATATAAAGTTTTTCAATTAACTACCAAAAAATGAGTCTTCTTATTTTTAAAAAGATTGCTGAAGAGCGAATTCGCAAAGCTATGGAAGAGGGATTATTTGACAATTTAGAGTTAAAGGGTAAACCTTTAGAACTAAAAGAAGATCCCTTTGTTCCTGAAGAATTAAGAATAGTTTATAAAATCTTAAAAAATGCTGGTTTTTTACCTAAGGAGATAGAATTAAAAAAAGAGATTTTTAAATTAGAAGAACTTCTGGATAAGGAGATTGCAGACACTTATTTGAAAATTAAAAAATTATCTGCTTTAATTTTTCAATTAAGTCAAATTAAAAAAGGCCCTATTAATTTAGAAGAAAGTGAATATTATTATAAAATTGTAAACAAAATTAAATTAGCAAAAGAACAAAAGGAGAGTAAGGAATCTAAAGAAATAAACTGGTCCAAATTACAAAATCTTCTTTATATTTCTGCTTTATCTCGAAAAAAGAAATGATTCCAGATGAATTTTTTATGAAACTTGCTCTCAGAGAGGGATATAAGGGACTGGGGTGGACTTCACCTAATCCACCAGTTGGAGCTATTTTAGTAAATCCTCATACTCAAGAAATAATAGCAAAAGGATACCATAAAAGATATGGGCATGCTCATGCTGAGGTAGAGGTTATAAATAAAGCCGGAGAAAAAGCTAAAGGAGCCATTCTTTATGTTACCTTGGAACCATGTTCTCACTATGGAAAAACACCTCCTTGTACAGAAAAAATATTTTCCGCAGGTATTTCTAAATTAATTTGTGGAATCAGAGATCCTAACCCACTTGCTAAAGGGGGTTTAGAATATTTGAAATCCAAAGGAATTGAAGTAAAAGTGGGTATTCTAGAAAAAGAAATAAAAATTCTTAATAGGTTTTTTTTAAGTTATATTCTAAGAAATAGACCATGGATAATATTAAAAATCGCTGCCAGTCTGGATGGAAAAATAGCTATTTCTACTGGAGAATCAAAATGGATTACCGATGAAAAAGCAAGAAAATACGTGCATAAATTAAGACATATTTGTGATGCCATTTTAGTAGGCAAAAATACTGTATTAAAAGATAATCCAGAATTAACTTGTAGGTTAATAAAAGGAAAAAATCCCATAAGATTTGTTTTGGATAGTAATCTTAGTTTAGGTCCTAACTTTAAAATTTTTGAAATAGATAAAAATAAAAAAACTATTATAGTATGTGGACAAAAAATCAATTCTGGAAAGGAACAAATTTTTAAAAAAAAAAGAATTGAGGTGTGGAAGGTTCCATTAAAAAAGAAAAAAATTGATTTACGAGCTTTTTTAGAAATTTGCCATAAAAAAGAAATTACTTCTATTTTAGTAGAGGGAGGATCACAAATTTACGGAAGTTTTATAGAAGAAGGATTAGTAGATGAAATTTTTTATTTTGTTGGATCTCTCATTATAGGAGATAAAAAAGGAATTTCTGCTATTGAAAGGTCTCCTTTAAAAACTCTTGAGTCTGCTCTTTATTTAAAAGATTTAAAGGTTAAATCAATAGGAAATTCTTATTTATTTCACGGTTACACACAAGAAGGAATAAATCTCCTTAATATTCCTTTAGGATCTCTTTAATTTCTTTTTCCAAATCTTCTAAAGATTTATCTGAATAAATAACTCTATGAGCTTTTTTTTCTTTTTCCTTAAGTGGGATTTGTAAGCTTAAAAGTATTTCTCCCCATTTCCCTAATCCTTTTTCTGCTAATCTTTTTTTTTGTAAATTCTCATTACAACTCACTACCCATACTTCATCAAACAAATTTTCCCATCCCACCTCATATAAGAGGGGAATTTCTGCAAAAACAATGTTTTCTTTTTTTTCATTTTTTTTTATAAAATCTAACAAAGCTTTTTTTACTAGAGGATGAAAAATATTTTCTAATTTTTTTCTAAATAAAGGATCTTTTGTCATCTTTTCCAAAATCTTTTTTTTGTCTATTTTCCTTTGTTCTCCTAAAATTTCTTCTCCTAAATTTTTAAAAATTTTCTTTTGAATATATGGTTTTTCATAAAATTTTTTAACCACTTCATCACAAGAAAAAGTAGAAAAGCCTAAATTTTTCAATATATTTAACACAGTGGATTTACCTGTAGCTATACTTCCCGTAAGGGCTATTTTTTTCATTTAGTTTTTAATTATTTCTAAGTAGTTTTTAAAATCTTTAGGTAAGGGAGCTATAAATTCCAATTTTTGAAGAGTTTTAGGGTGAATAAAAGAAATCTTATAAGAATGAAGCATAAGTCTGGTAGGTCTAGGGATATCATGTTTTATTCCTCCATAAATAGGATCTCCTAATATGGGATGTCCTATATGAGAAAAATGAACCCTTATTTGATGAGTTCTTCCTGTAAGAGGTTTGATTGAAACTAAAGAAACCTTTTTAAAAATTTCCAACACTTGATAAAAAGTAATTGCTAATTTACCTTCCTTTAATACAGCCATTTTTTTACGATTAACCGGATGTCTCCCTATATAAGTTTCTATTTTTCCTTCTTTGAAAGAAACTTTTCCATAAACCAAAGCTAAATAAATTTTTTCAATCTTTCTTTCTTTAAAATCTAAAGCCAATTTTTTATGAGAAAAGTCATTTTTAGCAACAATCATAATACCTGATGTTTCTTTATCAAGTCTATGAACAATACCAGGTCTTATTTTACCTCCTATAGTTGATAAATTTTTAAGTTTTAAAAGAAGTCCTTGAACTAAAATATTATCATAATGGCCTGGACCAGGATGAACCACTATCCCTGAAGGCTTATTTATAACTGCTATATCTTCATCTTCATAAATAATCTCAAAAGGAACTTCTTTAGGAATTATTTCTATTTTTTCTTCTGAAGGAAGAATTATTTGGATAAGATCTCCTTTTTTTACTTTATAACTTGGCTTAGAATATTTTAAATTTACTAAAATAAAATTTTTTTTTACCAATTCTTTGATTTTATTTCTACTTATATCTACGAGTTTTTTCTTTAAAAACTGATCAAGTCTTTGATTTTCTTCTTCTGGATAAACCTTAAAAATATATTCCCTTTGATTCATCAAATATTATTTGAAAAACTTTCCATTTCACAAAATCCATTTATAATAGCTCCTTTTTCTATAAAAATTGATTTTGTTTTTATATTACCTTTTATTAAACTTCCAGAATAAAGTTCTATCTCATCTGTTTTTACATTACCAAAAATTTGGCCATAAAGAATAACTTTTCTAACTTCCACATCTCCTTTTATTACTCCCTTTTCTCCTATCAATAACCCACCTTCACCTTTCACATTTCCTTGAATTTCTCCATCAATCCTTGTAATTCCCTCTCCTATTGTAATATTTCCTTCAAAAATACACCCAGAACATATAAATGCTCTTAATTCTTCTATATTTTTTGAATCTCTTTTTTTATTCAAAAATTTAAGCATTTTATTCCCATATCATGAATTTTAAAGGATCTAAATATTTAGACCCTAAAAGTATTTCATAATGAAGATGTGGTCCTGTACTCCTACCTGTTGATCCTACACATCCTATTATCTGTCCAGATTTAACTTTTACTCCCTCCTTTACCCTTATTTGAGAAAGATGACCATAAAGTGTTTTATAACCTGAAGGGTGTTTAATAATCACAGTTTTACCATAATTTCCATACCATCCTACATATTCTACTATTCCTTCAGCAGTAGCATATACTAAAATTCCATAAGGTGCACTAATATCAATTCCTGTATGATACTCATATCCTGAACCAAAAGGATTTTTCCTCCATCCCAAAACTGAAACTATTTCTCCTTCAACAGGAAATCCTATAGGAATGGTTTTTAGTTGATAATAAAGCTTTTCACTTTGAGTAGTTAAAAATTTTAAATATTCTTCCTCTGAAAGCTTTTTTAAACTTTTCTTACTTATACCTCCTAGACCAATTTTTCTGTTTTTAAAAACACCCCTTTCAATTAAATAATTTTCTAATTTTATTAAATTATCCTCTAATCTTTTTATGTTTTCTTTGTATTTTTCATTAAGCATTAAAAAATTCTTAATTCTCTTTTCCTTTTCTTTTAAACCTACATATTTTTGAAAAAAATAAATATTAACCAAATAAGATAGCAAAGATCCAATAGCAAACATCCAAAATAATATAAAAAAATATTTAAAATATTTAATCTTAAAATTTATAACCTTTGGTTCTTTACCACTAGGAAAATGAATAATTATATTAATTTTATCTTTCATCTTTATTTTTGATTTTTTAATAAGATTAAAACCAAAAATTGATTATAAAATTATATATAAATTACCAAAAAAGTCAAATATTAAATAATATTTATTATAAAATTGTTTTTATTCGAAATTTTAATAAATTGTCTTTTAATTTTATAAAATTATAGTATAATTGTTAAAAATTTTTTAAAAAAGGGAGGGGGAAGATGTCTTTAGATTCGGAGATAAAAAAAGAAATAATAGAAAAATTTAAGCGTCATTCTAATGACACAGGTTCTCCTGAAGTTCAAGTTGCTCTTTTGAGTGCAAGAATCAAACAATTGGAGGAACATCTTAAAATTCATCGTAAAGATTTTCATTCAAGAAGAGGGCTTATGAAGTTAATAGGACAGAGAAGAGCTCTTATTAATTATTTAAAAAGAAAAGATTTTGAAAGATATCAAAATCTTATTCAAAAATTAGGATCAAAAAAATAAAAATTATATCCAGTCTTTTTCTTCATAAATAATTCTTCCTGTGCCTGCAGGAATTAATCTTCCTATTATTACATTTTCTTTTAATCCCCTAAGATAATCTACTTTACCTAAGATAGAAGCTTCTGTTAAAACCCTAGTAGTTTCTTGAAAGGAAGCAGATGACAACCAAGAATCGGTTAACAATGCAGCTTTAGTGATACCAAGTATTACTGGTTCAGCTACTGCAGGCCTTCCCCCAAAAGTTAAAACCCTTTCATTTTCTTCCTCAAATTTTACTTTATCTACAATTTCTCCTATCATGAAATTAGTATCTCCTACCTCTTTAATTTTAACTTTTTTAAGCATTTGTCTTACAATCACCTCAAAATGTTTGTCATTTATTTTAACTCCCTGTAATCTATAAACTTCTTGGATTTCCTCTACTAAAAATCTTGCAACCCCCTTTAATCCTTTTACTTTCAAAATATCATGAGGATTTGGAGAGCCTTCTATTAAAGAGTCTCCTGCTTTTACTATATCTCCTTCTCTTACTACAATATGTTTACCTTTTGAGACAAAATATTCTTGCGATTCTCCTATTTCTGGTTGAATCACTATTTTTTTCTTACCTCTTACTTCTTTTTCAAAAACCACTTTTCCGTCAATTTCACTAATAATAGCATATTCTTTAGGCTTACGAGCTTCAAAAAGATCCGTCACCTTAGGCAATCCTCCAGTAATATCTTTAGCTTTAAGGGTTTCTCTAGGAATTCTTGCTATCACATCTCCTGCGTATACATAATCTCCTTCTTGAACACTAATTATAGCTCCTACTGGAAGTTCATAACGTGCCTTACCTCTTCCCTGTGGAAGATCTTTAGTTCGTCCTTTTTCATCTTTAAGTGAAATCCTAGGGCGATAATCTGTGAGTTTATAATCTCTTACAATTATACTAATTCTTCCAGTAGTTGGATCAGTTTTTTCATCCACTGTGACTCCATCAATGATATCTCCAAATTTAACTCTACCATCTATTTCTGCAATAATAGGAGTAGTATAAGGATCCCATTCTACTAATAAAACCCCTGGTTTAACTTCTTGCCCTTCCTCTACTTTTATTTTTGCTCCATAAATAACTGGATATCTTTCCAATATTCTTCCATCATGACCTTCTATAGCTATTTCGCCTTGTCTATTCAAAGCAATTAAGCTTCCATCATTTTTTCTTACTAATCTCAAATTAAAAAATCTAACCTTACCTTGTACTTGAGCTCTATGCTCACTTTGCTCTAAAGCCTTTCCTACAGCACCACCTATATGAAAAGTTCTCATAGTGAGCTGCGTTCCAGGTTCTCCAATAGATTGAGCAGCTATTATACCTACAGCTTCTCCTATTTCTACTAATCTTCCTGTTGCAAGATCTCTTCCATAACATTTTCTACATACTCCATGTTTTGCCTCACAAGTAAGAACTGACCGAATAACCACTTTTTCGATACCTGCATCTTTTAGTTTTTTTACAGTATACTCATCTATTTCTTCATTAGCTTTTACTAATATTTCTCCAGTCAATGGATCAACAATATCTTCAAGAGCTACTCTCCCTAAAACTCTATCCCAAACAGGTTCTATAATTTCACCAGCTTCAATAAGATGAGTAATCTCTATTCCGTCAATGCTTCCACAATCTTCTTCGGTAACCATACAGTCTTGAGCAACATCTATTAATTTCCGAGTTAAATACCCTGCATTAGCAGTTTTTAAAGCTGTATCTGCTAATCCTTTACGAGCTCCGTGGGTCGAAACAAAATATTCTATCACTGAAAGTCCTTCTCTAAAATTGCTTTTAATAGGAGTTTCAATAATTTCTCCAGAAGGTTTAGCCATAAGCCCTCTCATCCCAGCAAGTTGTCTGATTTGATCTTTGGAACCACGAGCACCAGAAAAAGCCATCATATATACTGGATTAAAGCTCGGTCCTTCTATTTTTTCACCATTAAGCCCAATATATTCCTTCTTTTCCATCTCTTTTATCATTTCCTCTGTAACTTTCTCAGTTGCGTTAGCCCATATATCAACTGCTTTATTATACCTTTCACTTTCAGTAATAAGACCATCTCTGTATTGTTGCCAAATCTCTGCGATCTTTTTTTCCGCATATTCTATAATTTCAGCCTTTTTCTTAGGAATAGTTAAATAATCTATACTTATAGAAAGGGCTGCTTCTGTAGCTTGTGTAAATCCTAAATCTTTTAATCTATCTGCAAAAATTACAGTCTTTTTCAATCCAACTTTATGATAAGAAAGATTTATTAATTTTTGTAATTCCTTTTTAGTTAGAGGCTTATTATATTCTTCAAAATCTATTTCTTCAGGAACAATGGTAGAAAAAATTACTCTTCCTACAGTAGTCTCAATTAACTTACCATTCATTTTAACTTTAATTCTGGCATGTAAATCCACAGCGCCTGTCTGATAAGCTAAAATCACTTCATCTTTATCTTTAAAAATCTTATTTTCCCCTTTTACAAAGGGCTTTTCTAAGGTCATATAAAATAAGCCTAATACCATATCTTGAGTAGGATATACAATAGGAATTCCATTAGCAGGAAGAAGAATATTATTTGTGGAAAGTATTAATACCCTATTTTCAATTTGAGCTTCTATTGAAAGAGGAACATGAACTGCCATCTGATCTCCATCAAAATCTGCATTGTACGCTACACAAACTAATGGATGTAACTGAATTGCTTTGGTATCAATCAATACAGGTTCAAAAGCTTGTATACCTAATCTATGAAGTGTAGGAGCACGATTCAACATAATAGGATATTCCTTAACAATTTCTTCTAAAGCATCCCATACAACAGAATGTTCTTCCTCTACCAATCTTTTAGCTGTTTTTATATTAGTAGCATATCCCTTTTTTTCGAGCCATCCATAAATATAAGGTTTAAAAAGTTCAAGAGCCATTTTTTTTGGAAGACCGCATTGATGCATCCTTAACTCTGGCCCGGCTACTATTACTGATCTTCCAGAAAAATCAACCCTTTTTCCTAATAAATTTTGTCTAAATCTTCCTTGTTTACCCTTTAATGCATCTGATAAACTTTTAAGTGGTCTTCTATTAGGACCCGTAACAGGTCTTCCTCGCCTTCCATTATCAAAAAGAGCATCTACTGCTTCTTGAAGCATTCTTTTTTCATTTTTTAAAATTATTTCAGGAGCATCAAGCTCTATAAGTTTTTTAAGCCTCATATTTCTATTAATAACTCTTCTATATAAATCATTAAGATCTGAAGTAGCAAACCTTCCTCCTTCTAAAGGTACTAAAGGTCTTAATTCAGGAGGAATAACAGGTATTACTTTTAAAATCATCCATTCTGGTCTATTACCAGATTGTTTAAATGCTCTGACTAAGTGTAAACACTTACCTAATTTTTTCTTTCTTGCCTCACTTTGTGTAGATTGCATTTCTAAAGTTATTTCCTGAATCAATCTGTCTAAATCTAAAGAACTTAATAACTCATAAATTGCTTCTGCTCCTGTATTAATAACTATTTTGTCTCCATATTGTTCTTTTAAAATATGATACTTTTCTTCAGTCAAAATAGTACCAATAGGATATTCTTCTATCTGACTTTTGGTTACTACATATTTTTCTAGATAAAGTATAGATTCAACTTCTTTTAGAGTCATATTAATAATAAGCGCTATTTTACTTGGAATACTTCTTAAATACCAAATATGGGCAACAGGAGAAGCAAGTTCAATATGTCCCATTCTTTCTCTTCTAACTTTACTCTGGATAACTTCAACTCCGCATTTTTCACAAATTACTCCTCTATGTTTCATTCCTTTATATTTTCCACATAAACATTCAAAATCTCTAACAGGACCAAAAATTTTGGCACAGAAAAGCCCATCTTTCTCAGGCTTTAAAGTTCTATAATTTATTGTCTCTGGCTTTTTTACTTCTCCATAACTCCATTCTCTTATCTTTTCAGGAGAGGCTATCCCTATTTTTATAGCTCTAATTTTCATTAAATCTTTTGGTTTTTCTAAAATTGCTAAAAGTTCCTTCATTTATTTATCCCCCCTATTCTTCTATCAATTCTACATCTAAACAAAGCCCCTGTAATTCCTTAGTTAACACCCTAAAACTTTCTGGCATTCCTCCCTCTAAGAAATTTCTGCCTTTTATCAGTTTCTCATACATTTTGGTTCTTCCTTCCACATCGTCACTTTTAACAGTAAGAAATTCGTGAAGTGTATAAGCAGCACCATAAGCCTCTATAGCCCAAACCTCCATTTCTCCCAATCTTTGTCCACCAAACTGAGATTTACCTCCTAATGGTTGTTGAGTAATTAAAGAATATGGACCTGTAGAACGAGCATGAATCTTATCATCTACTAAATGGTGAAGTTTAAGCATGTACATGTAACCTACAGTAACAGGTTCTTTAAATGGCTCTCCTGTCATTCCATTATAAAGTATAGTTGTCCCGTTTGTATTTAATCCAGCAAGTCTTAACCATTTTTTAATCTCCTCCTCCTTAGCCCCTGCAAAAACAGGTGTAATTACATAAATTCCATCCATAAAACCTTTTACTAATTCTATTATCTCATCTTCACTTTTTCCCTCCACCAATCTTTCATATTCTTCTTCACTGAAAATCTCTTTTAAAAGGGTTTTTATACTTTCTACTTGATAAACTTCTAAAAGTTTAGAAAGTTTTTTACCTAATTCCTTACAAGCCCATCCTAAATGAGTTTCCAAAAGCTGCCCTACATTCATACGAGATGGAACTCCCAATGGAGAAAGAATTATATCTATAGGAGTACCATCAGGTAAATAGGGCATATCTTCTATAGGAACTACCTTAGAAATAACTCCTTTGTTACCATGCCTTCCAGCCATTTTATCTCCTGGCTGAAGTTTCCTTTTCATAGCTATATATACTTTTACTATCTTTAAAACCCCTGGTGGAAGCTCATCTCCTTTTTTAACTTTATTTATTTTAACTTCATATTCCTCAACAATCTCCTTTCTTTTTTTTTCAAAAGCATCTAAAAGCTCTGAAACTATCTCTTTTTTTGATTGAGGTACCACTTCTTTTAATTTCAAAAGAATTGAAGCAGGAATAGAATTTAAAAGTTCAAAAGTAAATTCTGTTTTTTTCTTAATATATATTTCTCCTTCTTTTTCTAAATTCTTAACAGCTTTTTCTCCTGCTAAAACTTTAGATAGATTAATAACTAAATCTCTTTTTAAAATCTCTAAAATATCTGCTTGATTTCTTAATAATTTAGCAATTGCCTCATTTTCTTTTTGTTTGGCTCTTATATCTTTTTCCAAACCTTTTCTAGTAAAAATTTTTGTATCTATTACAATACCCTCAATACCTGCAGGTACTCTTAAAGATGTATCTTTAACATCCCTTGCTTTTTCTCCAAAAATGGCTCTCAAAAGTTTTTCTTCAGGAGTAAGTGAAGTTTCTCCTTTTGGAGTTACTTTACCTACTAAAATATCTCCTGGTTTCACATAGCTTCCTATCTTAATAATTCCGCTTTCATCTAAATTAGCAATTAATTCTTCACTTACATTAGGTAGGTCTCTCGTAATTTCTTCTCTTCCTAACTTGGTTTCTCTTGCTATGCATTCTAGTTCTTCAATATGAATAGATGTAAAAACATCATCTTTTACTAACCTTTCTGAAATTATAATTGAATCTTCAAAATTATAACCTTTCCAAGGCATAAAAGCTACTAAAACATCTTTCCCCAAAGCTAATTCTCCATACTCCATAGATGGACCATCTGCTAAAATATCCCCCTTTTTTATCCTTTGTCCAGGTTTTACCACCGGTCTTTGATTAAAGGTAGTATTTTGATTTGACCTTCTCCATTTTACAAGTTCATATATTTTAATATCTGAAAATTTTCCATCTTTTTTTTCATACCTTACTACAATCCTTGTATTATCTACATCTTCTATTACTCCGTCTTTTTCAGCTATTAAAAGATAACCAGAATTTAAAGCTACTGATTTTTCCATTCCAGAACCAATAAGAGGAGCTTTAGGATTTAATAAAGGTACAGCTTGTCTTTGCATGTTAGAACCCATAAGAGCACGATTGGCATCATCATGTTCTAAAAAAGGAATAAGAGAACTTGACACACTTACAACTTGAGCAGGAAATAGGTCAACTAAATCTACTTCCTCTCTATGAGCAATAATAAATTCCCCATTTTTTCTGGCAGGTACATATTCATCTATTATATTCCCTTCTTTATCAATTCTAATACTTGATTGAGCAATAACTAAATCCTTTTCTTCAGCAGCATTTAAATATATAATTTGATCAGTTATTTTACCCTTTTTTACCAATCTATAAGGAGTTTCTAAAAAACCATAAGGGTTTGTTTGAGCATAAGTGGTAGGTGAAACAATAAGTCCAATATTTGGTCCTTCAGGTGTTTCAATAGGGCAAATTCTTCCATAATGGCTAGGATGTACATCTCTTACCTCAAAACCTGCTCTTTCTCTCGTTAATCCACCTGGACCAAGTGCAGATAATCTTCTTTTATGAGTAATCATAGAAAGAACATTAGTTTGATCCATAAACTGAGATAATTGACCTTGCGCAAAAAATTCTTTAACTGCAGCTATTACAGGTTTACTATTAATAAGATCCGCAGGAGTTAACCCTTCTATTTCTTGAAGTTGTAGCTTTTCTTTTATAATTCTTTCCATTCTCATCAAACCAATTAAAAATTGGTTTTCTACTAGTTCTCCAACTGACCTAATTCTTCTGTTAGCTAAACTATCTATATCATCTCCCTCCTCTTCATTTTCTCTCATCCTAATAAGTTCCTTTAAAATAGCAATCACATCCTCTAAAGTAAGAACTCTCTGAGTAATAGGAATATCTAAATTTAGTCTTAAATTTATTTTATACCTTCCTATTTCAGAAATATCATAGGTAGCAGGATCAAAAAATAAAGATCTAAAGTAAGCCTCTGCTACTTCTAAAGTTACAGGATTTGAAGGTCTCATTTTTTTATAAATTTCTATTAAAGCTTCTTCTCTATTTTTTATTTTATCAGCTTTTAAGCTGTCTCTCAAAGAAGAAGTATATCGATGAGTATCCATAAAAAGTACTTCAATTTCTTTTATATTTTTCTCTCTCAAAAGTTTTAATTTTTCTTCAGTAATTTCTTCATTAATTTCAATTAATATTTCTCCTGTTTCTGAATCAACCACCTCTTTAGCACAGGCTTTGCCTATTATAATTTCATCAGAAAACTTTAATACTTTCAATCCAGCTTGTTTAATCTTTTTAATCACTCCTGCACTTATTACTTTTCCTTTTTTAACAAAAATCTCTTTAGTTTCAGGATGAACAATATCTATTAACGCTTTTTGTCCAATTAATAACTCATAATCTATTTCTTTTTCTACTCCATCTTCTAAAATTCTATACCTTTCAGTAGGATAAAATAAAGAAAGAATTTGCTCATCATTTAATCCCAGAGCTTTCAAAAACACAGTAGCAGGTATATTTTTTCTTTTATCAATTCTTACTAAGAATCTTCCCTTGTAGTCATATATGAAATCTAACCAAGGTCCCTTTACTGGAATAACTCTTCCAATATAAGTTAATTTTCCTGCTTTAGCATGTGTTTTATCTTTCTCAAAAATTACTCCAGGAGATCTTTGAATCTGATTCACTACAGCTCTCTCTGTTCCATTTATTATAAATCTTCCATCTTCAGTCATCATAGGAATATTGCCAAAATAAATTTCTTGTTCTTTTATATCTTTAATACTTTTTATTCCTGTATCAGGATCAACATCATAAGTAACTAATCTAACTCTTAGTTTCATAGGTGCTTCATAAGTTAAACCTTTTTCCTTTGCTTCATCAGGATTATATTCAGGAGATAAAATTTTATAATCTAAATATTCTAAAAATGCAGTCTCAGAATAGTCTTTAATGGGAAAAATACTTAAAAAACACCTATGAATTCCTATTTCTTGTCTTCTATCAGCAGGAGTATTTGATTGAAGAAATCTATTATAAGATTCTTTAGGAATTTTTAAAAGATCTGGTAGATCTTGAATTTGCTTTATTTTAGCAAAATTTTTTCTTATTCTTGGTGTATAATTAAACATTTCTTACAACTTCCCCCCTTAAAATATATTATAAAAAATTTATTTAATTTCTACCTTTGCTCCTGCTTCTTCTAACTTTTTCTTAATATTTTGAGCTTCTTCTTTGGAAATCCCTGTCTTAACAGGTTTAGGAACTGATTCTACAAGTTCTTTAGCCTCCTTTAATCCCAACCCTGTTATTTCTCTTACTACTTTGATGACATTTATTTTGTTTGATCCAACCTCAGTCAATATTACATCAAACTCTACTTTTTCTTCTTCCGCAGGAACTGCTTCACTAATACTTGCTTGAGGTGTAGCACTCATTACTGCTGCAACAGGAGCTGCAGCAGTAACTCCAAATTTTTCCTCTAACTCCTTAATAAACTGAGCTAATTCTAAAACACTCATATTAGCAATAAATTCAATCACCTCTTCTTTTGTCACTGGCATTTTTACCCTCCTTTTATTTTGATTTTGATTTTTTATCTTCTATAGCTTTAAGCACATATAAAAAGTTTTTTATAATATTAGAGAGAACACCAATAAAATTAGCAATAGGTGTCTGTAAAGTACCAAGCATTTGAGCTATAAGGATATGTTTTGGAGGCAATTTTACTAAATCTTCCATAGCTTCTGCTTTAAAACCTTTTCCTTCGATAACAAAACCTTTTAATTTTAAAGAGGAATGAGCTTTAATAAAATTATTTAAAACTTTAGCTAATTCTACTGGATCTTGATAAGCAATTATTAAAGCAGTTGGTCCCTCTATATATTCATTTAATATCTGAACTGGTGTTTGTTGAGAAGCTATTTTAATTAAACTATTCTTCACCACCCTGAATTCTCCTCCTCTTTCTCTTATCAATCTTCTAATTTCATTACTTTCTGCAACTGTAAAACCATTAAAAGTGGTTACAAATATACCTTGAGAATTAAGCAACTTTTCTTTTAAATTTTTAACAATCTCTACCTTTTTACTCTTGGTAAGCAAATTTAACCTCCTTTACTATTTTTTGAAAGGGTCTCCTCTTTGCCTCTAAGTAGGCTGGGTTTAACCCATTTAAGCCTTTTTAAGACACCTACTTGTCTTAGGCCCCAAGAGTAACCCTTCTTTTGAGGGATCTCAAGGGGCTTAAATATTATCAATCTCCTGAATACTTTTGTATTAAATTTCTAACTTCATTAGGTTGTATCTTAATTCCAGGTCCCATAGTAGTAGAAATAGCAATTCCTTTTATATACTGTCCTTTAGCTGCAGGAGGTTTTGCTTTTAAAAGTGCATCAAAAAAAACTGCTAAATTTTCTAAAATCTTTTTTTCTCCAAAAGAAACCTTCCCTACTGGAACATGAACAACACCAGCTCTATCTACTCTAAAATCAATCTTTCCTGCTTTAATTTCTTTTATTGCTCTTGCTATATCAAAAGTTACAGTTCCTGTCTTTGTACTTGGCATAAGCCCACGCGGACCTAATATTTTACCAATTTTACCTAAAGCTGGCATCATATCAGGAGTTGCTACCACTTTGTCAAAATCTAACCATCCTTCTTGAATCTTTTTTATTAATTCTTCATCCCCCACATAGTCTGCTCCTGCTTCTTTAGCTTCTCTAGCTTTTTCTCCTTTAGCAAAAACTAATATCCTAACTTTTTTACCTAATCCATGTGGAAGAACTACCGAACCTCTTACTATTTGGTCAGCATGCCTTGGATCAACCCCTAAGTTAACTGCTACTTCCACAGTCTCGTCAAATCTTGTATAGGTATTTTCTAATGCAATCTTAACTGCTTCTTCAAAAGTATATCTCTTTGTCCTATCTACTTTAGCTAAAGCTGCTTTATATTTTTTCCCTCTTCTTGCCATATTTTTTTCTCCCTCATTACTCTATAATTTCTATACCCATACTTTTAGCTGTTCCTTCAATAGTTTTAATAGCTGCTTCTAAAGAACTTGCTGTTAAATCTTGCATCTTCATCCTCGCAATTTCTTCCAACTGCTTTCTTGTAATTTTTCCCACAATTTCTTTTTTTGGATTATGGGCTCCTGTTTCAATACCAGCTATTTTTTTCAAAAGCACAGAAGCAGGAGGTGTTTTAAGTTCAAAAGTAAACGATCTGTCTGCATAAATAGTAATTACTACAGGAATAATCATTCCTTCCTGATTACGAGTTTTTTCATTAAAAGCTTTCACAAATTCCATTATGTTTACCCCATGTTGACCTAAAGCTGGACCTACTGGAGGCGCAGGAGTTGCTTGTCCAGCAGGAAGCTGTAACTTTACTTGAGCTATTATTTTTTTAGCCATATTTTCTTATACCTCCTAAATTTTCTGTAAATAGGCAAACTCTATCTCAACAGGAGTTTCTCTCCCAAAAATACTTACTAAAACTTTTACTTTGCCTTTGTCAGGTTTAACCTCATCTACAATCCCTATAAAATTAGCAAAGGGACCTTCTGTTATTCTTACTCTATCTCCTTGCATAAATTGATACCTTGGTTTAGGCTTTATTTCTTCAACTACTAATTGAGAAATAAGCTTTTCAACTTCATCTGTTCTAAAAATATAAACTCTATCCCCTCCTACTATGTCAAGAACACCTTCTATTTTTTTTATTTCCTCTTTTATTTCTTCATCTAATTCCCCAAAAATTAAAAAATAACCAGAATAAAATTTTTGCACAACCTGTTTCTCAGGAGAAAAAACACATTCTATCTCTTTAGGAGGTGGAACAAAAATTTTCTCTATCTTATCTTTAATACCAGCTTTTTCTAATAATTTCTCAACTTCTTCCTTCACTTTTTCCTCTAAACCAGACCAAACTTGTACAGAATACCAAATTTTACTCATTTATTTCACCAAAAGAGAAATTAAAAAATTATAAATTATATCTAAAATTCCTAAATATGCACCTATAAATAAACTAAAAGCCATAATCATTAAAGCACTAAGAAATATTTGCCTTTTTTTAGGCCAAATAATCTTTTTAGCCTCTATTTTAACCTCTTTTAAAAATTTTACACTTTTTGTTATTAAATTTTCTGTTTTAGATATTTTAATAATCTTTGTTTCTGTTTGCTTCATATATTTTTCTTAAAAATGTTAATGGCAGGCCAGGAGGGACTTGAACCCCCAACCTTCGGATTTGGAGTCCGATGCTCTGCCAACTTGAGCTACTGGCCTACCTTACTTTTTAACCTCTTTATGAATAGTATGCTTTCTATCCCAAGGACAATATTTCCTTAGTTCTAATCTATCTGGAGTATTACGCCTATTTTTTGTAGTGGTATAATTATTCCTTTTACATTCTGTACATTGAAGATGAATAATTACTCTTGTCTCTCCTTTTTTTGCCATTTTTATCAAACCTCTTTTATTCTATTATTTGAGTAACCACTCCTGCTCCTACGGTTCTTCCTCCTTCTCTTATAGCAAATCTCAAACCCTCTTCCAAGGCAACTGGTTTTATTAACTCAATCTCTAATTCTATATTATCCCCAGGCATTACCATCTCT
>CALLJG010000003.1 GCA_938091335.1 uncultured Thermodesulfobacterium sp.
ACTTTAAATTGGGTTGTAGAGTTTTTATAAGTTTTCTGTTTAATCTTTATGTTTCCTAAAATATTTATGGTTTCTTCTTTGATAGGAGTTGCTTGAAATCCTTCTAATTCTATAAAAAAATTTAAACTGTTTTGATAAAAAGTATTTTCCCACTTAAGAAGGGGTAATGATAAGTGATTTATTAAGTAAGGTTTTTAAATGAAGTTACATATTTTAAAATAATCTCTTCGTCTTCTTTTGATAATTCCCAATCAGCTGCTTCTGCAAATTCTTTTAATCTTTCAATTTTAGATGATTTTGGTATGGCTATTACATTTGGTTTTCTTATTAGCCAATTTATTGCAAGTTGAGAAGCAGTTTTATTATATTTAGCTGCAATTTTGTTGATAAATTTATCTTTTGGAATAACTCCTCTTGCTAAAGGAGAGTAAGCTATAATTGTAATACCATTTTTTTCACAATATGGAAGAATATCCTTTTCAATTTTCCTATAAAAAAGACTATATTCCACTTGATTAGCTACTATTTTAGTATTTTTGAGATATTTTTGAGCTTCTTTCATTTCAGTTACATTAAAGTTGCTTACTCCTATAAATTTAATTAGGCCTTCTTCTTTGAGTTTTTCCATGGCTTTCATACTTTCTTTTAAAGGAATTCTTGGATTGGGGGCATGAATAAGATATAAGTCTATATAATCTGTTTTTAATCTTTTTAAACTTTTTTCAGCAGATTTTATTAGATCGTTGTATCTAAGATTTTCCGGTAATACTTTAGTAATAATGAATATATTTTCCCTATGAAACTCTTTAATAGCTTCTCCTACTAATTCCTCAGAATGACCTGCACCATACATTTCAGCTGTATCTATAAGAGTTAATCCTAATTTTATTCCTTCTCTTAAGAGCGTTATAAATTCTTTGTCTCTAGAATAATCTGGAGTTAACCCCCCTCCTATTCCCCAAGTTCCCATTCCGATAGAGGGGATTTTAATTCCCATTTTGTTTAGTTCTTTATACTTCATTTTTCAATTTTAAATTTAAAATTGTTTTTAAGAAAATTCCAGTATGGGCTATTAGTTTGGGGAACTTTTTTGTTACTATTAGTGGAGAATTTATAAAACTATGGATGGTATTATAATTATTATAAAGATGAAATGGATAATTATATGGCTTTTTGTATTCATTTTATATTCAAATTCTTTTTCTCAAATTTATGGGGTTTTCACCAAAGACTTAAAATCTTTAGATGATATTTTAAAAGAAATCTCATCAAAGAATATAATTTATATTGGAGAAGAACATAATAATCCTCAGCATCTTTATATTCAATTAGAGATTATAAAATATTTGCATAAAAAAAATTCATATATAGCAATTGGGATGGAAATTTTCGAAAAAAAATTTCAAAATATATTAGATAGCTTTATTAATGATAAAATAAAGAAAGAAGAGTTTTATAAAAAAATAGACAATTCAAATTACAAAATGTATAAATCAATAATTGAATATGCTAGAGAGCATAAAATTAAGATCTTAGCTTTAGATGCTGATAGAAAAATTGTTAAAAAGGTTTCTCGAAACGGATTTGATAGTTTAAATTTTTTTGAAAAGAGAAAACTTCCTTCTCTAGATCTTACTGATGAGAAATATAAAAACTGGCTTAAAGAAATTTATGAATTACATAAGCATACCAAAATTAAAGATTTTCAAAGTTTTTATTATGCTCAAATTATAAGAGACGAAACTATGGCAGATACAATAGCTGAATTTTGGAAGTTTCATAAAGATTATCAAATTATTGTAATTTCAGGCAAAGGGCATATTATTTATGGATATGGAATTCCCAAAAGAGTTTTAAGGAGAATAAAAATTTCTTACGTTACCTTAATATTGGGAAAGGAAAAATTGGACTCTCAAATAGGAGATTATATAATTTTTTAAAAATGCAAAAAATGTTAAAAAAATATCTTTTTTTGATTTTATTTTTTGTTTTCATTAAAGTTTCTTTTAGTTTAGCTCAGTTTGATGCCTGTCCTCCTTCAAGACAGTTACTTATTTTTGTTACTTATGGAGAAATATATCAAAGAAAGGGTAAACTTGAAAAAGCACTTGAATACTATAATGAAGCCTTATTTTTAACCAAAGAGTTTGGAGATAGGAGATGGGAAACTTTTGTTCTTATGAAAGTTGCTAAAATTTATGAAGAAAAAGGGAATTTGGATGAGGCACTAAGATATTTTAAAGAAGCCTTAAAAGCTTGTGTAGAAAAAAAAGATGAAGCTTTAATTTATTGTGAGATTGGTAAAATTAACATGAAAAAAGGTAATTACCTAGATGCAATTGAATCTTTAGAAATAGGCACTAAGATTGGTAAAGAGATTAAAGATTCTCAATCAACTGGAATTTGTATGATAAGACTCGGAGAAACATATGGAAAAATGGAAAACATTCAAAAAGCTGAAGAATTTTTAAAAGAAGGATTGAAGAAGGTGTTAGAAGCAGGAGATGAAATTAATGAAGCTCTTGCATATGAGGATCTTGGCTTTCTTTATTTCTCTTTAAAAAATTTTAAGCTTGCTAAACAATATTTTGTGAAGGCTTACCAAATTTATAAATCTCTAGGATTTAAATCTCGTGCTAAAGAAATACTTTCAATTCTTAAAAATATAGAAGAATAAAAAATTCACGGAAAAAACACTCTTTTTACAAGCTTTTTATCTAAAATACCAAAATAAGTATCATCTCGCCAACCTCTTGCTGTGCTCTTAAATTCAGGTTTGGGAAGATGAATAGTACAGATAAGATAAATATCTTTTTCTTTTAAATCTATTACTGGCTCATAAAGAATGTCATTTTTTATAAAAAACCAACGTTTTATATATTTTTCGTCTTTTTTATCCATAATATCAACACAAACACTATAACCATATATATATTTTTTCTTTTCCTTATCTATTGCCCAATCCCCAAATATCTTCCAATTCTTATATATTAAATTTGTAGAATCCATTGAAAATTTTTTCATATAGTTTTTAATGATTTGCTGGTAATTTTCAGGAAAATTTCCATAATCTGTACTCCAACAAATTAAAACAAATATAATTAAAATAGAATACATTTTTAGCTGTTTAATTACTCTTCTAACATCATCTTTTAATTTAAACTTTCAAAAAGCTAAAAATAGTAAAAATTTTATTTCCTATTTACTTAATTTTAATAATATGTACCAATTTTTGTAAATTTCATCATTTCCTTTTATGTAAAAGTGGGAATTATCTTTGAGATAAGTCCTCTTGGATCCATAAAATAGTTTTAAGTTTTTTTTAAAAAATAGAGATCACATTATTCTCAGATCCTAACTATAAGTTTAAATTATTAAGTTAAGTACTTTCTATTTTTAAAAAATAGTTTTAAATAATTAAAATTCTAGATTATGCAAAGAGTTATTAAAGCGTTAGGTCTTGTTTTTGGAGATATTGGAACAAGTCCAATTTATACTTTAAGTATAATTTTTTTATTTTTTTCTTCAACCAAAGAGAATGTACTTGGTGTTTTATCTTTAATTATATGGACATTGATACTACTTCCTACTATTCAATATTCAATTCTTGCTATGAGTCTTAGTTTAAGAGGAGAAGGTGGGATTATGGTATTATCTGAGATTTTAAAGAGATTTGTAAAACATCATAAAATAAAAAATGTAATTACTTTCTTATCATTTTTGGGGATTTCCTTTTTAATAGGGGACGGGGTGATAACTCCATCTATAAGTATTCTTAGTGCTATTGAGGGAGTTTCTTTAATTTCTCATTTTGCCAAAATTTCTTATAATGAAATAGTTTTTATAAGTATAATAATAGCTATCTTACTTTTTGCTTATCAACCTCGAGGAAGCGAAAAGGTTTCTGCTACATTTGGCCCAATTATGGGTTTATGGTTTATAAGTATTTTTATTATAGGAATTATATATATAGTAAAATTACCTGAAGTTTTGAAGGCTTTTAATCCTTGGTATGGATATAAATTTTTAAATGATCAAGGATGGAAAGGATATTTAGCGTTAGGTATTATAATTCTTTGTGCTACAGGATGTGAAGCTATGTATGCAGATATGGGGCATCTTGGTGCAAAACCTATAAAAAATGCTTGGAAACTTGTATTTTTAGCTGTTTCAGCAAGTTATATAGGGCAAGGAGCTTATTTACTTCTTAATCCCAAAGCAAGATATTTATTATTTGAAATGGCTTGGCATATTTGTCCTTCCATATATTTTCTATTTTTAATCTTAGCCATTTTGGCAACTATAATAGCTTCTCAAGCTATGATAAGTGCTATGTTTAGCTTAGTTTATCAAGGCATTTCAGCTCGCTATTTTCCTGTTTTAAAAGTTAAATATACCTCTCCAGAACTTAGTTCTCAGATATATATAAGCACTGTAAATTGGATGCTCTTTCTTGCAGTATGTTATACTATGTATCATTTCAAATCCTCAGATAAACTTGCAGCAGCCTATGGTGTAGCAGTTACTGGAGACATGGTTTTAACCGGGATATTTCTAATTGTGGTTTTTTATATAAAAAGAAAAAAATTATTTTTTTCTTTAGCTTGCTTAACATTTTTAATTTCTTTTACATTTTTTACAGCTACCTTACATAAAATACCAGAAGGAGGATATATAGTTTTTATAATAGCAAGCATTCCTTTTTTTACTATTTTATTATTTACACAGGGTCAAAAAAGACTATATTTAAGACTTCGGTCTTACTTTTTATCTCAGGAAGATTTTCTTAATAAATTTAATAAATTTTACAGTTCTCATCCAAAAATTCCTGGTAAAGCACTTTTTTTTATAAGAGATCTCACTCAATTTCCTCCTTATGTAGTGGAAACTATTTTTTTTCATGGAATATTGTATGAAGAAAATATATTTATTTCCCTTATTAGAAAAAATGAACCTTATGGGATTACAGTTAGTCCTTTAGAAGAGATTTCTCCAGGTATTAAAACTTTAAAAATTTATCATGGATATATGGAGTATCTGAAAGTAGAGGATATTTTAAGAGAACAGGGTATAGAGGAAAGGGTGATTTTTTATGGGATTGAAGATATTCATACTCGTCATCTTTTCTGGAAATTTTATGCTTTTATTAAGCAGATAAGCCCTAATTTTGTAAAATTTTTGGAGCTCCCAACAAATAAACTTCATGGAGTTGTAACACGAATTGAAATATAATCTTGAAAAAAAAAGGTTATATTCTAAATTTTTTAAATCAAATTTTAAAAGAGGGGGATTTTAGATATATGGAAAGGGTGGAAATAGAAATTGAATCTTCTTCTTCAATAATTATTGAAACTGGAGAATACGCAAAATTTGGTGACGGTTCTGTAGTTGTAAAACAAGGAGATACAGCAGTTTTAGTAACAGTGATTATGGGAAACAATTTAGTTGAAGGAGTTGATTTTGTTCCTTTATCTGTAGAGTATAGAGAACAAGCTTCTGCTTGGGGTAAAATTCCTGGAGGTTTTATTAAAAGGGAGGGAAAACCGAGTGATAGGGAAATTTTAGTTTCTCGATTAATAGATCGCTCTATAAGACCTTTATTTCCAAAAGGCTTTTTTTATGACGTAGTAGTAACTGCTCTTACTTTATCTGCTGATGAAAGATATGATCCAGATGTACTTTCTATAATAGGTGCTTCAGCTGCTTTACATATTTCTGCAATTCCCTTTGAAGGGCCAATTTCAGCTTTTAGAGTTGTAAAAATTAATGACAATTGGATACTTAACCCTACTCATGAACAGAGGCGTCAAGCAGAACTAGATATAGTAGTTGCTTGTTCTAAACATGGAATAATAATGGTAGAAGGAGAAGCAAAAGAAGTAGATGAAAAAATAATTATTGAAGCACTTTATTTAGTTTTTAAAAAATCCTTACCATTGATTGAAGCTCAAGAAAAGTTGAGAGAAAAAATAGGAACAAATAAAAAAGAAATTAATTTTATTAACTTACCAGATCATATAAAGAAAAATATGGAAGAATTTTGTGTTAAAAAAATAGAACAAATTTTCGGGATTCAAGATAAGAAACTCAGAAAAGAAATGTTAAATAAAGTAATAGAGGAATTTTTAAATAGTTTTGATAGTTCATTTTTAAATAAGGAAGCAGTATATTATTTTTACAAAGAGTTAATTGGTCAAGTTTTGAGAAAAAAAATGTTTAATGAAGGTAAGAGAATAGACGGAAGGGTTTTTGATGAAATAAGGCCTATAGATATTAAAATACATCCCTTTGAAAGACCTCATGGAAGTGCAATTTTTACACGTGGTCAAACTCAAGTTTTTGCTGCTGTGACTTTGGGGTCACAAGAGGAAGGTCAATTAGTAGAAAGTATTTATGAAGGAGAAACTTTTAAAAGATTTATGGTTCATTATAATTTTCCCCCTTTTTGCACAGGTGAAGCAAAACCTTGGGGTCCTCCAAGAAGAAGAGAAATAGGACATGGAGCTCTTGCAGAAAAAGCATTAAAACCTTTTATTCCTTCTGAAGAAGATTTTCCATATATTATAAGAATAGTAGCTAATGTACTTGAATCAAATGGTTCCTCCTCTATGGCTACTATATGTGCAGGATCTCTTGCTCTTTTTGATGCAGGAGTACCTATAAAAAAGCATGTAGCTGGAATAGCTATGGGTCTTGTAATGGAAGAAGATAAATATGTAATTTTAACTGACATTACAGGAGAAGAAGATCAAATAGGAGATATGGATTTTAAAATAGCTGGTACAGAAGATGGCATTACTGCAATCCAAATGGATATAAAAATAAAAAGTCTTGAAAAAGATATTTTAGAAGAAGCACTTTTGAAAGCTAAAAAAGCTAGGCTTTTTATTTTGGAAAAAATGTATTCAGTTATGCCAGAGCCTAGGAAAGAACTTTCTCCCTATGCACCAAAAATTGAAATTATTAATGTACCTGAAGACAAAGCCTTTCTTATAATAGGTCCAGGAGGTAAAACAGTTAAAGAAATAAGAGAAAAGACTAACACTGTGATATGGGTCCTTGAGGGAGGTAAAGTTTCTATTACAGGGCAAAAAACAGAGGATATAGAAGCAGCTAAAAGAGCTATAGAAGCTATTATAGGTGAAATAGAAATAGGTAAAATTTATGAAGGTAAAATAACAAGAATCGAACCTTATGGACTTTTTGTGGAAGTTTCCCCTGGCAAAATAGGACTATTACATGTTTCTAAAATGGAAAATCCTCCAAAAGATTTAAAGGCAGTTTATAAAATAGGAGATATTATAAAAGTAAAAATATTAGAAATTGATGAACTTGGAAGGCCTAAATTTACTACCAAATTTAAAAATGGAGAGGATATGGTTAATGAAAAAGGAGGACCTATACTTTAAGAAAGTTAATGAGACTTATAATTTTTTGAAGAAAAAAATTCCCTTTTTTCCAGACATTATAATTACTTTAGGTACTGGTCTTTTTTCATTAGGAGAAAAAATAAAAAAAGTTGAGGTATTTCCTTATGAAGAAATTCCCCATTTTCCAATACCTACAGTAGAAACCCACAAAGGTCAGCTTATTTTTGGTTATATAGAAGATAAAAAAATAGCAATCCTACAAGGAAGAGTTCATTATTACGAAGGCTATTCTACCAAAGAAATTACTTTTCCCTTGAGGGTGTTAACTCTGTTTAAACCTGAAATTTATATTGTTTCAAATGCAGCAGGTGGTTTAAATTTAAATTTCAGATCTGGCGATATAATGGTAATAAAAGATCATATAAATTTAATTCCTGACAATCCTTTGAGGGGAATAAGTAATGAAGAATGGGGTCCAAGGTTTCCTGATATGTCAAATGCTTATGATAAAGAATTAATAAGTTTATTTAAAAAAACTGCAAAAGAATTGAGGGAGGAAATAAGAGAAGGAATTTATGTAGTAGTTCCTGGTCCAAGCTTAGAAACTCCGGCTGAGACAAAATTTTTAAGAATGATTGGAGCTGATGCAGTAGGAATGTCCACTGTTCCTGAAGTAATAGTAGCAGTACATGCAGGACTAAAAGTTTTAGGAATATCTGTTATCTCTAATGTAAATGATCCTGATAATTTTAAGCCGATTGTTTTTTCTGAAGTAGTAGAAGAGTCTAAAAAAGCAGAAAAAAGATTGGAAAGATTAATAAAAGAATTTATAAAAAAACTAAAGATTTAAAGATGGGAAAACTTCTTATAAATTATACTCCTTTTGAAGTAAGGGTAGGTCTTATTGAAAATAATCAATTAGTAGAATTTTATGTAGAAAGAGCTTCAGAAAAAGGGCTTGTAGGAAATATTTATAAAGCTAAGGTAGTAAGAGTAGTCCCAGGCATAAACTCAGCTTTTTTAGATCTTGGGTTATCAAGAACAGCCTTTCTTTTTGGTGAAGATATCATGCCTTCTACTGAAGTAGAATGGGATAAAGAAGGGATGGTTTTTACTAATTTACATGAAGTTTTAAAAGAGGGTCAAGAAATATTGGTACAGGTAATAAAAGAACCTATAGGAAATAAAGGAGCAAGGGTTTCTACCAATCTTACTTTACCTGGGCATTATTTAGTTTATCTTCCTTTTGTTAATCATATTGGTATTTCACGAAAAATTAAAAATGAAGAAGAGAGAAAAAGACTTAAAAATTTGCTGGAAAAATTAAGACCCCCTAATACAGGATGGATTATTAGGACCGCAGCTGTTGAGGCAGAAGAAGAAGATTTAAAAATAGAAATAGATTTTCTTCTGTGTTTATGGAAAGAAATTAAAGAAAAAACTGAAAAGGTTAAGGCTCCAGCTCTTATTTATGAAGAACTTAATATTGCTTTAAGAGCTATAAGGGATCTTTTTAATAAAGAAATTTCAGCCATTATTGTAGATGATAGAGAAATTTATGAAGAAATTAAAAATTTCTTAGACAGATTTTTTCCTCATTTAGTTCCTTATGTAGAACTTTTTGAAAGTAATGAAGATATTTTTACTGCTCATGGTATTCAAATAGATATTAAAAAAATTCTTTCCAAAAAAGTATGGTTAAAATCAGGTGGATTTATAATAATAGAACCTTGTGAAGCCTTTACAGCAGTAGATGTAAATACAGGACGTTATATTGGGAGTAAAGAACTTGAAGATACAGTATTTAAAATAAATTTAGAAGCTGCTGAAGAAATAGCTTATCAATTAAGATTGAGAAATATAGGAGGGTTAATAATTATAGATTTTATAGATATGGAAAATCCTGAGCATCAAGAGAGAATTCTTCAAACCTTAAAAGAAGCCTTAAAAAAAGATAAAGCTAAACATAGTTTTCTTCCTATTACTTCATTTGGGATTTTACAAATGACAAGAGAAAGAAAAAGGGAATCCCTTTATCAAATTTTTTATGAAACATGCCCTTATTGTCAAGGAGAAGGTAAAATAAAAAGTAAAAGAAGTATATATTATGAAATTTTACGAAAACTTATTAAGATGGGACCTCAAGTTAAAAATAAAAAAATTGAAATAGAAATTAATCCTAATCTTTCAGAAATTATGGGAGAAGAAATTTATTACCTTGAAAGTATAGAAAAAAAATATGGATTTACAGTTATGCTTAAACCTAACAAAGAAATTCATCTTACTGAATATAAATTTCATATCTTATCTGAATGAGCTTTAATGAAGTATAAAGTGGTTTTTTTAGATAGAGATGGCACTATAAATGAAGAAAAAGGGTATATAAATGATCTTTCAAGACTTAAACTTTTACCTAAAGTTGCTGAAGCTTTAAAAATTCTTAAGGATAATGGATTTAAACTTATTGTGATTACTAATCAAAGTGGTCCAGCAAGGGGTTATTTTCCAGAAGAATTAGTTTTTAAAGCTAATGAACTTCTACAAAAGAGGCTCCAAAAAAAAGGAGTAAGTATTGATGAATTTTTTGTTTGTTTGCATCATCCTAACGATAATTGTCCTTGCAGAAAGCCTAAACCAGGGCTTATTTTAAAAGCTCTTGAAAGATATCCTATAGATTTTTCTAAATCTTACTTAATTGGAGATAAAATTATTGATATAGAAACTGCACAAAATATAGGGATTAAGGGTATATTAGTTCTTACAGGTTATGGGAAAGGAGAATTAAAATATGTAGCCCCCCAAAAAAAAATAAAACCCTATTTTGTGGCTAATAATTTAAAAGAAGCTGCAGAGTTTATTTTAAAAGATTCTAAAAAATAAAAATGAGACTTCTTATAGTAAAACTTTCAGCTTTAGGAGATATAATTCAAACTTTACCTTCTTTAACTTTAATTAAAACTAATTTTCCTGATTTTCAGATTGATTGGGTAGTAGATGAAAGAAATGTCGAGATTATAGAAAATCATCCATATATAGATAGGCTCCTGATTTTTTCAAAAAAAATATTATTTTCTATAAGGAAATTTAAAAAGTTTTTAGAAGAATTGAGAAAATGTGAATATGAAGCAGTAATAGATTATCAAGGTCTTTTAAAAAGCGGAATTATTGTTAGGTTTTCTAAAGCTAAATATAAAATAGGATTTTCCAATTATAAAGAAGGAAGTACCCTTTTTTATAATATACTTCTTCCTCCTTATGATTTAAATTTACATGCTACCAAAAGATATCTCTTTCTTACCAAGGAAGTTTTAAAAATCTTAAATATAAATAAATCTTTTGAAATCTCTTCAAAAATTCCCCATTCGGTATTTAGTAAACAAATTCTAGAAACCAGATTAAATTTTATTAATAGACCATATATTGTGTTTATTCCTTCAGCTCGGTGGAAAACTAAATGGTGGCCTCTTTCTTATTGGGAAGCCCTAATTGATGAGTCAAAAAAAATAGCTAAAGATTTTGACATCCTTATCACTGGAAGTTCATCAGAACTTGAGCTTAAAAAGTGGGCAAAAAAAATGGATGAAAAATATTCTTATATTTACTCATTAGTAGGGAAACTCTCCTTAAAAGAACTTGCTAGTTTAATAAAGAATTCTTGTGCTATAGTAAGTGTGGATACAGGACCTATGCATATAGCCTCTGCTTTTCAAAAACCTATTGTTGCTCTTTTTGGGCCCACATCTCCAGAAAGAACAGGTCCTTGGGATGGAAAATTTAAAATAATTAAAAGTTCTTCTTTTTGTAGTCCTTGTTTTAAAAAAAAATGCAAAGAATGGAAATGTATGAAAGAAATAAAGCCTGAAGAAGTTAAAAAAGCTTTATACGAGTTATTAAATTATTCTTTATGAAAAGTTTGATATAACTTTTTATAAAGAAGATATTTTGAAAGTAATTCTTGGTGAGTCCCTTCACCTATTATCTGACCTTGATCAAGAAGAACAATTTTATCAGCTTTTTTAACAGTAGAAAGGCGATGGGCAATAATAATAATAGTATGAAAATTTTTAAATTTGTCTAAAGCAGAATGAATAGCAGATTCAGTAAGACTGTCCACTTGACTGGTAGCTTCATCAAGAATGATTATAGAAGGTTTTTTCAAAAAAACCCTAGCCAAGGCTAATCTCTGTTTTTGTCCCCCAGATAAAGTTAATCCTTCTTCTCCTAAAACAGTATCATATCCTTTAGGGAGTTTTTCAATAAACTCATGAGCCATAGCTAATTTACAAGCAGAAATTATTTCTTCTTCAGTAGCATCAGGTTTTGCCATAATTAAATTTTCCCAAATAGAAAGATTAAAAAGAAAGGGTTCTTGTAACACTATTCCAAAGATGTTTCTTAGACTTAGAATTTCAAAGTCTTTTAAAGGAATACCATCTAAATATATATTTCCCTCTTGAGGATCATAAAAACGTGGAAGTAAAGCTACTAAAGTTGTTTTACCTGCACCACTTGGCCCTACCAAAGCTATTATTTTGTTAGCAGGAATAAATAAATTGATTTTTTTTAAAGCTAAAGGTAAATGGGAAGCATATTTGAAAGATACATTTTCTATCAAAAATCCATATTTAGGAGGAAAGGCTTTTAAAGTACCTCCTTTTTCTTCAGGTAAATTCATAACTTCTTGAATTCTAATCCAAGCTCCTTGAGCCTCTTTTAAACCTGTATAGGATCTCGCTAACTTTCTTACAGGATTAAAAATGAGAACAATTGCAGTAAAAGCCGAAAGGAAAGCCCCTGGATCTATAATTCCTTTTATAATCAAAAATCCTCCATATCCTATTACTAAAGCACCTCCAACTCCAGTCATTATGTCTACTAAACTTTTAGATCCTTCCCTATATTTAGTTATCTTCAAACTCCATTTGTAAAATCTACTTAGTTCCTTCGAAAATAGTTCTATTGTTTTTTGATAGGAACTACTTATTTTAATTTCTTTAATACCGTTTATGATTTCCTGCATTTTATGTGTAAGTTCTCCAGTTGAACTTTGAGCAAATTTTCTTGCCCTTCTAGTTTTCATTCCTAATATTTTTGCAAAAATTATTACTATAGGTATAAGAGAAAGTGCTAATAAAGTTAAGTCCCATCTTCGATAAAAAGCTACTCCTATCAAGGTTAAAACTGTTAATAATTCTTTAATAATAGTTTGTAAGCTTTCTCCTAAAATTGGTTCTATTTGGGCAGTATCATTAATAACGCGAGAAACGGTTTGTCCTGTTCCATGTTTACTTAATTTTTCTATAGGTATATATAAACATTTTTTAAAAAGATTAAGTCTTATAAGATTAATAACCTCAATTGAAACTGATTTCATAAAATAAGCTTGAAGAAGGGAAAAAATACCTATAGAACTAAAAATTAATATAAGAAATAAAGGAATAAATTTAAAATACTCATAATGTTTTTCTATAAACACATAATTAAAAACTGGTTTTATTGCCCAGGTAGTAAAACCAGTAATAAAAGAAAATAAAATTGCAAAAATTGTTCCTAATAAAAATTTTTTCCAAAATGGCTTTGAATAGTATAAAATATCTTTTAAAAAATAGATAAGTTCCAAGGATATTTTAACCTAGATGCCTTCTTTGGCCATTTTCATTAATTTTGCAACCCTTTCTTCAATAGGAGGATGAGTAGAAAGTAATTTAAAAATACTTTTGCTTGAAAGAGGATTTACAATATACATTTGAGCATGAGCTGGGTTCACATCTATTGGATAAGCTCTATTCCAATTTTCTAATTTTTCAAGTGCTTTAGCTAAAGCTATAGGATTTTTGATAGTTTTAGCTCCTGTCTCGTCTGCTAAATATTCTCTACTCCTACTTATAGCCAGTTGAATAAGAGTAGCTGCAATTGGGACTATAATGATAGCAATTAAGGTTGCAATAATCCCTAAAGGATTACTGCTTTCTTCATCATCTCTCTTAAATCCACCAAACATAAGAGCCCACTGTGCCATATAAGCTAAATAAGTTATCGCTCCAACTAAAACAGCAGCAATTGTAGAAATTAAAATATCTCTATTTTTAATATGAGCAATTTCATGAGCAATGACCCCTTTTAATTCTTCATGACTTAAAAGTTTTTTTAATCCTGCAGTTACTGCAATTACTCCATTTTTGGGATTTCTTCCTGTAGCAAAAGCATTAGGTGTTTCTACAGGAATAATATAAATTTTAGGTTTTGGTATACCAGCTCTTCTTGCTACATCTTCTACTATATTATGAAGCTCTGGCTCTTTATCACGCTCAACAGGAATAGCACCTGTAGTAGCTAAAACTATTTTATCTGAAAAAAAGTAAGCTATTAAATTCATAAATAAAGCCATAAAAAGAGCTACAGTCATTCCAGGTTTTCCACCTATTAAATTACCTACTACTATAAAAAGAATACTTAATAAAGCTAAAAATATAAAAGTTTTTAAAATATTAAACATTTTACTTATACCCTCCTAAAAATTTTTATTTTTAATTTATATATTATAAATATAAACAAGAATTTGTCAAGGATTTAAATAACGATGAAGTTCTTAAAGCTTTTTATTGATGACTTGACAATTAATGGAAAAGGTATAAATAAAACATTATTTTTGAAACTTTCCATATAATAAAATTAGCATGTATAAAATTAAGTTCTTACCTTATAATGTTGAAGTTGAAAGTTTATCTGAAGAAACTTTAATAGAAATTGCCATGCGAAATGGAATTCACATAAATGCCAGTTGTGGAGGCTCAGGAGTTTGTAATAAGTGTAAAATAATAATAGAATATGGAAAGGTAGAAGGAGAAATTTTAGAAAATAATTTCTATAAAGCTTGTAAAACCTATCCTAAATCAGACTTAATAGTGAGAATTCCTGTAGAGAGTGATGTAGATAGACGGGCTATTTTTCAAAGAACTAAAAGAAAAGCTCCCTTTTTCTTTAAAAAAATAGAAAAAAGACCCTCTTCTCCATTTAAAAAGCTTTATTTAGAACTAAGTGCCCCTATCATTGAAGAAAACTATCCAGATTATACAAGACTAAAGAAAGCATTTGAACAAAAAAATATTTATGATCCAGAAGTTTCTTTGTTTTTTCTTCAAAAACTTCCTTATATGTTAAGAAACAAAGATTTTAAAGTAACTTTAAGTTTTTATTATCATCCAAAGAAAAATAGATATTATTTAATAGATATAGAAAGTGGAAACCGTTTATCTTCTAACTTAGGAGTAGCTATTGACTTAGGAACTACCACTCTTCAACTTGAGCTTATTGACTTAAATACAGGAGAAATTCTTGCTTTTAATTCAGATTATAATCCTCAGATAAGTTACGGAGAAGATGTAATAAGTAGAATAGAATTTGCTAAAAAAAAGAATGGATTAAAAATTCTTTCTACTAAAGTGAAAGAAAAAATTGTTTTGTTAATAGAGGAAATGTTAAGAACTACCCAAAAAGATTTGAATGATATTAATTTAATTTCTATAGCTGGAAATACTGTCATGACTCACTTATTTTTAGAGCTTGAGACGAAATATTTGAGAGAATATCCCTATGTGCCTGTAGCTAATGAGTTTCCTATATTTTTAGCTAAAGACCTAAATTTAAATTTAAAAGAGACTACTTTAATTCAAATGGCACCTTGTAAAGCAAGTTATATAGGAGGTGATATAGTAGCTGGTTTAATTGCTTCTGGAATGGTTGAAGAAGAACCTTTAACATTGTTTATAGATCTAGGAACGAATGGCGAAATTGTTTTAGGAAATAAAGATTTTCTAATATGTGCATCTTGTTCAGCAGGTCCTGCTTTCGAAGGAGGAGGGATTAAACATGGAATAAGAGCTGCTTCAGGTGCTATTGAAGCAGTCAACATTGATCCTATAGATTTTGAGCCTATGATTCTAACTATCAATAGAAAAAAACCTCTTGGAATATGTGGATCCGGTATCATTTCACTTCTTGCTAATTTGTATAAAGTGGGATTAATAGATAAAGGGGGTAAATTTAATTCTCACATAAAACATCCTAGAATAAGAAAAGGAAATGAAGGATGGGAATATGTAATAGTATGGAAAGAAGATTCAGCAACAGGTCAAGATATAGTTTTCACCGAAAGTGATATAGAAAATGTAATAAGAGCTAAAGGAGCTATGTTTGCAGGTTATAAAATTTTGTTAGAATCTGTAGGACTTACTTTTAATGATATAGAAAGGGTTTATCTTGCAGGTACATTTGGTAATTATATTGATTTAGAAGAAGCTATAATTATAGGACTATTACCTGATCTTCCAAGAGAAAAATTTTTTTTCTTAGGTAATACAAGTCTTGAAGGAGCTAAAGAACTTTTATTATACGAAGATACTTTTTTAAAAATGGAAAAAGTGGTTAATATGTTGACTAATATAGAACTTTCGGTATTTCCTAAATATATGGAATACTTTGTAGCTGCTTTATTTTTACCTCATACTGAAGAATCACTTTTTCCTTCTGTTAAAAATTATCTTAATAAGGAGTAAATATATGATTCATAAAGAAGGCTTAGAATGGGTACTTTATCCTTTTGTTTTTTCGGGTTTGTCTTTTATTTTAAAAAAGAAAAAATTAGCAATAGCAAGTTTAGCTTTTGGATCTTTAAATGCTTATTTTTTTAGAAATCCCAAAAGAGAATCTGCTCTAAATCCTGAATTAATTATTTCTCCAGCTGATGGAAAAGTTGTTCTTTGTAAAATAGAAGAGAAAAAGGAATGGTACCCTGCTCCTCTTTGGCGAATAGGAATTTTTACAAGATTATGGGATGTACACATTAATCGGAGTCCTGTTACAGGTAAAATTTTAAAGTTAAGTTATTTTAAAAAAGAAAAAAATCCAATTTTTAAAGATAATTCTTTTGTTCAAAATGAAAAACAGGTATATTTAATTGAAAGAGAAGATGGATGCCCCTTTTGGCTTATTCAAATAGCAGGAATTATAGGTAGAAGAATAAAAGGATTTGTTTTGCCTGGTGATGATGTAGTTTGTGGTGAACCTATAGGAATTATAAAATTTGGATCAAGA
This sequence comes from uncultured Thermodesulfobacterium sp., assembly GCA_938091335.1. Taxonomy (GTDB): domain Bacteria; phylum Desulfobacterota; class Thermodesulfobacteria; order Thermodesulfobacteriales; family Thermodesulfobacteriaceae; genus Thermodesulfobacterium. The sequence goes on from CALLJG010000003.1 coordinate 16,464, forward strand.
GTTGAATTATTCTTTCCTTTAGAAAATGCAGAAATCTATGTTAAAGAAGGACATCGAGTTTTTGCAGGAGAAACTGTATTAGGGAGAATTTCTTTACTACTTTAAATCTTTTTTATACTTCCTGTATAACCTTAAGATTGATAAGATTTGATGTAACTCTATTTACAAAAATAACATTTAAAAACTTTTTCTACTGCGAACTCTCTTTTTAGTCTTTATGATAGTATTAACTGCAAAACAATCCTTTTTCATTTTTATCAAAACTCCAATGTTCTTATAGATAATATAATTGAGAGATATGTTTTTGTTCTTGATTTTCTGTGGTTACTTCAATCTTTCTTTTTATGGTAGAATCTTTATATAATAGAATCTTTAAAAATAATAGTGAGAAAATTTTTAAAAATTTGATAGAAAAAAAAATTTTTTAAAAAATTGATAAAATAAAAAAAAGATTTAAAATATTTTCGAAAAATTTAAAAAATTTTTAAAAGATTAAAAGGGAGGTAGAATATATGAGCAATACTTGCAAATTATTAAACATCGGTTTTGGTAATTTTGTAGTAGCTAATAGGATAATTGCTATAGTGAATCCAAATTCAGCCCCTATGAAAAGACTTAAGGAGGAAGCAAAGGAAACGAAACGTCTTATTGATGCCACTCAAGGACGTAAGACGAGATCCATTATTGTTACAGATAGCAATCATGTGATTCTTTCTGCTATTCAAGCTGAAACAGTAGCTCAAAGATTAATGAGTGAAGTAATGGAAAAATCTGTTAAAGAAGATGAAGAATAATTTTTTGATTGTTATAATTTCAGGTCCATCAGGAGTAGGTAAAACTACTCTTCTTCGGTGTTTACCTTCGGAAAATTTTTATTTTTCAGTTTCGCATACTACAAGAACTCCAAGAAAAGAAGAAGTAAATGGTAAAGATTATTATTTTGTTAGCAAAGAAGAGTTTTTAAGAATGATAGAAAATAACGAATTTTTAGAGTGGATAGAAGTTTTTGGAACTTATTATGGGACATCCATAAAAGAAATTAATAAAGCCTTTTCACAAAATAAACATTTAGTTTTAGATATAGAAGTGATTGGGGCTACTCGGTTAAGAAATTTTTTTGGGAATTTAGCTATTTTTATTTTTATTCTTCCTCCGAATTTAGAAATACTTAAAGAGAGACTTAAAAAAAGAGGGGCAGAGAACGAAACAGAAATAGAAAAACGAATAAATAGAGCTGTAGAAGAAATTAAATTCGCTGGTTGGTTTGATTATATAATAATTAATGATGAGCTAGAAAAAGCTAAAGAGTGTTTATTTTCTATAATTAATGCCGAACTTTGTAAACCTTATAGGAATAATAAATGGAAAGAAATTTTAAAAAATATAAATAAATGAGTAAAATTATATATGGAATTAATCCAGTTTTAGAAGCTCTTAAATCTTCTCCCCATCTAATTGAGCAAATCTGGTTGCAAAGAAAAACACTTTCAGGCAAAAAATATCAAATTTTAGAAAAAGCAAAAAAATTGAATATTCCTATAAAATTAATTTATAAGGAAGAATTTAGACCACCAAAGATCTCTCCCCATATAAATACTCAAGGAGTAATAGCATATTTAAAAGATTTTCCTTATTCAACTTTAGAAGAAATTGTAAGAAACTGGGAAGAAAAAAAAGAAATACCTTTAGTTCTTCTACTTGATGAAGTGGAAGACCCACAAAATGTTGGTTCAATAATAAGAAGTGCAGATGCTGGGGGAGTTCATGGAATAGTAATACCAAAAAGAAGAAGTTGTGAGATAAATGAAACAGTAATAAAAATTTCCTCAGGTTCAGTATTTAATTTACCTATTGTTAAAGTAAATAATCTAAAACAAGCAATTTCTTTTTTTAAAAAAAATAATCTTTGGATTTTAGGGTTAACTCATAAAGTATCAACTTTAATCTATCAATTAGATTTAAAATTACCCTTAGCTATTATTGTAGGAAATGAGGCAAGAGGAATTAGGGCATCTATTTTGGAAAAATGTGACTTTTTGGCAAAAATACCTATGAAAGGAAAAATTGAAAGTTTAAATGTTTCTATAGCAACTGCTATTGCAATCTTTGAAATATTAAGAAAAAGATACTTTTCCTCTCAAGCAGATTTACAATCTGCAAATACCTCCTTTTCAACCTCCACTTAAATATATAGCAAGAATTTTTCTTTCTATTTCAAGCTTAAAAGGTTTTTTTTCTTTAGGTTGATAAAATTGAAATGATTTATATTCTGGAATAATATCTTTGTTTCCCTTTTGTTTTTCAGTGGTATAAAGATTTAATAAAATAAACTCTTTAAAATTAGTTATAAGAGCAAAATAAGGTAAGGGATCAAAAAAGACTCTTGCTAAAGCAATGATTCCTCTTTCTGAGAAAGTTAAATTTTTTTGCAGTTTATAATCTGCTATAAAAAGTGATTGAAAGTCTTGTTCAATTATTAGAGGTATTTCAAATTCAAAAACAAAGCTTTTATAAGAAAATTTATATTTTGTTCCTTCTTTAAAAAATTTTTCAGGATATCCCTTATCTTTGAAGATATTTTTTAAAAGAAAAAAATAAGTATTTAAAGAAACCTCTTTTTTGTTAATTCCCATATTTTTTCAATTTCTTCTGATTTAAGACCTGAACCCAATCCAATTTTAAAGGCTAATTCTTTAGTTAAAATATCTGAAGGAGAATGGGCGTCTGAATTTATAATTAAGTTTGCTCCATATTTTTTAGCTAGTTTTACTACATGGCCATTTGTAAAAGAATGTCCCTTTCTACCTGATATTTCTAAAAACACATTTTTTTCCGCTGCTAATTTTACTTCTTCATCTCTTATAAGTCCAGGATGAGCTAAAATGTCAGCTCCTCCTAAAATAGCAGAAATATTTGTTCCTTCTGCTACAGGCTCTACTATAGTTTCTCCATGAACTACTACAATCTCTGCACCACAAGTCTTACAGTCTTTTATAAGTTCTGGAATAAATTCAGGAGGTACATGAGTTAATTCTACTCCCACAATAAGACGTGGAGTTAAATTTTGAAAAACACTCTTTATTTTTAAAAGATTAGTAATAATATATTCAAAATTGGAGTGATCAACATGATCTGTAATAGCTATCGCCCAATAACCAAGGACTTTAATTCTTCTCCAAATTTCTGCAGGAATAAGTTCTCCATCACTCAAAATTGAATGACAATGTAAATCTATCATTAAAAATCTTACATTTTATACTTAAATCTTTTAGGATCAAGAGTTTCTAAGATTTCTTTAAGTTTTTCTTTTTCTTCTTCTGTAGTTACTACTATTTCTTCTTTCTCAGTAGAAGGAGTTTCTGTGTAAATTTGACTTTTTTGTAAGACTTCTTCTCTTACAAAGATTTCTGCCCCTGTTCTTAAAGCAATAGCCACTGCATCACTAGGTCTTGCATCAATATCAATAGTTTTGTCTTCAATAATAAGAGTTATAATAGCATAATAAGTATTTTCTCTTAGGTCTACAATTTCAATCTTAGGGATTTTAATTTTTAAAAAGTCAAAAATATTTTTAATAAGATCATGTGTTAAAGGTCTAGGAAATTGAATGTTTTCAAGCTTAGCAGCAATAGAAGTAGCCTCTAATACACCTATCCAAATAGGAAGAATCCTTTCCCCTTCCACTTCTTTCAAAAGCATAACAGGGCTATTAGAAACAGGATCCATAGCTATTCCATGAATAACCATTTTTATTTTCATAATCTAATTACCTCCTTCTATTAGTTTTTAATAATAATATGTTAAAACCTAATAATAAATTGTCAATAAAAATTTCCAGACCCATAGTTATTAGTTTGAATTAATTTTTAAAATTAATTTGTTGACAAAAAAAATTTTTATATTACAATTTGCGAATATTATTTTAAAAATAACAAAAAGGAGGTAAAATATGAATAAAAATTTTATTTTTTTATTAACTTTGGGTATAATTTTAATTTATAATCCTTGTGTTATTTTTGGTTTAGAGGTAAATAAAAAAATAAATTTTGAAGGGACCTTTACTGCTGTTTATCAATGGTTAAATCATTCTACAGGAAATTTTAAGAATAAAAATAGAGGTTCAGGTGCAGTGGATTTAGGTTTTTCGGTTAAGTTTACCGAAAATAATGAGTTTTTTGTTTTAGGTAGTTTTGCAAGTGGGAATGGATTAAAGGATATATCTCCATTTATTTTGGCACCAAATGCTGATGATTTAGAAGATGATGTAAAAAACATAAATGGTCATAAACAGCAGGATAACATTTTAGAGCTTTGGTATGCTCATACAATTAATTTTAATAATACAGCATTTAAAATTACTGCTGGAATTATTGATGCAACGGTATATATAGAAGACAATCGATTTGCAGATGATGAAATTACACAATTTATGAATGATGTTTTTGTTGATACTCCTTTAACAACTCCTCCAAGTTATGATTTAGGAATAGTTGCAGAATTAAGTAAAGAGCCTTTTATTATAAGACTTTTGGGGATGACCACCAAAGATGGAAAAGATGGTCCCTTTTATCAATATTATGCCTTGCAGGTTTCTTACATTTTGAAGTCAAAAATTGGTGAAGGCAGCTATAGAATTTTTGGATTTGTAACCAGTGAAGATTTTTACAATTGGGAAAACACAAAAAAGAAAAAACGTCAAGGAATAGGAATTTCTATAGATCAAGATTTGGGTTTTATTAAAAATCCTTTTAGTGAAAATGTTATAGGTTTTTTCTTAAAAGCAGGTTGGCAAGATGAGGAGGCACAAGTAGATTATAATAACTATGTTTCTCTTGGATTTAACATCCCTTTTTGTTTTTTAGGTAAAAAAGGAAATGAGATTGGAATAGGATATGCCTACTTAAATAGTCCTGATGAACATGAGTTATCTAATACACATGCTTTTGAAGGATACATTAAATTTGTTTTTTTTTCTTATAATGGTTTGAATTCAGATCTAACTTTGGATTTTCAGTATCTTAGAGATAATTATAAAAAAGAAAAAGATAATGAAGGATATATTTTAGGTTTTAGATGGAATTTTTCTTTTTAATCTTATTTTTAAAGGACTTTTTAATAATCTTGACATATAAATAAAACTTATTATATTATATTTCAAAATCAGGTTTAAAATCGCGGGGTAGAGCAGCCAGGTAGCTTGTCGGGCTCATAACCCGGAGGTCGTGGGTTCAAATCCCACCCCCGCAACCATTTTTTCGAATAATGTAATCTCTTTTCTAATAATAGAATTTAAATCTATAAATTTTTCAAAAAGAGGATTTTAATGAAAGAAATAGAAAGAACAAAAAAACAAATTTTAAGGCAGCTTATTAAGAAACCTGCTACTTTTTGGGAATTAATAAATTATCAAGATTCTCATATAGTAAATTTTTTACAGGCTATTAAAGAACTTTTAAAAGAAAGTATTATAGAATATAAAAAACCTTATTTTTATCTCACTAGGAATATAAATTTATTAACCTATAAAGATCCAGGATGTTTTAATTGTTCCCCTTTTTCTAAAGATTCTTATTGGAGAGAAATACTAAAAAAATTTAAAGAAATTGTTAAAGATAGACCTCTTCCTATCAGTGATTTTGATCAAGGTTTTGTTAGGCCTGAGGATACAATAAAAAGAGTAACATTTATTTATGAAAGAGGGGATCTTGAGAATACCGAGATTTTCATTTTAGGAGATGATGATTTAATTTCTTTAAGTATGGCACTTACAAAATTACCTAAAAGAATAGTTGTGGGAGAGATTGATAAAAGAATAAATAAATTTATTGCAGAAAAAGTTAAAGAATTGGAATATAAAAATATAGAAGTCTTTAATTACAATGTGATTGATGATCTTCCAGAGGGATTTCATAAAACCTTTGATGTATTTATTACAGATCCTGTTGAAACACATAAGGGACTGAAATTATTTATTAGCAGATGTATAAGAGCTTTAAAGGGTGTAGGATCTGTAGGATATATAGGTTTTACTCATAGAGAAGCTTCCTTAAAAAAATGGTATGAATTTGAAAAATTTATTTTAGATTCTGGATTTGTAATCACTGATATTTTGAGAGATTTTACCACTTATCCAGAAAAAGATAATCAATGGGCGGATTTTTATAAAACCTATAGAATAATGAAAGAGTTTGATTTAGATTTGCCTACGGTAGATTGGTATAAGTCTTGTTTTATAAGATTTGAAGTTGTTAAAGGACCAAAAATTTTAAATATTCCTTTACCTCAAAATTTAGAAGAACTTTATATTGATGAAGAAGCCTGGGCAACTCCTTTGCCTTCATTTTTAGAAAAAAAGGAGGTTAAGTGAAATGGCTTATACTACTTCTGATTTTAAAAAAGGGATGAAAATTGAGTGGGAAGGGAAATTATATGAGATTTTAGATTTCCAGCATATAAAAGTTTCAAAAAACCAACCTACAGTTAGAACCAGATTAAAAGATCTTAAAACTGGTAAGGTATTGGAAGTAAATTTTAGAGCAGGTGAATATTTTGAAAAGCCAGATTTTCAGGAAAAAGAAATGCAATTTCTTTATAAAGAAGGAGATCAATATATATTTATGGATTTGCAAGATTATGATCAAATCTATATTTCTGAAAAAGAATTAGGAGAAGTTTGTAAATTTTTAAAAGAAAATTTAAATGTTTATGTAATTTATTATAAAGGGAAAATAATTGGCGTAGAACTTCCTAACATAGTGGAGTTAAAAGTAGTAGAAACTGAACCTGGAATTAGAGGGGATACTGTAGGAGCTGCTACTAAACCTGCTAAATTGGAGACAGGTCTTGTACTCCAAGTTCCTCTTTTTATAAATAAAGGTGATATTATAAAAGTAGATACAAGAACAGGAGAATATATAGAAAGAGTGAGTGAAAAATGACTTATTATATAAGAGCTAAATCTTACTATAGATATGCGTGGGATTTGTTTAAAAACTTGGTTCAATTTAAAAAAACAGAAGAATTTCAAAAAAAAGCAAAAGAAGTTTTTAATTTAGGATTAAAAGCTATTTGGGCTATTTCTTATGTTAATCCACCAGAAAAACCTCCAGAATTTAAAGAACTATGGGAAAAGGCTATAGAAACTTTGGAACCAGAGGATCTCTCTGAAGTAGAAAAAATAAAAAATATGATTTTTTCAGAAAAAATTGTAAAAGAAGAATTAATAGAAAATTTAAGAAAATTTCTTGAAATAATTAAAAAAGTATTGAAACCTATTCTTTAACATAATTAAGTGAAAACTTTCCAACCACTTTTTTTCACTTATAATTTAACCTTATAAATCTAAAAAGAAATCTTGGAAGCATTTAAGCGCTTTTAAAAATATAAAATGATAAATTTGTGTAAAATGGGAAATGTGATATTATAAGAATTTATGGAAGAGGAGAGAATTAAAGAATATTTAAAAGTTTTAGCCTGTCCTAAATGTAAAGGTGGCGTCTCTTATATTAATTTAGATGACAAAGAGGGCTTTTATTGTAAAAATTGTAAACTTTTGTTTCCCATAATAGAAGATATTCCCATTATGCTTGTTGAAGAAGCTATATCTATTTTAATTGATAAAAAAAATGAGCCATCCTAAAAATCCAAGCCCTAATTTATATTTTGTAGCTATTACTGGAAAAAATCAAGAAATTTGGGGAAAAATTATTAATAACTTTACAAATGTTTTAGGAAAAGTTATTTTTCAATCTAAAATTTTCAATTTTTCAGATTTTACTTCTTATTATGCTAAGGAAATGGGAGAAGAATTGAAAAAAGGCTTTTATTTTTTTGAAAAATTGATATCTCCTGAGTATCTTGTTGAATTAAAATATAAATGTTATGAACTTGAAAGAGAGTTTTCAGATTATTCAGGTAATAGAATTGTTAATTTAGATCCTGGATATTTAGGTCTTGCTAAAGTGATTCTTTCAACTTTTAAGGATTATGCTCATAGAGTTTATTTAGGAAAAGGGGTATTTGCTGAAGTTACGTTAATATATAAAAATAAAACTTTTATACCTCTTCCTTGGACTTACCCTGATTATAAACAGTTTGAAATTATTGAAACTTTTAATAAAGTAAGATCTTGGTATAAGGAGAGGTTAAGATTTGCTAATTGACCATTTAGGTAGAAAAATAGAATATTTAAGAATTTCTGTTACTGATAGATGTAATTTTAAATGCATTTATTGTTTCCTTTCTCAAAATTGGAAATGGCTTCCTCATAGTGAGATCTTAAGATTTGAAGAAATAGAAACTATTGTAAGAGAAGCTACTAAGTTTGGAATAAGGAGAATAAGATTAACTGGTGGTGAGCCCCTTTTGAGAAAAAATATAGAATTTCTTATTGAAAGATTAAACAAAATATCTGGAATAACAGATTTAAGTCTTACTACTAATGGATTTTTTTTAGAGGAAATGGGTGAAAAATTAAAGAGTGCAGGAATAAAAAGAATAAATATAAGTTTAGATACTTTAAACAGAAAAAAATTTGAAAAACTTACAGGAATTTCAGCTTTTGAGAAAGTGCTTAAAGGCATTGATATAGCCTTAGATTTGGGGTTTAATCCTGTTAAAATTAATGTAGTTGTTATAAGAGGCTTTAATGATGATGAAATCTTAGATCTTGCAAAACTTACTTTAGAAAAGCCTTTAGAAGTAAGATTTATTGAATTTATGCCAATTGGGAAAAATCATATTTGGAATGAAGGAAATGTTGTAACAGTAAAAGAAATAAAGTCTATTTTAGAAAAATTTGAAAAATTGAATTCTACTTCATCTTTCGGAGGGGGACCAGCTAAAATGTTTAAATGGAAAGATGCTATAGGGAAAATAGGTTTAATTTCACCTATTTCTGAACATTTTTGTGATAAATGTAATAGATTAAGAATAACTCCAGATGGTAAATTAAGACCTTGCCTTTTTTCAGATTATGAAATAAATCTAAAACCCATTTTAAGAGAAGGTGAGGGAACTTTAGAGTCTGCATTTTTTTCAGCTTTAAAATTTAAACCAGCTAGACACCCTTTAAATTTTACTTTAAGACCCATGATAGCTATTGGAGGATAAATGAGTAAAAAAAATAGAAAGGTCTCAAGAGTTGAGAATAAAGAAATTTGGCTTAGTATGGGGTCTCTTAAAAAAGGATACCCTGACCAAATTTTAAAATTAAATATACCTTTATCCAAAGGAACTTATGTTATTGTGAAGCTTCCAGAGGGTAGGAAAGAAGTGTTTATTCTTACAGAAGTTTCTTATAAAGTTCCTTTTGATATAGAAGGACTTCCTGTAGTAAAAAGAAAAGCAACCCTAAAAGAAATTCAAGAATATGAAAGAAAACTAGAAATTGAAGAAAAAGCTAAAGACCTTTGTTTTCAATTTTGTAAAGAATTAGGAATTGAAATGAATCTAGTGAGAGTGGATTGTTTTTATGATAAAAGCAAGATTATTTTTTATTATACTGCAGAAGGGAGAATAGATTTTAGACAATTAGTAAAAGAACTTGCAAAGGCATTAAGAATGAGAATCGAAATGAGACAAATAGGGGTTAGAAATGAAACTGCTTTATTGGGAGGAATAGGATATTGTGGGAGAGAGCTTTGTTGTACTAAATTTTTAAAACAATTCACTCCTTTATCAATTAAAATGGCAAAAGAACAAGCTCTTATCCTGGATCCTAATAAAATTTCAGGTCCTTGTGAAAGACTTCTTTGTTGCCTAAGTTATGAGTATAGTGTTTATAAAGAATTTTTACAAAGTCTTCCTCAAATAGGAAATAAAATAAAAATTAATGAAGAAACTTATAAAATATTGAAATATAATATTTTTCAAAAAATAGCTTATATAGAAACCAAAGAAGGAAATTTAATTCAAATCCCGGTTGAGAATATTAAAACTTTTATTGAAGAAAAAATCGAAGAAGGCCCTTTAGAGGAAGACTTTAAAAAATTTGAGGACGCATAAGATGAAAAAAATATATTTTACTACTCCTATATATTATGTTAATGCTTCTCCTCATCTGGGTCATGCTTATACTACTCTAATAGTGGATATAGTGTCTAGATTTTATAAATTAATAAATTATGAGGTTTTCTTTTTAACAGGCACTGACGAACATGGAGATAAAATCCAGAAAGCTGCCAAAGAGAAAGGAAAAGATCCTAAAGTTTTTGTAGATGAAATAAGTTTTATTTTTAAAAAAACGTGGGATTATTTCAATATTAGTTATAATAAATTTATTCGTACCACCTCAAAGGAACATAAAAAAGTGGTTCAATTTATTTTGCAAAAACTTTATGAAAAAGGAGAAATTTATCTTGATGAATATGAAGGCCTTTATTGTTATGGATGTGAAAGATTTTTAACTAATAAAGAATTAGATAAAATGGGAAGATGTAAAGACCATAAAATTCAACCTGAATTAATAAAAGAAAAAAATTACTTTTTCAATCTTGACAAATATCGAAGTTGGCTGAAGGAATATATTGAAAAAAATGACCTAATTTATCCTGGCTTTTATAAAGACGAGGTTTTAAACATGCTTGAAGAGGAACTTCCACCTTTATGTATTTCTAGACCAAAAGAAAGACTTTCTTGGGGAATAGAACTTCCTTTTGATACTAATTATGTCACCTATGTATGGTTTGATGCATTAATAAATTATCTTTCAGGTATTGGATATCCTGAAAATCCAGAATGGGAAAAGTGGTGGGAGAATGTTCATCATTTTATAGCCAAAGACATTCTTAGACCCCATGCTATATACTGGCCAATAATGTTAAAAGCTATGGATATCCCCATATATAAAAAGCTTTTTGTTCATGGATATTGGTTAGTAAATCATTTTAAAATGTCAAAAACTTTAGGAAATATAATAGATCCAATAGATATAGCCGAAAGATTTGGTAAAGACCAGTTAAGATATTTTCTATTAAGAGAAATGGCTTTTGGATATGATGCAGAATTTAGTCTTACTAATTTTATTATTAGAATAAATGCAGATTTAGCCAATGATTATGGAAATTTAATTTATAGAACCCTAAATTTAGTAGAAAAATATTTTGAAAGTAAAGTACCTTCTTTGGGAGATTTACAACCTGAAGATATTGAGCTTTTAGAAAGTGTTAAAATTGCTTTAAAAGATTATGAATTTTTCTTTTTAAATTTTCAGTTTTATAAGGCCTTAGAAAAATTATGGGAAGCTATAAGAAAAACAAATGTTTATATAGATAGGACTTCTCCCTGGTCTGAAGTTAAAAAAGGTGATTTCATAAGAGCCGGGACCATCTTAAGAGTTCTTTTAGAAAGTATGAAAAGCTTTGCAATTGCACTTTATCCCCTTATGCCCGAAACATCAAAAATCTTATTAGAAAATCTCTCTATTGAAGCTAAAGATATTTTATGGGAAAAAGTTTTCCATTTTGATTTATTGAAAGAAGGAACACCTATTAAAAAAGGGAAACCCCTTTATCCTCGTATAGAAAAAATATCATATATTAACCTGGGGGCCATTCCATAGTTCTTCCTGCTAACACATGAAAATGAAGGTGAAATATGGTTTGCCCTGCTTCCTCTTTACAATTCACTACCACTCTGTAACCTCTTTGCTCAAATTTCAAATCCTTTGCAATTTTATTGATTATTAAATAAATATGACCTATTAACTCTTTGTCTTCCTCTTTAAGGTCTAAAAGAGTCTCAATATGTTTTTTGGGAAGCACCAAAATATGATAAGGTGCTTGTGGATTAATGTCATGAAAAGCTATTATTTTATCATCTTCAAAAATTATATTAGAAGAAATTTCTTTATTTGCTATTTTACAAAAAATACAATCCATTTTACCTCCTATAATAGGAGTTAAATTGTATTTTTAAATTTTAAAAAATTAAAATGCCAAAGTCAAGATATTTTTTCCTCAATGTGGTTACTATTTTAAAATGTCACACTTAATTACTAATTTGAAATTTCACATATGTAGTAATCTCCTTCTTAGGGAGGAAAATATCTTAAAGAGGAGGAGACTATTTTTCCATGGCACATTATACAATTGGATGGTTTGGCTACCCTTTCAAACCTTTTTTCTAAATCACCATGACAAATAACACACCTAACCTGATTGATTCCATGAAACTTTTTCCCAAACTTGTACTTGATTTTCGTGACACTTAGCACATACTATGGGATCCTCTGGAATTATTTCAACTTCAAGCTTAGGATGTTTTTTCTTAGCAAAGAGAGGTAGGTTCAGGATTAAACCAAAAGTAAAGATAAGAAAAAACGTGGTAAGAAAAAGGGATACCTTTACTTGCCCTTTCCTCATTTTTTTCCTTCAGCTCTTTAAATGAAATAAAAGGAGGAGAAGGTCATACGTCCTCTCCTCGTTTAAGAAATTACTTCTTTAATTGTTTTTCTTTTATAGCCTTTTCCAGGAGAAGGACACCCTCATTAGCCAATTGTATGGCTTGAAAGAGAGACTTTTTAGCTAATTCTGGATTGTGGAATCCATCTGAATTTTCAGCGGTCCACCATTCCCACATAGTATGAGCTTTAGAATGTAATTCCTTTGCCTTTGCTAAAACATCTTCGGAAACTCCCACAGTCTGGGCTAAGGCATAAGTATCTATAAGCTTTGAAAGCCAAAACTCAGCTTTTCTCATCTTTCCGCGAATGTAATTTTGAATACCCTGTATAGCATATTCTGCTTGTTCAGGTGTCCAATCACTATGGCAGTTAACACACACTGCAGTTCTTCCAGGAACATATTTGACACTTCTTTGGCCATGGAAAGTGTAGAGCTTGCCCTGTTTATTTTTTACTTTAGGCATATGACAATCCGCACAGGTAACTCCAGCCCTTTCATGCTTGCTACCCCAAAATGTCTCTACCTCGGGATGTTGAACCTTAATTAATGGAGCCCCTGTAATTTCATGTTTAAAGTCTCTAAAACTTATCTCATCATAAGCTTTTGCCAAATCTAAAACATTTACCCAAGGAAAATAGTTAGTTCTTCTGTCTGACATTGTAATGGCTTGGCCAGTTTTAGGATCAAAACCAGGATTACAATTATACTCTACATGGCATTGAGCACACATAAGGTTTGCATCAGCTTTATTTAATATCCCAATTGCTCTGTAATCTCTAAAAACTACCTTGGTCATAGTGATTTTCTTACTTTTTTCAGCATCATAGGGATAAGTTCCTAACTTTCTATCCACTACAGCCTCAATTAGAGCATCTCTAATCACCCTTGGTTGTGTACTATGGGGATCATGGCACATAATACATCCAAAGGCTCGGTGCATATCCCTTGCCATTTCTACAACATTGGATGTCCTATCCCATTTGGCTTTAGGATGCTTATCTCCCATATAAGCCCACTTTAGGACCATATCTGAACTCTTACAAGTTAGACAGACAGGATTAGCAGCTGTGGCAGCAGTCCTTGGTGTATAGGGTGGAAAAATTTTCTGTGTATTTGTGCTTGGCTCTACATCTTTTAAAACTTCCCAGGCACTCTTTTCAGCCAATTTGGCATTAA
>CALLJG010000004.1 GCA_938091335.1 uncultured Thermodesulfobacterium sp.
CCTGTAAGGACTATTAATGGGAATGCTACTGTCAAGGAAGCAGCTGAGATTATGATGGAAACAGGTTATAGAGGTTTAGTAGTTGATAGAGTGGATGAAGAGGATGCAACAAGGCTTATGTTGATGGCTAATATAGTGAGGATTTCTGTGATATCTGAAGCTAATAAATTAATTGGGATGGTTACTTCAAGAGATATAATTAAGCCTTTTATAAGGAAATAAAGAAATGCTTGATTTTATTTTTTATCCCTATTCCATAGCAGTAATTGGGGCATCAGAAGATGAAAAGAAAATAGGCCATATAGTTTTTAAAAATCTTATTAATCAAGGTTTTAAAGGAAAAGTCTACCCGGTTAACCCTAAAAGAAAAGAAATTTTAGGGATAAAGTGCTATCCATCAGTTAAAGATATTCCTGATAGGGTGGATTTAGGGATAGTAGTAATACCTGCTCAGGGTGTTTCTTCAGTAATACAAGAATGTGCAAGTATAGGAGTAAAAGGGGTAATAGTGATTACTGCAGGGTTTAGAGAAATAGGAAGTAAAGGTTTAGAACTGGAACAACAAATTGTAGAAGTGGTCAAAAAGGCGGGAATAAGAATGGTTGGTCCTAATTGTTTAGGAGTATTAAATACTTTTAATAGAATGAATGCTACTTTTGCTTCAGATTTACCATCACCTGGAAGAATTTCTTTTTTTTCTCAATCGGGAGCTTTAGGTGTAGCTCTTATTGACTGGGCTATAGAAAATAATTTTAGTTTAGGTAAATTTGTAAGTCTTGGGAATAAAGCAGACCTTAATGAAACAGATTTTTTAGAATATTTTGGGAATGATCCAGATACTGATGTTATTTTGGGATATATAGAAGATGTAAAAAATGGCAAAAATTTTCTTAAAGTTGCTCAAAAAGTTGCTAAAATAAAGCCTGTTTTGATAATAAAAGCTGGAAGTACGGAAGCAGGAGCAAGAGCAGCTTCATCTCATACTGGAGCTCTTGCAGGTTCTGATATAGCATGTACTGAAGCTTTTAAAAAAGCAGGAATAATCAGAGCAGAAAGTATTCAAGAATTATTTGAAATAGCAGAGATTTTTAAAATTAAAAAAATACCTAAAGGAAACAGATTATTAATAATTACTAATGCCGGTGGTCCTGGAATTATAGCTGCAGATACAGCTGATAAAGAAGGTCTTAAACTTGAATCTATGAGTGAAGAATCTATATCTTTTTTGGTAGATAAACTTCCCTTAACAGCATCTTTATATAATCCCATTGATATAATAGGAGATGCCACTTCTGAAAGGTATAAAATAGTTTTAGAGCAAGCTATAAAAGATCCGGCAGTAGATGGTATATGTATAATTTTAACACCTCAAGCTATTACAGATGTAGAAAATATTACTCAGCAAATAATAGAAAAGGATAAAATTTCTGATAAACCTATTTTTGCCTGTTTTATAGGAGGTAAAAGAGTTAAGAATGAAATAAATATTTTGAAATCTAACCAAATTCCCTGTTATTCGGATCCCTCTTTAGCTGTGAAAGCTTATAAAAAATTTATTGAATTTAATAAGATTAAAAATAGAAAAGAGCCAGAATATATAAAAATTGAGATACCTCCAAAAAATAAAGAAAGAGTAAAATTAATATTAGATGTTTTATATAATGCAGGAGTTAGCTCTATCGGAGATGAAAATGCTATGGAAATTTTATCTAATTATGGATTTATCTTTCCCAAGAGAGCATTAGCTAAAACACCAGAAGAAGCTTTAAAAATAGCTGAAACAATAGGATTTCCTGTGGTTTTAAAAGTTGCATCTCCTAATATTCTTCACAAAACAGATGTAGGAGGGGTGAAACTTAATCTTAAAAATTCAGAGGAAGTTTATAATGCTTTCATAGAAATTACAGTAAATGTTAAAAGATTTATGCCTAATGCTTATATAAAGGGAGTTATGGTGTATGAAATGATTACAGAAGGAAAGGAGGTGATTTTAGGAGTTACTTATGACAGGACTTTTGGACACATGATTATGTTTGGACTTGGAGGAATTTATGTAGAAATTTTAAAAGATATTTCTTTTAGAATTGTCCCTTTAAGTAAAGAGGAAGCTTATGAAATGATTGAAGAAATTAAAGGAAGTAAAATATTAGAAGGAGTGAGAGGAGAAAGGCCTTATGACAAAGAAAGTATAGTAGATAAAATTTTAAGACTTTCTCAATTGGTTTTAGATTTTCCTATAATTAAAGAAATAGATATTAATCCATATGTAGTTCAACATCAAGGAGGAATAGCTTTAGATGCAAGAATAATAATAGGTAGTATATAGACTTAAGGGAGGTATTAAAAATGTTACCTATTTTTTTAATTTCAAATAAGCCTTTTACAGGAAGAAATTTATTGGCTTTAGGTTTAGCTTTAATATTAAAAGAAAGAGGGTATAAGGTTTCTTACATGAAATTAATAGGTAAATTTCCTTATAAAAAGGATAATCAGATTATAGATGAGGAAGCATATTTTGTTCATCAAATGCTAGGATCAGAAAACCCTATAGAATATTCATCTCCTTTTGTATTGATTTATCAAATACAATATCAATTACTTGAAGGAAAGGACTTAAAAATAGATGAGAAGATATTAGAAATTATTAACAGCCAGAGGGACAAAGATCTCCTTTTTATAGTAGGAGGAGATAGTTATTTTGAGGGATATGCTTTTAAAATTGATTCTATTAGAATGATTAAAAAATTAGATGCAAAAGCCTTGATAGTTCAGACTTGGGAAGGAGAAACTTCTATAGATGATATTTTAGGAATAAAAGAATTGATAGAGAAAAATTATTTAGGTGTGGTTTTGAATAAAGTTTCTCCTGAACAATATTTATATGTAAAAGACGTGGTAGTTCCTTATTTAACAGCTCAAGGTATAAAAGTTTTTGGAGTTTTTAAAAGAGATAAATTTTTAGAATCTATCACTATAAGAAGATTGCTTGAAATTGTAAATGGAGGGATAGTGTGCAGAGAAGATAAGTTAGATGAATTTGTAGAAAATTATATGATAGGAGCAATGGATCCTGGGCAGGCTTTATCTTATTTTTTAAGAGTTCCTAATAAAGCTGTTATTACAGGAGTTTACAGAACAGATATTCAAATTTTAGCTATGGAAACTTCAACCAAATGTTTAGTTTTAACAGGAGGACTTCATCCAGATGAAACTGTAGTAAATATAGCTAAAAATAAAGGAATTCCTATTATAGTTACTTCTCTTGATACTTTTGCTGCTGTAGATAGGATTCAAGGTATAATGGGTAAAGCTATTTTAAAAGAAAAAGACAAAGTTTTAAAAGCTAAAGAAATTATAGCCCAAGAATTTTCCATGGAAGAATTTTTAAAAGAATTAAATATTTAAAAATGATTCAGATCCTTTTAGCTAAATGGATTTTACCATCTTCAGAAGATGAGCCTTTAAAAAATGCCTGTTTAGTAATAGAAAAGGATAAAATAATTGATATAGGTACACAAGAAAATATACTTCCTAAATATCAATCTGCTGAAATTATTAATTTAAAAAACAAACTTATATTTCCAGGACTTGTAAATGCTCATACTCATGCTCCTATGAGTATTTTTAGAGGGATAGCAGAAGATTTACCTCTTATGAAATGGCTTAATGAATATATTTTTCCTATTGAAGCAAATCTTAAAAGGGACTGGGTTTATTGGGGTACTAAACTTTCTCTTATAGAAATGATTAGATCAGGGATTACTATTTTTTGTGATATGTATCTTTTTGAAGAAGAGGTTATAAGAGCAGTGGATGAGGCTGGAATAAAAGCTTTAGTAGGTGAAGGTATTTTTGATTTTTCTTCTCCAAGCTATGGACCTTTGGAAGAAGGTTTTAAACTTACAGAAAAATTGCTTAAAAATTTTAGAAACCATCCTTATATAAAAATTGCCGTCTCTCCTCATACTTTATATACTTGTTCTCCTGATACTATTAAAAGGTGTTTAAAAATTGCAGAGAAATACGATGCTAAAATCCATATTCATTTATGTGAAACTAAGGATGAAATAGAAGAAGTTAAGAAAAGATATGGAAAAAGGCCTGTAGAAATATTAAATAGTTTAGGAGGTTTAAATGAAAATTTGATAGCTGTTCATTGTGTAAAACTTACGGAAAAAGAGATAGAATTAATGGCAAAATATAAAGCTAAAATAGTTCATTGCCCAGAAAGTAATTTGAAGTTAGGTTCAGGAGTAGCCAATCTTACAAAAATGTTAAAAACTGGAATGGAAGTGGCTCTTGGAACAGATGGTCCTGCAAGTAATAATGATTTAGATATGTTTTCAGAAATGAAAATGGCAGGTTTAATCCAGAAAGGTTTAAAGGAAGATCCTACTGTGATATCTGCAAGAGATGTATTTAAAATGGCGACTTATTGGGGCACTAAAGTTTTAGGATTTGATAATACAGGAAAACTTTTGCCAGGATATAAAGCTGATTTAGCAGTATTAGATCTTTCACATTATTCTCTTCAACCAGATTATAATCCTTTAGCTCTTCTGGTTTATAGTGCAAAAAGTGGTTATGTCTCAGATCTTATGGTAGAAGGAAATTGGATAATGAAAAATTATCAAATCTTGTCCTTTAAAGAAGAAGAAATAATAGAAGAAATAAGAAAAATAAAAAAAGAAATCATTTCCCTTTTAAAGAAAAAATTTTTTTGAGGAAAAATTTTTCTTGAGTAAAATTTCCCCAAAATTTATCCAAATAAGATTTTTAAGATTTTATAAAAATTGTTTTAAAAATATAAAAATTTTTAGGCATATTATTTGTCCTAAATATTAAAATTTTAGCTAAGGGGTAGGTGATGATAGAGATTGAGAAGATTAGGGTTAGGGATGTGATGATAACTCCTGTAAGGACTATTAATGGGAATGCTACTGTCAAGGAAGCAGCTGAGATTATGATGGAAACAGGTTATAGAGGTTTAGTAGTTGATAGAGTGGATGAAGAGGATGCAACAAGGCTTATGTTGATGGCTAATATAGT
>CALLJG010000005.1 GCA_938091335.1 uncultured Thermodesulfobacterium sp.
AATAGTTGTTGTTTCCTTAGCATCCTTAATCTTAAGCTCTTTTGCATAAGCTTTAATTGAGTCTAAATTAATCCCAATAGAACTTAAAACTAAAGACCCTATAGATAACTTCAAAAAATCTCTTCTACTTAATTTTCTTAATATATTTACACCTCCTTTAATTAGTTTCTATAGTTTATGGATAATATCATGAATACCTACATGACAATTATGACAAGGTGTAATTACTATTTTTGCGCCAGTGTCTTTTATTTGGTTAGCTTTAATTTTATTATTTTGAACTCTTAACTTTTTCCAAGGAGGACCTGCAGCAATTCCCCTCCCCTGCATTACAACAATATATCTAAATTTTTCTGCAGCTCCTGCCCTTCTTATAATATTACAGGGATCTTGCAAAGTAACAGGTTCTTTTATTTTTCTTTTTATTTTTAATTTCCCATTTTTTATTAATTCATGATAAAATTCTGTAGCATGTAAAATTTCAAAAGGTAATTCTTTATAACCAAGTAAAGGCGGAGCTATTTTGCATAAAGCAAAAGTAGCATGCCCACACTCAGTAACTATTATTCTTTTTGCCCTTAATTTAATTGCCTCCTCAAAAACCTCCCTTACAATTCGTTGCATAGTAAAATAATCTTGAACAAACATAGCCATATTAGCATAATCTTTTAAAGAGTAACTCCAACTAACATTGCCATAATACATTATTTTACCAATGATTTGTATATATTGAGGAGCTCTTGCAGGTTCAGTTCCTAAGGTTACAAATAAAAAATCTACTCCTTCTTTATTAAAAGGTGTTTTAAAATTCTCTATTTCAGAAGAGGTTTCTTCTTCCATCCACTGAAGGGCATCTATCCAATCAGCCTGAGAAATCCAAAGCTAAGTTAATGTAGCACTCAAACTATATACATAATCCAATAAAATATAAGGAACAATACCAAGCAAAAAGCAAATTCTTCTTACTTGCCCTATTAAAAAAGCAATATCTAATCCAAAGGGACAATATAAACTACAACGATGACACATATTACATTCTGTAAAAAACAATGCGAGCACATTGTCTTATAAATTCTCTATCTACTTTTCCTTTTCTTTTTAACATTTCCCAAATGGTCATTTTTACTTTACTAACAGGAGAATAAGTTGGGTCTCTATCATTAGATAAATACCACTGACAAGCCTCAGCACAAAGGCCACAATGTATACAAGTTTCTACAATGGCTTTAATTCTTCCTGATTTACGCCCTAATACTTCATTTATAGTTTTTTCTATCTTTTCCAAAGAAAGTAGATTTATTTTTTCATCTATTCCAGGATCTTGCACTAAATCTCTTATATACTCAGGAAAATATTGGCTCATATATTTTTTCATTTATTATCTCCTTTTTAATATAATGATTTTTTAAAGTTGATTTTTTATAAAAGTGATATAAAAAGATTTTTTAAAATTTTTGACCTAAAGAGGGTATATGAAAAAAACTAAAATTATAGTAACTGGTGGAGCAGGATTTATCGGTTCCAATTTAATTTTAGCATTAAATCAAAGAGGTGAAGATAAAATTATAATAGTAGATCAATTAAAAGAAGGAATAAAATGGAAGAATCTATTAGATTTAAAATTTTTAGATTATATAGAAAAAGAGGAATTCTTACAAAGAATTGAAAAAGGTGAATTTAAAAATGTTTTAGCTATTGTTCATCTTGGAGCATGTAGTGACACTACTGTAAAAGATTTACATTATCTTTACTTTAATAATTACAAATACTCACAAAAATTAGCTATTTTTGCTTTAGAAAATAAAATAAACTTTATTTATGCATCTTCTGCTGCCACTTATGGAGATGGATCAATGGGATTTTCTGATGAAGAAAAATTGCTTCCTTATCTTAAGCCTTTAAATCCTTATGGATTTTATAAATGGCTCTTTGATATATGGCTTTATAATAACAAGTTTTTAAACAAAGTAGTAGGATTAAAATATTTCAATGTGTTTGGAGAAAAAGAATTTCACAAAAAAGAAATGAGAAGTGTGGTATTAAAAACTTATGAATATATTAAAGAAGAAGGCAAGGCAAAACTTTTTAAATCTTATAATCCCAATTATAAAGACGGAGAACAGCTGAGAGATTTTATTTATGTAAAAGATGCAGTTGAAGTAACTCTATTTTTTTTAGAAAATCCTCAAATTAAAGGTATTTTTAATGTAGGAACAGGAGAAGCAAGAACCTTTAAAGACCTTGTTTTAGCTATTTTTTCTGCTTTAAATATACCTCCAAATATTGAATATGTAGATATGCCTGAAAATTTAAAAAAACAATATCAATATTTTACTCAAGCCGATATTACTAAATTGAGAAAAGCAGGTTATAATAAACCTTTTTGGAAATTAGAAGACGCAGTTAAAAATTATGTAGCTTATTTAGAAAAATATTATAATTATTTTTATGTATAGTTTTTCAATATTGGATTTTATAAAATCCTTTTTTCAAAGAAAATCAAAAAATCTTTCACAAGCGGAAGAAGAAATAAAAGGAGTCTTAGAAGATTTTAGAGAAAGAAAAGTTTTAGGTAAATTTGAAGAAAAATTAATTTTATCAATTTTTGATTTTAAAGAATTGAAAGTTAGAGAACTTACTATCCCAAGAAATATACTTGTGGGTTTAGATATTTCTTTAAATTGGGAAGAGGTTAAAAAAATTTTGATAAATCACACTCATTATTTTTATCCTGTTTATAAAAAAAATTTTGATAATTTTTTAGGCTATGTAGCTTTAAGAGATTTAATAAAAGGCTTTAATGAAATTTCTTTTAATTGGACTCATTTCATAAAACCATCCTTAATAATTCCTGAAAATATTTCTTTTCTATCTGCTATAGAAAAAATGCTAGAAAAAAAAGTAGAAATAGCTTTTGTTGTAGATGAATTGTCAGAATTAACAGGAATTCTTAGACTGAAAGATATCTTAAAGGAGTTGATAAAAACTGAAATAAAATGTCCTCATCCAGATGAAGAGGGCTGGCTTCTAATACATGGAACATATAAAATAAGAGAACTTAAAGAGTGTTTGGGAATTGATTTACCAAAAGGAGATTTTGAAACCATTTCTGGTCTTATAATAGATCAAATTAAAAGAATTCCAAAAACTGGAGAAAAAATTAAACTTTCCTCTTTAGAAGTTGAAATTATAAAAGCTGATGAAAAAAGAATACATATTTTAAAAATTCGTCCTTTGAATCTTAATAAAAGTGAAAAATCCAATTAATTGGTTTACAATCATTTTTTCAGCCCTTCTTTTAACTTTATCTTTCCCTAAATGGAATTTATGGTTTTTTGGTTTTTTTGCTTTGGTTCCTGTTATGTTTGTTTTTGTTCACATTAAAGAAAAAAAAGATATAATCATTTTTTCCGCAATTTTTGGAATAATACATTTTTTAACCCTTATTTACTGGATTATTTATACTCTTGTCAAATATGGAAATCTTTCTTTTATATTTGCCTTTTTTATTTTACTTTCTCTATCTTTTTATTTAGCCTTATACTATGTAGTCTTTTTTTATTTAAATTTTATATTGGGAATTTTTAAAAATCCTTGTTTTTTAAAAGGTTTCCTTTTTGCCCTTAATTTTACTGGAATAGAATATCTAAGAAGTAAATTATTAAGTGGCTTTCCTTGGGGACAAATTGGATATGTTTTAAGTGATTTTTCTTTCTTTTTACAATCTGCTGACTTTTGGGGAATATGGGGATTATCTTTTACGGTAGCTTTAATTAATTACTATTTATTTTTTGTTATTTATTCCTTTTTTCTTACCCAAAAGCCTTTTAAATTTTCTCATTTTTTGTTTTCTAATTTACCTTTTATTGTTTTTTTTGCTTTTCTTTTAGGTTATGGAATTTATAAAAAAAATTTGTGGGAAAATCTTTTATCTCAACAAAATAAAAAAATAAAAGTTTCTCTTTTACAAGGAAA
Organism: uncultured Thermodesulfobacterium sp.; assembly: GCA_938091335.1. Taxonomy (GTDB): domain Bacteria; phylum Desulfobacterota; class Thermodesulfobacteria; order Thermodesulfobacteriales; family Thermodesulfobacteriaceae; genus Thermodesulfobacterium. Next base: position 3,976 of record CALLJG010000005.1, read on the forward strand.
TATTCCTCAAGAAATGAAAGAATTAAATGAAATTGAATTTTCTCTTAAAATATACCAAAATATGAGTTTTTTAGCTTTAAAAGAAAAACCAAACATTATTTTTTTTCCAGAAACTTCTTTTCCCTTTTTCTTTCCTTATGAAAAAAAATCCATTCTTGAATTCTTAAATTTTTTAGAAAACTTCAAAGATTATTCAAAAAAATTTGATCATCTTCCTATTTTAGTTTTTGGAACCTTTAGACTCAGTTATATCAAAGGAAAACCCCATGTTTATAATAGCTTAATTGTTTGGGATGGTAAAGGGTTTGTAGATTTTTATGATAAAGAAAAACTTGTTCCATTTGGAGAATACATTCCTTTAGAAAAATATCTTTCTTTCCTTAAAAAAATAACTGTAGGACTTGGAATTTTAAAATCTGGTATTTCAAAAAATCTCATAATTCCTTTTGAGCATAAAAACATAACAATTACTCCTCTTATTTGCTTTGAAAGTGCTTTTTCTGAAATATTGCAGAAAAGACTAAAACAAGGATCTCAACTAATAATAATCACTACTAATGATGCTTGGTTTGGAAAAACATCTGCTCCTTATCAACATTTTCAAATGGCAAAAATAAGAGCTGTAGAGGCAAGAAAATATGTTATTCAAATAGCTAATACAGGGATTACAGGTATCATTGATCCAAAGGGAGAAATAGTTAAGAAAACAGAATTAGAAACTCGGGAAATTTTATCTGGCTATATTAAACCATTTTATGAGCCTACTTTGTTTATAAAATACGGGAATTACATAGGTATACTAGGGGCGAGCTTAATAATATTTGAATTATTTTATTTTCTTTTCATAAATATTTTGCCAAGAATGAAATCCTTCTGGAGTAAGTTTTAAAAAATTCATAAGTCTTTTTACAAATTGAGTTATAAGCTCATCTAGAGTTTTAGGCTTATGATAAAATCCTGGCATAGCAGGAAATATAATTGCTCCTGCTTGGCTACAAATTTCCATATTTTTTATATGAACTAAACTTAAAGGTGTCTCTCTTATTACAAGAACTAAAAGTTTTTTTTCTTTCAACATAACATCTGCAGCTCTTTGTAAAAGATTTTTTGCAGTCCCATAGGCAATAGCAGAAAGGGTTCCCATACTGCAAGGAATAATAACCATTTCTGAATAAAAAGACGAACCACTTGCAGGAGGAGCTAAAATTTCATCTTCTTTATATAACTTTTCAGCAAAATTTAAAATTTCATCTAAAGATTTATCTAATTCATACTTCCAAACTGTTTCCCCTGCTTTAGTTATTATAACTTCAGCAGGAATTTGTAATTTCTTTAGTTCTTTTAAAAATGTATATCCATATAAAGCTCCGCTTGCCCCAGTAATTCCTACTAAGATTTTTCTTTCCATTTTTTTGCACTCAGCTTAGCAAGTTTATCTACTTTTTCATTATATAAATTTTTACTATGAGCTGAAACCTTTTCCCATGTTATTTGATGAAAATTATTTAATTTTTTTAAAATTTTCCACAGTTCCCTATTTTTTATAGACTTACCTTCATAAGTCTTAAAGTCTCTTTTTTCCCAAATTTTTAACCATTGAGTAACTCCTTTAAAGACATATTCTGAATCTGTATAAACTTTTATTTTTTTCGGTTTCTTAAAATAAGAAAGAGCTGAAATTACTGCTTGGAGTTCCATTTGATTATTAGTGGTAAACAATTCTCCTCCAGTTAAAATTTTTTCTTCATTACCCATTTTTATTAAAGCTGCCCATCCCCCAGGTCCAGGATTACCTAAACATGAACCATCTACATAAATTTCAATTTCTTCAAAATTATTAACTATTCTCATGCCAAACTTTAAAGTAAATAAATTCTATTACTCAAATTGAACCCGGTTAATTCCTTTTTTAATTCTTTTTCTTTTATTCTTCCTTGAATTAAAACCCAATGAGAACTACCAAATCCTTCTGGAAAAACTAAAAATTTTAAAGCATTTATATCTTTTAGATTAGGCTTAGAAATTTCATACAATACCTCATGAATTCCTAAAGAAACTAAAAAAGCTCCTTGTTGAGTAAAACCAATATTTAAAAAATTATATTTATCTCCTAATTCTTTAAGCAATGTAAAGTCTAAATGAGAAGTAATATCAACCTCCCCTGGTCTGAAATATGGATCCTCAATAACTTTATGTTGATAATAACATATGAGAGTTCCTTTCTTTCTATTAGCAGAGTAATAATCTGATCTGGGGTATCCATAATCTATAGTAATTATAAATCCCTCTTCCATTTTTTCAGAAAGTACTTGATAAATTTTATCAATTCTCATACATACTTCAGTTCTGTATCCTTCTTCCCATAAAAAATAATAACCTCCCAATCTTTTCAAAATATTTTCATCTTTAATATCTTTTCTTATTTCTAAAATTTTGTTTTCTTTTATCTCTAACCATATTTCTTTTATTCTCCCATCATTTTTTTCAATTAGTCTAACAGGAAAGGAATCAAAAAGTTCATTGGAAATAAAAACTCCTCTAAATTTAGGAATTTCCTCTAAACTATTGAACCATTTAATTTTATCTTTAAAATTATATAAAGTATTTTCTTGAATTGATTTTATCTTTGAAAATGGTTCTATTATAAAATAATTAAATTCATATTTTTTCTTTTCTAAATATTCTAAGATATCCAAAGCCAAAAAACCTTGTGCTGCTCCAGCTTCTACAATAACAAAATTTTCTGGCTTTTCTAATAAATGATACATTTCTATTATTTGCCTACCTAAGGTTGCTCCAAAAACCTTATGAATACAGGGAGAAGTTATATAATCTCCCCTTTTACCAGGAAGATTGGCCTTGGCATAATACCCATACTCAACATGATAAAGACAAAGTTCCATGTATCTTTCAAAAGATAAAGGGGATTCTTTAGCTAAAACTTCCCATAACATTTTAAACATTAAATTTTTTACAGCTTTTTAAAAAAATCTGATTTTATTTATTATTTAAAATTATTTCTTAATTAAACCGAATTCTATTATAATAAAATTTGATGACTCTCCTATTTGATATATAAATGCTATTCGAGGTATTTTACTAGGCATTTCTATTTTATGATTTTCTCCTGTTACAATAGAAGGAGTAGATCCTTGTAAACTTATACCAGCTTTTTCAAATTCTCTTCTAAATACTCCACATATTTGGTTAGTAAGTTCTCCACTTGCATCAATAACATCTTTATTAATTTGGTCAGTGTATTCATTAAGAATTTCTTTCATAAATTCAAAAATTATTTCTTTATCATAACTTACTATAAACACACCCTCTAGTTTCTCAGAAGCTAATCCTATTATCACTGAAATATCTCTTAGTCCTTTATCTTCTTTTTTAACTTGAGTTTCTTTTAATATGGGAATTTTTTTTAAGTAGGTTCCTATTACTTCTTTAACTGCTTTTTCAATAGACTCTGAAATACTATGAGCTTGCATTTTTTCCTCCTCTTAATTATTTTAGAATTCAATTATTTTTTCTATGTCAAGAATAAGCAAAAGCTTCTCTGGTAGTTGATATATATTTTTTATATATTCCTTATTTAAACCTTCTATTTTTTCAGGTGGTTTTTCGAGCTTTGTCACAGAAATTTCCACAATCTCTCCTATTTCTTCTATCATAAAAGATATTGGAGCTTCTCCTTCTTTTTTTATTATTAACCCTAGTTTAGGAATAATTTCTTTATCAAGTCCTATTTTTTTTGCAAGATTCATTACAGTAACTATTTGACCCCTTAAATTTATTATTCCCAATATATAATCCTGAGAAAGAGGAACAGGAGTTACATCAATATCTTTATTAATCTCCATTACTATTTCTGCAGGGAGCCCAAAAAGAAAATCACCCAAATAAAAAGTTACTATAGTTAAAGTTTTTTGAATAGCTACTTTTCTTTCTTTTTCTTCCTTTTCAGGAAATATTTCTTCTCTTTTAACTAACTCCATCATTCTCCTCCAGTTTTTCTATTTGAGCAAAAAGTCTTTCTCTATTTAACTTCACTTCATATCCATTGACACCTAGTTCTAAAATCTTTTTTCTTATTTCTTCTCCTGCTAAAGCAGAAATCACTATAACTGGGATTTTTTCATAATCAGGTGTTGACTTTATAATTTTGATAAATTCAAATCCATCCATTTCAGGCATTTCAGTATCTGTAATTATAAGATCAAAATGCCTAGTAGCAGTAAGTTTTTCCAATGCTTCCTTCCCGTTTTCGGCAGTTTCCACTTCATATCCTTCTAATTCAAGATAATTCCTGATCATATTTCTAAAAAAAGAAGAATCTTCTATAAGTAGTATCTTCTTTTTCTTTATTTTTTCTTTTTTCTTTAGAATAAACCATTCAGGATCATACATTTCTATTATTTTGTAAATATCTATAAAAAGCACCGTTTTATTGTTAATTATCTTATGTCCTAATATTCCAGGATAATTATATATGCCTTCTTCAACATCCAAACTTGTTTCTATAGTATCTACAATTTGAGAACAAAGTATCCCACAAGTTTTTTCTCTTTCTGTAAAAAATAAAACTATATATTCATCTTGAGGAGGAATTTTCTCTATAGGTAAGTAATTATCTAATCTTATAATAGGTACCACTTCATTTTTATAAATAATTACTTCTTTTCCTCCTGAAATCTGAATTTCATTTGCTTTCACTTTATCAAGCCTTGAAATTAAAGCTATAGGAAGCGCTATCCTTTCTTTCCCTATATCAAAAAGTAAAATAAAATAAGTTTCTTCAGCAAAACTTTTTACTTTTTTACTAACTTCATATTTTTTTTCTACTTCTTCAACACTTATACCTACAAATTGAGAAAGACCAACAACATCAAGAATTAACGCAAGCTTTCCATCTCCCATAATAGTTGCACCTGAGTAGATAGGAATATTTTTGAACCACTTCCCAAGAGGCTTTACTACTATTTCTTCTGAAGCAAAAATTTTATCTATCAAAAGACCCATAAATTTTTCCCCAGTAGTTAAAATTACCAAATTTTTTTGAACTTCTTTCCCATTAGTTTTTAATATTTCAGAAAGTCTTAATACAGGTATTACTTCTCCTCTTAATCTATAAAATTCAGTATGACCTATCTTAAGAAGTTCTTTTTCAGGTTGAATAATTATCAATTCTTTAAGATTTATTTGTGGTATAGCATATCTATATTCTCCTGAAGTTACTATAAGAGCCGGAATAATGGCAAGTGTAAGAGGTATTTTTATTTTAACTGTGGTACCCTTTCCATAAATGGTATTGAGTTCTATAGAACCACCCAGTTTTTCAATATTTGCTTTTACTACATCCATTCCTACACCGCGTCCAGAAATTTGGGTCACATTTTCTGCTGTTGAAAAACCTGGTTTAAAAATTAAAGATAATAGTTCTTTTTCTGAAGAAGAAATAGCCTCTTCATAACTTAAAATTCCTCTTTCTACTGCTTTTTGCCTTATTTTTTCTACATCTATTCCTTTACCATCATCTTCAACTTCTATTACTACCTGCCCTCCTTCTTGATAAGCTCTTAAAATAAGTGCCCCTTCCTGAGGTTTACCTCTCTGAACTCTTATTTCAGGAGTTTCAATTCCATGATCTATAGCATTTCTTATTAAATGAGTAAGAGGATCTTTAATAGCCTCTATTATTGATCTATCAAGTTCAGTTTCTGTTCCTTCAAGATGAAGATTTACTTTTTTACCAAGGGATTTTGCAAGATCTCTTACAATTCTTGGAAATTTATTAAAAACTGTCCCAATAGGTTGCATACGAGTTTTCATTATAGTTTCTTGCATTTCAGTAGTTATCATTGATAAAGCTTGCACACTTCTTGATAATTCTTCATCTGTGATCTTTTGAGCAAGTTGAACCACTCTATTTCTAGCAAGAACTAATTCTCCCGCAAGATTCATTAACTGATCAAGTAATTTCACATCTACTTTTATATGAGTTTCCACAAGCTCTATTGACGGAACTTCTTTTACATCTTTTTCTTCTGTTTTTTCTATCAATAACAATTTTTCTTCTTCAAGCTTTTTTTCTATCTTTTGCTCAATCTCTCCTTTAACTTCTTCAACCTTTTTTTCAACTGAAAATTCTTTGATTTTTTTATTAAGAATTTCATTAAAATTGGAAAGTTCTACTAAAAAATCTAAAATATTATTTTCTATTGGTTCCATTTTATTTTCTTCTATAAATTTAATGATGTATTTAATGTAATCTAATGCTTTTAATAAAATATCTATCACATTCTCTTCTGGTTCTATTAAACCGTCTCTAAGTTTAGAAAGAATATCTTCAGAAAAATGAGCTATACTTTCCATAGTTTTAAAACCAAAAAATCCAGAAGCTCCCTTTAAAGAATGCATAGTACGAAAAAGTAATTTTAATACTTCTATATTTTTTCTATCTTTTTCAAGTTCTAAAAATCCTTCTTCAAGATTGGCTATCCCTTCTTTTGCTTCTACTAAAAAATCTTGTAAAATATCTTCCTCAAAATTCACTTTTTATCACCTCCTTAAAACCTTAATTCATATTAAAAAATTTTTTTGAAAAAGTGTAGCTTTTCCATTTTTTACTATTAATTGAGTTTTTTCTCCTATTATTAGAGAGAAACTATCTTTTATATGACCTACTTTGAAATCATATCCTATAGGAATTTTTTCTGGCAAAAAGGAAGATAATATTTTTAAAAACTTTACAGGATCTTCTTTTCCAAGATCTCCTATAGCCACACCTTTTATTTTATTTAAACCTAAGGAAAAGATTATTTGTAAAAAAGCTCTTTCAAGTTTATAAGTCTTTTCTTTTGTATCTTCTATAAACAAAATATATAATTCCTCTAAAGGAAAATAGGGGGTGCCACACAAACTTGCAAGAGTGACCAAATTTCCTCCTAAAAGGATACCTTCTGCTTTACCTTCTTGATATCCTTTTCCTTTAAGATATATATCTTTTCTCTCAAAAATAATCTGCAAAAGATTATTTAAAGCATCTTTACTTAAAAAGGGTAAGTTTACAATCATAGGAGCATGAATTCCCCTTTTCTTGAATTTCTTATAAAAATAGATATGTAATACCGTAATATCACTAAACCCTATTAAATAAGGAAAAATTTTATTTTTTTTATTTTCTAAAAAAAAATCTTCCAGATAAGGTATTAATCTGATAGATCCAAACCCACCTCTTACAGCCCAAATAAAATCATATTCTTTTTGAGTAACAAGTTCATATAATAAAAAGGCTTTCATTGAAGGAGAAGACTCAGAAAAATCAACAAAAGATTTGAAAGAAATTTTGTATTTTTTTAATACATTTATACCTCTTCTATAAGCTTGTAAAGAAGGAATACTAGCTGGTGAAAATAATGCAATCTTTATTTCTTTTTCCATAAATAATAAAGTCCTTCTAAAGTTAAATAAGGTTCAATTTTTTTTATTTTATTAGAATAGGGTACTACAAATTTGGCTAGTCCACCTGTAGCTAAAACTTGTGGAGAAATCCCCATTTCAGCTGATAGTTTATCTATTAAAGTATCAGTCAAGCCTGCAAATCCATAAAGCAATCCACTTTTTAAGGCAGATACAGTATCTTTCCCTATCGCTCTTTCAAGAGGCTCACTTAAATCTATTTTCGGAAGCTTTGCTGTTTTCTTAAATAAAGCATCCATAGAAATAGTAAGACCCGGAGCAATAGCTCCTCCTAAATAAATACCTTTTTCTGAGATACAATCAAAAGTAATAGCTGTACCAAAATCCACTATAATTAAAGCACTTTTATATTTTTCCCAACCTGCTAAAGCATTAACAAGCCTGTCTGCTCCTATCTCAGAGGGATATAATAAATCAATATCTATCTTAACAGTTTTATAATCGGCTATTACTACTTCTCTTGAGAGAAGTTTTTTGCCCATTTCAACCCACCAATAAAGTGCAGGAGGTACCACACAAGCTATACATAATCCTTTTATGTCCTTTAACTCAATTTTATAAATATCTAAATAACTTTTTACTTTTACCAAAATCTCATGAGAAGAAACAGGAATTTCAGTTCTAAAACTAAAAACTGCTATTAAATTGCCATTTTCTTCAAAAATTCCACATACTGTAGAAGTATTACCTATATCTACAGCAAGAAGCATTTTACACTCTTATTAGTTAAAAATTTTTTATCAATAAACATACCCAATTTTCACTTTCTTTTCTCTGAATAATTTTTTTATTAATAATTTTTAATTTTCTTAAAATTTCTTCTTCCATTTCACATAAAAACCCAGAAATTAAATAATATTTTCCACACCAAAAAGATGGTAATTCAAACAATTCTTCTAAAAGACCCTTATAAAGGTTTGCTAAAATAAGATCTACCTTAATTGGTAAAAGTTTTTTTATATCTCCTTCTATAACCTTTCCAGAAAGATTATTTAAAGCTAAATTATTTTTGGTTACTTCTATACATAAAGGGTTAATATCCACAGCTATAATATTTGACCCAAGCTTTGCCCAAAAAAGGCTTAATATACCTGTACCACATCCTATATCTAAAACCTTATTAGGAATCCCAAAATTTTGACAAAATTCCCAACCTAATTCAAGGAGCATAAAAGTAGTCGGATGAGTACCCCCTCCGAAAACTACGCTTGGATCAAAAATAAGATCCCATTTACCTTCACACCACACAGGAGCTATAGTAAAAGGACCTATCCTTAAAGGCTTAGGAACTTTTTTTTCATTCCAATGTTCATAAGAAATAATCTCTTTACTTTCTAACTCAAGCCGATATCTTTCTATTAATTCTTTTATAAGTCCCTCTTTAGGTTTATGAAAAAAAAGAATATTTATACCATCTTCTTCCCAAACCCCTATTAAATCCTCATCTTTAAGTGTTCTTAAAACTGAATGAGAATTTTTAAAAGTATATATATATAAAATATCATACTTCTTATATTTTCCTCTTAACATTTTTTGAACATTTATTTTAACGAAATTTTTAAAATTTCTCAAGAAAAATTTCCATCAAAGTTTTAAATATTTCTTGAGTATAAAGGGAAAGAAAAATAAAGATAGAATTTAAAATCACCCAAAATATTAGAAGCATTTTTATTATCCTTAATCTTTTTTTAATTTTTAAAAACTCTTTTTTCTCAAAAGATACCCGATTCAAAAAGTTAATCCTTTCAACAATTCCATAATGATGCCAACTTTTTTTATGAAGTTGTCCTGTAATTTTGCCTATTTTAAATAAAGCCGAAATTATAGGCTGGGGTGAATTCAAAGTATAAAACGAATAAAGATCTGCTTCTCTTTCAAATTGTCTTAAGAAAAAAGCAAAAATATATCTCAGATAGATATAAGAAGAAAAGATCAAAAATAAAGCAAAAAATATACTTTTCTCTTTAGAAAAATTTTTAAACATTAAATAAAATTGAGGATAAAATTGGTTCCCAATAAAAAAAACAAAAAGAAGAAAAATTAAAATAAAAAAGGGAAGATTAAATAAAAGCAATAAAAGCCATAGATTGTGTTTCTTTTTTAAATGCCCTATCTCATGAGTAACTACTCCTAAAATTTCTTCCTGCGAAAGAATATCCAATAAAGGTTGAGAAAAAAATAAATATCTAAAAGGAGGTAAAAAACCTAATATTCCAGCAGTATAAACCTTTTTCCCTAAATCTTTTAAAATATAAATTTTATTAATTTTTATTCTGTTTTGTTTCAAAAAATCATAAATCAATTTCTCTAATTCTTTATCATTAAGTGATTTAAGTGGCCATATCTTTACCATAAAATAAGGTGAAAAAAATAAAACAAGAAATAAAAAAATAAAAGTATCTCCTGTAAAATTTAATCTCCATATATTAAAAATCTCCTGTAAACCTATTAACACAAATACAGGAAAAATTATTCCTAATAAAATTTTAAAATAATTAAAAGAAAATTTTAAAAAGAAAATCTTAATTATAAAGAAATAATGTAAAAACCATAAAATTGCTAATAAAGATGAAAAATAGAAATCTTTTATATAAAACTTTAAAGAAAAAAAACTTAAATCTAATATATACAAAGTAAATATTAGTATTAAAAAAAATTTTTCTAAAATCATATTAAATTCTAATCTCTTTTTAATTAGTTTTACTCTAATAAAAATTATAAGAAAGAAAAATAGAGATTCCTTTAATAAAAAGATAGGAATTAAAGAAAAAATAGAAAAATTTTGAGATGATGGTAAAAACTCATAAATTATAAAAGCCATCCATAAAAAAATGAGATCTTCATAAAGCAAAATTTAAACACCCTTTAAATTTGATTCTGCTTAAGTTTTCTAAATTTTTATTCTATAAAAATTATGCTTTTTCAGAAGCAATATCCTTATCTTTTTCTTTAGAGTTTTTATCTTTTTTATCTTTCTCTTTTTTTGCATAATCGGTCACATACCAACCAGTACCTTTTAATATAAAGCTACTTTCACTAATAAGTTTTAATAGTTCTCCTCCACATTCTTTACAAATTTTCAAAGGTTCTTCCGTAATTTTTTGCCATACTTCAAAATATTTCTTACATTTTTTGCATTCGTATTCATATATAGGCATTTTCACACCTCCTTTTGAAAGAATTTTTAAGAATAAACTCTATCAAAGTAGCTAAAAACTTTTTTTATATGGGGTAAAAAATAAAAATCTTTTAAAACTTTTTTAGTTAGAATATGAACTTCTTTTTCTTCTTTCCAATTGTTTATAAAATAAAAATTGCTCTCATATCTTATAAATCTTATTAAATGAATCAATTCATGAGTTAAAATATAAAGCAGAAGTTCTTTTAGAGAAGGTGTTTTTCTGTAAAAAATTTTGGGTTTATTGAGACAAATAAAATAAAAATCTTTTCTTTTAGAAGGAAGATCATGATAAGATTCTACCTTAATTATAGTAGCAAAACTATTTTTCAAAAATTTCTTTAAAATATATTTATCTTCTATTAAGTAAATTTCGTAACATAAAAGTTTAGCTTCTCTTGCTGAAATTTTTAATTTTTCAATAAGATTGGATTCACAAATGGAGAACAGATTTTCTATTTCAGAAAGATGTAAATTTTCTTTTAAAAATGTCTTTATTGTTGTCCCCTTGGATAAGATCCTAACCAAACTACTTGGAGACAACAATTTCGCATCTCTTCTAAACATAACTTTATTTTTTCATCCTTTATATGTCCTTCACAATCTAAAAAAAACAAATATTTCCAAGGTTCTTCTTTGGATGGTCTACTTTCTATTTTAGTTAAATTGATTTTTCTTTGAGCAAAGCATTTTAAAACATTATAAAGAGCGCCTGGTTTATCTGCTACACTAAAAAGTAAAGATGTTTTATCATTCCCTGTAGGACTCATTTCTGTCTTCCCAATAACCCAAAATCTTGTAGAATTATCCTTTATATCTTCTATATTTTTAGCTACTATTTGTAAATGATAAAGCTTAGCTGCCATTAGACTTGCAATAGCTCCTACACTTTCATCTACAGCTGCCCATTTAGCTGCTAAAGCTGTAGATGGAACTGTTTCTATAGGTATAGAGGGTAATTTTTTTCTTAACCATTTTCTACATTGAGAAATAGCTTGAGGATGGGATAATATTTTTTTAACATCTTCTAATCTCCCAGTTTGATTCATAAGATGATGTGAAATAGATTCATAAATTTCTCCACATACCTTAAGGCCATATTCATAAATAGCATCAAGTGTGGTAGCTACCACTCCTTCTATAGAATTTTCAATAGGTACTACTCCAAAATTTACTCTTTCGCTGCTAACTTCTTCAAATACATCCCACAAAGTTTCAACAGGAATAAGCTCAGCTGAAGTCCCAAAATAGTTCAAAGCAGCAATATGACTAAATGTCGCTTCAGGTCCTAAATATGCAACCCTTATTTTTTGTTGGACAACACGACAAGCTTTTATTATTTCAGAATAAATAACTTTTAAAGCATTCTCAGGGAACCCTCCTTCATTTATTTTTATAATTCTATTAAGTACCTCTTTTTCTCTTGTTAAATCAAAACCTCCAGATCCTATATTTTGTTTAATTTTCCCTATCATTTTAGCTACTTCTATTCTTTCTTTAAGAAGATTAACAATTTTTTCATCTATTTTATCAATTCTTTTTCTTAATACCTCAAGCTTGTCCTTTTTCATAAATTTATCCTCAAAGCATAAAGCAACTTTCTTTTTACTTTTTTATTTTCTATTCTAAGAAAACACTCTTCACAAAGATATGCTCCTCTACCCATCTCTTTTTTAGATTCATCTAATATTATCTCACCATTTTTAAAACAAAATCTTATCAAATCTTTCTTAGGAATTTTTTTTCTACACATTATACAGGTTCTTTCTGGAATATGTTTCTTTTTAGGCATTTATTTCTTTTTTAACTTTTTCTAAAATCTTTTCTACTTCTTCAAAGGAGAGTTTGGTTAATTCTATAATTTTTTCTACACTTGTATTTACCAAGGTTTTTAGATCCTTGATATTTGCTTCATAAAGATATCCTGCCACTTCATCAGAAAGTCCTGTTACTTTAATCAACTTTAAAAATTCTGGTTCCTGGCGTCTAAGATATTGTGTTTCATTAATAATGTCTATTTTCCATCCTACTAATTTAGAAGCTAATCTTACATTTTCTCCTTTTTTACCAATAGCTAGAGATAATTGATCATCAGGCACTACAACTTCTAAAGTTCTATTTTTTTCATCAACGATTATTTTACTACACTCAGCCGGAGCTAAAGCATTGTATACAAACTTAGCAGGATCTGGATCCCATAAAACTACATCTATTTTTTCTTTTGACTCTTTTTTATCTGCTTTTGAAATATTTAACTCTTCTAAAATAACCGAAATTCTTGATCCCCTCACTCCTATACAAGCCCCAACTGGATCAATATTGGGATTAATTGAAGTAACTGCTATTTTGGTTCTTGAACCAGGCTCTCTGGCTATAGCCATTATTTTCACTATCCCCTCTTGAATTTCTAAAACTTCTTTTTCAAAAAGTTTTTTCACAAAAGCTGGGTGAGATCTAGAAACTATAATTTGTGGTTCATGTTGTCTATATACTTCTATTATCAAAGCTTTTAATCTATGACCTCTTATATATTTTTCTCCTGGAACTTGTTCTTCTTCAGGTAAAAGTGCCTCAGCTCTTCCTAAGGAAAGAATCACCCCTCTTTTATCAAATCTATGTATATATCCACTAACTATTTCCCCTAATTTTGATTTATATTCTTCATATATAATCTGTTTTTCTGCAAGTCTTAATTTCTGAGAAAAAAGTTGTTTAACAATCTGAGCAGCAATTCTCCCTAAATCTTGAAGCTCCATTTTTTCACCAATAATATCCCCTATTTTAATATCTGGATAAATCTTCTTTGCTTCATCTATAGAAATCTCTATTTTAGAATCATTTATCTTTTCTACCACCTCCCTTAACCTATATATTTCTAATTCACCTTTTTCTTCATCATATTTTACCTCAACTTTTGCCTTATTACCTAATTTTCTTTTTGCAGCAGTTTTTATTCCTTCTATTAATGCTGAAATAACTATCTCTTTAGATAACCCTTTTTCTTTACTTAAATTTTCTATTATTTTTTTTAATTCTACTTGCATAAAATATCTCCCAAATTTTTTTTATTTAAATTTAATTTCAGGTTGCAGATAGGCTTTTTTAATGTTATTTAAATGAAATTCCCAAATTTTTTTATCTACTTCTATTTGGACCAGCTCACCTTTTAAACCTAAGATAATACCTTTAAAATTTTTTCTTCCAGAGATAGGTTCTTTTAAAATTATTTTAGCCTTTTCTCCTTTAAATCTTTCATAATCTTCTTTTTTTATCAAGGGCCTTTCTATTCCAGGAGAGGAAACTTCAAGAATATAGAAATGATGAATAAGGTTTTCTTTATCCAATATTTTACTTACCATTTCGCTGATCTTAGCACAATCATTTACAGTAACTCCACCTAATTTATCTATAAAAATTCTCAAAACCCATCCGTTTCTTTCCCTTTTCCACTCTAAATCTACCAATTCCATATTTTTTTTCAAAATAGGAATTTCTATAATTTCTCTAATTCTTTCTTTAAGTTCTTTTTCCATTTTAAATTAGCCTAAATAAAAATAAGAGCGGGCGACGGGATTCGAACCCGCGACCCCCAGCTTGGGAAGCTGGTGCTCTACCCCTGAGCTACGCCCGCCTCTATTACTATTTAAATACTAATCCTTTCCAAAAGCTATTATAATAAATTTCACAAATTTTACAAGTTTAATACTTTAAAAAAGAAAAATAGCTTTGAAAAATTATATAAAAGATGTATTATTTTAGTAACTTCATGAGTTATTCCTATTTATATTATGATGTAATAATTGTTGGAGCTGGTCCTGCTGGAATATTTACTGCTTTAGAACTTATTTCTAAAAAAAATCTAAAAATTTTAATAGTAGAAAAAGGAAAGGACATAGATAAAAGAACATGCCAAGCAAAACAATTAGGTAAATGTTTAAATTGTAAAGTTTGTGACATGCTTAATGGTTGGGGAGGTGCTGGTGCTTTTAGTGATGGAAAATTAAATCTTTCTGCAGAGATTGGAGGATTTCTACTTTCTTATTTATCCAAAGAAAAGTTAATGGATATAATTGATTATGTAGATAAAATTTATGTTTACTTTGGAGCTCCTAAAAAAATTTTTGAACCTAATCACCAAAACATTGAAAAAATTAAAAAAATTGCTTCAAAATATGGGTTAATTTTCATTCCCACTAAATTAAGACATATTGGTACAGAAAAATGTAAGGAAATTTTAAAAAACATTAAACATCATATTTCCAAAAAAGTAGATATTATTTTTGAAAATCCTGTAGAAAAAATTCTAGTCTCCAAAAAAGAAGCTAAAGGAGTTTTATTAAAGGATGGAACTGAGATCTTAACAAAATATTTGGTTATTGCTCCTGGAAGAGCAGGAAGTGAATGGTTAGAAAAAGAGGCAAAAAGACTTAAATTAACTACTGAAATTAATCCAGTAGACATTGGCGTAAGAGTTGAAATCCCTGCCTCAATAATGGAAGACTTAACCTCTATTTGTTATGAACCTAAATTTCTTTATTATTCTAAAACCTTTGATGATTTAGTAAGAACCTTTTGTGTAAATCCTTATGGAGAAGTAATAATAGAAAATGTAGATGGAATATGGACTGTAAATGGCCATAGTTATCAATATAAGAAAACTAATAATACTAATTTTGCTATATTATGTAGTACTTACTTTACTGAACCCTTTAAAGAACCTATTCTTTATGGAAAAAACATCGCTAAACTTGCTAATTTTTTAGGAAAAGGGGTTATAGTTCAAAGATTAGGAGATATTAAAAAAGGTAGAAGATCTACTAACCAGAGAATCCTTAAAAATCCTGTTAAACCCTCTTTAAAAATTGCAACACCTGGAGATCTTAGTTTTGCATTGCCTCATAGATACTTAACTAATATTTTAGAAATGATAGAAGCATTAGACAAAATTGCTCCTGGTATAAATTCACCTTATACTTTACTTTATGGAGTGGAAGTCAAATTTTATAGTATGAGATTAAAATTGAGTAGTGTTTTAGAAACAGAAATCAAAAATCTTTTTGCTGCAGGAGATGGAGCAGGAATTACAAGGGGTCTAGTTCAAGCTTCAGCCTCAGGAGTTATAGTAGCAAGAGAAATAATAAAAAGAAGTAGTTAGTTATCAAAATTTATGATATAATTTAAAAAATAATCAAAAGGAGGTTTTTTAATGGAAGCCAAAATAGAGACCCCAAGATTAGAAAAAATTCTAAAAAAAATTGAAGGGGTGGCAGATAAAAAAGCATCAATGGCAATTTTATCTATGGTATTAGTAGAATATAAACCTCCAGAAAGTTATCTACATTTAATTTCTACAGATTTAGAAATAGGATATAAAGGAAAAATCTTTGCTGAATTAAAAGGAGAAAAAACCTCCTTTTGTGTACCTGCCAGAAAATTTTATGAAATTATTAAAAATTTTCCTGAAGATGAAGTTTACCTTATTAAAGAAGACAATAGATTAATAATAAAGGATAACCAAGAAAAAATTGTTTATAATCTAGCTATTACAGATAGTGAAGAATTCCCAAGTCTTCCAGAATTTATAGAAGAAAATGCTATTGAAATACCTGGTAAAACATTGGCAGAACTTATTTCAGAGACTATTTTTTGTACATCTAAAGAGGAAAGTCATTTTGTATTAGGAGGTATTTATTTTGAAACCATAAAAGAGCAAGGTATTTTAAGAGCTGTTGCTTCAGATGGTCATAGACTTGTTAAACTTGATAGAGAAGTAATTGGAATAGAAAATGTTTATTTTGATGAAGGTTTTATTGTAGGGAGAAAAGCAGCTAAACAAATGGAAGAAATTGCAGAGGATGAATTGATAGTAAAGTTAGGATATATAAATAACTATGTAGTTATATGGACTCCTAATTCTACCTTTTTTGCAAGACCAATAGAAGGAACCTATCCTGATTATAAAAGTGTTATCCCCTCTTCTAATAAAAATATTTTAAAAGTAGATAGAAAGCTTTTAATAGATGCCTTAAAAAGGGTTTCTTTAGTTATTCCTGAAAGATTTAAACCTGTTACTTTTGATCTTAAATCTGATGAATTAATTCTTTCTTCTCAGGAAGGTGAATTAGGTAAAGCTAAGATAAAATTAAGTGTCCAGTATGAAGGCAAACCATTATCTATAAATTATAATGCTGATTACATTTTAGATGCATTAGAAGTAATGAAATCAGAGGAAATTGAGATAAAAATAGGAGAGGAAAGAACTCCTGCAATAATTACAGGTTATAGAGATGAAGGATTCCTTTATCTTGTAATGCCTATGGTTTTATAATATGCAAGCCCCTTCAGAAAATTATCAAGCCTGTAGTATAAAAGTTCTATCTGGATTGGAAGGTGTCAGAGCTCGGCCCGCAATGTATATTGGCTCCACAGATATTTCTGGATTCCATCATCTTTTGTGGGAAGTTCTTGACAATTCAGTTGATGAGGCTTTAGCTGGTTATGCTACAGAGATTAAAATAATTTTACATAAAGACGGGTCTGCAAGCTGTGAAGATAATGGAAGAGGAATTCCTACAGAAATTCATCCAGAAGAAAAAATTTCAGCTTTAGAATTGGTGATGACAAAGCTGCATGCTGGAGCAAAATTTGATCATGGAGTTTATAAAGTTTCTGGTGGGCTTCATGGAGTTGGAGTTTCTGTAGTTAATGCACTTTCTGAATGGTTAATAGTTGAAGTATACAGAGAGGGCAAAATTTATCGACAAACTTATAAAAGAGGGATTCCGGATAGTCCTGTAAAAATTACGGGAGATACTAAAAAAAGAGGTACTTTTGTTAGATTTAAGCCAGATACCAAAATTTTTGGAAATTTAGAATTTGATTTAGAAATAGTTCAAAAAAGATTAAAAGAATTAGCTTATTTAAATCCAGATATAAAATTTTACTTAATCGATGAACGAATTGGGTTTTCAGATAAATATCATTATAAAGGAGGAATTGTTGAATTAATAAAAAATTTAAATATTAAAAAAAGTCCTATCCATTCAAAGGTAATTTTTATTAATGGAGAAAAGGATAATATAAAGGTAGAAGTAGGGATCCAATACAATTCAGGATATACTGAGACTATTTATAGCTATGTAAATAACATCTATACTAAGGAAGGGGGAACTCATGTAATAGGATTTAGAAGTGCCTTAACTAAAGCTATTAATAGATATATTTCAGATGACAAAGTTTCTAAACAATTTAAAATAAAGGTTGAGGGAGAGGATGTAAAAGAAGGTCTTTGTGCAGTTATTTCTTTAAAAGTTCCTAATCCTCAATTTGAAGGACAAACAAAAATGAAACTTGGAAATAGTGAAATAAAACCTATAGTAGAATCTATTGTTTACGAAGGGTTACTTAAATTTTTTGAAGAAAATCCTAATGAAGCTAAAAAAATTCTTCAAAAAATTACTATTACAGCTAAGGCAAGAGAAGCATCTAAGAAAGCAAGAGAACTTGTAAGAAAAAGAACTGAAATAGAAGAATTTTTAGTGGCTGGAAAATTAGCTGATTGTACTGAAAAAGATCCAGAAAAAAGAGAGCTTTTTATTGTAGAAGGAGATTCAGCAGGTGGATCAGCTAAACAAGCTCGCGATAGAGGATTTCAAGCTATCCTCCCTTTAAGAGGAAAAATTTTGAATGTAGAAAAAGCTAATATTGAAAAAATGCTTGCTTCTGAAGAAATAAAAAGTATAATTGCTACCTTAGGCGCTGGAATTGGACCAGATAACTTTAATCCTGAAAAATGTAGATACCATAAAGTAATAATTATGACTGATGCAGATATAGATGGTGCACATATCAAAACCCTTCTTCTTACTTTTTTTTATCGTCAAATGCCTGAGATAATAGAAAGGGGATGGCTTTTTATAGCTCAACCTCCTCTTTATCGAATAGTTGATGGAAAAAAGGAGATTTATTTAAAAAATGATGAAGAATTAGATAAATATATCCTTAATAAAATTTCTGAAAATGTAAAAGCTTATTTTATAAGAGATATACCTAAGGAAAAATTAGAAATTAAAGATTTTTTAACCTTCTTTCTAAATTGTGCCATACTAGAAAAGATTCTCCTAAATCTTTTTAAGAAAACTTACCACCCTAAAGTGGTTTTGATTCTTTTAAAAGTAGGTTTAAATAATCTTTCAATGTTTGAAAATCTTTCATATATGGAAAAACTAGCTCAAGAATATATAAAATTGGGATTTAAAATTTCTAAAATAAGACCTAGTGAATATAATCCAAAGTATTATGAATTTTCTATATATTCAGAAAAAGAAAATTTCATAAATTCTCGAATAGGACCAGAGATCATATTGGAAAAAGATTATCGTGAAGCATTTAAGTTATTTGAAAATTTGAAAAAATTTTTAAACTATAAATTACAAATTTTGTGGAAGGATTCTATAAAGGTTTGGGAAAATTGGCTTTTCAGTTTAAATGAGATTCTTGAATATCTCAGAGAAGAAGGTAGAAAAGGGATTTTTATCCAAAGATATAAAGGTTTAGGGGAGATGAACTTTAAACAATTGTGGGAAACTACTATGGATCCTAAAAAAAGAGTATTAAAAAAAGTATACATTTATGATGCAGAAAAGGCTGATGAACTTTTTTCTATTCTTATGGGAGAAAATGTAGAATCGCGTAAAGAATTTATCTCTCGACATGCCTTAGAATATAGAGAGCTAGATATTTAATTTCTATGTTAAAAGAAGTTATTTCTAAAAAAGAAATCTTAAAAAAGATTAGGGAATTAGCTAGAAGAATTGACAAAGATTATAAAAAAGAACCCATTATTTTAATAGGAACTTTAAAAGGTGCTTTTATATTTCTTGCTGATTTAGTAAGAAATCTTAAAAATCCAAATGTTCAAATTGATTTTGTTAGAGTAAGAAGTTATGGAACTTCAGATAGACCTTCTGAAAAAGTAGAAATTACTAAGGATCTTGAAATTTCTATAGAAGGAAAGAATGTAATTTTAGTGGAAGATATTATAGATACGGGAATTACTTTAAAGTTTCTTTATGAACATCTTAAAAAATTTAATCCTAAAAGTCTTAAGATTTGCACTTTAATTGATAAAAAAGAAAGAAGAAAAGTTAATGTTCCTATTGATTATAAAGGATTTGAAATAGAAAAGGGATTTTTAGTAGGTTATGGGCTTGATTTTGCAGAAAATTACAGACATTTACCTGAAATAAAAGAGATCATAAAAAATGAGTAAGAAAAGATTTATTTTAAACTACTTAAAAAATAGTCCTTGGTATCTTTGGGTTTTAAGAATTTCCGGAGCTGTGCTTATAACCTATATTATAATAAAAGCTCTTAAAATTTAATGTTCAGATTTATATTTAGGATGTTCATAAAGAACAGGCATCCTGTTAAGAACAAATCTATAAACAAGAACTAACATAGTAATTACTCCAGCACTAAGTGCTATTTCAGTCCAAGCAGGATAATATTTTTGAGAAAAAGGTATATACCATTTATAAGCAAGTAAACATATATTTAACCGATTCACAATAACTCCAAAAGCAGTCAAAAGGGCTCCTAATTTTACAAGCCATACCTTGTTTTGCCTAAAAGCTGAAGTAAAAATAAGAGCAGGAACAAGTACAAATCCAATTAATTCAAAAAGATACCACCACCCATAAAAACCTTTTAAATAATGCCACTTTTCATAATGGGCAAAATCAAGAAGTTTTAAAATCAAATAAATATAAAGAGCACAAGCTGTAGCCTTACCTAAACCAATCAATTTTTTATCAAACTCTTGAGGATCAAAATCTTTTATTTGATATCTAAAAGCTTTATGAGTAATGGTTGCTTCTAAAATTACTATAGAAATACCTCCAAAAATAGCCGAAATAAGGAAAAAAGGTGGAAGCAACACTGAATACCAAAGCATATGAAGTTTAGAAGGTACAACTACATATAATCCTCCTAATGCTGCCTGATGACCACCAGCAATGATTACTCCAAAAATAGTAGCCCAGATTACAAGTTTAGCAAAAAATTCACGAGCCTTCTTTAAATCTAACCATTCAAAAAACACAGGAGCAAATTCTATCATACAAATAATAATATAAAGAAAAAAGTGCCAACCTACTAAAAATAGAATAGAGGAAAAACCCCAAGACCATATCAATAAATTATATAAATTATAATATCTTCCTAAGTCAAACAAAAGAGCAAATACAGCAAAAATGTATCCAAGAAGACTTGATAAAGCAACAGATCTTGCAAAATGATGGTATTCCTTAATTCCAAACAAGTGAATTGCAGTTCCAACTGTAAGCCCAGGTGCTGCTAAAGCAATACCTACTAAAATATCAAATCCAATCCAAAAACCCCATGGATATTCATCAGAAAGGTTTGTGGAAGGACCTAATCCATAAATAAGTCTATATACCATAGCATAAATTCCAAAAACTAGAATAATTAAAGCTATAATATTTCCTATAGTTATATTGTCTCTTATAAATTCATTCCAAGTTCTTCCCATTAAAATTTTTTCTTTAAACCAGGAATTAGTGCTTTTAGCCATGGCTTTCTCCTTTTACCTCATTTGTAGAATATCTTTTTTTCTTAGCTCTAGAGATTTGATAGTAAGCCCCAAATACCAAAGGCCAGGCTCCTACTACTTCAAAAAATTTTACCGCAAATAAAAATTTTTCACTATATTCAGGAATAGGAGTCTCTCCTACATTAACAAAAAATCCTATCTCTTCAAAAGGAACAGGCGAAATGTAAAGCCAACTTGTTCCCCCTACCTCTTTTTCTCCATATACATGATCCACATATTTTCCAGGATTTTGAGTTATCCTTTCATGAGATATTTTTAAGAGCTCACTTCTTTTACCAAAAAGTAAAGCACCTCCAGTACAAATTTCTACACAAGCAGGGACTTTACCTTCAACTATTCTATCATAGCACATAGTACATTTTGTCACCTGAGGAGTAATAGGATCATAATATTCATAAGCAGGGATATCAAAAGGACATGCTAACATACAGTATCTACATCCTACACATACACTGGGATTATAAATAACAGGACCTTCTGAAGTCTTTCTATAAGCCTCAACTAAACATACAGAATAACATGCTGGATGTATACAATGCATACATTGTTTTTTTACATAAACAGGAGTCCCATCTTTCGAATAAAATCTATTTACTACTGTAAAATTCCCAGCATGCGGTCTCCTTACTTTATCAAAAACTGAAGGTTTTTGATGAACTGAAGCCTCAAACTCTTTTAAAGGTCTGTTAGGATTTTGATTCCATTCATTACATGCCCATTCACATCTTCTACATCCTATACATTTTGAAATATCAACTAATACCCCATAGGGTTCTTCCGCAGCTGGTAGACGTTTTTTCTTTCTTTCTTCATAAATTTTCCAATTTTTTGCATTCGCTTTATTACCGGTTGTATAAATAGAAGGGGCCTCTCCTTTACTATAAGCTAAAGAAATTGTAGGTTTAGTAATTATTAAACTTCCAATTAATGCACCTGCTCCCTTTAAAAAATTTCTTCTACTCAACTTCATAAAAAGCCCCCTTTTTAATATTTCCTTTCTGTGCTAAGAAGATAATAAATAAATATAAATACAAAGGCTGCTGTAACAGCAACCACATACTCAAAACCATGAGCTGTAAAAAGTTGTTCAAATATATACATCTTTCAACCCCTTTCTATCTTTTTATTCCAAGTATATCCCTTGGAATAGGTCTTGGTTCTTTTTCTTTATGACAATCAGTACATCTATGTGTAGGCTTCTCAAGTCTCATATTATCATGACAACTAATACATTGGATATGATATGCAGATTGTAATTTCAGTTTATTGGGATTAACAGGATTAAAATATCTTGGATGACAATTCTGACAAGAAGGAGGAGTATCTTTTTTAGCTTCAGCAGGAGATTTTCTCTGATGATGACACCCTTCACAAAGCATACTTATTTCGTTATGAAAATATCTTCCTAACTTGCTTTCATTAGAAATGCTTACTAATTTATCTATAATCTTACGATGAGGAAAACCTGCAGGTTCAAATTCTTTTTCTAATACTTTTATTTTAATATCTTTTTTAACTATATTAGGATCAAGTACAGCTGTAGAAAGGGGAGGAGGTAACACAACTTCCTTTTTACCAGTATGACATCTATCACAAATTTCTTTCTTAGGCTCTTTTGCCTTAATATCTAATAATGGAATAAATTTATGACATCCTGCACAGTTTTTGTCTAATTTCTTTTTATTATGACATCCTGCACAACTATGATCTGAGAAAACAGCATGATAAGCATCAACTACATTAACCCAACCTCCCTCAGCAATACCTTCTAATTTATGACACTCTTTACAAGCCTTTAGTCTTTCATGATGACAAACTCTACAATTATTATGATAATACTCATGATTTTTATGACTAAAACCTACACCTTTCATTTTTGCATTTTCTCCTACACTTATAAATAAAGTTTCCTTTTGTTTCCTATCAGGACGAGGTATTTTTTCAAGCTCCTCTATACTTCTATACTTGCCTGTATGACATTTCCCACACTCTAAAGGAGGAAGTTTTTCTCCTTCTTTTTTGGTAACCTCCATTTCTTTATTAATTTTTATATGACAACTAAGACATCTTTGATGAGCAGTCTTTTGGTAAGTTAGTCTTTTTTCTGAAGATATTTTAATTATCTGAGAAAGTTCAGGACCTCTTTTTTTCTTACTAATGTCATGACAATAATAACAAGACTCCTCAGTTTCATTTTGATAAATCAATTTTTTCTCTTTCAAATCATAAATATGATGACAAAGACCACAATCTTTTTCTCCTATCCTTTCTTTAAGCTTCGTTTCATGATCATAATGAAGCTTAAAATCAAACTCTACACGAGGATACTTTATTTTAACAAATTCTTTTTCTTTAACATGGCAATCACCACATGTAATAGGACCTGATTTTTTCTTTTCCTTTAATTTCTGTTTATGACAACCTATACATTCATCATGATAAGCTTTTTTCATAGCTTCTTTGTCTAATTTCACTACCCTTTTAGGAAATTCAAAAACTAAAACATCTCTTATTTCTGATTTCTTTTCTTTTATTAGTTCATCTTCTTTTTTGATTCTTATTAATTCCTCTTTTTTTGGTCTGTGACAAACATCACAAGTTTCCCATTCTTTTTTCCCTTCTTTCTTAATCGCTTCCACATGTTTTTTATGATCAAAAATAACTTGAGGTCTTTCTAAAGGACCAAATATTTCAGTATGCGCTATGGCAATTTTTTCTTCAGGTTCAGTGATAAGTATTTCCTTAGAAGGAGGTATTGCAGGAGCTGTATAAACTTTATTTATTCCATAAATTATTAAAATTACGTAAACCAGAAGCCCTAAAATTACTAAAATTATGGTTTCTCTTCTCATACTATACTCCTTTATCCTTCTTCAGGTAATAGTTCTTCTGGAATATGCATAGTATTAACTAACAACTCATCCAAAAACATAAGTTTTACAGGGAATTTCCAGTAGCCTATAATATCTTTAAGTCCTGTATTGCAATTATGACAAGGTGTAATTACTATTTTTGCTCCTGTTGCCATAATTTGTTCCACTTTAACCCTATTTCCCCTTGCTTTATGAGAAAGCCATTGAGCTAATACCGCAAGCCCTCCCCCTGCATTACAACAAAAATTATGTTCCCTATTAGGATACATCTCTATAAAATTTTCACAGGTTTGTCTTACAATATATCTAAATTTTTCTGCAGCTCCTGCCCTTCTTATAATATTACAGGGATCTTGCAAAGTAACAGGTTCTTTTATTTTTTTCGCAGGATCTATTTTAAGTCTCCCACTTACTAAAAGTTCGTAATAAAATTCTCCTGGATGCATAATCTCAAAAGGTAATTCCTTATATCCTAACATTTGTGGCGCCACAAAACTTGTGGCAAATCTTGGATGCCCTCACTCAGTTAAAACTAATTTTTTAGCTCTAAATTTTGCTGCATTCTCATAAAGACCCTTTACAATTCTTTGCATAGTAAAAAAATCTCTAGTAAACATAGGCATATTACTACTATCCCATGCATCATTTATAGTCACCATTGCCCAATTCACACCAGCTACTTGAAATATCTTTGCAATACGATCTATATGATATACTCCAGCTTTTGGTTCTGCTGCTAAAGGATACCATATAACTTCTACTCCCTCTTTATTTAAAGGTACTCTTAAATTCTTTAATTCATACATCCCCTCTTCTTCTCTCCACATAAGTGTATCAATATAATCACTTTGAGAAATCCAAACCTGATTTAAAGTAGCCATAAATGCTTGATTCATTTCAAACATTCTCTGTGGTACAACTCCCAAAAGAAAACAAAATCTTCTCACCAGTCCAATAATAAAAGTAATATCTAATCCAAAAGGACAATATAAACTACAACGATGACATATATTACATTCTGTAAAAACTACCCGAGCAATATGATACACTAATCCAGGCTCTACTTTACCTTTTCTTTTTATTAATTCCCAAGCACTCATTTTTACTTTAGCAACTGGAGAATAAGTTGGGTCTCTATCATTAGATAAATACCACTGACAAGCCTCGGCACAAAGTCCACAATGAATACATGTCTCTATAATAGCTTTAATTCTTGCAGTTTCTTTTCCAAAAACTGCTTGATAAGCTTTCTCTATCTTTTCAGGAGTCAACCTTTTTATGGTTTCGTCAAGACCTGGATCTTCTATTTTTGGTCTTACATATTCCGGAAAATAGGGACTTATATATACTTCTTTTTCTTCTAAAACCTGAGGTTTAACTGCCATATTTTTATCCCCCCTTATTTTTACCAATCTTTAGTTTTCCATGAAGCTGCTTGAGAAGCCATCCAAGCTCTTGTAAAGAAAAAGTAATACATATGAGTAAGTCTTGTAAAAGGAATAGCAATAAGCATTATCTCCCCAAATAATATATGAAGATTTAACATAGCTTTATATGGTAATACCCATTGATAATGAGCTAAAAATCCTGTTAAAAAAGTAAAAAGACAGATAAAAACAAAAATAAAATCAGCATAATTTGTAACAAATCTAACAGTAGGATCAAATATCCTTCTTCCAATAAAAAAAATACAACCAATTATTACAAAAATTGTCCAAACATCTGCTACTATTTCAGGCAAAGTCCACCAAGAAATTCCCCAAGATTCATACCATAAAGCATTATGAGCATAAAGAAAAATAGGAACAAAAATCAAACCTGTATGAAAAAGAAAAGTAAAAATAGTAAAATAAGGCTTTAATCTCCAATTTCTGGAAGCAAAAGGAATAAGCCAATGAAGATAGGATTTTATAGCAGCTTTTATATTAATAAATGGTAAAACTACTTTTTCTTTCTTTGCTAAATTTATTAAAGTATAAATTCTATATATGCTTCCAAATATAAAAATTATAAAAGCCAACCATACCATAGGACCTCTTAAAAAGCTATATAGAGCAACACTTTCTAAAAAACCCATAAGCTATCCCTCTTTATTTTATAATTTCATCAACAGAAAGTATTTTTCTAAAATATTTTCCTTCTTTTATACCTCTTATAAGAATTTTTAAACCATCTGGACTGAATTGAGGATCCCACAACCAATCATAAGCTTCTTTATTCAATTTTCCATCTATCACTACATAGTAGTTTCCATCTTTTTCAGCTCTTACTGCAACTTTATCACCTGTAGGAGAAAATACAGGATCCCATACATTATCAAATGTTTCAGCCCAAGGAACTCCATCCACTGCTACAGTCCATTTATTATTATTCTTTACTACTACTGCTATTTTTTTACTATCTGGACTAAAAACCGGATCTAAAACCATTTGATTAAACGTAATACCCCAGGGAACTCCATCCACTGCTACAGTCCATTTCCCAGAAGCCAATGCTACAACTGCTGCTAATTTTTTGCCATCTGGACTAAATTTTTGTTTCCATACTTGCATAAAATATGGCCATATAGGGTCTTCATTTTTAGCAAGAGTCCAGCCTTGGGGAGTAAGAACAGGTGCAATTACATCAGAGCTTTTAGGAACAAATATAGGTTCCCAACATCCTCCAAATTCCTTACCCCAAGGCTTACCATCTACTGCTATAGTATATTTAGAAAGATCAGTCATTATACAAGCTGCTACATGATTTCCATCATCACTGAAAATACCACCATATACACTCATAAAAGAATTATCCCAAGGCTTACCATCTACTGCTATAGTATAGTTTTTTTCATAAAACCAAAAAATATCTAATTCTCTTCTTGGATTTATTTGAACCCTTGAAGCAGTCCTTTGTCCGTCAGGACTAATAATAACATCTCTTACTTCAATAAAAGTTTCTTCCCAAGGATTATCATTTAAACATACTCCTTGAGTCATTTCAGGTGTCCTAAAATTAACCGCTATACTTTTAGTATCAGGACTTAAAGTTAAATTCCACATCATATCAAAAGTATTTTCCCACCTGGTCTCACATTTATCTCCTATAATTACTGTCCACTGATAATCACTATATCCAAGACAAATAGGTTCATTTTCTAAATTAAACTTAAGTGAATACATTCTGTCAAAAAGATCTTCACAGGTTTCTCCATTTACACATAAAGTAAATTTGCGAGTTTCAGGTTGTACAATAGCTGCTATCTTTTCTCCATCAGGTGATGGAGTAAGTTCTCTAATATCAATGTATTTACTTTCCCATTCCTTAATATCTGCTATTATTTTATTTTTGGTTTCCCAATCCCAACCCTCCTTTTGATTCATCAGAAATTTCCTCCCTTAAAAATGGAAAGTAATTTCATACACAATTTTTTAAAATATAAATTTTTTAAAAATTTTTTAAAAATTTATCAAAAAAGTCAAGAGTATATAAACCTGTTTTTAAACTTTTTTAGTCAAAAATTTTCTGATAAATGGTTAAATTTTTTTTATTTATTGTTTTTTCTATTTCTTTTACCCATTTTTGGGATTCTCCTATAAATCTAGCCTTCCCATCTTGAATTTCAATTATCCAATTGCATAAAAAAATAGCTAAGGGATTAGTTTCTAAAATTACTATAGTTTTTTCTTTTATTTTAAGATCTTCTAACCATCTTAAAAAATTTTCAACATCTTTTAAATGTAATCCTTGTAAAGGAAATTCTAAAAATAAAAAATCAAAATCTCTATTATCAAAAAGATTCTTAGCCAAAAAAAGACGGTTTTTTTCTCCTCCAGAAAGTTCTCTTATATCTTGACCTAACTTTAAGTAAGAAAGGTTAAGGTTTTTAAGGTGTAGAATTTTTTCTTTTATAGAATAAATATTATTAACTAAGGGAAAAACCATATCTATAGTAAAATCAAATATTTCTGAAATCTTAAATCCTTTATAAGTTAAATTCAATACTTCTTGATTTAATCGCTTACCTAAACATTGCTCACATAAAAATTCTATCTTTATATTTTCAGTGTCTAAAATCTTTTTACCTCTACCTTTACATCCTGAGCAAACCCCCTCTTTAGTATAAAAACTAAAATGTCTTTTTTCTAAACCTTTTATTCTTGCAAAAGGAAGTTTTATAAGAATCTCTCTTAAATCATCCCATATTCCTGTATAGCTTATAACTAAATCAGTTTTTTTATCTAAAAAGGTGGTTTCTATTAATAAAACTTTTTCTCCTTCTTTTTCTAAAGCTTCGCAAAGACTATAGAAAAAGGGTGTTTTTTTTGCACCTGTTTCCCCATAAATGAGATTTATATTTCCTTTTAATAAATCTATTTTTTCTCCATTTAAATCAATACTAATAAGTTCATTTTTCTTCTCTAAAGACAAAAGAGTTCTAATTTTAAACTCACCTTCTAAATATTTGGATGTTAAAGAGTCTTTGGTTTTAAAAAATTTTTCTTTAAAATCTGCCTTTATTAAATAACCCCCTCTTTCTCCCCCCTCTGGCCCAAGTTCTATTATAAAATCTGCATTTGAAATAATAAAAGGATCATGTTCTACTACAATTACAGAATTATCTTTTTTTATAAGTTCTCTTAAAAAAAATAACAACTTTTCTCTTCTTTTAATATCTAAACCAAGAGTAGGTTCATCTAAAACATAGATGATGTTATTTAAGTTAGTACTAAAGATAAAAAGAAGTTCTAAAAGTTTTCTTTCCCCTACAGAAAGTTTAAAAACTGGTGAAGAGATTTTAAGATTACCCATTTCTAAAAAGAAGGCTTTTCTTAGTTTATTTAGAATACTTTCTTTCCAAAGTTTTAAATTCTTTGAAAGTTTTAGCTCACTCAAAAATTTATAAAATTCTTCTAAAGTAAAATTTAATATTTCTTTAATATGCCTTTTAAACATTTTACTTTCCAATATAATAGAATCTAATTTTAAACCCTCACATTTTTCACATTCCCTTTTTTCTTTGTATCCTAATCCTTTACAAGATTTACATTTTATCCATTTAATTTGAAGCTGATTCCCACAATTTAAACATTGTGGTTTCAAATTAAAAATATATTCCTTTCCTTCTTTCAATCTTAACTGGATTCTTCCTTGATTTAAATAAAGGCTTATTCTTAAATTTTCTACAAATCTTTCTAAGGTTGCTTTTTCTTTTATTATTCTATCAAGAACAAGGTAAACTTTTTTGAATTGGTTAGGAATTTTTTCCTCTGATAAATCTATCTCTTTTTCATCTATTAAATACTTGGTATAACCTTGAGAAACTAAAAATTCTAGAGCCTTTGGAGAAGTCTCAACAAGTGGAAGAAGAAAATAAAATCTTTTCCCCTCTTCCAAATCTTGATACCATTTTATTACTTGATTAATTTCACTTACCCTATTAAATTCTCCACATTTTGAACATTTGTATTCTCCATATTCTTGAAAAAGTAAAAACAAAGTTTGGTATATATAAAGAAATTCTCCTACTGTTTTATAGGGATTCCAACCTTTAACTCCTTGAGAAATTGCTATCACAGGAGGAGTGGGAGAGACAAATTTAGCTTGATGTAGGTTATTTAAAATAGTTTGTTGAGAATAGTTTAATATTTGATAAATTCTTCTAATTCCTTCTTTAGCAATGGTATCAATAGCTAACGAACTTTTTCCAGCTCCAGAAGGACCAGTAATAACTACTAAGCAATTTAAAGGAATTTTTAAATCAAAGCCTTTTAAATTATTAGTGAAAATTTCTTTAATTTCTAAATATTTCAAAGTTTTTAAGCCTGATTTCTCACTTTTTTAAGCCAGGAAATAAATTCCTCATAAGATAGAGTATTTAAAATATCTTTTCTTTCACACCATCCTCTTCTTGCTACTGCAACCCCTAAAGGAATATACTCCATTTGGTCAATAAAATGAGCATCTGTTCCTATTATAAGGGGAACTCCTTTTTCTTTAGCTGCCTTTGAATTTATATCATTAAGATCAAGTCTTTTATAATAGGCATTAATTTCTAAAGCTTTACCATATTTAGCTGCTAATTCTAAGATTTTTGTCATATTAACTGCATATGGCTCTCTTTCTCCTATAACTCTTCCTGTTGGATGAGCAACTGCATGAACTAAAGGATGTTTCAAAGCAGAAATTATTCTATTAGTAATTTGTTCTTCTGGCTGTTGAAATCCTGTATGGATTGCTGCAATTACAAAGTCAATTTCAGCTAAAATTTCATCCGGATAATCTAAGGTACCATCAGAAAGGATATCTACCTCTGCTCCAAAAATAAGTTTTACTTTGTCAAACCTTTTATTAAGCTCTTCTATATGTTTTTTCTTTTTAAATAGATCTTCTATAGATACTCCTCCTGCTACCTTTAAACCTTGAGAATGATCACATATTGCTACCCAAAAAATTCCTAATTTTTCAGCTTTAGAAATTATTTCTTCCAAACTTGCTGTACCATCACTATATTTTGAATGAACATGAGCATCTCCTAAAATTTCATTATACTCTACCAATTTAGGAAGATTGCCTTGAAGAGCTGCTTCTATCTCTCCTCTATCTTCTCTCAATTCAGGAGGAATAAAAGGAAGCCCTATAGAAGCATATACTTCTTCTTCAGTTTTTCCTGCAATTTTTTCTTCACCTTTAAATACTCCATATTCATTTATTTTTAATCCTTTTTCTAAAGCAAGTTCTCTTACTCTTATGTTATGAGCTTTAGACCCTGTAAAATAGGCAAGGGCAGCTCCCCAAGAATCAGGTTCAACTACTCTAACATCCATTTGAATTCCTGGTCTTAGTCTTACACTAGTTTTAGTTTCTCCAAAAGCAATAACTTCTTCTACTAAAGGAATTTCTGTAATTTTTTTCATTACTTTTTCTGATTTAAAAGATGTTATAAGAATATCTATATCTTTAACAGTTTCTCTTTTTCTTCTTATACTTCCTGCTACTGCTATATTTTCTACAGGGCTTTCCTTTTTTAAAATTTCTATAATTTCTTCAGCTAATTTTAACACCTCACCCAATGGTTTCCTTCCAGTTTTTTCCTTAAAAAGTTTTATTCCCTTTATGATATTTTCTTCAGTCTTCCATCCAAAACCAGGAAGTTTAGCTATTTTATGTTCCCTACATGCTTTTTCTAACTCTTCTATACTTGTAATACCCATCTTTTCATATAAAACTTTTACTTTTTTAGGTCCGAGACCAGGAATTTCTAAAAAATTTAATAAAAATAAAGGAATTTCCCTTTTTAAATCTTCATAAATTTTAAGAGTACCTGTTTTCAAAATTTCTTTAATTTTATTAGCTAAATCAGCTCCTATTCCTGGTAATATTTCAAGTTTCCCCTGATTAGCTAAACTTTCTAAATCAACTGTAAGAGCTTCAACAGTTTGAGCTGCTTTTTGATAAGCCCTTATTCTATAAGGATTGTCTCCTTTTATTTCTAAAAGAGCAGCTACTTTATTAAAAATTTCAGCTACTTCTTTGTTTCTCATAATTTTTAAAAAAATTTTAAATTCTTTTTTAATTTTTACAATATATCAATTTTTAACTTCAAAACCAATTAAAATATAATTTTTTACATTTTTTACATTATTTTATTTAATTTTTAAAATTTTCTTTTATTTTTTAATTTGACTTTTAAAGTAATTCTGTTATTTTAGACAAAAAATTTTTAAATTTTTTCAAAAATTATTTTTTTATTTGCTATGAAAAAATTTTTAAGAAATTTTTTTTATTTTTTATTTTATTTTTTTATTAATTTTTCTTTAAGTTTTTCTTTAAGTAAAGCTCAGATTGGATCTAATTTTGAAAATATTGAAGCTATTTCTGCTGTTGTTTTAGATGGAAGTACTGGCAAAATACTTTTTGCTAAAAATCCTCATATAAAAATACCCCCTGCAAGTACAGTAAAATTAGTAACAGCAATGGTAGTTTTAGATCGTTTACCTTTATCTAAGAAAATTGTAATTTCTAAAAATGCTTCACAAACTTTGAGTGTTTCACCCAAAATATATGAAGAGGAAATTTACACAGTAAATGATTTACTTTATCTCATGCTTATGAAATCTTCTAATCAAGCAGCGGTAGCTTTAGCAGAAGCAGTTGCAGGTTCAGAAGAGAATTTTTCTATCTTAATGAACAAAAAAATTTATAGTTTAGGACTTAGAAACTCTCATTTTGTTAATTCTTCCGGACTACCTGCTTCTAATCAATATACTACTTCTTATGAATTAGCTATTATTTTTTATGAAGCTTTAAAATATCCTCTTATTAAGGAAATTATTAATACTCCTATAAAAACTATTATTTCTAAAGATGGGAGAATATTAACTATTGAAAATACAAACAAACTTTTAGATGATCCTGAATTGAGTAACCATATTCTTGGAGGAAAAACAGGTTTCACAACAGCATCAAAACACTGTTTGGTAAATGGAGTATTTTTTCAGAACAAGCTATTAATTATTTCTATTTTGGGATCTCCTTCAAGAGAAACTTTATGGAAAGATGCTAAAAATTTAATTAACTTTGCTAAATTAGTAATAAATGGTAAAATTACACCTATCTATATAACAACTGTAGTGAATACTAATACTTTAGCAAGTAAAAAATTTTTTTTTGGAAAGTATGCTAAAAAGTATAAAAGTAAAAAAGTTGTAAAAAAATCTAAAAAATTACGCTTAGCTAAAGTTAATAAATTTCGCTCAAAATCGTAATAGCAGAGGTGATTTCACAATGCACATTGCAGTAATAGGAGCAGGCTATGTAGGAATTGTATCAGGAGCTTGTTTAGCTGACTTTGGAATGAAAGTTACTTGTGTAGACAAAGACCAAGAAAAGATAGAAATGTTAAAAAGGGGAATTATACCTTTTTATGAACCGGGATTAGAGGAATTGGTCAAGAAAAATCTTAAAATGGAAAGGCTTTCCTTTACTACTAATCTGAAAGAGGCAGTCAAAAATTCCTTAGTAATTTTTATTTGTGTTGGAACTCCTCCTAATCCTGATGGTTCAGCAGATTTGTCTCAAATAAGGGATGTAGCTCTTTCTTTAGCAGAAGTCATTGATGAATATAAGGTGATTGTAACTAAAAGTACAGTACCTGTAGGAACAAACAGATGGATTAAGTCTCTTATTGATAGTAATAAAAAAGCAGATGTGGCTATAGATATAATTTCTAATCCTGAATTTTTAAGAGAAGGAGCTGCTATTGAAGATTTTATGCATCCAGATAGAGTAATTATAGGAGGAGAGAGTGCTTATGCTATAGCTATTATTAAAGATATTTATCGTCCTCTTTATTTAGCAGAAACTCCTTTTATTATTACTGATCTGGAAACAGCAGAACTTATAAAATATTCTTCAAATGCCTTTTTAGCTACTAAAATTACTTTTATTAATGAAATAGCAAATTTTTGTGAAAAGGTAGGAGCAGATGTTACTGTAGTTGCTAAAGGTATGGGACTTGATGTAAGAATTGGAGCTAAATTTTTAAATCCAGGACCTGGATTTGGAGGCTCCTGTTTCCCAAAAGATGTAAAAGCTCTTGTTCATCATGGAAGATCAGTAGGTTCCCCATTTAGAATCTTAGAAGCTGTTCTTGAAGCAAATGAAAAACAAAAACTTAGAGTGTTAGAAAAAATAGAAACTTTTTTAGAAAATGTAAATGAAAAAACTATTTCTATTTTGGGACTTTCTTTCAAACCTAATACAAGTGATGTAAGAGAAAGTCCTGCTTTAGTAATAATTCCCATTTTATTAAAAAAAGGAGCTAAAGTAAAAGTTTATGACCCAGTAGCTATGGAGGAATTTAAAAAAGCTATTGGAGACTTAGAAATTGAATATTGTTCTACTCCTTTAGAATGTGTTAAAGACTCAAATTGTTTAGTAATTCTTACAGAGTGGAATGAATTTCGTTTCTTAGATCTTTCTCAAATTAAAAAAATTATGAAAACCCCAATTCTTATTGATATGAGAAATATCTATGATCCTTCTATACCCAAAAAACTTGGTTTTAGTTATTCTGGAATAGGAAGAGCTTAAAATTCTTGCAAAAATGTATTATTCCTTTTTTCCTCTCCAATAGTGGAAATTGACTTTGGTCCGTAATCATGTCCTGGATAAATTTTAGTTTCATGAGGAAGAACTAAGAGTTTATTTTTTATGGATTCCATTAATTGAAAATAATTACCTCCAGTAAGATCAGCTCTTCCAATTGCCTCTACAAAAAGAGTATCTCCAGTAAAAAGAATTTTATGTGTTTCGTTATAAAAACAGCTTGAACCTGGAGAGTGCCCAGGAGTGTGAATCACTCTAAAATATTCTTTCCCAAATTTTATAACATCTCCCTCTTCAAATACTTTATCAGCTACAGGATTTTCAGAAAAACC
Source organism: uncultured Thermodesulfobacterium sp. (assembly GCA_938091335.1). Lineage (GTDB taxonomy): Bacteria > Desulfobacterota > Thermodesulfobacteria > Thermodesulfobacteriales > Thermodesulfobacteriaceae > Thermodesulfobacterium. The sequence continues at coordinate 38,566 of CALLJG010000005.1, forward strand.
CCAAGACTTAAACATAGAAAAATTATTAGGATCTCTAAAAAATTCTTCATCTAATTTATGAACAAAATAAGGTACTTTTAATTTTTCTTTTAAATCAGCTACACCAGCTACATGATCAGGATGAGCATGAGTAGCTAAAATTGCTATTATCTTTAAATCAAGTTCTTTTACCTTAGATAAAATTCTATCATCCCTATCTCCTGGATCAATAATAACCCCTTCTTTAGTAACTGGACAATAAACTATATAACAGCAAACTTCAAAAAGACCAACTATCAATCTCTCAATTTTCATAATCTTCTTTTTTTATCTCTAAAAATTTTTCAATTATCATCTTTGTTGCTTCTTTAATACTTTTTTTATCTGTATCTATTTTTAATTGAGAAAATTTTTTATACAAAAAAATTCTTTCTTTCAAAACATTTTCTATTTCTTCTTTTAAGTTTGTATTTTTCAAAGGTGGTCTTTGAGAATTTGTTTTTTTATCCTTTTTTATTCTTTTTAAAATAACTTCAGGAGAAGAATGCAACCACACTATTAAACTTTTATTTAAAAGATTTTCCATTTCTTCTTGATGCACTATGCTACCTCCTCCAAGAGCAATGACCACATTTTTAAGATTGCCAAGTTTTTTCATTTCTTCTTTTTCTATTTTTCTAAAATAATCCCATCCCTTTTCTTTTACTATTTCTTTTATAGATTTAGCTTCTTTTTCTTGAATTTTTTCATCAAGATCTATAAAATCCCAATTTAAACATCTTGCAATCCTCTTACCAATAGTAGTTTTTCCTGTACACCTAAATCCTATTAAAACTATTTTATCCATAAAATTTTTCCATATATTCCCAAAAATTAGGAAAAGATTTAGCTACACAATCAGGATTTTCAATTTTCAATCCCATTTTTAATCCTAAAATAGCAAAGGACATAGCAATTCTATGGTCATCATAGGTATGAATAGTAGCTGAATTATATAAAGAAGTGCCTTGAATTATAATTCCATCTGGAAATTCCTTTGTGTTTACTCCTATTTTTTTTAATTCTTGAGCCATAGCTTTTATTCTATCAGTTTCTTTATATCTTAAATGGGGAGCTCCTTTTAATATGGTTTCTCCTTCAGCAACAGCTCCCAATACACACATAGTAGGAAATAAATCAGGAGTATCTCTCAAATTAAATTCACCTCCTTTAGCACGCCCTTTAAAACTTATTCTTATCCCTGAAGGTTTCAAAATATCAATTTTTGCTCCCATAGCTCTAATATAATCTAAAAACTTTATATCTCCTTGTTTGGAAAAGGGATTATAATTTTTGACTATTACCTCACCTTCCCCCAAAATTAAAGGAATAGCCAAAAAATAAGAGGCATTGGAAGCATCTGCCTCTACTTCATAAATTTTCGGTTTATAAATCCCTCTATATACTTTAAACAAATTGTCAAATTGCTCTACTTTTACCTCAAAAAATTTCATTATTTCTACTGTAAGATCCACATAACTTTTGGAAAATAATTCTCCTTCAATTTCTATTTCCAACCCATCAGGTAAGTAAGCTCCTATGAGCAAAAGAGCAGAAATAAATTGACTGCTTATATTTCCTGGAAGAATAATTTTTTGAGAAATAAGCTTTCCCTCTTTTATCTTTACTGGTAAGAACCCTTCTTTCTCCAGACAATCAATATTAGCAGAAAGCCTTCTTAATGCCTCAATTAATGGCTGCATGGGTCTTTCGTGAAGTCTTGGTTTTCCATAAATTTCTATATAAGAACCTTGACCAAGAGAAGATAAAGCTAGAAAAAATCTTGCTCCTGTTCCATTATTTCCTAAATAAACTCTTTGATTTGAAAGAAAAGGAGGATATCTTCCTTTTACTTCCCAAAGATTTTTCTTTTCTTTAAATATAACTCCTATACTTTCCAAAGCTGATTTTAACAAAAGGGTATCCTCACTTATTAAAGGATTAATTATTTGAGAAGTTCCACTGGACAAACTACTACATATTAAAGCTCTTTGGGTCATGCTTTTAGAAGAGGGAAGTGTTAATTCAATTTTTTTAAAATTCTTTAAAGGCTTTATTTCTTTTAGATTCATGAAAAAAATTTTTTTCAAGTTTTTTAATCTCTTCATAGATGGCTTTTTCCATTATTTCTATAGGAGGCAAAACTCCGGTCCATATTTTAAATTGTTCCACTCCCTGATAAAGCAATATTTGCAATCCATCAATAATTTGACCATATTTTTCAGCTAAAGTTAAAAATTTTGTTTTTAAAGGAAAATATACTATATCCACAGCAACTTTAAACCTTGAAATTACTTCTTCTTGAACTGGAGTCTCCCATGATTTTAAGCCTACACTAGTCCCTTGAATTATTATATCTCCATAAGCATTCTTTAATTCCTGCCAAGGTTTAGCTAAAATTTTAAATTTTTCTTCTAACATTTTTGCTTTTTCAAATGTCCTATTATATACTTCAATCTCAGCTATCTCCTTTTTAATAAGTGCATATATTATTGCTTTAGATGCTCCTCCTGCTCCAATAAGCACTGCTTTTTTGTTTTTTATCTCTATATTTTTTTTTTCAAAAGCCTTTATTACTCCTATCCAATCCGTGTTATAACCCATTAAAGTTCCTTCTTTATTTAATACTGTATTTACTGCACCTATCTTTAAAGCTACTGGATCTATTTCATCTAAATATTCCATAATGGTTTCCTTATGTGGAATAGTTACAGAAAGTCCTTTTATATTTAATGCTTTTACTCCTTCTATAGCCTTTGATAAATTATGAGGACTTACTCTAAAAGCTCCATATACCGCTTTAATTCCTAATTCTCTAAAAGCTAAATTATGCATTATAGGAGAAAGAGAATGACTAACAGGATCTCCAATTATTCCATATACTTCATACATTTTTTAAGAATCTCTGAGCATATTTTTAAAAATTTTATAAATCCGTTGAGCTGATTTTATATCAAATTGTCCAGGAGCTAATTTTTTATTTTTAGAGAATGCTACATAAGTAAAAGGTGCACCACAAAATAAAGATAAAATTCTACTAAACTTAAATTTTTCTCCCATTCCAAAACTTATTAACTCTATTCCTTTCTTTTTTGCTAAAAAAATAAGATCTAAAAGCCGAAAAGAATCTTCTAAATTTTTACACATACAAACTATTTTTGCTTTTTTTATTTCTTTTTTTTTCATTTCTTCAAGAATTTTTGCTAAAAATTGGTGAGAAGGAGTGTTTTGAAAATTATGATAAGAAACTAAAATCCGAGTAAGGTCTTTCTCCTTAAATTGAGAATAAAACTTTTTAAAAAGACTCCATTCTACATCGACTAAATAAAATTTTTGATCTAGTGCCCACAATATCCCATCTAATCTAAACTTGTCAGAAACCTTTTTAACTCCCCCCTCTTTATGCCCTCTAAAAGTAAAAACAAATTTAAAAGGAAGTTTTAAGACCTCTTCCAATTGTTTAAAATCTATTTCATTTAAATAATCTACTCTTAATTCAAAAAGTTTAGTATAATGAGAAGCTTCTTTTATTTTTTCATAAAGATCTTTATAAGTGGTTTCAGCTAAACTGATACAAAACATTTTAAATATTAAGACAAAACATTTAAATATTAAGATTAGAAAGGTAATTATAAATTATTTGATCATATTTACTAGTTAACTTAAAAACTTTTTTAGCTAATTCAAATCTTGTTTCCAATGTTGTATTCCCATAGGCTTTAATTTCTTCTAATACTTTAGAATAATCTGAAGGATCTATTATTACAGTGACATTTTTAAAATTTTTTGCACCTGCTCTTATTAAAGTAGGTCCTCCAATATCTATATTTTCTAAGGCTATATCTAAATCTGTTTCTGGTTTTACTATCTTATCAAAAGCGTAAAGATTAACCACTATCATGTCTATAGGCTTAATATGATGAATTTCAAGAGTTTTCCAATGTTCTGGTTTTTCCCTTTTAAAAAGAATCCCACCATGAATTTTGGGATGGAGTGTTTTTACTCTTCCTTCCAATATTTCAGGAAAACCTGTAATTTCAGAAACTTCTATAACTTCAATTCCTGCTTCTTTTAAAAGTCTTGCAGTACCACCTGTAGAAATAATTTCTATACCTAAATTTTGAAGTTCTTTTGCAAATTCTATTATTCCACTCTTATCTGTAACACTTATTAGTACTCTTTTTATTTTTTCCATTAGGCCCTCCTTATTTCTTCATCTGTTAAATAGCAAGCAGGATCAGAAGCCCATATGTCTCCATTTACAGCTTCTGCCCTTGCTCTAAAATTACCAGCACATAAATCCAAAAATCTACAACAAGAACATCTTCCTTTAACATATCGCTTTTTATCTTTGAGTTTTGCCATAAGAGGATTTGAAGTATCCATCCATATTTTACTAAAAGGCTTTTCTCTTATATTACCAAAGGTATGGGTACGCCAAAATTGATCTGCATATACATATCCATCCCACGAAATACAACTTATACCTACTCCACTATTATTACCCCCATTAATTTTAAGAAGTTCATAAACTTCTTCAGCATTGGGATGATTTTCTCTTTTCATTCTAAGATAAAGATAAGGACCATCTGCATGGTTATCTACAGTTAATACTTCTACTTTAAGTCCTTTATCATATAACTCTTTTGTTTTAGTAATTATATAATCTACCCAAAAACGAGTTTCTTCATGACTTAAATCTTGTTCAATAAGGTTGGAGCCTCTTCCAGAATAAACCAGATGATAAAAACAGATTCTTGGAATTTTTAATTCTTCAACTAAGTTAAAGATTTTAGGAATTTCTTTAGCATTTAATTTACTCATAGTAAATCTTATACCAACCTTTAGATTTTGTCTTTTACACGCTTCTATAGCAGATATTACTTTTTCAAAGGAACCCTTAACCCCTCTAAATTTATCATGAACTTCTCTCCATCCATCTAAGCTTATACCTACATAAGAAACCCCTAATTTTTTTAATTCTTTTGCTAATCCTTCATCAATAAGCATCCCATTAGTTGAGATTACTACTCTTAATTTCAATTCTACAGCTTTTTTGATTAAGTCTAAAATATCAAACCTTATTAAGGGCTCTCCTCCTGAAAAAAGAATTACAGGACATCCAAACTGCGAAAGATCTTCCAATAATTTAAATGCTTCTTGAGTGGTAAGCTCATTAGGTGCAGGGCTATTATCAGCCTTTGCATAACAATGGATACATCTTAAATTACAGGCTTTAGTAACATTCCAAACCACCACAGGCTTTTTATCTGAAGTAAATTTTTTCCCATATCTTAAATGATCTAACTCAGCATCAACACCACAATAAAGCTTAGAAATACTTATCAATTAATCACCTCCAAGTTTTATCAGTTTTTCAATTTTTTGCTTTAACTCTTTATTATCAAAAGGACAAACAATTATTTCATCCACTCCACATTCTTTAGCTTTTATTTCCTCTTCTTTGTATGAACATTTAAAAATAGATAAGATAGGAATTCTTTTTGTTTTTTCATTTGATTTTAAAACTAAAGTCACCGCATATCCATCAAGAAGTGGTAAATCTTTCTCTAAAATAATAAGGTCTGGTTTTTCTTTTTTGGAAAGTTTAAGTAAAGTTTCCCCATCCTCAATAATTCTATATTTTATCTTATATCCCTCTAAAATATTCTTAATTTTGTCAGCCAAGCTCTCAGAAAGAGCCAAATAAATCATCAAAACCTATAAATAATCCCTTATAAATTTTTCAGGATCTTCTAAAGCTAATGAATTAATATAAAAAACTTCTTTCCCAGTAGTTTCTTTTAAATAATTAAGTGTATGTTCCAGTTTTGATATTACCTTTTCACAATAACTAAATATTCCTAAGTCTTTTTTAGTGGCTGTTTCCAATATATGGTCTACTGCATCTTCTGTAAAGATTATTTTAATAAAATTTTTACGTTCAAAAGCAAGCTCATAACTTTTTATTTGTCTCCATAAATATAAAATTTCTTCTAAAGCTTGATTTACTTCTATATCTTTTTGCTTGTATAATTTAAAGATCAATTTTAATCTATAGGGAGTAATCTCCAATTTATCCTCAGAAAAAAACTTTTGCCTATAATTTAAATAATTTTCCACCCTCCTTTTTTCATCTTCCAAAGCTTTTTGGTAATTTTCTCTCCATTTAGGATGATAAGGTGATTTAATTATTTCAGAAAGTACTTTAGAAGGTTCTTTTATTAACTCTTTGGTTACTCCTAAATAATGTAAATTAAGGGATGGAAGACTTCTTTCAAAAGGGATGAGAATTCTTTCTAATATTCTTGAAAGGGCTCTTGCTCCAGTACTTTCTTTATAGGCTATTTTAGCTATTTCTTTTAAAGCCTCATCAGTAAAAGCAAGGTCTATTTCATATACTTTAAAGTCTCTTTTTTTATTGATCATAATGGGATCATTAGGATTAGCTAAAATTTCAAAAAGTTCTTCCTCTGTCAATGGATCAAAAACAGTAATTACTGAAAATCTACCTATGAATTCTTTTTCAAATCCGTAATTTACTAAATCTTCTGGTGTAACAAATTTTAAATAGTTTATTTTTATTTCTTCTTTACCTTCTATTTCTGAAACAAATCCTAACCCCTGTTTTTTAATTCTTCTTTTTATAATTTCTTCTAAGCCTTGAAAGGCCCCACTTACTATAAAGAGAATATACTTTGTATTGAGATATATTTTTTTCTTCTTAATTTTGTTTTGGGGCTCAGAAACCTCAAAAAAACTATAATTTTCTTGAGAAATTTTTATTTCTACTTCAGTTTCCTCTAAAAGTTTTAAAAGAGCTCTTTGGACTCCAGTTCTTGAAATATCAGGACCTATTGTTTCTCCTGAAGAAGCAATCTTATCAATCTCATCCAAAAACACTATCCCAAATTGAGCTTTCTCAATATCTCCATTAGCTTCCCAATAAAGGTCTCTTATTAAATCTTCTATATCTCCTCCTACATAACCTACTTCACTAAATTTAGTAGCATCTCCCTTCACAAAAGGAACTCCTAACCTTTTAGCAATAAGTTTTATCATATAAGTTTTACCAACTCCAGTAGGTCCAATGATGAAGATATTATTTTTTATAAATTCTGTCTTAGAAAAATCCCTTTCTTTTAAAATAAAATTTTTTATCTTGTGAAAATGGGTGCATACTTTGGTAGCAATGATAGTTTTAGCCTCTTTTTGCCCAACTATATATTCATCTAAATAAGCCTCAAGTTCTGCTGGTTTAAGTTTAAATTCATAAAAATACTTTTGAATTTTGGAAGTATCTATTTTTTCAATTTTATATTTAGGACTTCTTAACATTTTAAAAACTTAATATACGCTCTTTTTCAAAAAAGTAAATATTTATAATAACTCCTCTGGATCAATGTCTAAACTTAGTTTTAAGCCTGGAGCTTTAAATTTTTTCAAAAATTGGCCTAAAAGACTATTTATAAATTTATGTTTTTTAGCTTTAAGTATAATGTGCCATCTATAAAAGCCTTTTAATTTGGGATAAGGACAAGGAGCAGGTCCTAATATTTCTACCTCATTATTTTTTATTTCATTTTCCAAAAGATTTTTTGCTTCTATACTTTTTTCTTTTACCTTTTCTTCTTTTATTCCTTCTATTCTTATTACCGCAAGTCTTGTAAATGGAGGAAAACCAAACATTCTTCTCAGTTTTATTTCTTCTTCAAAAAACATTTCATAATCTTGTTTCAATGCATATTGAATAGCATAATGAGTTTTAAAGTTACTTTGAAAAATTACTTTACCTTTTTCTTCCTTTCTTCCTGCTCTTCCTATAGCTTGAATTAACAACTGAAAAGTTCTTTCACTAGATTTATAATGAGGAATAAACAAACCTTCTTCTGCTCTTAAAACTCCTACTAAATTAACTTCTGGAAAATTATGTCCATGAGCTCCCATTTGGGTCCCCACTATAATTTTAGACCCACTTTCATAAATTTTTTCTAAAGTATCAATTAACTTTTTTTCAGTATTTATACTATCTCGATCTAACCGTATAACTTTTATCCCAGAAAAAACCTTTTTTATCTCTTCTTCTACTTTTTCAGTTCCTGCTCTTTGAAACCTTATTTTATACCCCTTACACCGAGGACAAACTAATAAGGATGTAACTTCAAAATTACAGTAATGACAAAGTAAAAGGTTTTCTTCTTTATGATAGGTAAGAGGAATCCCGCAGTTGGGACAACAAAATATATACTGACATTCCTCACAACTTACCAAAGGAGCATATCCTCTTCGGTTTAAATATAGAAAAACAGATTTCCCTTCATCTAACACTTTTTCTATTTCTTTTTTAAGCTCCTCGGAAATGAGCTCAGATCTTTTATTTTCAATAAATTTTACTTCTGGCAAACTTACAAAAGGTCTTTCTTTAAGCAAAAAAAGATGATATTTCCCTTTTTTAGCCAAATAAAAGCTCTTTATACTTGGGGTTGCTGAACCAAGAATAACAGGAATATTTTCCAGTTTAGCTCTTATTAAAGCTAAATCTCTTGCATGATATTTACAAATTAAATTTTCTTCTTTATAAGAAGGATCATGCTCTTCATCTACAACAATAAGACCTAAATTCACAATTGGGGCAAAAATAGCTGATCTTGTTCCTATCACTATATCTACTTCATTTTTTAATATCCTTATCCATTCATTAAGTCTTTGAGCAGGAGGAATCCCACTATGTAATAAAGCTATTCTTTCTTTAAAATAGTTTAAAAGCAATAGCTCCATATAAGTAGTTAGAGCTATCTCTGGCACTAATATTAAAACTTTTTTGCCCTTTTTTAAAATCTCTTTAATAATTTCTATATAAATAAATGACTTTCCGCTACCTGTAATTCCATAAAGAAGAATAGGATAAAATCCTCCATTTTCTATTAACTTTTTTATTCCTTCAAAAATCTTTTTTTGAGTATGAGTCAATTCATATTCCTTAGGTATTTCTATAGAAATTAATATTTTTCTGATTTTAGGATATTCTACCCTCTCTAATGCACCCATTTCTATTAAATTTTTTATCTTTTTAAACTCAAACTTTTTTTTTAAAATTTTTTCAGGAACCTCAATTTTTTGTTCCAAATATTCCAATATTTTTCTCTCCATAGGATCTTCCAGTAACTCTATCCTTTTTTTAAATCTAATAAAAATTTCTACAGAAATTTGAGTTTTTGGAAATTGAGGTTTAATTAAAATCCAGTCTCTTTTAATAAACTCTTTTATTTTTTTAAATTCAATTTTTGTCTTTTTTAGAAATTGTTTTAAATTATATCCATTCTTTTTAATCAAGGAAAACTCTTCAGGAAGGTATCCTTTTTTTAAAGCTGATTTACCTTTTTCTGTAATAAAAATCCTTTTTTGAGGTAAAGTAAAAACATTAGGAGGAAGGGCTATCTTATAGACTAATCCTATAGGGGTTAAATAATAATTTGAAATCCATTCCAAAAAAAGAAAAAGATTAGTAGAAATTAAAGGAAAAGAGTCAATTACTTCCTCTACTTTTTTGTATTTAATTTCTGAGGATAGCTCTTTTTCAGTTACAGTTAAACATTCTTTTACTATTCCTATTAATTTATTGTTCCTAAAAGGAACAATTACTCTTATACCAGGAAAAATAAAATTTTCACTTAAATAAAAAAAAGTTTGATATAAAGGAAGAGGTAAAACTACTTCAACAAGATACATTAAGTAATTTTTTGTTCATTCACAAATTTCTTCAACACCTCTCTTAAATTTTTATCCTTAATAGCATAATGTAAAACTGTTTTAAAAAATCCTTCTTTATTACCAGTATCAAATCTTATTCCCTTAAATAAATATCCATATACTTCATACCCATTTTCTATCATCAATTGGATAGCATCTGTGAGCTGATATTCTCCACCTTTGGATTTAGGAATTTTTTTTAGAAATTCAAAAATTACAGGACTAAAGATATACCTCCCAATAATAGCTAAATTAGAAGGTGCTTCTTTTACAGAAGGTTTTTCTACTACTTTTTTAATTTTTATTAGATTTTTATTTATTTGCTCTCCATCTATGATACCATATTTTGAAACTTCTTCCCTTGAGACTTTTTCTACTGCAATAATACTATGGTTTTTAGTCTTTTCTGAAAGTTTCTCATAAGCCTCTATTAATTGTTTTAAACAAGGAACTTCTCCATCAACTAAATCATCACCCAATACCACAGCAAAAACTTCATTTTCTATAGCTCTTTCAGCCATAAGAACTGCATGTCCTAATCCTTCAGGAATTTTTTGTCTCACCTCTACAAGGTGTTCTATTTTTTCTTCTACTTGTTCCACTTTTTTAAGCAAATCTGTTTTATTTCTCTCCCTTAAAAAACTTCTCAAATTTAAATTAGTATCAAAATAATCAATTATACCTCCTTTCCCCTGAGATATTATAAATATCAAAGTATTTATACCTGAAGATATAATCTCATCTACTACATATTCTATAATTGGTCTATCTATTATATTAAGCAGTTCCTTAGGAACAACTTTAGTAATAGGAAGCATTCTTGTTCCTAGTCCAGCAACAGGAATAACTGCTTTTCTTATCATACAATCTTTTACTAAAATTCTTCCCTAAGTCTTTCTGAAACAAAATTAAACTCTTTATAGAGATCTGACCAATATTGAAGGCTTCTTTGATATAATCTTTCAAAATCTAAAAGATGATCCTCTGCAATAACTAAATTGGCACTTATTCTAAAAGTTTCCTTAGGATCTAAAGTCTTAGCTTGAGGCAAAATAAGAATCAAAAAAATTTTTCTTCTTTTCTCTATTGGAAGTTTTTCATTAAGGAAATTAAGCATCTCTTTTTGTATTTCTAATTCCTTTATTCCTAAAATTATTATCCTTACTTCAGAAATTTTTAACCAATAAATTAAATCTTTTGTATTATTAATTTCTTTTATTTCAAAAATTTCAGAAAAAATTTTTTTAAGTGGTTCAGGAGATTTTAAAAGCTCCCAAAAAATTAAACAAAGAGGTTTTTCTAAGAGGTAATCTTTATAGCTCTCTATCATCTAACTCCTTTTTCACCTAATTCTAAGAGGGAACCTTCTTCTTCCTTTCTTCTTTGTTTTTTAATAAGATCAATCTGTCTTCCTACTATGTCTTTTCTAATTGCATTAGCAATAGCTATTTCTTCTTCTATAAGACCTTCTTTAAAAAGCTCAACCAAATTTTGATCAAAGGTCTGCATACCAAAAGCACTTCCTTGAGTCATTACATCATAGAAAGTTCTTCCTTCTTGCTCACCTGTCATTATTATTTCTCTTACTCTTAAAGTATTATATAAAATATCAAATACAGGAATTCTTCCTCCTCCAATTTTAGGAAGTAACTTTTGTCCTATAATCCATTTTAAACAACCTGCCAATCTATATCTAATAGAATATTCTTCATCAGGAGCATAAAAACCTATTATTCTATTTAAGGTATGAGAAGCTCCTATAGTATGAAGTGTGGAAAACACTAAATGACCTGTTTCTGCAGCAGTTAAAGCTATATCCATAGTTTCTCTATCTCTTATTTCTCCTACTAATATTACATGAGGTGCTTCTCTCAAAGCTGATCTTAAGCCTTCAGCATATGAACTAAAATCAACTCCCAATTCTCTTTGTGTAATAGTTGCTTTAATAGGAATATGAACATACTCTATAGGATCTTCTAAGGTAATAATATGAACATTTTCCTTTTTATTTATTTCATGAAGTATAGCAGCAAGGGAGGTAGTTTTCCCTTGACCAGTGGCTCCTGTAACTAATACTATTCCAAACCTCTCTTGAGCAATTTTATAAAAAACCTTTGGAAGTTCTAATTCTTCTATAGATTTAACCCTACCTTCAAGTTTTCTCATTATTATGTTATAAGTTCTTTGACGAGAAAAGATATTTACCCTAAATCTTGTATAATCATCTAAAGAAAAAGATATGTCTACATATCCATCTTTAAGAAGTTTTCTAAAAGCCTTTGGTCTTTCTTTTAACATATTAAAAGCAATAGTTTCTGTTTGAAAGGGGGTAAGCTTTTCTATAAAAAAATCTTCAAAAAAAACAGGCTTTAATCTTCCATAAACCATTATTTGAAAGGGATATCCAGAAAGTATGAAAATATCTGAAATTCCTGGCTCTAAATGAGCTAATCTTCCAATTAATTCCTTAATTTCAAGTTCTCTTACCATTTTTAACCTGGTATTTCTGTAAAATCTTCAATTTCTCTATCCTGAATAAAAGGTAAAAATCTTGTTTTATCTATAGCCTTAATAAAGGCTTCTTCAGGAGAAATTAACCCTTTTTTTAAGTAATCCATTATACAATCATCTAAAGACATCATCCCAAACTTTTTACCAGTCTGAATCATACCAGGAATTTGATGAATTTTATTTTCCCTAATTAAATTTCTTATAGCTGGGGTAGCAATCATTATTTCTGTAGCTACTATTCTTCCAGGTTTATCAATTCTTTTAAACATAGTTTGAGATACTACTGCTCTTATAGCTTCTGAAAGAGAAACCCTTATTTGATCTCTTTCCTGAGGTGGAAAAGCATCTATTATTCTAGAAACAGTTTGAGCAGCTCCAATAGTATGCAAAGTAGAAAATACTAAATGTCCAGTAAGAGCTGCTTCAATAACAAGAGATATGGTTTCTAAATCTCTCATTTCACCCACTAATATAATATCTGGATCTTCTCTTAATGCAGCTCTTAAGGCATTAGCAAAACTTTTTGTATGAATCCCTATCTCTCTTTGATTAATTAAACAATTTTTTGGCTCATGAACAAATTCAATAGGATCCTCAATTGTTATAATATGATCATATCTCATTCTATTAGCATAATCTATAATAGCTGCAAGAGTGGTAGATTTACCAGCACCTGTTGGACCTGTAACTAAAATAAGTCCCCTTGGCAAAAGTGCAAGTTTATTTAAAAGTAAAGGAAGCCCTAATTCCTCTACTGTTTTAATTTTATTAGGAATAAGTCTAAAAGTTGCTGCTATACCTCTTCTTTGACGAAAATAATTAATTCTAAATCTTGCAAGCAAAGGAACTTCATAACCAAAATCAACTTCTCCTTCTTCTTCAAATTTTTTTATTATTTCTTCTGGAGCAATTTCATAAAGCATCTCTCTTAATTCATCTTCTTCAAGAACTTTATATTTTATTCTTTGAAGATCTCCATGAACTCTTAAAACAGGTGGACTCCCTGCTGAGAGATGAAGATCAGAAGCTTGAGTATCTACCATCAATTTAAAAAAAGGATCAAGCTTTGCCATAAAAAATTAAAGTTATCCTAAAATCCATTAAAATCAATCTATATTTAAAAATTTTATAAAGTTTTTTCTGTCCTACCTTCTATATGTACTTCCATAGCCTTGGTAATACAAACTGCTACACAAAATTCACAGGCAGTACATTTTTGAGAGTCAAAAAGAACATTAAAAGATTCTCTATCCACATATAAAGCCCCTGTAGGACAAACTACTGTACAACTTCCACAATGAATACAAATATCTTCATTTTTTATAATCTGCTGTTCTAAAGGTCTAACCTCTACTCTCATCTCCCTTAGATATTCCAAACCCCTTTTCACCTTTTCAGGAGTACCCTCCAATTCCATAATCATTATCCCTTCTTTCCCAGGAGTGATAGTTGCTTTTAATATGTTAAATATTAAATCATATTCCTTTACCAATCTATATACTATCGGTTTATCTACAATTTCTGGAGGAAATTTTAAATATAAACCCTTTTTGTATATCATTTTACATACTCAGTTTTCTATATTTAAAATTGTCTTACAATATTCTAAACCTATTTTAGCTATAGTCAATTCTGGATCAAGTTCTAAAGCTTTTTTAAAATATATATGAGCTGCTGATAGATAATTAATAGCTTTTAAGCAATAACCTATATTAGCATAATCTATAGCTGAAGCAGGATTTAGATCAATAGCTTTTAAAAAGGCATCCATAGCCTTCAAATAATCTCCTAATTTATAATAGGCTCTTCCTATTATATTATATATCTCGGGTGTCTCTCCAATTTCTAAAATTTTTTCACCTATTTTTAAAGTCTTTTCATATTCACCTTTTCTAAAATAAGTATCTGCTAAATAAGAAAGTATAGCTATTTTATCATATTCAGGCGGATTACACTGTAAGGCTCTCTCATAACAAAATATAGCAGTAAGATCTTTATCTAACTCCTTATAAATGTTTCCTAAATAAGCCCAAAGATAATATCTATCATCTATCTCTTTTATTATCTCTTCAATAATTTCTTTAATTTTATCCTTTGGAAGATATAAAAATAAAGTCCTTATCATTTGATATAAATAAGAAATATATGTTCTTTCTCTAAAAAGAAAACCTGGAATAATAGCATAAACTGAAGGAATATTTAATTTAGGATGGGTTATATCTATCAAATAAATCTCATAATTTAGGTCTTTCAACTTTTTAGAAAGATTTAACAACTCTTCCACATGGTCTTCAGAATAAAGATTAGGTAAATCATCTAAATTTATTTCATGAGAATACTCAACTACATTTTTAGCCTCTTCTAAAGTGGAAAACTTAGGAAGCCCGCTTTCTACATATTTCCCCTCTGTATCAAAATCTCCTGCAAGTTGAGCTACCTCAGTTAAAGCCCTTATAATGGCCCTCTGAGGAGAAGTTCCAGTTCCTGCTGCATAAACTATCTCACTTCTTTTAGGATAAGTAGAAGGATCCATAGCCATTATTGCAACTGTGGGAACAGGCATATTAAAAGTCATATCTCTAATCCATAGATTAATTTTTAATTTTTCATAACACCTCACTAATTCATCTGCCTCTCCTTTTATAGATTCTCTTCTAATTGCAGGCATAGAAGAATTATTTTTAATAGAAATAGCATTTACATGTCTTTCTATTAATTCACATACTGCTTGAACACTTGCTTCAGCATAGGTATTTCCTCCCGCAGAACCATTATATTCGTAAAGGAGCCAAAACCAATGAAAAGGAATAAATCTTGTCTTTTTTGTTCTTACCTCAAAGGCTTTAACAAAATAAAAAGGAACTTTCTTAAGATAATTAATGGCAATCTTTTTTATTTTCTCAGGTTCTTCATCTTTAACAGAATTTAAAAATATCTCAAAAGGTAAAGCCTCTTTTTCTAATTCTTCAAAACTACTTAAAATGCCCATATGAGAAATTCCTTTATAAAAGGAAAATAAAGAAAATCTTTCTACTAATTCCATTAAAGCACTTGCTTGAGAAAGAGCTTCTGTTACTCCTTTCCCCATTTGCTTATAATTTCCCGTAATCTTTTGTCCTTCAACATCATAAAGACTTATATATACAGGTATCCCAAGCCTTCCTTTGTCAATCCTTTTAAGCCCCTTATAAATCTTCATCCCTAAAGACCTAAGTCTTTCCTCTACTTCCTTTATAGTATCTTCAGGAAATTTAGCTTTATCAGCTATAACCTTCTTTGAAGATTCTAAAAACTTTCTTTCTAAATCTTGCATTTTTAGGATTTTAAAATAAAAAGATTTATAATATAATTAATTTTTCTAAACTATTATAAATCTATTTTTTAAAAATGAAAGTAGCAGTAGCTATAAGTGGTGGTATAGATAGTGCAGTTAGTGCTTACATTTTACAACAAAAGGGTTATCAAATTATAGGAATAACCTTAGAACTTTTTGAGTCTCAAAAAGAGCAAATTAACAGGGCTAAAGAAATTGCTAAAAAACTTGAAATACAGCATATTATTTTGGACTTAAAAGAGGTCTTTAATAAAATTATCATTTCTAATTTTGTAAATTCTTATTTTGAAGGAAAAACTCCAAACCCTTGTTGCTTATGTAACAAAGAAATAAAGTTTGGAAAAGCCTTAGAATTTATGATAAAAAATTTTAATATAGAAAAATTTGCAACAGGACACTATGTAAGAATAGAAAAATATAAAGATTATCCTCTTCTTAAAAGAGCAAAAGATAAAGCTAAAGATCAATCTTATTTTTTAGCCTTGATAAATAATAAAATCATTCCTTATTTAATCTTTCCCTTAGGTGAGTTATATAAAGATGAAGTTATAGAGCTTGGCAAGAAAATATTTGATTTTTCTAAACATGAGGAATCTCAGGATATTTGTTTTTTAAAAAACAAATCCCTTAAGGAATTTTTGTCTCTTTATCTTCCTAAAAAAGAAGGTCCGGTAATTTATAAAGATAAGGTAGTAGGAACCCATCCAGGAATTCATTTGTTTACCATTGGACAGAGAAAAGGATTAAATCTCCCATTAGGGAAACCTTTATATATCATAAAATTAGATCCTAAAGAAAATAAAATTATTTTAGGAGAAGAGAAAGAGCTCTTTTCTAATGGGCTTATTTTAGAAATCCTAAACTCTCATCTTCCTTTAAACTTATGGGAGAGCCCCTCTGCTCAAATTAGATACAAAACTATCCCCCATAAAATAAAAAATATTATAAAAAAGGAAAAAGAATATGAAGTCTTTTTTGAAACTCCGGTTAAAAGTATAACACCTGGCCAAATATGTGCCTTTTATGAAAAGGACCTTTTATTAGGTGGAGGAATTATAAAATCTCCAATTTAAAGTTAAGTAAAAAAATTCCGAAAAAATAAAATAGATAAAACTATGAAACAGAAAAAAATAATTATAAGAGTAAAAAGAATAAATAATAAAGATGAAGAATATCTGATTGAGCCCTTAGAAGATCCAAAAATAAGAAAAACTGTTTTTTTTAGGTGGAAAGTTATAAATTTTCATCAAAAATATGGAACAAAGGCAACTATTGAGAATTTTAAAATCTCAAAGGCTACTTTATATAGATGGAAGAAAAAATGGAAAGAAGCTGGCTGCAGATTAGAGGCTTTAATTCCTAAAAATTTTAACAGAAAGAAAAAGTGGTATCCTCAAATACTGGATTTTATCCTAAATTTCAAAAAAACTCATCCAAAAGCAGGGAAAAAAAACATAAAGTTATTTTGCGACAAATTTTGTAAAGAAAAAAATTTAGAATCTCTTTCAACTTCTACTATAGGAAGAATCATAAAATATCTAAAAGAAAAAAAACTAATTGAAAAATGAACCCCAAAGTCTCAAAATATGGAACTAATCTCTTGATTTTAAAAAATTTAATGATAAATATCTCTCTAAAACACTAAAAACACTAAAAAGGGGGTGAGAAGGAAGATAAAAAGGATATTAGCCTATAAGTAAAATAAATTAAAAAGGAGGTAGAAGATGAGGAAAAAAGGTTTTACCTTAATTGAATTAATGGTTGTTATTGCTATTATTGCTATTCTAGCAGCTATTGCTTTAACTTCTTATCGTGCATATCAAAGAAAAGCTCAAGCAAAAGAACTTATGACCTTCGCAAGGGCATGTATACAGGAAGCTATATCTCAGTGCCTTACAAACCCTAATTTTAATGCTTTTAGCACTCTTGATGCTTGTCAGGCTCCGACACAAGGCACACAATATATTACTGGTATTACGATTACACCACCAAATAGTTGTAGTGAAAATTATATTGCAAAAGCAAGTGGCACAGTTGGAGGACAAACCTATGAAGTAACTTGTACTTATGATAAAACTACAGATGATGTAATTTGTGAAGCTCCAAAACGCACAGGTTAATGCTATAAAAATTTGACCAAATCTGGGTTTAGCCTAATTGAATTAATTATAAGTATAGCCATCCTTGCAATTCTTGCAGGGATGGCTATTATTTCTTATACTTATTATCAGAGAAAAGCTAAAGCCAAAGAATTAATTATTCTATCAAGAGCTTGCCTCCAAGAAGCTCTTGCTAAATGTATTGAAAATTCCTCTTTTAATGATTTTGAAAGTCTTTCTTCTTGTAATTTTCAGACCCAAAACACAACTTATCTTGAAAATATTCAAATAACTTTAACTGGAACCTGTAATAGTGAAATAAGTATTACCACTTCTGGGAAAATCAAAGGAACTGATATGACTTTTTCTGTGATTTGCTTTTATAATCACTCAACTGATGAAATTTTCTGCACCCCACCCACCTCTTAAACTACCAGGATTTTCCCACTTCGTAAGTGCCACTTACGAAGTGCTTCTTTATTCACAATTTTGGCTTCCCGATTCAAACTCTGTACTCTCAGTAGTAAGAATACACTTACTATCACTTATTATACCTTTTCCATTACAAGTACATTGATAAACTTCTTCTCCAATAGGACTTACACTACAGCTTTGGGTATATCGGGAAATCCGTGTTGTACAATTATCAAAATTAGGGCTTCCCCCTGTTAAAGCAATTCTTGCAAGTTCAGCAGCAACACATGTAATACAGTTTCTTGTATCTGTTTGTAAAGAAGAACGAGCTGTTTTTCTTACATAACCCCTATAAACTGAAATGACCACTGCTGCCATAATTGCCATTATAGCAAGTGCAATTAAAAGCTCTGTAAGAGTAAAACCCCTCTTCTTTTTCATAAAACACCCCCTTTAAAATAATTTTCCCACCTTTCCCACTTACGAAGTGGCACTTACGAAGTGGGAGAAGGTTGAAATATGGTATTAATAAGGTGGTAAAATGAAAGTTCTGGGTAGGCATAATTTTCTAAAGCAATTTTAGTCTGATAAACATTTTTAATAGCCAAATAGGGATCTCCTTTAAAGGTCTCTTCTGGAAAAGCTTCAGGATAAGGATAATTTATTTTTTCTTTTAAATAGGATCTCCATATCCATATAATAAGAAGATTTAAAAAATCTTCCCAATCTTGAAATAAAAAATTAGAAAGCCTTTCTGCAACTTTAAATCTTTTTTGAGCACTATTTAGGAATCCTGCTTTGACAAAGCTATTAAGCTCTTCCAAAAGACCTTTCTCAGCTATGGTGATAGCCTTACCAAGACTTCCAAAAGATACCTCAGCAATAGTATCTGCTACTTTTTCTTCAAACAAAAACCTTTTTTTCAAAACCTCCTTTATAACTGATTTAGGAAGGCTTCTAAATCTTATAATCTGGGAACGAGAAATTATAGTGGGTAATAATTTAGAAAAATTTTCCGTAAGTAATATAAAAAGAGCATAAGGAGGAGGTTCTTCTAAAGATTTAAGCAAGGCATTTCCTGCTTCTAAATTTATTCTCTCAGCTTCCTTAATAAAAATAATCTTATAATTTCCTTCAAGAGGTCTATATCTTAAAAAATTTATTAATTCCCTTATTTGACCAATAGTTATTTCTTTTTTTTCTGGGGTAATTACAAATATATCTGGATGAATTTCTTTTTGTATTTTCTTACAAGCTTTGCATTCTCCGCAAGGATTGGTTGTATTTTCTAAACAAAATAAATGAAACAAAAAAGCCCATGCAGTAGTTTCTTTACCAACTCCTTTAGGACCTGTGAAAAGATAAGCATGATAAAGTTTCCCTTTTTTTAAAGAAAGTGTTAAAAGATTTATAGCTGGTTCTTGTTTTAAGATCTCTCCTAAGTTTTTAACTTTCATCTTCTACCACCTTTATATCTGCCCCAAGAGCTGATAATTTTTCTACTAAATTTTCATATCCCCTTTCTATCAATTTTATGTTATAAACAGTAGTAGTATTTTCAGCTATTAACCCTGCTAAAACAAGAGCTGCTCCTGCCCTAAGATCTGTAGCCTTAACTGGAGAACCAGAAAGAAATATTGGTCCATTTATGATAGCAGTTTTATCTTCTACCTTTATCCCTGCACCCATTCTATTTAATTCAAATATATAAAGAAATCTATTTTCAAAAAGATTTTCTGTAATAAAGGAAATACCATTTGCTTGAGTTAAAAGCACTGCAAAAATTGGTTGAAGATCTGTGGGAAATCCTGGATAAGGAGCAGTAACAATTTTAGTAGGTTTCAATTCCCCTTCTCTTTTTACTTTGACAACATCTTTATCTAATTCTTCTAAAATAATTCCTATTTCTTGAAGTTTAAGAATTGGTGTTTCAAGGTGAGATTTTTTAATATTTTTTATTATTATCTCATTTTCTTCATTTAAGGCTGCTAAAATAAGAAAGGTTCCTGCTTCAATTCTATCAGGAATAACCTCTATCTCAATTGGTTCAAGTTTTTTCTTTCCTTTTATGTAAATAGTATCTTCTCCTAAACCTTTTATATCAGCTCCCATTTTTTTTAACATCTCTCCAAGGAAAACCACTTCAGGTTCTTTAGCAGCATTTTTTATAATGGTTTCACCCTCAGCTAAACTTCCTACCATCATCAAATTTTCTGTAGCAGTAACAGATGGAAAATCCAAAACTATTATATCTCCTTTTAGTGCCTTAGTTTTTACTACAATGTTTCCTTTTTCTAAAGAAATCTCTGCTCCAAACTGAGATAAACCTTTAATATGAAAATCAACAGGTCTTTTACCTATAGCACATCCACCTGGTAAAGGAACTTGTGCTTCTTTAAAAATTCCTGTAAGGGCACCTAAAAAAAGAATAGAAGCTCTCATCTGACTTGCAAGCTCATAAGGAACTGAATTTAAATTCACATTAGAAGTATTTATCTCCAAATAATCATTTTTAAACTTATACTTTGCTCCAAGATGCTCCATAATCTTTAATATATTAAAGACATCTCTTACCTTTGGAACTTTTTTTAATTTATAAGTTCCAGGAGCTAAAAGTGTAGCACATATAGCTGGAAGGGCTGCATTTTTAGCCCCACTTACTTCTATTTTCCCTTTTAAAGGAATTTTTCCTCTTATTACATATTTTTTTTCCATGCTAAAACAGCTCTCTCATATCCTTTCAAATCTTTATAAATCTTGAAATTCCATTGATAGATCTCTAATAACTCTTTAATTCTTTTTCCTTGATTATATCCCATTTCAAAAATTAAAAAACCTTCTTTTTTAAGATATTGATGGGATTTTTTTAAAAGCTTTTCTTGAAATTCAGTTCCTTTTTCTCCTGAAACAAGAGCTTCTTTAGGTTCAAAAAGTCGCACATCTTCTTCTAAGTCTTCCCACTCTCTTAAGGAAATATAGGGTGGATTTGAAATTATCACATCAAAAAGAGGAAATTTTTTAACACAAAAAAAGGAATCTCCTTTTATTAAAAACAGTCTATCTTGCACTCTATATTCTTTGGCATTTTTTTTAGCATTATCTAAAGCTTTTTTGCTTATATCAATTCCAAAGACCTTTAAATCTTTATTTTCAAGAAGTAAAGTTATAGCAATATTGCCTACCCCAACCCCAATTTCCAAAATAAGCCCTTTTTTAAAAGGAAGTTCTAAAAAAATAGAAATTAAAAGTTCAGTATCCTGTCTGGGAATTAAAGTACCTTCATCCACATAAAATTTTCTTCCCCAAAAGTAACAATAGCCAAATATATAGGGTAAAGGTTTTTTTGTTTTTCTTTCTTTAAGGATTTTTAAGAATTCCGGTTCAGGAATATCTTCTTCTAAGTGCAAATATACTTGAAGTGGAGGTATATTTAAAAAATGAGAAAGAATTAATAGTGCTTCCCACTTAGCATATTCTTTATCTTCTATTTCTGAAAGTGTTTTTTCAGCATATTTTAATGCTTCTAAAACTTTCATTCACTTTTTTTAAGTTTAAGCCTGTTTAAAATTATTTCTATAACTCTTTCTTCTTCTCTCAATTTTCTTATACTTGTTAAAATTTCAAATTTTTCTTGAGCCATATATAAAAAAGGAATTAAAACCCTTTTTCTTTCTGAAGGATGAGATAAGACTACCTCTCCTTCTTTTTTTAAGTAATTTTTAAAAAGCTCAATTAAAGGTTCAAAAAGACTTTTCCTAAAAATTATCTCTGAGCCTATGATTAAATCAAATTTTTCAGAAAGCTTTGGATTTCTCCAGTCAAGAAGCTGGGTTTTTATTTTTAAATTATTTTCTTTAGCTGAGAGTTCTATAAATTTAAGAGGTAATTCCTCATAGTCTGTAGCCAAAACATCATGTCCAAAGCTTGCAGAAACAAGACTTGGAACTCCAAGTCCTGCCCCAAGTTCTAAAATCTTTTTTGGTGGTTCAATAGTTGCTAAATAATCAGCAAGAATTAAACTTGCTTCCCATACTTTTGACCAAAAAGGAAATTTTTCTACATCTAAAAAGGGATCCCCTTGGAATATTTCTTCAAGCTTTGCTGGAAGAAAAATCTTAAGAATTTTACCTCTAACATTAATTTCTTCTTTTTCTAAAGTGAGTTTTTCTAATTCTTGCATAATTGACTCCTTTGTAATTTTTTACATTCCTAAAAGAATAATTATTCCCAATAAAATTCTATAACCTATAAAAGGATATAAACTATATTTTTTTAAAAAAGACACTAAAAAAGCAATAGCTAAAAAGCTAAAAAGAGCTGAGGAAAAAAAGCCTGCTACAGCAAGATTAAAAGAAATTTGAGTTTCTCTAAAAAGCTTAAATCCTTCATAAACTCCTGCTCCAAGGATAAGAGGAGCACCTGCTAAAAAAGAAAATTTAGCTGAAATATCCCTTTTTAAACCTACAAGAAGTCCTGCTGAAATAGTAATTCCACTGCGAGAAGTTCCAGGAATTAAAGCTAAAGCCTGGAAAATACCTATTAATAATGCC
Organism: uncultured Thermodesulfobacterium sp.; assembly: GCA_938091335.1. Classification (GTDB taxonomy): domain Bacteria; phylum Desulfobacterota; class Thermodesulfobacteria; order Thermodesulfobacteriales; family Thermodesulfobacteriaceae; genus Thermodesulfobacterium. Next base: position 61,242 of record CALLJG010000005.1, read on the forward strand.
TTGGTATAACTTAAATCCTTAATTTCATCTCTTTTTTTTCCAAAAATTTCGCCTAAAATCATAGGTAAACACATAATTATAAGAGTTAAAGCCACTGCTAAAGAACTTCTGAAATAGGTCTTTATAATATCTTCCAAAAATAACCCAGCAAATGCTCCTGGTAAAGCAGAAATTAATATAAACCATTTATTAACCCATATTTCTCTTAAATCCTTAAAAAAATAAACTACTATAGCTAAAAAAGAACCTAAATGAATAAAAGCATCAAAACAAAGAAAAGAGGGAAAATTGAAAAATTTTTCAGCTATTATTAAATGACCTGTGCTTGAAATAGGTAAAAATTCAGTTAATCCTTGAATAAAACCAAGTAATATTATCTCAAATAGATTCATTGAAAAATTTTATAAATATCTTTTTTTGCGAAGAATAAATAAAAGGGAAAAGCATAAAAATGCAGTAAAAAGATTGATAAAATAAAAGGCATGGGGAGAATGTTTAAAGGGAGGAAGCTCTTGAAAAGGTAAAGGAATATTCATTCCATACATACTATAAATTATATTAGGAATAGCAAGAATAATAGCAATACTTGCTAAAAGTTTCATAATAAGGTTTAAATTATTATTAATAACCGAAGCATAGGCATCCATTGTTCCAGCTATAATATTTAGAAAAACTTTAGTCATTTCAATAGCTTGCCTGTTTTCAATTTGTACATCCTCTAAAAGCTCCATATCCTCTTCAGTTAATCTAATATATCTTCCACTTTGAATTTTGGTAAGTACAGTATCATTTCCTTGAAGAGAAGTATTAAAGTAAGTAAGGGTCTTTTCAATACTTAGCATCTTTAAAATTTCTTCATTCTCGATAGATTTAAATACTTCCTCTTCATATTCTTCTAAGGTTTTATCAATTTGGCGAAGAAGTTTAATATAAAGGGAAGTTACTGCTAACATAAAGTTCAAAATAAAATAAACAGGCTTGTTTAAATCAAAGGCTTTACTCCTATTAGCAAGAGCTATAAATTCCTCAAAGATAGGATGATCCTTTAAACAAACTGTTATAATATTTTCTTCAGTTAAAATGATACCAATTGGAATAGTTTCATATTTAATAAAAAGACCTCTTGTAACCACATCAGGAATTCTTAATATTATTAAAATTTGTTGTTCCTCTTTTTCTATTCTAGGTCTTTCTTCTTCATCAAGTGGATATCTCAAGAACTCGGGAAAGATGTGAAATTTTTCTTCTATATAGGATATTTCTTCTTCTGTGGGATTAAATAGACATACCCAAACATTGGGCAAAATTTTTTCTGCAGGAATAAGAAGTCCTTTTTCAGATTTATAAATTCTGAACATTCACCCATTTTCCTATTAATATTATTTTATTGATCCTACCACTTCTCCAAGTTTAAATATGGGTAGATAAAGTGAAACCAAAATTCCTCCTACCACTACTCCAAGTACAATAACAAGAAAAGGTTCAATAAGAGTTGAAAGGGTATTAACCATTCTATCAACTTCTTCTTCAAAAAAATCAGCTACTCTATTTAACATATCCTCAAGTTTACCAGTAAGTTCACCAACTCTTACCATTTCCACTAAAAGATAGGGGAAAACACCTGTATAAAACATAGGTTCTGCAATAGATTGACCAGCAGAAACATTTATTTTAATTTCTTCCATAGCTTTTCCAAAAACTCTATTACCTGAAGTTTCTCCTGCTACAGTAAGTGCTTGAAGCAAAGGAACTCCTCCTCCTATAAGACTTGCAAGAGTGCGAGCTATTCTGGAAGTAGCTGCCTTTTGAAATAAAGATCCAAAAAGAGGTAGCTTCAAAATTAATTTATCAATTTGATATCTCCCTTTTTCAGTCGTTCGATAATATCTTATACCTATGAAAAGACCTATACAAAGTAAAATTAAAACTAAAAGAATCCATCCAAAATTGCGACTGATATTAATTAAAATCTGAGTAGGAAGTGGCAATGCATGTCCTGCTCCTTCATAAATCTCTGCAAACTTAGGAATTACAAAAAGCATTATTATAGAAATAACTGCTATAGTAACAAGAACTATTACTGAAGGATAAACCATGGCATGTTTTATTTTACTTTTTAAAGAAGCTATTCTTTCTAAATGAAGAGCTAATCTTTTTAATACTATATCAAGATTCCCACTTGCCTCCCCAGATCTTATCATTTGCACATAAAGATTATCAAAAACTTTAGGGTATTCTGCCATAGCATCACTTAAAGCAGTTCCAGTTTCTACTTTTATTTTGATTTCCTGAAGAACCTTCTTAAAATAAAGATTTTTTTGTTGTTCAGCAAGTAGCTCCAAACTTTTTATCATCGGAAGTCCTGCCTCTAAGACTACTGCAAATTGACGTGTAAAAGTAGCAAGATCTTTTTCTGAAACAGATTTTCTGGTAAATAGTTTAAAAGTAAATTCTTTTTTAGGTTGGATTTTAATAGGAATTATATTTAAACGTCTCAAGTATACTTCTACTAATTGAGAACTAGGTGCTTCTAAAACCCCTTTTCTAACTTCCCCTGTTACTGATTTTCCTTGCCATTCAAATAAAGGCATTTTATTTACCTATCCAATAGTTTGGTGCTTCTTTTAAAATAGTAACATCATGCACGTGACTTTCTCTATATCCTGCATGTGTAATTTTAATAAATTTAGCTTTTTTTCTCAGTTCTTCAATATTCTTACACCCACAATATCCCATCCCAGACTTGAGCCCTCCTATAAGCTGGTAAATCATATTTGAAACAGGACCCCTATAAGGAACCCTTCCTTCTACACCTTCAGGTACAAATTTAGATAGATCTTCTGCCTCTTGTCTATACCTTTCCCTGGCTCCACTTTTAAACATAGCAGAAAGAGAACCCATTCCTCTATATATTTTGTAAGTCCTACCTTCATAAAGAATTGTTTCTCCTGGAGCCTCTTCAGTACCTGCAAAAAGATTACCTATCATTACTGCATGAGCCCCTGCTCCTATAGCTTTAGTAATATCTCCAGAAAATCTTATTCCTCCATCTGCAATAACAGAAACTCCATATTTATCTGCAACTATTGCACAATTATGTATTGCAGTAAGTTGGGGAACACCAGCTCCAGCAATTATTCTTGTGGTACATATTGAACCAGGACCAATCCCCACTTTTATACCATCAGCTCCTGCTTTAATCAATGCTTCTGCTCCTTCAGGAGTGCCCACATTTCCAGCAATTAATTGACACTCAGGAAAATGATACTTTATCTCTATGATTGTATCTATCACATTTTTTGTATATCCATGAGCAGAATCAATAAAAAGAACATCACATCCTGCTTTCAAAAGAGCTTCAGCTTGCTCTAATCTATTTCTACCTACCCCAATAGCTGCACCTACTCTTAATCTTCCAAGCTCATCTTTACAAGCATTAGGATATTTTTTAATTTTTTCAATATCTTTAATAGTAATAAGTCCTTTTAAACAAAAATTATCATCTACAATTAACAACTTTTCTATTCTATTAGCATGTAAAATTTTAACTGCTTCATCTAAGGTTATACCAGGTTTAGCAGTAATTAAATTTTCTCTAGTCATTACTTCTTTAACAGGTCTTTCAAAATGGGTTTCAAACCTTAAGTCACGATTTGTAACAATCCCAACTAATTTTTTTTCATGGCCCTCAACTACAGGAATTCCTGATATTTTAAATTCTTCCATTAACTTAAAAACTTCTCTTATAGGAGTATCTGGAGTTACTACTATTGGATCATAAATCATTCCACTTTCAGACTTTTTAACTTTTTCCACTTCTTTTACCTGCTCTTCTAAACTCATATTTCTATGAATTACACCAAGACCACCCTCCCTTGCAATACTTATAGCCATTCTACTCTCAGTAACAGTATCCATAGCAGCTGAAAGTAAAGGAATATTAAGTTTGATCTTAGGCGTTATATAAGTTGATACATCTACATCTTTTGGCAAAACTTCAGAATAGGAAGGAACAAGCAATAAATCATCAAAAGTATAAGCTTCATATAAAATTTCAAGCATTTTATTAAACCTAAATTTTTTTTAAAATTATTTTATCGGAAATAATTGGCTAATAATTATAATCCTCAATTAAAGAAAGTAAAGTTCCCTCTAAAATTCCATATTCGTTAAGGATTGCACTTTCTTTATTGAAGTGATCAAAAATGACTGAATAAATAAGTAAACCTCCTAATATAATATCTTCTCTTCCCTTTTCCATACCTCTTATTTTTTGAAGTCTTTCATAATCAAAATTAGCAAGTTTTTTTATTAGTCTTTCTAATCCTTCTTTATTAATTCTAAGCCCATGAAGTGTTTCTAAATTATAATAAGTTAATTGAAGCTCAAGCCTACCCAATAAACTAGCTGTTCCTCCTGTAATTATTAACTCTTGGAAATTCACTAAAGGTAAAGTACTTATTTTTTCTTTTATGTAATCTTTTAATGATTTTATTAATTTCAAATTTAAAGGATGCCTTAAATCAAATATTTCCTTCAAAGTAACTACTCCTAAATCTATACTTTTAATCCATTCCTTTTTTCCGTTATTAAAATAGATAAATTCAGAAGAAGCCCCCCCAACATCTATTGTAATAAAGTTTTCAATTTTTAGATCAAAATCTTTTAAACCAAAAAGAATCCCTTTAAGTGAAAGCTCTGCTTCCTCTTCAGGAGAAATTATTTCAATCTCAATCCCTAAATTTTTTTTAACAAAATCTACAAATTCTTTTGCATTTTCAGCTTTTCTAAAAACCTCTGTTCCAACAGCTTTATATTTTAAAATTTCATATTTAGTAAGTTCTTCTTTAAATTTTTTTAAAGTTTCTATACCTCTTTGAAAGGCTTGAGAAGAAATTTTTCTCTGACTACCTAATCCTTCACCTAACCTTACATTTTCTTTCCATTTGGCTAAAAAATAAACATTTCCATTAAAATTTTTCCCCAAACAAAGTCTGAAACTCTGAGTACCTAAATCAAGAGAGGCTAAAAAGGGAGTATTTAATCTTTTTTTAAACTCCTTACCTATTTTGAATAAAATTCTACTTTTACTTTTTATATAATATTTTCTATTATTTCTTGGATTTTTAAAAATTATACCCTTAGTTTTTTTTGGAATAAAAACCCCAAAATCTCTTAACTCGATTCTATTACCTTTTCTTATCTCTTCTTTTAGTATATCAAAAAAAAGATTCATTATAAATTGAAGATCTCCTTTTTCTATTTCAGGAAATTTATAATTTAATTTTTCAACTAGGTCTTTTTGAGTCACTTTATAATTAGATTAGAAACTCACTATATATAAAGGTTTTAAGAAAAATTCTTCCAAAATAAGAGAAGTTTTTTCTTCTAAAAATTTAGATATAATTCCCTTTTTCTTAGGTAAAAACACAAGTTTAGCCTCTGGAATCCTTGCCAATTTTTTTGCTTCTTCTACAGCATCCCAAAAGTTACCAACACTATCTATTAGACCAAGAGAAAGAGCTTCATCTCCAGTAAAAATTCTACCATCTGCCAAATTTCTTATTTTTTCTATAGGTATCTTTCTTTCTTCTGAAATAGCCTTTATAAATTGATCATGAATAATTTTAACTTTTTCTGTAAGATATTTTTTTTCTTCTGAAGTAAGAGGTCTATAAATAGAACCAGTATCTTTATACGCTCCGCTTTTAATAGTTTCTGTTTCTACTCCCAGTTTTTCTAAAAGTTTTTCTATATTAGGAATTTCTAAGACCACACCTATACTTCCTGTGATTGTCCCTGGAGAAGCAAAAATTTTACTTCCACCTAAAGCTATGTAAAATCCGCCTGAAGCAGCTACATTCCCCATGGAAACTACTACAGGTTTTATTTTTTTAGTCTTTTTAAGCTCTTCAAATATTTCTTGAGATGCTCCTACTGATCCCCCAGGAGAGTCAATTCTTACTACTATAGCTTTAATGCTATTTTTTTGGTTCATTTCTTTAATGGCTATTAAATAATCTTGAGCATCAAAAATAACTCCTTTAATCTGTAAAATTCCTATTTGAGGCTTACCGAAGTCCCTTTCTTTAAAAATCATCAAAAAGGATAAAACAAAACTTATGAAAATAAAAATTAATACTAATCCTCCAATAAAAGCTAATCCATAAATAAGCCAAGGTCTTTTCATACTCATTTGAATTTGAATTTTAAATTAATATCCCTATTTATTCAAGATCAATTTTTTAACAAATTTTTCTTCATCTTCTTTAGTTTTTATTTTACCTTCTATTATCTTTTCTCTCAACAGCTCTAAAACTCTTCCTATTTCTTTTCCTTCTTTTATCCCAAATTTTTTTAAGTCTTCTCCTGTAAGTTGAGGTTTCATTTTCTTGAGTGTTTTTAAAAACTCAATCACTTCTCCTTTCAAAAAAGGATAAGAAACAGCTAAAACTAAAAGATAGAAAGGTTTGATTTTTTCAAAAATTTTTACTTTTTCTATCAACTTTAAATTATTCCAAAAATTTAATTTCATTTTTATAATTTCAAGAGCTTTTTTCATTCTTTTTATATCAAATTCATTAAATCCAAGCTTGTAAGCATCATCCAAAACTTCCAAATCAATAAGGCCTAAAAGAAAAGCCTTTTCTATTTCTATAGAATTTATATGATCTTTTAAGACCTTTATAATCTCTATAAGGGAGTCAAAATTTTCTTTTTTTACTTTAATTCCTAATTTTTCAAAGATATTTAACTCAAAAGTGGTTTGCAGAAGTGATTTTAAATTTTTTTCTGGTTCTTTTATCAAATATAATTTTAATTCATTTGATATTCTTGATGGAGAAAGTTTCTTAAAAGAAGATTTTTCAGAACCTATTTTTAAAGCCAAAAAAAATTCTTTAGAAAAATCAAAATCAAATCTTATTTTATATCGAATCCCTCTAAAAACTCTTGTTGGGTCATCTATAAAAGAATTTAAATAAAGTGGTCTGATAATCCCTTTTTTAAGATCTTCAATCCCATTTACTAAATCAATTAAATAACTTTCATAAGGAGAAGAAAGTCCTACTATAAGAGCATTGATACTAAAGTCTCTTCTAAATATATCATCCTTAAAATTAGAGGGAAAAACTTTAGGAAGTTTGGCTATCTCCTCATATAATTCTTTTCTTGCAGTTATAAAATCTACTAAAAATTCTTTTGTGTTAAGACTAATTTTTACCTTATATGTCAAAAATTGAGACCTTAAAATTATTTTACCTTTTATTTTTTTAAAAAGTTCTTTTAAAAATTCGGTAAGATCCCCTTCTAATACCAAATCAAGATCTTTAAAAGATGGAATTTCCCTTTTATACCATTTTTTAATAAAATAATCTCTCACTATCCCACCTGCAAAATACAAAAACTCTTTTCTTTTTTGGGAAATTTCTTGTAAAAGAAAAATAAATTTTTGAATCTCTGGATCTGGTAATAGGATATCTAAAAATTCTTTTAAATCTATTTTAGTAATTTGCATTCCAAGATAAAATTTAGGCTCTTGGATGGTATTTTTCGTATACCTCTTTAAGTCTTTTATAATCAAGATGGGTATAGATTTGAGTTGTAGAAAGACTTGCATGACCAAGCATCATTTGTAAAGCTCTTAAATCAGCTCCACCTTGTAATAAATGTGTGGCAAAAGAGTGTCTTATTACATGGGGTGAAACTTTTTCTTTAAGATCACATTTTTCCGCATATTGTTTTATTATTTGCCAAAATCTTTGTCTTGTTAATGGAGCTCCTCTTTTATTTAAAAAAACAAAATTTTTACTTTTTTGATTAAGAAATTTTGGACGTACCTCTTTTAAGTAGATTTTCAAAAAATTTAATGCATAATCTCCTATAGGAATAAGTCTTTCTTTAGCTCCTTTTCCCAAAACTCTTACTAAACCAAGTTCTAAATTAATATTATCTAATTTTAAATTAACTAATTCAGAAACCCTTAAACCTGTAGCATAAAGAAGCTCAAACATAGTTCTGTCTCTATATCCAAGAAGTGTATTTAAATTACAAGCATTTAAAAGTTTTTCAATTTCTTCTAAACTTAATACTTTAGGCAATCTAAAGGGAAGTTTAGGAGTTTCAAGAAACAAAAAAGGACTTTCTTTTAAACCTTTTTCTATTTCCAAAAATTTAAAAAAACTTCTTAAACTTGAAATCTTTCTAGCTATACTAAAAGGACTGTACTTCTTTTTTAAATATTCTAAATAATTTATTATTTTTTTAGAAAAATCTCCTTTATCAAAACTTTCTTTTTCATAAAATTTCACAAAATCTTTTAGATCAGAATAATAAGCCACAATAGTAAGGTAAGAATAATTTTTTACCCCTGCAAGATAAGTCAAAAATTCTTCTACTAACTTTTTCATTTATTAAACATAAAAATTTGATTAAGATCTAAAGGACGTTGAGATAGTTCTTTATCAAGAAAGAGAATCCCTTGTAATGATCCTTCTGTCATTTTCAATTTCTCTACAATACTCCCAAAAGAAAACTCTTCTTCTATTTGTTCACTTACAAACCATTGAAGAAAAATTTGACTTGCATGGTCATTTTCTTTTTTTGAAAGCTCTACCAAGGTATTTATTCTTTTAGTTACTTCTTTTTCATGATTTAACGCGAATTCAAAAACATCAATGGGGGACTTAAATTCTGAAGGAGGTTTAGGAATTTCTTCTAAAATAATTTTACTTCCTCTTTCTATAATAAAATTATAAAATTTACTTGCATGCATAAGTTCTTCTGCAGTTTGTGCTTTAAACCATTTTGCAAATCCATCCAAACCTTTAACTTCAAAATAAGCAGCCATAGAAAGATAAAGATAAGCTGAATAAATTTCCCATTTCATTTGTTCATTAAAAGCCCTTTCCAGTTCTTTAGTAAACATTTTTTATCCTCCTTTTATAAGATTTAGTTCCTTTAAAATTTTTTCCACTTTAAACCCTATTATTTCATCTTTAGAAATTAAAGCAAGAGTTTTTAATTTAGAAAGAATGCTTTGTTTTTCTGAAAAATTTCTATTAGGAAAATCGGTTTTTAATTTTTCTAAAGAAGAAAGAACAAGGTTTCTATCATCAACATCCAGAAATAAAAGAAGAGTTCTCCAGTCTTCAGGAATTCCATACTTTTTAACAAATTCTTTTACTAATTTCTTAAAATTTTTAGTTCCATAACTTTTATGAATATTTTCTATAAAGGCTTGCTTTTCAAGTTCTTCTTTATTTACAAAAAGTTTTTCTATTTCTTTTATATATTTTTCCTTAGTTTTGTTATTTTCTTTATATACCTTTTTTTCAGATTTTTCCAATTTTTTTCTTATTTTAGCAAACCCACTTTGATCTTTTAATTTGTCTATTTCTCTCCAAGAAAGCTTTTTTCTTTCATCATCTTTACTCATAGTATCTCTCCTCACATTCTATTTGGTAAATCTCTTTATAAGGTAATTCAATAGCAGTAAGAGCTCCACCGTATACACAGCCTGTATCAATTCCTATCCTATCTTTTAAAATAAGAGGAATAGAAAATGGGGTATGCCCAAACACTATAGTTTTAGGAAATGCATAATTAGAGTAGTAAAAACTCTCTCTTATCCATAATAAATCTTCTTCTTGTTGATCTTCCAAATCTTTACCAGGTCTTAAACCTGCATGAACAAAAATATAATGCTCTGTTTCATAATAAAGTCTAAGCTCTTTTAAAAATTTTAAATGCTCTGGAGGAATTTCCAGATAACCACTTTTGTTATAGTAACTTCTAAGAGTGGAACCACCTCCATTATATAAAAATATGTCCACATCTATTCCTTTTAAAAATCTTTCAAACATCCATTCATGATTTCCTTTAAGGGTAATTATTTTATCTCCATAAAGCTTTTTAAGCCCTATTATCTTTTCAATAACCCCCTTTGAGTCTGGACCTCTATCAATATAATCTCCAAGAAAAATTACCAAATCTTGTCCCCATTTTACAGGAAGAATTTTTAAAAGCTTTTCTAATGCCTCCAAACACCCATGAATATCTCCTATAGCAAAAATTTTATTATATCCAGAAACGTGCTCTTCTGTCATCAAGTCTTGTAAGACCATATTTATAAGCTAATTTAAGAGCTTTTTCCCATTCTTCTTTAGTAATTTTTCTATCAAGTGGAGGATATTTCCAGGCTTCTCCACAAGGCCTATATTGATCCATAAGATTAAAATAAGTATGAGGAGATATTTCCTCAGATATAAATTTAATCACTTCCTCTGTTTGAGAAAGATCCCCTGGTAAAATTAAATGTCTAACAATTAAACCCCTTTTAGCAATTCCATTTTCTATTATCAAATCTCCTACCTGTCGATGCATTTCTTTTAAAGCAGCTTTAACTACCTTAGAGTAATTTTTTATTTTAGAAAGTCTTAAAGCTACTTGATCATCCATGTACTTTATATCTGGCATATAAATATCTATTATTCCATCAAGAAGTTCAAGGGTTTCTACAGATTCATATCCTCCACAATTATAAACAATTGGCAAAGTAAGACCCTTTTCAGCAGCCATCTTTATTGCTTTTACTATGAAGGGAACTTGATGGGTAGGGGTAACAAGATTAATATTATGACAACCCCATATTTGTAAAATAAGCATAATTTTTGCTAAATCCTCTTCATCAATTATATCACCTTCTCCCAAATGACTAATTTCCCAATTTTGACAATATACACAAGACAAATTACAATAAGTAAAAAAAATAGCTCCAGAACCATTTTTTCCTACTAAAGGTCTTTCTTCCCCAAAATGAGGTCCATAGCTTGAAACAATAGGTTTGTTTCCTACTTTACATATTCCCTTCTCCCCATTTAGACGATTAACTTTACACTTATTAGGACAAAGATCACATGAAGAAAGTTTTTCATATAAAATAGATATTCTCTTATCAAGTTCCCCTGATTTAAACAAATTTAAATAAGAAGGATATTCTTTCATAAAAGCTCTAACCAGTGATAAATTAAAGGAGGTCTTTTTAAAAGTATAGTAAAATTTAAATAACATCCTGTACAAAAAGTGGCTAAAATATTGATATTTTCCAAGTTTTTAACCCACTCCCTTTTATATTTTTCTTGAAATCCTTTAGTCCAAAGAAATATCTTAGGAGACCCACAACAAAATTCTTTTGTTTCTATTTTATTTTTAAACAATTTAAACTCTTCTGTCAAGTGGCAAGAAAGATGAAAAATAATTTTTTCATTTTTAACTTTCTCTATTAAACTTTTTATCTCTTCATCAGCTATTTCAAAAAGCACTTGATAAGCAGGAACAATTTTTTGTGAAAGCTTCAAAAATCTTTGTTCATAAGGAGTTCCTTGAAAAATAAAAGGATAAATCTTTTTAAATATCCAAAGACAAGTAGCACAAAATACTACAAAAGATTTATCTATTTTTTCTAAAATATTTAAATTTTTAATAGCATTTTTCTTAAATAAAGGAAAAATACCCAGGTTTAGAAAAGGCGCTCCGCAACAAAGAAATTCTTTTATTTTTTCTACTAAAATATTTTTTTTCTTCATTATAAATATAAATTTTTCCATAGCTTCTGGATATAAATATTTAATTCCACAAGAAGGATAAATCATAATTTGACTTTTTTCAGTCTTATAAAACTGAATCTCTTTTTCTTCTAAGGTTAAAAAAGAATTTAAGTTTTTTAAATAAAATAAAGGAAATCCCATACCATGAGGGCAAATTCTTTCACATTTCTCACAAAGCAAACAAAAATCAAAACTTTCATGAACTCTGTTTTGAGAAATTAAAAAAAGCCTCCCTCTAGGAGAAAAGGCTTCTTTCTTATATATTCTATAAGAAGGACAAGATGGAACACACTTTCCACAACGAGTACATAAATTAAGAATTTCTCTCAGAGTTTTTTGACTCATTATCTTTAAAAAAATATTCTAACCACCAAGAACACCACTCAATTTCTAATATGGAATCTACCAATTTTTTAGCACACTCTGTAATAAGCCTTCTCTTAGCATACTCAATCCATTTATCTGCATAAGGATTATTAAGATCTTTTTGTTCCTTTAATTGTATAATTAAATCTAATATATCTGCATCATGAACAATTTTAGCTTCAAAAGTTCTTATTTCTCTATACTCTTTCCAAATGGAAAGAATTTCATCTTTAAAATGGGTTTGAGAAAAGGCATCTCCTAAAGCTTTTTCTTCATCAGCTTTATTATAAAGTTTATTTACTGCATTAAAATCACCTATTCTTGTTTCAGCAAAATCGTGAATTAAAGCCATTTTTAAAACCTTTTCTTTATCAATAGCTTGAAGACAAATTTCAGAAAGAATCCATGCACAAAAAATAACCCCAAAAGAATGGGAAGCCACATTTTCTTTTCCAGTTCCTAAATAGGCATAGCCAGTTCTTTGAATTCTTTTTAGCAAAGCAGATTCGAAAAGAAGTTTGGCATATCTATTAAGTTTCTCCATATTTTTCAGCAAGATAAGAAGCTATTTTAAAAATAATTTTAGCACTTACATATTCAGTAATAGAATTACAAAGATTTGGTTTTACTTCTACTATATCCATCCCCACTAAATTATATTTAGCCACCAATTTAAGAATTTGCAAAAACTCATACCAATTCATTCCTCCTGGTTCTGGAGTTCCTACTCCTGGAGCTATGGAAGGATCAAAAACATCCATATCAATTGATAAGTAAATGTTTCCTCCTTTTAAAAATTGTTCTAATCTTTCTATAGAATTTTCCATATTTTCTTTGATATCCTTCATTTTTATTATAGAAATATTTTCTCTTTTTAAAATCTCATATTCTTCTTTACATAAAGCTCTAAATCCCATATTTAGAAGAGGAATCCCCATTTCATAAATTCTTCTCATAACTGTAGCATGACAAAGCTTGCTTTCTAAGTATTGATCTCTCAAATCTAAATGAGCATCCAAATAAAGAACTTTTAAGTCAGAAAATGTTTCTTTTAAAGCTTTTACAGAAGCTAAGGTAACTGTATGCTCTCCTCCTATTAAAATAGGAAACTGTTTTTTACTTAATGCATACTTTACTTTGTTATAAATAAATTCCAAAGCCTTATTTATTTCAAAGGGAAGTTCAGGAATTGGATAAGTAAAAAAACCAAGTATATCTTGAGGTTCAAGATAATTCTCTTCATCAAAAAATTCAAGATTAGAACTAATTTTAAGAATTTCTAAAGGAGCTTCTTTTGTTCCTTTTTGCCAAGAAGTGGTAATTTCTAAAGGAGCAGGAATAAGGGCTAACCTGGCTTTAGGATGATCAGGTAGCCCTAAAAAATTAAGTTTCATTTTTATAACATTAAGTCCTTTCTTTCCATGCGAATAAAATTTTCTACAGCCCTTATAGAACGCGGAAATTCAAGACCTCTGTCAAAAAATTTTATTTCACTTTTCTTTATTTCAAAAATCTGGATTATATCTGAAATAACTTTATCTGCATCAAAGGGTCTACAAGAAAAGACATCAATACTTAAATAAAGTTTTTCAGGAAAAGTATGAATACTTATATGACTTTCAGCAATAATTACAAAACCTGAAATTCCCCAATCCTCAGGAACAGGAGCATAATATTTAAAAACATAAGGGGGAATTATTTTTGTCATCTGAATTTCTTCAGGATATTTACTTAAAAAGTTATATATAAAATCTACATCCATAAGTTTTTCTCTGTTTGCACCATATCCATCAATAATTAAGTGCTGTCCAAAGCCATACTCAAATTTCTCCATGTTTTTAAAGTTTTTCATTTTTATCCCCCTAAATACAAATTAAAGACGGCTTAAAAATATATCATAAAAATTATTTGTCAAGTGTTATACTTATTCCTATCCATTGAGGAATTCCCTTAACACCTCTAACCTCTTCATACTCTTCATCAAGTAAATTCTCTACCCATATATTAAAACTTATATTTTTAAATAATTTCTTAGAAAGTTCACAAAAAATTAAGTAAGTTTCTTGTTCTTTATAACGTTTTTGATAATTCAATTTTGAAGAAAAACTTGTTTCATAGGGAAGTTTTACCTTAAATCCTAATATTAAATTATGTCTCAAATAACTTCCCATATACCTTGCAGTTTCCAATTTTTCAGAAATTTGATTCAAATAGGTATAACTAAAAATGAAAGAAAAAGAGCTCTTTTTATAATTAGTATCTATTGTAAAACCTATAGTATCTAATTTTTCCAAATTTTCAGCTTTTACTATCTTATCCTTTAAAATCCAATCAATTATATCTTCTCCTTTACGATAAAAAAGGGTAGCAGAAAAATCAAAATTTTTTTTATATCGGTCAAATCCTATCTCAAAATTATAACTTTTTTCTGATAACAATGAGGGATTTCCTTGAATGCCTGGAGACCAATAATAAAGTTCTGTAAAACTGGGAATTCTATAAGAGTAGTTAAAAGAAGTTCTAATTTTTAAGTTCTCTTTTAAAAGATAAGCTAAGGCTAAGTTATAGGAAAAAATGTCTTCTCCCTTAGTAAAATTGTCATATCTTATACCAAAGGCAGGAAAAATTTTTGAATTTATTTTGGGATAAAACCACAAATAGAAGGCTTCTTCAATTCTTAAATGATCACCAAGTCTTGAACTATCCAATGTTTCATAAGAATATTCTATTCCAATAAAACAATCCATATATTTCGTTTCTGTTTTAAAAGGTAAATTAACTCTAAAAACTTGTGATTTATGAATATTTTTGTAAAAAGAAGGATTTCTGCGATCTAAAATATAGGTATCATAATTTATGCGATAAAGAATCCCTGGCTCAAAAAACCAATTGAATCCATAAAAAACTTTTTTAGCTAAAAATATATGAGTTTTTGTAGTTTCCCATTCGGTATCCCATTTAAGAGTATAAAAATTCCTTGCTCCAAAATCTTTTTCTTGAAAACCATAAAAAAATATTTTTTCTTTATCTTTAGTATAAAAATTAAAAACTCTTATATCAAAATCTCTATTCCAAATAAATCCGGAGGAATTTTTTTGGGAAAAGATAATATTAATAGGAGAAAAAAAAGTGGAAAAACCAAGATTAAAATAAATATCCTTATAATCATAACTTCCATAAATTCCTGAAATTTTTATACCAGATGTTGAAGGTTTTAAATTGAAATTTAAAGCTCCTCCAAATCCTCCTGGACCATAAATACTACTTGCTCCTCCTGGTAAAATTTCTAAATTTTCTAAAATATCTTTTTCAAAAGGAAGATTCATTAAATGATGCCCTGTTTGGGGATCAGAAATTCTAATTCCCTCAAAAGCAATAAGACTTTGCTCAAAATTTGATCCCCTTATAGAAAGATCACTTTGAACCCCAAAGAAACCTCTTTCTCTTAGCTCAAACCCTGAATAAGTCTCAAATCCCCATTCTTTAATTATTTCAGAATCAATTATTTTTACTTCTTGACCTATTCTCTCAAAAGACCTTACCTCAGCAGGTGCAACTACCTTTACTTCCTTTAAAACCTGCGCTTCTTCAAAAATTTCCTCGCCAAAAGAAAATCCAGAAAAAAAGAAATTTAATAAAAAAATCAATAAAATAAAACTTTTATTCATCACCACATCCTTTAATAATCTTGTTAACTTATTTATTTAATATGGTTAACCAATTTTATATAATCTCGACATTTTGTCAAGTATTTATTATATTAAAAGGTGTTATGAAAAAGGAAATTTGGATTTTAGATGACGAAAAGGGAATTTTAGATATACTAGAGGAGATTCTTAAAGATGAAGGATATGAAGTGAGGTGTTACTTATGGGGTAAAGAACTTTTGAGAGATTTAGAAATAAGGCAACCTAAGGTTATTTTTCTTGATTTATGGTTAAAAGACATAGACGGATTTGAGGTTCTTAAAAGCATTAAAAATCTTTATCAGGAAATACAAGTGATTGTTATTTCAGGTCATGGCACTATTGATACTGCAGTTAAAGCTATTAAAATGGGAGCTTTTGATTTTATTGAAAAACCTCTTTCTTATGAAAGAATTCTTGTAAGTTTAGAAAATGCAATAAAATTAGCTTCTTTAGAAGAAGAAAATAAACGTTTAAGAGAAAGTATATTAGGTAAAGCTAAACTTTCAGGAGTTTCTCATAGTATTAAAAAAATAAAAGAACTTATTTTAAAAGTAGCACCTACTGATACTACAGTGTTAATTCAAGGAGAATCAGGAGTAGGGAAGGAGGTAATAGCTAAGTTAATTCATTTACATTCCAAACGAGCTAAAGAGGCTTTTGTAGAAATAAATTGCGCTGCTATTCCTGAAACTCTTATAGAATCAGAGTTATTTGGTTATGAGAAAGGTGCTTTTACTTCTGCTCAAAGTTCTAAAAAAGGAAAAATTGAAATAGCTAATAAAGGTACCCTTTTTTTGGATGAAATAGGAGATCTAAGTCTTTCGGCTCAAGCTAAAATATTAAGAGTGCTTCAGGAAAAAAAATTCGAAAGACTTGGGGGAACTAAATCTATAGAAGTTGATGTAAGAATAATTGCAGCTACAAATAAAGATCTTGTTAAGCAAATAAAAAATGGAAACTTTAGGGAAGATCTTTATTTTAGAGTAAATGTTTTTCCCATTTATATTCCTCCTCTAAGAGAAAGAAAAGAGGATATTCCTATTTTAGTGGAAGAATTTTTAGAGGAATTTAGCTATAAAGTAGGAGTTGAGAAAAAAATAATTAAAAAGGATGCCTTAGAGGCTATTCTTAATTATTCTTGGCCTGGAAATGTAAGAGAATTGAGAAATTTTATAGAAAGAATTGTAATAATGAGTTCTTCTCAAGAAATAGGATATGAAGACTTACCTTATGATTTTAAAAATGCTATAGAAAAAAATAGACCTATTGCAGAAAATAGTGAACCTTGGTTTAAGGAAAAGACTTTTAAAAATGCTAAAATTCTTTTTGAAAAAGAGTTTCTCGAAAGAAAACTAACAGAATATAAAGGTAATATTTCAAAAACTGCAAGAGAAATAGGGCTTGGAAGAACTTATTTACAAAAAAAGTTAAAAGAATTAAATATAAAACCTCATATTAAAAACTAAATTTTTTAAAGATTGCCCTAGAATAAGGTTCTTTTTCTAGTCCATCTATAATATTTTTTTTCCATTTAAAATACCCTACTATTCCTACCATAGCAGCATTATCAGTACAAAAAGAAAGAGAAGGAAAATATACTTTTAAATTGGTCTTTTCTGTTTTTTCATAAAAAAGTTCTCTTAATCTTTTATTAGAGGCAACTCCTCCAGTAATTACAAGTCTTGGAATATTTAATTTTAAACCTGCTTTTATGCTCTTTTCCACCAAAACTTCACATACGGCTTCTTCAAAACTTGCACATATATCTTCAATTTTAAATTCTGAATGAGTTTTAAGATAATTTAAAACTGAAGTTTTAAGTCCTGAAAAACTGAAATCAAATGAATTATCCTCTAAAAGCGGTCTTGGAAAGTTTATAGCTCTTTTATCTCCTTTTTCAGCTATTTTGCTTATTATGGGACCACCTGGATAGGATAAATTTAAAAGTTTTGCTACTTTGTCAAAAGCCTCTCCTGCTGCATCATCCCTTGTATGCCCCAAAAGAAGATATTCTTCCCAAGAATTAACTACGAATAAAGCAGTATGTCCTCCTGAAACCACAAGTCCTATATAAGGAAAAGAGATTTCTTTTTCTAAAAATATAGAAAAAAGATGAGCTTGGAGGTGATCTACTGCTATTAAAGGTATTTTTAAAACAAAGCTCAGAGCTTTAGCTAAGGACACCCCAACTAAAAGCGACCCTATAAGCCCTGGACCAAAAGTAACACAAATACCTTTTAATTTTTCAAAGGAAACTCCTGTCTCATTTAAAAGCTTTTTGATAAGTGGCATCAAAACCTCAAGCTGTTTACGGGAAGCAATTTCAGGAACTATTCCCCCAAAAGGAGAATGTATAGCTACTTGAGAATAAAGAAGATGGTGTAAAAGCTTTCCTTGTTCAGAAAAAAGAGCAACCCCTGTTTCGTCACAAGAAGTTTCTATAGCAAGAAGCATTCTCAACTTGGAAAAAGTATTTCTTCTAAAAGCTCTGAAAATAAGTGTAAAAATAAAAGATGTCCTTCTTGAATTCTTGGAGTCTCTTTGGTGGGGACCAAAATTAAATAATCACAATAATCTTTCATTAAACCCCCGTTACCTCCACTTAAACCTACAGTATATAATCCCCTTTCTCTTGCCACCTTAAGAGCATTAATTACATTAGAAGATTTTCCACTTGTACTTATTCCTAAAGCTATATCTCCTTTTTTACATAAAGCAATAATTTGTTTTGAAAATATTTGAGAAAAATCATAATCATTTCCAATAGCAGTTATAATGGAAGTATCTGTTGTTAAAGCTATAGCTGGTAAAGGTATTCTTTCTTTTTTAAACCGGTTTACTAATTCGGCTGCTAAATGTTGAGCATCTGCTGCACTTCCTCCATTTCCAAAAATCAAAATCTTTCCTCCTTTACTCAAAACTCTTTTAGCTAAAAATATTACCTCCAAAATTTTATCTATCTCTAACTCAATAAATTTTTCTTGAACTTTTCTTGAAATTTCCGAAATTTCTAAAATTTTCTTTTTTAATTCATTTTTTTTCATTTTATAAACCCTTTTACAAAATATTTTATTTTATAAAAACTTAATGCTAAATATTCATGAACAGCTCTGTTAGTAAATCCTAAATATAACTCGTTAGGGAAAAATTCCCAGAAACTAAAAGTGGGTTTACAAAGTTCAGAAAGGTAATTAGTAGGATAAGGAATAGGAATTAGATTTTCTTTTTTAAAAAGATACATTGCTCTTGGAAGATGATATGCTGAAGTTAAAAGCAAAAAAGGAATACTTGAATTTTTCTCCTTTTGAAGGAAGTATTCCTTTAAGATTTTTGCTGTGGTTAAGGTATCAAGAGGGGCATCAATTGCTTTTACTTGAAAATTAAAATTTTCTGCCAATATTTTAACATAAGTAGCTCCTTTACCTTCTTTATCTTCATAAGATCCACCAACAAATATGATTTCTTTATCAGGATATTCCTTTTTAAATTTTAAAGCTTTTAATACCCTTACCAAAGTTTCTCTACTAAATCTTTCTTCCAAATCAAGATGAGGATTTCCATAAATTCTTCCTGTAAGTACTACCACCATTTTGAGGTCCTTTATTCTTTCTTTAGGAGGAGCTAAATAATTTTTTTCAAGTTGTTTAAGAAGGATATAAGGTAAAAAGGGAGTGGAAGAAACATAATAGAGAAAAATTGCCAAAAAAAGCAAAAGTCGTCTTCTTCCTTTTCTTTTTTCTAAGATTACATAAATAGATACAAGCAAAAGAAATATAAAAATTAAAGTTGAAGGATAAAATAGAAAAAGGAAAAATTTTTTAAGAGAGAAAGTTAATTTAGACATATAAAATAATGGCGGGGCTGACGGGACTTGAACCCGCGGCCTCCTGCGTGACAGGCAGGCGCTCTAACCGTGCTGAGCTACAGCCCCGTTATGCCTAAATAAAAAAATATAATCAAATTTTAAAAATTTTCAAATGGGCGGAAGAGGATTTGAACCTCTGACCCCCGGCTTGTAAGGCCGATGCTCTCCCCCTGAGCTATCCGCCCATTTTTGTGTTTAAATTAACCTATTTTTTTCTTTTGTCAAGTTAAATAAAATCAGGATATAAGGTCCAAGAAATAATCCATTCTCCTTTTTCTCCCCTTTCTAAAGCCACTACTCCTGCTTGCCTAAATTTAATAATAGGTTTTTCATAATCACCAATGACTAGTAAAGAGCATAACCTTTGAAGATGAGGTAAGTGCCCAACTAACATTATAGAATCTTTTATATTAAATAATTGATTAGCCCATATCTCTGGTGAATCAAGGGGGTTTAATCCTTCAGCTTCTATAACCCCTTCTTTTGGACTTAAATAACTACCTAAAATTTCAGCTGTTTCTTTAGCCCTAAGTTTGCCTGAATGTAAAATCTGGGTTACCTCTATATTCAAATTTTTCAAAACTTTAGCTACTTTTTCTACTTCCTTTTTACCAATCTCAGAAAGAGATTTTTGGGGATCTTCTGTTTCTGGTTTAGGAATACCATGTTGCACTAAATAAAGCTTCATGTCTTTCACCTCCTTTTTTTAAAACTTGCTTTTCTCTAATCATTTTTTATAATTATAAAATCATTTATGAAAAAATTTAAAGTTATTTTTTTAATTATATTAATTTTTATTACTTCTTGTATTTTTTCAGGTTCTAATAGCAAAACTTTTTCTCTTATTTCTGAAGAAAAAGAAATAGAGCTTGGAAAACTTTATACTCCCTCTTCAATTAACGAATTTGAAGGTCTTTATCCTGAAAAGGAAGTACAAGACTATATAAACGAAATTGGTTTTAAGATTGCTAAGGTTGCCTATAGAAACCTTCCTTATAAATTTTATTTAGTAAATTCAGGAATTGTGAATGCTTTTGCCCTTCCAGGTGGTCCTGTAATTATTACAAGAGGACTTTTTTTAAAACTTAATAATGAAAGCCAACTTGCAGGAGTTCTTGCACATGAATTGGGTCATATAAATGCAAGACATCATGTAAAATTTTTAGAAAAACAATTAGCTTTAAATCTTCTTTTACAAATTGGAAGCCTTCTCCTTCCTCAAGATTTAAAAGGAGAAATTTTATTTCGTTTAGGACAAATTTCAGCATCCCTTTTAACTCTAAAATTTAGCAGAGATCAAGAAAGAGAAGCCGATAAATACGGTTTTTTATATGCTTTCAAGGCTAATTATTCTCCTGAAGGAATGATAGAAGTTTTTGAGACTTTTAAAAGGCTAGAGAAAAAAAATCCTCCTGAGTGGCTTTCAACTCATCCTTTGCCAGAATCAAGAATAAAAGAAACTAAAAATTATATAAATACCTTTAAACCAAGTGGTGCCCTTATTAAGGATACACAAAGATTTCATTTAATAAAAAATTTATTACTCCAAACTGAAAAATCTTATGAATATATGGAAAAAGGTAAAAAGGCTTATAAAGAAAAAATTTTTGATTCTGCTAAGCAACAATTTAAGGAAGCTATTAATTTATATCCAAAAAATACAGTAGCTTTGGTATATCTTTCAAATATCTTTCTTAAAGAAAATAATCTTTATGATGCTAAATATTATATAGATTTAGCTATTAAATATGATTCTGAATTTTTTACAGCTAATCTTCTTGCTGGAATTATCTATTTTGAATTAAAAGATTATGATAAAGCTTTAAAATTCTTT
Source organism: uncultured Thermodesulfobacterium sp. (assembly GCA_938091335.1). Taxonomy (GTDB): domain Bacteria; phylum Desulfobacterota; class Thermodesulfobacteria; order Thermodesulfobacteriales; family Thermodesulfobacteriaceae; genus Thermodesulfobacterium. Next base: position 82,602 of record CALLJG010000005.1, read on the forward strand.
GAAAAGGGAAAAACATTAATTCCTTTTGACGGAATTTCTTTTTACTATACAGGAAGAGTATATGAAGAGAAAAAAGATCTCACATTAGCCCTTCAAAATTATGAAAAAGCTCTTGATATTGGGCCAAAAAAAGCACAATGGTATCAAGACTGTTATAAAAGATATCTTTCTTTAAAATAACAACCTGGAGGATATCATGAATTTACCCTATTCTATTTTTTTCCCTATTTCTGGAGTTAAAACCTCGGTTTTTGTTCCTCCTTTAATTTCTTTTTTTATTTCTTTTTTATGTGCTTCTGGAGGAATAAGCGGCGCTTTTTTGCTCCTCCCTTTTCAAGTAAGTATTTTAGGCTATACCTCTCCTTCTGTAAGTGCTACCAATCATCTTTATAATATTTTTGCCATTCCATTTGGAGTAGCTAGATATTGGAAGGAAAAAAGATTTTTTTACCCACTCACCTTAATAATTATAATAGGAACTTTCCCAGGTATCTTTTTAGGTTATTTTTTAAGAATAAGTTTTTTTGAAGAAGTTAAAAAATTTAAATTGTTAGTTGGGTTGGTACTTTTTATAATTGCTATTAGGCTCATTTATGATTTCTTTGCTGTAAAGAGGGAAATCAAGTTTTCTTCAAATCCTCCTCAGATAATAACCTTTAATTGGAAAACATTAGAATTTATTTATTCAGAACAGAATTTTAAAGTAAATTCCCTTATTATTTCTTCTCTTGCCTTTTTAATTGGAATTATTGGGGGAATCTACGGAATCGGTGGAGGAGCCTTAATGGCTCCTATTCTACTTGCTTTTTATAGGTTACCAGCTTATGTATTTGCAGGTGCTACTTTAGCTGGAACTTGTGTTACTTCCATAATGGGAGTAATAGTTTTCACTTTAGGAGGAAATCAACCAGATTGGTTATTGGGATTTCTTTTCGGTATAGGAGGGGCAGCTGGTTTATGGTTTGGGGCACGAATTCAAAAATATTTGCCTCAAAAATATATCAGAATAATTATTACTGCCACTGTATTTTTTATAAGTTATAAATATATAATCTCTTTTTTTAAATAGAAAAATTTTCTGCATCATAGAATAATTTAAGCCTAATCTTTTTAAATTCTTTTAAAGTCTCCAATAAAAGAAACTTTTTAATACTCAATTCTTTAGCAAGAAAATATATTTTTTCTTTTTCTTGGTTCTTTTTAAAATGGCACATAGTATAAAAGTTATATTTCCAATGGGGATAGCTTTTTCTTTCATAACAATGAGTAATAAAGAGGTATTTAGGAAGTTTTTTTATAAATAGTTCTTTTTTTTCTTTCTCTATTAACCAAACCACCATCACATTTGTCTTAAAACCCATTTTATCATGCTTCAAAAGTGCCCCAAATCTTCTTATACCTCCTTTTCTTTTCATTTCTTCTATCCAAGAAAAAAGCTCTCTTTGTTCAATACCAAGTGATTTTGCTATTTCTTGAAATGGCTCTTCTATTAAAGGTATAGGTTCTTGAAGTTTTTTTACTAACATTTTATCCCATTCTGTAAAATTATAAGTAATTTTTATATTTTCTTCTTTCTCAAAATCTGTAAGATCTTCTTCCAATACTGTAGAAGTTTTAAAAACCTTTAAAGCTGGTAAATATAGATATTTTTCTATTTCACAAAGAGAGGCTATTTTTTTTACCTCTTCTAATAATTCTTTTTCAGGAGGAGAAACCAAAATGAACCATAAATTATACTTATGATTTCTTAAGTAATTATGAGTTACTCCTGGATGCTTATTAATTATAGAAGCTACTTTTTCAATTCTTTTTGGAGAAACTTGGAAGGCAAAAAGAGCAGACTTATGTCCAAAAAACCAAGGATTAAAAATAGCTGAAATTTGTCTTATCATTTTATTTTTTTGAAAATTCTTTAAAATTTCAATTACTTTGTTTTCTTTAATATTTAATTTTTGAGCTATTTTTAAAAAAGGTCTCTCTTCTAAAGGAAACTCTTTCTGAACTATTTTAAGAAGCTCTTTTTTTATGGACTCAGGAAGATTAACTTCCATAAATTAAAAAGTTTTTCAATAATTTAATTCTATTAGGGTGTTTGAGTTTTCTTAAAGCTATATTTTCAATTTGCCTAATTCTTTCTTTTGTAACTCCAAATTTATTTCCTACTTCCTCAAGTGTACAAGCTTCTCTTTCTCCTATTCCAAATCTCAATCTTATTATTTTTTCTTCTCTTGGAGAAAGAGTTTTTAAAAGCTCTCTTACCTTTTCAGAAAGAGCCATATTAAAAGTTGCTTCATCTGGTCTTATTGCATTTTGATCTTCAATAAAATCTCTAAGTGTGATGTCCTCGTTTTCACCTATTGTAGTCTCAAGCGAAACAGGTTGTTTCATTACTTTAAAGATATAATTGAGCTTTTCAATTGGTAATCCTGTTTCTTTGGACAATTCATCAAGATTGGGATCCCTTCCATATTCTTGATAAAATTTAGTAGAAATAATTTTACTTATCTTATATATGGTCTCAATGATATGAACAGGAACCCTTATAGTCCTTGTATTCTCAGCTAAATATCTAGTAATACTCTGCCTTATCCACCAAGTAGCATATGTACTAAATTTAAATCCCTTTCTATAATCAAATTTTTCTACAGCTTTAAGCAATCCAATATTACCTTCTTGAATAAGATCACTTAAGAACATACCTTTAGGAGAATATTTTCTTGCAAGTGATATAATTAATCTCAAATTAGCATTCACCAATTCTTCTTTATTTTTTTTAATTTCATTAAAAGCTTTACAAATTTTTTCACCACTTTGATAAATTTTTTCTAATGACTCTCCAAAATATTCATAAGTTTTATTTAAAAAATTATGATAACTTTCTAATTCTTTTTTAAATTTTTCTATATTAAACCTTTCTAATTTAAGCTTTTTAATATACCTTTCAACTTTATTTTTCTGTCCATTAAGGGAAAAGATTCTCTCTATATCTTCTCTTTTAATTTTTCCTTCCTTTTGGAGATTCTCCTTAAATTTATAAACCTTTTTTAATTTCTCATAGGCTTCAAGAATTTCACAGGAAAGTTCATCTAATAATAATTTAGTAGGTCTTACTTCATAGATGAAATTTATAACCCTTTCTATTAATTTAGATTTGCTTTTTTTATTAAACTTTTCAACCAACTGATTTAAACTCTTTTCTAAATCTTTTAACCATTTTTGGGTTTTCACATTATCCTTTGAAAATTCATCATAGTCTCTAAATAAAACACCTAATTTATCTTTGTTACTTGATAGTAAGCGAAAAAATTTATCTACTTGGGGGTAATAATTTAAAGTTTCTCTGATAATTTCTTTTTCATTTCTTTCTATGCTTTTCCCTATTCTTATTTCATCTTCTCTAGATAAAAGCTTATGAGAAAAAACCTCTTTAAAATAAATCTTTATGGGATCCTCTGTTTTCCTTCTTTTAAAACTTTTTATTTCTTCCTCTTCTTCAAACCACTCATCCTCTTCTTTAATAAAATCTTCAATATTTTCTTCCTCTAAAAAACAAAATCTTTTATTTTCATGGAGGTTCATAAGTCTACCTCTCTTAATATTTTATTTTTTAAAACCCACAAATATTTTTCTATTTCTTCTTTAGACCCTTTCTTTTCAACTATTTTTAAGTTTTCTACCACTTTTCTTATTTCTTTTTTAGTAAGTTCTTTTTTAATATATTCTTTGATGTGAATTAACACTTCCTTTTTATTCTCAAAAGGTGGACTTAAAAGAAGATCACTTAAAATACTTTGAAATTCAGGATCAGGTAAATATTCTATTCTTTTATTCCCTCTTTTAAATTCTTCTATCAAATTTTTTAAAAACCTAGTATAAGGAGTAGAAGGTAAGGATTCAATTAAATGAGTAACTCCAATAGATTCTAATTCATAAAAGTGTTCAGGATATTCAATCAAAAACTGCGCAATTATTTTTAACCCAGACTCAATTTCAGAAAAAGTCCCTTTTTCTTCTTTTATATCCCTTTTGGGAGATAAGGATCTAATAAAATATTTTAATACCTCTGTTTCCGGAATTCCTGAATAAAAACTAATCTCTCGAGCTATCTTATTTCTTAAAATGGGATCCTCTGCAGGTTTAAAAATTTCTATTATTTCTTGAAAAACTTTAGAGGGATTTAGAGAATACTCATTTTTATAATATTCAAAAATAAAAGCTATACTATCTAAAGTTAGTTCTTTCATTTTTTCTTTTAAAGCCTCATTGTTTAAATCTTGTTTTCTTACCCAGGAATCAGGATCTTCTTTCTCTTGAAGAAAAACACATTTAGGTAATATATTTTCTTTTAAAAATAGTGATATTGCTCTAAGAGTTGCTTTTTTTCCTGCTAAATCACTATCATAAAAAATAATCCAATTTTCTGTAAATGTTTTTAATATTTTTACATGTTTCTCACTTAATGCCGTTCCACAAGTGGCAATAACATTTTTTATTCCTTTTTCCCATAAACTCAAAAAATCGAAATACCCTTCTACTAAAATCCCAAGATCTTCTTTTTTGATAAATTCTTTAGCTTGATAAATTCCATAAAAAGTTTCACTTTTTTTATAAATTTTGGATTCCGGGGTATTTAAATATTTTGCTTCTTCATAATTTTCTAAAGCTCTGCCACCAAAACCTATACATTCCCCTCTAAGATTAAAAATAGGAAAAACTATTCTGCCCTTAAAAAGATCTATATAAGAACCATCTGATGTTTTTTTAATTATCCCTAATTCCTCACCCATCATTAAATCCTGAGAAGAATTGCGAAGATAGCTAGCAAGGACTCTTCCATCATAAGGAGCAAATCCTAATAAAAATGTCTTAATAGTATCTTCACTTATACCTCTTTCTTTAAGATAATTTTTAGCCTTCAAAGAATCAGAGTGAAAATAAAGCTGGTGATGATAGAATTTAGCAATTTTATAATTTAATTCTACTAAACTTTTTTCTCTTTTCTTTTCAATAAAATATTTTTTATCTATAGAAATACCTACTTTTTCAGCAAGTTCTAAAAGGGCTTCTCTAAAAGATATATCTTTAATTTTCGTATAAAAGGTGACTACATCCCCTGCTATCCCACAACCAAAACATTTAAAAATTTGTTTTTCCGAACTTACTACAAATGAAGGAACCTTCTCAGAATGAAAAGGACAAAATCCTATATAATTCCTACCAACTTTTTTAAGTTTCACATAATTAGAAATTAATTCTACTATGTCATAATGATTTTTTACTTCCTCAAAAAGATCTTCTATAGACATATTTTAAATTCAAATGTTTTTAAAAAAAATTTATCTTCAACTTAAGAATAACCAGAAATCTAATAGAATAGAAAGAAATATAAAGCTATACTCCATAGATAATTCGCTCGAATTAATTATGATTTTATTTTTCATAACATATTTTTAAAAAAGTTCAAGGGTTTATTTTTAATTTTTTTCTTCTAGATATGCTATGGTTACTCCTGAACCACCTTCCCAAATATTAGCAAATTCAAAGCTCCTAACTAAAGGATGCTTATTTAAATATTGCCAAATATTGCGTTTAAGTTTTCCTGTACCATGTCCATGAATTAAATATATCTTTTTAATACCTTCTAAAAAAGCATTATTAATTAATTTTTCAACTTCTTTTAAAGCCTCTTCAACTGTTAATCCTATAAGATTTAAAGTTTCTTTATCTCTATTAATCTTATTTATATCTTGAACCTTTTCCCTTTTAGAGAGTATGGAAGAATTCATATAAGATAAAACTTTTTTAGTGATATTTTCTTTAGGAACCTCAGCCTTAAATTTTCCTATTTTTACTTCTACTAAATTATCTTTTATCTTTAAAATTTCTCCTTCACTTCTAAAAGGCAAAATCCAAACTTTATCCCCTTCCTTAAAATCTGCTTGTTTTATAAATGTATCTTTTTGAATTTTTTCAAAAAATTTATGATAAGAGCTCAATGCTTTTTTATAATTTATTCCTTCACTTTTTATTTTTTCTAACAGTTTTTTAAATTCCTCATTCCAAAAATGTATAAGCCTCTGTTTCTCTTTTTCCAATTCTTGTTTTTTTTCTTCCAGTTGATTTAATTTTGAAGTGAGTTCTTGTTCTTTTATTTTTAATTTTTGTTTTTCTTCTTCCAGACTTTTATAAAACTCCCAATTTATTTTGTTTTGTAAATAATTTATAGCTTCTAGTAACAAATCTTCTGGAAAACCCATTCTTTTAGCTAAATCAAAAGCTAAGGACTCACCCCATATCCCATAGGTTAATTTATAGTTAGGTTCTTTAGTATCTAAATCATATCCCATGGTAGCCAATTGTAATTCCTTTATTTTGAAGGGGAGATTTTTAAGTATAGGAGAATGAGTAGTTAGTATTACTTTTGCCTTCTTTTTTATTAACTCTTTTATAATCACTGCAATGAGAGCTGAACCCTCTTCTGGATCTGTTCCCTTACCAGGTTCATCAAGCAAGATTAAAGTTTTACTATCAGCCTTTTCTAAGATTTTTTTTAAATTTTTTAGATGAGAAGAAAAAGATGATTCTCCTTCTATTATGCTTTGTTCATTCTCAAAATCTGCAAAAATTTGAGAAAATACGGGAATTTCTGCTTCTTTAGCTGGTATAGGAAAGCCACTTTGTGCCATAAAGACAAGAATTCCTATCGTTTTTAGCGCAACTGTTTTCCCTCCAAGATTAGGTCCTGAAATAACAAGACCCTTTTCAATAATAAAATTATTGTAAATTACCTTTTTTATTTTCTCTTCACTTTTTTGCAAAATTAACAGTGGATGAGCTGAAAATAATAATTTGATAGGACCTTCTCTCTTAAGAATAGGAAAAATTCCTTTATAAAGTTTTCCTAATTTTACCTTGCTAAGAGTTATTTCAAAATCTTGATAAATCTTTTCTAAATTCAAAAAATTTGAATACTTAATAAATATTTCAGAAGAAATCTCTTTTAAAATCCTAGTTATTTCTCTTTGTTCTTCAAATCTGAGATCTTCTATTTCATTATTTAAAGATATAATACTTGTTGGTTCTATAAATACAGTGGCTCCACTTTGAGAAACTTCATGCAAAATTCCTTTTATTTTATTTTTGTATTCTCTCTTTATTGGTAAAACATATCTTCCTTCTCTGTGAGTAAATAAATTTTCTTGAAGGTATCCTTTCTGATAATAGAAATTTTTTAATTTTTCAAGCTTTGAAAAAAGTAATTCCTGAGCTTCTTTCAATTTTTTTCTTATCATAAAAAGATTATAAGACGCTTTATCTTTTACTTTAGCTTCTTCATAATCAAGATTTTTATCAAGAATTTTTTCTAAATCTTTAATTTCTTCATAATTACTCAATAATTCTTCAAAAGGTGAGTCCTTTAATAATGGGCTTAGTTTTTTAAGGTTTATAAACCATTTTTTAATCTCTTCTAACTCTATAGGTAAAAATAGCCCCCTTTTTAAAGCTTTGTTAAATAACTCTTGTAAAGATTTAAGAGGAATTAATTCTATCTTTTTTTCTTTTTCTAATAATTTATAAATAAACTTAGATTTTTTTTGAATTAAAAGTGCTTCTTCAAAAGAAAAAGCAGGTTTTAGAGTTTTAGAGGCTTCTTTTGAAAAATTAGAAAATAAAAATTTTTCAAGATAATTTAAAAACTTATCCCAATCTAACTTCTCTAAAGACTTAAATTCTATCAATTAAGATAACTTAACCTTTATTTTTTTGTTGAAGCTTTTTAAGTTTTTTTATTAATTTCTTTCTTGAAGCTTGAAATTTTTTTCTCCTTTTTACTCCAGGCTTTTCATAAAATTCCCTTTTTTTTACCTCAGACAATATCTTTGTCTTTTCTACTAACCTTTTAAATCGTTTTAAAGCCTGTTCAAAAGATTCTCCTTCCTTAACTATTATACCTGCCAAAAATATTACCCCCTTTCTCAAATTTTGCTTAAGTCTAAACTTTTTTTCCAAATTTGTCAAGAAAAATAAAACTTAATTTTTAATAAATATTATTTTGCTATTGCTTCAAATCATTTAAGCTCTTGGATTTTACTGACCAAGGCTAAAGTTTCATTTTATTTTGGAGTTTTTCTGAAAAACTTTAAGACTCAACTTACTAAACTTGCTAATATGGTTATTCTTAGAGTCTTTTTGGTTTCTCAGAAGAAACTTTAAGAGCAAAAGTGGAAACTTATAACTTAAAATAAGCTTTAAAATATTTTATGGAAATATAAACCAAAAAATCAAGATATTAATTAGTTGCTAAAATTTAGAAGATGAATTAAAATTTTTTAAAAATAGAGAAAAAAAGAGAAACAAAAAATGGAAAAACTTTTAGAAATTAAGGATTTATGGGTAGAGGTAGAAGGTAAAGAAGTATTAAAAGATATTTCTTTAATCTTACCATTGGGGGAAACTCATGTAATTTTTGGAAAAAATGGATCAGGAAAAACTACATTGTTAATGACTATAATGGGATTCCCTGTTTATAAAATTAAACACGGAAAAATATTCTTTAAAGGTGAGGATATTACTGAGCTTCCTCCTTATGAAAGAGCCAAAAGAGGAATTGGAATTATGTTTCAAAGACCTCCAACTATAAGGGGAGTTAAATTAAAAGATATTTTAATTTCCTGTATAAGGGAAAATAAAATAAAAATTGAAGAATTAGCTCATGAGTTTGGATTTGAAACTTTTTTAGATAGAGAAGTAAATAAGGGGTTTTCAGGAGGAGAACTTAAAAAAAGTGAACTTCTTCAATTATTAGTCCAAAATCCAGATTTAGTTCTTTTAGATGAACCAGAATCAGGAGTGGATATAGAAAATATTCAATTTATAGGAAAAATGATAAAAAGACTTTTACAAAAAGACATACCTCATAAACCAAGAAATAAAAGTGGATTGATAATCACTCATACAGGATTTATTCTTCAATATATTGCTGCAGACCTTGGATACGTAATTATGGATGGAGAGATATATTGCAAAGGAAATCCCATAGAAATTTTTGAAGGTATTCAAAAATATGGATATGAAGGATGTAAAAAGTGTTTAAAAAGATATAGTTTTTAAAATAGGCAAAAAGGAGAATATATAATGTCAAATGAGGCTATAGATCTAAAAAATTTTAAATCAGCTAAAAAGGTAAAGCCTTTGAAGGATGAGTCAGAATTAAGTGAAGAAGAGAAAGAACGTCTAAAGATTTTGGGATTAGACGAAAAAGCTAAAAGAGGCGGAGAATATATTCAAGTTGATGCTTATCCGATTTTATGTAGAAAAAAAATAAAAGGTCTGGAAGTTCTTCCTATAGTATATGCTTTAAAGGAATTCGAATGGCTTCAAGATTATTTGTGGAAATTGGTTTCTTCTGAAAAAGACAAATTTACCCAGGCTGTAGCTGAGGATTTAGACAATGGCTATTTTATTAGAGTACTTCCTAATCATAAATTAATTTATCCTGTACAGACTTGTCTTTATATAAGAACTGAAAGTATAGCTCAAAAAGTCCATAATATTGTAATAGTTGAGGAGGGAGCTGAATTAAATTTAATTACTTCTTGTTCTGTTCATCCTCACATCGGTTCAGCTCTTCATATAGGGATATCAGAATTTTATGTAAAAAAGGGGGCAAAATTAACCTTTACCATGATTCATATGTGGGGAGAAGGAATTAATGTAAGACCTAGAACAGGAATATTGGTAGAGGAAGGAGGAACTTATATCTCTACTTATATAACTCTATTTCCTGTTAAAAGTATTCAAACAGCTCCTGTATGCCATTTAATTGGGAAAAATGCAAAAGCTTCCTTTATTTCTATAATCGCAAATTATCCTAATTCCTGTATAGATATAGGAGGAGAAATTCATTTAGAAGCTGAAGAAACCAAAACAGAAATAGTTTCAAGAAGTGTGGTTTATGGAGGAGAAAACATTGCAAGAGGTAAGATAATTGCTAAGTCTTCCAAAGTAAAAGGACATCTTGAATGTCAAGGATTGATGCTTTCTGATAATGGAATAATGAAAGCTATACCAGAATTGGATAGTTTTTTTTATGATGTAGAATTAACTCATGAAGCAGCTGTAGGTAAAATAGCTCAAGAAGAAGTAGAATATCTTATGGCTAGAGGATTAAGTGAGGAAGAAGCAACATCTCTTATTGTTAAAGGCTTTTTAACTGTGAAGATTGAAGGATTATCTCCTTTTTTACAATCTCATATTGATAAAACTTTAGAACTTGCCAAACTAGGATTTTAAACCTTTAAAAATGAAAATTAGCTCACATCTTAAACATCTTATTCCTTATCCTCCTGGAAAAACTATTGAAGAAATAAAAAAAGAATTTAACATCCCTGGAAAAATTTATAAATTAAATTCTAATGAAAATCCTTTAGGTCCCTCTCCAAAAGTATTAGAAGTCTTAGAAAGCTACCTTTTACAAATACATCTTTATCCTGAATCAAGCTATCAAGAGCTAAAAAAAGCCCTAGCAGAAAAATGGAATGTCTTACCTGATCAAATTGTATTAGGTAATGGATCAAATGAGGTAATTGAGCTTTTATTTAAAACCTTAATAAATCCAAGGGATGAAATTATTATTAGTAAACCAAGTTTTCTAATGTATGAGAAATTTGCTAAAATATATAATACTAAAATAAAATTAGTGCCACTTAACCATCAACTAAAACATGACCTTAACAAAATAGTTAAAGTTATTACCAAAAACACCAAAATTATCTTTTTAGATCACCCTAATAATCCTACAGGAAGTGTTTTAAATGAAAAAGAATGGGAAATTTTTTTAAATTCACTCCCTTCACACATCCTATTAGTAATAGATGAAGCCTACGGAGAATTTGTCGAAGATGCATCTATACCTTCAGGAATTGAATTTTTAAAAGCAGGATACAAAGTTTTAATTTTAAGAACTTTTTCAAAAGCATATGGACTTGCAGGATTAAGATTAGGATATGGAATAACTTTTTTAGAACTTTCTAAAGTGCTTGATTCTGTAAGACAACCTTTTAATATAAATTTATTAGCTTATAAAGCTGGTTTAGCAGCTTTACAAGATAAAGAATATATAAATAAAACCATTAAAATAGTAAAAGAAGGAAGAAAATATTTAACTCAAAATTTAACTAATTTAGGATTAAAAGTTTATCCTTCACAAGCTAACTTTATAATGGTAGAATTTGGAGAAAAAGCTGAAGAGACTTTTAAAAAATTAACCACTCAAGGGATATTAGTAAGACCATTAAAAGCTTATGGCTTTCCTACTGCTTTAAGAATTTCTATAGGTTTACCTGAAGAAAATGAATTTTTAGTAAAAACTTTAAAAAATTTACTTCAAAAATAAAAACTAAACTTGACAATAATATCTTTTACTATTACTTTGTATTCATAATGAAAAAAAATTTAAAATTGTTTAATATCTCTATATTACCTTTATTTTTGTTAAGTGGACTAATTATGTTAGTAACTACCAATTTTGAAAATGATAAAGAAGTAAAAGCGAGAAATTTTAAATGTCTAAAATGTCATAAGGGCTCTAAAAGTCTTGAGAATATTGTAAAAGAAAAAGAAATTAGTTCAGCAGAAGATCTTAGAAAATTAATAAGAACTGGACCAAAATCTGGACTTCATCTAACAGTTCCAGATGAAGATTTAAACAAAGCTATTCAATATCTAAATCTTAAATAAAATTTTTTATGAATAAAAAGTTATTTATTTTATGTCTTTTAAAGAAAAGAATAAATTCTTTAAAAATTTAGAAGAAGCAATAACTTCTTTATTAAAAAAGCACCAAAAACCTCTTTTCTTAAGAGAAATTTATCATCTTCTTAATATCCCCTCAAAAAAAAGAAACATGGTTAGAAGTCTTATTAAGAATCTTTTAAATAGAGGAAAATTAATCCAATTAAAGAAAAGAAAATATGGACTCCCTTCCCATTTTTCAGTATTTAAGGGTAAATTAAGGGTTCATCATAATGGTTTTGGTTTTGTAGAAACAGAAGATGAAAAAACTATTTTTATACCATCAAGAAAACTTAAACATGCCCTTAATGGAGATATAGTGTTAGTAAGAATTGAAAAAATAACATCAAAAGGGCCTGAAGGAAGTATACTTAAAGTTTTGGAAAGAAAGAGAAAAAATATTATTGGATATTTAGTAAAAAGAAAAAAACTTTTTTTTGTTGAACCTGAAGATCCAAGATTTCCTTTTGAAATCTATATTCCAAAAAAGCAGCTTAATAAAGCAAAAAAAAATCATTTAGTAGTAACTAAAATCATTCAACAAAGATCTGAATCTGGATTTCCTATTGGAGAAATAATAAAAGACTTGGGAGACCCTTATGAGCTTACATCTCATGTTTGGGCTGTTGTTTATAATTATGAACTTCCTCATATTTGGAATTCAAAAGTAGAAAAGGAATTAGAAAAATTACCTGAGAAAATCCAAGAAAAAGATAAAAAAGGAAGAATAGATCTTACTAACATACCTTTTGTAACTATTGACGGAGAAAATGCAAAAGATTTTGACGATGCAATTTGTGTAAAAAAAACTAAAGATGGATATAAATTGTGGGTTGCAATAGCTGATGTATCTCATTATGTTTTAAAAAATTCTTCCCTTGATAAAGAAGCTTATTTAAGAGGAACAAGCGTATATTTCCCCAATTTAGTAATTCCTATGTGTCCTGAAAAACTTTCCAATAATCTTTGTAGCTTAAATCCTATGGTAGAACGACTAGCTATGGTAGTAGAAATAGATTTTACTAAAAACGGAGAAATTATCAAAAATAGTTTTTATCCTGCAGTAATTAAATCTCATGCAAGACTAACTTATACAGAAGTTAAAAAAATGATAGTGGATAAAGATAAGGAGATTATAAAAAAATATAGAACAATTTATCCTATGCTTGAAACCTCAACAGAACTAAGCCTTATTTTAAGAGCAGAAAGATTAAAAAGAGGTAGCCTTGATTTTGATCTACCTGAGCCAGAAGTAATCATTAATATGAAAGGACAAATAGAAAATATCATAAAAAGAGAAAGAAATTTGGCTCATATGTTAATTGAAGAGTTTATGATTGTTGCTAATGAAGTAGTAGCTAGTTATTTGAATAAAAAAGGATATCCTTTCTTATATAGAATTCACGAAAATCCTGATTTAAACAAACTTAAACAATTGGAAGAAATATTTTCAGTTTTAGGAATCCAAATAGAATATCCAAAAATTATAACTCCACATTTTTTTCAACAATTAATTGAAAAATCAAGTGGAAAACCTTATTATTATTTGTTTAATTCTTTACTTTTAAGGAGTCTTAAACAAGCAAAATATTCTCCAGAAAATGTAGGTCATTTTGGGCTTGCATCTTCTTGTTATTGCCATTTTACTTCTCCTATAAGAAGATACCCTGATTTAATAGTTCATAGAACCCTTAAATGTGCACTTAATAATAAAAAACCCCCTTATACAGAAAAAGAATTAGAAATTATGGGTAAATTCCTTTCAGAAAGAGAAAGAATTGCTGAAGAAGCAGAAAGAGAAGTGTTAAAAAGATTTCAAGCCTTTTTTATGAAAGATAAAGTAGGAGAAGTTTTCCATGGAATTATTACAGGAGTTACAGCTTTTGGTTTTTTTATAGATTTGGAAGAATATTTAATAACTGGAGTGGTAAAATTAATAGATATCCCTGATGATTATTATATTTTAGATGAAAAAGGTATTTCCTTAATAGGAAAAAAAACAGGGAAAGTTTTTAAAATAGGTCAAAAAGTAAGAGTGAAACTTAAGGAAGTAGATTTAAGAAGATTTCACTTAAATTTTGTTTTAGAAAAAAACTCTAAGTAGGTATACTCTTCCCTAAGGTAGTAAGAGCCAGGTTAAGGTGTAATACTCCTTTTTGAGCTTGTATTTTATCTGCAAGTTCTTTTATTTCATTTGCTTTGCCCTTTACCAAAATAGCTTCTAAACATCTATCATGGTCTATATGAATATGTTGAGTAGTAATAATTTTATTATAATGAATATGTTGAATTTCTATCAATTTATCTACAAGCTCTCTTTTATGATGCTCATAAATATAAGTTATAACTCCAACTACTTCTTCTTTAGATTCTTTCCATTCTTCTTCTACCAGCTTTTGTCTTATTAAATCCCTAATTGCTTCAGAACGATTAGCATAATGTTTTCTTTCTATATATTCATCAAAAGCTTTTAAAAGCTCTTTAGGAATAGAAACACCAAATCTTGACAATTCTTCCATTGATCCCTCCTTCATATTTTTAAAAATTTTTTATTATTTTTTATGTAATTATTTTATCAAAAAATAATAAATTTTGCAAGTTTTGATAAATTTTTATTTATATTGAAATCTCTATTTTTTGTGATAGTGTTTTTAAACTCAATTAATTTTAAAGACTCTAAAAGGAGATAAAAATGGCGGAGTATAATGTAGCAATAGTTGGAGCTACTGGAGCAGTAGGAAGGATGATGTTAACAGTATTAGAAGAAAGAAATTTTCCTATAAAAAATCTAAGATTATTTGCTTCTTCGAAATCAAAAGGGATCAAACTTGATTTTCAAGGTGAAAAAATCCCTGTAGAGGTTTTGGATGAAACTAAAAATTTTAAAGGGATAGAAATTGCACTTTTTTCTGCTGGAGCCCAAAGAAGTCTAGATTATGCTCCTCTTTTTGTAAAAGATGGAGCTGTTGTTATTGATAATTCAAGTGCCTGGAGAATGGATCCACAAATACCTTTAGTTGTTCCTGAAGTTAATCCTCATGCAGTAGCTCATTATAAAAACAAAGGAATAATTGCTAACCCTAACTGTTCAACTATTCAGATGGTGGTGGCTTTGAAACCTTTACATGATTATGGAAAAATTAAAAGAATTGTGGTAAGTACTTATCAATCAGTTTCTGGAGCTGGACAGAAAGCTATAAATGAACTAGAGACACAGATAAAAGCCTGGTGTCAAGGAACTCCTATCCCTCCAGCTAAATATCTACCTCAAATTATAGCTTTTAACTGTGTTCCTCATATAGATGTCTTTCTTTCAAATAGATACACTAAAGAAGAAATGAAAATGATAGAAGAAACTAAAAAAATTATGGAAGATCCTACTATAAGAGTAACTGCAACTACAGTGAGAGTTCCTGTATTTTTGGGACATGCTGAATCTGTAAATATTGAAACTAAAAGAAAAATTACTGTAGAAAAAGCTATAGAACTTTTAAAAAATGCTCCGGGGATTATAATTTTAGACAAACCTGAAGAAAAAGTTTATCCTTTACAAATTAATGTGGCTGGAAAAGATGAGGTATTTGTAGGAAGAATAAGAGAGGATTTCTCCATAGAAAATGGTCTTAATTTATGGATCGTAGCTGATAACTTAAGAAAAGGTGCTGCAACTAATGCAATTCAAATAGCTGAGATTTTAATTCAAAATTACTTATAATGGAAATTTTTATTGAAGGAAACTCTTTAGATTTTCAATTAGCAAAAGAAATTCAAAAGAGATTTCCAGTACAAATTATACCTTCTTATGAAGAATTTAAATGGGAAACTAAATCCTTGCCGGAATTAATTACTATAGGCAAAAAAAGACTATTCTTAATTAATTATAAAGGAAATTTTTTTAAGCCTTGCCCAGGAACTACACATTACCTTTGTTGTAATTATAAAATCTTTCATTTTGGAGAGGGATGTCCTTTAGATTGTAGCTATTGTATCTTACAGATCTATTTAAATAGACCTGGACTAAAAATTTGGGCTAATTTAATAGAAAGGGGGTTACCTGAATTAGCAAAAATTCTAAATTTTTATAAAAAAAAGAGACAAATTTTAAGAATTGGAACAGGAGAATTTGCAGATAGTCTTGCTTTAGAAAATATAATTAATGTATCACAAATTTTGATAAATTTCTGGAAAGAGGTGGATCCATTAGCAATTTTAGAATTAAAAACCAAAACATCTATTTCTAAAAGTTATTTTTCTCAATTGAAACCTGATCCAAGAATAATATTTGCTTGGTCTGTAAATACGGAGAAAATTATAAATGAAGAAGAAAAAGGAACTGCTAAATTATCTTCTCGTTTAAAAAGTGCACAAATGGCTGCTAATTATGGTTTTAGTGTAGCTTTTCATTTTGATCCTATTATTTTTTATGAATATGCAGAGGAAGAGTATCCTAAGGTTTTAGAAAAAATTTTAGAAACCATACCTTTAGATAAAATAGCCTGGATAAGTTTTGGCACCTTCAGATATCCTAAAGAATTAAAAGATATAGCTGAAAAGAGATTCCCTTCTACAAAAATATATTCTCAAGAATTTATAGAGGGATTAGATAAGAAAAGGCGATATTTTATAGATGTTAGAAAAAGACTTTATTATTCTTTTCAAAAACTGCTAAATCAAGCTAAAAATATAGTAACTTTCTATTTTTGTATGGAGGGAAAAAGAATGTGGGAAGAAATTTTTAATAAAAAAATAACTTCTTCTCTTGAAGTAGCTAATCTTCTTGATAAGGTTGCTTTGAAATTATGTACTGAAAAATAAAAGGAGGAATAATGAGAAAAGATGGAAGAAAACCTGATGAAATAAGACCTATTAATTTCATAATAAATTTTTTAAAAAATCCTCTAAGTTCAGTTCTTATTGAATTAGGTAATACCAAAGTTTTATGTACGGTAAGTTTAGAGGAAAAGGTACCATCTTTTTTAAAAGGAACTGGAACTGGTTGGATTACTGCAGAATATGCCTTTATTCCTGGAGCTACCACTGAAAGAACTCAAAGGGAATTTATGGGAAGAAAGGGAAGATCTATGGAAATTCAGAGACTTATTGGAAGAGTATTAAGAGGAGTTGTAGATTTAAATAAGCTTGGTGAAAGGACCCTCTGGGTTGATTGCGAAGTTCTAAATGCTGATGGTGGAACAAGGACTGCTTCTGTAACAGGAGGATTCGTAGCATTAAAATTAGCTATAAAAAAATTATTAGAAATGGGTATAATAAAAGAAGATCCCATATCAGAATATTTAGCAGGTATTAGTGTAGGTAAAATAGGGAATGAATTTTATTTAGATCTCAATTTTGAGGAAGATGTAGTAGCAGAAGTTGATGCCAATTTTTTTATTACAGAATCCCAAAAAATTGTAGAAATTCAAGCTACAGCAGAAAAATTTCCTTTTTCATGGGAAGAATTCAAAATAATGAAAAATCTTGCTCTTAAAGGTATATTAGAATTAATAAAGAAACAAAAAGAGTTATTAAAAAATGTCTAAAACTATTCTTTTAATAGCTACATCTAATTTAGGAAAAACAAAAGAAATAACTCAAGTTTTAAAAGATTTGCCCTTAAAGATTAAAAATTTAAAAGAATTTCCTAATATAGAATCACCTAAAGAAAAAGGAAAAACTTTTTTTGAAAATGCCTTTCTTAAGGCTAAATACTATGCTGAAAAAACTGGACTTATTTGCTTAGCAGATGATTCTGGATTAGAGGTAGATATTTTAAATAAAGCTCCAGGAATTTACTCATCAAGATTCGCAGGAGAAAAAGCAACAGATGAAGAAAATAATAAAAAACTTTTGGAATTATTAAAAGGAGTTCCTTTAGAAGAAAGAAAAGCAAGATTTATATGTGTAATGGTAGTGTATCATCCCAAGGGAAAATATATTAAAACTGAAGGCATTTGGGAAGGCCTTATAGGATTTGAACCTAAGGGAAATTATGGTTTTGGATATGATCCTCTTTTTTTAGTGCCTGAATATAATTACCAAAAAACAGCTGCAGAACTTTCTGTTGAAGAAAAAAATAAAATAAGTCATAGAGGGAAAGCCTTAAATTTATTAAAAAAGATCTTACCTGATTTCTTAAAACTAACCCAAAATGCTTAAATTAACTTTATTAAATAATTTTAAAAAACTTTTCTCAACAGATCTTATTTATCCAGAAATTTTTCATTCAACTTGTGCTTTAGGATTTTTCAGTAAAAGACTTCCTTTAAATTTTGATTTCACCTCATTAGATTCCTTTAAAGTTTTTTTTCCTAAACAAGTTCACAGTACAAAAATTCTTGAAATCGATCAATTAAGAGAAAATTTAAAATTAGAGATGTTTAAAATTGAAGGAGATGGAATTGTAACCTCACAAGCCTTTTTGTTTATAGGAATTAGGACCGCAGATTGTGTACCCATTTTAATTACTGATAAAACTGAATTTTTAGTAGGAGCTCTTCATGCAGGCTGGAGAGGCTGTATAGAAGGTTTTTTATATAAATTTTTAAAAAAACTAATAAATTTAGGTATAAATACTGATAATATTCTTATTGCTATTGGTCCCCACATAAAATCATGCTGTTATGAAGTAAGAGAAGATGTAATAGAAAAGCTTAAAATAAATTTTGAAAATTATGAAAATTTCTTAGTCTCAAAAAATCAAAAAATTTATTTAGACTTAGAAAAATTAAATTATTATCAAGCTTTAGAATGTGGAATTCCTACAAAAAACATCTGGATTTCAAAAGACTGTACTTATTGCTTAAAGGATAGTTACTGGTCCTATAGATTTTATAAAGAAAAAAATGGATTTCAGATTAGTTTAATAGGAAAAATTAAATAAAAATGATTTTTAAACTCTACACCCTTTTATATTATCTAGTTACTGCCTTCCTATTCCCTAAGGAATTTTTAAAAAGACCTCCTCAATTAAGAAAAAAATGGTTAACAAATAAATGGGGAATTTTTGAAAAAAAGAGATTGTCTTTTTCCCAGAAACTTATTTGGATTCATGCTGTATCTGTAGGAGAAATCATGGGAATTTCTAAGTTAATAAAAGAGCTTTCTCAAAGATATAATCTTTTAATAAGCACCATCACTGATACAGGTCAAAAAATAGCTTTAGAGAAATTTAAAAATTTACCAGTAGAAGTGATTTATCTTCCTTTTGATTGTCCCTTTGCTATAAACAGAACTTTAACAGCCTTTAATCCTTCAGCACTTATTATTGTTGAAACAGAAATATGGCCTAATTTGATTTTAACTGTTTCTAAAAAAATACCCGTTTTCCTCATAAATGCTCGATTAAGTGATAAATCCTTTAAAAGATATGGAAAAATAAAATTTTTTATATCTCCTATAATAAAAAAATTTTCTATTATAGCTGTACAAAACGAAGAATATAAAAAAAAATTTGAAGCTTTGGGAGTGTCATCAGAAAAAATTTTAGTTACAGGAAATACCAAATTTGATATTGAAATACCTTTTATCTCTTTTCCTTGGGAAAACCTGCTTCCAAAACCAGTTATAATTGCAGGAAGTACCCATTTTCCTGAAGAAAAATTAATACTAGAAACTTTTTTAAAAATACCCTATAGGGGTTCACTTTTTATTGTTCCAAGACACCCTGAAAGATATAAAGAAGTTGAAACTACTATAAAAGATTTAATAAAAAGTAAAAAAGAAATATTTTTCTTAAAGCTTAGCAAAATTTCTAATTTAGAATTTCCTCAAAAAATATCCAAATTTTTTAAACTAATTATATTAGTTGATCAAATAGGAATTTTAGCTCCACTTTATAGAATTTGCGATATCGCCATAATAGGAGGTAGTTTTATTCCTCATGGTGGACAAAATCCTTTGGAAGCTATTTATTGGAAAAAACCTGTAATTTTTGGACCTTTTATGGACAATTTCCCTTTTGTACAGGAATTTTTAAAAGAAAAAGCCTGTATCCAGACCTCATCAAATAATTTAAGTAATACCTTAGAAACCTTTATTAAAAATGAAGATCTCAGAACTGAAATTAGTGAAAAAGCCTATAAACTATTAAAAGAAAAAAGAGGGGCTACCGAGAAAATTTTAGAATTACTTTCTAAGTATTTATAACATTTTATTAGCACTTATCTCCAATTTCCTCTTAAGGACAAATTATTGAAAAATTTGAGGTATAGGGTTAAAATTTAAAATGAAAAAATTTAGGAGGAGTGCCCGAGTGGACGAAGGGGTGCGACTGGAAATCGCATGTGCGAGCTAAAACTCGCACCGCGGGTTCGAATCCCGCCTCCTCCGTTAGTATGGTTAATCCCAAGAATCAAAAGGTCCAAATTTTTTCAATTTTAGAGATGCTATTTTGGTACAAAATTTCCCTATCTCATAAAAATCTTCTGAAAACATTAATCTTTTATAAAGATAACCTGCCATATAAGTGTCCCCACATCCAGTAGGATCTATAACTTCAGTTTTTGGCGGAGGAATAAAAAAAGATCTACCTTTGGCAAAAATTAAACTACCCTTTTTACCTAAAGTAATGATAATCTCTTTTGGACCAAATGAAGCCAACTTTTTTGCTGCCATTTCTATATCCTTTTCACCAGATAAAATTTTAGCTTCCATTTCATCTGCATGTAATATTTCAACGTAAGAAAGTACTTCCTTTTCTTCCCAATCTTTCATTTTTACCTGATTTTTTTCTATCTTTCTTAAAAAGCCTTGTACTTCAAGTGCTATTCTATATTTACTCAAATGTCTAAATATTTCTAAAGAAAAGTCTTCTTTGGTTAGAGAACCTAAGTAAAACATTTTTACTTTTATATTTGGTAAATCTTCTATTTTAAACGGAGAAGCTACAGAAATTATTCTTTGAATTCTCACATCCTTTTCATAAATATTCTCAAAAATAGTAGTATTTTCACTTTTCCTTAAAATAAAAGGAATTTCATACTTTTTTAACTCATTAAGTAGATATTCATCTTTCTCAGAAAGCTTGGTAACTACAAATGGATTTAACCCAAGAGTTTTTAAAGCAATAGATACATAATAGGCTGATCCACCTGTTATTTCTTTTTTAATATCACCAATCTTAATTATATCTTTTGTTATATGACCTATTACACCCACATCATATATAACTTCTTTCATCTTAACTCCTAATAGAAAATATAAATAAAAGAATACTTGGGTCAATAATTTTTAATTTGACAGAATTTAAAAATTTGACATTTTTAAAAATTTTGTAAAAATTTAACTATCTTTTTCTTTAAATTAATACCAATGAGTAAACCAAAGTAACGAATTTTAATGTCAATAATTATTTTAAGAGTAGAGAATCTTATTAAAAAATATGATTCTTTATATGCTTTAAATGGTGCATCTTTTGAAGTAAAAGAAAAAGAATTATTTGCTTTATTAGGTCCCAATGGAGCTGGAAAGACTACTATTTTAAGAATAATTGCAGGACTAACTAATCCTACCTCAGGTAAAGTATACATTTTTCAAAAGGATCTTCTTAAAAATCTAATTTGGGCCAAAAGTCAAATAGGAATAATTCCACAACATATTAATTTAGACTTAGAATTAACCATAGAGGAAAATCTTTTCATTCATGGTCTTCTATATAAAATGCCTTTATCCCTAATTAAAAAAAGAATTAACGAATTATTAGAATTTGCAGGATTAAATGAAAGAAGAGATTCAAAAATTAAAGAATTATCTGAGGGATTAAAAAGAAGGGTTTTAATAATAAGAGCACTTATGCATCAACCTAAAATTTTGCTTTTAGATGAACCAACTGCTGGTCTTGATCCTCATATAAGACGAAAAATATGGAGTCTTATAAAGAACATACAGACAAGAGGTACCACTATAGTTTTGACTACTCACTATATGGATGAAGCAGAAAATTTAGCAGATAGAGTAGCTTTTATTTTTTCAGGCAGAATAATTGAAATAGATACTCCACAAAATTTTATCAATAAATTGGGGAGTTATGCACTGGATGTATATTTTTCTGATGAGTTAAAAACTTTTTACTTTAATGAGAAAACTGCTGCAGAAAAAGAATTGATAAAATATAGTAAAAATTATTTTGTAAGTTTAAGAAAAATTACTTTAGAGGATGTTTTTTTACAATATGTAGAAAAAAGATTATGAAAGGTTTTTTAGCTATATATTTAAGGGAAATTTTACTTCTTAAAAAAAGACTCTTTAGGGTGCTTCTTTCTTTCTCTATAAATCCTCTTCTTTACATCTTTGCTTTTGGAATAGGTTTAGGCAAAAACATAAATATTGAAGGAAAAACCTATCTTGAATTTCTTATCCCCGGACTTATCGCAGCTACAAGTATGCTTCAAGCTTTTGCTATAAATGTAGAAATAAATATTTCTCGCTTTTATTTAAAAATTTTTGAAGAATTTCAAGCCTCTCCTCTTTCTTGTTTTAATTATGCACTTGGGGAAGTTTTAAGTGGAGTTACAAGAGCAATCTTATCTACTTTAGTAATTCTTTTAATCTCTTTTTTAACAGGGATTAAACTTTATTTAAATTTTTATTTTTTTCTAACTGTCTTTTTAAACGCCTTTATTTTTGCCAGTTTAGGACTTACTTCTGCTATGATAATTAAATCTCATGCAGATCAAGCTTTAATTACTAATTTTATTATTACTCCTATGATGTTTTTAGGTGGTACCTTTTTCCCCACTGAAAACTTACCTTCATTAATAAAACCTGTTATTGAAACTCTTCCTCTTACTATGACTTCTCATATTCTCAGAAACATTGCTTTTAATAAATCTTTTGAATTTTCGCATTTATTAATCTTATTTTTTATAGCCTTGCTTTCTTTTATAATGGCTTTTTATTCTTTGAAATGGGCAAAAGATTAATAAATTCTTATTATCATAAACCTACTTTTAAGGCTCTTAAACTTACCATATTAAGTCTAACAGTAAGTATTTTTATTTTTACTTTAAAACTTTTAGCTTATTTTATAACTAATTCAGTAGCTATATATTCAGATGCTATAGAATCTATTGTAAATATTATCTCTGCCACTATGGCTCTATTAGGCATTAAAGTCGCTTTAAAACCCCCTGATGAAGAACATCCCTATGGACATACTAAATTTGAATATCTAATTTCTATTTCTGAAGCTTTTTTAATTATAGGAGCATCTTTCTCTATCTTTTGGAAAGCTTACCAAAGTTTTCTCTCCCCAAAACCTTTAGAAAGTATTCAAATAGGATCTTTCTTAGTATTTATTACTATATTCTTAAATTCATTTCTTTCTTATATACTTTATAAAGGTGGAAAAAGAGAAAACTCACCCATTTTAATTTCTCACGCTTTTCATCTTTTTACGGATGTATTAAGTACCTTAGGAATAGTGACGGGGGTTTTAATAGCCCAATTGATCAAAATTTTTATATTAGACCCTTTAATTGCATTCATAATAGGTATTTATATTTTGTATTTAGGAGGTAAAATTATTAAAGGTTCTACTATTGCACTTCTTGACGTGAATTTACCTTCTGATCAAATAAAATCTATTCAAGACATAATAAATGATACTATTAAAAATTATAAATATAAAGATTATAAAATATATGATGCACACGATTTTAAAAGCAGAAGAGCTGGAAGAAAAGGCTTTGTTGAATTTAATCTAACTGTATCAGGAAAAATGTCTGTAAAAGAGGCTCACGATTTATGTAATGAGTTAGAAAAAAAAATAACTAATAAATTTCCTGAATTAACAGTGACTATACATGTAGAACCAGAAAAAGAAGAAAATAACTAAGCTTCTCTTTCTAATTTTTCAGCTATTTCTTTAAGCTTTAACTTTATAGTATCTCTTTCTCTTTTTGCTATAGCTCCTAAATTTATTATTATTTCTTTATCTTTGGGTTTTAAATATATCCAAAAAGTTTTAGGTTCAAAAAAATACACTAAAAATAATCCTATTACCATAATAATAAATCCTAAATAAACCAAGGGTAAACCAGGGTCCTTTTTCACCTGTAAAACACTCATATATGTTGTTTTAATATCTTTGATTTCCATTTCCAAAATACCATCTCTTAAATTTATTTTTGTAGGCCTTCCTTGAATTAAAAAGTTTTCCATTCCTTTTCCCTCTTTTTCATCAAATATAGTAATTTTAGCAATTATTCCTCCAGGATGTGGCATATAGTCATCTAAGATTAAAAAGTATCTATTCTCTAAAGAAACTGGTATACCCCACTCAAGCTTTCTTTCTAATATATTTTTTTTATACATTATTTTTAAGATAAATTGAGGAATTTGGTCATAACTTGCTTGATAAAAAGTAATTTTTTTATACTTAAAAGGGTGATTTACCTTTATTATGGCATCTTTGATAAAATTTTTATCAAGTATAGTTATATTAGAAATATATTCTTTTGGAGTCCCATCAGGATATAATTCTATTCCAAATTTATTAAGTTTCACATGAAAATCTAAAAAAAAAGACTTTTCCTCTCGCATAGGAATAATTTGATTAGAAGGAATTCCTTCTATTAAATATAAATAACCTCTAAAACCTTTAAGTGCTCCTATTATAGCTCCAATGAGAATTATAATTAAAGAGAAATGTACTATATATACTGCAAAATAGGCCCATTTATTTAAATCTTTTATAAATAGGTTATCTATCTTTTCTATATTTTCAAATCCTAATCTATCATAAATAAATGTTTTAATTCTTGCTAAGTCTTTAACAATTTTTATAGTAATCAAATTAGGTAATTTTTCTGGATCAATCTCAGAAGGATCTTTCTTAAAAAGTTTTAAGCTAATAGGGAATCTTTTAATAGAGCAAGTAACAAGATTTATTAAAAATAAAAAAAGAGTCCCCACATACCACCAAGAATGATAAGCATCATTCAAGTCTAAAACAATAATCAATTTACCTAATTTTTCTCCGTATTTCATTAAGTAAAAACCTGTTTTTTCTCCTTGAGGAATTATAGTTCCAAAAATAGATATTATTCCTAATATAAAAAAGAGAGTCACAGCAAGTTTAGCAGACCCTAGAAAATCAAAAAATTTTTTCACTTTTCCTCCTAATTTTTTCTAAAATTTAAAGGATGATATCATATTTTATAAGTATAGCAAGTTTATTAATTTTTATTTTTGCTATGCAATTTTATAATTTTTTTCATATTTTCTAAATTATGTTTTAATTCCCACCAACCAAGTTTAAAAGTAGCATAATCTGGAGCTCCTGTCATAGCAGAGGCATATCTTATAGAATTAGCATAAAAAAGCCATTGTTTTATCCATAATTGCTCTATATATTCATCAAAAGGATTTTCTTTATTTGCTATCTTTTTATTCCAAGCATTTACTAATACCTGTGTAGCTTGAAATACCATTTCATCTGTTTCTTTTATAGTATTTTCAAATTTTGAAAAATGTCCATTTATATAATCTTTAGAATGGCAGTTGTTACAAAGGTTTTTCATCTGATCAAGCCTTTTTTGTTGTTCTGACTCTTCAATTAAATATTCTTTAGCTAACTCTTTATTAAAGGTTATAGGTAAAGGTAATCCTTCTTTATTTTTTATTAAGGAAGTATCTCCTTTCTTTGGTTGAGGATGAGAATAAATAAGACCAAAAATTCTTACCCACAATCTTTCTCCAAAATTATGAGTTCTTTCAGCAATCACCTCTCCATCTGGACTTACTATAAGACTGTTATGACATACAGCACAAGTAGGAGCTTTAAAATCTTCTCCTAATACCCAAGGAACTGAATCAAATTTCCATTCTTTTTCTTTTGAAAAATATATATTTCCATGTTTGCTTTCTTTATATACATTCCAAGCAGGAACATCTGGATCTAAATGACATTGAGCACAAGTGTATGGTTTTCTTGCTATTTCTATAGAAAAACTATGTCTTGGATGACAAGAAGAGCAGGAACCAAGAGTATTATCTGGATTTTCCCTTCCCACTCCATGATTAGGCCAATTTGTTAAATCAGGAATTTCTATTTCTCCTATAGGAGTTTTTATTTTTTTAAAACCCTTTACTTGCACTCTTGTTCCATGACATCCTAAACAAGTTTCATGAAGTGTACTATTAGAAGGTAAAAGTGTAGAAATATTAGTAATTGTTTCAACTAATTTATTATAAACAGGATTTTCTAAAAGTATTTTTAATGCATAAGCCTTTTTACTTTCTGAATATTCTTTAAATTCCTTAGAATGACAAACCCCACAATCTTTAGGAGATACTATTATATTTATTTTAAATCCCATATGGTCAAAGTTGTCTTTATGCAATTGAGAATTTAAACTATGGCATTCAAAACAACCTATCACATATTCAGGATTAATAAAATCTGGAAACCTTTCTACAGAAATTCTTCTTTCAAGAGGTGATTTTTTAATAGCTACTGAAGGAAAAGTGCGAGCATGTAGGCTTTCTTTCCAGTCTTTTACTATACCAGGAGTATAAATACTATGACATCCTATACATTGTTGAGTTTCAGGAGTTATTTTTAAAATCTTTTCTTCTGAATTTAAAGCCTTATTTAAAAACAGCAAAAAATTTATAAATAATAAAAAAGCTAACATTTTAAATCCTTTTTTAAAATTTTTCATATGTCTCCTCCTTTTTAAGATACAATTTCTAAAATTTTAAGTAAAACTTCTTGTGGAGAATTTACATAGTATACACCTGGGATATTTTCCCAGGTTTTAAGACCTATTACAGGCTTCCACATTTTTAAAGCTAAGGCAATTTCTGATAAGGTTCCATATCCCCCAGAAATTGACACTACACATTCTACAGATCTTATTAAAATCACATTTCTTGCATGGCCCATATCAGTTAATACAATAATTTTTACATAAGGATTTACTTCCTCCACTTTATGGCCTGGTAAAATTCCTACTGTAATACCTCCAGCATCTAAAGCGCCTTTAGATGCAGCTTCCATCACTCCACCTAGCCCTCCTGTATAAATAATAGCTCCATTTTGAGCAAGAAGCTTACCTACTTCATAAGCCAAATCATAAATATCTCCTTTTACAATTCCAGCTCCAATTATACCTATTCTTCTATTCTTTAAATCCATAAGCACCAATTAATTTTACAAATCTTACTGGTTCTAAACTTTTCGTATGAAGAACACCTTCTTTTTTTATTCCCTTTATTAAAATTTGTGAAAAGGCATCACCAACAGGGATTACTATTCTTCCTCCTTCAAGAAGTTGATCTATAAGGGGCGGAGGAATTTGAGGAGCTGCTGCAGTAACAATTATAGCATCAAAAGGAGCTACCTCTTTCCAACCTAAAGTCCCATCTCCTAATTTAAAAGAAACGTTTTTATATCCCAATTCAGCTAAAATTTTTTTAGCCTTTTCTAAAAGTAATGAATATTTTTCTATAGTATATACCCAAAGGGCAAGCTCAGCTAAAATTGCTGTTTGGTATCCAGAACCTGTTCCTATTTCTAAAACTCTCTCATCCCCTTTTAATTCCAAAGCTTCTGTCATAACAGCTACTATATAAGGCTGAGAAATTGTTTGACCTTCTCCTATAGGTAAAGGAAAATCTCCGTAAGCCTGATCTCTTAAGGCTTCATCTACAAATAAATGACGCGGAACTTTTAACATAACTTGTAAAACTCGAGAATCTTTTATTCCACGAGCCTTAATTTGAGTTTCTACCATCTTTTCCCTTGCAATTCTATATAGCTCCTTTTCTGAATTTTTAATATCCTTCATCTTTTTTTCCTTAACTTCACGGTATAATAAAAACAATCTATCACTTTTTCATCTTTTATTATTATCTTTAATACTTCAGTATAATCTTCTCCTTTATAAGCTTTTACTATAGGAACATCTTCCCAAAAATTCTTAACCCTATAATAATAATACCATTCTTCTTTACCATCAGGAAAACTAAATATTTGCACCGGTGGACCCAAAAATTGCAAAACCTCTGCTTTAACAGTTTCATTAGAATGAATTAAAGCTGCCTTTGATGCTAAATTAGGACCAGGTTTAACCGCACATCCAAAAATTAAAAAAAAAATCATTATTAATATAAGTTTGTTTTTCATTTCAAATTTTAAAAAACATTCCAAAGATTTTTAAATTTTAATCTAAATTCTGAATAAGCACAAGCAAACTTAATAAATATTTCACACATCCTTTTATAACTTAAATTTCCAGGTTAAAATAAAAATTTATGAATTATTATAATAATTATTCTTTTGTTTGTAAAATTTGTAAAAAAGAAAAAGCCATTATTAAAATACCATCTCAAAGAATAAAAGTTTGCAAAAATTGCTATAATCAATTTTTCGAAAATAGGATCAAAAAAACTATCGAAAAATATAAAATGTTTCATCCTTCTGACAAAATAGGAATTTTTTTATCTGGAGGAAAAGATAGTTCCACTCTTCTTATGGCTTTAAAAAAATTATATCCAGAAATAAATTTACAAGCCATATTTTTAAATTTAGGAATAAAATATTATTCTGAAAAAATAGAATCTTATGTGAGAGATTTTTGCCAAAAATTGAATGTTCCTCTTTATATCCATAATCTTGTCGAAAAAGAAGGATATAAAATAGATGAATTTGTATTTACCCATTTTAAAAATAAAATATGCTCAGCTTGTGGTACTATTAAAAGATATTTATTTTCTAAAATAGCAAAGGAGCTTAATTTGACAGTAATAGCTACTGGACACCATTTAGATGACATAGTCTCTACTATGTTAGCTCTTTTTTTTCAAGGTGAGTTTCTAGGTCTTTCAAGATTAGAACCTGTTTTAAATCCCTTTTTCCCTAATCAAGCAAAAAAGGTAAAACCACTTTATTATATTCCAGAAAAAGACATAATTTATTATGCTACCTTAAATGATATTCCTGTATCAAATCTTTTATGCCCTCATTCAGAAAAGGGTCCACCAAAAAAAATTAAAAAAATCTTAGATGAATTAGAAAAAGAAAACAATCAAATAAAATATCAGCTCCTTTCAGTTTTCACCAAAAAATTAATTCCTCTTATAAAATCTCAAAACTTTTATAAAAAGGAGTCTTTTGTTAGTACCTGTATTAAATGTGGAGAGGTTACCAGTTCATTAAATAATATTTGTAGCAGATGTAAAAAAATAGAACTTTTAAATAAAACTGAAAACAAAACCTTAGAATTAACTTACGAAGAATTTATAAATTGCACAAAAAACTTAAATTCTAATTGGATTTTAATAGATTTAAATAACCTAAAAGAAAAAAATTTGTTAGAATCTTCCTTAAGAAAACTTCACAAATTTTTTATTCCCTATAAAAATAAAAACATATTCTTAATTGGGGAAGATCCAGAAGAAGGCTATTTTCTTACTTTAAAATTAAGAAAGAAAGGATTCAATGTTTATAATATAAAAAAAGAAAATACTTAGGAGGAAAGTAATGGCAAGAATTGCTTTAGAAAAAGATTTACAAATCTTAAAAAATCTTTTATTAGATATGGCTAATGTTGTAGATAATATAGTCAATGGAGCGATCCTATCCATGGATAAATTAAATCCTGAATTAGCTAAAAGGGTTATAGAATTTGATGATCAAGTAGATTATTATGAAAATATGGTTTCTCAAACTGCTCTGGAAATTATTGCTTTACAACAACCTGTAGCTAAAGACTTAAGATTCATTATCACAGCTATAGATATAGCAAAGAATTTAGAAAGAATAGCTGATCAATGTGTAAATATTAGTTATAGAGTTTTAGACTTATATGAAACTAAAGAAAAAAACATACCTCAATGTAAGGTAACTATTATAGAGATGGCTAAAGAAGCCCTTTATATGCTTGAATCTGCTATAAATGCCTTTGTTACAGAAGATACCAAAAAAGCATATTCAGTAATTGATTACGATGAAATTGTAGATAGATTTCAAAAAGATAATATTGAACAAATAAAAGATTGTATGAAAGGAAATCCTGAACTTTTAGATATAGGGATAGATTATATTATTGTAGTCCAAAATTTAGAAAGAGTAGGTGATTTAGCTACTAATATTGCAGAAGGAGTTATTTTTACAATGGAAGGAAGAATACCTAAATTGGAATTAAAAAAAGTAAAAGATTTAAAAGAAACTATGATAAAAGAACTTCCAATATTTGATCTTTTAAAAAAGCATGCCCATTTAGTGCTTGAATGTACAGAAAGAGTTTATCTTTCTTTAGAAGCCTATCATTCTAAAAATATAAAAAGACTAGAAGAAATAGCTAAACATATTTTTGAAATAGAAAAAGAGGCAGATCAATTAAAAAGGAATATAAGAGAACATCTTCCTAAAGGAATTATTTTACCAGTTGAACGCTTTGAATTATTTATGTATTTAAAAGAACAAGATGCTATTGCTGATGCAGCTGAAAAAATTCTTAATTGGCTTTCTTTCAAATATATGGAAATTCCAGAAGAATTATTTAAAAAGATTGAAGAACTTTTAACTAAAAGTATAGACTCTTTAAAATATTTAGAAAATTTAATTGTGTATTCTGCAAATTTCTTAATCAATAGAAATGAAGAAAGCAAAAATGAAGCAAAAAATATAATAAGAAACATAAGATACTCTCAATATTTAGCAGAAGGATACGGAAATAAAATAAAAAAGGAACTTTTTACTAAAATAAATGATCCTTTAAGTTTATTTTATATATTAAACCTTATAGATTTAATACTTCAAATACCTCATCATGCAGAAAATACAGCAGATTTAATGAGAGCTATGATAGCTAAATAATTTTTAACTTTTAAGTGTTTTACATATATCTACAGCTAAAATGTTTGCAGCTATAGCTCCTAAAATAGCTGGAATAATATAAACTTGCTGATAAACTAATCCTTCAAACCAGTATCCAAAAACTGGACTTCCTAACCAAGCTCCTAACCATCCTACTATAACTTTAGATAAAAAAGAACCCCAACCTGGAATTACATAATATTTCAAACCAAAATGAATAATAGCTGAAACTACAACAGAAATTATTAAAAGAATTAAAAAACTAATAAAATCTATTCCTATCATTTCACCCCTCCTCCTTTATTAAAATAAATTCTAATTAAAGTATATAATAAATTCTAATTAAAGTATATTTAAAAAATTTTTAAATGTCAATAGAAAAATCAAAATTTATTTGATGAATTTACCTATACGATTTATTCTAATTTTATAATGTTGATTATCCCAAGAAAAATATATTATTAAAGCTCTCCCTTTTAAGTAGTTTATAGGTACAAATCCCCAAAATCTACTATCATAACTTTGATCTCTATTATCACCCATTACAAAAATACAATTAGGTGGGACCTTTACAGGACCATAATTATCTCTTGGGCTTATTTCTTTAGGATAAACTTCAGGATCAGAAAACTTAGCATAAGGTTCTACAAGTAATTTTTCATTTACATAAACTTTTTTATTTATAATTTGGACTGTATCTCCAGGAAGAGCTATAACTCTTTTAATAAAATCTAACTTTTTATCTAAAGGATATCTAAACACTACTATTTCTTGTCTTTCAGGCATTTTTCTAAAATATAAAAATTCGTCCTTAAATGGATTTTTTATCCCATAAGCAAGCTTATTAACTAATAAATAATCTCCTACTAAAAGTGTGGGAATCATGGAACCAGAAGGAATTTTATAAGCTTGTACTATAAAAGTTCTTATAAAAAAAGCCAAAATAAGCGCAATTAAAAGACTTTTAGCCCATTCCAAAAATCTATTTGGATTATCTTTCATAATAAAGAGCCCTCCTTCTTTTCATATTTTCAAAATTGCTAAAAAGGCTTCTTGAGGAATTTCTACCTGACCAATGAGTTTAAGTCTTTTTTTTCCTTCTTTTTGCTTTTCTAAAAGTTTTTTCTTTCTTGTAACATCACCGCCATAACATTTAGCAAGAACATCTTTTCTTAATGGAGGTATTCTTTCACGTGCAATTATTTTACTTCCTATTGCTGCTTGAATTATTACTTCAAAAAGTTGCCTCGGAATAAATTCTTTTAATTTAGATACAAGTTCTCTTCCTCTATAATAGGCTTTTTCTTTATGAACAATTAAAGATAAAGCATCTACTGGTTGTTTATTTATTAAAATATCTAATTTTACAAGATCTCCTGGTTTATATTCAATAAATTGATAGTCTAAAGATGCATATCCTTTAGAATAACTTTTAAGTTTATCATAAAAATCAAGCACTACTTCATTAAAAGGAATTTCATATATTAATATACATCTATGTGGAGTTAAAAACTTTATTTCTTTTTGAATCCCTCTTTTTTCTTCACAAAGTTTTATAAGTGCTCCTATATATTCTTTAGGAGTATATATTTCAGCTCTTATGTAAGGTTCTAAAACCTCTTCAATTAATGCTGGATCAGGCCAAAGAACAGGATTTTCTACTTCTATCATTTTTCCCTTTTTTAACTTTATTCTATATTTTACTGAAGGAGCAGTAGAAACAAGATTTAACTTAAATTCTCTTTCTAATCTTTCTTGAACAATTTCCATGTGAAGAAGTCCCTGAAATCCACATCTAAAACCAAACCCAAGTGCAGCTGAAGTTTCCATCTCATAAGAAAAAGCAGGATCATTAAGCCAAAGTTTTTCTATAGCTTCTTTAAGATCTTCAAAATCATCATTGTTTACAGGAAAAATACCTGCAAATACTACTGGTTTTACTTCTTTAAATCCAGGTAAAGGTTTAACTTGAGCATTAACCTCAGTTATAGTATCTCCTATTTTAGCTTCTCTAACTTCTTTTATTCCTGCTGCAATAAAACCAACTTCTCCTGCGAACAAACAATCTAAAGTAGCTGCTTCAGGAGCAAATACTCCTACTTTAGTAATTTCATATATTTTGCCAGTAGATAAAAACTTTATTTTTTGACCAGGATACAATTTACCATCTACAACTCTTACTAATGCTACTACTCCTAAATAAGAGTCATACCAAGAATCAAAAACTAAAGCTCTTAAAGGCCCATCCCTTTTACCTTTAGGTGAAGAGATTTTATGAATAATAGATTCTAAAACTTCTTTTATTCCTATACCAAATTTAGCACTTACTAATAGTGCTTCTTTAGCAGAAAGACCAATAATTTCTTCTATTTCTCTTTTTGTTCTCTCTATATCAGCTTGAGGTAAATCTATTTTGTTTATTACAGGAATTATTTCCAGATTATTTTCTAATGCCAAATAAACATTAGCAATAGTTTGAGCCTCTACTCCTTGAGAAGCATCAACTACTAATAAAGCTCCCTCACAAGCTGAAAGAGCTCTTGATACCTCATAAGTAAAATCCACGTGTCCTGGTGTATCTATTAAGTTTAACTGATAGATTTCTCCATCTTCTCTTTGGTAATAAAGTCTTACTGCTTGAGCTTTTATAGTAATTCCTTTCTCTCTCTCTAATTCCAGTCTATCTAAATATTGTTCTCTCATTTCCCTAGCTGAGACTGCTCCAGTAATTTCAAGTAAACGATCTGCAAGTGTAGATTTACCATGGTCAACATGAGCAATAATACTAAAATTTCTAATTCTTTCTTGAGGTATACATCTCATTGCAGTTTAAAAATAACAAATTTATTTTAAAAAACAAGACTTTCTTATCCTCCAATCTTAGTGAGTTTACCTATTCTCTCAGCGTTAACAACCTTTTCATAGATACCAATGTGCTCCATTTGTGTATAAATTTGACTTATTTAATTTTTTGTATTAAAGTTGTTTTTTATGAAAATTGCAGTATCTGGAAAAGGTGGAACTGGAAAAACAACAGTATCTGCCTGCCTATCACAAGTATATTTAAAAAAGGGAAAAAGAGTAATTTTAATTGATGCTGACCCTGATTCCAATCTAAAAACAACTTTAAATATCAAAGAAGAAATAACTCCATTAATTGAACTTAAAGAGGTAATTGCAGAAAGAACACAAACAATCCCTGGTGAAAGAACAATTTTTTTTAAAATGAATCCAGAAGTTGATGATATTCCTGAAAAGTTTTTTTATAAGAATAGAAATTTGCTTTTAGGAATTATGGGAACTGTGAGAGGGGGAGGGCTTGGATGTATGTGTCCTGAAAATGCTTTTTTAAAGGCAGTTTTGAGGAATTTAATTCTTAAAAGAGATGAAGTTGTTATTCTTGATATGGAAGCAGGGATTGAACACCTTGGAAGAGGAACAACAGAAGGAATTGACTGGTTACTCATTATATCTGAACCAACTGAAAAAAGTATAGAAACAACTAAAAGAATTGAAAAACTTGCAAAAGACATTAAAATAAAAAATATTGGTGTTATTGGAAATAAAATTGAAACAGAAGATGAAAAAATTTTTTTAATTGAAAAATTAAAGGGTATGAAAATACTTGGTTTTATTCCCTATTTTGAAGAATTTAAAAAAAGTGAATTAAAAGGACAAACCCCATGGGAAGCAGTTCCTGAAATTTTAAATTATGTTGAAGATATAATTAAAAAAATGGAGGAAAAATAGAAGATAAAAAGTTCTTAGACGATCTATAAAAAAGGTCAACCAAAAACTGTAGATGAAATAATAAAGTTTATACTCTTTGGAAGGAGAGATCCCCCAATAAGAGGAATCATAAAAAGAAAAAAATTTTATTTAAGAAATTTTAGCTTTTTCTAATCTTGCTAAAGCTTCCTCTATTTTCATTATACCCTTTGCTACTGCATAAGCTACATAAGAGTAAACTCGAGGATCATAGCCTTCTGGTCTCGGAAATAAGCCTTTATTTCGTAATCTTGCAAGTCTTGCTCTTCTTCTCCTCCTTCTTTCAATTTCTTTTTCTCTTTCCCTTTTTTTATGTCTTGCCATCTTTACCTCCTAAATTTAAACCCTTGGAAAATATAAAATCTTTTTAAAGTTTGTCAAGAAAAAGTTTATAATTTATAATATTTTTAAAAGATTATTCATAATTTTAATTCAACAGGAGGTAAGAATGACTGAGGAAAAATCTTTTCCAAGGGAAATTCCACAAGAAATTATTGAAAAAATAAAAAAACTTAGAGAAGAAATTGAATATCATAATTATAGATACTATGTACTTGATTCTCCGGTGATCTCTGATGCAGAATACGATGCACTAATGAGGGAGCTTAAAAAATTAGAAGAAACGTATCCTGAATTAATCACTCCAGATTCACCTACTCAAAGGGTTGGTTTTAAACCTGCGGAAGGATTTAAAGAAGTAGCTCATGCTGAACCTATGCTTTCTTTAGATGATGCTATGAGTGAAGAGGAAGTATTTGAATTTGATAAAAGGATTAAAAGATTTTTAAATCTACCAGAGGAAGAACCTATAGAATATACTGTAGAACCTAAAATTGATGGTGTTGCTATAGAATTGGTTTATGAAAATGGAGTTCTCACTATAGGCTCCACTCGCGGAGATGGTTATGTAGGTGAAGATGTTACTAATAATATAAAAACTATTAAAATCATTCCTTTACGATTAAGAAAATTTACTGAGGATGCTCCTGAATTACCTTTAAGAATTGATGTCAGAGGTGAAATCTATATGAATAAAGATGAATTTAAAAGATTAAATGAGGAAAGAATTCATAGAGGTGAGCTCCCTTTTGCTAATCCTCGCAATGCTGCTGCTGGTTCCTTAAGACAGCTTGATCCAGCTATTACAGCTAAAAGAAAATTAGATATCTTTTTTTATGGGGTAGGAAGAGTGGAAAATCATAATTTTAAAACACAATGGGAAATACTTCAAACACTTCCTAAATGGGGGTTTAAAGTTAATCCTTATGTAAAATTAGTCAAAAACATAAAAGAAGTAATAGAATATCATCATTATATGGAAAAAATTAGAGATACCTTACCTTATGAAATAGATGGAATAGTGATAAAAATAAACGATCTTTCCATATGGGAAAAATTGGGAACTAAAACACGTTCTCCAAGATATGCACTTGCTTATAAATTTCAACCTACTCAAGTTACCACTCAACTTTTAGATGTGATTTTCCAAGTAGGTAGGACAGGAGCTGTAACACCTGTAGCTATATTAAAACCTGTTCAAGTGGGTGGAGTGGTAGTAGAAAGAGCAACCCTTCATAATGAAGATTTTATAAAAAGTTTAGATATAAGAATCGGAGATTGGGTTCTTGTACAAAGAGCAGGAGAAGTTATTCCGGAAATAGTAATGCCTATAAAAGAAAGAAGAACAGGAGTGGAAAAAGAAATTTCTTTTCCTACTCATTGCCCTATTTGTGGAACTAAACTCATTAAAAAACCTGAAGAAGCTATTTGGAGATGCCCTAATAAAGGCTGTTATGCTCAACTTGTAAGAAAAATTCTTCACTTTGCAAGCCGCAATGCAATGAATATAGAAGGTTTAGGAGATAAGGTAGCAAAAGATTTAGTAGATAAAGGATTGGTTCAAAATATAGCTGATATCTATTATCTAAAATGGGAAGATTTTATGAAACTTTCAGGATTTGCTTATAAAAAAGCTAAAAATTTATTTGAAGCTATTCAAAAAAGTAAAAAAACTACTTTAGGTAGATTTATTTATGCCTTAGGAATAAGACATGTAGGAGAAGCTATGGCTCAACTTTTAGCTGAAAGATTTAAAACTCTTGAAAAATTAATAAACGTTAATATGTCAGATCTTATGAGTATTCCTGGAGTAGGACCAGAAGCAGCAAAATCAATTATAGAATTTTTTAAAAATGATGAAAATCAAAAAATTATACAACGCCTTCTAGAAGCTGGAATCACCTTTGAAGAAGAAAGGAAAGAAGAAAAACCTCAATTATTAAAAGGTTTAACTTTTGTGTTTACAGGAACATTGCGTAGTATGTCAAGGGATCAGGCTAAACAAAAAATAATAGAATTAGGAGGAAAAATTTCGGATTCTATTTCAAAAAATACTGATTATGTAGTAGTAGGAGAAAATCCAGGTTCTAAATATCAAAAGGCTTTACAAATAGGGATAAAACTAATAAATGAAGAAGAATTTTTAAAATTAATAAAAGATTAAACAATTTTTTTTCTAAAAACAATAAGATTTACCTCTTCCATTGTTTGGTGTGCAATTTCTTTAGCTTTCTCAATTCCATTATAAAGTATCTCTTTCCAATCTTCCTTTTCTACTTCTTCTCTTTTCTCCCATATGTGGGTAAGCTCATTTATTATCCTTTCTGAAAGCCTCTTTTTACACTCTACACATCCTAAAATCGCATTTTTGCAATCCCTTACAATTTCCTCTTTTTCTTCAGATGAAAAATAAAATCTAATTAAATTAAAAGCAATACATCTATTTTCAGGATCACCTGGATCACTTTTCCTCGGTCTTGAAATATCAGTAACATAATTCATAATTTTTTCTCGAACCTTTTCGGGAGAATCATTTAGAAATATAGCATTCCCGTAACTTTTACTCATTTTTCTTCCATCAATTCCAGGAATTTTAGGAACCTCTGATAAAATTGGTTCAGGTTCTGGGAAATAATCTACTTTATAAAGATAGTTAAATCTTCTTGCAATCTCACGAGTTAATTCTAAATGAGGTAATTGGTCTACACCCACCGGAATTTTTTGAGCTTTATAAATAAGAATATCTGAAGCTTGAAGCACAGGATATCCTAAAAATCCATAAGTATTTAAATTTTTATTGGAAAGGTCTTGAAGCATTTCTTTATAAGTGGGATTCCTCTCAAGCCAAGGAATAGGAACAAACATACTAAAAATCAAATGTAATTCTGCATGCTCTTTAATAGCTGATTGAAGAAACAAAACATTTTTTTCAGGAGAAAGTCCTACTGATAACCATTCTAAAAAAAGCTCTTTAGAATAATCTGCAATATATTCTGGATTTTCATATTCTGTAGTTAAAGCATGCCAATCAGCAATAAAATAGAAACATTCATATTTATCTTGTAATTCTAACCAGTTTTTTAATACACCATGAAAATGACCAAGATGAAGAGGACCTGTAGGTCTCATCCCACTCAGAACCCTTAATTTTCTCATTCTTTTCTCCAATTATATAACTTGCAATTTATACAGAATTTTATAAAATATCACAATTTTAAAAAAAATAAACTTGAATTAAATTATAAAATATGCAATGTAAAAGATTACAATCTCTTATAAGAGATTGGTATCAAGAGGTTAGAAGTTATACTCTTGCTCCTTTAAAAATGATGGAATTAGTAGAAAAACATATTAAAGCTTGTAAAATTTGTCAAGAAGATCAAGATCTATCTTTAGAATTGGATCAATTAAGAGAATTAATTAGAGTTCCTCATTCTTTCCCTTCCATAGAAGAAATATCTTCAGAACTAGAAGAACCAGAATATACCTATGAAAAAGAAGAAATTGAAGAAATTGAAGAAGAAGAATATTAATTAAGAGGGGCTCAGCCCCTCTCTTAGATTTTATTTTTTATGACATTCGTTACATTTAGTTGGTGCAGCTTTACCTTGTTCAGTATTTACTTTTTGATGACAATCTATACAATTTTTATGATAAGCTAACATATTCTTTGGTGCATCTGGAGCCTTTTCAGTTCCTCCCATTAATCCATGACAAACTGAACATTTTTTAACTTCTTTAGTTGGATCCTCTTCTTTATGATGACAAATTTTACAATCTATTTTATATTCTGTAGCATGTTTTTCATGTGATAATTTAACAGGTGCCATTTTAGCACCTTCTACTATTATTTCACATTCTGTAGGTATTTGTTGAGCAATCAAAATAGTTGTACTTATTAAAAAAATACTTCCAAAAATCCAAACTAAAAACTTTTTAATCTTCATAAACTCACCTCCTTTACAAAGTATTTAGTTTTAATGTATTTTGTTTTAATGTGTTTCTTCATGCTCTTCTGGTTCTTCTTCATATCCAGTTATCATAGCAATAAAATGTGCTAATGGAGTATGACCTAAAGTAGCTAAATAAAAATGTACTATAATAAAAGCACTAAAAAATATCCATAAAGCAACATGAATTAATGATACAATTTGAATTCCTCCTAAAATTTTTTCTAAAAAACTAAATTTAACAGGATCCCATAAAACAAGACCTGTAAGAATCTGAAGAGGTATCAAAATAACCATAATGGTTAAATAAGCAACTTGTTGTAAGGGATTAAATTTATTTTCTGGGGTTGGATGATGAGGATTTTTATCTCCTATCATAATTCCAAAGCCATAATATTTAGCTTGACGAAAAGCCTTTTTAGTAAATTCAATAGGTTTCCAAAAGGGAGGAAGATAAATTTTAAAAAACTTTAAAGTAGCAAAATAATAAATAAACCAGATAAAATAATTTGCAAGCAAAATAAAACCTGTCCAACTATGAATTTTGACTGCTGTTTTAAAAGACATTAAACCTATTTTATCTACCCACCTTATTTGAAGACCAGTAATAATAAGAATAAGAAAACATATAGCATTTATCCAATGCCAAATCCTTACTGGTATTGGATGTAAATATATTTTTTTCATTTTTTATCCTCCCTTCTCTTTCTTCTAATAGGTAGAGTGATTATTCTTAAGAAAATATGCCCACCTGCTGCTGCTACTCCTGCGATCACTGCAAGAATAAATAAAGTATCAAGTATATTTATCTTTGAAAGACTTAACACATAAAAATCTTTAATATTAGGAATAGACTTAAAAGAATTTAAAGTTGCCCTTTCTAATTCAAATTTTTCTGATTTTTCTCCTAATCTATTAATTTCTAACCTTCCCTTAACCAGAGCTTTTGGACTATGACAAATTGCACAATCTTTTATAGCTTCCTTTTTAGAAATTATTTTATGTGCCTCATTCGAATTCTCCATTACCAATTTACCTTTCAGTCTAATTTTGGCTTTTTCTTTAAGAGATCCCATAAATTTCCATAATTCATCTTTTTGAATTATTCCATCCTCATTATAATCAAGCATAGATTTAATTTCTATTGGCTGTTTATTAAAAAGTTTAGAAATTTCTTCAATAGTTAAAGGAGCCTTTTCTAACATCAAAACCAATCTTATAGCCTTTTCACCTTTGGTATGACAAACTTCACATGAAACTGAACCAAAATGCACATCTACAAAACTTTCTAACTTAAAAGGAGGATTATATAGCCATTTATTATGAATTTTTTTAATATTTTTGTCATGACAAATTATACAATTATTATTAAGCTCAGCAATATTAATAGGTAATACTTTGTGAGCATTGTGACAATTGGAGCAAACAGGAGCAATTTTTACCCCTTCTTCAAAAACTTTGTAATGTATACTTTCTTTATAACTTTCCTTCTCTTTCTCATGACACCTTATACAAACTTCATATTTTAATATAGGATTAGGAGTAATTTTAGTAACATTGTGATAGCCATGACATTTGACACAATCAGGAGCATCTTTATTACCTTTTAAAACAGCCATAGCATGAATACTGGCATTATATTCTGTAGATTCTTTTTTATGACATTGGTTACACATTTCTTGAGCCTTCTCTCTATATTCACTTATGGACTTAAAACTTCTTATAGGATGCATTTGGAGAGAAAAGCCAATATGACATTGAGAACATTTTAAATCTTTATGTGCAGAAGTCAAAATCTGTTTTTCATCTACTTTTACTGATAAAACTTCTCCATTTTCCATTTTTTTAACTAAACTCATAGAATGACAATTCATACAATACTTATTTTCTGGAACCCCTTTAGCCATCTTTAACGATTTTACATTATGATATCCATGACATTCAATACAAATAGCTGTTTTAGAAACAGCATAATGTGTAGGATTTTTCTTAAGTTCTTCTTCAGTATGACAACTCTGACAGATACTTTTTGAAAGATTTATAGTATACTCTTTTTTGTTTTTAAAATTATAACTGGGATGTTCTCTTTTTGAAAATCCTTTATGACAAACTATACACTCAAATTGTTTATGCACAGATTTTTGAAGTTGAGATAAATCAACTTTTAAATTTATCTTCTCTTGACTTGGTAAAGTTTTAATCATATCTAATTTATGACAATACATACAATATTCTTGATATCTTAATCTCTCTCTCCATTCTCTAACAGCCTGATTTTTATGATATCCATGGCAATCCACACAAATAATATTTTTTAATTCTATTACTTTAGCATGCCCTTTGTGTTTAGAAATTGCATCTTTAGGATGACATCTAAAACACCCAGATGAAATTTTCTCTGTATAGGCTCTTTTACTTTCTATTCTCATAGGACGGGGGTGATTAGAAAAATTAATTCCCTGATGACACACCCAACATCCTACATCTCCATGAACAGTTTTATAAAAATCTTCTTTGTTTATATAAAGAGACATTTCTTCTCCACTTGGAAGAACCTTAGGAAGTCTTTTTATAGAATGACACCTCAAACATTTTTCAGTCTCTTTCTTCCATTCAGCTCTTGATTTAATGTAGTGACTTCCATGGCAACCAAAACATACCATTCTATCTTCCTTCAAAAACCCTTTATGAATTGATGATAAAGTATTTAAAGGATGACAATTAAGACAATTTTTAAATATTCCTTTAGCATATTCCTGTTTAGTTGATATTTGAGTTGGAATAGGATGGTTAGCTGGGTCTATATAATTATGACAAAAAAGACAACCTATTCTCCCATGAATTGAATTAAAGAATCTTTTTTCTACATAAAGATACATTATCTCTTTATTAGGAAGAATCTTAGTTGAAAATCCCTTAACAGAATGACATTCTAAGCACCCCTCTGCTATCTTTTTCAATTCAACCATAGGTTTAATATAGTGAGATCCATGACATTCTGAACAAGATATTTTTCCTTCTTTAAGAATATTTTTATGAATAGGAGATAAGCCATCTTGTGGATGACAATCTAAACAACTTTGAGAAACTTTTTTAATATATTCTTTTTTACTCCCTATTTTCTCTGGTCTTGGATGTATAGCTGGCTTTATATCTTTATGACAATCAGTACAACTAAAACTACCATGTATAGATTCCATAAAATCTTCTTTGTTTATATAAAGAGACATTTCTTCTCCACTTGGAAGAACCTTAGGAAGTCTTTTTATAGAATGACACCTCAAACAATTACTTTCACTTTTTGCAAAAGAAATTTTTTCAGAAACAGAAAATAAATATAAACTTATTAAAAAAGTTAAAAAACATATTCCTATTAAAAAATATAAAAATTTATTTAATTTCATTAATTACCTCCTCTAAAAATTAAAAGAGTATTAATTATTTCAAAACTAAAATTAAATCATAAAGAAAGCTTAATTTTTGTCAAGAATAATAAAATTAAAATTTGACTTTTTTTATTGAAAAAAATTTTTAATTTTTATTTTTTTTCTTTATTTTTTCTTTTTATTTTCTATTATTTTAAAATCTTCAAAACTATATTTGCTTTTAACAAACTTTTACAATGATCACAAAAATATTTATCTTTTCTATCAGTATCTAAAATGGAGTTAGAAAAATACATCACACATTTTGGATTCTCACAATGGGGTAAATAAAATAGATGCCCTAATTCATGGGTTGCTTCTTTCAAAATCCTTTCCAAAAATAATTTTTCATTTGGTTTTTGCCTATAAAACTCAGGTCTCAACCTAACAAGAGAAATTACACCTATTCCTGATCTTGGATCAGCTTCTCCAAATATAAAATTCAAACCTTTAGCATATAAATCTACATCTACAATAAGAAGCCATTTTTCATTAATATTTTTTTTAAAACCTCTTACATTATTAATAATAACTTCAGCTAAATATTGGTTTCTTTTCACATCATAAGCTTGGCTAAAATCAATAGATAAAGAAGAAATTTCTACTTCTGAGAAAAAGGTCTCCTCTAAGTGCGACTTTAATTTATAAAGAAATTCCTTTTTTAACCCACAAAAGATAAATTTAATTTCTATTTTACCCATTTTTTATGGTAAAATATTAATAAATCTTTTATTGTCAATAGATCTTATCTTGTTTTTTTATTTTTTTCTAGTATTCTATTTTTTTAAAAATGAATTTTAAACGGTTATTTTTTTTGATTTTCCTTTTTTCTCTCTTTTTCCTTTCTTTTATTCATTTTTTCATCTTTCATTTCTTAAAATATAATATTTTATCTTTGAAAAAGAAACAAAGTGAAGATATAGTTTTAGCAGTAGAAACCTATTTCCAAAATGAGTTAGATAAGTTATTAGGTTTAACAAAAGACTGGGCAGCTTGGAATGATGCCTATTATTTTATACTACAAAATAAAAATTCAAATTTTGAAAAAACCAATATTATAAAAGAAACTTTTTTTAACTTAAAAATAGATCTTCTTTTATATACTTATTTAAATGGAATTCCTAAAGCTGGAGGATTTTATGATAAAGAGAGAAATAAAATTTATATTAATAAAAATGAGGCAAATAAGATTGCTCATATACTTTTTCCTTTAATCAAAAAAAAGAAATTTACTAAATTTCTTTTCTATAATGAAAAACCTTTTATGTTAGCTATTTATCCCGTTTTAAAATCGGATTTTAGAGGTCCGGAAGTAGGATATCTTTTT
Source organism: uncultured Thermodesulfobacterium sp. (assembly GCA_938091335.1). GTDB lineage: Bacteria > Desulfobacterota > Thermodesulfobacteria > Thermodesulfobacteriales > Thermodesulfobacteriaceae > Thermodesulfobacterium. Next base: position 126,027 of record CALLJG010000005.1, read on the forward strand.
ATGGGAAAATTTGTAACCCCTGAAGAAATATCTAATCTCAAAAAGTTCTTAAAAATAAAGCATTTGGAACTTTTAAAATCTATAAATCCTTTTTCAGAAATTAAGTTTTTAAAAGTAGACTTAAATGAGATTGTTTTAGAAAAAAGAGGCTTTTTAAATGAAAAAGATCTCACTTTAAGAATTACTTACCCTGTAGAAAAACATTTTATAAATAACATTATTTTTAGATTAGTTCTCAGTCAAATACTTTGGTTGTTACTTTTTGGACTAATTTTATTGCTTTTATTTAGTAGATATCTAATATCTCCTCTGTCTAACCTTGTCAAAGAAATTAAAGAAATTAAAGAGCAAAAAAGATCTTTAGTTTCTACTGAATATAAAATAGAAGAAATAAAAAATCTTGCTAAAAATATAAATGAATATATTCAAGATATAGTTTTAAGAGAAAAAATATACGCTACGATTGCAGAAAAAATAGAAAATTTAATCTTACTTTTTGATAAAAATAAAAATATTTTTTTCCAAAATAAAAATATAACCAAGTATTTTAATTCTGAAGAAATTCAATTTTTGATTGAAGATTGTCTTACATGGATAAAAAAAGATAAAATTGAGTATAAAGAACAAAAGATAAAGGATTTTTGGCTCAAATTTCATCTTATACCTTTATATAAAGACTTATACCTTTTTATAGGAGAAGATATTACCAAAATAAAAGCTAGAGAAGATGAACTTTTCAAAATGGCTACTTATGATTTTTTAACAAATCTTTATAATAGAAAATATTTTGAGGATACTCTGGAAAGGGTTTTTGCTGCTTCTAAAAGAGGAGAAAAATTTATTTTATTATTTATAGATTGTGATGATCTTAAAAAAATAAATGACACTTATGGCCATTTAATAGGAGATGAAATTTTAAAAAAAGTAGCCTATGCTATTAAAAGCAGTATAAGAAAAGAAGATATAGCTTCCCGCTGGGGAGGAGATGAATTTACAGTAATCTTATATCATTGTAAAAAAGAAGAAGGTATTATAATTGCTAAAAGAATTCTTAAAACTCTGGAAAAATCAGAAATAAAAATAAACTCTCAAACTATAAAACCTGCAGTTAGTATTGGTTTAGTTGAAATTGACGGAACTAAGGAATTGAAAGAAATTCTTAATTTAGCTGATAAATTAGCTTATTTAGCTAAAAAACAGAATAAAGATAAAATTAAATTCATTATTTAAAGTGATATCTGGCTGAATCAAATAAGATGTATAGAAAAAAACAGATGAGGATATAATCAAAGTGGAAATTTTTTGAGAAACGATGTAATTGTAGTTTCTTAGTTTCTCTTTTCTTAAAAGTTTGTATAATTATGCAGGAGAGAAAAAAGTTTTAACATTCATAGACTTCTATATGCACAAACTTAGAGGTCATCATTTAATCTGTCTCCAGTTCTTCAAAGGCCAAGGATACAATGAAAAGTTCATCAAAAATATTCAAAAAATCCTTGCTACAATAGATGTAGCTGAAGTTGTAGATGGCATTGATGAGATCTGCAAAACTTGTCCTTATAACGTCGGTATTTGCACCTACTCAGATAACTCTGAGAAAAAAGTAAGAGAACTCGATAAGTTAGCTTTGAATCTATTAGGTCTTAAGATCGGTTCAAAAGTTAGATGGAAAGATTTAAAAGTAAGAATTCCTCAAATTATTATAGAATGGAGGGCTTTTGCATGCAAAAATTGCAATTGGAAGGTAGTTTGCCACACTTAATTTTTTATTCTTGACAAATATTTAAAATGAAATATAATATATAATTTATACAAAACAAATTTATTAAGGGGGGATTATAAATTAATTATTATTGATTGAAATTTTTTGAAAATTTGGAAAAAATCTTTATAATAATAAAAAAAATTTTGTTAAATTTTATTTTTTTAAATTTTTTAACAAAAATTGAAACTTGAAAATTCCTTTTAATTCTTAAAAAATCCTTATAATCAAAGTGAGTGTATCTAATAAAAAAATTGTTATTGAATTGGAAGAGGAAGTGAATTATTTTATAACTAATCTTAGAAAAAGCCGATAAATTATATTAAAGGGGTGAAAATAAAAGAAAATGGGTATTAAAACTTTTCAAGAAAAAATTTTAGAATTAGGTAAATCAGGACAGCTTACTTATGAATTATTGAATAAGATTTTACCTGAAGAATATAGTGATCCAGACAAGATTGAAGAAATCTTTGATCTTCTTGAATCTTATGGAATTGAACTCAAAGAACTGGATCCTTATGAAAGAGAAGAACTTATTGAAAAAAGAGTTAAAGATAAAATTAAGGAACTTTCTACTTTTGCAGAAAGTGAGCTTGAGGAAGAAACTATTTCAGAACCAGCAAGTGAAGAGCTTTTATCTCTTTATCTTAAAGAAATGGGAAAATATGAACTTCTCACTCCAGAAAAGGAAGAGGAATTATCCAAAAAAATAAGAGGAAATTTTGAGAAAATTATAAAATCAATTGAGTCCTCAAAAATTCTGTGTAAAGAAATAAAGGAGTTAAAGGCAACTATAAAGGAATGGAAAAATAGAGATCCCAATCTAAAACCTAAAAAAAGCTATGTAAATTATCTTCAGAATGTTGTAAAAGTTTGTGAAGAAAAATATAAAAATTTAGGTAAGAATAAAAAGAGAATTTTGGAATTCTGTGAAGAAATAAGAAAAAGTATTGAACAAATTGAAAAAGCTAAAGATGAGATGGTCAAAGCTAACTTGAGATTGGTAGTTTCAATAGCTAAAAAATATATGAGACAGGGACTTTCTTTGGCAGATCTTATTCAAGAAGGGAATTTAGGACTTATGAGAGCGGTATATCGGTTTGATTATAGAAAAGGAAACAAGTTTAGTACCTATGCTTCCTGGTGGATTAGGCAATCAATTACAAGAGCCATTTTAGACAAAACTCGCACTATAAGACTTCCTGTACATTTTTTAGAACTTAAAAACCAAGTATTTAAAATCTTTTATGAACTTTCTAAAGAATTAGGAAGAGAACCTACTCCTGAAGAACTCTCACAAAAAACAGGGGTTCCTTATGAAAAAATTTTAATAATCTTTGAAACTTCAAAAGAACCAGTCTCTTTAGAAACTCCCATTGGTGATGAAGACAGTACTTTAGGTAATTTTATAGAAAATAAAAAAAGCCCCTCACCTCACGAATCAACTAGAAAAAAAGACATTTCTGGAAAATTGAAAAAATTTTTAGCTACCCTTTCTCCGAGAGAAGAAAAAATAATTCGTATGAGATTTGGTATTGGGGAATATGAGGGTTATACTTTAGAAGAGATTGGTTATATGTTTAAAGTCTCAAGGGAAAGGATAAGGCAGATTGAAAAAAAAGCTTTAGCAAAGATGAGACAACTTGCTCAGAAAGAAAAATTTGATTTAAGAGATTAAAAAAGGTTAACTTGTTTAGGTTTTTTTCTTTTAGAAGAAATGAAATTTAAAGGAAATCCTTTAAAATAAGGAGAAATTCCTTTTACTGTAAAATTAAATATTTTTCTTTCTTTTACAGTTGTGAAATAAAAACCTTTTTTTGCTCTTGTAATAGCCACGTATATTAATCTCTTTTCTTCATCTTCTATGGTATCATCAAATATTTTTAAGGGGATTAGACCCTCTTCTGTACCCAATAATATCACATATTCTGCTTCTAAACCTTTTGAGGCATGAATGGAAAGAAAATTTACTCCTTCTTTGTATGGATTTATAAAATCTTTTATTGCAAGTCCTTTCAAATAACTTAAAAATTTTTGTTTATCATATAAAGCTAAAGCCCATATATTTTCTAAAAAGGAAGAGATATCAGGATCACTTACTTTGATCAAATCCTCTACAGAAATTAAAGAATTTTCTAGTTTCTTCAAAAATTCACTTATTTTTTCAAAAGAATTTTTTGCTTCATCTTCTACAAAATTAACAGGAATACCTTCTTTTAAAAATTTATCTTTTAATGGCAAAAATATATTTTTTATTCTTGAAATGATAAAAATATCTTTTGGGGAGATAAAAGAGTATTTTTGTGATTCTAATTGAAGACCACCTAAAAGATCTTTAACCAATTTTATTAAAAATTCCTCCTCTTCAAATACATTTGAAAAGAAAAATCCTTGAAAAATACCATTTTTTTTAAAACTTTTATAAGATGGACTCTCCCAAGGAGCATTTTTGAATTTTTCTGCAAATTTTAAAATATTTTGAGGGCATCTAAAACTTAAAGAAAGTGTAAAGATTTTCATTTCAGGTTTAAATTTTTGTAGAAATTGATAAAGGTATTGTAAATTTACTCCCTTAAAACTATAAATTGACTGGTTAGGATCACCAAAAAGGATAAAATTAGCTCTTTGAAAGGGAACTAAAAAATGCAATATTTCTGGAGAAAGGTCCTGAAATTCATCTATTATAAAATAATAATTTTTAAAATCCCCAAGAGGAAGCTTTGAAACTTCATAAAGCAAAAGTTCAAAATCTAATAAATTTTTGGATTTTAGGTAATTAAAATATATCTCTTTATTTTTTGGAAATTTTAAAAAATTTTTTTCCTTTGAAAAAAGAGCCTTTATGATCTTATCTTTCTCTTTTTCTGAAATTAGAGGAGGTATCTTTTGAAAATAATCTCTCCAAAGATCATAAGCAAATCCATGAAAGGTATCTACTTTTATAGAAGAAAGTCCCTCTTTACTAAGTTTAGCTTTTAATTCCTGAGAAACTTTTAAGGAATAAGTAAGAATTATGATTTTATCAGGTATAACATTTTTATTTTCTAAAAGATTTCTAATTTTTTCTATTAAGGTAAAGGTTTTACCAGTCCCTGGTCCTGCTATTACTATTAAATCTCCATCTTCTAAAACTACATTTTTTTGTTCTTCTGTTAGATTTTCAAACATTTTTTATAATTATTTTTTAATTATTGTGTTTTTTTATTTTTTTAATATAATCTATCCATAAATTAAACATTTTTGCTAAAATGCAAAAAATAGAAATCTTTTATTTTTATTTACTTTTATTAGTAATAATTTTTTTTGGATTATACCTAAGATTTGATGATATCACTTTTTGGGAAAAAAATAAGAAGCTATTTTTTTATGAAGAAATTCCTATTTATAGTGAATATGATTCCTATTATTTTGCAAGAATCGCTCAAGACATAAAAGAAAAAAAATTTAAAACCGGATCTATTGATAATTATAGATTTTTTCCTGATAACTCTTCTAAAGCTATTTTTGACAAAAATAATAAATTTTATTCAGAATATAAAATTTCAGGACATTTAATAAGTTTAATTTGGGCTTATATTTCAAAATTTTTTGGAATTTCCTTAGAAAAAATTACCTGGTATTTAATTCCTATTTTAGCAATTTTAATGGTATTTCCTATTTTTTGGTATTGTAAAGATTTGGGTTATCCTTATGCAGGTTTAATAGGAGCTTTGGTAGGAATTTCAGCTCCTCTTTATCTTGCAAGAACTAATCTTATGAGATTAGATCATGATTGTCTAAATCTCTTTTTCCCTTTTTTGATTGCCTATATCTTTTTTAAATTTTTTCAAACCTCTTCTTCTAAGTTTAAATATCTATGGATATCATTAGCCTCTATTCTTTTAATTTTATATTACCTTTGGTATGCCCATTCTAATCTTAACTTTGTCTTGGTTTCAATGTTTATAATAGGATATTTTTGGAATAAAAAACTTAATTGGAAAAAAGAAGATTTAATTTTCATTTTTTTACTTATTATTCCTCAGGTTTGGTATGTATATTCTGGTCCTTATCATCTTTATCAACAAGTTAAAACCTTAGTTTTCAATATCAAAAGTCCTACCAGTGTAGAAATATTATTTAAGGATTTTCCTAATATTTTTATGTCCATTTCTGAATTACAAAAGCTTAGCTTTAAAGAAGTAATTACCAATACTATTTTAAACTATCCCTTAGGAATTTTAGGATTGATAGGAGGTATTTTATGTTTTGTTTTAAATTTCAAAAATATGCTTTTTATTTTGCCTTTCTTTGGGATTGGGATGTTATCCTTTTTTTCAGGTGCTCGTTTCATAATGTATCTTGCTCCTTTTATAGGAATAGGAGTTGGGTTTTTAGTGAGTCTTTTTTTAAATAAATTTAAATTATATTTAGGTTTATTTAAAGAAGAACAAAAACGGAATTTAATTGTTCATTTTTTTGGAACTTTAATATTATTTTTAATTATTTTTATTCAAAAAGATGTTTTAAAGATTAATAGTTACCCAAAAGTCTTTTCTTCTTTGGTAAAGGATATGGATTATTTAAAAAATTTAACTCCTTCTGGAAGTGTGGTTTGGACTTGGTGGGATTATGGATATGCCTTTCAGCTTTATTCAAGACGTGCAACCTTTCATGATGGAGGAAGTCAAGGTACCCCAAAAACTTATTTTGTTGCTAGAACATTTACTACTTCTGATCCAAAGGAAGCTTGGAACATAATCTCTTTTATAGCCAACTATGGATTAATTGGGATTGCTGAAAAATTAAAAAATGGTGTTCCTGCCCAAGAATTATTCGAAAAAGTTAAATCTGGAGAATATTTTAAAAACTTAAATACACCTATTTATTGGGTTTTTACTGAAGACTTGGTTAGTAAATTTGCATGGATTCATTACTTTGGAAGTTATAACTTTGAAAAAAAAGAAGGAAAATTTGGACCTATTATAACACCTACTTATTGTGAAATAGTTACTAGAAACGTTCTTGATTGTAAGGATATAAACATTATTATTGATTTAAACAATGGCCTTCTAACTACACCTGCTAGATCCATACCTATAAGTTTATTTTATTTAAAAACTCCTGAAAAAGTTTTTCAAAAGAATTTTTTTGAGAATGGTTATGTTGTTGAGATTGTTAAAACCAAATATACAGGGAGAGTTTTTATTTTTGAACCATCTATTTTTGAAACCTTATTTAATCAGATGTATATTTTAAGGAAATATGATCCTCGTTATTTTGAACTTGTTTTAGATGATTTCCCTCATGCTGTAGTATATAAAGTAAAAGAAAAATGAATGAAGATCTTTTAAAAAAGGCAAAAATTTTGATTTCTGCTCTTCCTTATTTTAGGAATTTTTATGGGAAAATTATAGTTATCAAATATGGTGGACATGCTATGATAGAAGAAACTTTGAAATCTGCTTTTGCTCAGGATATAGTTTTGATGAAATATGTAGGTATAAAACCTATTATAGTTCATGGAGGAGGACCTCAAATAAATGAGATGATGGAAAAAATAGGATTAAAACCTGTTTTTATAGAGGGGCAAAGAATTACTGATGAAGAAACCATGAATATAGTTGAAATGGTTCTTGTGGGAAAAACAAATAAACATATAGTAAGTCTTATAAATAAGGCTGGAGGAAAGGCAGTTGGTCTTTCTGGAAGAGATGGAATACTACTTTTAGCTGAAAAAATGGCTATCTATAAATACACAGGAGATGACAGACCTCCAGAAATTATTGATATAGGAAGGGTTGGAAAAGTAAAACAAGTAAATCCAGAGATTCTTTACACTCTTATTGAAAAGGGGTTTATTCCTGTTATAGCTCCTGTAGGAATAGGACCAGATGGAGAAGCTTATAATATAAATGCAGATCTTGTTGCAGGAGCTTTAGCAAGTGCCTTAGCTGCAGAAAAACTAATTTATATTTCAGATATAGAAGGAGTTAAAAATGAAAAAGGAGACCTCATCTCTACACTCTATTCAGATGAAATAGATAATTTAATAGAAAAAAAAATAGTAAAAGGAGGAATGATTCCTAAACTTAAAAGTGCTAAAAAAGCACTTACTTCTGGTGTTAAAAAAGTACATATTATAGATGGAAGAATTCCTCATAGTTTGATAATTGAGTTATTTACTGATGAAGGATTAGGCACCCAGGTTCTTGTCAGAAAAAGGAGGGATAATTTTGAAACTTAAAATTTTAGATAAAAGTTATAATCACAAAGAAATTGAAAAAAAATGGTATAAAATTTGGGAACAAAAGAAATATTTTGAACCTAATTATGATGAAAATAAACCCAAATTTTCTATAGTAATTCCTCCTCCAAATATAACAGGAGCTTTACATATAGGGCATGCTTTAAATAATACACTTCAAGATGTACTTATAAGATATAAAAGAATGGATGGATATGATGTGCTTTGGATCCCAGGAACTGACCATGCAGGAATAGCTACCCAAAATGTAGTAGAAAAAGAAATTGCTAAAGAGGGACTTACAAGGCATGATCTTGGAAGAGAAAAATTTTTAGAAAGGGTATGGAAATGGAAAGAAGAATATGGAGAGAAAATTATTGAACAATTAAAAAAATTAGGTGCAAGCTGTAGCTGGTCTTACACAAAATTTACTATGGATGAAACACTTTCTCAGGCTGTAAGAGAAGTTTTTGTAAAATTATGGAAAGAGGGATTAATTTACAAGGGAGATTATATTATTAATTGGTGCCCAAGATGTCAAACTGCTCTTGCTGATTTGGAAGTGGAATTTGAAAATGTTCCAGGAAAACTTTGGTATATCAAATATCCTTTAAAAGATGAAGAAGGACATATAGTAGTAGCTACTACAAGACCTGAAACAATGCTTGGAGACACTGCAGTAGCAGTAAATCCTGAGGATGAAAGATATAAAAATTTTATAGGTAAAAAAATAAAATTACCTTTAATAGGAAGAATAATCCCTATTATTGCTGATAAAATAGTAGATCCTGAATTTGGGACAGGTGCGGTAAAAATTACTCCTGCTCACGATTTTGTAGATTTTGAAATAGCTAAAAAACATCAATTACCCTTTGTAAAAGTTATAGGTGAAAATGGAAAGATGACCAAAGATGCAGGTAAGTATGAAGGTCTTGATAGATTTTATGCAAGAGAAAAAATAATTGAAGATTTAAAAAAACAGGGACTTCTTGAAAAAGAACAAGACTATCAACTTGTATTAGGACATTGTTATAGATGTAATAATGTAATTGAACCATTACTTTCAAAGCAGTGGTTTATTTCTATGAAACCACTCGCTCAACCTGCTATTTCAGCGGTAGAATATGGATTTATAGAATTTATTCCTGAAAATTGGAAAAATCTTTATTTTGACTGGATGAAAAATATAAGGGATTGGTGTATTTCAAGACAGATCTGGTGGGGCCATCGAATTCCTGTATGGTACTGTAACTCTTGTGGTGAAATTATAGTAAGTAAAGAAGAAAAAATAGAAAATTGTCCAAATTGTCACAGTACTAATTTAAACCAAGATGAAGATGTTCTTGATACCTGGTTTTCATCTGCCCTTTGGCCCTTTTCAACGATGGGATGGCCTAAAAAAACAAAAACTCTTACTACTTTCTATCCTACTTCGGTTTTAGTAACTAGTTTTGATATTATATTCTTTTGGGTAGCTCGTATGATTATGATGGGTCTTCACTTTATGGGCCAAATACCATTTAAAAAGGTTTATATCCATGCATTGGTAAGAGATGAAAAAGGACAAAAAATGAGCAAAAGCAAAGGAAATGTGATAGACCCTTTAGAAATGATAGAAAAATATGGAACAGATGCTCTTAGATTTACTTTAGTTGCACTTGCTGCTCAAGGAAGAGACATAAAATTATCAGAACCAAGAATAGAAGGTTTTAAACACTTTATTAATAAAATATGGAATGCTAGTAGATTCATATTGATGAATATAGAGGATTATCCTTTTGAAAATAAAGAAGAATTAATTTTAAAGGATCTCCCCATATTTTCTAAATGGATTCTTTCAGAATTACATAAAACTATTAAAGAAGTAAGAACAAAGTTAGAAGAATTTGAATTTGATCAATCTGCTATGGCAATTTATCACTTTTTTTGGGATAAATTCTGTGATTGGTATTTGGAAGTTTCAAAAATTTATCTAAAAGATACTCAGTATAAAACAAATACTCAAAAAATTTTATTGGAAGTTCTAAAAACCTCTTTAAAGCTACTTCATCCCTTTATTCCCTTTGTTACTGAAGAAATATGGCAGTATTTACCTAAAAAAGAAACTGAACATATTATTATAGCAAAATATCCCTTATTTGAAGAAAAATTTGTAGATGAGAAAGTGGAAGAGGAGGTCCAGACTTTACAAGAATTAATAACAGGAATAAGAAGTATTAAAGCAGAGTATAATTTAACCAAAGTATCAGAAATAAAAGTTGTTTTTAAATCTTTAAAAGAAAAAAACTTAAATTTAGTTGAAGCTCATAAAAAAATTATTCAATCTTTAGCAAAAATTTCCGATATCAAAATAGTGAAAAGCTATGAAAGAAAAACAGGAGAAATTTCTTTGGTTTTGTCTGAAGGTGAAGTATTTATCAATTTAGCTGAATTAATTGACATAGAAAAAGAAAAGACAAGATTAAAAAAGGAAAAACAAAAAATAGAAGAAAAACTTCAAATGATTGAAAAAAAACTTAATAATAAAAACTTTCTTGAAAAAGCACCAAAAGATATCATAGAAAAAGAAAAATTCAGTTATACTCAGCTAAAGGAAAGACTTGATAAAATAAACCATTATCTTTCTGAGTTAAACTAAATCATGGATACAGAAATAAATAAAAATTTGAGGTAAAAATGAAAAAAGATAAAAGATTTTACACTCGGTATAAAATTATTTTAGAAGGAAGAGTTTTTCATGAAAAAGGATTTATTCTTCAGGTAGAGGTTTTAGATATTAATTTAGAGGGGGCACGATTAAGAACAAATTCAGTTTTTCCTTTATTAGAAGAAGACAAGGTAGATTTAGTAATTAAGTGGAAGTCTTCTATAAAGTTAAAAGGGGAAATTAAATGGGTTAAAGAAGACAAACCTTATATAGAGCTTGGAGTAAAATTTACAGAAATTGATATGAGTAATAGAGAAGCTTTAGCTTCTCTTATTACTGAATGTGCTTTGTCTTCCCTTATGAACTCTTATTCTTCAGAATAAAATCATTCTTTTTAAGAATAAAAATTTTAGAAATTCCATTTTCTTCCATACTCACACCTATAAGAGTATCTACTTCTCTCATTACATATGGATTATGGGTAATTAAAATTATTTGAGAGTGTTTTTTGATAAGAGACAAAAGTTTGATAAATTCTAGAGAATTTTTCTCATCCAAAAAAGCATCTACCTCATCTAAGATACAAAATGGACCAGGTTTTACCAAATAAAATGAAATCAAAAGAGCAATCGCACATAAAGCCTTTTCTCCTCCAGAAAGCATATTTAAGTGTGTTATCCTTTTATTTAAAAAGTTTATTTTTATATCAAGCCCAGAATTTAAGGGGTACTCTCCTGTGAGATATAATTTAGCCTTACCGTTTTTAAAAATTATAGGAAAGATTTCTTCTAACTTTTGATTAACTTGTTCTAATGTTTTAATTATTTTTTCTTTAGAAATAAATTTCAATTCTTGAAGAATTTTTTTAAATTCCTTTATACCATTTTCTAAATCTTCCTTTTGCCGAAGGAGTTTACTATATCTTTCAGAAATAATTTCAAACTCTTTTATACTAGCCAAATTAACCTGCTGAAATTTTTTAAGCTGTTCTTTTAATTCATTAATTTCTTTTTCTATTTTATTAAAATCTAATTCAGAAAGGTCTTTCTTTAATAACTCTTCTTCTTCCCCCCTAACCCCTAGTTCTTCTAATTTTTTAGTTATATTTTCTAAAAGCATATTCTTTTCCACTAACTTTAACTCTAAATTATGTTTTTCTATTTCAAGATCTCTTAATTCTTTTTCTATTTTCTTATTTTTATTTTCTAAAGATTTTAATATTTTTTCTTGCTCAATTTTTTTATTATTAAGTTGCTCTAACTCTTGATATAAATGGGAAAGTTTTAATCCTTTCTTATCAATACTCTCTTTGGCTTTCTTTATTTTATCTTTTAAATAATTAACCTCGTCTAATTTTAATTTTTCTTGAAATTCTAAACTTTTTAACTGATTTTTGATATTTTCTATTTCTTTTAAACCTTCTTCACTTCTTATTTTTATATCTTCTTCTTTAGTTTGAATCCTAATTAATTCTTGTTCTAAGATCCCAATCTCCCTTTTATATCTTTGGACCTCAATTTCTAAATTTTCTTTTTCTTTCTTTAAATCTTCATATTCTTTTTCTTTTTTAGATATCTCAAAATTAATACTATTTAGCTGGTTAACTATTTTTTTCTTGTTTTCTTCTAATTCATTAAATTTCATTTCTAAATTATTTATCTTTTCTTTTAGAATTTTTTTCTGTTCTTCAATTTTGATAAGAGATAAATTTATCTTTTCTTCCTTAAACTTAATTCTTTTTTGCTCTAAATCCAAAACTTTTAATTCTTTATTTATTTCATAAAAAGACTTGTCAATCTCTTCATCTACTAAAGGAGTTTTTTTTATAAAACCATAAGGAGTAAATAATAACTTATCTTTTTCAATATAGATAAATCGAGGATTTTTTAAATAATCCTCAAGCAGCTTTTCTGAAAATTCTTCTAGTATTTCTATATGGGAAAGATTTTTTGTAAATTTCTCATTTGCTAAAAAAAACATAATATTATAACCAATTTCTTCTTTAAACATTTTTTCAAAAAGATCTTCAAGAATTTTAAAATCATTTATTACTAAAGCATTAAGATTTTCTCTCCAAATTGTTTCTAAAATCAAAAATCTTTTCTTGTCTAAAGACAAGAAAGATTTAAGAAATTGAAATTTTCCCTTTAAAAAAGGAGGAATTTCTTGAAACTCTTTATATATTCTTTTAAAAATTTCTTTTTTTTCTTTTTGAGCAATTAGGTTTTTAATAAGTTTTTGCTTTTCTTCTATCAAAGCCCTTAAAATTTCTCTATCCTTTTTTATCTTTTTAAAATTTTCTTCAATATCTTTCAAGAGATTTTCAGCTTTTTCTTTTTCTTTTTTAACAAAAAGGGATTCTTTCTCTAAAAAATCCATTTTTTCTTTTAATTTTTCTTTATCTTTCATCAAAATAAGGTGCTTCTTCTCAAAATCTTGATATCTTTGATATATTTCTTGAAAAATTTTATTGATATTTCCATCTTCTCTTTTAAGAATCTCCAAGTCTCTTTTTATTTTCTCTTTTTTCCTTATTAATTCTTCTTTTTGCAATCCTAACAAACTAACCTCTTGTAATAATTTTTCTAGCCTTTCCTTTTGGCTTTCCTTTTTGAGCTTTTCTTTTTCCATCTCATAAATTAGATCTTTTTCTTGTTTTAAAAGATTTTCCAGTGTTTCCTTTAATTTTTTATAAATTTTTTCTTCAGAATAAATGAGTTCTTTTAAATCCTTTATTTCTTTTTCTAAAGCTAAAAGTGTTTGAAGATAAGTTTGTTCTTGTTCTTCAAGAATTTTTGACTCTTTTTCTAGATCCTCTTTTTTATTAGTAAACTGTTTTATAAGGATAGCAATTTCTTTTTTTTCTTTAAGGATGGTTTTTAAAAGATATATATTTTTTTGAATTAATAGGTTTTTATAGTATTCGGTTAATTTTAAATAAAGGGTTGCCTCCTCAGATTGGGCCTTAAGATGTTCGTATTGGTTTTTGATCTCGAAAAGAACATCATTTAATCTTAAAAGGTTTTCTTCTGTTTTTTGAAGATTTTTTTTGATTTCTTCTTCTGTAATTTTTATTCTTGAAACGCCTGCGAGATCCTCTAAAAAATTCATTCTATCTTTAGGAGATAGTTCAATAAATTTACCTACTTCTCCTTGTTCAATGATTCCATAACTTTGAGGATTGATTCCTGAGTCTAAGAATAAAAATTGAATGTCTTTTAGTCTACAAGGTTTATGATTGATAAAGAATTCACTTTCTCCATTTCTATAACACCTTCTCATAATAACAATTTCAGAAAAATCCTTATATTTATCCCATATGGGCGGTTCATGATTTAAAAAAAGTTTAACTTCTGCAAAATCTATTTTCTTCTCATTATTTCCAGAATAGATGATATCTGAAAGTTCCTTTATTCTTAATTTTTTAAAACTTTGTTCTCCAAGAACCCAACGAATAGCATCTAAGATATTACTTTTACCTGCTCCATTAGGTCCAACTATGGCTATAATTCCAGAAGAAAAGGGAATAGAAACTTTATAAGGAAAAGACTTAAATCCATATATTTCTAATTTTTTGATAAACATTCATTAATTATATCACCTCTTAACAAAATTTTAAATTTGTTTACCCAATTTTATTTTAAGATATTCCTTAATTTCATGTAATAACATAGCTGGAGTTTTAATAGGATATTGAATATTTTCAATTATTTCTTTAGCAGAAACTCCTTTTATATCGATGTTTCCTATTTTTTGTTTAAGCTCCTCATCAGATATTATTGGATATTTAATACCTTTTATTTTTCTCAAAACAAGATATGCCCATGGTATTCCCAATGTTTGCACAATATTTTCAGCCATTATAGAACAATAATTAAGCAATGTTTGAGCTTCATGTCCTTCTTTAATTTCTTTGTAGGCAAGCTTAGCAATTCCTCCAGCTGTATGAACCTTAAGCTCTTTTGTTTCTTCAGTTACAAGTTCTTCCAAGGCTTTTATTTTTTGTAAAGCAAGTTCTGGATCAGCTTTTAAAATATTTCTTACTGTATTTTTTGTAAGTCCTACTTTTTCAGCAATTTCCTCATCAGTTTTCATATATTCTTCTTTTAAAACTACTACAAAAGAAGCTCTTGCTAAAGAAGGAAGCCAAGTTAGGGTTCTAAATTCAGTAAGTTTACTAAGGCCTCCTAATAAATCTAAAGCTTTAAAAAATACTCTATTTACAAGGTATTCAATCTCTGTTTCCGATACTATAGAGCTACTAATAATTACAGGCATTCTTTACTCCTCTTTATTTTATTTTGAAAATAGGTTCTTTTATGACTACTAATCCTTCTTCTGTAATTTCTAAAAAATGAGTTTTGGTATCATGTCCACACATCCTACATCCATCAATCCTAAAAAGTCTGACTATTTCTCCAATCTGTTTTTTATAAAATTTAGCCTTAAAAGCAGAATCAATAAGATCTTTAGCTAAAACCATAGTTCCATCAACAATATGTCCTACAGCATAACCACCTGCAGCTTCAGCTGTAAGTTCTTCATGACCACTTCTTTTTTGAGAAACAAAAAGAGCTGTTTGATACCATTTTTTCATGAAATTAAAAAGTCTCCTCACGATAGAACGAGCAAGCATTTCTTTGGTCTCAAAAAGTCCAGTTACAGAATCTATTATTGTAAAATTAACTTTATAATTTTGAATTACATAAGCAAGAGTTGCTAAAAGGTCTGGAAGATTTTCTCTTAATCTAGTAGAACTAGCTGCATCAATAATAATAATATTATTTTCAAAACTCTCAAAATCTAAACCCATAGCATTAGCTCTAAGTTTTAAGGATAAAGCCACAAAATTAGCAGGAGTTTCTACTGTTATAAATGCTACTTTATCTCCCTTTGAAGCCTGTTTGACAGTAAATTGTTCAACCATAAGGGATTTCCCAGTGTCTGAAACTCCAGTAATATTAAATACAGAATAAGCAGGAATTCCTCCTAAATTCTTTCTTATCAATTTACCATCTTCAGAAGCTACTACAAAAAAAAGATAATCTAAACCTTCTATTCCTGTAGAAACTCCATATATTTTAGGCACTTTTTTTATAATTTCACTTCCAATAAATATAGATTTTAAATCTGGTTCTCCTACTCCGTAAATTCCTTCTTCTTTTCTTTCAACCTTTTCTGGTTTTTCCAATTTTTCCATCTTATTATTCACTCCTCATATTTAATTAAGATAAACCATAAGTTCATTTTTTATAAATTCAAGTTTATTTTTGAAATTTTACACTCTATTTAGATTTACTTTGCTTAATAAGATTTGTTATTTCTTTTTCTGATAAAGGATAAGATAAAAGAAAGCCTTGAACATAATCACATTTTAATTTTTTTAACAATTCCAGTTGTTCTTTGGTCTCCACTCCTTCTGCGATTACTTTCATATCTAAGAGGTGAGCAAGATTAATAATATTTTCTACAATATGATAGGTCTTAATATCTCTAACCATTTCTCTTATAAAAGAAAGATCAATTTTAATAATATCAATAGGAAAATCTTTTAATAATTTTAAAGAGGAATAACCTACCCCAAAATCATCTAAGCTAATCTTTATTTTAAAGAATTTTATATTTTCAAGAATATTTTTGACTTTTTCTATATTTTCCACTAAAGTATGTTCTGTTATTTCTAATATCAAAAAATAAGGATATTTAGATAAAGTGTCTTTAAAATGATTAAAAAGATTAACAAAGTTTAAAGTTTTCAAGCTTTGAGAAGATACATTTAGAGAAACAGGAATTCCCCATTTTTTAATTTTCTCAATATTTTCTTTAAAACAAAGAAAATCAAAATCTGATAAATAGGAACTTTTTTCAAGAAAAGAAATAAATTCGTTAGGTAAAATTAATTGATCCTTTTCCTTTATTCTACATAAAGCTTCAACACCGGCTATTTTTAAGGTCTCTGTCTTAAACCAAGGTTGATAGAAAAAGACAAAAAGATTTTTTTCAACTGCTTTTTTTATAAGCATTTCAATTTGAAAAGTCTTTTTTACTTCTTCTTCTATTTGAGTATTATAAATTTCTACAGTGTTTGAAGCTTTTTTCTTTGCTTCAAATAAAACTAAGTCTGCCTTCCCCCAGAGAATATCTAAATTTTCTCCATCTTGTGGGTATATTGCGATTCCTATATTCCAATTTAAAGAAATTTTCATATCTTTATAAACCACAGGTTCACTTAAAAGCGAGATTATTTTTTTTATCCACTCTATAAGTCCATCTTCTATATCTATAATAAATAGACTAAATTCATCACCTCCAGTTCTTCCTAAAATTCCTTTATCTTCAAGCATATTTTGAAATCTCCTTGTTATTTCCTTTAAGCAAAAATCTCCTACCTCAAACCCGTAAAAATGACTTATATAAGAAAAATTATAAAAATCTATCATAACCAAAGCAGAGGGTCTATTAAGAACACTCAATAAACTTGAAACTTTTTTTTGAAAACCTCTTTTATTCAAACATCCAGTCAAAGGATCTTGGTTTTGAAGTTGTTCTATTTCCTTTTCATATTCTAATTCCTTAGTTAAATCCTTTCCTATAATAACTACTTTGGTCTCATAAGGTATTTCAATAAAAGAAATTTTTAATTCTAATAATACTTTTTCTTTATCAGGTTTATAGTAAATGGTAAATCTAGTAGTATCTATTTTAGATTTTATTATTTCTATAGGTATATGAAGAAGTTTAAAACAATTTTCTTTATAAAGGTCTTCTTTTTTAATGCCAAAAAGTTTCTCTCCATAAAGATTAATATATTCAATTTTTCCGTTTTCATCAGTTATTATTAACAGGTTATCTGTTTTTTCTACAAATTTCCTCAAAATTAAATCTTTTTTTATTAATTCTACTTTATTTAACGCAAAATTTAAATCTTCCTGAAGCTGTTTTAATAATTCTATATATTCTTCATTAAATAAATTTGGATCATCAGTAAATAAATTTAAGATATTTACAATTTTCCCATTTTTAATCAATGGAATAGATAATATTGAGTAAGGAGGTATATCTAATTTGTATATGGATTTTTGAGCTGCAGAAAATACTAAATCTTTTGGAGGTTTGAATTCTTTAGGATAACTTAATGTAATTTCTCCCTTTTGGTCACTTATCCAAATTCCTTTTAATTCTAAAATTTCATATATAACAGGTAAAATTTTTTCATAAATCTCTTCTTTATAATTACAATAGATTAAAATTTGATTAACAGTGCTTAAAAGTTGGTTAAATCTTTCCAATTTTTTAAACTTTGTAACATCAACTATTATAGCAAATCCACAATATTTATTTTGATAAAAAATGGTTCCAGCAAAAGCTAAAGTTTCTATCTTTTCTCCATACTTAGTTTTAAAAGCTACTGGCTCATAAGAAGAAAAGAAAATTTCTCCTTTTAATCTTCTTTTAATAATTTCTTTCACTCTTTCTTTATCTTCTTTATAATAAAGAACAGCCAAAGGAGATAAATTTTTAAATTCTTCAGGAGTATATTTTAAAAGTTGACAAAGATAGTTATTTACATAAATAATGGTTTCATGATATACACAAATACCAAAAAAAGGAGCATTTAAAAAAATATCTAAAATACTACATTTTTCAATTAATTGAGGGAAAACAATACTTAACCAATAAGAATTTTTAATAAATTCTTCTTCCCATAAATTAATTTCTTCTATATCTTCAAACCCTAAGGATTTTATTATTTCTTTATTTATCAAAAATAGCGCCTTTTTTATTTCAGAAAATAAGGGATTATTAATAGAAGCCATAAAATAATGAGAAACTTTAAAAGGAAATCTTTCTATAAATAAAAACTTATTTGAAAAAGGTTTAGCTCTTTTTTCTGGAAGAATATAAAGATCTGCTGAATTATTAAAAATTTCATCTATAATTTCTTCGTAAGAATCTTTTGAAATTATTTGAACTTTTGAAAAATCAATATAAAGTTTTGAAACCAAAATATAAAAAACCAAGTAAAAAAATATAGAGCGATTTAAAATAATAATTTTAATTCTTTCTTTAGTCTTTAAATTTTCTAAGGAATGAAAGGATAAAGCTAAATAAAATTCATCCTGATTTTTAAATTTAGCTAAAGGATAATAATTTTTACCAATTAAATATAAAGATGAAGAAAAAGAAGCATAAAATAAGTCTATATTTTCTTCTAAATCATCAGGAAATTTCTTTATAAAATCAAATCTAACTTCTCTTTTTAATAAAACTTTTAAATTTTCTAAAAAACTTTTCCATAAAGCAAATTTATCTTTTTGACAACTACATATTTTAAAATTCATTATAATATGAAAATATATAATAATGTATTAAAAAATTCAAGTTACAAATATGTTGTTTTTATTTAAATTTGTTTTTATAATTTTTTAAATATATCGGTAAAAATGAGAAAGACTAAAATAGTTGTTACAATTGGGCCCAGATCAAGGGATTTAAAAACTATTAAAGAATTTATTAAAGAAGGAGTAGATGTTTTTCGTTTAAATTTTTCTCATGGAGACAAAAATTATCATAAAGAAAATATAGAAAAAATAAGAAAGGTCTCTTATGAGCTTGGTAAAATAGTAGGAATTTTGCAAGACCTTTCAGGACCAAAAATAAGAATTAGGGAAGTAAAAGAACCTTTTATTTTAAATCCTGGAGAAATTTTAGAAATTTATAAAGAACCTATTTTAGGTGAAAAGATAGGAGATAAGGCTAAAATTTCCTTAGATCATCCTGAGATTTTAGAAGTTCTTAAGGATAAAGATTTGATTTTTTTAGCAGATGGTCTTATAAAGACAAGGGTGATTAAAAAGGATTTAGAAAAAATTGTAGCTGAGGTTCTTCAAGGAGGTGTTATTTCTTCAAGAAAAGGGGTAAACTTTCCTTTTGCTGAAATTCCTCTTCCAGCTTTAAGTAAGAAAGATAGAAAAGATTTAGAATTTGGATTAAGGACAGGTGTAGATTTTATAGCTTTATCTTTTGTTAGAGAAAAAAAAGATATAATTTATGCCAAAAAATTAATAAAAGATTTAGGTAAAGATGTTCCTGTATTTGCAAAAATAGAAACTCAGAAAGCTTTTGAAAATATAGATGAAATAATTGAAGTTTCAGATGGATTAATAATTGCAAGAGGAGATTTAGGAGTGGAACTTCCGGTTGAAAAAGTACCTGTGATTCAAAAAATTCTAGTTAAAAAAGCAAGAGAAGCTGGAATCCCTGTAATAATTGCTACTCAGATGCTAACTTCTATGATAAATTCTACTATGCCAACCAGAGCTGATGTATCTGATATAGCTAATGCAGTTTTTGAAGGAGTAGATGCTCTTATGCTTTCTGATGAAACAGCAATTGGAAAATATCCAATTGAAGCAGTAAAAGTTATGAAAAAAGTCATTGAAAGTGCAGAACAAATTTATGAATATAAATGGGAGCAACATACTCATATATCTTCTGATTTTGCTATAGCTTATAGTAGTTGTATTCTTGCTGAAGAAATAAAAGCTAAGGCAATTGTAGTTTTTACTAAATCTGGAGCCTCAGCCAAAAGAGTGGCTAAATTTAGACCAAAACCTATTATTATAGCAAATGTACATGATGAGGAAATTTTAAGAAGACTTAAAATTTTTTGGGGTGTATATCCTTATATGGTGCTTTCTGAAAGAGAAGAAATGGAAAGTATGGTAAAAGAATTTATTAAAAAAGCTAATGAGGAAAATCTTTTTAAAGAAAGTGATATTTTAGTAGCTACTATGGGATATCCTGTAGGAAAAATAGGTTCTACTAATTTGATAAAGGTGATTGAGGTATGCCAATATTTACCCCAATCCAAATAGTAAAACTAATAGATCTTGCTAAGAAAAAAAATAGAATAGCTCCTATTTATTTATTTATAGGACCTGAACAAATCTGTAAAGAAAAAGCTAAAGAAATATATGAAGTATTAAAGGAAAAAAATTCCTTTCTTGAAATGTATGATTTAAAGATTAAAGAAGGGCAAGAAGCTTTCTTACAAATAAAAGGATATCAAAGAAGTTTATTTGGAATAAGAAAGATTTATTTCATTTTAGGTGCAGAACATATTCCTTATGAAAAAGGAGAAGAGATAGTAAAAAGCTTAAAAGAAAGTAACGAGATATTTAGTTGGTTTTTAATAAGTAACACTATGGATGAAATCCATCCTTTATATAAATATGCTTTTGAAAAAGGAGCTATTATTCTTTTTACAACTAAAAAGGAAGAAGATTTTTTGGAGACAGAGCTTATTCTAAAACTTAAAGAATATCAAAAAACTATGGACAAAAATACAGCAAATTTGTTTCTTTCTCTTGTAGGAAAGGATTATCATTATTTTAAAGGAGAGCTCTCTAAACTAATTTTTTATACAGCTGATAAAGCAATAATTACAGAAGAGGATATCTTGGATATTATAATTCCTTCTGAAGGTGATGCATTATATCTTTTAGCTGATCTTTTTTTTAATCATGGTCCAGAAAAAGCTTATAGACTAACTTTAACTCTATTAGATAGAAAAATAGAAGCTCCTAAGATTTTATCTTATCTTTATAAATATTTTAAAAAAATGGAAATTCTAAAAGAGTTTTTAGAAAAAAACCCAGAATTAGCGAAAGAAGAGAGATATTCAAATTTTAATAAAAAATGGGAAGAACTAAAAGAAAATCCCTTAATAGAAATACCCAAAATTCTTTTAGATACTCATCCTTTTGTATTATTTAATATGAAAAAACAATTATCTAAGGTGAAAAACTTTAAATTAATATTTGAAGAACTCTTTAGAGCTGATCTTTCAATTAAAAAAGATTTTAAAAATCCTGGCAAAATTTTTGGTGAATTTTTCTTAAATCTTTGGTTTAGCTTTGAAAAAAAATATTAAATTTCTTCAAAAACTTTTTTTAATTTTTCCTTGTTTTCAATTATAAAATTAATTTTTTCTTCTAAATTTTCAAAAGAAAAAGCCTTAAAATAAACTTCTAATTCTTTTTCTTCAAAATAGGAACTTAAATTAATGTTAATTTGTTTAGTTTTAAATTTCTCAATTGCTGAAGAAATTTTTTGAAATTTTGAATAATATTGAGGATAAGTTAGAAACTTTAAAATTTTAAAGAATTCCCTTTTTCTTTTATTAAAATCTTTTTCATTAAAGACTTCTTTCAACTCATCTGGCAAAAGATAAGGAAGCTCTTTTCTTTTTTTATAATCAAGAAGATTTTCTAAAACCTCCCTTTGCTCACTAAAAGTTAATGCAAGATTTTGGATGATCTCTAAATATTCTAATCTTTCTTTAGAATTTAATTTTGATAAATTTTCAATTATTTTAGGATTTAATTTATTTTTTATCAAAAGGTCTTTAAATGGATTTTCCAATTGAAAAATTTTTTTCAAAAAATCTATCCAATAAAATGAGGAAGTGAACCCTAATTTAGGAAGAAATTTAAGTATTTCATCTACAGAAAATATTTTTAATGCTCTTTCTATAAATTCTGCCTTTTCAACTAAATTTAAATTACGAAAAAGATTGCTTTCAAGAGAAAGAGAGAGAAGCTCTTTTGGGCTTAGATTTTTTACTACAAGAACAGAAATTTCTCTTATATCAAGTTCTTTACAAGCAAGAATTCTTCCTTCTCCACATATTATTTTATAAAAATTTTTTTCTTTAAATACAATTGGAGGTTGAAGAAGACCTAAAGAGGCTATACTTTCCCTTAAAAGGACACTTCTTTTTGGATAAGAAAAAAGATAGGTTCTATCTTGTAAATCTATTTCATCAAGAAAAAGGATTTGGAATTTTAAATTCACTTTTTAAAGTTTTATAAAAGTTTTCCTGTAATTTTATAAAGAGCTTCCAAATATTTCATTCTTGTTTTTTCTACTATATCTTGAGGGATATGAGGGGGATCAACTTCCTTCCAAGGAATAGATTTTAACCAATCTCTTATAAATTGTTTATCAAAACTTTTTTGGGGTCTTCCAGGAGTATATTCTTCTTTAGCCCAAAATCGTGAAGAATCAGGTGTAAGTACCTCATCAATAAGAATAATTTCATTATCTAAAAAACCAAATTCAAATTTAGTATCAGCAATTATTATCCCTTTTGTTTCTGCATAAATAGCAGCTTTTTGATAAAGCTTTAAGGAAAGTTCCTTTAAGGTTTCTGCAATTTCTTTTCCTACAATATTACACATTTGCTCAAAAGAAATATTTATATCGTGTAGACCTTTTTCTGCTTTAGTAGAAGGAGTAAAAATGGGATTAGGTAATTTATCAGCCTCCTTTAAACCTGAAGGAAGAGGAATATCACAAACTTTCCCACTCTTTTTATATTCTTCCATAGCAGATCCTGTAATATACCCTCTTACAATACATTCAACTGGAATAACCTTAGCCTTCCTTACTATCATACTCCTTTGAAAAAGTATATCTTTGTAAGGTTGTAAAATTTCAGGATATTCTTCTACGTTAGCAGTGATTAAATGGCTTTTTACTATATCTTTTAAAAAATTTAGCCAGAATAACGTCATTAAAGTTAAAACTTTGCCTTTTTCCGGAATAGGTGTAGGTAAAACTATATCAAAGGCTGAAATTCTATCAGTAGCTATAATAAGAAGTCTGTCTCCAAGATCATAAATATCTCTTACTTTTCCCCTTTTAAAAAGAGGAACCTCTTTAATAAAGGTTTGAACAACACAGTAGTTCATTTATACATAAATAATTTTAGAAAGTTTTCTAGTACGTTTTTTAAATTTGCTAGCAAGTTTTCTATATCTTTCATATTTTGCCCAATCTTTATTTTTTTTAGCTTCCTCTGCAAGAATTTTAAATTTTTTAATTTTAGCTTTAATTTCTCTTATAGATTTTCCTATTTTCTTAGGTTCTTCTTTTATTCCATAAATTTTTTTTAAAATAGATATAAGTTCTTCTTTATTCATTCCATGAACACCTGTAATTTCGGGAATTTGTAAGGCAATTTCTCTAAGTTCTTTAATAGTCATTTTCTCAAGTTTCTTTTCTAATTTGGGAAGTTCTCTTTGTTCTTCCATTAATCTACCTCCTAAAAAATTGATAAAAAGGTTTCTATAAAATATCATAAAATTAAAACAAGGCAACTTTTGTTTACTTAAAAATTAGCTTATAATTGATTTTGTGAGACTTTTTATAGTAGAATCCCCAACTAAAATAAAAACATTAAAGAAAATTTTAAAAAATCAGTTTATTTTTAAAGCTACCTTAGGGCACATAAAGGATTTACCTAAAGAAAGACTAGGTATTAATTTAGATACCTTTTCACCAAGTTTTTATTATCTTCCCAAAAAAAGAAAATTACTTTCTCAATTAAAAAAATACATTTTAAATGCTAAGGAGGTTTATTTAGCTACAGATCCTGACAGAGAAGGAGAAGCTATAGCCTATCATCTTTATGAATATTTTTCAAAAATTAATCCCCATATTAAGTTTAAAAGAATTGACCTAACAGAGATTACTCCAAATGGAATAAAAATTGCCATTAGATCCTTTCGTAAAATTAATTTAAACC
Source organism: uncultured Thermodesulfobacterium sp. (assembly GCA_938091335.1). Taxonomy (GTDB): domain Bacteria; phylum Desulfobacterota; class Thermodesulfobacteria; order Thermodesulfobacteriales; family Thermodesulfobacteriaceae; genus Thermodesulfobacterium. Next base: position 150,256 of record CALLJG010000005.1, read on the forward strand.
TTTATCAATCTTGGCTTACAAGAAGAGTTATTGATAGAATAATAGGCTATCTCATTTCTCCTTATCTTTGTAAAACCTTTAAACAATATGGACTTTCTTCAGGAAGAGTACAAAGTGTAGCCTTAAAACTTATAGTAGAAAGGGAAAAAGAAATAGAAAGTTTTTCTCCCAAAACTAATTATTCTTTAGAAGTATTAATTGAAAATAAAGAGTTTAGAATTTGGACTGAACTTTATTTTAAAAACAAAATTTTTACCACAAATAAAAAAGAAGAAATAATGACTTGGTGCAAAAAAATTTTATATAAACCTACTTTTATTCTTAAAGATATAAGGGAAAAAATAGAAACCAAAATACCTCCTTATCCTCTTAAAACTACCACTTTAATTGAAGCTTCACAAAAATTTCTTGGATTGGATCCAGAAAAAACTATGAAATATGCACAAACTCTTTATGAAAATGGATATATTACCTATATGAGAACCGATTCTATAAGAGTAAGTGAATATGCTAAAGATATGGTTAGAGAATTCATTAAAAATTATTTTGGGGAAGAATTTATTGGAAAGGAAAGAAAAATAATTCAAACCAGATTTATAGAGGATGCTCACGAATGTATTAGACCAACTGATGTATTTAAAGAAGATATCCCTTTATCTTCTAAAGAAAGAGCACTTTATCAACTAATTAGAATTTATTTTATAGCAAGTCAGATGAGCCCAGCAAAATATTCAGTGAGGACCTATATTTTTAATAATGAAAATCTAGAAAAAGATTTTAATTTGGTTTTTATTTCAAAAAAATTAATTTTTGAAGGATTTTTGAAGATTTTCCCTAAAAAAGAAAAAGAAAATTTTTTAGATCTTAAAATAAAAAAAATTTTTAAAGTTTTAGATTGTAATATAAAAATTCATGTTTCAAAACCACCTTCTCGTTATACACCAGCTACTCTTATTAAAAAGCTTGAATCTATGGGAATAGGTAGACCCTCAACTTATGCAAACCTTCTTAATATTCTTTATAAAAGAAAATATATAGAAAAAGAAAATTTTTATTTAAAACCTACTTTATTAGGAATAAAAATCTGTAATTTTTTAATAAATAAATTTCCTAAGTTTTTGGATTATAAATTTACTGCAAAAATGGAAAAGGATTTAGAAAAAATAGTTGAAAATAAAAAAACCTATGAAGAAATTATCAGTTTTATTTATGAAATTTTAAAAAATTACTTAGAAAAATCCGAGGCTCTTTAAACTTTAATAATTCTTTTAACAAATAAAATTATATGACTTTTTTAAAACCTTTAAAAACTCACTTACAAAATAAATAGATCCTGTAATTAATATATTTTCATATTTATCTTCTAAACCCATTTTAACAGCTTTTTCACAATTTTCTATAAATTCAATTTTAACGAAATCTTTTTTAATCCGAACAATTTTTTTTCTCCATTGGTCTAAAGTTACAATTTTTTTTGGAGAATCAAATTCACACAAATAAACTTTTTTGGACAAAGTAATAAGTATTTTAAGCATTTTATAAAAGGGCTTTTCTCCATCATCGTTAGTTATTCCTAAAATTAATAAAAAATCTTTGAAATTATCTTTAATAAGAGATTTTTTAAGTGCTATAAAACCATCGAGATTATGTGCTACATCTATTAAAAGGGTTTTATTTTTAATCTTAAAAATATTATAACGTCCGATAAAAAATACCTCTTTTAATGCTTTTCTTATTTCTTTTTCAGATATAGCCAAAAATTTCTTATCTTCTAATATTTCTAAAGCTTTTAAAGCACAAGCAAGATTATTTCCTTGATAATATCCTTTAAAATTTAGTTCCAAATTTAAAAATTCATATTTTCCCTTATAATTCCATTTGTTATCTTTAAATTTTATGTAAAAATCTTTATTAGCTAAAAATATAGGAGATTTCATTCTATTAGCCTTTTTTTGGAAAATAGGTATTAAATTTTTTTTTATCATTCCAACTATAAAAGGAGTGCCTTTTTTAATAATTCCTGCTTTTTCATAAGCTATTTTTGAAAGATCTTTTCCTAAATATTTAGTATGATCCCACCCGATACTTGTTATAACTGAGACTTCAGGTTTTACCACATTGGTAGCATCAAGTCTTCCTCCCATTCCACACTCAATAATAGCTATGTCTACTTTTTTTTCAAAAAAATAAAGAAAAGCAAGAGCAGTAGTTATTTCAAAATAGGTAGCAGGAAGATCTTCGATTTTATTTTTAATAACCTTTAAGTATTCTTCAATTTCATCATCTTCTATAATAGAATTATTTATTTGAAATCTCTCATTTATTTTAAATAAATGAGGAGAGGTATAAAGTCCCACTTTAAATCCATGATTTATTAATATTTCTTTTAAAATAACAGAAGTAGAACCTTTTCCATTTGTTCCTGCAATGTGTATAGTTTTTATTCCATGATGTGGATTATTTAATAATTTAAGTATATTTTTTATTCTTTTTAATCCTGGCTTTATTCCATGAAGTTGAGATCTATTTAGCCAATCTAAATAAGAATTTTTCATATTTAAGGAGAAATAGTTTTTATTACCAAATATATATAAATGAAATAGCAAAATCCAGATATTATTAAAAGATAAGGGGAAATTTTTTTAAAGGTTTTTAAAAATAAAAGATAGAAAATTCCTAAAGAAAGAGCTATAAAAGCTGAAATCAAAGCTAATCCTTTTATTTCCCATTTAGTAAAAAGAAGACCTATACTAACGGGAAAAGTGGATTGAAATACCATAGCTCCTGTCATATTTCCAATAGCTAAAATGTCTTTTTTTCTTAAAACCCATAAAAAGCTATTAAACTTTTCTGGTAATTCAGTAGCAAGAGGTGCCAAAATTAAAGAGAATAAAAGGGGATCCATTCCCCATTTTTGGGACAAAATTTCCAAATTTTCTACAAAAAGATGAGCTCCTTTAATCATAAAACATAAAGCTAAAAAAATTTGTAAAAGAGAAAGAAAAAGTAAGAAGATTTGCCTTTTTAGTATAAGATTAAAAACCTTTAACCATTCAGCCAAATATAATTCTTTACTAGATTCAATTTTTAAACTCTCAGCTCTAAAGGTTAAAAAAAGATACATTAGATAATTTATTAAAAGTATGAAAGCAACAAAGTAATGCAAAGGCCTTGTGTTAGGAAAAACTAAAGGAAAAAAAATAGCTAAAGAATAACTTATAAGAAAAAAGGAAAAATCTCTTATAAAGGTATGAGCTTCCAAATATATTTCTAATTTTTCTCTTTTTTTTAATAAATATGACAAAAATACACCTATACCTACTAAAAAAAGCCCAGCAGTGGTTAACATAAAAGGAGCTCCTAAAATAGCTCCAATTCCTATATGAGAACCAGCCTCTCCTTTATAAAATAAAATAGCGGTTAAAGGAATAATGGTTTCTGGAAGAGCAGTCCCAACTGCTGCTAAAATACTTCCTGTTACTGCTTGAGATAGAGAGAGTTTTTTCCCAAAGGTTTCTATTCCATTAGTAAAAAGTTCAGCACAAATAAGAATTATTATTAAAGCCAAAATTAAAAATAATATTTCCATTAGACCTAAAATTTTTCAACCACAAGAAGAGGTATTTCAAGTGTTCTTAAAAGTTCTCTGGTTAAAGACCCTAAACCTGCTTTTACTATCTTACCTCTTTTTCCTATTATTACTATATCTGGATAGTCAGTTTCTATAATTTCCATAATTTCTTTATTTTTTTCACCGTATTTTATAAAAAACTCCAAATTTTTAACCAATTGCTTTTCATCTAAACTATTTAAAAGATTTTGCCATTCCTTTTCTCTTTGCAATCTTTCTTCTTCTAAAACTTCTTTTTCTAGAATCTTATCCATAATTTGAATTCTAGAAATCACATTTAATATCTTTATTTTTGAGTTTGTATTTTGAGCTAAAAAGGTAGCTATTTTTAAACATTCTAAAGAAACTTCAGAAAAATCAATACAACAAAGTATATTTTCAATCTTTTCCAAAGGTTTTTCTTTAATTATCAGAAAATTAGATTTTAATCTTTCTATCATTTTTTCTGCAGTAGGTATTTTTATTCTATGTGTTTGGTAGCCTGAAACTATCATATGAGGTTTTATTGTTTCTAAAAAATCTGATAAAACTTTCCAAAAATTACCCAATAAAACATGTATTTCTACTAAAATATTTTCTCTTTGAAATTCTTGAGAAAATTCTAGAAGGTGAGCTTCTAACTTTTTTTTCTCTTCTATAAAATAAGGAAGAATGTAATGAGGCGGAGTCAAAAAATATTCAATTACATGAAAAAGAATTATTTTCTTTTCTGGGTAGACATTTTTTACTAAAAATAGACCTGTTTTTAATATGGAAGAAGTAAAACTTTTAAAATCTATAGCTAAAGCTGGAACTTTTGACATCTATCTTGACCAATAAACCCTAACTAATTTATTTCCTTTTGACCACTTAAATTTAAGTTCTCCTTTATAAGCTTTGTAAAGTGCTCTTCCCAATCTTTGAGCCAGTTGATCTGTTGTAGTTTCAATTACTGTTATATTATCTTCTTCATACATATCTATTATTTGATGAAGGGGATTCAGTCCTTTTGCTTTTTCACATTCATTGTTTATAAGTTTAATCAATTCATCTTTATGGATTTCCCAAAAATTTCCTGAAATATAAAGATATCCCATAGCATATTTTTCCATAGATTTTCTACAACCTGGACAAATGATATGTGGCACTGTATCTAAATCTTTTAACTCTTCATATAATTTTTCATCTATTAACCATCTTTTATCTTTAAAAATAGCTTTACAATTAGTACAAACTGCTTCTCCTGAAAGAGCAGTTTTCATAGCATAGGGATCTTCTGTAGTCTCAAATTCACTTCTATGCCGAATCCATTTCTCTTTTTTTCTAGCCATAATTATTTACCTCCTTTAAATTGAATTTTTTTATCTCAAAAGAACTATAGGATCTATTTTTGTAGCTTTGTAAGCAGGATATATTCCTGCTAAAATTCCAAAAATTATAGTTAAAAAGGCAGAAGTTAATATGGGAAACCAAGGAAAAACCAAAGGGTATTTAAAAAGAGGAAGAAGTATAAAAGAGCTAAATAAACCTATAAAAATTCCAATAAGGCCCCCTGTAATAGTAATAATCACACTTTCTATTAAAAATTGAAAAAGAAGTTCTTTATCTTTAGCCCCAAGTGATTTTCTTATACCTATTTCTTTTTTTCTTTCATTTACAGATAAAGTCATAATTGCAGTAACTCCGATTGAGCCTGTTAAAAGAGCTAAAATAGAAATACTTTTTATCAAATTTGAAAAAAGATCAGTAGTTTGAGTTTTTACCTCTAAAATATCTTCAGCTTTTACAATATCAAAGTCTTTATTTTTTTCACTAACCTGGTGTCTTTTTACTAAAATTTCATTTATTCTTTCTTTAATTGCAGAAATTTGAGAAATATCTTCTACACTTAAATATATACTTCTAATATAGTCTACATTATAAAGAGCTGAAATAGCTACAGTCCATGGAATAAGAACTTGATCATCCTGGTCCACATTACTTGCATCAATTCCCACTGGTCCAATTACTCCAATCACTCTAAAAGGTAATTTATTAATCCGAATGACTTCCCCTATAGCATTTTTTTCTCCAAAAAGTTCCCTTTTAACCTTATATCCTAAAATGGTAACCTTTTTATAACCTAAAATCTCATCTATTAAAAAGTTTCTTCCTTCAAGTAAAGGAAATTTTCTAAGTAGCAGGTATTCTTCATTTACTCCATTTATTATAGTAGTAAGAGTATTCCCAAGATATCTTACCACTCCATCTCCATTAAAAACAGGAGAAAGGTATTTAATGTCTTTAATTTTTCTTAAAGCTTCAGCATCACTAGGTTTTAAAGTAGTGGTAATTTCAGTTTGAATAGCTCTTCCTCCATGAACTCTTACACTACCTGCTACAACCATTATTATTTCGGGACCAAAAGTTTCTATCTCCTTTAAAGTTTTTATTTTTGCAGCTTCTCCAAAGGCATTCATAAGAAGTAGTGAGGAAACCCCGATAATTATTCCTATTACAGAAAGGAGAAGTCTCAACTTTTTATAAAAAAGCCCACCCCAAAGTAATTTATATTTAATCAGCATAACAATTTTATAAGCTTTTTAACAATAAAGATGGCTCTATTTTAGTTGCTCTTATAGCCGGAAGTAAACTAAAAATAATAGAAGTAGCAGCTGCAAATCCAAAACTTATTAAAAAAGTCACCCAAGAAAAAAGTGGTTTTAAAGGAGTAAAAAGGGAAATTATTTGCATAAGAATCATACTTAAAATCCATCCTATTATCCCGCTTATTAAAGCAATAATTAAAGACATAATAAGGTAGTGAGTTAGTATATTTTGCGGTGTAGCTCCTAAAGCAATTCTTAAAGCTATTATAGGAGCTTTTTCTTCAATATTTGCATACATTAGATTCATAATTATCACCCCACTTATGATTAAACTTATAACTCCTATAACTAAGAGGAAAAAATTAATGGTTTTTACTGTTTTAGTAAATATAGAAATAGCCAATTCTGGAGTAATTAATCTAAAGTCATCAGGATCTGGTCCTGAAAGCTTATGTCTTTTTCTTAAAATTTCTCTTATTTTGTTTTCAGCAAATTTTATATCTGTTCCTTCTTTAAAAAGAAGCTTAACCCCATCAATATAGTCCTTGTTAAAAACCCTTCTTTGAGCTGTAGTAAAAGGTAAAAGAATTCTTTCATCTCTTCTATAATGCCCAAAAGAGGCTTTTGGTTCCAAAACTCCTACTATTTCAAAGAACTCCTTATTAATTTTTATTTTTTTACCAATAAGCTCAGATGCAGGAACATTAAATTTTTGGGGTATATCAGCTCCTATTACACATACTTTAGCAAAAATTCTCAAATCTTTTTCATTGACAAATCTTCCTAAAATAGGATACCAGTTATTAGCAAGGGTAAAATTGGGAAAAACACCTTCTACTCTCATTTTTTCTGCAACATCTTTATAAGAAACTTCTAAAGTTTCTCTACTCATAGGAGAAGCAAGTTTAACAAAATCAAGCCTTTCTAACTCCTCTACATCCTCTAATTTTAAGGTATCTCTTCTAGTAGTAGTAAGTCCTATAATTCTTCCTCCTCCAGCTATAATAAGCATGGCATCTTTACCAAATTGCACATTAGCTAAAGCATCTAATATTTGTTTTTTTGCAGAAGCTCCCAAAGAATAAATTGTATTAAGCGCAGTAAGGCTTATAATCAATGCTAAAAGCATAAAAAATAAATTAACTTTGTTAGAAAATAACTCTTTAGCTATTTCTTTTAGAGTATAAAAAGAGAAAATCATTGTTTTATAAAAACTCCATCTTTAATTAATTTAATCCTTTTAGCAAATTTAGCTACCTCTGGATCATGAGTTACTATAATAACTGTCAATCCTTTTTCATTAAGCTCTTTAAATATACTCATCACTTCTTGGGTAGTTTGACTATCAAGATTCCCAGTTGGCTCATCAGCTAAAAGTAATCTTGGATTATTTATAAGAGCTCTTGCAATGGCTACTCTCTGTTGTTCTCCACCTGAAAGTTCTGAAGGTTTAGCATTTATCCTTTTTTCAAGTCCTAAACGTTTAAGTAGTTCTAAAGCTTTTTCCTTATCCTCATTGGTAATTTCTTCATCTTTATAAAGAAGAGGTAATAAAACATTTTCTAATGCTGTAGCCCATGGAACTAAATGGAAAGCCTGAAAAACAAATCCAATTTTTCTATTTCTTATATAAGCTGATTCTTTTTTATTTAATTTACTTACTTCTTGTCCATCAAAAAAATATTCTCCTGAATCAGGCTTATCTAAAAGACCTATAATATTTAAAAGGGTTGATTTTCCACTTCCTGAGGCTCCCATAATAGCTAAAAAATCACCCTCTTTTACCTCTAAATCTATCCCGTTTAAAACTGGATAAATTACCTTTCCTGTTTGATAGGCTTTGGTAATATTTTTGAGAATTACCAAATCTTTTACCACAAACCTACTTCCTCACCTTCTTTAAGCCCAGAAATTATCTCTGTTTTTCCTCTTGATTCCCAACCTACTTTTACAATTCTTTTTTCCCATTCTTTTTCTTTTTTAACCATCACATAGTAATTTCCTTGAGAATCGATTTTAACAGCTGATGAAGGTACTGTTAAAACATTTTCTTTTTTTCCTGCTATAATAGTCACTTGAGCTGTCATTTCTGGACGAAGAACACCCTCATAAGGATCTAAAATTTCCAAAACTACATCATAAAAAACTACGTTATTTTTAATTATTGCACCAGGATAGATAGTTTTAACCTTTGCTCTAAATATTTTATTAGGATAGGAATCAACAGTAAAAAAAGCTTGTTGCCCTATGGCTATCTTTCCTATATCTGTTTCATCTACATAACACTCTATTTGTAATTTAGAAAGGTCAATTATTGTAATGAATGTAGGAGCGCTAAGTCCTGCAACTACTGTTTCTCCTTGTTGTGTGGTTACTTCTGAAACTACTCCATAAATAGGAGCATAGACAAAAGCATAACTCAATTTTACTTTAGCTTCTTCCCAGGCATTTTTATTGGCAAGTACTTGAGCTTCTGCTCTTTCAAGCTCTTTTTTATATTCAGATTCCAATGCAAGAAGGGTTGAAGTTTCAGATTCAAGCTCTGCTCTCTTAACTTTATAATCTCTTTCTATCCTTTCTAAATCTGTAAGAGAAATTAAACCATCTTTATATAAGCTTTCATATCTTTTTAATTCTCTTTCTATTTGTTCTAATTCTATCTTAATAGCTTCTATCTTTTTTCTTTGAGCAGAAATTTTAGCAGGATAAACTTTCTTAATATTTTCCAAATTAGCTAAAGCATCTTTATAATTGGCATAAGCTTTATCTACTTCTTTTTGCAGATCTTGATGTTCAATGATAGCTATTAGTTGACCTGGTATTACTTTATCTCCTTGAGTAACAAATAATCTTTCCACTTTTCCTGAAATTCTTGCTCCTACTTTAACTTGAGCTCCCACTTGAGGTTTAACTGCACCTGTAGCAGAAACCTCTAAAAATACATCACTTCTTTCTACTTTGGTTGTTTTAGAAGGATAGGGATTATTTTTCTTTGTTTTACAACTTATTCCTATAAAAAGAAAAAGAAGAAAAAAAAGAAAAATCTTTTTCATTTCTCTATTTCAGGAATCATACCTAATGACTTCTGAAGCCGATACTGAGAATAAATCCAGCTATACCTTGAAACTGCAACTTTTGCTCTGGCTTGAGATAGCCTTGCCAAAAGGGTAGTAACATCCACTATACTTGCAAGCCCACTTTCATATTTTTTTTGTATTATTCTATAATCTTCCTCCATACTTCTTAACCAAGCTAAAGCTGTTTCATAATTTTCTTTTGCTGTTTGCCAAGCTTTATAACTATTAAATATCTCTTGTTTAATATTAAGTTCTGTATTAATTTTTTCAAATTTCTTTTGATCTAAAATAACCTTTTCCATTCCAAGTTTAGCAAACCTTGAAAATCCTAAAAAGATAGGAAAAGTTATTCTAACCCCAGCTATGAATTCTTCATCTTTATCAGGAAAAAATTTACTATCCACTTTATAATAACAACCAAAAAGATCTATATAAGGATAAAATTCACCTTTTACACTTTTTATTCTTTCTTCTTGAGCAAGAATTTCCTTTTCCTTTGCCTTTATTTCTGGTCTTTTGATTAGCCCTAGTTTGATATATTCATCAAGAGTCTTTATTTCTATTTTATATTCTTCTACTGGCAAAAATTCAAATTCTTCAGATCTAGAAATATCATAATTTATTAAAGTTAATACATTTACTTTAGCAACTTCAGAAGTATATTTATAATTAGTTACATTAAATTCTGCTTCCTTAACCCTTGCTTCAGCATCTAACACATCAGCATAAGGAGAAAGCCCTACCTCATATCTTTTTTTAGCAAGTTTTAATAAGACCTTTGCATCTTCCAAATCAGCAAGAGCAGCTTCATAAAGGGATTTTTGTTTAAAATACTCTACATAGGCTTGAATTATATTAAGAGCTATATCTAAAATAGTTGATTTAATATTTTCATCCTGAGAAGCTATAAGCAAAAGAGCAGATTTATAATTATGCCAAGTAGAAAACCCAGAAAAAATATTCCAATTAAAATATGGTCCAAAGGAGTGAAAATTTAAAGCTGGTTCATTTCTCCCCAAATCTATTCTTTCATAAGTATACTGCAAGTAAATATAAGGGAAAAATTCAGCTCTTACTAAATTTTTTTGATAAAAATATTGCTCCTTTATTTTATATACAATATTAATTTGGGGATTATTTTTTATTCCAATTAAAATTACATCCTCTAAAGAAAGAGCCTGGATCCCCCATATTTTAAAAGGATAAATAAAAAATAATAATAAAAATAAATAGATCTGTTTCAAATTTTTAAATTTCATATGTAAGTACTTACTTAATTTATTAAATATTCTCTTTTTGTCAAGAGATGAATTAAGGTTTTTCTTTTTGGGCAATGCTATGTTTATATCCGTAAAGGAAATATATTAAGATTCCCAAAATACTCCATATAATAAATCTAATCCAAGTTTCGATAGGAAGACCTAACATTATAAAAAGCAAAAAAATTAAATTTAGAGGTAAAAAAATAGTTGGGAAAGGTACTTTAAAAAGAGGTCTATATTCTTGAGTTTTTTTAACCTTTAGAAGTATTACTGCTATTCCTATTATAATATAAGCAAATAAAGTTCCTATATTAACTAATTCTGCTAATATTCTCAATGGTATAAAACCTGCAAAGAAAGACAAAAAGACTGCTCCAAAAAGGGAAGCTTTATAGGGTGTAAAGTATTTTTTATGAATTTCTGCAAAGGATTTAAACATTAAACCATCTCTTGCAAGAGCATAAAGAACTCTTGTAAATCCTATTGCCATACCAAGCAGTACTGAAGTAATAGTAATTACAGCTCCTAATGAAATAAAATTGCCTATTAATTTTTCATTAACCTTATACATAGCATAAGCTAATGCATCAGGTTTTCCTTCATATTCCCAATAAGGAAGCATCCCTACCAAAGTAAAAGAAACGATTATATAAAGAAAGGTAATAATAGTTAAAGAAATAGTAAGTCCTTTAGGTAAGGTTTTTTTAACTTCTTTAGTTTCTTCTGCAAGCGTAGCTAGGGCATCGAATCCTAAATAAGCAAATACAATAAGTGAAGCTCCACTTAAAACACCTTTCCATCCGTAAGGCATAAAATTTGTGAAATTTTTCCAATTTAAGTATCTTAATCCAAATATAACAAATATTAAAAGTGTAATAAGTTTAAGAGTGACTATAAAGTTATTTACTAAGGCACTTTTTCTTATACCAATAGTTACAAGTAAAAAAATCATTATCACCCCTAAAAATGCGAAAAGATCCATAAAAGTTCCTTGTTGAGGATTAAAGGGACCTGAAAAAGCTTTTGGTAAATAAAAATTGAAATTATTTTCTAAAAAAGCTCTAAGGTATCCCGCCCAACCAGTAGCTACTGCTGCAGTAGCTACTCCATATTCAAGAAGAAGGTTCCATCCTACTAACCAAGCAAAAAATTCACCCAATGCAAAATAAGTGTAGTTATATGCCCCTCCAGCAAGGGGAAAAGCAGAACAAAGTTCAGCATAAACCAATGCTGTAATTCCAATTCCTATGCCGGCTAATATAAAAGAGAGGATGATAGCTGGACCTGCATAAGAAGCAGCAGCTTGCCCTGTAATTACAAAAATTCCTACCCCTACTACTGCTCCTATTCCAATAAATACAATATCCCAAAGATTAAGTGCCCTTTTTAATTGAGAAGGAGTTTTTTCAGCTAAAGCTAATGGTTTTGTTCTAAATATATCCATAAAAAGTTAATTATATTCAAAAAATCTCTTTAAGTCCAGTAGTAATATATTCTATAGCTATACTTGCAAGAATAAGCCCTAAAATTCTCACTACAGCTTTAATACCAAGCTCTCCCAAAAATTTAAAAATCTTCAAAGCTTGAATAAAAATTAAAAAAGTTAGTAAAGTAACCAAAAAAATCACCAAACTAAGTCCAATTTTATCATAAAAACCAGAATTTTCTCCTAAAATAGTAATAGTAGTAATAGCTCCAGGTCCAGCTAAATAAGGTATTCCAAGAGGTACAACAGATATATCTTCTTGTTCTTTTATTTTAAGTGTTTCTTTCTCTGTAGTTTTTACTTGAGTAGTTTTACCTAAAAGCATTTCTATGGAAATCAAAAACAAAAGTAAACCTCCAGCAATTTTAAAAGATGAAACTGAGATCTGAAAAAAATATAAGAGAAATTTACCTATCCATAAAAACACTAATAAAGTTATTAAAGCAGAAAAAGCTGCCTTAAAAGCTATTTTTTTCTTTTCTCTTTCTGAATAAGTTGTAGTGATACTTAGAAAAAAGGGAGTACCTCCTATTGGATCGATTATAGTAAAAAGTGTTATAAAACTTTTTATTAAGAATCCTGCTTCCATAGTTTTTTTTCTCTTAAATAAAAATAAAGTCCTGGTAGAGAAGAAATCAAAATTAAAGAATAACCTAAAAGCCCTAAAGATATTCCATATTCTAAAGAATAATTTAACAAAGAAAGAAAATAACTAAGCGTACCTTCTCTTACACCAAGTCCTGAAATACTTACAGGAAGTGCAGAAAGAAAACTTACTACCGGAATAATAACAAAGAAATAAAAATATTTTAAGTCAAGATGTAAGGCTTTACCTAAAAAAATAAACTGTAAAACAAAAAAAAATTGTACAAAAAATCCTAAAAAACCAGGTTTTATATTATAAGGAAAAAGCAAAGGTTTTAAATAATCTAAGGAAAAGTATTTAGAAAGTATAAACTGGCTCAAAAATCCTATAAAAATAAACCCATAAATTATATATAAAATTGTTGAATAAAATTTATAAGGTAAAAATTTACCATAAAAAGGTAGAGCACATACCAAGATTAAAAGACTACCTAAAAAACCAAAAAACCTATCAAACAATACACTTAGACTTGCTTTTTTCCAATTTAATCCTGCTTTAGTAAGAAAAAAGGTTCTTAAAAGGTCTCCTCCTACAATACCTGGAAAAACTGTATTTAAAGAAAATCCCATTAAATAACTTTTCAAATAAAAAATATATTTATTTTTGAATCCCCAAGCTTCACATATACTTTTCCACCTCAAACCTATTAATAATTGAAAAAAATTAAAACAAATTAAAGCTAAAAGATAATAACCTAATGATATACTTCTAAAAACTTCTTTTAATTTTTCAAGGTTACTTTTTTTAAAAAGAATATAAAGGATAGATAAAGTGATAAAAAATCTTAAGAATAGAAAAAAATAAGATTTAAATTTTCGCATAATTAATTCTCTTTAAATACTCGAAAATACTTTACATAAGGAGTTGAAGGATTTAAAATAGGATTTTCTATAATAGCTACTAATTTACCTTTAGTATTAATAATTTTTATCCATTTTTCTAAAGGAGAAAGGCTTAACTTTTGAAATTTTATAAAAGAAAGAAAAGAAGAGGTATATATTTGCCTTCCTTCTTTTATTTTTTGGGAAAAATCCTCACTCACAATAATTTTAGGTAAAAATTCTAAAGCTTTTTCAACAGGAATTAAAAAGGTAATAATTTTTTTTATGTCTTTCTTAACAATATCTATTAAAGTTTCTAAGTTTATAGCATCATCTAAGGTAAAGATACTTTTTTTTAGTCTCTTTAATTCTGTAAGTACAGCCCCACAACCTAGTTTTTCTCCTAAAGAATTAATTAAAGATCTTACATAAGTTCCTTTTGAACAATGAAGATAAAACTTCACTTTTGTTCCATTTTTTTCTAAAATTTTAAATTCTTTTATTATTACTTTTTTAGGTTCCTTAGGTATAAAAATTCCGTCTCTGGCGTACTTATAAAGGGGCCTACCTTTATATTTAGCTGCAGAAAAAGGAGGAGGAACTTGTTCAATTTCTCCTATAAAATTATTGCTTACTTCTTGAATTTGTTCTTTTGTTAAAAAATGAATTTCTTTTTTGGCTATTATCTCTCCAGTTATATCATAAGAATCTGTTACAAAACCAAGCTCAAATTCTCCTTCATATACCTTATCTCCTTCTAAAAATATTTGAGCAATTTTAGTAGCATTATTTAAAAAAATTGGCAAAACTCCTGTAGCAATAGGATCTAAAGTACCTCCATGCCCTGCCTTTTTAATATTTAATATTTTCTTCACTTTTTCTACAGTTTCTGTTGAACTCAATCCCTTGGGTTTATCAATAACTAGTATACTGTTTAATAAATTTTTATTTTCCATAATATTCCTGAATTAATTTTTTAAAGGAATCTAAAAATTCATAAAAATTTTTAACTTTTAATTTGAATCCACTTGCATATTTATGTCCTCCACCACCAAAAATTCTTGCAAACTCTATTACTTCAATAGGAGCTTTACTTCTAAGACTTACACTCACTACATTTTTTTCTGTTTCTTTTATAAATGCAGCAATTTTAACATCTTTAATACTTCTTAAAAAATTAGCAAAATCTCCTAAATTTTTATAGTTTATTCTATAAAAATCATCATAAGTTAAATAAGAAATTACAATACTTTCGTTATTTAAAAATTCAAGTCTTTCTAATATTATTTTAAGACCTTCTATCTCTTCTAAAGAAATATTCTCAAAAAGAGAAGAAGCAATTTGATAAGGATTTACACCTAAATTACAAAGCTCACTTGCTACTTTAAAAACATATTTATTAACATTTTCATATTTAAAGCAACCTGTGTCATAATAAAGACCTGCTAAAAGATTATAAGCTATTTCAAAAGAAATTTTAAAATTACTTTTTTTAAAAATTTTATAAATTAAAAAAGTAGTAGAAGGAGAAGAAGGGTCTATTAAGGATATTTGTTCTGAAGAAAAAAGACTTTTATCTTCTTTTTGGTGATGATCTATGATAAGAAATTTTTTATAATTTGAAATTCTTTGATAAATTTTTTCATTAATTCTTCCAGGTGAATGGGTATCTACTACGATTACCCAAGGATCCTTTAATTGTTTATTAAAATTTTCTATCAGAATAAGTACATTAGAAAAGGGTAAGAAACCTACATTATCTGGTATTTCTTCTATTAAGGGATAAGAAATTTTATTAAGGGCTTTTAAAAACAAATGAATTGATAACATACTGGAAATTCCATCTATATCAGGATTCAAATGGGTGACTAAAATAAATTCTTCCGAAGAATAAAAGATATTTAAAACTTTTTTAAAGGCTTTTTTCATTTTTTTGTTTTTGAATTTTTTTAAATAGTTTTTCTAATTGTTCTTCCTTTTCAAGTCTATCATCCTTTTTAAATTCAATCTCAGGAATAAATTTTAGAGTTATTTTTTCTGCCAAAAGTTTTTTTATATATCCTTTTGCTCTTTTTAAAGCTTTTTCAATTTTTTCAGTTTCTTTATTATATACTCTAAAGTAAACGGTAGCTTTTTTAAGATCATAACCAATTTGAACTTCTGTAATAGTTATAAATTCTTTAAAAATGGGATCATTTAATTCATGCATAATTATTTCTGAAATAACTTTTTGGATTAAGCTAGCTACTTTTTGAGGTCTATGGGACATAAAAATTTAGTATGAAATAAATTCAATCTCAGCTTTTATAATCTCTAATCTTGCATCATTTTGAAGAAAATTCAAAATGGAAGTAATTTTTTTATCTACTATTTTTTTATTTTTTCCTACTATACTTATCCCAATTGTAGTTTTTTGCCAAAAATCTTGACCATCAACTTCTGCTAAAGATACTTTTTTAAATTGAGATTCTATTTTTTGTATAATCGCATTTAGTATCTGTCTTTTAGATTTTAAAGAATTTGGCTCAGGGAAAAAAATTTCTACTTTAGCTATTCCTACTACCATATATAATTCTACAGTTCTTGAGCTATCTCCCTTAACTCAAAAGCTTCTATAATATCTCCTTCTTTAATATCTTGAAAATCTTGTATTCTTAATCCACATTCATATCCTGCAGGAACCTCTTTTACATCTTCTTTAAATCTTCTTAAAGAGGCAATAGCACCAGTATGAATTACTATTCCATCTCTTATCACTCTTATCTTATTATTTCGGTTAATAATTCCTTCTTTTACATAACATCCTGCTACTATTCCTATTTTAGAAATTTTAAAAGTTGCTCTTACTTCAGCAATTCCTGTAATAGCTTCTTCAAGTTTAGGTACAAGAAGACCTGTCATAGCCTTTTTGACATCATCTAAAAGCTGATAAATTACATCATAAAATTTAATTTCCACTCTTTCATTCTTTGCTGTTTCTTTTGCTTGTTGAGTAGGTTTTACATTAAATCCTATTACTATAGCGTTAGATGCTGAAGCAAGCATAACATCACTTTCTGAAATAGCTCCAATTCCTGCACGTATCACATTAACCTTAACTTTTTCAGTAGAAAGTTTTGAAAGAGATGTTTGTAAGGCTTCAAGAGTTCCTTGAGTGTCAGCTTTTAAAACGATATTTAATTCTTTTATTTCACCTTCTTTTAATTTTTCAAATAGTTTTTCTAACGAAATTCTTGCTCCTTTGGCAAATTCAGCCTCTCTAGTTTTTCTTTGACGATATTCTGCAATTTTTCTTGCTTTTTCTTCATCATTTATTACTATAAAATCATCTCCTGCTTGTGGAACCTCTTCAAAACCTATTATTTCTACAGGAATAGAAGGGGTTGCCTTTTTTACCTTATTTCCGTAATTATCAAACATAGCTCTTACTCTTCCATAAGTTAATCCCGCAACAAATATATCTCCTTCTTTAAGGGTCCCCTCCTGAACTATTACAGTAGCTACAGGTCCTCTTCCTTTATCTAATTTACTTTCTATAATTCTTCCTCTTGCTGTCCTTTCATAAGCAGCTTTTAATTCTAACATCTCAGCTTGAAGCAAAATTAATTCTAAAAGCTCATTTATTCCTATTCTTTTTTTAGCCGAAATATTAGCAACTAATACCTCTCCTCCCCAATCTTCAGGAACTAAACCCAATTCTGCAAGTTGAGATTTTACTTTATCAGGATTAGCTTCAGGTTTGTCAATTTTATTTATAGCTACTACTATAGGAACTTTTGCAGCTTTAGCATGCTCAATTGCTTCTTTAGTTTGAGCCATTACTCCGTCATCAGCAGCTACAACTAATACCACTATATCTGTAACTTGAGCTCCTCTTGCTCTCATAGAAGTAAAGGCTTCATGACCAGGTGTATCAATAAAAGTAATAAGTCTTCCATCTTCAAGTTTAACTGTATACGCACCAATATGCTGAGTAATTCCTCCTACCTCTTTACTGGCTACATCTGTTTTTCTTATTGCATCTAAAAGGGTGGTTTTCCCATGATCTACATGTCCCATTACTGTCACCACAGGAGGTCTTGGTTTTAATTCATCAGGAGAAGGTGGAATATATTGTAATAGAATTTCTTCCTCTATAGGAGCTTTCTCTACTTGATAACCAAATTCATCTGCAAGAATAGCTGCTACATCTGCATCTATTGACTGATTAATAGTAATAGGCATACCCATTTCTAAAGACTTTTTTATAAGTTCACTCACTTTTAATCCCATCAACTTGGCTAATTCACCTACCTGAATAGTTTCATAAATCTTTATTTTCCTTTCCTTAGGAGGTAAAGTAGAAGGTCTCTCCACTTTTTCAGGTTTTTCTCTAACTTTTTCTTTATATTCCTTCTTAACTTCTTCTATTTCTTGTTCTTCAAAAAGAGTAGCTGGTTCTTCAAAAAATAATTCCTCCAATTCTTCTATTTCCTCTTTAGGCTTCTTATAAAACTCCTTCTTTTTCTTGAGTCTTTTCTTTTCCTTAAATTCAATTTCTTTTTCTCTTTTCTTCTTTTTTATTTCTTCTCTTTCTGGTTTTGGAGTTCTTTCTGTAATTTCCTCCTTTGGAGGAGCTGAAATCTCAATTCTTGATCTAAAGCCTCTTTCCTTTCTTGGCTTAAACTCAGTAACTACTCTTTTTTCAGGAAAAACCTCAATTTCTTCAGTTAATGGTTCCGATACTTTTTCTTCTATTTCTTCTTCAATTCTTACACTCTCTTCTAAAAATTCCTTTTCTGAAACAGAAGGACTTATTTCAGGTTGTATAGGAATTTCCTCTTCTGGTTTTTTCTTTTTAATGATTAATTTCTTTTTTATAGGCTTTTCAAATTTCTCTACCTCATATTTTTCTAATTCCTCTTTTTTGATAATTATAAAGTTAGCTCTTTTGGTCAGAAGCTCTCTTATTTTTTGAGCTTCCTCTTCATTTACAGAGGAAGCTACTGTTTTTACAGAAAAACCCTTTTCTTGAAGTTCTTTAAGAAGTTCTCTTGGATCTAAGTTTAATTCTTCTGCTAATTCAATTATTTTAATTTTAGCCATTTTTACCTGTACAAAATTTTTAAATTAAGTTTAATGGTAAAGAGGTAAAATTCAAGTACTTATTTTATTTTTGGAATTTTGAATTACATTTAAAATAATGAGAAAAGTAATTATAATTCCAGCAAGATATGCTTCTACTAGATTTCCTGGAAAGCCTTTAGCTATCCTCTGGGGAAAACCTATCATTCAACATGTATATGAAAGAGCTTTAGAATCAGGAATTAAAGATGTATATGTAGCTACAGATGATGAAAGAATTTTTTCAAAGATTAAGGAATTTGGAGGTAATGTAATCTTGACAAGCAAAGACCATACCTGTGGAACTGAAAGAGTGGCTGAGGCATGTAATATATTAGGATTAGATGAAGAGGATTTAATTATCAATCTTCAAGGAGATCAACCCCTTTTCCCTCCAGAATACTTTTTTCTTTTAATTAAACCTTTGCTTTTTTCTTCTCAAATACAAATTAGTACTTTAGCTACTCCTATTAACAATATTAAAGACCTTGAAAATCCTAATAAAGTAAAAGTAGTAACAGATAAAGAAGGAAAAGCTCTTTATTTTTCACGGTCTCCTATTCCTTATTTTAGACCACCTGGAAATGAACCCCTTTATTTAAAACATATAGGAATTTATGCATATCAAAAAAGTTTTTTAGACAAATTTGTAAAACTTTCACCTGGACAACTGGAACTTTCTGAAAAACTTGAGCAATTAAGAGCTTTAGAATATGGATATAAGATAGCTGTAACAATTGTACCAAAAGATATACTAGAGGTGGATACTCCTGAAGATTTAGAATATATAAAAAATTTAAGGAGAGAATAAATATGAAAAGAGAACCAGCAGTAGCAGGTTATTTTTATAGTAATAATGCTGAAGATTTGAAATTGGATTTATCTCAGCTAATTTCTCACTCAAAAGAAAAACTTAAAGTTAAAGGATTAGTTGCTCCTCATGCAGGTTATATGTATTCTGGATGGGTAGCAGGAAAAACTTATGGAGCCATATTACCACCTGAAGTAGCTATTATTATAGGACCAAATCACACCGGCTTAGGAAAAAGAATAGCTATCTTTAATGGAGATTCTTTTATTACACCTTTAGGAGAAGTTCACATAGATAAAGAATTGGTAGAAAATTTAATACATTCAGTTTCTATACTTTCCCCAGATATAATGGCACATTTACATGAACATTCTATAGAAGTACAAATTCCCTTTTTACAGTATCTTAACCCTGATATAAAAATAGTTCCTATTTGTTTAGGTTGGTTAAGTTTAGAAGAAATTATTATTTTAGGAAAAGGAATAGCAGAAAGTATTAAAAAAAGACCTGATAAATATATTATTATAATAGCAAGTAGTGACTTTAGTCATTATGTTCATCATAATATTGCAAAAGAAAAAGATATGAAAGCTATTAAAGAAATACTAAATCTTTCTGAAGAAAAATTTTTAAAATTAGTAGAAGAAGAGAATTTAAGTATATGTGGATACATTCCAATTGCTGTTGTTATAAATGCTTGCAAAAATTTGGGAGCAGTTAATGCAAAACTTATAGATTATATGACTTCTGGAGATGTGATAAAAGATTATTCTTCAGTAGTAGGTTATGGGGGGGTTATAATATGGTAATTACTAGATTCCCTCCGAGTCCAACTGGACATTTACATCTTGGAGGAGCTAGAACAGCACTTTTTAATTGGCTATTTTCTAAACATAATAAAGGAAAATTTATACTCCGGTTTGAAGATACTGATAAAGAAAGATCTAAACCAGAATATGTAGAATCTGTCAAAGCCTCTTTAAAGTGGCTTGGTCTTAATTGGGATGAAGGACCTTATTTTCAAAGTGAAAGAATTAAAATTTATCACCAATATGCCCAAAAACTTTTTGAAGAAGGAAAAGCCTATTATTGTGAATGCCCTAAGGAAGTTTTGGAACAGAAAAAAAAAGAAATGTTAGCTAAAGGACTTAAACCAAAATATGATAAAATCTGTAGGGAAAAAAAATTAGAACCTAAACCAGGTAGAGCACTAAGAATTAAAGCTCCTGAATTAGGAGAAATAGTTTTTGAGGACCTCTTAAGAGGAAAAATAGTTTTCTCAGCAGAAGAAATTGATGATTTCATTATAATCCGCTCAGATGGAATGCCCACCTATAATTTTGCTGTAGTTATTGATGATATTACTATGAGTATAACCCATATAATAAGAGGGGATGATCACATTTCTAATACTCCTAAGCAAATCCTTATTTATAAAGCTTTAGAAATAAATCCACCTAAATTTGTCCATATTCCTATGGTATTAGGACCAGACGGAACAAGACTTTCTAAAAGACACGGGGCAAAATCTATTTTAGAATATAAGGAAGCAGGATTTTTACCTAATGCTCTTATAAACTATCTTGCCCGTCTTGGATGGGGATATGGAGACCAAGAATATTTTACTATAGAGGAACTAATTGAAAAATTTGATCTTAAAAACATAAATTTATCTCCAGCAAGGTTTGACCAAGATAAACTTTTAGCCTTTAATGCTTATTGGATGAGAAATAGTAGCTCCAAATATTTATTAAACCATGTAAAGCCTTTTCTTAAAAACTATGATTTAAATAAATTTTCTGAGGATTATATTTTATCAGCTATAGAAACTGTAAAAATAAGAACAAAGACCTTAATTGAAATGGCAGAAATGATGAATTTTTACCTAACAGAGGATATAATTTATGATATAGATGGGGCTAAAAAATTTTTACTCCCTGAAATAGCTCCTATTTTAGGAAAAATAGCACAGGATTTAAAAGAACTTCCTTTAGAGGAAAAGATTTTAGAAAATTATTTAAGAACTTTGGCTGAAACTTCAGGAATGAAATTTAAAAACATTGCTCAAGCTATAAGAGTTGCTTTAACTGGAAAAACTGTAAGCCCGGGATTATTTGAAATTATAAAGGTCTTGGGTAAGGAAAAAACTGTAGAGAGAATAAAAAAGGCTATAGAATATATTAAAGGATTGTAAATTTTAGACAAAATATTATAATATTTAAGGAATTAACGGGGCGTAGCGCAGCCTGGAAGCGCACCTGCCTTGGGAGCAGGGGGTCGGAGGTTCAAATCCTCTCGCCCCGATATTTATATCTCTCTTTATTCTATCAAATCTAAATACATTTTTACTCCATAAGAATTATTTCTCTTCCTTGCTTCCCCATTTTATGCCTTTCTTCTTTGTTTAGTTTATACATTCTCTCCATAGCTTCAAAGATGAAAAAACCACATAATCAGCCTTACATATAAAGCCTTATATCTTGATAAACTCCCAAGTACTTTACAATACCTTCCTCTTCCCATTATTTATAGGACCCAAAAGTCAAAGCTCTACCTTGTCTCCATAAATCTCTCTTATAGCCTTCCAGCCTCCACAAACTCCCCCACCCCTTTTCCCACAAAAGCCTTGAGACCATAATAAAAACAAAGGAATCTTTTTGAGGATCTTTGCAAAACTCAGGACTAAAGTATAAAGTTTAGCACCACATCTGGCTTTAGATTTTTGTAGATGCTCAAATATTCCCAAAGGAGCTTGAGGTCTTTTATAGAGTTGGTCCCTTTTCTGTCTAAGTTCTTGAAAGCTATAAAGTTTTTAAATCTACTCGCATACTCACCTCTGGAGCTACCACATAGACTTCATAGCCTTTTTCCAAAAGGACATCTATCAAAGCCTTCCTAAAATTTCATATGGACCAAGAGGTGTTAGAAGTTTTGTTAAAAAACTTCACTTCCCTAGTATTATTAGATACTGCTAAATTATTGAGATAAGTATTTTTGAAAACATGAGTTTTAGCATTGTCTTTTAAGATTTTTAAAATTTCTGGAAGAGGTTCAAAGGAATGGATTTCTCCATCATACTGATCAATAAATTCTTGGGCTAAAAGAGTATAAAATCCAAGATTAGCACCAATATCGTAAAATACATCTACAAAAATATACCTAAAGCCTTTATAAAAGCTTTTTCCTTAATTAAAAAAGCCTTTCTATTTGAAATTTCCCATACCAAAACCTCCTATATTTCTTTCAAGTATACCATAACTCTATAAACCATATACATTTCACCCACAACTAATACCAGCCCATAAGCCAAAGCTCCACCTACAGCTCCAAAAGAGGAAGCCAAAAAAGAGGTTAAAATGCTAACTAAAATCATCCTTAGTATATTAACATAAGCAATTATTTTAGGCATCATCATGGTATGTAAAAGCATAGAGATAAGTCCAAGAAACATAGTAACAATAAGGGCAAAAGAGACTATAAAAAATACTGGAATAGCTGAAAAATACCTTTCACCTAAAAAAAACCAAAGAATCAATCCCAAAAAAATTATACCAATAAGAGAAGCAAAAAGATATAAAGGGAAAATTCTCTTTAAAAGTTTAAAATACCTATTCACTTGTTCTCTATTAAAGGTGGTTATTTTTGGATATAAAAAGGAGTATAGTCCAGTATATAGCACAGTTAAACCTAAAGCAAGGTTAACACCTGCTGAAAATATGCCTACCTCTTCAAGAGATGATACTTTGGCAAGCATAAACCTCGAAAAATAAAGTATACCACCTCCAGCTATGGAAGATAATGCTATCCATTTACTGTAATTTACTATTTCTCTGAGATGAATCAATTTTTCCTGAAAGTTTTTAAAGGATGTTAAAAGAAAGGAAAAACCCTTCAGACTAAAAAGAGCTAGTATAAAGAATAAAGGAATAAAATAGCTTGACATAAGCCAAGCGATAGAATTTTTAGGGTATGCAAAGTAAACAAAAACTAAAAGAATCATACGTAGAAGAGAGTAGGCAATTACTAAAAAAGAAAGCCATCTAAACCTTTCTCGGGCTCTTATGTACTCTTGAAGATATATCCATAAAACAAAAAAGGCACCTGAAATAAAAGCAACCAAAAAAAGAAAATAAGCTTCTGCTTTTTCTAAACTTAGAATCTGTAAAACAAAGTAGGATAAAAACGGAGAAATTAAAATTATTACAAGAGCTATAAATATTTCAAAGATAAAAGAAGAAAGAAGAATAGCACGCTGTTTATCTTTGTCTTCAAAGTATTTGTTATAAAGCCGAATCATGCTTGCACCAACTCCAAAATTTCCTATAACTGCAATCCAAGTGGTAGTAGCATAGGCTAAGGAAAAAATTCCAAAAGTGTGAACATCAAGCTTTTTAGCTGGTATAAGCGTGATTAAAAAACCCATAAGACTGCTTAAGGCATAAGCTACTGTCAAAAGGGATATAGATTTAAGATGAAAAATTACCCCTTTAAACTCTTCACCTAATATTTTAACCAACAATTTTCTAATCATCACATCCTATACTAATATCACTTATTCAAAGCCTCTCTTTATCATTTCTATAAACCTTTTTACCTCTGAAATAACTTTCTCCTATTCTTTATCCCCAATTTTACATGCTCATTATACTCTATGAACATATTCTTACAAAACTTATCTATCCTCTCCTCCGAAAAAAAAGTGAAAAAAAGATTATAAAGTTTATGGAGTAAAGATTATTACCTTAAATTTTACTAAAAGATCAAGCCTTGTTTTATTTCCTCAAGCAAGAATTATTGCCTCCATTTTGCCCTGTCTCTCTGTAATGACTACAGTTTCTATTAATTCAAACCAAAATAAGTATTACTTTTAATTATTTTTTAAAAATATAGTATTAATTATATTTGATTTTTTTTCTATATTATGTTATTATATTTAAAATTTTATGAAAAAGATTTTATGAAGGAGGTGGTTATGTGGAGATTGGTGTCTTTTGTAATATTTTTAATTCTATTTTTTCTTAATGGAGCAAGAGCTGATCAAGGGAATGAGAAAAAAATGGAAGAAGAAATGCTTAAGGAGGTTGTTGTAACTGCAACAAGAACGGAGAAAGAGGTAGAGTTAGCACCAGCAAGTGTAAGTGTTGTAACAAAGGAAAGAATTGAGCTTAAAGCACCTAAAACAATTGATCAAGCATTAAATGATATTACTGGTTTATATGTTGAAAGAGTTGCAGGATTAATGGAATCTCGTTTTTCTCCTATAACTCTAAGAGGAATTCCTGGTCAACCACGAGTTCTTATTCTCAGGGATGGAATTGTCCTTAATGATCCTAGTACAGCTCATGCAAGATTTGGAGGATTTTATCCAGAAGATCTTGAAAGAGTTGAAGTTGTAAAAGGGCCTTTTTCTTCTCTTTATGGTGGATATGCAATGGGTGGAGTTATAAATTTTATTACCAAGATGCCAGAAAAAAGGGAATTTAGTCTTAAATCAGGATATGGTTCCAGTTGGGATAGAAGTAAAGCATGGGATGATCTTAGAAGATTCTATATTTCTTATGGAGACAAACTGTGGGATAAATTAAGCATATTTCTGAGTTATGGCTTCCAGAGTACAAATGGTTTTCCAATGACGTTAAATGTAACTCGGTTTAAACCTCCAGCTAATATTAGTGGATATGAGGAAACAAAAACATCAACAGGTCAATCTGCTTATCTTATTGGTGATAAGGGTGATACTCGTTGGTGGGATGATGGGATAACTTTCAAGCTTCAGTATAAATTTACAAAAGATACCAAAGTAAATTTTTCATTTGTGAGAAATCGTTATGAGCTTAATAATGACGAACCTCACACTTATTTAAGAGATCAATTTGGAAATCCCGTATGGAGTTACGTAGTTTCTCCTTTTCCGCCCATAAAGGTGAATGAAAGTACTTTTCTATCTGGCGGTCAAGGAAGAATTCAAAACCTATATGCTTTAGGTTTTGAATCTAATTTATGGAAAGATCTAAAAATGAAATTAAATTTTTCTTTTTTTGAGACTGAAAAAGATTGGTATGTAACTCCATTAAGTGAGGCAACAAGATTTGGTTGTGGTTCAGATTCAACCAAATGTGCTACTGTAAATAACACCCCTGCAAAGGCTTACATGATAGACGTACAGTTTAGCCTTCCAATCTTTGCTAATCAAATTCTTACCTTCGGCGGTTCTTTTAGACAGGAAAGTGGAGATACAAAAGAAAAATTTTTAAGAGATTGGAGAGATGAAAAATCAACAACAACTCTTTCACAAGAATTCAGAGGAAAAGGCAGAACCTATGCTCTTTTCATTCAAGATGAAATTATGTTACTTGATAATCTTACAGCTTACATAGGTTTTAGGCAAGACTGGTGGAATACTTATGATGGTTACATTAATAAAGTTGGACAAGCTGGCTATCCAAAATCTTATCCTACAAGATCAGTTTCCTCTTTCAGTCCGAAATTTGCTTTAGTATATAAACCTCTTAAAAACACTATTTTGCGAACTTCTATTGGAAAGGCTTTCAGACCTCCAACAATTTTAGAACTTTATAGAGAGTTTACTCCTCCAGATAGAATACTAAGGATGGGGAATCCTGCTCTTGAACCAGAAAAAGTCATCTCTTGGGATTTAGGACTTGAACAAAAGCTTTGGAAAGGATCTAAAATCTCTTTAACATATTTTGATAACTATTTAAAGGATTTAATCTATTATAGGGATTTAGATCCACAAAGAAAACAACTTGTCAATGTGGGAAAAGCAGAATCCCGTGGAATAGAGTTTGAATTTGAACAGAAATTTGAAAAATGGTTAAGATTATTTGCAAATATTACCTATACTGATTCTGAAATAAAGGAAAATGAGGCATCTCCTAAAACTGTTGGATGTAGACTCACCTACATTCCACTTTGGACTGTTAACTCTGGAGTAGAGATTGAGAAGTCAGGATTTTCAGCAACTCTTATTAGTAGATATGTTGCTAAAAGATATCTTAATGATGATAATTCTGACAAAATAAATAATGTCTTTGGCTCCCTTGATCCATATTTTGTTGTTGATGGAAGAATTAGCTATCAAATTACAAAATTTGCAAAGATCGGTTTTTCAGTAGATAACATTTTCGACAGAAAGTTCTATACATGGCATAAAGCAGCAAGAAGATCATGGTTTGCTGAGATTACATTTAAGTTTTAAGGGATTTATAGAGAAAAATGAAAAAAATCTTAGCCTTAACTACTATCAACGACATGACAGCTTTCAGAGAAGCTGTTAACCAGATAAGAGAAGAATATGGTAATATTGTAGCAGTAAAGAAAATTTATCTTGATGATTATGAAAATCCTGATATCTCCCTCGATGAACTTAGAGAAGAAATAGAAAACTCTCATATTGTGCTTATTGACATAAGAGGAGATAATAGATTAAGTCGTGAACTTCACCTTCTCCTTGAAGGAAAAGAAAAAACAGTGGTTGTTTTGGTTGCAAGTGGACAACACATCTGGAAACTGTTAAAAATGGGAAAATTTAAAGGTGAGATGATCTTTAAAGGCGAAGAAAAAGAATTTAATCTTCAAACTTATCTTAAAGAGAAGAAATTCTCAGAGTTAACAGAAAAACTTGGCAAAATCCTTCCTTTCGGAATATTAAAAGATATGCGGAACTGGGTTTTAGCTCAGCAATATTATAATGAAGGAGATACAGAAAATATAAAGAGTCTTATTCTTCTGCTTCTGAAGGAATATGCAGGAGTTGAGGGAATAGGTAAAATTCCACCACCACGAACTTTCGAGTATAGAATATACTTACCAAAAAGAGGCTTTTTTTATGACATAGATGAATTTAAAAAAGCTCTTCCCTACAATCCTGAAAAGCAAACAGTGGCTGTTTTAATGTATGGTGGCATGCACTTCAATGAATGTAAAGTAGTGGCAGATTCAATTTTCAAATATTTGCATAATGATGTAAACTTGGTTTTTATAGTATCAAAGGTTCAGTACAATATTAAAGCCCTTTTCAAATATTTAAAAAATCTTAAAGTGGACCTACTTCTGAATTTACAATACTTTAGAATTCATGGAGGTCCCTATGGAGGAGATCCGGAGCCAACTTACGAACTTCTAAAGGAATTGGGTGTTCCTCTCCTGATAGGCCTTAGGTCATCATCTACTGATTTAGAAAAATGGAGACTTAGCAAAGAAGGATTAAATCCAATAGAGATTGTAATAGGTGTAACTTTACCAGAACTTGATGGAGCAATTGAACCTATTTTTATCTCTGGGTTACAAAGTTTTGATGATACCATGATAGGGAAAATAAAAGAACCAAAAGCATTAGAGGATAGAGTAGAAAAATTGGCAAAAAGGATTAAAAATTGGATCACTCTAAGAAAAATTCCAAATGAGAAAAAAAGAATTGCTATTCTAACCTACAACTATCCACCAGGAGAGGAAAACTTAGCCAGTGCTGGTTACCTGGATGTTTTTGAAAGTTTAAAAATATTTTTAGAAAAATTAAAAGAAAGAGGCTATAAATTAGAAAAATCATTCATTAATGTTAAAGAACTCTTTTTATCCAATGCAATATTTAATAGTCCTAAGTATACAGATAAGACACCTTCAATTAAGATACCCATTTCCGAGTATATCTCTTGGTTTAATAATCTTCCTGAAACTGTGCAAAAAAATATAATAAAACATTGGGGAGAGCCTCCAGGAAAGATAATGGTTGATAAAGAGGGCAATATTCTAATTCCAGGGGTATATTTAGGAAATATCTTTATAGGCATTCAGCCATCAAGAGGTGTTCATGAGGATATTGATAAAGCCTATCATGACAAAGAATTTCCGCCCCATCATCAATATTTAGCATACTATTTTTTCTTAGAGAAAGTTTTTCAAGCTCACGCAATAATACACTTTGGGATGCATGGAACTTTGGAATTTACTAAAGGTAAAGAGATTGCCCTTTCCTCAGAATGTTTTCCAGATATCCTTATTGGAAATATGCCACATATTTATTATTACTGGATTGGAAATCCATCGGAGTCAACAATTGCTAAGAGACGTTCTTATGCCGTTTGTATTTCCCATGC
Source organism: uncultured Thermodesulfobacterium sp. (assembly GCA_938091335.1). Classification (GTDB taxonomy): domain Bacteria; phylum Desulfobacterota; class Thermodesulfobacteria; order Thermodesulfobacteriales; family Thermodesulfobacteriaceae; genus Thermodesulfobacterium. Next base: position 178,776 of record CALLJG010000005.1, read on the forward strand.
ATCTCCGCCAATGAAAACTTCGGGACTTTATGAAAAATACATAATTTTAGAAGATTTACTGAATCAATATGAAGAAAACGCGGATGAAAAGACCTTGGAAGTTATTAGAGAAATTGCATTTGAATTGCATTTACCCTCAGATGTCTCTGAAATAAGAAAAGAACTATACAGAATAAAAAGAAGACTTATTCCTTATGGATTACATGTAATGGATAAAAAATTAGGGGAAGAAGAAATTGTTGACTATCTTCTTGGTGTTTTACGAATTGACCGTGAATTTCCCTCAATTCTTAAACTAGTAGCAAATTATTATGGGCTTAATTGGAATAAAGTAAAGGAAAGTAAATTAGCCAATGAAATAGAGACAAAAGCAAAGGAAGTTATAAGAGAATTGCTTAAAAATAATAAAATCAATTGGCTACCAAAGGAATATCAAAAATTTGTTAGAAAGATTATAGAAAATATTTATCAATCATCAGAAAGTGACACTCTGTTACTCGCATTAGAGGGAAAATATATATTCCCAGCACGGGCAGGTGATCCTATTAGAGATCCTGAAGTTTATCCCTCTGGTAGAGGCATGTATGCCTTTGATCCAAGACTTATTCCAACTATTGCAGCAGAGGTGAGGGGGAGGAAAGCTGCTGATTTATTAATTGAGTCTTATTTAAAAAAATACGGAAAATACCCAGAGAGTGTTGGGATTATTCTTTGGGGATTTGAAACCATGAAAACTGGCGGCGATACAATTGCTACAATCCTCTCTTTACTTGGAGCAAGGATAAAACATAAAAAAAATCCTTGGTTAAAAGAAATAGAAATTATTCCCTTAGAGGAATTAAATAGACCAAGAATAGATGTTTTAATAACAATATGTGGAATTTTTAGGGATACCTTTGGTACCCATATTGACTTGATAAATAGAACTATAAAAATGGTTGCAGAATTAAATGAACCACCTGAAAAGAATTTCGTTAGGAAACATTTTCTTAAACTAAAAGATAAATTGGATGATTATGCTCTTGCAAGAATTTTTGGTCCCTCTCCAACAGAGTATGCTACCTCTATGAGAACATTGGTTGAAAGTAGCGCCTGGAAAGATGAAAGTGATTTAGTAAAAAGTTATGAGGAAAGCATGTGTTATGCTTATTTTAAGGGAAAAATAGAAAAAAATGAAAAAGCTTTTTCGAATTTAATTAAATTAATTGATATCGTAGCTCAGGAAAGAGATAACACTGAATATGAGGTCACAGACTTGGATCATTATTATGAATTTTTAGGAGGTTTATCCAGAACTGTTCAAGATAAGAAGGGACAAAAAGCTGAAATTATGGTTATAGACTCTACGGAAGAAGATGTTGTTGCAGAAGATTTAAAATTAGCCATAGAAAGAGCTGTTAGAACAAGAATCCTTAATCCTAAATGGATAGAGGGAATGTTAAAGCATGATTTTCATGGTGCAAAAAAAATAAAAGATAGAGTTGAATATCTTCTTGGTTTTGCTGCAACCACTGGAAAAGTTGAAAATTGGATATTTGATGATATAGCAGATAAGTTTATTTTTAACGATGATATGAGGAATAAACTTTATCAAAATAATCCATATGCTACAATGAAAATGGCTGAGCTTTTGTTTGAATCTGCAAAGAGGGGTTATTGGATAGTGGATAAAGAGAAAATGGATAAATTATTACAGTTAATAATGAATACTGAAGAAGATATCATGGATGAGGATAAAGTTTTAAAGTAGGATCAAAGGCACAAAGGAGAAGAATCATGCATAATAGGTTTAGGAATCTATCAATAATGATCATACTTAATTTGATTCTTATAGCAGAAATTACTCATGCTTCTAGTATTAATCTAACTGACAAATTAAATAGAAAAATTAGCATAAACATTCCAGTAAATAGGGCTGTTATTGTAATAACTTATGAACTTATTCCAGCTTTAAATTTATGGGAACAAGTTGTGGGTGTTTCAAGATGGGCTGAAGAAGAATGCGGGCTTTATAAAGCAATTGTTAAAGAAAATCCTTCTTTTAGAAGACCATTGGTTGGTGGAGGAATGGATATAAATGTTGAAGCTGTACTTAAGCTTAAGCCTGATGTAGTAATTACATGGACATATGTTCCTGATACAATAAGATTTCTTGAAAGTAAAGGAATAAAAGTAATAGGGATATGGCCAGAAAATCTTACTGAACTTTACAAAGATATAAGATTGCATGGAATGCTTTTTGGTAAGGAAAAAAGAGCAGAGGAAGTAATTAAAGAAATGGAAAAGATGTTAAATTTTATAAGAAATAGAGTCAGCAAAATTTCGCTAGAAAAGAGAAAAAAAGTAATTCATGTTGTAAGTACTCCTACAAGAGTTTCAGGAAAATTAGTAATAACAAATGATATTATAAAGATTGCAGGAGCAATTAATATTGCAGAAGAAATAAATAAGAACTATATGGATGTATCAGTAGAAAAAATAGTTCAATGGAATCCTGATGTGATATTCATATGGGGCTCTGCTAGATATGATGAGTCATGGTTTTATAACAACTCTCAATTTAGGTTTATAAAAGCAGTCAAAAAAAGACAAATCTATAAGCTACCCAAGTGGTCTACATGATCACCTCGAGTTGCACCTATTGCCCTTTATATGGCAATGAAAATTTATCCTGAGGTATTTAAAGATATAAATTTTGAAAAAATGGTTGATAATTTTTATAAAAAGGTATTTGGGATCTCCTATTATAAAGTTAGACAATATGAAGAATATTAAAGCAATAATAATACTTCTTTCTCCATTTTTAGTTGCATGGTTTGCACTTTTTTTTGGTGCTTACGGTGTTAGTCCTTTTATGGTAATAAAAATACTTTTAAATGAAAGTTTTCATATTTTTGATGTTGGTGAGAGTGCAGAGAAAGCCATAATTATTGATATAAGACTTCCAAGGGTTCTTCTTGCAGGAATTGTTGGTGCAGCTCTTTCATGTTCAGGTGTAACGCTTCAGGGAATATTTCGTAATCCTCTTGTTGATCCTTTTATACTTGGTATTTCAGCAGGTGCAGCCTTTGGATGTGCTATAACAATTGGATTTTTAAGTTTTCTTCCCCTTCAGTTTACAGCCTTTATTTTTGGAGTCACTGCTGTGATAATTGCTTATGGAGTAGCAAGGATTCAAGGAGAGATTTCTCGGCTTCAACTGATTTTAGCAGGAATAATTGTATCAGCCTTTTTTACAGCAATGGTATCAATAGTTAAGTTTCTAGTTGATCCTCATAAACTTCAAAATATTATTTATTGGCTTATGGGAAGTTTTAGTCTTGCAGACTGGAGAGCTGTAAAAGTGGCATCAATAGGATTTTTTGCAGGTGTAATACCCATTTTTCTTATGCGTTGGAGACTTAATGTAATGAGTATGGGAGAAGATGAGGCTAAGGTACTGGGAGTAAATGTAAAAAGGGAGAGGTTGCTTTTCATTGGGTTTTCTACCTTTGCAGTTGCGGTAGCTACTTCCTTATGTGGAATTATTGGATGGGTTGGTCTTATAGTTCCACATCTTGTAAGAATGCTTATAGGACCAGACCATAGAAGTCTTGTTCCTTTAAGTATATCAGCAGGTGCAGCCTTTATGATAGCTGCAGATACTGTTTCAAGAACTCTTACAAGTTTTGACATACCGGTTGGCATAATTACTGCTTTAACTGGGGCACCATTTTTTATATACCTTATGAAACGTGGCGGAAAAGAAGCTTGGGTTAAATAATGTTAAGTATAAAAAATTTACATTTTAAACAAAAAGACTCAAAAGAAGAAATTCTTAAAGGTATTAGTTTTGATGCTCAAAGAGGTAATATTACAACTATTCTTGGTCCTAATGGTTCTGGCAAAACAACTCTTTTTAAATGTATTGCTGGATTATGGGAGCCTTTAAAAGGAGAAATTCTTTTTGATGGAAATTCTATTGTGAAGCTATCCTTTAGAAAGAGAGCAAAAATTTTTGCAGTTGTTCCACAAGAACATGAACCACCTTTTGCATATTCAGTCATTGATGTGGTTTTGATGGGAAGAGCAGGTCATATAGGAATCTTTTCTATGCCAGGGAAAAAAGATTATGAAATAGCTAAGGAAGCTTTAAAAATAGTAGAAATTGAGCATTTAAGTGAGAGAGCTTATACACAAATTAGTGGTGGAGAACGTCAGCTTACACTTATTGCTAGAGCTCTTGCACAAGAAACACCTGTTATGCTTCTTGATGAACCTACAAGTCACCTTGATTTTAGGAACCAAATAAATATCCTAAAAAAGATTAAAGAGATTGCTACAAAAAAGGGTCTCATAGTTTTAATGACCCTTCATGATCCAAATCTTGCAAGCCTTTTTTCAGATAAGGTAGTAGTTATAAACTCTGGAACAAAGATAGCAGAAGGAAGACCAGAAGAAATTATTTCAGAGGAGCTAATAAGAAGAGTTTATAATGTAGAAGTAATTATCAGTAAAATTAATGAAAAAAGTATTATATATCCTGTAATTTAAAGGAGGCGATCATATGTTTAACTTTACAGCAATTGTATGGCAAAATTATTATAACATGCTTCTTAAGGCATCAAAAAATATAAAAGATTTTAATATTAATTTATACTCTGCAAGAGTTCTTGAAAAAGAGCCTCAATTACTGAAGAAAATAGAAAATTTTTTGAAGAACATAATCCCTGGGCACTTGAAGAGATAGCAAGAAGACTAATTGAGGCTATGGAAAGAGGTTTATGGAGTCCTGCAGATGATGTAAAAGAGGCATTAAAGGAACTCTATCTTGAAATTGAAGGCTGGATTGAGGAAAGGATGAGTGAGGTAAAAGGAGATTTTCAAGGAGGAAGCATAGATATTTTAACAGCAGAAGAGGTAAAGTTCTGGAAACAAAAGATGGAGGAGATTTTAAAATGATATTTCCCTTTAGTGCTATTGTTGATCAGGAGGAGATGAAGCTTTCTCTAATTTTAAATGTTATTGACCCAAGTATTGGTGGAGTTTTAATTATGGGTGAAAAAGGAACTGCAAAATCAACAGCTGTAAGGGCATTGGCAGATTTGCTTCCTGAAATTGATGTAATAAAAGGCTGTAAATTTAGTTGCTCACCACAAGGACCTTTTTGTAGTGATTGTATTGAGAAAATTAAAAATAATGAAAAATTAGAAATTGAAAAAAAGAAGATGCGAGTGGTTGAGCTTCCGCTTGGTGTTACTGAAGACAGGGTGGTAGGAAGTCTTGATATTGAGCAAGCCATTAAAAAAGGAGAAAAGCATTTTCACCCAGGAATACTTGCAAATGCAAATAGAAACTTTCTGTATGTAGATGAGGTAAATCTTCTTGAAGACCATATTGTTGATCTTTTGCTTGACTCTGCTGCAATGGGAATAAATATAGTTGAAAGGGAAGGAATTTCCTTTGTCCATCCTGCAAGATTTATTCTTGTAGGAACAATGAACCCAGAAGAAGGAGAACTAAGACCACAACTTCTTGATAGATTTGGTTTATGTGTTCAGGTGAATTCAATAAGAGAAAAGTCCATGCGTGTTGAAATTTTGAAAAGAAAAGCAGAATTTGATGATGATCCAGAAGAATTTTACAAAAAATGGCAACCTTTCCAACAAGAACTTGTAGAAAAGATTATAAATGCTAAGGAGAAACTTAAAACTATACCTATTACTGATGAAGCAGTCTCAAAAGTTGTTGAAATCACTGCAGAACTAAATCTTGATGGTCACAGGGCTGATATTGTGATACTTAAAGCAGCAAGAGCCTATGCAGCATTTCTCAATAAAAAAGAAATAACAAAAGATGAAATAAAAATGGTTGCACCATTAGCCTTAAAGCATAGACTAAAAAGGCTTCCTTTTGAAGATATATCAGAAGAAACTAAGAAATTAGATGCAATACTTAAAAGAATATAAGATGAATTTTATAAACTTTATCAATCAAGAAAATGCTAAACTTGCACTTTTACTTAATTTAATTGAACCACGCTGTGGAGGGGTTTTATTAATAGGAAAAAAAGGAACAGGAAAATCAACCCTTTTAAAAGCTTTTAAAGAGATTGTTAAAGTATTTAATCTCCCATTTGTTGAACTTCCTATAAATGTAACTGAGGAAGCTATTTTAGGTGGAATTGATATTGAAGCAACTATTAAGACTGGTGAAAAAAAATTTCAAAAAGGTATTCTTTCAAAAGCAAATGGAGGTTTTTTAGTTATAGAAGACATAAATCTTTTTCCTCAAGAGATTCTTTCAATTGTTTTTGAAGTTCAAGGAAGGACAGAAAATATTATTGAAAGAGAAGGATTTACTTTAAAGGAGCCTGCAAATTTCCAAATAATTGCAACAATGAATCCTGAAGAAGCTGATTTCTCATCTCATTTTCTTGATAGATTTGGCATGTGTATAATTATGGATGAAATCAAGGATAGAGTAAAAAAAGAAGAAATTATAAAATTAAATGTCTTAAATAGATCCGCCTTTAGCGATCAAAATGAATTGATCAAAAAAATTAATTATTGTCAAAATTTTATCAAAGAAGTTAAACTCTCAGAAGAAATAAAAGAAGCAATTGCTGATACGGTTTTGAAAGAAAGAGTTTCTGGACATAGAGCTGATATTTATCTTTATTATGCTTCAAAGGCATATGCTGCCTATTTAAAAGAAAAAGCTGTAACTGAAGAACATGTAAAGGCTGTAGCTCCTCTTGTTTTAAATCACAGAAAAAAATACATAGAGCCAGAACGTGAAGAACAAAAGCTTGAGCTTAAGGATGAGAATAAGCATGAAGAGAATAATTTTGATAATTTAGAAAATAATAAAAAAGAAAGAGACCAAAAACTTCCATCATCTAAAAATGAAGCACCTAATAATAGAAAATCTCAATGTATTCCATCTACCGAAAAAGAAGAAGTTTTTCCAGTTGGAGAAATTTTTAAAGTGAAAAGATTTATCTTTAAAAGAGACAGATTAATAAGAGAGGCAACTGGAAGAAGAACAAAGACAAAAACAAAAACTACAGGTGGAAGATATATCAAAAGTGTTCTTAAGAAAAAGCCAGATATTGCGATTGATGCTACTTTAAGAGCAGCTGCACCTTTTCAAAAAATTAGAGGAAGAAAAGAGCATCTTATTATTTTGGATGAAGACTTGAGATATAAAGAAAAGGAAAGAAAGATGAGTCATATAGTAATTTTTGTGGTTGACGGTTCAGGTTCAATGGGTGTTGAAAAAAGAATGACTACTGTAAAAGGAGCGATATTATCTCTTCTTATGGATTGTTATCAAAAAAGAGACAAGGTCTCAATGATTGTATTTAGAAAAAATAAAGCAGAAATAGTTCTTCCAGTTACTTCTTCAGTAGAACTTGCAATGAAAAGACTTAAGGAGATACCCACAGGTGGAAAAACACCTCTTTCTGCAGGACTTTTAGAGACTTATAATTTGATAAAAAGATTAAAACTAAAAGAACCAGAGGTTCGTTTTCTTGTTTTTATTATTACTGACGGAAAAGCAAATGTTTCCATAAGTGGAAAACCAGTATTTGAAGAGCTCCAAACAATTTGCCTTAATTTTAGAAATTTACCATTTGTTGATTTTATAGTTATTGATACAGAAAAGAAACAAAGTTTTATTAAGATGGATTTAGCTCTCAATCTTGCCCAATTGATTGGCGCTAAATATTTTCAAATGGAAGAACTAAAAAGTGATACAATTTTAAGTCTTGTAAATTTTTATAAAAATAATTACAAACCCCTTTAGAAGCCTAATTTTTAAAGTTCCTTTTGAGATCTTCATCGTTGTTCATTCAGCTTTGACAAAATAACAAAGTGTAAAAAATAGGGGGTTGACATTTATATTGACCTAGTTATTGTAATGTTTTTAAATAATTAAGGAGGTTTTATATGGAAAAACCAAGGGATAAAAAGGATGTTATGGAATTGATCAAACAGCATGATGTGAGATTTGTGAGACTCTGGTTTTCTGACATTCATGGTCAGCTCAAGAGTTTTGCCATCCATGTAGATGAGCTTGATTTAGCCTTTGAAGAGGGGATGGGTTTTGATGGCTCATCTATCAAAGGATTTGCTAGGATTGATGAGAGTGATATGATTGCAAGACCTGATCCAACTACATTTGCAATCCTTCCCTGGAGGCCAAAGGAAAAAGCAGTGGCAAGGATGTTTTGTGACATCTTTGAACCAGATGGCACACCTTACAAAGGGGACCCACGATATATTCTTAAAAAGAATCTTGAGAAGATGAAATCCATGGGATTTACAAATTTTTATATTGGCCCTGAGCTTGAATTTTTTTATTTCAAGTCAGATAAATCACCTGAAGTCCTTGATGAGGGTGGATATTTTGATTATCCAATGGATGCTGCAGAAGATTTAAGGCGTGAAACTATACTTGCCCTTGAGTCAATGGGAATAAGGGTTGAATATTCTCATCATGAAGTCGCACCCTCTCAGCATGAGATAGACCTAAGATATGCTGATGCACTTGAGATGGCAGATATGGTTATGACTTATAGAGTTACTGTAAAAGAAATTGCTCGTAAATACGGTGTCTATGCGACCTTTATGCCAAAACCACTTTTTGGCAAAAATGGTAGCGGAATGCACACCCATCAATCTCTCTTTATAGGTGATAAAAATGCTTTCTTTGATCCAAATGATAAGTATTATCTTTCTGATATTGCAAAGTCATACACAGCTGGGCTTTTAAAACATATTAAGGAAATCACTCTTGTGCTTAATCAGTGGGTAAATTCTTACAAAAGACTTGTTCCAGGGTATGAAGCACCAGTATATATATGCTGGGCAAGGAGAAATCGCTCTGCACTAATAAGAATACCAATGTATAAACCAGGAAAAGAAAAAGCAACAAGAATAGAGCTACGTTCCCCTGATCCTGCTTGCAATCCTTATCTTGCTTTTTCTTGTATGCTCTGTGCTGGACTAAAGGGAATAGAAAAGGGTTATAAACTTCCTGAACCAGTAGAGATTGATGTCTATCATCTTTCCCCAGAAGAAAGACAAAAGATGGGGATAGAAGAATTACCTGGCAGCCTTATAGAAGCAATAGAAATAGCAGAAAAGTCTGAACTTCTAAAGGAAACCCTCGGAGATCACATATTTAAAGAGCTTATTACAAGTAAAAAGATAGAATGGGATGAATACAGAATTAGAATTCATCCCTATGAGATAGAGCGTTATTTATCACTTCTTTAAAATATCAATCTCCTGGAAAGCAGATCTCTTGGTATTGATGAATATATATTGTAAAATAATATTTAAAGGCTTTGTGTTTATGATTTTAAAGGTTTGAACCAATGCATCTTTAAAAGTCTCTAAATCAAGTAAGCACTCTTTAAAAAATGGGAAAAGGCTCCAGAGAAAAAATCTTACATTACATATTGATCAGGGGAATTAAGGTAAAATATCAAATGTAGATGGGTATTTACTCCCCACTCCATTCCTCCAGATTTTTCATTTAACATGCACATAAGCCTTCTAACCAAAAGAGTATATAGCCTTCCAGCCCCTTTTCTTCTAAAATTTGCTAAACCTTTTCTTTTAGATAAATTTCACTTTTCTGCAAAATAGAACTCCTTTACTTTCTTAGCCACTTTTTTACCTAACTCCATACATTCAGCTAAAGCTTTTTCATCAGGCATATATTTCACTTTTATACCCTCACTAACTTTTTCTGCCTGAATCTCATCTAAATATTGATTTAGAATTTTTATTGCCTCACCACTCCAACCAAATGAACCAAAGACAGCCCCTACTTTTCCCCTTGGTCTTAATCCTTTCATATAGCTCAAAAATCCTGAAACTGTAGGTAAAAGCCCATTATTCAAAGTGGGTGAACCTAACACAATTCCCCTTGCTTCCAAAACCTCTCTCATTAAATCCGTTAAATCTGCCACAGAGAGTTTACACAATTTTACTTCAACACCTTCTTGAATAACTCCTTCCATTATAGCATAAGCCATTTTTTCTGTGCTTTTCCACATTGTGTCATAAATAATAAGAACTCTTGGATCACAAATATAGGAACTCCATCTTTCATAAAGTGCTAATATTTTACCTGGATTTTTTCTCCAAACTACTCCATGATCAGGACAAATCATCTCAATCTCTAAACTCATTGATTTTACCATTTGTAAAAGTTTATTAACCTGAGGAGAATAGGGATAGACAATATTAGCATAATATTTGGCTGACTCCTGAGTAAGTTCACATAGATCAACCTCATCGTCAAACCTACCACTTGTAGCATAATGAGCACCAAAGGCATCCTGCGATATAAGAATTTTCTCTTCTGGAATATAGGTAATCATACTGTCTGGCCAATGAATCATGGGAGTCTCAATAAACTTAATAGTTCTTTTTCCAACTCTAACTTCTTGACCAGTTTTAACCTCTTCAAAGGGAAAATTCTCTTTATGAAAATAGGCAAGCAAACCAAGTCTTGCATTCTTTGTAAGAAAAATTTTTTCAGGTCTTACTGTCTCAAATACTTTTAAGAAGGCCCCTGCATGATCTGGCTCTATATGATTAATTACTAAATAGTCAATCTTTTCTGGATTAATAACTGAACTTATTCTCTTAAATAGCTCTTGCTCAAAACCATGTTTTACGGTATCAAAAAGAGTAATTTTTTCATCTAATAAAAGATAGGCATTATAAGTAGTTCCCCTAACAGTGGAATATCCATGGAAATTTCTTACATTCCAATCTATAGCTCCCACCCAATAAAAATCTTCTTTGACTTTAATTGCCTCCATTTTCACCCCTCCATTTATATTTTACATAGTTATTATTTAAATCCCCTGTTTCTGAACCATAAAGGTATCTACAAATATTACATTTATATTTTTTTATTTTATACCTCCTACAAAATTTGGTAAAACTTAAATTTGTCTTTAATTTACTTTGTAGAAGGTTCACAAACCTTGGTGCCCTCCCAATAGGCATGGAGATTACACCATTCTTTTGCCGTAACCTTATTTGCTTTTACTTCAAATTCAACCTCAGGCTGATCTCCAGGTTTTAAAAACTTGATATAAACCTTATCATCATCTGTATGAAGCTCGATCCACTCAATGTAATGTTCTTCAGTCATCGGATGAGGGGCACTTCCTACTTTCACTCTATAAACATCTCCATGTTTTTCTATAACAGGTACATGTTTTTCAAGTGAAGCATCTATACTTCCTGGTTTCTGAAGCTCCATAGGTTTGTTACAGCATACAAGTTGGCCCCTTTCTCCATGCATAACTAAAACAATATTCCCACAAATATTACACTTATATAACTCTAACCTTTTAGCCATACATACCTCCTTAAAATTATTTTAAAATAAAAATAATATCAAATATTAAATTTTCAAATCAAATATTAAATTTTTTAGATAAAATTGGTCTTAACCTTTAAACCCTTGTTTTAACAGCTAATTATTTTAAATTATTATTATGGTTTTTTTATCATCTCTTCAAGGTCTGTATGTAATTACAGATGAAAAACTTACACCTTATCGTGATGGGAAAATTTTTAAGTTGGTAGAAAAAGCTTTAAAGGGTGGAGCTAAAATTGTACAATTAAGAGATAAACATTCTTCTTTAAAAGAGTTAATTCCTATTGCTAAGGAATTAAAGATTCTTTGTCAAAATTACGGAGCCCTATTTATTATTAATGATAAAGTTGAGTTGGTTTTAGAAGTTGATGCTGATGGAATTCATATAGGAGAAGAGGATGAGCCTTTGGAAAAGGTGAGAGAGACATTACCAGGTAAGGTGATAGGAGTTTCTTGTTATGGAGATATAGAAAAAGCCATAAGAGCTGAAAAGCAAGAGGCAAGTTATGTAGCTTTTGGAAGTTTTTTTCCTTCTCCTACTAAGCCATCCTCAAAAGTGATTTCTAAAAAGATTTTAATAGAAGCTAAAAAAGTGCTTAAAATCCCAGTTTGTTCAATTGGAGGAATAAACCTTGGGAATGCTTCAGAATTAATCAAGCTTGGTGCAGATATGATAGCTGTAATAAGTGGAATTTGGGCAAGCTCTGATATAGAGAAAACAGCAAGAGAGTTTAGTAGATTATTTGAAAAATACCATAAGTGATCATTAGTATTTCTTTAAACTTACATAATCAGTACAAAGATATCATATTTATTTAATTTCTGTTTCTGAAACCCTTGACGAATTTTTTAAAAGTATTAAATTAAACTTAATTTGTTTCCTATTTTCTTTAATAAAGAGGGGGGATAGTTTCATGCCTATTTTTGAATTTCAATGTGAGGAGTGTGGAGAAGTATTTGAAGAACTTGTTTTAGGGGATAAGATTAAAGATGTAAAATGTAAAAAATGTGGAAGTAGTAAAGTTACTAAACTTATTTCACAAGTTGCTTTTAGATCTGAAGGTAAATTTGTTTCAACTTCAGGAGGAGGTTGTAGTGTTTGTAGTGGAGGATCTTGTAGCGTTTGTTCCTAATTTATTTACCTATTGTAGCTAAATAAATAACACTTTCTTCTTCATCTAATTCTAAAAATTTATTTATTTCTTCATCTAAGAAAGCACCTACTGGACAGGCTTTTAATCCTAAAGCCTCACTTGCTAAAAGTACATTCTGGCAGATATGAGCTACATCCATAAAAATATATCTTAATCCTCTACTTCCATATTTTGAAATAGTTCTTCTTAAAACTGCAGACCAAATAAAAACTAAACTTGCAGTAGCTAAAAATCTCTGTCCTAAAGATAATTCAGCAAGAATTTTACCCATATAACCTTCTTTAAGTAAAGCTAAAGAAAAATCTTTTATTTCTAAATGATATATTCCTGGTGGTATTTCTTCAGAAAAATTTATAGCTACATAAGTTTCAATAGGATACAAAGCTCCTGCAGAAGGGGCAGTTCTTAATAAATAAAAACCTGCAACTCCTGTAATTCCTTGAGCAGCATAACATAATAAAGACACCTCTCTTAAAGAGATAGAATATCTATTATATCCTCTTTTGCTTCTTCTTTTATTTAAAATCTCAAAAAAAGGAGGAGTAGAAGGGAATTGATTTATTGAAAGTTTTACTTTTTTAGCCTTGGGATATTCTTTAAAAGGTGCTGCTGGAAAAACGGAAACTTCTCTAAAACCTAAATTTCTTGATGTCAAATTAGTATAAATTAAAAACTCAAAGGCTTTAGTTTTTTTTAAACTCATTATTATTCCTCTTGTTTTGAAAAATTAATATTTGAATGCTTTTTTAGATATATCTGAATAGCAGAAATAGCTGCAGGAGTAACTCCAGGAATTCTTAAGGCTTGTCCTATAGAAGTTGGTCTTATTCTACTAAATTTTTCTTTCATTTCATTTGATAAACCAGGTACTTCATAATAATCTAATTTTTCTGGCAATTTCATATTTTCAAGTTTTTTAAACTTTTCTACCTCTTTAAGTTGTTTTTCAATATAACCACTATATTTTATTTCTGTTTCTAATTCTGACAAAATATCCTCTGAAAAGAGTTTTAATTCAGTAATAAATTCTGAAAGGGCATTTATTTCTACCTCAGGTCTTTTTAAGAGTTCGTATAATTTAACTCCTGATTTAAGCGGGGTTGAACCAATACTCTGGAGATATCCATTTATTAAATCTGGAGACACACGAGTTTCTTTTATAAACTCCATAGCTCTTTTAATATTTTCTTTTTTTTCAAGATATAAAGCCCATCTTTCATCATCTACAAGTCCTATTTTTCTTCCTATTTCAGTAAGTCTTAAATCTGCATTATCCTCTCTTAAAAGGAGTCTATATTCAGCTCTTGAAGTAAACATTCTATAAGGTTCATCTGTTCCCTTAGTTACTAAATCATCTATAAGGACTCCTATATAAGCTTGAGAACGATCTAAAATAATAGGTTCTTCTTCTTTTACATAAAGGGCTGCATTAATCCCAGCTATAATTCCTTGAGCTGCTGCTTCTTCATATCCTGTGGTCCCATTTATTTGACCTGCTAAAAAAAGCCCTGAAATAAGTTTTGTTTCTAATGAATGTTTTAATTGAGTGGGAATTACATAATCATGTTCTATTCCATAACCAGGTCTTAAAATTTGAGCTTTTTCAAGACCAGGAATACTTCTAACCATTTCCCATTGAACATCAACTGGAAGACTTGTACTGATACCATTTGGATAAACTTCTACTGTATCAAGTCCTTCTGGCTCAAGGAAGATTTGGTGTCTTTCCTTATCTGGAAATCTAAAAACTTTATCTTCTATAGAAGGACAATATCTAACTCCTCTTGCCTTTATTTTTCCTGTAAAAAGTGGAGACCTATCTAAGGCATTTTTAATAATTTCGTGAGTTTTTTCTGTTGTATAAGTAATAAAGCAAGGAACTTGGGGTAAAGGAGGTCTTTTACCTCTATTTTTAAAGGAAAACAGAGGAGGTGGAAAATCTCCCCATTGAATTTCCAATTTACTGTAATCTATACTTCTTCCATCAAGTCTTGGACAAGTTCCAGTTTTAAATCTTCCCATTTCAAAACCCAGTTCTTTTAAATGCTCAGGAAGTTTATTAGATGGCGGGTCACCCATTCTTCCAGCTGGAAAACTCTCAAGACCAATATGAATAAGCCCATGTAAAAAAGTACCTGGAGCAATTACTACTGCTTTAGCACCAAATTGTTCACCTACTTTGGTCTCTACTCCTATTACCCTTTTATCTTTTACTAAAAGTCTTGTTATTAAAGCTTGTCTAATATAAAGATTGGGAGCTCTTTCCAAAACCCTTTTCATTCTTTGTTGATATTTAAATCTATCAGCTTGTGCACGAGTTGCTCTTACAGCCGGTCCCTTTTTAGTATTTAGTTTTCTAAATTGAATTCCTGTTTCATCTATAGCTAAAGCCATTTCTCCACCAAGTGCATCTATTTCTTTTACTAAATGACCTTTCCCAATACCACCAATAGAAGGATTACAACTCATAGCACCTATTCTTTCAAGATTTATAGAAATTAGAAGAGTCTTACAACCTATTCTACTTGCAGCTAAACTTGCTTCAATTCCTGCATGTCCTGCTCCTATCACAATTACATCAAATTCTTCTAAAAACTTCATATTTTTATATCACCTCTTTTTTATTATTATAATCTTTATTTCTGTTTTTACTATCTCTTCAGTTATGCTCCTTATACCTATAAGAATAAACAGGTTGAAATTTGTGAAAAAAATCTTTATTTTAAAATTATGAAAAAAAAGAGATTATATTATTCTTTAAACGAATTTTTAAAAGAAAAATTCGGAGAGAAGGTTAAAAAAATACCTTTAGATGCAGGCTTAACCTGTCCTAATAGAGATGGGACGAAAGGTTTCGGAGGGTGTATTTATTGTGATCCTAAAGGATCAGGAACAGGTCTGTATAACCAAGGGAAATCTTTAGAAGAACAAGTAAAAATTTTTTTAGATCTTTTTAAGAAAAAAAATTTCAATAAATTTATTGCTTATTTCCAATCTTTTTCTAACACTTACGCTCCTATTGAAAAACTTAAAAAAATTTATGATGTAGTTTTCATGGATTCTTCTATAGTAGGATTAGCTATAGGAACTCGTCCTGATTGTATAGATGAAGAAAAAATCAAACTTCTCAAATCTTATCAACAAAAAGGATATTACTTATGGATAGAATTAGGACTTCAAAGCATTTATAATAAAACACTTGAATTAATTGAAAGAGGTCATACTTTTGAAGATTTCCTTTATGCCTATGAAATGCTTAAAAAAGATAATATACCTGTAGTTGTACATATTATTTTTGGATTACCAAAAGAAACTGAAGAAATGATGATGGAAACCGTAAAAATTTTAGCCAAACTAAAAATAGATGGAATAAAATTCCATGCTCTTTACATTCCTAAAGGATCTAAATTAGAAAAAATTTACTTAAAAGGTGAGTATACTCCTCTAGAAATGAAATATTATGCTGAATTAGTAGCAGAGGCTTTAACCTATCTACCACCTACTACAGTTATCCACAGACTTTGTTCTGAAGCAAAAATTGAAGATATTTTAGCACCTCTATGGGTAACCAAAAAAATGGAGGTAATCAATCTTATCAGAAAAATAATGACTAAAAAAAATCTCTATCAAGGATTAAATTATAGAGTTATTTCTTAATTTGTAAGTTATTTATAATTCCTTTTACTCCGGGTACACTTTTAGCTATTTCAACTGCTTTTTGTCTTTGATGCTCATTTTTTACTACCCCAGTAAGAGTAACTACCCCATTTAAAGTATCTACATCAATGGAAAAGGCTTTAAGTTCTGGATCTTCTATTAATTTTAGTTTTATTCTTGTAGTAATTTCCTTATCAGAAAGATAACCACCTATTCCTCTTTTTTCTATTTTTAAATTATTTACTACTTTTTTAACCCCAGACTCATTTTTAGCTATTTCCACTGCCCTTTCTATCTCTTCTTTACTTTCAACAATACCAGTTAAAGTTACTACTCCATTTACTGTGTCTACATCAATTTTTCTGGCCTTGGTTATAGGATCTTGTAAAAGTTTTAATTTTATTTTAGCAGTAATTGTGGCATCATCTATTTGGGTTCCCACTGTTCTGGGATCAGTTGCTACTTTATACCCCTCATAAGCTCCTCCACCAATTGCTATCCATCCACAACCAGAAAGCATAAAACATACAAATATTATAAAAATCTTAAAACAAACTTGTTTTTTTCCGATAATATTATTAAAATATTTATTCATAGGAGGCTCCTTATGAAAATAGATTCTAATTTTATTTATTTTATAAATTTAACTCCTAAATCTCAAATTTCAAAGAGTATAAATAATCTTTTTGAAAAATATTTAAAATTAGCTATTTCTGAAATAGAAACTAAAGAAATCTTACAAAAATCTGAAAGAGAAAGAATTCATTTGGTATATGAAAAATTAGAAAAGGGATCCCAAATTTTGGAAAAAGTATCTCAAAATAAATTAGATGAGACCTCCTCTGAAACTATTGGAGATTTTTTATTATCACAAGCTTTGGAAATTAATAAGATTCTGAAAACCTTCCCTGAATCTCCTCTAAAGGAACTATTTAATGAGTGGACATTTTTTATAGGAGTTGAGGCTCAAAAAATAAAACAAGGAATTTATTCTTAAGATTTCTTATCCCTTAAAGCAAGTTCTATTAATTTTTTTATTAAATTTTCAAAGGAATATCCGGCAATCTTTGCTGCGAGAGGTAAAAGGCTTGTTTCTGTCATACCTGGTATTGTATTGGTTTCAAGTACAAATATCTGGTTTTTTACTAAGATCATATCAGTTCTACTATAGTGTCTTAATTTTAATGCTTTATGTGCAATTAATCCGTATTTTTGAGCTTTTTTATTAAGATTTTTAGGAAGTGGGGCAGGACAAATTTCATCTGCAAATCCTGGTGTATATTTAGTTTGGTAATCAAAAAATTCTGAAAACTTTGGAACTATTTCAACTACAGGAAGTGGCAAATCATCTAAAATACCTACGGTGATTTCTCTTCCTTTTATATATTTTTCAATTAATATTTCTTTATCTATAGTAAATGCTTTCTCACAAGCATCTTTTAATTCTTTTTCATTTTTTGCTATACTTAAACCTATGCTTGATCCTTGAGTTGCAGGTTTTACTACTACAGGAAATCCAAGATACTTAGCATAATTTTTAATTTTTTCTTGAGAAATATTTTTTAAAAAAGTACTTCCTTCAGGTACATTTAGTCCTGCTTTTTGGTATAGGATTTTAGAAATACCTTTATGCATTGCAAGAGCACTACCTAAAATTCCTGCCCCTTGGTATGGAAGCTCTATAGATTCAAGAAATCCCTGTAAGGTACCATCTTCTCCCCCTGGACCATGAACTACTAAAAATGCACAATCAAATTCTTTAGCTCTTTCAGCAAGTCTTGGAAGATCATAAGCAGGATCAAAAAATTCATATTGATACCCTAATTTCTCCAAAGCTTTCTTTACTGCAAATGCTCCTTTTAAAGATACCTCTCTTTCAGATGAATTGCCACCAGCAAGAAGTGCAATTTTTAATACACCTGAAAAGGACATCTTTTATCTCCTTAATTTTTTCCAATTTTATTATTATATCCGAAGAAAAAGGTAATTTACTAAAAATCTTTCTCTCAATTGAATAATTCATATCCTCCAAAAGTTGCAACCTTGACAAAATCTCTTTATTTTTCCCATATCTATTTTTTAGATCTTCAAACCTTTCTTTTAAAGTAACTATTTTTTCATGCATTACCCTTTTATCTGCATAATGAACCAGCTCTTCTTCAGTTATGGGAGTCTTGGAAGGATTTTGGTCCAGTCTAATATGGGCTTTTATGATATTAGCTATCTTTTCATATCCCATTTTTTTTAAAATTTGATATCCAAGAAGAGCATGATCAATTCCGGTTAAAATTGATTCATATTTTTTAATATCATGTAGTAAAGCTCCTACCACCAAATATTGAAGATCTATATTTTCACCTGCTTCTTTTAAAAAACATCCCAAAAAAAGCGAAACAAGTGCCACCTTCTCTGAATGTTTAATAATATGCTCAGGAACAAACTCTTTTTCTAAAAGAATATATGCATCTTCTAAGGAAAGTTTCATAAGAATTTTAAAAAAAATAGTTTTTTAAAAAAAATAAAAATACCGGTGAAGATAATAATATGCTATCTATTCTATCAAGAATTCCTCCGTGACCTACAATAAGTTTCCCTGAATCCTTTTTATCCATTATCCTTTTAAAAGCTGACTCTAAAAGGTCACCTATATTGCCAGCTGTAGAAAGAATTATACTTAACAAAACATTAAACTTCATAGAAAATAAACCAAAATATTGATTTAAAAAAAAGGCTATTACTAAAGAAAAAACCACACCACCAAAAAAACCTTCCCAAGTTTTTTTAGGTGAGATTTTTAAAAAAAAAGGAGTTCTCCCTATAAAAGTACCTATCAAATAAGCACCTGTATCGTTACCACAGATTACAGAAAAAAAATAAATTAAATATTTCCTTTCAAAAGAATTAAGTATTTCCCAAAGAGGATAGAGACCAATAAAAATGTATATTATTCCTACTAAAAAAGGAAAAAAAAGGGTTTTAAAGAAATTTTTATCAAAGTTGAAAAGAAATAAAATAAAAGAACAACTTAAAAATAAGTAAAAAATATAAAAAACACTCCATTCAAATCTAAAAATTAAAATAAAACTTATTATAAGAAGAATTTCTCCACTTATCCATAATAAAAATGGTATTTCATATAAATTTTTCCATTCATAAAAACATAAAATAGCTACTACCAGAAGGATTAAAAAAAGAAAAAAATTACTTCCTTTAACAAGAGTTAAGATAAGAAGTGAAAAAAGAACCAAAGCGGTTAAAGTTCTTTTAAGATCCATAAATTCTGCCAAATCTTCTTTCCCGTTGTTGATAGGAATAAAGAGCTTTTAAATATTCTTCTTCATTAAAATCTGGCCAATAAACAGGGGTAAAGTAAAATTCGGTGTAAGCCAATTGAAAAAGTAAAAAATTAGAAATTCTTAATTCTCCACTTGTTCTAATAAGTAAATCAGGATCAGGAATATCATAAGTATATAAAAATTTTCTAAAAAGCATTTCATCAATTTCTTCAGCACTTATTTTATTTTCTTTTATTTGAAAAGCTAATTTTTTCACAGCTTCAATAATTTCTGCCCTTCCTCCATAACTTAAAGCCATACATAAAACCATTTTATCATTTTTTTCTGTTTCTTTTTCTACCATATTTAATTGTTTTTTTAATTCCTCAGGAAAATCATCTTTATTCCCTATCACTTTAAATTTTATTTCATTTTTTTTGATTTCCTCAAACTCAGTTTCAAGATAGTATTTTAATAATCCAAGAAGAGTTTCTATTTCTTCTTTAGGGCGCAACCAATTTTCTTTAGAAAAGGCAAAAAGAGTAAGATAGGGAATATTAAGTTCTCTAGTTTTATAAATAATATTCTTAGCTACTTCAGCTCCTTTTTTATGTCCATAAATTCTTGGAAGTCCTTTACTTTTTGCCCATCTTCCATTACCATCCATAATAATAGCTACATGTTTAGGAAGCTTGGAAGGATCTAAAATAATATTGAAAGATTCAGGGAAAAAATCCATTTTTAAGGAGTAATTATTTCTTTTTCTTTCTCTTGTAAAGCTATTTCGATCTTTTTAGTATATTCATCTGTTAACTTTTGAACCTTTTTTTCTAATTGAATATATTCATCTTCAGAAATTTGCCCCTCTTTTTTGGCAGATTTAAATTTATCAAGCACATCTCTTCTAATGTTTCTTATTGCAATTTTTGCTTCTTCTGCCATTTTCCCTGCAACCTTAATTAATTCTTTTCTTCTTTCTTCTGTTAAAGGGGGCATCACTAATTTTATAGTTTTACCATCACTGGTAGGATTAATTCCTAAATTGGACTTTTGAATAGCTCTTTCAATCTCTTTTACTAAGTTTATGTCCCAAGGTTGAATTATTAATATTTTACCTTCTATTACATTTACAGTTGCTATCTGAGGAATAGACATTTTAGTTCCATAACATTCTATCTTAATTCCTTCCAGAAGCGCTACAGAAGCTCTAGAAGTTCTTATATGAGAAAGCTCTTCTTTAAAAGTCTTTAAGCTTTTTTCCATTTTCCTTTTAACCTCTTCTAAAACCTCATTCACTCAATCATCACCCCCTCTAAAAATCAACATTTTATTAAAGTGCCTATACTTTCTCCTAAGATGGCTTTTTTTATATTTCCATAATTTAAAATATTAAAGACTAAAATGGGCAATTTATACTCCCTAGCTAAAGAAAAAGCAGTAGTATCCATTATTTTTAGATTTTTTTGTAAAGCTTCGTCAAAAGATAAAATATCATATTTTTTAGCTGCAGGATCCTTAAGAGGGTCTTTATCATATACTCCATCTACTTTTGTAGCTTTAAATAAAATTTCTGTTTTAAGTTCTAAAGCTCTTAAGACAGCTGCTGTATCTGTTGTAAAAAAAGGATTCCCAGTTCCACATGCTAAAATAAGAACTCTTCCTTTTTCTAAGTGTTTGAGAGCCTTTTCTCTAATATACATTTCTGCTACTTTAATTAATTCTAAAGCTGACATTACTCTACAAGCAATATCTTTTGAAATTAAAGCATCTTGAAGAGCTAAAGCATTAATTAAAGTTGCTAACATCCCCATATAATCAGCTTTTGTTCTATCCATTCCATATTCTTCTCCTATAATTCCTCTAAAAATATTTCCTCCTCCTATAACAATTCCTATTTTAACCCCTAATTTATAAACTTCTGCTAATTCCTCTACTATTTGTTTTAATATGAAATAGTCAATTCCAAAAGGCTTATTTCCTAATAAGGCTTCTCCAGAAATTTTAAGAAGAACTCTCTTATATTTGAGACTTTTCACTTTTAGTCTCCTATCTGGAATCTACAAAATCTTTTTATTATGATTTTTTCTCCTGTTTTAGCCATAAGCTCATTTAAGAGATCCTGAATAGTAATTTCAGGATTTTTAATGAAAGGTTGTTCTAATAGTACATTTTCTTTGTAAAATTTTTCCAATTTTCCTTCTATTATCTTAGGTATTACATGGTCTGGTTTACCTAGTTCTTTTAATTGTTCTTCATATATTCTTTTTTCTCTTTCTAAAATTTCCAGTGGAATTTGATCTCTACTTATAGCTAAAGGATTAGTAGCTGCAATTTGCATGGCTAAGTTGTGAGCAAATTCCTGAAATTCTGAAGTTCTTGCTACAAAATCTGTTTCACAATTTAGTTCTACTAATACTCCTATTTTTTTATTACTATGTATATAAGAAGTAACAACACCTTCTAAAGTTTCTTTAGCCGCTCTTTTGGCAGCTATGACTAACCCTTTTTTCCTTAAAAAATCTACAGCTTTTTCTATATCTCCTCCTGCTTCTTCTAAAGCCCTCTTACAATCCATAAATCCTGCTGCTGTTCTTTGTCTAAGCTGTTTTATCAACTCCAAACTTATTTCAGCCATTTAAACCCTCCTCATAAAAATTTTAAAAACTATTCTTTCTCCATCAATCTTTCTGCTTCTTCTTCTAATCTTATCTCTTTTTCTTCTTCTATTAAAACTTCTTTCAATATTTCTTCAGCTTTTTCTTCTTTTATTTCTGCTTCTTCTACCATAACTTCTTTATCTCCAAGAGCTGTTATTTTTTCTTTATAAATTTCTAATCCTTCTAAACAGGCATCTGCAATTTTACTAGTTATAACTTTTATAGCCCTAATAGCATCATCATTACCAGGTATGATATAATCTATAAGATCTGGATCACAGTTAGTATCTACTATAGCAATAACAGGAATTCCTAACTTTTTTGCTTCTCTAACTGCAATCTCTTCATGTACAGGATCTATAACGTATAAAGCTTGAGGAAGGTTTTCCATGTTTTTGATACCAGCTAAATTTCTTTCTAATTTATTTTTTAAACGTTCAAGCCTTAATCTTTCTTTTTTTATAAATCTTTCTATTGTTCCATCTTCAAACCAAGATTCTATTCTTTTTAACTTTTCTACACTTTGTCTTACAGTTCTAAAATTTGTAAGAGTACCTCCTAACCATCTATAATTAACATAATACATATTACATCTTTCTGCTTCTTCTTTAATGGTTTCTTGAGCTTGTTTTTTTGTTCCTACAAATAAAATCTTTCCTCCTTCAGCTACTAAATTTACTACAAATTCATAAGCTATTTCAAAATATTTCAAAGTTTGTTGTAAATCAATAATATGGATCCCATTTCTTTCACCAAAAATAAAAGGTTTCATTTTGGGATTCCATCTATGAGTTTGGTGACCAAAATGTACACCAGCCTCAAGAAGTTGTTTCATAGTAATGTGTGACATCTTTTTAAACCTCCTTTTTGGGGTTTTTTCTTCCGCCTAAGGTGGATTCTAACCAAGCATTCTTTTATAAAAGAACACCCCAAACCTTAGACGTGTTTTTAGTGTGATAATTAAATCACTTTTTGTTTAATTTTCAACCTATTAAAGTTTTTAAACAAATCTTCTTGAAAAAATTTTTTTTAGGTGTTTAATTTTTTTAAATTTGAATATTTTGAAAGGCAATGTTTATGAAAAAATATAGAAGATTTTTTAAAATTTATCTTGTATTATTAGGTTTCTTAATTTTATTAATATTTAATTATGCCTTTTCTAAAGAGAAAAATGAAGAAATCTATAAATATCTTAAACTTTTTTCCCAGGTCTTAAAATTGATAGAAGATAATTATGTAACTGAAATAAGTCCTAAAGATTTGATTTATGGCGCTATAAATGGAATGCTCAATTCTCTTGATCCTTATTCTGCTTTAATGAAACCTGAGGAATATAAAGAATTAGAAATAGAAACAAGAGGAACTTTCACGGGAATAGGTATAGAAATTACTATAAAAGACGATGTTTTGACTGTAGTTGCTCCCATTGAAGATACTCCTGCCTGGAAAGCAGGAATCAAACCAGGTGATAAAATTTTAAAAATTGATGATAAATTAACTAAAGGAATGAGCCTTTTAGAGGCAGTTAAGCTTTTAAGAGGTCCTAAAGGAACTAAAGTAACTATCACTATTCTTAGAGATGAAAAGGATATCAAAGAAATAACTTTAACAAGAGACGTAATTCCTATTAAAAGTGTAAAAATTAAGATCTTAGAACCTGGATATGCTTATGTAAGAATTACAAGTTTTCAAGAAAAAACCCCTGAAGAATTGGCAGAAGCTCTTAAGAATTTAGAGAATCAGACTCATCTTAAAGGAATCATTCTTGATTTAAGATATAATCCTGGTGGTCTCCTATCTTCTGCTATTGAAGTAGCAGATGAATTTTTGGAAGAGGGTATCATTGTATCTATTAAAGGAAAAAACAAAGGAACTCAAATGGAATTTAAAGCTAAACCTAACTTGCCACAAAGAAAGCATTCCTATCCTATAGTAATATTAATTAATCATGGTACAGCTTCAGCTGCTGAAATTGTGACAGGAGCGCTTAAAGATAATAAAAGAGCTCTTGTTTTAGGAGAAAAAAGTTTTGGAAAAGGTTTAGTACAAACAGTAATCCCTTTGGAAGATGACTATGCTGTAAAATTAACTACTGCTTATTATTATACTCCTAATGGAGTATGTATAGATAAAATAGGAATTACTCCTGATATAGAAATTCCAGAAATTGATGTATTTAAAAAGGAAAAAGTTGAAGAAAAGGAAGAAAAAATGTTTAAACAATTTTCAAGCCCTGAAGAAGATTTCCAAGTGAAAATGGCACTTTCTATACTTAAAAATATTAAAGATATTGCTAAATTGAGATTTTAATGTTTGATTTTAAATTATTTCTTTTTTTAACTCCCTCCTTGTTGTTAGCTTTAACTATCCATGAATTTTCACATGGACTTATTGCCTATCTACTAGGAGATCCTACACCAAAATTAAATAAAAGATTAACTTTAAATCCTTTCAACCATTTAGATCCTCTTGGGACTCTTACCCTGTTTATTACACAAGCTATAGGATGGGCTAAACCTGTCCCTATTAATCCTAACTATTTCAAAAACTTATGGAGAGATATGGCATTAGTATCTATAGCAGGACCTCTTTCTAATATTATATTAGCTTTTATTTTTGGTTTTTTTTATAACTTTTTTAATAAAACAAATCTAAATCTTCCTAATTTTCTCATTTCAGAGCCCTTAGCTTTTATGTGCTATTTGGGTGTAAAAATAAATATAGGACTTGGAGTCTTTAACCTTCTTCCTATACCACCTTTAGATGGAAGTAAAGTGATAGTAAAATTTTTACCTTTATCATTAAAATTAAATTACTTAAGATTAGAACTTTTTGGTTTTTTCATTATCCTCTTTTTAGCTTTATCTGGAATTCTTTTTTATATAATTTATCCTCCACTTACCTTTTTATCTGATTTTGTTTTTCATATTACTAATTTTTAAATATGTTAGAAATAGAAATACCTACTAAAGAAAAAATTTATCTTAAATATTTGGTTTCAGATTTTACAGGAACTCTTTCAGTAGATGGAGTATTAATTCCAGGTGTAAAAGAAAAATTAAATGAAATTGCTAAGATTTTAGAAATTCATATTCTCACTGCTGATACCTTTGGAAAAGCAAAATATGCATTGGAAGGTATTTGTGCAAAAGTATGCATTTTGAATCCAGGCAATGAAGATATTCAAAAAGAAAAATATGTTAAAAAATTGGGAGAAAACTTAGTAATTGCTTTAGGAAATGGAAGAAATGATAGAAGGATGCTTAAAAAAGCAAAAATAGGCATAGCTATTATGCTTGAAGAAGGTTGCGCTATAGAGACACTTTTAAATGCTGATATTGTAGTAAAATCTCCTATTGATGCTTTAGATCTCATTTTGAATCCTAAAAGATTAATAGCTGTTCTTAGGAGTTAAAAATGAATAAATATACATTAATACTTTGGTTTTTAACTGTATCTTTTTGGGGAATAACTCCTTTCATTGAAAAAATAGGTCTTAAAGATGCGAATCCTGTTCAAGCTTTATTTATTAGAACTTTTTCAGCTTTAATTGGCATTTTTTTTATTACTCTTATAACTTCTTCTTTTAAGTTTTTTTCTTTAAGTTGGAAAAGTGTATGGATATTATCTTTGAGTGGAATTACTGGAGGATTTTTAGGTATGCTCACTTATTTTACCTTATTAAAAACAAAAGAGGCTTCTCAAGTAGTACCGCTTACTTCAACTTATCCTTTAATAACAACTATTTTAGCTATAGTATTTTTAAAAGAAGATTTAAATTTTTTTAAAGCTTTAGGAATTATTTTTATTGTAATTGGAATTTATTTAATATTTAAAAGCTAAAAATTCAACAATTATTTAAGATGGAGGTATTATGGAGAGAACTTTAGTAATGATTAAACCAGATGGAGTTAAAAGAAACATAATTGGTGAAATTATCAGTATTTTTGAAAAAAACAATTTAAAAGTGATAACTATTAAAAAAAGTAGACTTTCTAAGGATGCTGCTAAAGCCTTTTATATTGTTCATAAGGATAAGCCTTTTTATGAAAGTCTCACAGATTATATAAGCTCAGGTCCTATTATTGTCATGGTTCTTGAAGGAGAAAATGCTATTGAGAAAGTAAGAAAAATAATAGGAGCCACTGATCCACAACAAGCAGAAGAGGGTAGCATAAGAAAACTTTTTGGAATTAATAAAGAAATGAATACTATACATGGTTCAGATAGTTTAGAGTCTGCTAAAAAAGAAATTAGCTTTTTTTTTAGCGAATATGAATTAATTTCAGCTGAATAAAATGACAGAAAAAGAATGGATAGATTTACTTAAAAAATATCTTCAAGAAAATCATGCTCATATAATCAAGTCAAAAAATGAAGATTGTGGAGTTATAAAATTATCAAAAAAAACTTATCTTCTTTTTACAACTGATGCTTTGGTAGAAGGTATTCATTTTGATTTTAAATATACTTCTTTTTCTGATTTAGGGAAAAAACTTGCTGTGACTAACCTTAGCGATATTGCTGCTATGGGAGGAGAACCTAAATGGGGACTTTTAACTTTAGGCTCCCCTGCTCCTATAGAAATTTCTTGGGGAATACCTTTCATAAAGTCCCTCACTTCCACTCTTAAAAAATTTAATACCTATCTAATAGGAGGTGATACTGTAAAAAGCCCTGTTTTCTTTGTAAATCTCTGTTTAATTGGTATTACTAATAACCCAATTTTAAGAAAAGGAGCTAATCCTGAACAATTTATTTTTGTTTCTAAACCTTTAGGAGGAAGTGCTGCTTTTTTAAAAATGATAAAAACTAAATCCTTAAAAGAAATACCTAAAAATTTAAAAGATGCTTATTTTAAACCAAAACCAGAAATCCTTTTAGGAAAAAAATTATCCAAATTGAATTTAGCAACCTCTATGATAGATATTTCAGATGGCTTGCTTTTGGACTTGTGGAGGATTTGTGAAGAAAATGAAGTAGGAGCTGAAATTTATGAAGAAAAAATCCCTATAGAAAAATTCGCTACTTTGGAAGATGCATTAACAGGTGGAGAGGATTATGCCCTTTTATTTACAATAAAAAAAGAAAATGTTGAAAAATTGAAAAAATTAAGTTTAAATCTAAATAAAAAAGTTTTTTTTATCGGTAAAATTATAAAAGAGCAAAAGCTTTATCTCATTAAAAACAACACTAAAAAGGAAATCCAACCCAAAGGATTTAATCACTTTGTAAACGAAAAAGGGAAGGGTGAATAATACCCTTCCCCCTAAAATTTTTTTATTTTTCGATGTTTATTTTAATGACCTTTTTCCTTTCTTCTGGCTTTTTAGGTAACACAACCTTTAGGACTCCATCTTTATAAATAGCAGAAATTTTATCCTCTTCCACTCCACAAGGCAACTCAATAGATCTCATAAAACTACCATAATATCTTTCCATTCTATAAAAGTTTTCTTTCTTTTCTTCAGTTTCTTTTTTCTTCTCCCCTTTAATAATTAATACATCATCAGATAAAGTTATTTCCATATCTTCAGGTTTTACACCAGGTACATCCATTTTTACTATTACTTCCTCATCTGTTTCTGAAATATCTACAGCTGGTACCCATTCTACACTTTCCCATTTTTCTGTTAACAGACTTTTACCAAAAAATTCTTGCCATATACGATCCATTTCTTTTTTTAATTCTTGTAATGGACGCCAAATAGTTAAATCTGCCATATTAATCACCTCCTTTTATTTAAATTTATTTTTTATTTTTTTAAAATAATCATGGTTCAATTTTTTTCAAGTATATAAAAATTTTTTATTTTTATAAAATTGCTTATAATATTGAAAGTTTAATAATTGTATTTATTTTTAATCTTAAAATATTGAAAAAACTTAGGAGGGTTTAAAAATGAAACTTGATAAATTTACTTTTAAAGCTCAAGAAGCTTTACAAAATGCACAACGTCTAGCAGAATCTTACAATCATCCCCAATTAGAACCAGAACATCTTTTAAAGGCATTAGTAGATCAAGAAGACGGAATAATTCCTATAATTCTTAATAGATTAGGGGTAAATTCTAAAATTATTTCTTCTGACTTAGAAGAAATTTTAGAAAAATTACCAACACTTACTTATGGGAGTTATCAATTATATCTTTCCTTAAGTTTAAAACAAGTTCTTGATAAAGCGGAATCTTTAGCTAGGGAAATGAAAGACGAATTTATCTCAACAGAACACTTATTTTTGTCTATTCTAAATAGTCCTACAAAGGCAGGAGAAATTTTAAGAAAAAGAGGTATTAATTTAAATAATGCTAAAGAAGCAATTAATAAATTGAGGAAGGGACAAAGAATCACTGATCAAAATCCAGAAGAAAAATATCAAGCTCTAGAAAAATTTGGAAGAGATTTAACTGCTCTTGCAAAAGCTGGGAAATTAGACCCTGTAATAGGAAGAGATGAAGAAATAAGAAGAATTATGCATATTCTTTCAAGAAGAACGAAGAATAATCCAGTTTTAGTAGGGGAACCAGGGGTTGGTAAAACTGCTATTGTGGAAGGACTTGCTCAAAGAATCGTTGCTGGTGATGTTCCTGAAGTATTAAAAGATAAAAGAATTGTTCAACTGGATTTAGGAGCATTAATTGCAGGAACTAAATTTAGAGGTGAATTCGAGGAAAGATTAAAAGCTGTATTAAAAGAAGTACAAGCAAGTGAAGGAGAAATAGTACTTTTTATTGATGAAGTTCATACTATTGTAGGAGCAGGAGCTGCTGAAGGTGCCATGGATGCAGCTAACATGCTTAAACCACTTCTGGCAAGAGGAGAATTACGATGTATTGGAGCTACCACTATTTATGAATACCGTAAACACATAGAAAAAGATCCTGCTTTAGAAAGGAGATTTCAACCTGTATATATTGATGAACCTACTCCGGAAGAGGCTATTGCTATTTTAAGAGGTCTGAAAGAAAAATATGAAGTTCACCACGGAGTTAGAATTACTGATAATGCTATTATAGCAGCCGTAACCCTTTCTTATAGATATATAAGTGATAGATATCTTCCTGATAAAGCTATAGATTTAATAGATGAAGCTGCTGCTAAACTCCGTATAGAAATTGATTCTATGCCTACTGAAATAGATGAAATAGAAAGAAAAATTAAGCAACTTGAGATAGAAAAGGTGGCTTTGGAAAAAGAAACAGATCCCAAAACTAAAGAAAGGTTAAACAAGCTTCTGGAACAATTAAATGAATTAAAAGAAAAAGCTGAACAACTAAAGGCTCAATGGCTAAAAGAAAAAGAAACCATTCAAAAAATTAGAAAATTAAAAGAAAAAATTGACCAATATAAAATTGAAGCACAACAAGCTGAAAGACAAGGAGATCTTAATAGAGTAGCTGAAATTATATACGGGATTATTCCTCAACTTCAAAAGGAACTTGAATTAGAAAACAAAAATCTGCAAGAACTCCAAAAAAAACATAAATTCTTAAAAGAAGAAGTAGATGCTGAAGATATAGCTCAAATTGTTTCTAAATGGACAGGAATACCTGTTAGTAAACTACTGGAAAGTGAAAGAGAAAAACTTTTAAAAATTGAGGAAAGAATTAAAAAAAGGGTTGTGGGTCAGGATTATGCTATATCTGTTATTGCTGATGCATTAAGAAGAGCTCGAGCAGGATTAAAAGACCCAAAAAGACCTATTGGGTCTTTTTTATTTATTGGCCCAACAGGTGTAGGAAAAACCGAACTAGCTAAAGCCTTAGCTGAATTTATGTTTGATACAGAAGATGCAATGATAAGAATAGATATGAGTGAATATATGGAAAAACATTCAGTAGCAAGACTTATAGGAGCTCCTCCTGGATATGTAGGATATGAAGAAGGTGGACAACTTACAGAAGCTGTAAGAAGAAAACCCTATTCAGTAATTCTCTTTGATGAAATTGAAAAGGCTCACCCTGATGTTTTTAACATTCTCCTTCAAGTATTAGATGATGGAAGATTAACTGATGGAAAAGGACGCACTGTTGATTTTAGAAATACTATTATCATTATGACTTCTAATATAGGTAGTTTTTATTTCCAAGATCTATCCCTTTCTCGTAAAGAAATAGAAAATAGAATTTTCGATTTACTTAAATCTACCTTCAGACCCGAATTTTTAAATCGTATAGATGAAATTATAATATTTAATAGTCTTACTAAAGAAGATATAATTCATATTATAGATATCCAAATTGGGTATCTTAATAACCGACTTATGGAAAAGGGATTGTTTATAGAATTAACCGAAAAAGCTAAAGAAATTCTTGCTACCTATGGATACGATCCTATATATGGAGCAAGACCATTAAAGAGAGCTATTCAAAAATACATTGAAAATCCTTTAGCTTTAAAAGTTTTAGAAGGTATTTTTAATGAAGGAGACAAAATTATAGTAAACGTAAATAAAGAAGGGATTTTTGAATTTAAAAGAGAGGAAAAAACAACAAAATTAGAAAAAATAGCTTTTCACTAAATTACATATTTAAAATGGTAAAATATAAAATAATTTTTTTTGGTACTCCTGAGTTTGCAATTCCTTCCTTACAAGGAATTTTTGAAAAAGAAAATTTATTAGCAGTAGTTACACAACCTGATAAACCAAAAGGAAGAAGTTTAAAACTTTTTCCTTCACCAGTAAAAATTTGGGCTTTAGCTAAAAACTTAAAAATACTGGAACCCATAAAATTAAAAGACCCTTCATTTTTAAAAGAAGTTAAAGATCTTTCTCCAGACTTAATTGTAGTTTGTTCATATGGAAAAATTCTTCCTAAAGAGTTATTAGAAACTCCAAAATATGGCTGTTGGAACATTCATGCCTCCTTACTTCCTAAATATAGAGGAGCATCTCCTATAAATTGGGCAATTTTAGAGGGAGAAAAAGAAACAGGAATAACTATAATGCTTATGGATGAAGGACTTGATACAGGTCCTATTTTTTTGCAAAAAAAAATTCCTATTTCTGAAGAAGATACAGCTATAACTCTTTCTCAAAAATTAAGTATCCTTGGAAAAGAAGCTATTTTAGAATCAATCCAACTTCATAAAAAGGGATTATTAAAACCATTACCTCAACCTGAAAATAATGTTTCCTATGCTCCTATCTTAAAAAAAGAAGATGGTTTTTTCACTTTTGAAGAACCTGCAGAAAAAATAGAAAGAAAAGTAAAAGCTTTTTTACCTTGGCCTACTGCTTTTACTTATTATAAAAACAAACTATTGAAAATTTTGTCAGCTAAAGCTATCCTTTTAGATCATCAAAATACTCCGGGAACTATAATTGAGATAAAAAAAGAAGGAATATTAATAGCCACTTCAAAGGGTGCTATTTTGATAAAAGAAGTTCAGTTAGAAGGAAAGAAAAAAATCTCCGCCTATGAATTTGCCTGTGGACAAAGATTTAAAGTAGGTGCTCTTTTGGAGTAAGATCAGGTATTTTACCTTTATAAAGCATTTTTAAAATAGGAGGTGCTATAAAAATTGAACTATAAGTTCCTACAATAAATCCTATAGTTAAAGCCAAGGCAAAATTTTTTATCACTGCTCCACCAAAAATGAGAAGACTAATAGATCCCAAAAGAGTTGTAAGCGAAGTAATTAAAGTTCTTGCTAACACTTCATTTACACTCATATTTATTAATTGATCAAATTCTTTATATTTTTTGTTAAGAATATTTTCTCTTACCCTATCAAAAATAACTACAGTATCAGTTAATGAATAACCTGCTAAAGTTAAAAGTGCAGTAACAAAGAGAAGATTCATTTCTTTTCCTAAAAGATAAAAAATAGCCAAAACTACTAATACATCATGAAAAGTAGCTATTCCAGCTGAAACCCCAAAATGAAAACTAAATCTGAAAGTAAGATAAATTATAATACCAATAATAGCACCTAAAATAGCTAAAAATGCTTTAGTTTTTAACTCTTTACTTATAATACCTCCAATCTCTTCCTTACCTAATAAATTAAACTTATATTCAGGAGACCTTTCTTTTAAGACCTGTAAAATTTTATCAACTTCCTTAGTGACACTTTCTTTATAACTTTTTATTTTTAAAAGTAATATTTTTTCATTTTTCACATCTTGAAGAGTAAAGTCTTTAAAACCTTCTTCAGAAAGAATTTTTCTTATTTTTTCTAAAGATGGAAATTTTTCACTTTTTAGATAAAGCAATGTACCTCCTGTAAAATCTATACCTAAGTTAGCCTTTCCTCTAAATGCTTGAAAAGTACCTAGTACTCCTATAAGACAAAGAAGGGCTGAAAAAAGCAACAAGATTTTTTTATATCTCATAAAATTAAAATTAGGATTTTTAATAATTTCAAAAAACTTTATTTTAAAACCTTTTCCTTTCTCATAAAGATATTCATAATATATTTTGGTTGCAAAAATAGCAGTAAAAAGATTGACAATAATAGAAACTGATAAAGTTACTGCAAAACCTTTTATAGGTCCTGTACCAAAAGTAAATAAAATAAGAGAGGTAATCAATACAGTGATATGAGCATCAAAAATAGTCCAAAAAGCTTTGGAATATCCCTGAAAAATTCCTGAATAGAGTGTTCTTCCAATTTTTAGTTCTTCTCTAATTCTTTCAAAAATAAGAACATTGGAGTCAATTCCCATACCAATACTTAAAATAATTCCAGCAATTCCTGGTAAAGTTAAAGTAGCTTGAAAAGCAGAAAGAATAGCTAAAAGAAAATAAATATTTAAAATAAGAGCAAAAACTGCAATTACTCCAGAAATAGTATAATAAACAGAAACAAAAACAATAACTGCTACAGCTCCAATTAATCCTGCTACAATTCCTTTTTTAATAGAATCCTTTCCTAAAGAGGGACCTATGGTAATATTTTGTAATATTTCTACTGGCGCAGGAAGAGCCCCTGCTCTTAAAACTAAAGCAAGATCAGAAGCTTCTTCCATGGTAAATCTACCTGTAATCTGTGCAGAACCTCCTGAAATTTTCTCTCTTATAACAGGAGCAGACCTTACTACTTCATCAAGAACAATAGCAAGCCTTTTACCTATATTTTCCCCTGTCACCTGTTCAAATATCTTTGCTCCCCTGGAATCAAATTGAAGCCATACATAAGGTTCATTAAATTGAGGATCTATTCTTACTTGAGCATTTTTGAGATAATTTCCAGTAAGCACAGCATATTTTTTTAAAATTATAGGTTTTTTTATAACCTTTTCTGTTCCCCTTTCTTTTTCTATCAAAAAATAAAATTCCGAATCAGCAGGAAGATAAGGACTTAACACTTTTCTCCATTCTTCCAAATTTGCTGAAAAAGAAATCTTTTTTTCTCTAATTAGAGAATCCATTAAATCATCTATATTAAGTTTTTGCATAGATTCTTCATCTACTAATTTAAACTCGAGCTGAGCAGTTTGCCCAATTACTTTAATAGCCCTTTGTGGATCTTTTAATCCAGGAAGTTGAACTACCACTTTATCTTTACCTTGTTTGGTTATAATAGGTTCTGCAACTCCAAATTGATCTATTCTATTTCTAATAATTTCAAGCACTTGATCTAAAATGTGTTCTTTTATATAAGATACCTTCTCTTCTGATAAACTAATTGCTATTGTCATTTGTCCTTTTTCTTCTTTTTCTTCATTAATTTTTATTTCTTTAAAATGTTTTAAAATCTCTTCTTTAAAAGTATTGAAATCTTCTTTTTTATAAAATTTAAAAATAGCTCTATTTTCTTTAATATCTAAGAAATACTCTATATTGAGTTTAGTTAATTGGGTTTTTATATCCTGTATATAACTTTCAAACTGATTTTTAAGGGCTTTTTCTAAATCTGGTTTTAAGACTAGGTGGACTCCGCCTTTTAAATCAAGTCCTAATTTTAATCTTCCTTTATATACATATTTGGTAAACCAGGGAGGAAGATTTTCTATAAATGTGGGAATAAACAAAAAACCAGCTAAAATACATAAAAAAATTAAAAACCAAATTTTCAATTTAAGTCTCAAAGACAACTTTTAAACCTCCTTTAACTTTTTTACATCCTAAAGATTTTTCTATGTTTTTTAAATTATACTTAAGAAGCTCTAAATAACTTCCAGCCATATAATAGGATCCCCCAGACCAAAGTGTAACTACTTCTATTTTCTGTTTTTCAAAAAAATCTTTATATCTTTCAAATTCTGGATCCGTTAAAAAAACCATCCTATTTTCCTTTGTTTTTATTTTATTTATCATTTCTCTTAATGTTTTTATACTTGGTTCTCCTTCCTTATGATACCCTTTAACAAGAGCTATTTGATTTATTCCAGAATATTTTAATAAATACCCAAAAACAGGATGCCCTAAAATGTAAATTTCTTTATATTTGCAATATTTAAGATTTTCATAATCTTTTTTAATTTTATTTAAACCAATTAAGAATTCCTTCATTCTTTTTTGATAAATTGACTTTCTTGAACTATCCTTTTCACTAAGATATTCTGTTAAATCTTTTACTAATTTTTCAATCCTTTCTAAGTTAAACCAAAGATGAGGATCTAAAAATTGATATTCATTTTTTGATAAAACAAAAATTTTTTTATTTTTTCTAAGCAAATACACCTTTTTTATCCAACTCTCTGTGCCTACTAATATTACAAGATCAGCATTTTTTAGTTTCTCAAAATCTGAAAAGGTAGGTTCATAAAAATGAAAATCGGTTCCTTCTTTTTGAATTTGATAAATATTATGTTCTGAAGCTAATTCTTTAACAATTTTTTTTAAAGGTTGATTTGATACTACTATTTCTAAAGCAAGGTTTTTTTCTGTAAAAAAAAGTAAACTCAAAATTATTAGATAAATTTTTAACATTATCTTCCTAAATTTCATCAGCAACTGTAACTATTTCTATTTTTTTCTCTCCGAACTTTTTTTCTTTTTTTATTGTCTTTATCAAAGCCAAGTTTTTAAAAAGTAACTCTTTCTTATCTTTAGGAACCTTCAAAAAATAAATCATCTCAGGAGGAGTTACCTTTCTTCTCAATTCTGCATTTATAAGTAAAAGTAATTCATAGTCTATTTCACCTGCAATAGCAAATACTTTTAAATCTGTAGTTCCATTTACAGGAATCTCCTCAAAATAAATTGGGTCTCTTTTTTCTATAAAAAATCCATAAATTTCAGGATTTTTAGTTATTAAAGTAATAGCTATCCATTGCGGAAAATAGGCATTTGTTTCGGAAGGCAAATTATTAGAATTTATCAATTCCCAGTAATCTATAAAATTTTTAGCCTCTAAAATTTTTTTTATCTTTCCCTCTCCAGAATTATAACTTGCAATAGCTATCCTCCAATCACCAAAAACTTTATATAAAATTCTTAAATATTTTGCTGCTGCATAAGTGGATTTAATAAAATCTCTTCTTTCATCAATCCAATCATCAATTTTTAATCCAAATCTCTCACCAGTATGTTTCACAAATTGCCATATACCCACTGCTCCTGCTGGAGAGGTAGCTAAAGGATTACATCCACTTTCAATAAACGCAAGATAAACTAAGTCTTCAGGAATTTCATATTCTTTAAAAATGGATTTAAAATAAGGTAAGAACAAACTGCACCTAGCAAACCATCTTTCCACCACTTCTTTTTTTTCATTGGAATAATATTTTAAAAAGTACTCTATCTGATCTTTTATCTCCATAGGCACTTTATTGAGTATATCTAATGAAATTTCTTCCAAATCTTTTTGGTTCCACATTATATTTTTTTTATCTTCCTTTGAATTATCTTGGGCTTTAAAAGAAAAGGGAAATAAAAAAATACTTAAGAAAAAGAAAATTAAAAAACCTTTAAAATACCTTTGTAAGTATTTCCATATTTTTATAGGTATCTTCTTCATTGTGTGCCTCTGACACTAAAAAAGGGTATATTTCTCTTTTTTGTAAAAAATCAAATATTTCTTTAAATTTTACTATCCCTTTACCTATAGCTAAATGATTATCATATTCTCCAAAGGTATCATGACAATGAATTTCTTTAATATACAAATAGAGCCTATTAAGCCAAAGTAATTCATCAGTTTCTGAAAAAACTTTAGCATGAGCAGGATCAAAACACCAGAACAATTTATCAGTAAAATTTTTAAATATAGGTTCTATAAACTCTGGAGTTGGTTCAAATACATTTTCTAAGGAGATACAAACTTTTAAATCTTCTGCAAAATTTATTATTTTATCCAAACTCTCTATAAAATTTCCTCTCCATTTTTCTTTTACTTCTCGATGATAATCCATATGATAACCTGAATGTAAGACAAGATTAAGTGGTTCAAAAAGAGAAGCTATTTCAATACTCCAAAGAGTTCTCCTTAAACTAGCTTCCTTAATCCACGAATCTAAAGCACCTAAAGATAAATCCATAAAAGGTAAATGAATAGTAACTTTTATATTTTCTTGTTTAAGAATTTGGGCTATTTTTTTAATTTGAAGATATGAATAATTTTCAAGAACTTCAGCACTTAGAGCTATTTCTAAATTAACTCGGTTTTGTATGATTAAACTCAGATACTTATTTATTAAAAGTTCCCAAGGAATGGAAACAAATATAAGTGATTTTTTCATTTTTTGTAAAATTCTTCTATAGTAAAAGTGATATATTCCAATTCTTCTTCCTTTAAATAGGGATACATAGGTAAACTCAGAACCTCTTTACATAATTTTTCTGTAACTGGCAAATCACCGTTGCGAAAATTTAAATCTTTATAAATTGGTTGTAAATGAAGAGGTCTATCATAATATACTTTTGTTTCTATTCCTTTTTTCTCCAAAAATTGCTTGAGTCTTTTTCTTTCTTTTACTCTTATAGTAAATAAAGAATTAGAAGATTCATAATTTTCAGGAAAATAAGGAACTTTTACCTGTGGAAATAAATTACTTAGAATTTTTATATATTTTTCTGCTATAGCTTTTCTTAATTTAAGTTCCTTTTCAAAATATTTAAATTTTATTAATAATATGGAACAATGGATTTCATCTATTCTTCCATTTATTCCATGATATTCATAGTAATAAGGTTTTGTTTGTCCATGTTCTTTTAATATTCTTATTTTTTTAGCAAGTGTCTTATCAGAAGTAAAAACCATTCCTGCATCTCCAAAAGTAGAAAGAGGTTTAGTTGGATAAAAAGACGTAGCAGAAGCTATACCAAAGGTTCCTACCTTTTGAGTTCCTATTTTTGCTCCAAAGGCCTGACAAATATCTTCTATTAACTTGATTCCTTTTTCCTCACAAAAATCTTTAATTTCCTTTAAAGGCGCAGGTAATCCAAAAAGACTTACTACCACAATTGCAGAAACTTTTTTTCTTTTCTTTTTTAGATTTTCATAGCTTTCTTTTAAACTTTCTAAAGAAATGTTGTAAGTATTTTCTTCTATATCTACAAAATAAGGTATTAGCCCCGCTCTTATTATTACTTCAACTGTTGACACAAAAGTAAAAGATGGAACTAAAACATAGGTATTTTTAGGAAGTTCTAAAGCTTTTAATATAAGAAATAAAGCCTCAGTCCCAGAAGAAACCCCAATAGCATACGAAATATTTAAATAATTAGCTAATACCCTCTCTAATTCTTTAGTATTAGGACCATTTAAGTATACTCCACTTTTTAAAACCTCTAAAACCTTTTCTTCTATTTCTTTTTTATAAACTTGGTAATTTCTTTTCAAATCAATAAAAGGAATCTTTTTCATTTGAACTTATTTTTTAAATTTAAAATTGGAATAAATTATACTTTAGTTTTTAAGAAAATCCAAATCAAAAATGAAGAAAATTCTATTTTATAGAAGAGGAGCATTGGGAGATACTCTTTTAACTTTCCCTCTATTAGAAAATTTAAAGAAAAAAAACTTTTATATTTTAGCTATAGGAAATACGGAATATTTTAAAATAGCTAAAGAAGTAGGTTGGATAGATGAAATCTACTCAGACTTATATCCTTCTATATTAAAAAAAAATTATGATATCACCCTTTTCTTTTCCCGAAATAAAGGATTTAATCCTTTTCCCTCACAAAGAAAATGGATAATAGATTACTATTTTGAAATACTTAATTTAGAAAAAAATTTTTCCTTGGTTCTTCCTATAAAAGAGGACCCCAATAGTCCCTTAAAAAACAAAATAGTTATTCACCCTGGAAGTGGTTCTTTTAAAAAGATCCCTAATTTCTCCTTATTTAAAAAAATTGAAAATTACTTAGTCTCCCAAGGATTTGAAACTATTTATTTAGTAGGAGAAGGAGATGATTGGGTAAAAAACTTAGTAAAAAATTATTGGGAATGTTTTGATCCTTTAATTATAGCTAAATTCTTAAAATCAGCAAAACTTTATATAGGTTTAGATAGCGGTATTTCTCATTTAGCTACTTACTTGGGAGTAAAATCCTATTTATTTTATGGTCCTACAGATTACCTAATTTGGAAACCTATAGGAATTGATTTTAAAATAATTTCTTTAGAATTAGAATGTAGTCCTTGTTTCCCTAAAGTATGTGAAAACAAAAATTGTTTAGATCCTCACCAATTATTTGAAAAATTTATAAAAGTTTTCTCATATTTATAAAAATTTTAAATAAATTCAAAAATTTTTATTAAAAAATTTTATTAGATTTATAGATAATTAGAAATAAATTTAATTCAAAAGGATTAGGAGGTTAAGGTATGTTAAAAATTGATGCTCGAAAATTACCTTGTCCTCAACCAGTAATTAAAACTAAAGAAGCTTTAGAAAGCATAAAAGAAGGAGAAAAAATTGAAGTTATAGTGGATAATGAGACAGCTTTAAAAAATATTCAAAAATTAATAAATTCCCAAGGACACAAAATCATTTATATAAAAGAAGAAAATTCTGAATTTATCTTATGTATTGAAAAGCAAAAAGAAAAGCAAAAAGAAGAAACTATAAGTTGTGAAATATCAGAAAAAAATAAGATTTTTATAATAATAGCTACGGATACTATGGGAAAAGATGAAAATTTAGGTAAAATACTTATGAAAGCCTATTTTGAAAGTGTGCTAACACATAACCTTATACCAGATAGAATCTTTTTCATGAACAAAGGAATTTTTCTAACTACTTTAGATGAAGAAATTCTTCCTCTTTTAAAAGAATTAGAAAAAAGAGGAGTAGAAATTTTCACTTGTGGAACTTGTCTAAAATATTATCAATTAGAAGATAAATTAAAAGTTGGACATAGAGCAGGAACTGATATATATTTAGAAGGTATTTTTAATTTCCAAAAAATCATATGGATTGGATAGGAGAACAAAAATGAAAGTAGCCATTTTAATGGGAAGTGATTCAGATTTACCTATTATGAAAGATTCTATAGAGATTTTAGAATCTTTTGGAATCCCTTATGAGATTGCCATTATTTCTGCTCATAGAACCCCTGAGAAAGTTTTAGAATATGTAAAATCTATAGAAGAAAAAGGAATTGAAATAATTATTGCTGGGGCAGGAGGAGCAGCCCATCTTCCAGGTGTGTTAGCTGCTTTAACTATTGTTCCTATTATAGGAGTACCTATTAAAACCAAATTTATAGATGGGATTGATTCTTTATTATCAATAATACAAATGCCTTCAGACATTCCAGTAGCAACTGTAGGTATAAATAATGCCAAAAATGCAGCTCTTCTTGCTGCACATATTCTTTCTATTAAATATCCTGAAATAAAGGAAAAATTAAAGATTTACAGAGAAAAAATAAAAAAAATTATTATAGAAAAAAATGAAAAATTACAAAAATTAGGATATAAAAAGTATTTAGAAACTACTTAAATATTTAAAAACCCTTTCCCCTATATCTTTTCTATAATGTGCCCCCTCAAACTTAATAAAAGAAACTGCTTTGTAAACTCTTTTTATGGCAGAAAAAATGTCTTTATCAAGAGCAGTTACCCCTAAAACTCTTCCTCCATTGGTATAAAATTCATTATTTATCTTTTTTGTTCCTGCATGAAATATTATAACATTAGAAATTTGAGAAGCCTTATCAAGTCCTTCTATTTTTTTCCCTTTCTCATATTTACCAGGATAACCTTTACTTGCCATTACTACACATATTGCAGGTAAATCTTTTTCTTTTATCTCTATTTTATCAAGATTACCTTCTAAAGTACTTTCTATTAATTCTAAAAAGTCATTTTCTATTCTTGGCAATATAGCTTGAGCTTCAGGATCTCCTAGTCTACAATTAAATTCAAGTACATAAGGTTCTTTGTTAACTATCATCAATCCAGCATATAAAAATCCTATATAAGGATGTCCTTCTTTTTCCAAAGTTCTTAATAAAGGAGCTATTACTTTTGTTTCTATTTTTTCTTTTAATTTATTATCAATTAAAGGCGTAGGAGAATAAGCTCCCATTCCTCCAGTATTTGGGCCTTCATCATTATCAAGAAGTCTTTTATGATCTTGAGAGGTAGGTAGAGCTCTAAAATTGTATCCATCAGTAATTACAATATAAGAGGCTTCCTCTCCTATTAATTTTTCTTCTATTACTACTTTATTCCCGGCTTCTCCAAATATTTTTTCTTCCATTATTTTTTCAATGGCATTTATAGCTTCTTCTTTTTTTTCACACACAAAAACACCTTTCCCTGCACAAAGTCCATCAGCTTTAATTACTATAGGAGCTCCTTTTTTTTCTACATAATTTTTAGCTTTGTTAGGATCATCAAAAACTTCAAACTTAGGTGTAGGAATACCTGCTTTTGCCATAGTTTCTTTAGCAAAGGATTTACTTCCTTCTATAAGTGCCGATTTACTATCCGGACCAAAGACTTTTATCCCTTCTTTTTCAAGAAAATCTTTTAATCCTTTAACTAAAGGTTCCTCTGGTCCAGGAATAATAAGATCTATTTCATTTTCTTTGCAGAATTGCAAAATTTTTTCAAAATCATTTGGTGAAATATTTTCATTTATTTGTGCAATTTCAGAAATTCCACCATTTCCAGGAATACAAAATAACTTTTCTAATCCCACACTTTTAGAAATAACATAACAAATAGTGTGTTCTCTTCCTCCTCCACCTATAACTAATACCTTCATTCTTTAAAAACTTAAAAATTTTCCCAATTAAATTATATATTTATCATCTTTTAGGTCAATATTTCAAAGAATTTTTAAATTTATAAATTCCTAAAAATATAAGAAATAATCCTCCTATTTGTGTCCAAATAAATGTTTGTCTAAAGGTTTCTTGAAAGGCAAAACTTAAAGCCTGAATATATTCAGTTTTATATAAAAGTGCTTTAACTTTTTTTAATGCATAAGCTTCTGAAAAATAGCGTTCTGCTATGTACTGCCATTTTTCTATAAATTCATTTACCCATCTATGATCTTGAAGCTCTGTAATTCTAAGAAAATGATAATTTATTTTCTTTTCTAAAGTATTAGTACCAATAGCTATTCCTATAGAACCTCCTACAAATCTTTGATAATGAAAAAGAACAACTCCCAATCCTGTTTTTTCACCAAGATTTCTTAAAGCCAAAGTAGTAAGCGGAGCAAAAAAACATCCCATAGATATTCCAAGGGGAATGGTTAAAAGTGCTGCCTTTAAAGCTGATGTATAATAATTAAGTTTTGGTAAAAGAATTAAGGTTGTAAAACTAAGGAGTAAAAAATTTACAAAAAGAATAATACCTGGAGAGATCTTATCTGAGAGTCTTCCTGAAATAATGGCAAAAATACCAGCAAAGGAGGCATATGAAAGCATATGAACTCCTGCTTGGAAAGTAGTAAGTCCTTTTAGATTTTGATAATAAATTGGTATAAGATAAAAAACTTGATACATTACGAAGCCTAAAATAAAAAACTGAAAGGCCATAGCTAAACCAAATTCAGGAATAGTGTAAATTTTTAAATCTATTAATGGTTTTTTACTTATCAATTCTGAAGCAAAATAAAGTGAATAAAAAGTAAAACTTAATAATAAAAAAGATACAATAAAGGTAGATTGAAACCATCCATATTGTTGACCTTTAGATACACCTATAAGAAAAAAAATTGTAGCCATAGAAATAAACACATAACTTGTAAAATTAAAGGAAAATTCTCTTTTTTTACCTAAGACAAAGGGTAAAAAGGTAATAGCAGCTATTAAATCTATTAATCCTATCGGAACATTTATATAAAAAGCCCATCTCCAAGAAATATACTCAGTTAAAAATCCTCCTACAGTTGGTCCAAGAGCAGGAGCAAAACTTACTCCCAAGCTATAAATTCCCATAGCTGTTCCTCTTTTTTCAGAAGGATAAATGGCAAGAAGTATAGTCTGAGCAGTAGCCATGATAAAAGCTTCTCCCATTCCTTGAAGACTTCGGAAAAAAATCATTTGAGGTAAGTTTTGTGCTGATCCTGAAAGGGCACTAAATAT
This sequence comes from uncultured Thermodesulfobacterium sp., assembly GCA_938091335.1. GTDB lineage: Bacteria > Desulfobacterota > Thermodesulfobacteria > Thermodesulfobacteriales > Thermodesulfobacteriaceae > Thermodesulfobacterium. Next base: position 221,363 of record CALLJG010000005.1, read on the forward strand.
AACAAAAAGAACAAGTCCTATAGTATAACATAAAGAATACCCTACAAATTTAGAAAAACTTTCTACAAAAAGTAAGCCTATTGCTGCTGAAACCATATAACTTATTCCTACCCATTGAATCCCGTATAAATCTGTAGAAAGAGGCCCAAGAAGTTTAGGCATTATGGTATTTACTACAGTGGTATTTAAAATAGCCATAAAATGACCAATCATTAAAGTAATAGTAATAGCTATCCGTTCAAAAGAAGACACATGATAATAAAAAACTTGAGGTTTCATGAAGTTTTATATCTTTTTAAGCTTTACATATTTTCCTGGAAGAGTTTCTATTAATCCCTTTAATTCCAATTCAGTAAGTAGTGAAAGAATCTCAAAGGATGGTTTATTTATTTTTAAAAAGATTTCTTCTATATGTTGAGGATATGTTGATAAATGAGAAAGAATTTCTTTCTCTTCTTCTGAAAGATCTATCTCTTTTTTAAAGTTTACTAAAGCTTTGTCCTTTTTCCATCCAAAATAATTCAATACCTCCTCTGGAGAAGTAACTATTATTGCTCCCTCTTTTATAAGATAGTGAGTACCTTCACTTTGAGAGGAAAAAATACTTCCAGGAATTGCAAAAACTTCTTTTCCTTGCTCTAATGCCCATTTAGCAGTAATTAATGTCCCACTTTTTTTCCCAGCTTCTATTACTATAATTCCTTTAGAAAGACCACTTATTATTCTATTTCTAATAGGAAAATTTTCTTTTCTGGGTTTAGTAAAAAAAGGAAATTCAGAAATTATAGCTCCATTATTTTTTAATATTTCATCAAAAATTTCTTTATTTTCTGGAGGATAAATAATATCTATTCCTGAACCTAAAACAGCTATAGTATACCCTTTTGCATCTAAACAACCTTTATGGGCAATACTGTCAATTCCTCTTGCTAATCCAGAAACAATTCCTATACCTTCTTCTCCAAGTCTTTTGGAAAAATGATATGCCACTTCCTTACCATAAGAAGTGGGCTTACGAGATCCTATAATACCTATTGAATTTATATTTTGAAATCTACCTTTTAAATAAATAAATAAAGGTGGATAACTAATTTCTCTAAGTTCTAAAGGGAATTCATCCTCTTTTATAAATAAAATCTTGACATTTAATCTTTCAGCTTGTTCAAGTTCTTTCTCAGCAAGTCTTTTTATTTCATCTTCTGAGTAATTTTTAAATCTTAAAATATCTATTATCTCTATTCCTTCAGAAAAGTACTTTATAGTCTTAAGAATATTTCGTTCTTTAAGATAAAATCCTAGCCAAAAAAGTTTTTCCTCCATAATTTAATTAAATTGAATTTCAAGAGATTGAGCTTTAATTTGAATTTTTGCTAAAGAAAAAAATTTTTCTGCTAATTTTTCCAAAGTAAGGTAAATTTTTTCATTTAAATCCTTATTCCACAAAATTTCTACTTTTTTTCCTTTTTTAATAAATATTTTTAATTCAGTATTTTCTTTAAGATTTAGGAATAATTCCTGCCCTATATTACAAAAAAAACCTCTAAGTAAATTATAAGGAATTTCCATTAAAACTTTTTCTTCCTCAATTATTTCTTTCTTAACTTTATGTTTAAAGGTTAAAAATGCCTCCCAAAATAATATCTCTTTTTCTATAACATTTTTTAAATCCCAAGGACCCAGATTATCATTATAAATTTCATCAAAAGCTGTATCTATTTGGTTCTGTAATTTTTGTAAAATTGAAATCACTTTATTTATTCTCTCATAAACTTCTGGTTCATAATTAAGATTTTTTTTCATTAAAAGCACTTGAAGTTCTAAAAAGAGACCTTGAAGAATGCCTCTTAAGTTATGAAAATATCCTTGAAGCATCCCTCCCAAAGCTATTCTTCTACACAATATATCTTTCATTTCTCTTTTAAAATCTCCCTTCCAAAAAGTGCTCTCTTAAGAGTTAAAGGATCCACAAATTGGATTTCCATTCCAAGAGGTATTCCACAAGCTATTTTGGTAATTCTCACAGGATGAGGCTTCAACACTTCTAATATATAAGCAGTTGTAGTTTCCCCAGAAAGGGTAGGAGAAAGAGCTATAATTATTTCTTTTATCTTTCTTGTTTTTATAAGAAAAATAAGATGGTCAAGTCCTAAATCTTTTGGACCAATCCCATCTTTTGGGGATAAAAGATAATGTAACACAAAATAATATCCTTGATAAACTCCAGTTTCTTCTATATAAGAAAGGTTTACTGGATTTTCAACAATGCACAATAAACTGGAATCTCTACTTTCATCATTACAAATGAAACAAATTTCCTTCTCAGAAAAGTTTCTACAAAATTTACAAAGTTTAATTTTATAAGGTAATTCTTTAATAAGATCTCCCAAAACCTCACATAATTCTGGTTTTGAGAGAAGAAACATGCAAAACCTAGTAGCACTTTTTTCTCCAATACCTGGAAGTAAAGAAAAACTCTCTATTAGTTTCTTTAAAATAGGAGGATAACTTTTAGACATTTTTTAAAAAAGACCCGAAATATTAAATCCAGTGGGTAATTTAAGCCCTCCTGTAATTTTAGCAATTTCTTCTTCTACCATCTCCTTAGCTTTTCTTATAGCTTCATTTACTCCTGCTATTACTAAATCTTCTAACATTTCCTTTTCATCAGGATTAATAATTTCTCTCTCAATTTCTATAGAAATAATTTCTTGCTTACCATTTGCAGTAACACTTACCATTCCTCCACCTACTTGAACAGTTATTGTCCTTTCTTCTAATTGTTTTTGAACTTCTTCTAATTTTTTTTGAATCTTTTGCATTTCTTTAATAAGTTGCTGAAATTGAGGAGGTATTTTCATTCTTTACTCCTTTAAAGGTTGAATATATGCTATTTTAGCTGAAAGAGTCTTTAAAATTGTTTTTACTTCAGGTCTTTCCTTCACCTCTTCCAATGTGGAATCTCTTTTTTCTTCTATTTCAACTTTTAAAGGCCTGTTAAAATATTTTTCTATTTTTTCTTTAAATATTTCAAAATAACTTGATTCCAGAAAAGAGGATGAAATAAACTTAAAACATATTTCATCTTCTTTAATATCTGGCTCAGGAAACATACTTATTAATCCATAAAGAGAAAGAGACTCTTTTTTAATTTCTTCTAAAAAATTTTCCCATGTTTTTTCTTTTGATTCACCAATTTTTTCAGCTAATTTGGAAGAGGTAGAAAAAAGAAAATTAGAATTACTAATTTGATCTAATTTTTCTATAATCTCTTTTAATGGAGCCAGTTTACCATATTCACAAATTTTTAACAAGGAAAGCTCAAACTGAAGTTGAGGGTAACTACTTTTTTTTATTATTTCTAAATCTTTAACTAAACTCTGAAAAACTAAAAAAATATCCTCCATTTCATTTTCAAGAATAAGTTCCCTAAAAAAGGAAGTTTGAAAATTAAATGGTATCTCTTTAGGGAAAGCTTTAATTATAAGAAGTTCTCTAAAAAATTCAGTTAATTTTTCCATTAAGTAAATTAAATCGATCCCTTGATCATAAATTTTTTGAGCAATTTCTAAGGCTTTTTTCATATCCTTTTCTAAAAGAATAGCAGCTAATTCCTCTATCAAAATAGCTTCATGCCATCCAAACGCTAAAATTACATCTTCTTTAGTTTTTGTTCCATAAGCTATAGCTTGATCAAGAAGAGACAAAGCATCTCTTAAACTACCCTGGGCTTCTTTTGCAATTAGTTCCAAAGCTTCGTCCTCTATTTGATAATTTTCTTTTTTACAAACTTCTTTTAAATATTTCATAATTAAAGAAAAGTCTATTCTCCTAAATTCATGTCTTTGACATCTTGAAAGAATAGTAGGAAGAAGCTTGTTAGGCTCAGTAGTGGCAAGTATAAAATAAACATGAGAAGGAGGTTCTTCTAATGATTTTAAAAAAGCATTCGAAGCTTCTTTAGTTAACATATGAGCCTCATCTATAATATAAACTTTTGCTTTTCCTTTAGCTGGAGCAAATTTTAAATTTTCAATAAGTTCCCTTATTTGGTCAATTCCTCTGTTTGAAGCTGCATCAATTTCTATAACATCTACAAAAATTCCTTTGTTTATCTCTAAACAATTTATACATTCATTACAAGGCTCATAACCATCTATTAAATTTTTACAATTCAGTGCCTTAGCTACAATTCTAGCAACCGTGGTTTTACCAGTACCCTTAATACCAGAAAATAAAAGGGCGTGAGGTAATTTTTGTTGCTTAAGGGCATTAGTAAGAGTCTTAACTACATGATTTTGTCCTATTACTTCTTTAAAACTCTTTGGACGATAACGCCGAGCTAAAACTAAATAAGACATAATACATATTTTAAAACTTTTTAAGAACTTGACAACTATAAATTAGAGTTATTTAATAACTCTCAAAGAATTTCTATATTTTTGAGGAACCTGTTCAGGAAATTGAGTATAATGAATGGTTCCCCTTTCATCCTTATAATAATAAATTGGTAAAGATTTCTGAACTCTTTCTCCAGAAAACGAAAAAGAACTTGAATCTTTTACTTCTAAATATTTTTCAAGAATTTTTAACTTTTTAGGCCCAATTCCTTTAACCTTTTCTAATTCATCAATAGATTTAAAAGGACCAAATCTTTCCCTATATTCAATAATATTTTTAGCTGTTTTTTCTCCAATACCTGGAAGTGATTCTAATTCTTCTAAAGTAGCTTTATTTATATCTATTTTCTCTTTACTTAATAAATAATAGTTATTATAAAATAACTTATTTACAAAAATTATTAAAATGAAGAAAAATACTTTCTTATACACTTTTTTTATTTAAAAGAAAGGGGATAAGGTGGTTTCCTTATCCCCTAAATAATTATCTATTATACACAACCTGTTGGTTTTGGAAGACCTGCCATTTTACAAGCTCCTTTTCCAGGCCCAGAAGGAAAGAGCTCATAAATTTTCTTTAAAGGATAACCTGTGACTTTTGAAAGGATTCTTACCATAGGAGCAACGCCATTTTTCCTATAATAATCTTGAAGATAATTAATCACCTTCCAATGCTCTTCTGTTAATTCTTGAATACCTTCTAAATGTTTTACATAATCCACCCATTCCATACACCAAACATCTAAACCACCCTTTAAAAAGCCATCTTCATCTAATTCAAAAACTTTACCTTTCCATTCTACTGTTGGCATTATATCACCTCCTTTTATTTTTTAGTATATAGATTTTATAGTATATAGATTTATTTAAAAAAATATTTTAAAACTTTTTTTAAAAATATTTTTTAATATATTTTTTAAAAAAGTCAAGAGCTCCAAAATCCTTCTATTTTTTTAATTAAAGGTATCTCATCACAGTCAGGAAACTTACTACATCTGATACAATCAGACCAGATTTTATGAGGTAAGTGGTCTTTATCTATCCTTACAAAACCAATTTTTTCAAAAAAATTAGGTACTCTTGTCAAAACAAAAACTTTAGGAATACTAAGAATTTTAGCTTCTTCTAAACATGCTTTTACCAATTCGATTCCTATACCCTTTTTTTGATATTCTTCGCTAACTACCAAAGATTTTATTTCTGCTAAATCTTCCCAACACACTTGTAAAGCGCAAGCACCTATAATTAAGTCTTTATCTTCATAAACAAAAAAATCCCTTAAATGTTCATATAATTCTGCTAAAGGACGAGGCAAAACATCTCCCTTTTTTGAAAAGTGTAAAATTAATTTATAAATATATTTAATATCTGTGATTTTGGCTTTCCTTATCATTATTATTTTAATTCTACTATAAATGGATTTGTTATACCTAAATTTTTAGCTACCTGTGGAATTTGTCTTTCTGCTTCATCTTTTGTGGAATATTTACCTATGTATACTTTATAAAGAGGGGTTTCATTTATTTTAACCTCTTTTATAAAAGCTTGGTATCCTTTGCTTTCAGCTAAGGTTTTTATTTTTTCTGCTTTTTCTTTTTGAGAAAAAGCTCCTATTTGGAGAGTAAAAATTGATGTGGGAACTTTTTTAATTTCCGTAGAGAGTTTAGCTACTTCTTTACTTTTAAATTCAGGCTCTCTCTTCTCTTTAGGAATACTTTCTGGAATTGTTTCTGGCTGTTTTATTGAAGGAACTTTTTCTATTTGAGGTTGAGAAAAAGTAGCATTTGTTTCAGAAGGTTGAGGAAAAGTAGCATTTTCTTTAGCTACTTGAGGAAGGGTTACATTTTCTACTATAGGAGTAGGAGGAGTTAAAGCTATTTCTTCTTTAGTTTTAGTTCCTATCTTTGTTCCTACCCAAACTCCTATTACAAAACTCCATACTAAAAGAGATAACCCAAATAAAATTATAAAAATAAAAGCCAACCTACTAACTTCAATTTTTACCTTCTTCTCTTCCATGTTAGACCTCCTTTTTTACATTTTTTCAGGAGCAAAAACTCCTAATAATTCTAATCCTTTTTTCAAAACTATTTTACATCCTAAACATAAATTTAAACGTGCACAAGTAAGTGATAAATCATCAGATAGAATTCTATATTTAGAATAATATTCATGAAATTGTTTGGCTAATTCTAATAAATAATAAGTAATTTTATAAGGAGCAAGAAAATTTGAAGCAAATTCAATTGTTTCTTGAAATTCTTCTAATTTTTTTAATAATTCTAATTCTTCTTTTTCCTTAAGTTTTTCAAAATCTATTTCATCCAGGAATAAATAGTTAATTTTTAAATTTTTTGCTTTCTCAAAAATACTACATATCCTAGCGTGTGCATATTGGACATAATATACCGGATTTTCTTGAGATCTTTTTTTAGCAAGTTCTATATCAAAATCAAGAGGTGTATCAGGTGATCTAGAAAGAAAAATAAATCTACTTGCATCAACTCCCACCTCATTTATCAATTCCTTAAGTTCCACAAATTCTCCTTGCCGAGTAGACATGCTTTTTCTTTCTCCATCTTCAATAAGATTTACCATTTGAATAAGAATTATTTTTAATCTTTCAGAATCAATTCCAAAGGAGTTTAAAGCTGCTTTTAGTCTATTGATATATCCATGATGGTCTGCTCCCCATATATTTATAGCTAAATCAAATTTTCTTTCAATAAATTTTTCATAATGATATACCATATCACCAGCAAAATAGGTAGCTTCTCCAGTAGACCTTACAACAACTCTATCTTTTTCATCACCAAAAAGTGTAGATTTAAACCACAAAGCCCCCTCTTTTTCATAAATTAAATTTTTTTCTCTTAAAATGTTTAAAACTTTCTCCACTTTTTTATTTTCATAAAGAGATTTCTCTGAATACCAATTATCATAAAAAACTCTAAAATTTTCAAGGCTATTTTTAATATCTTCTAAAATAATCTTTATAGCTAAATCTTTGCAAAATTCTATAGCTTTATTTTCATCCATAGAAAGTAAATAAGGATAAGTACCTAAAACTTCTCTAGCAATATCATAAATGTAGTTTCCTTTATAATAATTTTCAGGAAAAACTATTTTTTCTCCTTTAAGTTCTTTTATTCTCAAATATACAGATGCTCCTAAAATATCCATTTGGGTACCTTTATCATTTATATAATATTCTTTTACTACTTTATACCCTGTAAAACTTAAAATCCTTGCTAAGGAATCTCCATAAGCTGCTCCCCTTGCATGTCCTATATGAAGAGGACCTGTAGGATTGGCAGAAACAAATTCAATTATAACTTTTTTACCTTGTCCTATATCTACACTTCCATATTTTTCCTTCAATTTTAAAATCTTTTTAAGATTTTCTATATAATAATCTTTAGAAATCCAAAAATTAATAAATCCAGGAGAAACTATATCAACTTTTGAAAATAAGAAAGTCTTTTCTTCAAGTTTTTTCACAATTTTTTTTGCTATTTTTAAAGGAGCAAAGTTAACTTCCTTTTTCAAAACAAGGGCTAAATTTGTTGAATAATCACCGTAATTTTCTTTTTTTGGCTTTTCTACTTCAAAAACTATTTCTTTAATTCCCCATAAATCTCTAATTATTTCTTTTAGAAGTTCACTAATTATTTTTTTTATCACTTTCTAACTCCCTTTTCTTTTTTTTAAGTTCTGGATCTGGTGTATAGTCTGGACACTTTATAGGAGTGGTAGTATCAAAGGAATACTGTTTTACACATACTTCTCTCCATGCACAAGTAGCACATAAAATGGGTAATTCATCATTTTTTTCTTTTTCTTTGGAATCCATAACTTTCACCGCCTTTTAATTTTTATATATATTTTACACCCTTAAAAATTTAAGGAATATCTTTTAAAAACTCCAAAATCTTTTTCATATACTTGAAATCAAAGAAGAAATAATTTGGAATTTCAGCCCAAAATTCCATCTTTTCTCTACTTATAGGATGAGGAAAACTTAAAAAGAGAGAATGTAAAAGAATAGCTTGCCCACCCAAAATTTTTTCTTTAGATCCATACTTTAAATCTCCTACAATTGGATTTCCTCTTTGTGATAAAACAGCTCTAAGCTGATGTTTTCTTCCTGTAATAGGTAAAAGTAAAATATAGGTATATTTTTTAGAATTATAAAGTGTTGAATAAATAGTAATAGCTTTTTTTGAATTCTCAAGCTTTTCATTGGAAAGTTTTACTTTTTTATTTTTATTATCCCAAATTAAATAATCTTCCCATATTCCTTCTCCTGTGAGATATCCTTCAATTCCTGCTAAATAAAGCTTTTTTACTTCTTTTTTACGGAAACTTTCAGAAAGCCTTCTTGCAGATTTGGTTCTTTTAGCAAGGACTATCGCTCCAGATACTCCCTTATCTAATCTATGAACTACAGATAAAAACACATTGTTTTTCTTTTTGTCTCTTTTTTTAATAAAATCTTTAAGAAGTAACAAAAGAGAAACTTCTTTTTGCTTCGCTCCTTGAACAACTACTCCTGCTGGTTTATTTACTATTAAAATATGTTTATCTTCATAAAGAAATTCAGGGATTTTGAGGAAATTTTTCATATCTTTCTTTTAACCACTCTTTTTTCTTTTTAAATTTTTTTAATTCTGGTGACTTTTGAAAAAAATCTTCTGATATTCCAAAAAATCTAAAAATAAAGGCAAAAATTCCTTTGCCTACACTTCTTGGATGTAAAGGAACAATGCTATATGTTTCATAGGTTCCAATTACTTGTAAGGGTAAATAGAAAATCATCCTTGGTTTCCCAAGTGCCCATTCTCCTAAATAAGGGATTTTCTCTACAATTACATCAAAAGTCTTAAAGGGAGATACATAAAAAGTTATATCTAATTTTTTATTTTCCAGATTAACTTCCCCCTCTCCAAACAATCTAAATCCTATAGCAGATAAAAATCCATTATTTAATATTAAAATGTTATTTTGAATAAAAGCTCTTACATCAAGTTCTTCATATTCTAAGAGCTTTGTTTCTAAATTAGGTACCTTTCCTCTAAAAAGGTCTATTGGACTTAAAAAGGCAAAAAGCCTTGCTAAAAGAGGTGCTCTATAAATATATCCTTTATTAGATTTTACTTTAAGTTCCCCTACACTTTCTTTAATAGTTTGCTTTTTATCTCCCTCAGCATAAAAAAAACCTTTTAAATTGTAAGATCCCTCAAAAATAATATTAGGCATTTCTTGGGGATATAAACAAGAAAATAAGTCCAAGAAATCTCCTTTAGATGGCAAGATCTCTAAATAAATGTATTGATCTTGCAAAGTTTTTTCATAAAGAGCTTGCAAATTAAGTCCACAAAAATAAATTTCAGGTATCTCTATTAACAAAATCTTGTTAAAGTTATTAAAATTCAATTTTCCTTTAATTTTATTTAATTCATGGTAAGTGGGCAACACCAAATTATCCAAATAAAAATCAACTTGAGCAATCAAAGGTATTCCTTCTAACTTTTCAAATAAATCTTTTTCATAAACTTCTACATCTTCCTTTTTTAAAATTTGTTTCAAATCCACTTTATTTCCTAAAAGATTCCCAGTTAAATAAAAATATTTTTCTTTTCCATTTATTTTTAAATTTCCTTCTATTTTAGAGTCATTCCATAATAAATTCAAAGAGGAGATAGTTATCTCTTTTTCAGTAAACTTACTTACAAAATCAATTTTGATAAACTGATTATCATAAAAATATTTAACATTATCCAAATTCAAATTACCATTTAAAACCAATTCATTTGAAGTTAAATAAATATTTAAAAGGTCTTTCATATCCTTAATCTCTGATTTATATGAAGATGAAAAATTAAGGGAACTTTCTAAAACTCCAGATAAATTGTATCTTTTTTGGTTCACCAATTTTGAAAATTCTTTTAGATCAATTTTACCTTTTATATCAAAAACAATTCTATTAGGATCCCTTTTTCCTTTAAAGGTAAAGTCAGAATTTTCTCCTAAAAAACTTATATCATATTTATAAAAATCATTTATTTTTTCTAAATTTAAGGAAATATTAACTTCGTTAATTTGATGAATTCCTGAATAGGTAAAAGTATTATTATCATATAATAAAGTAAACTTCTCCAATTTTATAGGAGTTTTTAATGAAAGCTGAGTAAAAATTTTAGAAAATGATTCAATTTTTTTCTTTAATCCTTCTCTTAATTCTCCTTTACCCTCTAAAAACCATTTTTTTTCTTTTAATTTTGCTTTTAATTCAAATAAAGAATCTTCAATCTTAACTAAAGCATTTCCTAAAAATATTTCTTCTTTTTTATATTTAAAAGGTAACTCTTTTACTTCCAAAAGAAAACTTTTTTGTTGATAAGGCACTTGAGCATTTAAATCCAGTATTTTCCCTTGGGCTATTAATTCTTTTTTCTCAAAGGTTTTAAAATTTTCTTTATAATTTAAATAATCAATTTTTATCCCTTTTAAAATTAAATGGTACTTTGAAAGGAATTCTTTTAGTGCTGAGTATTTTTCAGATAATTCTTTAATTGTATTCTCTGAAATCCAAAAATTTTCTCCTGAAAACTCTCCGTCAAAGGTCTTTAAATCAATTTTTCCATCAAGTCTCTCTATATAGCTATTTTCAGTAGAAATTTTTAAATCGTTAACATAGATTTTTTCAAAATCATAAATTAATTCCCCTTTTTTTATCAAAATAGATTCTTTATAATAAGGTGTTTTTACTAAAAAGTTATTAAAAATAAAAACTATTTTTCCAGAAATATCAGAAAAGTTTCCACTTAATTTTATGTTTCCTTCTAAATTATTTGAAAAGGTATAATCCTTAAGAAATTCGGTTTCTTTAGCCAATTTAAGAATTACACTCTTACAATCTTCCCCAGGTCCCAAAAAATTTGCTTCTATAAACAAAAAGGGATGTGCTTTTATAAGTTCTAAATTTAGTTTTTTTACTTGGATAGAAATATTATCATTTAAAATAGTTTGACCATTAAAAGTTAGAATGCCCTTTTTAAAGGTTATTTCACCACTGATATTCTTGAAATTCAAAGGTACTTCTGTAATATTTACTTGACCTTTATTTAAAAAGGCCTTTAAAGATATATTGTTCAAATTTAAATCTTTGTCTATATTTTTCCCAAAACTTTCTATTTTAATTTTTTGAAATTCTCCAGCTTTTACTATCTTTAAAAATTGTTCAATTTCTTTTCTTTGAGGATAAAATTTAACCAAGAAATCTTTTATTTGAGAAAAATCCAAATTTTCTATCTCTGCTGATAATTTATATCCTTCAGAATTTTTATCAAATTTCAAAAATCCTTTTATATAGGGATATTCCAATATTATTGGGTTAAACTCTAATTTCATTTTTTTTGGTCCCATTATAATTATTCCTTCCATATATTTACCTTTAAGTTCCTCTGGGAGACTCCTTTTTAAAAAAATAGAAGGAGAGATAAAAATAAAAGCTAAATTAATAGTATCTTTTTCTAAAACCATTTCCCCTTTTATATTAAAGGAAGTTTTCTTTATTCCATAAGTGTTTATTTTTTTAAATCTAGAAAGATTTAAATCTTTTATTTCAAAAGAATTTTCAGAAAATAAATTTTTATAATTAAATCTACCTTTTATAATGAGTCTTTCAAAGATATCAGAACCTGAATTCACTTCATATAAAGCTTGGTTTTTATCAATTTTTGAAGTCAAATTTAATTGATTAAAATTTAACCATCCTAGATTTGTTTCACAATCTAAATTTACATTTTGGGCTTCTATATAAAAAGGGGAAAGCTTAGCAATTGATTTAGCTAAATCTCTTATATTAAAAGGCTTTTCTATTTTGTAAATTTTAATTTTTGAATTGCTAATATATATTTTCTCAGGGGAAAATCTGAACTGTAAAAACTTTTCAAAGGAGAAAATTAACCTTCCTTCAGGTAAAAATAATTCATAATTACTGAACTTAAGAAAAAAATCCTTTAAAAATATCTTTTTTCCAAATAAACTTACTTTGACTTTTTTATAATCTAATTCGATCTTGTAATGATTTTTTAAGAACTTTGAAATTTTATCTTTAAATTGAGAAGAGTTTAAGATAGAATTAATATTTATAAAAAATATAAAAAATATAAAAATAAATAAAAATAGAAATCCTAATAAAAAAAGCATTAATTTTTTTAGCATATTTTGAAAATTTTATATTATTTGATTTAAAAAGCAAGTTTTTAATTAGAAAGAAGCTTAATAGCCAATTTAACAGCCGAAATAAAGCTTTTAGGATTAGCTATTCCTTTACCTGCTATATCATAGGCTGTACCATGACAGGGAGAGGTTCTTATAATAGGAAGACCTAAGGTTAAATTAACACCATCTTCAAAATGAATTAATTTAAAAGGTATTAGACCTTGGTCATGATAGAGTGCAATTACTAAATTAAATTTTCCTTTATATGCCCAATAAAACAAGCTATCTGAAGGATATGGACCATAGATAGGAATTCCTTCTTCATGACATTTTTTTATAGCTTCTTTTAATATGGTTTGTTCTTCTTCCCCTAAAAAACCGCCTTCTCCTGCATGAGGATTAAGTCCACAAAGGGCTATTTTAGGATTGCTAATTTTTAACCTATTTAAAAATTCGTAAGAAAGTTTAGCTGTGTTAAATATTTTGTCAGAATCCAATTCAGAGAATAATTTTTTAATAGGAATATGGGTAGTTACTAAAGAAACTATCATCTTTTTTCCATAAAAGGTCATTACATAATTTTTCACTTTAAATTCTTTACCTAACCAATCAGTATGTCCTGAATATTTAATTCCTATTTTATTAAGCCCTTCTTTACTAATAGGAGCTGTCACAATCCCTTGTACTTTTCCTTTTTTGGCTAAATCTATAACTTTTTGGAAATATTCAGCCATAGCTTTATAACCTTCTAAGGTGGGAACCCCTGGTTTTATTTGAATTTCAGAAATTGAATTTATTTCTACCTCTGGAAGTATGAAATTTAATTGTGCAGCAGTATTTAAAAGAAGTTTTTTATCTCCTACAATAATAATTTTTTTTAATGTTTCAGGAGAGTTTTTTTTAAAATACTCTAAAGATTTTACAATTATTTCAGGCCCTATTCCTGCAGGACATCCCATTGAAATAGCAATTTTAAAAAACTTCATGTATTATTTCATCTCTTCAAAATCAGCATCAATCACATCTTCTTTCCCTTTCTCTTTAGAAGATGAGCCTTTAGATTCTTCAGCAGTGCCAGCAGCTCTAGATGTTTTTTCTCTATAAAGCATTTCTGCAAGTCTATAGGAAGCTTGAGTTAATTCATCACTTGCTCTTCTAATAGCATTTATATCTTCCCCCTCCATTACTTTTTTAAGTTCTAGTATTTTTTGTTCAACTTCTTTGCGTAAGGAATCTGAAACTTTATCTCCCAATTCTTTCAAAGTTTTTTCTACAGAATAAATCAAGCTATCAGCCTGATTTCTAGCTTCTGCAAGTTCTTTCTTCCTTTTATCTTCTTCTGCATACTGCTCAGCTTCTTTAAGGATTCTCTGAATTTCTTCTTCACTAAGGCCTGAAGATGGTCTTACTACAATAGATTGTTGTTTCCCTGTACCTAAATCTTTAGCAGTAACATTTAAAATACCATCTGCATCTATATCAAAAGTAACTTCTATTTGAGGAATTCCTCTTGGAGCAGGGGGAATCCCTACTAAATCAAAACGAGCAATACTTTTGTTATCCCTTGCCATGGGTCTCTCACCTTGTAAAACATGAATAGTAACAGCTGTTTGATTATCAGTAGCAGTTGTAAAAATTTGACTTTTTCTCGTAGGTATAGTAGTTCCTCTTGGAATAATCACTGTAAAAACTCCTCCTAAAGTCTCAATCCCAAGAGAAAGAGGTGTAACATCTAAAAGTAAAATATCTTTAACTTCTCCTTTTAATACTCCTGCTTGAATAGCTGCTCCCATAGCTACTACTTCATCTGGATTAACTCCTTTCACTGGATCTTTACCAAAAATTTCTTTTACTTTTTGTTGAACTCTTGGCATACGAGTCATTCCACCTACTAAAATAACCTCACTTATGTCCTTTGGAGTAATTCCTGCATCCTGCATAGCTATTCTACAAGGCTCTTCTAACATATCAATGAAATCCTCTACTAAGCTTTCAAGTTTAGCACGTGTGAGTTTCATAACCAAATGTTTAGGTCCTGAAGTATCCGCAGTTATAAAAGGTAAATTAATTTCAGTTTCTAAAGTACTTGAAAGTTCAATTTTCGCCTTTTCTGCTGCTTCTTTAAGCCTCTGTAAAGCCATTTTATCTTTTCTTAAATCTATACCGTGTTCTTTCTTGAATTCTTCAGCAATGTAATCTACAATTCTCATATCAAAATCTTCTCCACCTAAAAAGGTATTACCTGAAGTAGCTTTTACTTCAAACACACCCTCACCTATTTCTAAAATTGAAATATCAAAAGTTCCTCCACCGAGATCAAAAACCGCAACTAAGCCTTCTTTTTTCTTTTCCAATCCATAAGCTAAACAAGCAGCGGTCGGCTCATTTATAATTCGGATAACATTTAATCCAGCTATTCTTCCAGCATCTTTAGTAGCTTGTCTTTGAGTATCGTCAAAATAAGCTGGAACTGTAATTACCACATCTTTAACTTCTTGCCCCAGATATTCTTCTAGATCTTGCTTAATTTTTCTTAAAATCATAGCAGAAATTTCTGGAGGACTATATCTCTTACCCCTTGCCTCTACATGAGCATCTCCATTTGGAGCTTCAATAATTTTATATGGGACTCTTTTTTTCCATTCTTGCACTACAGAATCACTAAATTTTCTTCCCATAAGTCTTTTAATTCCAAAAATAGTATTTTCAGCATTTATTATTGCTTGTCTTTTAGCAGGTAATCCTACTAAGATCTCCGCATTTTCTTGAAAGGCAACTATTGAAGGCGTAGTCCGTGTACCCTCACGATTAGGGATAACCTTAGGTTCTCCTCCCTCAAAAATAGCTACACATGAATTAGTTGTTCCTAAATCTATCCCAACAATAGGTACTCCCTTAGCCATTTTTTATCCCTCCTTTATTTCATTTTCTATTATATTTCCTTCTTTTTCTGTATCTAATTTTTCTTTTTTACTCATACATACACAAACTAAAGCTGGTCTTATAACTCTATCATGAAGTTTGTAACCTTTTTGATATACCTTTGTAATACTACCCTCAGAAATTTCAGGATGCTCTTCAGTAGATAAAGCTTCATGTAAATAAGGATGAAAAGGTTCTCCCACTGAAGGTACAAACTGTTTCAATCCAAATTTTTCTAAAGTTTGAAGAATAGTTTTTAAAGTTATTTCCACTCCTTCTTTTAAAGCTTCTTTATTTTCGGAATGAACAAAAGCTTCTAAAGCTCTTTCTAAATTATCTACACAAAGTATCAATTCTTTAAATACTACTTCTAATGCAAATTTATAATATTCTTCTTTTTCTTTTTTGAAAGATTTTTTAAGATTTTCAACCTCTGCAGCATATCTCAAAGCCATTTCTTTCCAATATTTAACCTCTTGTTCTTTTTTTTGGAGTACCTCTTCTAAAGACTCTTCTTTTTCTTTAAAACCTTCTTCTAAACTTTCTTTTTCTTCTATAACAGAGTCTTTTTCAACCTTCTCCATCTAAAACCTCCTGAATCTTTACTTTTAAAACCTTTAAGTTATGATAAAAATTAAGACTTTTATTTTATTTTTCCAGAGGTTTTTTAAAAATTGATAGAAAAATGGCAAATTAGAAAAATAGTAGAAATTGCTTTGTCTGAAGATATTCCTTTTACAGATATTACCTCTGAAATTTTAATCCCTCCCAATTTAAATGGTAGAGCTTTTTTTATAGCTAAAGAAGATCTTGTAGTTTGTGGAAAACCAGTAGTAGAGGAAGTTTTTAATTTATTAGATCCAGAAATTAAAATTGTATGGCAAGTGGAAGAAGGAGCTGAAATAAAAGCTAAAACTAAATTAGGCTTTGTTGAGGGTAAAATACATAGTATACTTAAAGGAGAAAGAGTAGCTTTAAATTTTTTACAACATCTTTCTGGAATTGCCACCTATACAAGAAAATTAGTAAAAAAGCTTTCTCCTTATTGTAGTATTCTCCTTGATACAAGAAAAACTATCCCAGGATTAAGGATTCTTCAAAAATACGCAGTAAAAGTAGGAGGAGGAAAAAATCACAGATTTTCTCTATCAGATGGAATATTAATAAAAGATAACCACATCAAAGCTTTGGGAGGAATTCAGGAAGTGATAAATAAATTAGCTAATTTACCTCATTACCTTAAAGTTGAAATAGAAGTAAAATCTTTAGAGGAATTAAAAATCCTTTTAGAGTCTAAAGCAAAAATTGATGTTATTCTTTTAGATAATTTTTCTTTGGAAGACCTTAAAAAAGCTAAAAAGTTAATAAAGCTTAAAAAACCAGATTTAAAAATAGAAATTTCTGGAGGGGTAAATTTAGAAAATATAGAAAAATTTAAAGAACTAGAAATTGATTATATTTCTTCAGGAGCATTAACTCATTCTATTAAAGCTGTAGATATAACTCTAAAAATAGAAAATATCTATTAATTTATTTATTATAAGGGGCTGTTAAGCCCCCTTTAATGGTCTAAAGATTAGCAAATGTTTTTTCAAGAGGAGGAACTACTTCTTTCTTTCTACTCATTACTCCTGGTAACCAAACACTTTTACCTTCTAATTTTTTCCCAAAAGTAATTTCCACAATTTTAGGTTCATCACTAATCACCATAAGTTCTGTACCTTCTTTCATAATATCAGTAAGCATGAGAACTACAGTATGATAAGCTCCTTGTTTCTTAACATTGTTTAAATCATTATAAATTTCATCTATTCTATTTTCAATCATATTCAAATCTATCAATTCAATTTGACCTACTCCTACCTTTTTCCCACTCATATTATAATCTTTGAAGTCTCTCATAATAATGTCCCTAGCTGTCATTCCTGATACATCAGATAATTTAGATTTTACCTCTACTCCAAATTTAATTATGTCATCTATCCCTGCAATTTTAGCCAGTTCTTCTGCAATCTCTTTATCCATGGGAGTGGTTGTAGCAGATTTAAAAACTACAGTATCACTTAAAATAGAAGCTAAAAGAATACTTGCCATATTTTGGGGAATGGGTATTCCTGTTTTATCAAAGAGAAATTTTAATACCGTAGCAGTACACCCAACAGGAAAATTAATAAACAAAATAGGATTAGGAGTAGTTACATCCCCTATTTTATGATGATCTACAATTGCTATTATTTCAGCTTTATCAATATTGTCCAAACTTTGAACTTTATCTGAATGATCTATTAAAGCTACCACTTTTCCTTCACCGTTTGTCATAATTTCAGGAACTGAAAAACCAAATTTTTCAAGAACAAATTTAGTTTCTGCATTTGGCTCACCTTGAATTACAGGAACAGCCTCTTTTTCTACCTTCATAATTTTACATCCTACCTTTTTCCATTCATTTAAAAGATAAGCAAAAACAATTGCTGAACATACAGAATCAGTGTCAGGCTTTTTATGTCCTACTACATAAACTACATCGTGTTGCATTCTACACCTCCTATCTATTTTTTTCTTAAATTATGTTTTGTTTTCTTTTCTTGTCAAGATTTAAAAAATTTTATATAATTTCAAAAAAAATTAAAAAACCCAAAAATCTAAAATCGAAGATAAAAATTAAAGTTTTTTTATTTTTTTCCGAATTTTAATAGATAAATCATGGAAAGAGAGGCAGTAAGAATAGATATAGTATTACCTTTTAAAGTAAAGAAGATTTCAGTTAAAGAAATAGAAAATCAGGTAGCTAGAGCAGTTGGTGAGGTTCCACTTTTCTCTTATATTCCCTTGAGAGAAACTTCAGATGAAGCCTTAAATTCTTGGCTTAGATTAATAAATGCTAAAATTGATTATTTAATAAATCTCTTAACTAAGGAAAAAGAAGGATTTAATGACTTACCCTTACAAAAAATAAATCTCAGTGAAAAAGGAGTAAGATTTTTTTCTAAAACTCCTTTTGAAATAGGAGATTTGATAGAAATTAAAACTGTTATGGATATTTATCAACCTATAGGTTTTTATCTATATGGAAAAGTTTTAAGATGTAAAAAAAAAGAAGAAGATCTTTATGAAGTAGCAGCTGAATTTATTAACCTTACAAAAGATCTAAGAGAAAAGATTGGTTTTTTTATTTTTCAAAAAGAAAGAGAAATGATAAGAGAGTCGAGGTATGAATAATGCCCTCTATTATAGGGCTTTTGGTTGTATTAATTTCTGTATTTGGGGGATATGCTCTTGAGCGAGGAAACTTTTCAGTTATTATTCAACCTGTAGAGTGGATGATTATTTTTGGAGCAGCTTTTGGAGCTTTATTTGTTGCTTCCTCTGGGCCTTCTTTAAAAGGTGTTTTCCAAGGAGCTATTCAAGCTCTTACTAAACCTCAACTCTATACTAAACAAGATTTTATAGATCTTCTTTTACTTTTAAATGAAGTTTTTAGAAAAATCAAAAAAGAAGGATTAATTTCTATTGAACAAGATATAGAAAATCCGGAAGCAAGTAGAATTTTTTCAGCATATCCTAAAATTTTAAATCATCATTTAGCACTTGATTTTATTAAAAATACTTTTAGATCCATTCTCACCACAAATATTACTCATTTTGAGTTAGATGCACTTTTAGAGAATGAAATAGAAACTATTTATGAAGAATTTAAAAATCCTGTAGAGAGACTTGAAAAGCTTGCTGATTCTATGCCAGGACTTGGTTTAGTAGCTGCAGTTTTAGGAATAATTCTCACTATGGGGAAAATAGATCAACCTCCAGAGGTTTTAGGACACCATCTTTCTATAGCCCTTGCAGGAACATTTTTTGGAATTTTAACTTGTTATGGAATTTTAGCACCTCTTGCTCAAAAAATGGAATTTTTTTGTAACCAACATAAAGAGTATTTAAACGTGATTAGAATAGCTATAGTACACTTTATTGGTGGAGGAGCACCCCAAATTGCTGTAGAATTTGCTAGAAGAACTATCCCCCCTCCTATAAGACCTTCTTTTGAGGAACTAGAAAATCTAATAAAAAGAAAAAAATAATTTATGGCTACCCCTCCTATAATTATTAAAAAAATTAAAAAAACAATAGCAGCTCATCACGGAGGATCCTGGAAAGTAGCTTATGCAGATTTCTTAGCTGGAATGATGACTTTTTTTCTCTTGATGTGGTTGATTACTATAATGGAACCCAAACAAAAAGCCCAAATTGCTGCTTATTTTAGAAAATTTAATATCTTTGAAAAAACAGGAATAAGCATGTTGATGGAATATTATAAAAGTGGAAAAATTAGCTCTTCTAAGTTAAAAACCGTAACCCATGAAATACCTCCTATTAAGGGAGAAGCTGAGTTTCTCAAGAAAATTATAGAAACTAGACTAAAATCCCTTAAGGAACAGGTTCTTATGGAAATGGAAAAAGAAAAAAAGGTACTAAGAGTAGAGATAATAGAACTTCTTAATAAACCTTTATTTATAAGTGGGAGCGCTGAATTGACTCCAGAAGCTAAAAAAATTTTGGGTATTTTAGCAAAAGAAATAAAAGAATTACCAGTAACAATAGATGTTGAAGGTCATACAGATGCAGTTCTTTCTAAGAGAGGTAAACTTGGTAATTGGGAATTATCTACTGCAAGAGCACTTTCTGCTATGTTAGAACTCGAAAGAAATGGAGTTTCCTCTCAAAAAATAAGATCTGTAGCAGGATATGCAGATAATTTCCCTTTGTTTAAAGAAAATCCCCTAGATCCAAGAAATAGAAGAATTAGTTTGGTAATTGAATATCAAGATTAGTATTTCATTTTTAAAATTACTTTAATAGGCACTTTATCAAAATTCAATTCTCTATGAAAACAATTATTTATAAATTTTTCTATATGGGAAGGAATATCGTGAGTTTTTATATTAGTAAAAATAACAAAAGTAGGTGGTTTTATTTCTACTTGAGTAGCATAATAAAATTTTACTTTTTTACCCTTTACATTAAAACTATAATTTTCTTTAATTTTTTCTAAAACTTTATTTACTAAGGAGGTATTAATTCTTGCTGTATACTGCTGATAAATATCTTCTAATAGAGGAAAAATTTGATCAATCCCCCTTCCAGTCTTAGCAGAGATAGTCAAAATAGGAACCCAAGAAACAAATCTTATTCCATACTTTATTTTTTCTAACATTATATCTTCCATAAATTTTTTCTTATCAAAAAGATCCCATTTATTAACTAATAGCACACATGCTTTGTAATTTTTTTGGATTTGCCTCAATAATTTCTGATCTTGATCAGTAATACCTTCTTCAGCAGTGATCATTAAAAAAACTATATCCACCTTTTTTATAGTTTCTAAAGCTTTATCAACACTAAATTTTTCTACTCTTTTTTCAATTTTACTCCTTCTCCTTATCCCAGGAGTATCAATTAAAAGATAAGTTTTACCATTGGGTAAAACTAAAAGTACATCTACACAATCTCTTGTAGTACCTGGGATTTCAGAAACGATCATTCTTTCATAACCTAAAAGTTTATTTATTAAAGTACTTTTCCCTACATTAGGTCTTCCTATAATTGCAATCTTAATAGTATCAATCTGAGGTATTTCCTTTAAATAATTTTTGGCATAATTTTTAATAATTTCTTTTAACTCCCTAATATTTTTTTTATTCTTAGCTGAAATAAAAACTATTTCTTTGAACCCCAAATTATAAAAATCCAGAGCTTTTTCTTGATCTTCTTTACTTTCTATCTTATTAACTACTAATATGATTTTTTTATCTTGTTTTCTTAAAAAATCTGCTATTATTAAATCTTCACTTCCTAAACCTTCTTTTACTGAAACTACAAATAAAATAAGAGAGGCAGATTGTAACGTTTTTTTTACTAATTTTATCACTTCTTTACTAAAGAAATCCTTTCCTCCCCAGTTAATACCTCCTGTATCAACAAGAAGAATTCCTTTATTATTTTCTATTTCTACATAACCTTCTATTATGTCTCTTGTAACCCCTGAAGTTTTTTCTACTATAGCTTTTTTCTCTCCTATTAAGGTATTAAATAAAGTTGATTTTCCTACATTAGGTTTACCTACTATTACAACTTTATACATTTTTCACTTAAAAATTCTTTAATTTAGACATCTACCACACATTGAGCTATCCATAAGTTACCTTCTTTTTTTACCTCAGCTAGTGTAAAAGTAGCTCCCTTTACTTCCACTCCATAACCAAATCTTTCTAAAAAACTTTTTTCTCCTAAAATCTCTCCTTTTAAAATATATTCTTCTTTCTCTTTTTTTATACTTCCTCTAAATTCAACAAAAAGAATTTTTTCTAGATAAAAATGTGTTAAAACTTTATTTATAAAATTTACAAACAATTCATCTAAATATTCAGCTTTTAGTTCTATATAAATAGAATCTTTTATACTTATTTTCTCCCATTTTATATTCTCCACTATTAATGTAGACAAAGCTTTTAAAGCATTTGAAAATGCTTCTTCTATACTCTCTCCGTATCCTCTTATTCCCATATCAGCCGAATGCTCAAAAATTTCATACTTTTTCATATATTCCTCCTTTTCTTTAATATTCTTTATGATATTCAAATCTTTTACAAAAATTGCCTTTTTCTAAAAAAGTAGGAATAAAAGGAAAAAGAAAAGAAGCCAAAAAATCTTTTCTCTTATCCTTTTCAAAACAAATTAAGAAATAATCTTTCTTTGGAAAAATAAATATTGCTCCCTTTTCACTTGTAGCAAAATGAGGTTTATTGAGGATATTTAATATTCTTAAATAATTAGGATGAGGAAAATAATCACCTCTGCCAGAAGTAAGAATTACTTTGGGATCCAACCAATTTAAAATTTCCTCATTTATACTATATTTAGAACCATGGTGAGGTGAAATTAAAACTTCAACAGGTAATATTTCACCTTTTTCTTTCATTCTATAAAATCTGATTTTATCTATATCTCCTGGAAATAAAACTGTTAAACCCTTATATTCTAAATACACCACCAAGCTTTCTCTATTTATTTCTTCATAAGGCATATCTCCAGGAAAAATAAAAAATTCTGCTTTATTCATCTTAAAACCTATGGGTTTATTAATTATTTCTGGTAAAAATAAAGTATCTACTTTTTCCCAATCTTCAAGGTAAAAGTTCCCTGAAATCACTTTTTTGACAAAAAATTCCTCTCTCAAAGTTTTTAATCCTCCAGAATGGTCAAGATCTGGATGAGAAACTATTATATTTTCAATAATATCAATTCCTAACTTATTCAAAACGGGTAATAAATAGATCTTTGTCCAATTAAAATTTTTAAAATAATAATTAGGTCCTGTATCAATAAAAATATAATTATTTTTATTTTTGATTAAAATGCAATTACCTTTACCTACATCAAAAATTAAAATATAAAAAGTATTAAAATAAAAATAATAAAGCCATATATAAAATAAAAAACAAATTGATACCCACCATAAATATTTTTTGTAACTTTTTATATAATTATAAAAAATAAAAAATGTAATTAAACTAAAAATTATAAAAATTATTATTAAATTGAGTGGAATATTAATTTTATATACTATTTCAAAAAATGGAATTTTTATATATAAATTAAAGATATTATCTAAAATTTGAGATAAATAAATTGCAAATTCTTCAGAAAAAAATGAAATTATTGAAATTAAAATAGATAAAGGAATAAAAATAAAACTCCAAAAAAATGTAGCAATTATATTATTAATAGGAGTTGCTAAAGGAAAAGTACCATTTATATAAATTATAAAAGGAAAAATAAATAAAGTAACTATAGAAGATAAAAAAAATAAATAAAAAATTTTATTTAAAATTGTTAACCATATATTTTTAAGTTCAATTTTACCTTTAAATTTATTGTCAAAAATTTTATCTCCAATTATTAATCCCAAAGTTGCTATAAAAGAAAGCTGAAAAGATAAATTACCTATTAAATAAGGTTGAAAAATTAAAATCAAAGTTGCTGTAAGAAATAATAAATTAAACGTAGAGGTAAGTCTAAAAAATAATTTATTAAATACATAAAGAAATAAAAAAACAAAAGCTCTTAAAGCTGATGGACAAAATCCTGAAAAAAGTAAAATTGGAAAAGCTCCTGGTAATGCTAATAAATAAGAAATATTTTGTAAAGGATATCCTATTTTAATAAAAGGGGTAAATTTTAAAAAATGATACCAAAATTTGTAAAAAAGTCCAAAAAGAACAGCCAAATTAAAACCAGAAATAGCTAGTTGATGGTAAAGTCCTTGATTTTTTAATTTATCTTTATATTCATCGGGAATATTATACTCTACTCCCAAAACTAAAGCTTGTATAAGTCCTTGAGAAGTAGTTGATAATTTTTCTGAAAATTTGAAAATCTTGTATCGGAAATATTCTAAAGTAAACTCTCTTTTTTCTTTGCAAATCCAACCTCCATTTTTTAAAGGAATTAACTCTAAAAATTGCCCTTTTGCTAACAATCTTTTTTCTTTTTCAACGTAAAAAGGATTAATGTATTCTGAAAAGGATGCTCTTTTAAATTTAATTAAACATACTTCACCAGGTGAAAAATAGAGTTTATTTGTTTTGAAAATGAAATTACCTAAATTAGTATTATAAGCTGTGTTTAAATAATATTTATAATAGGGCTCAACTCTCTCAATCTTGGTAAGAAGTGTAAAATTTTCTTCAAAAATATTATATTTATTTATTTTAGAAAAGTGTTTCTTTCCTATCAAATAAATCCCCAAAATTAAAAAAAACCAAAGAAACCAAAATCCTAAAAATTTCTTTTTAAATAAGGAATAAAATAGAAATACTAAAAAAAATAAAAAAATAAAAGGAATTTGATAAAAGCTAAAAAACAAACCTAAGATTAAAACTAAAGATAAGAAAAAAATAGGTGTTTTAATCTCTCTTACCAAATAAAGCTTCTCCAATTCTTATAATAGTTGCCCCTTCTTCAATAGCTATAATAAAATCATAACTTGTACCCATAGAAAGCTCTCTAAATTCATAACCCATATAAGATTTTATTTTTTCAAAAAGCTTTCTCATTTTTTTAAAATAAGGTCTTGCTTTTTCAGAACTTTCTTCTAAAGGTGGTAAACACATAAGCCCTATCACTTTTATTCTATTAAAATTTTTAATCTTTTCTATAAAATCTTCTAATTTTTCAGGAAAAATTCCCCCTTTTGTTATTTCTTTGCCGATATTTATTTCTATCATCACAGGAACCTTAAGATCTAACTTTTCTGCTTGTTTTTGGATTTCCTGAGCTAAAGTTAACCTATCAAGAGTCTGAATACATGAAAATAATCTTAAAGCTTTCTTTACTTTATTTGTTTGAAGTCTACCAATGAAATGCCATTCTATCGAGAGATCTTTAAGAATTTCTATCTTTTTTTCTGCCTCTTGAACATAATTTTCTCCAAATAAATGAATACCAAGATCATAAACTACTTTTATTTTTTCTGGAGATTGGCTTTTAGATGCAGCTAAAATTTTTATCTCTTTGAAATCTTTTCTAATTTTATTACAAGCTTTCTCAATATCTTCAAGTATTTTAAAATAGTTTTGTTTGATCTTTTCTTTAAATTCCATTTATTATTTTTTCTTCTGTAACGATTATATCTACTTTTTGATCATGGAATTCTAAAGGAAGTTTTTCAAAAATTTGAAAAGAAAAAGCTACCCCAATTTTAAGGGTTTGAATATTTTTCAATACTTTATCATAAAACCCACCTCCATATCCTATTCTTCCTTTATCTAAATCAAAAGCTAATCCTGGAACAAAAATTATATCAAAACTTTCTGGCGGTAATTGAGGATTTTCTATTGGTGGTTCTAATAAACCATAAGGTCCTGGTTTTAGGTATGCAAAACTAAATATTTGATGAAAAGTTAGACTTTTATCCTTTAACCATGTTTTAGGTAAAAATACCTTCTTATTTTCTAAAAAAGCTTTCCCTATCAAATATTCCAGCGATACCTCGTCTGTTTTAGCAAAATAAAAGGCAATAAGTTTGGCTTTTTTATAAAAGGAAAGTTTTTCAATATTTTTACAAATTTGAAAACTAAAACTTTTCAAAATTTCTGAATTATATTCTCTTTTTCTTTGAAATACTAATTTTCTGATTTGAATTTTTGATAAAAAGGGAAAGTTTTTCATAAAAATAGCCCCCAAAAGGGGGCTATTAAAGAATTTATCGAGGAGTTCCTGCTTTTCCTTTCTCAGCTACAAGAAGCCTGGTGAGAGCTCTTTGAAGAGCTGCTTTTGCCCTTATATAGTCTATTTTTTCTGCCCGAGTTAAATATGCTTGAATTCTTTTCTCAGCTCTTTCTTTTGCTCTTAAAGCCCTTTCCACATCTATTTCATATGCACGTTCTGCTGCTTCCACTATAAAAGTTATTTTATTTTGTGAAACTTCACAAAAACCTCCACTTATAGCTACCCATTCTTCTTTATCCCCTATTCGATAATGAAGAGGACCAATTTTAATTGCTGCTACCATAGGTGCATGATTTGCAAGTACTCCAAATTCTCCTACTACCCCTGGAGCAGTTACTATATCTACTTCCTCACTAACTACCACTCTATCTGGAGTAACTATTTCTAAAAGAATTTTGGCCATTTAAACTCCTCCATTAATCCTCCATTATTTTCTTTGCTTTTTCTACTGCCTCTTCTATAGTACCAACCATATAAAAGGCTGGTTCAGGTAATTCATCATGCTTTCCTTCTAAAATTTCCTTAAATCCTTTAATAGTATCCTCAAGCTTCACATATCTACCTGGTGTCCCAGTAAAGTGTTCAGCTACATGGAAAGGCTGAGATAAAAATCTTTGAATCTTTCTAGCACGAGCAACAATCATTTTATCTTCCTCAGAAAGCTCTTCTACTCCTAAAATAGCAATAATATCCTGGAGATCTTTATATCTCTGCAGAACTTGCTGAACTTGACGAGCAACCGTATAATGTTCCCATCCCACGATATTAGGATCTAATATTCTAGACTGCGAATCAAGAGGATCAACTGCTGGATAAATCCCAAGCTCTGCAATTTGACGAGAAAGAACAACAGTTCCATCAAGATGAGCAAAAGTGGTTGCTGGTGCAGGATCTGTTAAATCATCTGCAGGAACATAAATACATTGGACAGAAGTAATAGATCCTTTAGTGGTTGAACAAATTCTCTCTTGCAAAGCCCCAATATCTGTAGCAAGAGTAGGCTGATATCCTACTGCTGAAGGCATTCTTCCTAAAAGTGCCGAAACTTCCTGATTTGCTTGAGTAAAACGATAAATATTATCTATAAAAAATAACACATCCTGTCCTTCCTCATCTCTAAAATATTCTGCTACAGTAACTCCAGTGTGAGCCACTCTTGCACGATGTCCCGGAGTCTCATTCATTTGACCATAAACCAAAGCAGCTTTTTCTAATACTCCCGACTTTTTCATCTCTAAGTATAATTCATTACCTTCGCGAGTTCTTTCTCCTGCTCCACAAAATACTGAAATTCCACCATGCTCCATAGCAATATTATGAATCATCTCCATCATAACTACTGTCTTACCCACACCTGCACCACCAAAAGTTCCCATCTTACCACCACGAGGGAAAGGAATAAGAAGATCAAATACTTTAATACCTGTTTCTAATACCCTAATAGTAGTATCAAGTTCTGTAAGAGCTGGAGCAGGTCTGAAAATGGGATAATATTTATCTGAAATTATTGGACCAGCTTCATCAACAGGATCACCGGTTGCATTCATAATTCTCCCAAGAGTAACTTTACCTACAGGAACTTTTATAGGAGCACCTGTAGCTAATACAGGATCTCCTCTTTTTAATCCATCAGTATATTCCATAGCTACACAACGCACTACGTTATCTCCTAATTGTTGTGCCACTTCTAATACCAAATTCCATTCTCTATCATCTATCATAGGATTGGTAGCCTTCAAACATTCAAGAAGTTTAGGAACTTTACCAGGAGGAAATTCTACATCTACCACACATCCCATAATCTGAACTATTTTACCCATCACTTTTTCTTCAGCCATATCTTTACACCTCCTACCTTAAACTTATTATTTTTAACCTTTACTAACTGCTTCTGCTCCTCCTACAATATCCATTAATTCTTTAGTAATGGTTGCTTGTCTCACTTTATTATAGAACAAAGTAAGCTGTTTTACCATATCACCACAAGCTTTATTAGCATTATCCATAGCAGTCATGCGTGCTGCCTGTTCACTTACTGCAGTTTCAAGCATAGCTGAAAATATAAGTGTATTCAAATAAAGAGGTAAAATTTCAGGTAAAAGTTCTTCCTCTGGTGGTTCATAAATATAAGCTCCTTGTATCTTCTTTTCTGGTAATTCTTCAGGCTTTTTAAAACTTAAAGGCAATATTTTTTCTACTTTAGGGATTTGTCTTATTACATTTACAAAATAACTAAAAATTACATAAACCTCATCCCATTCCCCTGCAAGATAAGCCATCATAGCAGAACGAGCAATTTTACGAGCATCCTGGATTAAAACTTTTCCCATAATATCTATATAATATTCTCTAACCGGAACCTTTTTTCTAAAATAATTAACTCCTTTCCTCCCTACACAAATAAACTCTATTTCTTTACCTTCTTTTTTAAACTTATTTATCAATTTTTCTGCTTCTTTTATCAAATTTGAATTAAAAGCTCCACAAAGACCTTTATCTGCAGTAATTAAAATTATACCTACCTTTTTAACTTCCCTTTGTTGAAGCAAAGGAATTCTTTGAAGATTGATACCTCCTAAACTAAATATATTATTAATTGTTTCTTCAAATTTTCTTCTATAAGGACGAAATCCTTCTAATCTTTGTTGAAGTGTTCTCAATTTGGCAGAAGCAACCATATTCATAGCTTTAGTTATCTGTCCAATTCTTTTTACTGCTTCTATTTTCCTCCTAATATCTCGCAAAGCTGGCATTATTTCCTCCTTTAAATTAAAATACCATTTTTATGGAATAGGAACCGTTTCTATATTATTTCTCCTTTTAAATTCCTCATTAAATTCTCTAAAAACTTGTTTCATTTTTTCTTCTAATTCTGGACTAATTTCTTTCTTTTCTTTTATTTCTCTAAAAATTTCTGGATATTTACTTTCTATAAATTCATAAAGCTCTCTCTCATACTGAGCAAGAACTTCTAAAGGCATTTCATCTAAAAACCCTCTTGTACCAGCAAAAAGGATAGAAACTTGTTTTTCTACCGGAAGTGGTTGATATTGAGGTTGTTTAAGAATTTCAACAAGTCTTGCTCCTCTATGAAGAACTCTTTGAGTTGCTCTATCAAGTTCTGATCCAAATTGAGCAAAAGCTGCTAATTCTCTGTATTGAGCAAGTTCAAGTCTTAATCTCCCAGCAACTTGTCTCATAGCTTTAATTTGAGCTGCTCCTCCTACTCTTGAAACTGAAAGCCCTACATTAATAGCTGGGCGAATCCCTGCAAAAAATAATCCAGGCTCTAAATAAATTTGACCATCAGTAATAGAAATAACATTAGTAGGAATATATGCTGAAACGTCTCCTTGCTGAGTTTCAACAATAGGTAAAGCAGTCAATGATCCTCCACCATATTGATCATCTAATTTAGCAGCTCTTTCTAAAAGCCTGGAATGATTATAAAAAATATCTCCAGGATATGCCTCTCTTCCCGGAGGTCTTCTTAGTAAAAGTGAAATTTCACGATACTCTGCCGCTTGTTTAGAAAGATCATCATAAATTACCAAAGCATGCCTTCCTGTATCTCTAAAATATTCTCCTATAGCACAAGCTGAATAAGGTGCAATCCATTGTAATGCAGCTGAATCAGAAGCACAAGCTGTAACTACAGTAGTATATTCCATAGCCCCATATCTACGCAAAGTTTCAATAATTTGAGCTACTGTAGATTTTTTCTGACCTATAGCAGCATAAATACAATAAACATCTGTATCCTTTTGAGCAAGTATTGCATCTATTACTATAGCTGTCTTGCCTGTTTGTCTATCTCCAAGAATTAATTCTCTTTGGCCCCTTCCAATAGGAGTCATAGCATCAATAGCTTTAATTCCTGTATACATAGGTTCATGAACAGGTCTTCTTTTAATAATCCCAGGAGCTTTTAATTCAATCCTTCTAAATTCCTTAGCCTCAATTGGTCCTTTTCCATCTAATGGCCTTCCTACAGGATCTATCACTCTTCCAATAACTGCTTCTCCTACAGGAATAGCAGCTACTTTGCCTGTTCTTTTGGCTATATGACCTTCTAAAATTTTAGAATAATCTCCCATTATAGGAATACCCACATTATCAAATTCCAAGTTCAAAGCAATCCCCACCTCTCCACTATCAGGAAATTCAATAAGTTCCATATATTCACAATTTCTTAAACCAAACACACGAGCAATACCATCAGCCACTGAAATAACTACTCCCATCTCGTCAAGATCTATCCTTTTCTCAAATTCCTCAATTCTTTTTTTAATTAAATCACTAAGTTCTTGCACTTTTATAACTTCCATTTATAACACCTCCCCTTTTATAATTTCTCTAAATTTTATTAATTGTGTTCTTAAACTTCCATCAAATACTATATCACCAATTTTTATTTTTACACCTCCTATAACCTCCTCATCAATTCTTGGCTCCAATTTAACTTCTTTTCTTAAATAATTTTTTAATATCTCTTCCAATTCTCTCTTTTCTTCTTCACTTATAGGATAAGCTGTAATTACTTCCCCACGAGCAATATTAAGCTCTTCCTCCAATAATTCTTGATACATGCTAACTATCTCTTTAATAAACTGGATTCTTCTTCTTTCTACTAAAAGCATCAAAAATTTTTCTATCTCAGGATCTACTTTTACCACTTTTAGTATCTCTTGAATAATTTCTAATTTAAGATCTGGAGGATAAATAGGATTTTGTAAAGCTGATAATACCTCTGGCATAGAAATTAACAAGTCTTTAATTTGATTTAATTCTTCTCCAAATTCTTTAATCTTCCCTAATTCTTTAGCTACAGTAAATAAACCCTTAGCATATTTCAATGATAATGCCATTGCTCTCAATGTAGTACCCTCCCCTTTAATTCATTTATAAATTCTTTAAAAATTCTTTTTTGATCCTCTTCAGTAATATTTTTTCTTAAAATTTCCTCTGCTAATTTAACAGAAACATTAGCTATTTCTTCTCTTAACATAATTTTAGCTTTTTCTATTTCATGATGAATATAGAGCTCAGCTTGCTGTTTTATTCTCTCAGCTTGCTCATGAGCAGAAGCAATAATTTTCTCTTTTTCTTTCATTCCTTGTTCTACATAATTCTGATAAATAGCCTCTGCTTCTTTTTCCAGATTTTTAATTTTTTCTTGAAGTTCTATATATTTTGCTTCAGCTTCTTTTTTCTTTTCTAAAAGTTCATTATATTGCTTAAATATATTTTCTTGTCTAGATTTAAACATATTTAATATAGGCTTTTTTAAAAACCTATATAAAATAAGTATTAACACTATAAAATTAAGGGAAAACCAAAAAAGATTTTTTAATTGATTAAGTGTAACTCCATGAGGTTCTAGTTCTGTTTCTGCCCCTAGAACCAAAGAAATGTAAAATAAATTAAATATTAATATTAAAATTATTAATTTCTTAAAATTTTTCATACCTTCCTCCCCAACAATTTTCCTACTATAAGATTGGTAAAATAATCTACATTATTCATGAGTTCTTTTCTTACCTCTTCAATATGTTTAGAAAATTCTTGGGCCCATTTAGCTTTATATTCCTCCATTTCTTTCATAGTTTTACCTAAAAGCTCTTTCTCAATCTTACGAGCTTCTTCTTTTAAAAATTCACTTCTTTGAATACCTTCAGTCCTTGCTTTGTTTAACTCCTCCTGGTATTTTTTAATAGCTTCTTCTGCTGAAGTAATCAAATCTTGAATATCCTTTTCTAAACTTTGAAAATGTAATTCCCTTTCTTTTATATAAGACATAATAGGTTTTACAAGAATATAATAAAGAACAAAAGTCATAATTAAAGCTTCCCCAATTTGAATAAAAAGAGTAATATCAAAATTTATCATAACTTTAACTCCTTTTAATTTTTATGTAAAATTTTTATAAAATTTATAAAATTTTAATACTTTTAAAGCTACATTTGTATTATAATTTTTAAAAAAGTCAAGCAGTAAAAGTTTATAAAATTTAATATTATTTTAAGAAATATCTTCTTAAACTTACATTAAAAATTAAAGAAAGTAAAAAATAAACTGAAATTGTTATAGATCCTCCATAACTCAAAAATGGGAAAGGAATACTTGTCATAGGTAATAAACCTGTGCATCCTCCTATATTAAAAAAGGCTTGCCAAAATAAAACCAAAGTAGCTCCTAAACTTAGATATTTACCAAACCAATCTTTAGCTTTTTGAGATATTTTAATTCCAGAATAAAGTAAGTATCCATATAAAAATAAAACTATACTTATTCCTATAAAACCCCACGTTTCTGCCCATACTGCAAAAGATAAATCTGTATGTTTTGCAGGTAAGTAATGAAGTCTTGTAGACCAGCCTTTTTTAAACCCGTGACCCCATATTCCTCCTGATCCTATAGCAATAAGTGCTTGATTTAATTGATAACTCCAAGTTCTTTCATATTTCTCTCTATATAGATAACCATAAATTCTTCCTTTTTGATGAGATTCCAATTTATTCCAAATTAATGGAAATAATATAAATCCTATTATTAGTGTAAAAACCCCTAAAAGAAGTAATATCCTTTTAGGTACTCCAATGAAAATTAAAAAGCTAATAAACATTATTCCCATAATTATTGCATGATCTAAATCAGTAGGTAGGATCAATATCAAGGGAAAAATTATTATAATTAAAAATTTTAATAAATTTTTGAATTTCAAATGAGGAGAAGGCTCTTTTGAAGCTAATAAGCTAATCAATAAAATTAAAATTGGTTTCACATATTCTCCTGGTTGAAAAGAAAAAATCCCAAATTCAATCCAGCGTTTTTTAAAAATCATTAATATAAATAAAATCAAAAGTAAAAATAGATAACATGGCCAAATAATAGATAAAGTAATTTTTCTATAATCTATTAACCAAATAAAAGATAGCAAAAAACTAAGCCCTACTATATGCCAAATTAGATTCTTCCAAAAAATATTGCTATTTTCTGCTATTATCCACTGATTCAAAATTCCAAAAAAGCTTAAAGAAAAAACTGTTAAAATTTTCCATATATTTTCTATAAAAATTTCTTTGAAATTAATCTGAGGTTTCATTTCCGGTAATTTCTTTATATCCTTTTTGTTTAGATAATATATTAACTTCACTTATTCCAAAATAATGTTTATATAATTTTTGAGCAATTGGAGCAGCAACTGAACCACCATGTCCCCCATGTTCTATTAATATAGCTGAAACTATTTCAGGCTCAGATCTTCCTGCATAACTTACAAACCATGCATGATGTTCAAGATGTTTAATTTTTTTTAAAGATAGACTCACAACCTGAGCTGTACCTGTTTTACCTGCTATCATAATTCCTGGTATAAAGGCAGCTCTACCAGTACCAATTTTTACTGCTTCCATAAGACCTTCTCTTATCCATTCTAAATGAGATAAATTTAAATTTAAACGCTTTTCAAGTTGAGGATCAATATTTATGGTTTTACCATTTAATAACCTAATATTTTTCACTACATAAGGCCTATAAAGATAACCTCCATTAGCTATTACCATATAAACTCTTGCTAATTGAAGAGGTGTAACTAATAAATAACCTTGCCCTATACCAAGTATTATAGTTTCTCCTTGATACCATGGTTCATGAAAAGTTTTTTCTTTCCATTCTTTATTAGGAATAAAGCCTGATTTTTCTTCTTCCCATCCTAAACCTGTCAATTTCCCCAATCCCCATTCTTTTGAAACTTGAGCTAAAAAATCTACATCAAGTTTAGAAGCAATAGTATAAAAATAGGTATCACAAGAATAGGCAATAGCTTTTATAAGATTGACACTTCCATGCCCTTTAGCTTCCCAACATCTAAATACCCGAGTTCCATATCTAAAAAAACCAGGACAAAATAAAGATTGATTTAGGTCATTTATAATTTTAGCAGAAAGCCCTGCAATAGCAGTAATTATTTTATATGTAGAACCTGGAGGATATCCTTGTAAGGCTCTATTCAAAAAAGGAGTATCAACTTTTGAATTGATTTCATTCCATTCCTGAGCAGTAAAACCTGTAATAAATTTTTGAGCATCTATAGAAGGAGTGCTCACCATTGCTAAAATAGCTCCATCTTGAGGAGAAAGTGCTACTATTGTGCCTGTTTTATCTTTCAAAAGTTCATAAGCTTTCATTTGGAGATTATGGCAAACAGTTAAAATCAAAGTTTCTCCTGGAATGGGGTTAGATCTATTAATTATTTTACCTAATCTTCCGTAAGCATCTCTTTCAATTTCTATTACTCCGTTCTTACCTTTTAATCTATTTTCAAAAACTTTCTCTATTCCAGCTCTTCCAATATAATCCTCTATAAAATATCCATTTTTACGAAGATTTTTATATTCTTCCCAAGTTATTTTAGAAACATATCCAACTAAATGAAAATAAGCTTCTCCATAAGGATAGTGTCTCTCGAATTCTACTTCAATTTTAATGCCAGGTAAATAATACTTTCTTACCATTATTTTAGCAATCTCATCCCAGTTAAGATTCCTTTTGATTAAAACTCTTCCTAAAAAGGTTTTTTTAGCTAAATAATATCTTTCTTTTAACATCCCAAACTCTTCACCTAGAATTTTACTTAATTTATATAAAATTTCGTCTTCTTTATCTTTAATTAATTCAGGATCTAAATAAAGCTGAAAAACAGCTTTATTGGTAGCCACTATTACCCCATCAGAGGTAATAATTTCTCCTCTAGGAGCCCTAATTCCATAAGTAACCACTGACCTCTCCTTAGCCTTTTTATAATAATAGGGATAGTTTACAACTTGAAGATTAAAAAATCTTATCCAAAAAATGAAAAAAGAAAAAATGATTAAAATTTTTGCCCAAAAAAGTCTTTTCTCCCAAAAAAGACCCTTTAAAATTTTTTGCTTTGCTTTAAAAAAATCTTTTATTAAATAATCTTCAAAATGTATATTCTTCATCTATTTTACGAAAAAAACTGTAAATATTTTATCCAAAATTACTGTCCATAAAAAGGTTGAAATTATATAGTAAAAACTCTTAATCAAAAAATTTAAAAAAAATTCCCAATCTATAAAAGCGTTTAAATTCAAGAAACATATTATTCCTCTAATAATTAATGTACAAAGTATACTTAAAATCCATAAGCTTAATTTTGCTTCTAAAGTTCCAAAAACTATATAATTTTTTAAATGATTCCATATCAATCCCATTAAAATAAAATAAATACACCAGAAAATTTCCATTTTTAAAAAATCTAAACCCTCTAACAAACCTAATAAACCTAAGCAGAAATAAAGTAATATCCCAGACCCTCTTAAAATTAAAATACCCAGACAAAAAGCCAAAAATACATCTCCTGGATAAATTAAAAGAAAATTTGAAAGAAAAGTTTTTAAAAAGATTAATAAAAATAAAAAAGAAATAAATACTAAGAGAAATTTTTTATTTTTCATTTCAAAGGGGAATTTCAGGTAATTTTAATAAAATTAAAACAAAGTCAATATTGTGAAGGTCTACAAAAGGCTTAACCTCTGCAAATTTAAATACTCCTTGAACAGGATCTTTATTTACTATAATTACTTTACCTACTAATATCCCTGGAGGAAAAAGAGCATCTTGTCCAGAAGTTAAAACTTCATCTCCTGGTTTTAGTTCAGAAGCAGGAGGAAGATACTGTAAATTACAATATTTTTCAGCTTTTCCTACTAAAATTCCTCTATCTCCTGTTCTTTGTATCTTTACATCTGCTGCAAATGAAGGATCAGTAATGAAAATAATTTTACTCCAATTTTTGTATACCTCTACCACCTGTCCTACTAAAGCGACTGCTTCACCATTTACACTTGCAAGAACCGGCATCTGGGGAAATAAACCATCATTTCTCCCTTTATCTATAAAGCTAACCCCTGAAAAAGGATCTATAGGTCTATATATAATCCTACCTATTATCTTTGGATAATCTAAGGATGTAGAAACTTTATAAAATTCCTCTATAGTCTTATAAATTCTATCTTTTTCTTTATAATAAGCAAGTTGAGATCTTAAAAGTAAATTTTCTTTTTTTAATTTTTCATTTTCTTTTTTTATATTTATTAAAATTACATAGTTTTTAAAAAATACTCTACTTTTCTCACCTAAAAAACTTGCGCTTTTCCAAAAAGGGGAAAGTAAAAAACCGAAAATTTCATTAAAAAGACTTGTTCTTTTTATTCCATACCATATACTACTTATTAAAATAATAATTACTATTATAATAACTGCCTTTTTCATTAATTATTTTTTTCACTTAACTTTAAAACTCTAAATTGCTTTTTCTCTAATAAATTTTTTTACTGCTTCGATCTCTGGAGGTAAAATCTCAAATTTTTGAGGGAGTTTATAAAGTTTTTTTATTTCTTCTGGCAATTTTATTGGAAACCCTAAGGCTTTACTTACTGTTTCTGGAAATTTCGCAGGATGTGCTGTAGCCAGACATATCAAAGGAAACTCTTCTTTAAATTCTAATCCTGCTTTTACTCCTACTGCAGTATGAGGATCTAATATATATCCTGTTTTTTTGTAAAACTCTTTAATAGTTCTTAAGGTATCTTCTTCACTAATTGAAGCTGAAAGAAAATCTGCTTTTATTCTTTTAATTTCATCTTCATCAAATTTTAAAAATTTTTCTTTAGCAAATTTTTCCATAGTATTTTTTGTTTTTTGAGAATTTTCTTTATAAAAGTAATATATATATCTTTCAAAATTGCTTGCCACCTGAATATCCATAGAAGGACTTATTGTAGGTTTTACTTCTTTTACAGAATAATCTCCATAATTAATGAATCTACATAAAATATCATTTTCATTTGTAGCTAAAATTAATCTCTCTATTCTATCCTCTCCCAACATTTTTCTTGCTAAGTAGCCTGCAAAAATATCTCCAAAATTACCTGTAGGAACAGAAAATCTTATTTTATAAGAATTCTCCCTTTCACAAACTCTAAAATAAGCCCAAAAATAATAAACCATTTGAGCCATTATCCTAGCCCAATTTATAGAATTAACTGTAGTTAAATGTAAACTTTTTTTTAAATCTAAATCCATAAAAATATTTTTCATTATACCTTGACAATCATCAAAAGTTCCCTTAATTGCCAAATTATATACATTAGGTTCTATCACAGTAGTCATCATTAAAGCTTGCACTTCAGAAATTTTTTTATAGGGATGAAGAATAAAAATAGCTATATTTTTTTTTCCTTTCATTCCATAAATCGCAGCTGAACCTGTATCACCAGAAGTAGCTCCTAAAATGTTTATTTTTTTATTATTTTCCAAAAGGAGTTTTTCAAACAATATACCCAAAAACTGCAAAGCAATATCTTTAAAAGCAAAGGTTGGACCGTGAAAAAGTTCTAATATATATATCTCTCCTACTTTTAATACTGGTGCAATCTCATCTTTTCTAAAATTTTTATAAGCATCTTTTATAATTTTTTTTAGTTCATTTTGTGAAATATCTCCTACAAAATATTTAAAAATTCTTAAAGCTAGTTCTTGATAGCTTAGTTTACTTAGATCTTGTATTTCTTTTTCTGAAAGTTTAGGAACTCTTTCAGGAACAATAAGTCCACCATCTTCTGCTAAACCTTCAAAAACAGTATCTCTAAAATTTAAAGGAGATATTCCTCCACGTGTGCTCACATATTTCATAATATCTAAAACCCTTTTGTTTTAAGAATTTCTAATCTATTTTTCATTCTATCCATATACTTTCTTATATCTGTCTTTAATTCAGCTAAAGTAGGGTGGTTTTTTTGATAAACTTTCATAAGTTCCTTTAACCAATACTCTATAGTTTCTATTTCTCTTTGAGTAAGCTCTTTTTGTACTTTTTCTTTAAGTCTATTTAAAATTTTGGAATCAATACCTTCCATCTTATTCTTTATTAACCAAGCTAAAACATTTTTTTTATAATTAAAAAATAAGCATTTTGCTTTACTTTAGCCCTTTCTCTAATAATTGCAAGATTCTCTTACTTAAAGAAATTTCCTAAATCTATCCTTTAAAACTTTATTAAAAGGTTCTAAGAGAAAGTTTTTTAATCAAACAAGTTGTTAAAATCCTTTAAACCAAATTCCCTTTTTATTTTTTCTATTTGTTCAGGCAAAAGAACTTTTTGAGCCTCCTTTAATAAAATTTCAGATACCTCTTTTTCCTTTCTTAAATAAAGATACAACCAAGCTAAAAAAAGAATCACTTCTCCATCTTGATCTTTATTATAAAGTACTTCTTTTAAGCATTTAAAAGCTTTTTCATATTCCTTTTTATAAAAATAAAGTTTCCCAAGATACATTTTTTCTTTAATAGAAAGATTCTCTTCTTTTAAATTACTTAACAATTCATTTAATTCCTCATATTCCCGAAAATCCCACAAAAATTTTATTAAACCAAGTCTTAAAATTTTATTTTCAGGCTCCAAAAGGTATGCTTTATAAAAATGATATTTTGCTTTCTCTTTTTCATTTTTTTCTGCATATATTAAACCTAAATTATAATGAATAAGTGGGGATTGTTTTATACATTCACAAAGTTTTTCTCTTAAAATTTTTTCCGCTTTATCTAATTCTTTAAAAATGTAATAAATAGCTGATTTACTTAAACTTAGTTCTAAAGGCTGTTTAGTGAATTCTTCACCCATTAAATAATATTCAAGTGCTTTTCCAAAATCTTTCCATTCATAATAAAGATCTCCTATTACATGGTAAGTAAAACCTTCAAAAGTTTTAACATTTGTAGTATTAAGCCTTTTTGCATGTTCATAGGCTCCAATAAGAAAAATAAATGGAGAAGCCTTTTTAAATTTATATTTTTTCCAGAGTTCATTAGATAAAATACCTGTTTTATCATTCTTAATAAATCTATTAATACTTTGAACTCCATTTTTAATTAAAAACAATCCTAAAGTTTCATTCTCTATACTATCTAAAATTTTTATTTTTTTCTGGTTGAAAATTTCCATTTTTAGATTATTTTTTGAAGTCAATAAAAGTATACTATTTGGATTTTTTAAAAACTTCCTTTTTATTTCAAAAAGTTTTTGAGTATTTAAAGTAGGAAGATAATTTCTCAAAGCTTCTAAAGTTTTATGAGAAATAAAGGAAAAATCCAAAACTTTAGCAAGTTCTAATTCAGTTTTTATCTTATCCAAATTTTGTATATTTAGAATAACTTCTTTACTATAAAAGCTTATTTTCTTTTTCCATAGATCTATAAGAATTTTAAAACTATTTCCCCATTCTATAGGATAAAAATAATGATTATGATCAATTTTTATTGGACCATTTTCAAAAAAAACTTTTAAATCCTTCTTATTTATAACTTTATTAGAAAAGTAAAAAATATATCCACAAACTTCCCTTTCTTCTAATACATAAGTTAAAAGTTTATAAGAAAAAAGTCCATTTTCTATATTTTCCAATAACAACCTTTCTGCTAAAACAAGATTAGCCAAAGTTTCAAAATTTTTGTATCTTTTTATAAGCTCTTCTGTGGAATATTTAAATATTTCTTCAAAAGAAAATTCTTTCAAAAATTTAAAATTTTTAAGATAAGAAAGAAACCAGCTAAAATTGGGAGGTAATTTATAAAACATTTTTAAATTTTAAAAAGGCTCTTATTATTTCGGGATAGTCTTCATCAAAAAGACACCTTACATCTATTAACACTTTATCTTCTTCAATTCTGGTTATTATTGGAGGTTCATTTTCTCTAAGAAATTTTTGTATAAATTGAGGAGAAAGAGATGAAAAAATAGCCACTGCATAAGAAGGTAAATCCAAAGTAGGTAAAGCTCCTCCACCTGTTTTATTTATAGTTTCAATTATTTTAAATTTAAAATCAAAGAGTTTTAGTTGCTCAAGTTTTTTTCTAAGATAATTTGCCTTTTTTCTCAATTTCTCTTTAGGAGTTAAAATCATTTTTAATACAGGAATATGTTCTATAGCTAATACCTCATCTCTGTAAAATCTTAAGGTGGCTTCTAAACCTGCTAAAGTAAGTTTATCAATTCTTAATGCCCTATTTAAAGGGTTGTTTTTAATTTTTTCTATATAAATTTTTTTTCCCAAAATAATCCCTGCTTGAGGACCACCTAATAATTTATCACCTGAAAAGGTAACAATATCAACTCCTGCTTTTAAAACTTCTTGAACAGTGGGTTCTTTTTTTAATTTATATTTGGAAAAATCAACAAAACAACCGCTTCCAAGATCTTTCATTACCGGAAGACCTTTTCTTTTACCTAATTCTACTAATTCTTCTATTTTTACTTCCTCAGTAAATCCCACAATTTCAAAATTGCTTTTATGAACTTTTAAAAGGAGTGCTGTATTTTCATTAATTACATTTTCATAATCAGAAAGACGTGTTTTATTAGTTGTTCCAACCTCTCTTAAAATACATCCTGCCCATTTCATTACTTCAGGTATTCTAAAAGAACCACCTATTTCTACAAGTTCTCCTCGAGAAACTATTACTTCCTTTTGAAAAGCCAAAGTATTTAAAGAAATTAATACTGCTGCTGCATTATTATTAACTACTAAAACACTTTCAGCACCTGTTATCTCTTTTAAGATATCATCTACATGGATATATCTACTCCCTCTCTTACCTTCTTTTAGATCAAACTCAAGATTAGAGTAGTATTTAGCTATCTTCACAATTTCTTCTATAGCTTTTTTAGAAAGCGGAGCCCTTCCTAAATTAGTATGAATCACGATTCCTGTAGCATTAATCACTCTTTTTAAATATGGAGTTTCATATTCTTTAAAAACTTCTTTAATTAGATTTTCTAAATATGAATCTTCAAGCTCTTTTATTTCACCTTTTTGCCATTTTTCTCTTATAATCTGAGCAACTCTTCTTGAAGGCTCCGTAAAATAAGAAATGGGAAAGGTAGGAAAAAGTTGAAAAAATTTTTCTTTTAATTCATGAACTTTGGGAATTCTCATTAAGAAACAAGTTTTTTTATTAATCTCTCAATTCTTTCTAAGGCTTCAAGTAAGACTTTCTCTTCTGGCAAAAAAATAATTCTAAAATGGTTGGTACCTGGCTTTTGTCCAAAACCGCTACCATGAACAACTACAACCCCCTCTTCTAAAATTAATCTTTTAACAAAATCTAAATCATTAATCCCAGGAATTTCCAATCTAGGAAATGCATAAAAAGTTCCTAAAGGTTTTACACAAGAAATAAAAGGAATCTTGTTTAAACCATCAATTAATAAATCTCTTCTTTTTTTAAGTTTCTCTAATACTTCTTTAAGGTAGTGATTTTCATTTTTTAAAGCAACTGGTATAGCAAATTGAAGAGGATGAGGTGCACAAAGACGAGTTCTTGCAAATCTATGAATAGCTTCTATATAATCTTCCAATATTTCTTTTGGACCTGAAATAATTCCCCATCCTATTCTAAATCCAGGAGCAAAATAATTTTTGGAAAGTCCGTTAAAAGTAACTACCGGAACTTCATCACTTAAAGCCGCAATAGAAACATGCTCTACATTGTCTTCCAAAATGTATTGATCATAAATTTCATCTGAAAAGATAACTAAATTATATTTTTTTGCTATTTCTACTATTTCAGCTAATACTTCCTTAGAATAAATTGCTCCAGTAGGATTATTAGGATTAATGATTACAATACCTCTTGTTCTCTTATCTATCAACCTTTCTATACTATCAATATCTATATCCCAATTTTTATTTTCGTTCATAAAATAAAACTGAGGATTAATTCTAAATTTAGAAACAATAGCTTGATAAAGAGGATAACATGGACAAGGAAGAAGAAGGCTTTCTTCAGGATTAACTAAGGCTGCAATGGCAAATTCTATAGCTTCACTTGCTCCTTGAGTAATATAAATATCAACAGGATTAATACCTTTTTTAATAGCATAATTTTTAATAGCCTCTATAGCTTCAGGAATACCACAGGACTCAGAATAAGAATTATAATTTTCTTTAATAGCTTTACATACTACCTCTATTATGGAAAGGGGGGTTTCAAAACCGTATTTGACAGGATCCCCTATATTTAAATAAATCAAATCTTTTCCAGCTCTTTTAGCCTCAATAGAGGCTTCAACTAAATCTCTTATTGCGTATTCTATCTGAAAACTTCTAAAAGCTGGTCTAATTTTATAATTTTTCATTATTTAACCCTCAATCATAGGTTTTAAAAAGTAATAATTCTCCTAAAAATTTATTTGTCAATCCCTTAAAACTAGTTTTTTTATTATTTTCACTTTATCTTGTTTTTTTATGAATTCCTATTAGTATTTTTTAAATTAAAAAATATTTGAAAAGGAGGTTTAATGTTAAAATATCAACCTTCCAGGGCTTTATATACTGTTCAAGATACTAATACTCCAAATCTTCTAAAGGATTTTTTCCCTTATATAGAACCTCCTCGCATTTTTTTTGATGGAAAGTATATTCCTCCAAAACCTGCTCAAAATTTTTATATTACTGATACCACTTTTAGGGATGGACAACAAGCAAGGACTCCCTACACTCCAGAACAAATTGAAACTATTTATAAATTTTTACATAAACTTAGTGGCCCAAAGGGAATAATTAGAAATACGGAATTTTTTTTATATACAAATAAAGATCGAGAGGCACTAGAAAGATGTCTTTCTTTAGATTATAAATATCCTGAAATTACAGGATGGATAAGAGCCAAAAAAGAAGATCTTAAATTGGTAAAAGAAGCAGGACTTAAAGAAACGGGCATTTTAACTTCTTGTTCAGATTATCATATCTTTTTGAAATTTAAAAAAACAAGAAAAGAGGTTATGGAAGAATATCTTAGCATAGTAAAAGAAGCCCTTTCCTTTGGAATTAAACCTAGATGCCATTTTGAAGATGTTACAAGAGCAGATATATATGGATTTGTAATTCCTTTTGCTGTAGAACTTATGAAATTAAGAGAAGAAAGTAAAGTGGATATAAAAATAAGACTATGTGATACCTTGGGAATAGGAGTACCCTATCCTGAAGCTTGCTTACCTATAAGTGTTCCCAAATTAATAAGGGCATTTATTGAAGAGGCTGGAGTCCCAGAAGAACTTTTAGAATGGCATGGACATAATGACTTTTATAGAGCTGTTATAAACTCAACTACCGCTTGGTTATATGGATGCACTTATGTAAACGCTTCTATTTTAGGTATAGGAGAAAGAACAGGAAATACTCCTTTAGAAGCTATGGTTTTTGAATATATATGTTTAAAGGGAACTACAGATGGAATGGATACTACAGTAATTACAGATATTGTTAATTATTATAGATATGTTCTTCATGAAAAAATTTTTATAAGACAACCTTTTGTGGGAGAAGAGTTTAATGCAACTAAAGCAGGTATTCATATTGATGGAATTTCAAAAAATGAAGAAATATATAACTCCTTTGATACTTTAAAACTTCTTAACAGACCTGTACAAATCATTATTACTGATAAAAGTGGAACCTCAGGTATTGCATATTGGATCAATACTCATTTTGGACTTGAAGGAGATAAAAAGATTGATAAAAGACACCCTGGAGTAGCAAAAATCTATAAAAAGGTTTTAGAAGAATATGAAAAAGGAAGAATCACTCCCATTTCCAATGAGGAAATGTTAGGCTATGTAAAAAAATATATTCCTGAACTTTTTGTTTCAGAATTAGATCAATTAAGAAATTATGTAACAGAACTTATGACAAAATATATTGAATCCCTTGCTCAAGAACCTGCTGTAGTTTCATTAGAACCTGAGAAGATAAAGGAGATATTTAAAAAATTTTTAGAGGATCATCCATATGTACAGTTTATTTATGCTGTAAATATAGAAGGGCAACCTATTATAGGATTAACTAATGATTATGAATATATCAAAAAATTTAATAATTTGCTTAATACAGAAACTTTTGAAAGCAGGGAATGGTTTATTAAACCCATAAAAACAGGTAAAACTTATTTCTCTGAATTTTATACCTCAAGAATTACCTCTAAACTTTGTATAACCATTTCAACCCCCATAAGAAACCAATATGAGGAAATTATAGGAATTATAGGAATGGATATAAGGTTTGAAGATATAGTGAAAATGGAAGATCAATTTTATGAAGTATAAAGTTTTTTTCATCTTTTTAATCCTTTTTACAAGAACTTTAACCTTTTCTCAGGAAATTCCTACAATTACAATAGAACCAACTTCCTTTACTAAAATTATAATAAGAGTTCCTGATTTTGAAGGACCTAAAGAGCTTTCTTCTAATCTTTCCTCTATTTTAAGAAAACTTTTAAATTATCATCTTTTTATTATAGCTCTAAAAGAACCACCATTACCCGGTTTTACTTCTAAAGAGTATTACTTAAAAGGCTATATAGAAAAAAAAAATAACCAAATTTTCATTAAAGCTGAACTCCAAGATAATTTAGAAAATAAAACCTTAAAAATTTATAAAGTAGAAGGGAATTCCAATTATCCTCAATCTTTAATATATGCTCTTTGTGATAAATTGATAGAAACTATTTCAATTTATAAAGGGATATCCTTTTCTAAAATAGCATTCGTAAAAAGGACTTCACGCGAAGATAAACTTTATATTGCTGATTTTTCTAAAGAAAATCCTAAACTTATAAATTCAGCTCCTCTTATACTTTTCCCAAAATTTTCTAAAAGTGGAGACAAAGTTGCTTATCTTATTTATAACAATAATAAATATATATTAGAAATTTATAATATAAAAACAGGGGAAAAAAAAGAATTTTTTATAGAAGGACTTTCTTCTACTCCTGTATGGTTTCCTAATGAAAGAGAATTAATAATAACTGTTGAATTAAAAGGTAATATGTCACTTTATAAATTAAATTTAGAAACTGGAACATTAAATCTTTTAATGACTAAAGAGGGTATAATTCAAGCAGGAAGTATTTCTTCTGATGAAAATTTATTAGCTTATGTATATACAGATAGAACCGGCAAGCCTCAAA
Organism: uncultured Thermodesulfobacterium sp.; assembly: GCA_938091335.1. GTDB lineage: Bacteria > Desulfobacterota > Thermodesulfobacteria > Thermodesulfobacteriales > Thermodesulfobacteriaceae > Thermodesulfobacterium. Next base: position 266,242 of record CALLJG010000005.1, read on the forward strand.
TTTATTTTTTAGATTTAAAAACTCTTAAAACTTATAAAATTCCTCAAAACTATTATTATAATACTTCTCCAAGATTTTCTCCTGATGGAAAAAAGCTTCTTTTTCTTTCAAAAAGTAAAGACATTACTTATATAATTATTTATAATCTTGAAACTCAAGAGAAGAGAGAAATTAAGTTTATAGGGAAATTAAAAGATCCTGCTTTTTCTCCTACAGGAGATTATATTTTAGTTTATGGAGAAACAAAGGAAGGAAAAGGTCTTTACCTTATCCATTTAGATTCTCATTTAAGTTTTCTTTATCTTTTTGGAAACAATTTTCTTTTCCCTGATTGGGCCCCTTTATAAGTATTTAGCAAGACTTAAATTACTAACCATTAAAGTGGCTTTAAGGGCTGCATCATAAGCAATGGTTAAATTTTGAAGTTTTGTTGCTAATTCTGCTAAGTCTGAACTTTCTATATTTCCAAGATTTATTTTTAACACTTCTTTAAAGCTTTCATAAAGATTTTGCTTAGTTTCAAGATGAGATATCTGAGCACCTATTTTACCTCTTTGAGCAGAAATTAAATTCCATATATTATCAAGTTTATTTATAAACTCTTGAATAGAGTATTGCTCTTTGTTAAAATCTACCATATTATTAGCCTGTAAAGTTTTTTTAAGTGAAATAAGTGTTTCAAATAATCCTGAGTCCATAAAAATCACTTGACCGCTTTTCCCAATTTTTAGAGTAAGATTTTTACCGTATCCCATTTCTAAATCCTCTACTGAGCCTTTATATACTACTTTTTCTATCACTTGACCATCAGGCAAACTCTCTTTTATTAACTCAAAAGGCTTTTCTCCTAATAGGTATCCACTTGTTTTTTTACCTGCAAAAATATATTTTTCACCTACCTGAGAATTAGCAAGAGATAGAATAGCTGAAATAATTCCCTCTATTTCATTAGCAATAGCTTGTCTGGATTGAATATTTTGAGTATCATTAGCTGCTTGAATAGCAAGGATCTTCACTCTTGCAATTAAATCTTGAATATTTCCTAAAGTAGCTTCTTGAGATCTCAAAATACTTAACCCATCTTCTATAGCTCTTTGATATTTTTCTATATTAGAAATTCCTTGTTTATAATTAAGACTTATTACCACTGAGGAAGGATCATCTGAAGGGGATATAAAATTTTTACCTGAGGAAATTTTAAGTTGAGTAAGACTTATTTCAGAAGAAAGACGATTTAAATCTGCTAAAATACCTCTAAATTTAGTATTAAATCCAATTCTCATTTTTAGACTCCTTATTTTTTAGCACTAATAATGGCCTCAAACATTTCCTCCACTGTAGTCAAGATCTTAGCACAAGCTACAAAAGCCTGTTGATATTTAATAATATTCGCCATTTCTTCATCTAAAGAAACACCAGAAATACTGTCTTTTATAGATTTGAGTTGAGAAATCAAACTTTCTAGAAAACTTTTATTATCTTTTACAGACTTAGTTACAGAACCAACTTCTCCAACTATACTTGAATAATAATCTTGAAGAGTAGAATAATTTAAAGCCTTCCTAGTTATAGTGGCAGAATTTGCAATAACTTGAGCAATTCTATTATCACCTCTTTCAATTACATATCCCTTTAAAGTATTCACAAATCCATAATTATATTTTGTTTGAATATAATCAGTTCCATCGTATAATTCATCTTGAATAATGAAAGTTTTTGTTTTATAAAGTCCTGTAGTTTCAATAATAAGTTTACCTTCTCTATCCAGTCTTGCTGAAATTCCATAAATTATATTTTCTGTATCATTTATTTTTTGTAAAAGATTAAAGATATTTCCTCCTTGTGAAATTATCTCATCAAGACTTATTCTAAAAGGAGTATCAAGAAGCGTTCCTTTCTCATCAAATAAATAAAAGGAAAGATAATCTTCTCTAAGGGGGTCAAATTGAAATCTTTCAAATCCTGTTATAACCCTAGTTTCAATATTTCCATCCCATTTAAAGGCAGGAATATACATTTTTTGATTATTTAATAAATCAATAAAACTATTACCTATAACCTCTTCTCCTATTTCAAAACCATATACTGTGGTTTGATTAGGCTCACATCTTATAACTATATAATTATTAGTATCTATATAAGCTCTTATAAATGGAAGATTATTCAATTTGTTAATAATTTCTTGAAGAGTAGGAGAAGATATAAAATTTATTACATATCCTTTTAACTCATCATCCCAAAATATTCCTTGATCTGAAAGATCTATAGGAGGAGAAATAAAAACATCACCTTTGTCATTATAAAGTCTTATATAAAGATTAGTAGTATCAAAACTTTGAAAAGGGTTTAAAGGATCCTTGCTTTTAAATATCCCAAACAAAGGAAACTCGCTTCTAAAGGAAGAAGGATCCATTTTCCCACTTGATATTAATTGTGGCTTGTTTTTTAAAATCGGGTTTACTTCAAAATTAACTGGATCAGACCCTATAAAAAAAGTATTTATCCCCAGAGATAAAAGTATACCTGAAGTATCATTTGAAAATCCAAAGGAATAACCTTCTTTAGCTTGAAAGACAAGTTTTCCATTTCTAAAAATTGCTCTAATAGCCCAATTAGAAGAATCTGAATAAAATCCCGTTTCTTTTAAAGTATCATTTATTCTTTCTACTAAATCTTGTAAAGTGGCATTAACACTTAATCCTTCTAAAGATATTTTTACAGGGTTTATTTTATTAGATTCTTTAATCCATATATAAAAAAATCCTGTAAATTTGCTTCCATCATTAGTTTTAGCAAGATCCAAGAAATAAGGTAATTCTTTAATATAATTACTAACTTGATTTGTGCTTTCCAATTCTTTTTCATAAAAATCTAATCCTACACCTTGTGTATGAAGTTCATTAATAGCTTTTATCAATTCTTCTCCAAAAAGTTTTAATCTTCCTGCAAGATTAAGTTCTATTACTCTTCTCTGATAATCTGGATTATCAAAAGATCCAAAATTTATAGGAGTGGAGGTAAAAGAAAAACTCAATTCCCCTGGACCTCTATATTCATCCTCAATAAAAAGTCTTCCGTCTCTGAGATAAGCTTTTACCTTATAATTAAAAGCAGCTTCTATAGTATTTAGTAAATCTCTTACTGTTTCATTTCCTATGACAATAGAAAAACTTCCGGAAATTTCATTTCCAAAATGATCTTTTCCTTCAAAAGAAAAGGTATCCCCATAATTAAGATTAAAGGCATTTACTAAATTGTCGCTTTCGCTAATAATTTTACCAAAATTATTATATACCACTTTATTCCCAGAAAGGTATTCATAATTGAATTCATCAGAAAGTTGTTCAAGAAGTCTTAACCAACCACCTAATTCTCCTGAATTTACTTCTTTACTGGTTAATGGTATTTTTTCTCCTTTAGTACTCACCCAATAAACATCAGTTCCTGAGATTTCAAGTTTCCAAATTTTTCCAAGTTCAATCAAATTAAAACCTTTCCCTAAGATTACATTATAAGCTCCTTCTTTTGTTTCAAAATATTGAATGTTAACTAATTGAGAAAGTTCTCCTATAAGTTTATCTCTTAAATCTCTTAAATCATTAGCTTGTTTTCCACCTGTTTCCATAGCAGATATTTGAAGATTTAGATCTGCAATCTGAGAAGTGAGAGCATTTATTTTATCAATTATGGTTTTTAATTTAAGTCCTATTTGATTCTCAAGATCTCTTAATCCCTCAAACTTTGCTTTTAAGGTTTCTGCTATAAGTTTGCCTGTTTCCAGAATTTGGGTTCTTGCTGAAAGATTTTCAGGATAATTAGCCAAATTTTGCCAAGCCATCCAAAAATTTTGCATTATTCTTATAAGCCCACTTTCTTCTACTACTTCATTAAAAAAACTTTCTAAAATGGTAAGGCCTGTTTCTTCAGCAGAAAAAAGACCATAATATGTTCTTTTTAAATTAATATTTTTTTCTAAAAAACTGTCAAAGTAACGCTGAATCATTTCAATTTTCACACCACTTCCTATGGGACCAGCGGGAGAAGGACTCGGAGGATAAGTAGTCTCTACAGGTTTTTGACGACAATAAGCTTCATTACTAACATTAGCTACATTATGGCTTATTACCTGAGTTGCAGTTTGAAAAGCAAGAAGAGCATTTTTAGCTATGTTTAGCGCTGCAGTTAATCCTGCCATTTTCCTTTCTTAAACAGATTTAGATATAACCTGAGGAGCTATTTTAAGCTTATTTGTTCTATAATAATCTTTTTCATAAAGAACTTGAGTTAAAAAATTGTAAGCTTCTTCAACAAAATTAAGACCAGCTTCAATAATTTTTTTATTTCTTTCATTATTTTCTAATATTTCTTTTAAAATCTCTTTTTCTTCTGGAGTAAAATCTTTATCTTTAAGGTAATTAACAAGCCTAGCTTTATAAGAAGCCCATCTCAAAATTTCTTCAACCATTCCATTTAAAAGGGCATCTTTTTCTTTTTCTAAAACTTCTCTTAATTCTAAAAGTTCTTTTTTTACCATAAAGCTTTTTCCTCCCTTTTATTTTTTATCGGCAGAAATAATTTTATTTTTAAAATAAGTACTTTTAATAAGCACTTTATATAAATAATCTCCTAAACCATTAGGACGAGCTGATACCAATTGAGCTATCTCTTGATAAAGATAATCTTGAAATATTCTTTTTTCTAAGTTTTCAGGAAAAAAATTACTTTTTATTATAGTATTATCCAATCCCTTTAAAATTTCATACCATATAAAGGATTCAAACTGACTACAAGTTTTTTTTAATGCTTCTTTAATATTCTTTTTGCTTAAGTAAGTCAGTTCATTTAAATTTTGATAATAAATCCCGTAATTTTTCATTTTTTAAACCTAAATTATTATTAAATCTGCATGAAGAGCACCTGCAGCTTTTATAGCTTGAAGAATAGAAATCAGTTCTGTAGCAGTAGCTCCTACTGCGTTTAATGCCCTTACTAAATCTCCCAAAGTAGCTCCTTCTTCTAAAATTACCACCTTAGCCCTTTTTTCTTTAGCCTCTATTTCTGTTCTTGGGACTACTACAGTTTCACCTGGAGAAAAGGGATAAGGCTGATAAACTTCTGGATATTCTCTAACCTCAATACTAATATTCCCATGAGCCACAGCTACTTTAGAAATTCTAACATTTTCTCCTATTACTACAGTTCCTGTTCTTTCATCTATCACTACCTTTGCTGGAGTATCTGGCGCAATTTCTAAATTCCCAATCTCTGATAAAAGCTTTATTATTTTATCTTTATAAGAAGGGGGTATTTTAAGTTCAATATTACGGCTATCTTTTGGTTGAGCATAACTTCCTCTTAAATAAATATTTATAGCTTCTGCTATTTTATATGCTGTTGAAAAATCTGGTTCTTTTAAAGACAAAGTTATTTTAGGGCCCAATTCTAAACTTTCTTTCTTGAGTATTTCTTCAATTTTCTCAGGTTTTTCATGAACAGGTAAAAAATTAGAACTAAAACCTTCTTCTACTGATCTTTCTACAATAGCTCCATTTGGAATTTTCCCTGCTGTAGGGTGTGCAGTTTGTATACGTGCAGCTGCTCCCTCTACTGCAAAACCTCCTACTGAGATAGGTCCTTGAGCTAAAGCATAAACTTTACCATCTGGACCTAAAAGCGGTGTTAAAAGCAATGTACCTCCTTGTAAACTTTTTGCATCTCCTAAAGAGGAAACCTCAACATCTACTCTTTGTCCAGGCATAGTAAAAGGAGGAAGATAAGCTGTTACAAGAACTGCTGCTACGTTTTTAAGAATAATTTGTTCTTTTGGTACCTTGATTCCAAATCTTTCAAGCATATTAACAACAGACTGAACAGTAAACTTACTTAACACCCCGTCACCTGTTCCTTTAAGGCCAACTACTAACCCATAACCTATTAAATAGTTTCCTCTTACTCCTTCTACATCTACTATATCTTTAAGCCTTGCACAAAAACCAAAAGAAAAAATGAATAAGTTTAAAAAAAAGATTATTAACCCTAACCTTACTTTTTTCATTTTTATTTCCTCCTAAAAGGGCCAGAAAATATGTAAAAGTCTGGTAAGTATTCCTGGCCCGCTTGTCACTTCACTTGAAGGTCCTTTACCACTATATTCTATATATGCATCTGAGATTTGGGTTGAAAGAATAGAATTATCATAAGCTATGTCTTCAGGTCTTATTATTCCAGTGAGAATAATATATTCTAAATCTTTATTTCTTTTTATAGCTCTTGTTCCTTGAATTATCAAATTCCCATTAGGTAAAACTTTAATTACTCTTGCAGTCATTGTAGCTATAATTTTACTCTCTCTTGAGATCTGACCTTGACCAGAAGTAGAACTCTTCATACTTCCTTTAAATAGTTGAGAAGGAGTAGCATCTTTAAAAATATCTTCAATCCTTTCTTCAAATCCCAAAGCTTTATCTACCCCTGCTTGTGCAGAACTACTTTTAGCACTTTGCTGTTTTACTGTATTAGAACTGGTATAAGTTTCAACAATTTTTATGGTTATTATATCTCCTACTTGTCTTGCTCTTATATCAGAAAAACTTATAGCCAAAGGACGGTCTCTATATAGAGAGCCTTTACTCAAAATCTGAGGCTCTTCATAAGGAATTGTAACAATTGGAGGTGGAGGTGGGGGAGGAGGAGTTTTTGGATTGTATTCAAAACATCCATAAAAAATAAAAATAATAAATAATAAATAAAACTTTCTCATTATAAACTTACCTCCACCTCATCAGAAGAAATTACTTTTCCCCATATTATTTTTTTACTACTCAAATTTTTAACTTTTATTTTTTCTCCCTCTTTTCCTTCTTGCAGGGCTATTCCTTTAGTTCTTACAATAAAATTTTCCCCTTTAGCAACTATTTCAACAATTTGATTTCTTTTAATTATCATAGGTCTTTCTATATGAGAATACCTAAGAACAGTTCCTGGTTTTAAACTCATCTTTACTTGTTTTCCTATAACCAAATTTTTATCTAAAATTACATCTTGAGGAAGCCTTGAAAAAGGTTTAAATTCAATTGTTAAATCTTGTTCAGTAATAACTGCTTTATTAATAACTGAATTTTTTAATACCAATACAGCAACTTTAGCCTCTACATATCCCCAAATTTTCACTTTTTCTTTATACTCACCCTTTTCAAATTCCAAAATACATACATTAGATCCGATTTTAGGACCAGAGAGAAAGTTTACTTTATAAGGTATTTCTTTTAAAATTTGAGAATTCTCAGGTTCTATCTTTATTTTTTCTAAGTAAAGTGAGCCTTGAATCCAAGAAAGTCTATCTTTGATCTCTTTTAAAAATATATTTTTAAAGTCTTCTAAAGTATAAAATACTTCAGCAGAAGCAGATCTTGTCAAAAATAATAAAATTAAAAAAATTAAAAACCTTTTCATTTAATTACCTTTTTAAGTTATTGGCCATTTCTAAAAGATGATCTGCAGTAAGAATAGCTTTAGAATTTGCTTCATAAGCTCTTTGAGTAATAATCATTTTTACCATCTCCTCTACTACATCTACATTGGACATTTCAAGATATCCCTGTGCTATGGTCCCAAATCCGTTTTGAGCAGGAACTCCTTCTATTTCATCACCTGCTGCATCTGAAGCTTTAAACAAATTTCTTCCTACAGCATAAAGCCCTGCAGGATTAGGAAAATCATATAAAAGGATTTGTCCTTGTGCTAAAACAGCACCATTTGAATCAAGAGCAGTAATTATTCCATCCTGAGTTACTTCAATTTTCACTGTTCCGATAGGAACAGTGAATTCTGGATATAATCTTGCTCCATCTGGAGTTACTATATACCCATCTCTATCAATTTTAAAATTACCAGCACGTGTGTAATATTCTTCTCCTCCTAATATAACCTTAAAAAAACCCCTCCCTTCTATTGCTAAATCAAGTTCTTGATTAGTGAGTTGATATTCTCCTTGAGTGAAAATTTTAGCTACAGCTACTGGTCTTACTCCAAGACCTACTTGCATACCTACAGGAGTTAAAGTACCTTCTGCAGTTAATGCCCCCGGAAGTTTAAGATTTTGATAAAAGAGATCTTCAAAATCTACTCTACTTTTTTTAAATCCAGGAGTATTTACATTAGCTAAATTATTTGCAATAACATCAAGCTGAAGCTGTTGACCTTGCATCCCTGTAGCTGCACTCCAAAGAGCTTTAATCATATGATCCTCCTATCTTTGTAAAATAGTAGATAATTTTTCTGAGGTTTCATCTAAACTTCTTATACTTTTTTGAATAGCTTCAAAATTGCGAGTAATTTCTATAAGACAAACCATTTCCTTAACTAAATCTACATTAGATTTTTCTATATATCCCTGTTTTATTTCATATGCCTCTGAAGGTCTTTCTATAGCTCCCTCTGAAAAGTAAAGATTTTTACCTATTTTTTTTAACTTAGTATAATCATCAAATGTTACTATATCCAACTTTCCGATCTCTGTCATATCTATAGATAAAATCCCTTCAGGAGATACCTGAAGTTTAGAATTTTCCATAGTTATAAATCCTTCTCTTGTCATTCCTGGATCAACCATCACAGGAGTTCCATTGGCTAAAACAATATATCCCTCAGGAGTAACAAGTCTTCTTTCTCTATCTAAAGTAAAATTTCCTGCTCTAGTATAGGCTATCCCAAAAGGAGTTTGAACCTTAAAAAATCCTTCTCCTACTATGGCCATATGAAGAGGATCTCCTGTATATTCCAGAGTTCCTTGCTCTTTTTTTATAAATGACACAGATTCTTTATAAATCTTCATATATGGAGGACCTATTTTTTTAGCCAAAATTTCTATAAAAGCAATCCCATCAGCTTTATATCCAGGAGTGTCCACATTTGAAAGGTTATTTGCAGCTACTGCTAACCATCTCTCCATAAGTTGTCCTGCCTCTAAAGCCTCAAGTAATCCTAAATGAGGATTTATTTTCATATTACTTTTACTAAATTTTTAATTTTTTAACAATCAAAAATTATACCTAAAAAATCTTCTTTTATTTTTTTGATAAAAAGATTTTTTACTAAAAAGAATAAGGAATTTATTTCCTGTTTATAAAATAAAAAAAAGAAAGAATTTCCTTGTCAATTTTTTGACAAATTAGAAAGATTTAAAATTCTCCTCCAATTTGGAAATTAAAATTGCTGGAATCTTCATCTTTTTTCCTATTTATATTATAACCCCACTCTATTCTCAAAGGTCCCAAAGGTGAAAACCATTTTAATCCAAATCCTATACTTTTTCTTATATCCGCACTCTGAAAACCTGTTTTAAGATCCCATACATTTCCCATATCAAAAAATAAAACTCCATTAAGATTAATATTTTTAATTAATGGGAAAATGGCTTCTGTTTGAAGGTAAAACATTCTTGTTCCACCAATTTTATCCCCAGTTTTAGGGTCTTTTGGAGAGATATCCCCATATTTAAATCCTCTTACAGACTCTATTCCTCCTAAGAAAAATCTTTCATATACTGGAACTCTTCTTGCTCCTCCTTCTGTGATATATCCATAACCTAAATTAAAATGTCCTGTAAGTTTAAAAAGAGGAAAATATACCTGATGTTGCCCTTCTAATTTAACGAAATTACTCTCTCCCCCTAGATATTCTCCAGCACCTTCTATTTCCAAATTATGATACCATCCTTTAGTAGGTAAAAAATATCTATTACGAGAATCATAAAGAATACCCAATTTAACAGCACTAGTAATATTTATATCTTTTGATTCTAAAATTATCTGAGCAACATTTTGTGAGAGATCTTTAAGTTTTGTGTCGTCATATCTATAACTTAAGTACACAGAAAGCTCTGAGGTAAATCCATACCCTAATCTTATAGATCCACCTTTGCTGTCTTTAGTAAAATCCTCATATTGAAATTCTATATCATAAAGAGACCATCCTAAAGAATACCTTGAATCTTTAAAATAGGGATCAAAAAAATTTAAGGAGTATCTTGAAGTTCTCGCTCCAAGTCTTGCAGCAAGTCTCACTCTTTGTCCTTTACCCAAAAAGTTTCTTTCAGTTATATCTGCCATAATAATAAATTTATCATAGGAACTGTAACCCCCTCCTATAGCAAAGGAACCTGTAAGCATTTCTTTTACCTTTATTTTTAAATTAAGCTCTTCTTCCTTTACTCCTTTTTCCTTATCAATTTTAATTTCTTCAAAATATCCAAGTCTTCTTAACCTTCTCTCACTTTCTTCTATTCTAGAAACACTATAAGGCCAACCCTCTGCTATTTTTAATTCCCTTCTAATAACTTTATCTCTAGTTTTGGTATTCCCTTCTATTTCTATTCTTCCTATGTAAACTGTGGGTCCTTTATCAATATTAAAAGTTAAATTAACTATTTTTTCCTTTGGATCTTTATCAATTTGAGTATTCACTTTTACATAAGCATAGCCAAAGTTTGCAAAAAGATGGGTTATTATGGATTCATCTTCTTTTAAGATTTTCAAACTAAAAATTTTACCTGATTTAACTTGAAGTTTTTGATAAATCTTTTCTTCTGGAAAAAGATCCTGATTAATTTTTACCTTACCTATTCTATATTGTGAACCTTCTTCTATAGGAATTTTTATAACTACACCATCAGGTTCTTCTTCTACAATAGGGTCACCTATTTTCACATCTATATAACCTTGGTTTTTATACGCAGTTTCTATTTTACCTAAATCTCGATAAAGATAAGCAATATTGTAAATACCAGGTTCCACAAGTGGTTCTGGACGAATAAATGCTCTCAGATATTGAGTTACTTTTTTTACAGGTGAAAAAACTGTTTTTTCTGAAATAGATAAAAATCCCTTGAGGTCTTTTTCAGAAAAGGCTTTATTTCCTATAAACTCAATTTTTTTGATATACTTCTTTTTTCCTTCTTTTATGTCAAAAATTATTTTTACTTGAGCAGGAGGAGCTTTTTCAGTTTCTAAATAAATTTGAGTACCTAAATAACCAAGTTGTTCATAATACATTTTTATGTTTTCTATAGCTTTGTCTAATTCTCTAGGAGTAGCAATTTGTCCCTCTTTAATTTCAACAATTTTTAAAAGATCATCAGTTTTTACCTCTTTATTCCCTTTAAATTTTATTTCTTTAATAGAAGGATTTTCTTTTACTTCAAAGGTCACAATTACTCCTTTTGTACCCTCTTCAATTTTTATTTCTACATTTTCAAAATATCCCATTCTATAAACATTTTTTAAATCTTCATTTAATCTTTTAAGATCAAAAATATCTCCTGATTTAGCTTGTATCTTTGTTAAAATTACATCTTCACCTATTCTCAAATTGCCAGCTATTTGAATCTTTTCAATTATTTGTTTTTTTTCTAAAAGACTTTTTATTAGCTTGAATGTTTCATTTACCAGATCCTCCAATTTATCTTTGTTACCAGTAACATAAAAATAATGGGGTTCTTTTCTTTCAGGTAAATATATCTCCCATTCTATACTTACATAATCTTTAATCACTATAATCTGAAATTTAGCAATTCCCTTATAAGCTCCTGTTTCTAACAAAGTTTGAGCCTCTTTTTTGGTAAAAGATTTGATATCAACACTGATATTTTCTTGAAAAAGTTCCTTTTGGAGATTTTCTAAATATAGCTTTATAAATTCCGAAGGAAGATAATCTCCATAAGTTTTAGTAGAATAAATAAGAAATTTAGAGTTTTCAGCAAAAAGATCCTTTAAAAAAGTTAGTAAAAGAATTAAAACAACAAAAATACAAAGAAAAATAGTTTTTAATTTCATCTTGAAGTATTTTCTAATTTTATCAAAAAACCTTCTTTTAGCAAAAATATTTTATCCATTTTTTTTGCCAGTTCCCAGTTATGAGTAACCATTATAATAGTTGTGCCAAAATCTTGATTTATATTTAAAAAAATATTTACTATTTCCTTTGCACTTTGAAAATCTAGGTTTCCTGTAGGTTCATCTGCTAAAATTAAATCAGGATTTAAAAAAAGTGCCCTTGCAATAGCCACTTTTTGTCTTTCTCCTCCTGAAAGTTTATAAGGTTTATATTTTTCTTTTTCAGATAAATTTAGTTTTTTAAGTAATTCACGGCCTCTTTCTAAATATCTTTCTTTTTTCCAATAAGATACCAATCCAGGTAAAATTATATTCTCAATTACTGTAAATTCTGGAATTAAGTAATGAAGCTGAAAAATAAAACCTATTTTTTCTTTTCTCAATTTTAGCAATTTTTCTTCATTTTTATAATCTAATTTTTCACCAAAAAAATAAATATCTCCAGAAGTAGGTTTATCAAGAGTTCCTATTATATTTAAAAGAGTTGTTTTACCAACACCTGAGGGACCAACTATTGTAATTTTATCTCCTTTTTCTACTCTTAAATTAATCCCTCTTAAAACTTCAAGTTCTCCTTGAGGAGAAGGATAAGTTTTTGTGATGTTCTTAAGTTCTACCAAGATATTTTTATTCATGGCGTAAAATTTCTGCAGGAAGAAGTTCTGAAGCTTTTTTAGCTGGATACAAGCAAGCTAATATACTTATTAAAATTGCAACTGTACATATTATAAAAACATCTAAGATTTTCAATTTGACTGGCATATATTCAACTGGATACACTTCACTAGGAAGCTTTATTATAGGATAATGAGAAAGAAAAAAGCTTAAACTACCACCTAATACTAATCCAATAGCTACTCCTGTAAACGATAAAATGAATCCACAGAAAAAGAACACCTTTAGTATACTTTTAGATGTAACTCCTAATGCTCTTAAAATTGCAATATCCGTTTTTTTCTCACTCACTAACATAATCATAGCTGCAATAATAGTAAATAAAGATACTACAATCATTAATGATAATACTATAAAAAGACCTATTTTTTCCATTTGTAAAGCTACAAAAAGATTTTTATTCCATTCTTGCCAATCAAATACATTTACATTAAAACCAAGAGAGGAAAGTAATTTATATTTAAACTTTTGAGATTTAAAGGGATCTCTCAATTTTATTTCCAGGGAATAAGCAGGAGGTTTAAATTTTTTAAAAAAGCTTTCAGAAGAAGTAAATATAAGATTTAGATCATAATCATATATTCCTGTTTCAAAAACACCTATCACTTTTAATGTGGTGAATTTAGGAAAAAATCCAAAAGGTGTATAAATTCCTTCAGCACTAATAAATCTTATTTCTTCTCCTATATCAAGGCCTAATTTTTCTTTAAGTTTTTGACCTATTATAACTGGAAGGGAAGAATCTAAAAATTCACTATCTTTTTCTTGAAACTCAAATTTCTTAAATCCCTTTTCCTTTTTAAGATTTTCTAAATTAGTAGCTTTTAAAATAATACCTATTGATTGTCTTGAAAAAATTATCAATCCTTGCATAGTAGAAACTTCTTGAATACTTATAATTTCTTGCAAAGGAATTTCTTTTTGAATAACCTTTAAAAGTTTTTCTTTTAAACTTTCATCTTGAAAGGTAATTCCTAAATGGGGGTTTAGGCTTAAAATTTTTTCTGAAACTGCTTCTTTAAAACCTGTCATAACTGCATTTACTACAGTTAAAGCTGAAACACTTAAAGTAACTCCTATAATAGCAATTAAAGAAATAATGCCTGTAAATCTTTCTCTTTTAGGAGAAAATATATATTTTAGAGCTATCCAAAGTTCCCAATTCATTTTAAAAGTCTTCTTTTTTTCTTAAATGAGGGAACAAAATAACTTCTCTTATAGAAGCATTGTCTGTAAAAATCATTACAACTCTATCTATACCTATACCTTCGCCTGCACAAGGAGGCATACCATATTCTAAAGCCCTTAAAAAATCTTCATCTATTTCTGGAGGTATTTCCTCATCTATTTCTCTTAATTTATTCTGCTCTTCGAATCTTTTTCTTTGATCTCTTGGATCATTAAGTTCAGAAAAAGCATTAGCTACTTCTTTCCCTCCTATGTAAAGCTCAAATCTATCTGCCCACTCAGGATTTTCTTCAGATCTTCTTGCTAATGGAGAAACTTCTATTGGAAATTTAATTACAAAAGTAGGTTGAATTAACTTAGGTTCAACTAATTCTTCAAAAATTTTGGTCCACCATTTCCCAATTCTTGGATCTTTTAAATTTAGCTCAATTCCTTTATTTTTAGCAAAATTATAAAGTTTTTCTCTATCCTTTAAAACATCTTCAGGAACTCCTCCAAGTTCTTTCAAAGCTTGAAAAAATTCAATTCTTTTCCAAGGAGGAGTAAAATCTATTTTTTTTCCTTGAAAAACTATAAAAGGACTCTGCTTTAATTCTAAAGCTAAGCCATAAAAAATCTCCTCTGTTCTTTTCATTAAGTCTTCATAAGTAGCATAAGCTTCATAAAACTCAAGCATGGTAAACTCTGGATTATGAGTACTTGAAACACCTTCATTTCTAAAATTTCTATTGAGTTCGAAAACCTTTTCAAAACCTCCTACTAATAATCTTTTTAAATAAAGCTCAGGAGCGATTCTTAAATAAAGATTCATATCTAAGGCATTGTGATAAGTTATAAATGGCTTAGCCATTGCTCCTCCTGCAACAGGGTGCATCATTGGAGTTTCTACCTCTAAAAAACCCTCAGAAATAAGATAATCTCTTATATACTGAATAATAAATGCTCTTGTTCTAAAAATTTCTTTAATTTTTGGATTCATTATTAAATCTACATACCTCATTCTGTATCTCAATTCCACATCTTTTAAACCGTGATATTTTTCTGGTAAAGGCCTTAACGCTTTAGTAAGAAGTCTGAAAGATCTTACTAATATAGTTATTTCTCCAGTTTTGGTCTTAATCAATTTTCCTTTAATTCCTATAATATCTCCTATATCTATATATTTTTTAAAAATCTCAAAATCTTTATCTGAAACTTCAGATTTAGCTAATAAAATCTGAATTTGACCTGTTTCATCTTGAATATGAGAAAAAACAAGCTTTCCCATATCTCTTTTTGACATCACTCTACCAGCTAATACAAACTCTAATTCTCTATCTTCTAGTTCTTCTTGAGAAATTTCTTGATAAAGTTCTTTTAAATATTTAGCTTTATCCTTTGGACGGAAATCATTAGGATAAGCTTTTATACCTAAATCTTCTATAAGCTTTAATTTTTCGTATCTCACCTTAATCAACTGTGAATCCTCAAACATAAAAAATTCCCTCCTTCATTTAAAACTATTTAAAAGTTCCTTCCTATTTTATTCTGAAAAATACTTTTTCCAAGAATAATGTCTTAATTTGACTATTTTTCTTTTGCTCTAGGATGAGCTTTTAAATAAGTTTTTAATAAATATTCATAATTTACTTTTGTATAAATTTCTGTAGTCACTAAAGAAGAATGTCCTAACATTTCTTGAATACTTCTCAGATCAGCTCCTGCATTTAAAAGATGAGTAGCAAAAGCATGCCTTAAGGTATGAGGATGTAAATAAGGTAATCCTTTTTTATTTGCTTGTTTTTTAGTAATATATCTAATTCCCCTTTCAGTAAGTCTTTCTCCTTTAAAATTAAGAAATACATAATTTATATCTTTTTTTAGTTTTAAAAGCAGATCTTTACGCAATTTTAAATATTTATTTAAAGCTTCAAGAGCTTTTCTACCAAAAGGTACTATTCTTTCCTTTTTCCCTTTGCCTGTAACTCTAATAATTTGATTATTAAAATCAATTTGATCTAAAGTTAAATTAGCTATTTCACTAACTCTTAGACCGCATCCATAAGCAATTTCAAATAAAGCTTTATCTCTAAGCTTAAAAAATTTTTCTTCTTTTTCTAAAAAAGAAATAAATCCTTCTATCTCCTCTTCTGTGGGAACTAAAGGGATTTTTTTTGAAAGTTTTGGAGTAGACAAATAAAGAAATAAATTGTGAGATATTTTTTTGTGTTTTGATAAAAATTTAAAAAAACTCCGAATACTACTTATTTTTCTTGCTATGGTAGATGAAGCTTTTTTTTGTATCTTTAAAAATAATAAATATGACCTAAGATGCTGAGCCCCTAAAGTAGATAAAGACTTTATTCCTATCTTTTCTAAATATAATATAAATTCTAATAAATCTTTATGATAACTCTTTAAAGTATTAACAGAATAATTTTTCTCAAAAGATAGATATTTCAAAAATTCCTTTAAATTTTTTTTAATCACTGCAAAAGTTCTTTTATTCTAAAAATGAGATCCCCCACATTAAAAGGTTTTAATATTACTCTATTACTAGGAAGCTCTGCTAAACTAAATATATCACCTGTTAAAAATATTACATCTATTGATGGAAATTTTTTCTTTAATCTTTGATAGGCTTCTCCACCTCTTATATCAGAAAGATGAAAATCTGCAATTAATAAATCTGCTTTTTCAATTTCTGGTAAATTTTCTTCCAATTCTTTACCACAAGAAAAAGCATAAACATTAAATCCCTCTGTTTTAAGAATTTCTTCTATATTCTTTCTTATTTCATCATCGTCTTCTATTATTACTATATAAATCTCCTCTGGTTTTCTTTTTTCCTTTTCAAGTTTCTTAAATTCTACTACAGGAATATAAAGTTTAAATGTAGTTCCTTTACCAAGCTTGCTCTCTACTTCTATTTTCCCTCCTATATTATAAATGTGATTTTTTACTAAAAATAAACCCAAGCCACTGCTTTTTTCTTTAGTAGTAAAAAAGGGTTCAAAAATTTTATTAATATATTCTTCAGGAATCCCACATCCTGTATCCTTTATATACATTATTAAATATTTTTTTAATCCTTCTGTTTTCGTTCTAAGAATAATAGAAATAAGACCTTCCTTTTCTATAGCATCTCTTGCATTACTTATAAAATTTAGAATTATATATCGCCAAAAAGACTCATCACCAGGAATCCAAACCGAAGAAAGATAGTTAAATTCAAGCTGAATAAATACCTTAGAACCTGCTATAAGCTGGAATAATTCTAAATTATTTTTCAAAAAATTTACCATTTCTATTCTTTTTTCTTCTATTTCTTTAAATTCTTTTGTATAATCTAAAAGGAGCTTATTTAAATCTATCCAAGAAAATAAGGTCTTTTCTATTAAAGTAATAGATTTTTTTATTTTCTGAGGATTATCAAGTTCTTTGCTTATTTGTTTTAAATATTCATTTACCTGGTGTAAAACATTATTAAAATCATGAACTAAACTTCTTAAAAAACTACCAAAACTGTGAGTTTTATGAAGAGTGTCCAGTCTCTCTTTTAATTCAATAAACTCACTAAGATCAATGCCTGTAAAAACTATTATTTTTTCGCCATCCCTATCTCTTAAAACAAAACTTTTTCCTAAATAAAATCTATTTTTTCCTTCTTTATTAATAAGAGTAACAGTAAATTGGTCTTCTTTTTCTTCTATTAAAATTTTATTAAATTTATTTTCCAATCCAAATTTTTCATCAGGAGAAACTAATACTTCAAAAAAACTTTTTCCGAGTAATTCTTGTTTAGAATATTCAAGAACTTTTTCCACAAATTTATTCATAAATATAATTTTACCTTTTTTAAGAAAAAAAATTGATAATGGAAGACTTTCCAATAAAGTAAAATAAGAACTTTTGTAATAAAATTCTTTGCTTATATCCTTAATTAAGATTAAAACCTCTTCTTTTGTGAGATAAACATATTCTAATAAAAAATGGCTTTCTCCTAGTGAGATGGTAATATCAAATTTTGGGCTTTCTGGAGATAAAAAATTTTTAATACAATTTTTACAGGGCTCTTGGTAGTTATAAAACAAAAAATAACAAAAAAGATTAGTAATTGGATCTATGCCTAAAAAGTCTTTTGCTTTTTGATTGGCATAAATTACTATATTATCTTTATTGACTATCAAAATTCCTACATCTAATTTATTTAAAATCTCTTCTAACTTAATTTTCATAATAACAACCTTTTTATAATATCTATCGAATAAAGCTCAGAAAAATTAAAAATTTTTAAATTTTAGAAATTTTTGATTTTGAATAGCAAAAGGTAAGTATTAATAGAAAATAAAAGAATTATATAAAAAAATATTACCATATTCAAACTAATTTTATCTGCTAAAAAACCAGCCAAAAAACTACCTACAGAATGAATTCCTAAAAAAGATAAAGTAAACAAACTTATTACTCTTCCTCTCAAACTTTCTGGGGTATTTTCTTGAAGATAGCTATTAGCTACTGGAAAAAAATTAGTAAAAGAAAAACCTATTAAACTACAAAAAAATAAAGTAAAATACCAATTTTTTATTGTATTTAATCCAATTAAACTTATACTTAAAAAAAGTGTTGCTTTAAATAAATGAAAAGTCTTATTTTGTATAGGTTTTCCAAAAATTACTGAAAAGGCTCCTAAAATAGCTCCTGCTCCTAAAAGTGAGGACAAAAAAGCAAACTCTTTAGCCCCTCCCATGTGTATTTTATGTACAATCAAAGGAAGAAGAACTATTACTGAAGCTCCAAATAAAGTAAAAATAATAACTGAAAAAATAACTATAACTATCTTTTTTTCTTTTTTTAAAAAGCTATAAACTTCTTTAAAGGTATGTCTAATTTCTACTTTTTCTTTTAAATCTTTTTTTTCTGATAGTTGAGGTTTTATAAAAAAAAGCACAAATATTAAAAAAGGAATAAAACTTAAGGCATTTAAATAAAAACATTGATAAATATTCCCATAAGAAATAATAAGCCCTGCTAAAAAAGGCCCTAATATTCTTGCAGTATTAAAGGATAAAGCTTGAAAGGAAATAGCCTTAGTTAAAAAAGGTAAAGGAACTATTTCTGAAATAAAAACTTGTCTTAAAGGTGTATCTATAGCAGTTAAACAACTTGAAAGTAAGGCTAAAAAAGTAATATACCAAAAGGTAATAATTTTAAATTGAGTAAGCAATCCTAAAACTAGGGGAGGAAATATGGAAAAAAACAATGTTAGACTTAAAAGTTTTTTTCTATCAAAAAGATCTATAATAATGCCTGCAAGAATAGTAATAAAAATAACAGGAAAAGAACTTAAAAAACTGAAAATACCTAAGTAAAATCCTGACCAAGTAAGTTGATAAACTAACCATGTTTGAGCTGTACTTTGTGTCCAAGAACCTGTAAAAGAAATAAAATGTCCAATTAAAAAAAATAAAAAATTTTTTATTTTAAGAGGATTATCTTCTAAATAAAAAATAGATCTAGATTTTATCACATTTTTTATATTACACTTTTTTTTAATTTTTTTCTAATTTTCATTAAATTTTCAAAGTTAATCTTTACAAATTTTATTTTTAGGTGTAGTCTACTCATCAAGAAAAACTTTTAAGGAGGTTTGTGTAACATGTTTAGAGGTAAAGTTAAGTGGTTTGATGAAAAGAAAGGTTATGGTTTTATTTCCAAAGAAGGTGGTGGAGATGTATTTGTTCATTATTCTGCAATCGAAATGCCAGGTTTTAAAACTCTTAGGGAAGGACAAATTGTGGAGTTTGAAATAGTTCAAGGTCCTAAAGGTGAACAAGCATCAAAAGTAAAAATTATTAATGCTGGTAGTTCCAGAAAGTCTCAAAGAAAAGCTCCTAGAAGAGAACAAGGCTAAAACTTCACATTAGGTTACTTGGGGAGGACTTTATCCTCCCTTTTTATATATCCTTCTTTTATGAATAGTGATTTTCTTTTTATAAAAATATTGCCTTCAAAAATATCTTTTTTACGGTTTATTTTAGAAGGTTATGACCATTTAGCTATTTTAACAGTTATAGAATCAAAAGAGGGCTTAGCTAAGTTAAATTTTTTTAAAAATGAAAAGGAATTAATAATGGAAATTCTTAAAGATTTAAAATCTTTGTTTTGTATTGAATTTATAAAGGGTTCTAATAAAGTATAAAAAGTATTATAAAATGAAAATTCCAAGAGTAATGTCAACTCAACATCCAGATAATGTTTCTATTCCTTTTTTTGCTGAACATATGGATATGTCAGGGGAAGATGAAATTCAAGAAGCTTATTATGCTTTTTCTCATTTAGGCTGTGATGAACAGATGTGGGACAGCGAGGGAAAAGAAGTTGATGATTTTGTTGTTAAAAAGCTCTTTACTAAATATCCTGAATTTTTTAAAAAGAAAGTACTGGGAAAAGATATTTTTATAACTTTAAGGATACCTAATCCCACTGTAGAAAAAGAGGAAGCTAAAATATTAGTAGAAGCTTTAGAAAGTATTCCTCGTTCCATGGATGCAGCAAGAGCTTTCTATGAATCTCCTTATCCTCCTATTTTTGAAGTAATTCTGCCTATGACCACTTCTGCCCAAGAATTAAATAGAGTTTATTATTTTTACAAAAATTTCATTTCTGGTAAACAACATCAAAAAATTTATGAAGGTGATCTCACAGTAGCAGAATGGGTAGGAGATTTTTTGCCTCAAACTATTAATGTAATTCCTCTTTTTGAAGATATACCTTTTCTTTTTAACATTGACAAAATACTCTCAGAATATTTACAAGATAAAAAATTTAAATACTTAAGAGTATTTTTAGCTAGATCTGATCCGGCTTTAAATTATGGATTAATAAGTGCGGTGTTAATTTTAAAAATTGCTTTAAAAAAACTTGAAAAATTTTCAAGCCAAAAGGAAATAGAAATTTATCCTATTTTAGGAGTAGGCACACCTCCTTTCAGAGGAAATCTTTCTCCTTACAATATAGAAAGGATTCTCAGTGAATATCCGTCAGTTGAGACCTTTACCATACAGTCTGCTTTTAAATACGATTTTCCTATTGAAGATGTAATAAATGCTATAAAAAAATTAAAAACTTTAATAAGACATCCCTTAGAGGATTTTGATAAAAGATTTTGTGAAAAAATTATAGAGAAATTTTCAAAAGAATATCAAACTTTAATAATTCCCCTTTCTCCTGCTATTAATGAACTTGCTAAATATGTTCCCAAAAGAAGAACAAGAAAACTTCATATTGGACTTTTTGGCTATTCAAGAAGTATAAAAGGGGTTACCCTTCCAAGAGCTATAAACTTTTGCTGTGCTTGTTATTCTATAGGATTACCACCAGAAATATTTGGATTAAGTGCAATTAGTAAAGATGAATTAAAGGATTTAATAAAAATATATAAAAATTTAGAATATGACCTTTCTCTAGCACTTCAATATTTTAATTCTAAATGTTTAGAATTTTTACCTGAAGAAGTTAAAAATAAAATTATTAAATCTTTTGAAGTTTTAAATTCTTTAAATATAGAATATGAAACTGATATGGAACATAAAGAAGTTACTACAAAAATTTTGAAAAATTTAAAATATGGACAAATTTCTAATTTAGGGGATCTTATAATAGAAGCAGCTTATTTAAGGAAATTTTTAGGATAACTATTTAATACTAAAAAAATCAGGAAATTTTAATCTATGTTGAAAAGCTAAATTAGCAAGTTGTCTCAATAAGTGATCCACTATCACTATTCTAACCATAGCTTCTATCACCGGAATAATTCTTGGGATAGCAGAAATATCATGTCTTCCTTCTATAGAAATTTCAACTTCTTCTTTTTTTTCATTTACTGTATTTTGAATTTTTCTTATACTTGGAATAGGTTTGACAGCTATTCTCATAATAAGTTCTTGACCAGAAGAAATTCCTCCTAAGGTACCTCCTGCATCATTTTTTAAAAATCCTTTAGTACTTATAGGATCATTATTTTCTGATCCTTTCATATTGGCAACCTTAAAACCTGCACCCATTTCAAATCCTTTTATTGCAGGAATACTGAAAATGGCTTTAGCTAAATCAGCATTTAATCTATCAAAAACAGGTTCCCCCAATCCTGCAGGTATACCTTTTACAAGTACTTCAACTATTCCTCCCAAGGAATCTCCTTCTTTTTTAGTTTCTTCAATTCTTTTACACATTTTTTCATATGCCTCCATATCTGGACAAAAAAGATGATTTTGATATATTACCGAAAGATCTTTCTTTTCAACGGTAATTCCACCTAAACAAATGGTATAAGCTATTACTTCTATTCCATACTCTTCTAAAACCTTTTTAGCAATTGCACCTGCAGCTACTCTTGCTACAGTCTCTCTTCCGCTACTTCTTCCACCCCCTCTATAATCTCTATAGCCTCCATATTTCACAAAGTATGTAAAATCCCCATGTCCTGGTCTAAATACATTTTTAATTTTTTCATAAGGTGAAGAATCAACATCTACATTGTAAATAACTAAGGCTATAGGAGTTCCTATAGTATAACCTTGAAAAACTCCAGAAAGAATTTCTACCTTATCTTTTTCTCTTCTTGAGGTTTCCCCTAAAAACTTTCCAGGTCTTCTTTTTTCAAGTTCTTTCTCAATGTATTCTTCAGAAAGAGAAAGCCCAGGAGGACAACCATCTACTACTGCCCCAAGAGCCTTTCCATGAGATTCTCCAAAAGTAGTAACTCTAAATATTTTTCCTATGGTATTTCCGCTCATTTTTTTTACCCTTTCAAATAAATTTTACTCCTTAAACTTAAAATAGACAAAAGTTTTTAAAATGCTATATTTTAAAAAAACATTATGATAATTGCTATAATCCCCTCAGCTGGAAAAGGAAAAAGGGCTAAAAGCAAAAAACCTAAACAATTTTTAGAAATAAATGGAATTCCTATTCTCATCCATACTCTTTTGAAATTCGAAAACCATCCTGAAGTAAATGGAATAATTCTTTGCGTATCTTTAAAATATATGGAATTTACAAAAAAATTAATAAACTCTTTTTCTTTAAAAAAAATATTAGATATTGTAAAAGGTGGAGAGACTAGACAAGATTCAGTGTTTTGTGGAGTTAAAGCAAGTCCATCAGAAACAGAAATTTTTTTAATTCATGATGCAGTAAGACCTTTTGTATCACCCAAATTGATAACTGAAATAATTGAAAATACCAAAAAATATGGAGCATGTGTTCCTGCTCTCCCTATAAGGGATACTTTAAATAAGGTAAAGGAGGATATAATTATTCAAAATATTGAGAGGAATGATCTTTTTGCTATTCAAACTCCTCAAGGGGTTAAAGCTGAAATTTTAAAACCTCTGTTGGAAAAAGCTAAAAATTCAAATTTAATCTTTTATGATGAAAGTTCCCTTCTTTTATACTATGGATATAAAGTAAAAATTGTTAAAGGTTCTTTTATAAATTTTAAAATAACCTATCCTGAAGATTTATTTCTTGCAGAAAAATTAATTAACTGTAAAATAGAAAATTTGTTATAAACTTAAAAAACCCATTCCTTTTTCTATGAAAATAAAATGGATTAATACTTTACCTACAGAAATACAAGAAGCATCTCAATTTTTGAAAAAGTTTTATAATATCTCTTTTGAAGAAGCTTTCAAACTGATTTATCTTACTTTAAGAGTTAAAACCTTAAGTGATAGCCCCATTTATAAATTCCTAGAAAGAATAATTACAGGTATAAAATTAGATGAAATTGAGAAGAGAGAATATCTTATAACACTTTCTATTTATACCTTAAGAAGCTTATTAAAAGAACACCTTGACTTAAAACTGGTAAAAAATCTTTATCTTTTTCTTGTAAAAAAATTACCTAAGGAGTATTTTAAAGGGGTACTACCAAAACATTCTATTATTGCCTCTCAAGACATAATAATTGATTTTCTTTCTGAAAAAGAAAAGGCAGAACTTTCATCTTTTTTAAAAACAAAACACCTAATTTTAACATTTAAATTTGAAGGAAACTGTGAAGAATTAATTTATATTTTACCTTATTTCGTAAATCCTTACTTAATTAAAAAGAATGAAATTTATGAAATATTAACTACTTTTTCTATCTCTGAATTTATGGGATTTTATCTTGAATTAAAACATATAAATTTTTTAAAAGAAGAAATAGATCTCATTTTTGAAATTATTAAAAATTTTTTTCCTGATTGTTTTGGAGAAATTTAACAAAAGGAAAGTTCAAAAATGGGGATCACTCTTACTCATAAAATATTAGAAAGTCATTTAATATCTGGGAGACTTATTGAAGGAGAGGAAATTGGGATAAAAATTGATCAAACTTTAACCCAAGATGCAACAGGAACTATGACTTATCTTGAGTTTGAAGCTATTGGAATTGATAGAGTCAGAACTGAACTTTCGGTATCATATATAGATCATAATATTTTACAAACTGATTTTAGAAATGCAGATGACCATAGATATTTATTAACTGTTGCTAAAAGATATGGAATTTGGTTTTCAAAGCCTGGTAATGGAATATGTCATCAAGTTCATTTAGAACGTTTTGCTAAACCAGGAAAGACTCTTCTTGGTTCTGATAGCCATACTCCTACTGCCGGTGGATGTGGAATGCTTGCTATAGGAGCTGGTGGATTAGATGTAGCTATGGCAATGGCTGGAGAGCCTTTTTATTTAAAAATGCCTAAAATTATAGGAATATACCTTTATAAAAATCTTAAACCTTGGGTTTCAGCAAGAGATGTTGCTCTTTATATTATTTCTAAATTGACTGTAAAGGGCGGTTTTGGAAAAATATTAGAATACTTCGGACCAGGAATAAAAAATCTTACTGTTCCTGAAAGAGCAACTATTTGTAATTTAGGAACTGAAACAGGTGCTACCACTAGTATTTTCCCTTCAGATGAAATTACTCTTTCTTGGCTAAAAGCTCAAAATAGAGAAAATGATTTTTTATATTTAATGCCTGATCCTGATGCCAATTATGATGAGGTAATAGAAATTGATCTTTCAAAAATTGAACCTCTTTGTGCTTGTCCCTCTTCACCTGACAATGTAAGGAAAGTCCAAGAAGAGGCTGGAAAACCTGTAGCCCAAGTAATTATAGGCTCATGTGCTAATTCTTCTCTAAGAGATCTCTTAATAGTTGCTAAAGTACTTGAGAAATATAAAATCCACCCTGATGTATCATTTGAAATAAATCCTGGGTCTTTACAAGTATTAGAAAATCTTGTATATCTTTCAGCATTTAAAAGCATTCTCCAAGGAGGAACTAGGCTCAATCAATCAGGTTGTCTTGGATGTATAGGAATGGGACAAGCACCCCCAACTAATTCTATTTCATTAAGAACCTTTACCAGAAATTTTCCTGGAAGATCAGGTACTAATCCTGATTTTATATATTTAGTATCTCCTGAAACAGCAGTTGCTTCTGCTATTAAAGGAGTTATAACTGATCCCAGAGAATTAGGAGATTATCCAAAAATTGAAATTCCTGAAAAATTTATCATTAATGACTCTTTACTTATCCCTCCTTTACCTGAAGAAAAAGCCAAAAAAATTGAAATAATAAGAGGTCCTAATATTATTCCTTTACCTCCTTTTGATCCTTTACCTGAAATTTTAGAAGGAATTTTTCTCTTAAAGGTAAAAGACAATATAACTACAGATGACATTATGCCTGCAGGAGCACAAATTTTGCCTCTAAGAAGTAATCTTCCCGCTATAAGTGAATTCGTGTATAAAAATATTGATCCAGAATTTTTTAAAAAAGCTTTAGAAATTAAAAATAAAGGGCTTGCAGTGGGTATTGTAGGAGGAGAAAACTATGGGCAGGGATCTTCCAGAGAACATGCAGCTCTTGCACCAAGATATTTAGGAGTAAGAATAAAACTAGCTAAAAGTTTTGCAAGAATTCATAGAAGTAATTTAATAAATTTTGGAATTCTTCCTTTAGTCTTTAAAAATAAAAAAGATTATGATAAAATCAAAGCTGGAGACCATTTTGCTGTATATAATCTCAAAGAAAGCCTTTTAAGAGGTAAAAAAGAAATAGAAATAGAGATAAAAGGAAAAGAAAAAATTTTAGCAATTTCTGAACTTAGTATGAGGGAAATAAAATGTATTTTAAAAGGCTCCCGTTTAAATTTAGCTTGTTCTTCTTAATATTTTTTTTAATAAATTTTAATATTCAAGCTAAAGAAGAACCCTTTTTAATCCCTTATAAAGATAAGCTTAAAAACCAGATAAAAAAAGATCTAGAGGGTTTAGTACCTGAAGATTACATAGAAACTATCTTTTCTTCACCTAATTTAACTTATATTCCAAATATTATGATTAAAAGTTTAATTTGGAAGGAAGAATCTCTACCTTATTATCAATTTTTGGAACCTGAACGTATTGAAAGAGCAAAAAATTTTATGAGAGAAAATAAGGAACTTTTAGAAGATATAGAATTTGTATTTGAAGTAGAGAAGGAAATTATTACAAGCATATTTTTAGTAGAAACAGATCTTGGAAGAAACACAGGTTCTTTTCCAGTTATAAATGTATTTTATAGTCTTGCTCTTTCAGGAGAAAAAGAAGTTTTTAAAAATTTCATAGATTCTTCTGGAGTTTCTCTTTTAGATGAAGCTATAAAAAATAAGTGGGAAAAAAGAAGTAAATGGGGATATAAGGAACTTCTTTATTTTATTCAGATTTCCTACCAAAATAATTGGGATCCCTTTTCTATAAAAGGTTCCATCTTTGGTGCCTTTGGATATCCACAATTTCTTCCTAGAAGTTATTTAATTTATGGATATGATTGGGATAGAGATGGAAAAGTAGATCTTTATAATCTTAGTGATGCATTAGCAAGTATAGCAAACTATCTAAAAAAAGAAGGATACAAAAAGGAAAGCAGTTTAGAAGAAAAAAAGAGAATAATTATGAAATACAACATTAGTGTACCTTATGCAAACACAGTTCTTAATATTACAAAAATTCTTAAAAATGAAACATCTATAAATTTTGATAATAGATGATAAAATAAAAATCTCAAATGAGAACTCCAGAAAACCGAAAAAAATTACATACCAAATTTATTTTTATAACTGGTGGAGTTCTTTCTTCTTTAGGTAAAGGTTTAGCAGCAGCTTCAATAGGTGCTTTACTCGAAGCCAGAGGATTAAGGGTAACTTTACAAAAATTGGATCCTTACATAAATGTAGATCCAGGCACCATGAATCCTTTTCAACATGGAGAAGTATATGTAACTGAAGACGGAGCTGAAACTGATTTAGATCTTGGTCATTATGAAAGATTTACATCAGCTCAAATGAATGCCAAAAACAATTATACTTCTGGAAAAATTTATTATTCTGTAATTACTAAAGAAAGAAAAGGAGTTTATTTAGGAGGCACAGTACAAATAATTCCTCATGTTACAGATGAAATCAAGGCTTGTATACTTGATTTAGCAAGTCCTCAAATTGATGTGGCTATAGTAGAAATAGGAGGTACTGTGGGAGATATCGAAAGTCTTCCATTCTTAGAAGCAATAAGACAGTTAGGATATGAATTAGGTAAAGAAAATGTGCTTTACATTCATCTTACTTATGTACCTTATATAAAAACTGCTGGAGAATTAAAAACAAAACCTACTCAACACAGTGTAAAAGAACTGAGAGCTATAGGTATCCAACCAGATATTATCCTATGTAGAACAGATAGATTTTTACCTCCCGAAATAAAAAAGAAAATTGCCCTTTTTTGCAATGTAGAAGAATCTGCAGTAATCACTGCTAAAGATATAGACTGTATTTATGAAATTCCTTTAATTTTTCATCAAGAAGGTTTAGATGCTAAAATTGTAGAATATCTTAATATGTGGACAAGAGAACCTGATTTAAGTCAATGGGAAAATATAGTAAAAATTTATAAAAACCCAGAAGATGAGGTAAATATCGGAATTGTGGGAAAATATGTGAGTCTAAAAGACTCTTATAAATCCCTAAATGAAGCCTTAATTCATGGAGGATTGGCTAATAAATTAAAAGTGAATTTAGAGTATATAAATGCTGATGAATTAACTGTTGAGAATATAGAGGAATATTTGAAAAATGTAGATGGAATTTTAGTTCCAGGTGGATTTGGAATAAGAGGAATAGAGGGAAAAATTCTTGCTATAAATTATGCAAGAGTTCAAAAAATTCCTTTTTTTGGAATTTGTTTAGGGATGCAATTGGCAGTTATTGAATTCGCAAGAAATGTTCTAGGATGGAAATCTGCTCATTCAACCGAATTTGATAAAAATACAGAATATCCCGTAATTTATCTAATGAAGGAATGGTATGATTATAGAACTGGAAGGATTGAAAAAAGAGAGGAAGGATGCGATCTTGGAGGTACAATGAGATTAGGAGCTTATCCCTGTGTGCTTAAAAATGGCTCTAAAGCTTGGATGGCCTATCAAAAAGATAAGGTATTTGAAAGGCATCGACATCGTTACGAATTTAACAATAAATATAAAGATGAGTTAGAAAAAGCAGGATTAAAAGTAGTAGGAACTTCTCCAAATGGAGAATTGGTAGAAATTATAGAATTAGAAGACCATCCCTGGTTTATTGGAGTTCAGTTTCATCCAGAATTTAAGTCAAAACCTATTAATCCTCATCCTCTATTTAAATCTTTTATAAAAACATCCTACGAATATAAAATAACCAAAAAGGCTAAGAGAATTTGATAGATCTCCATACTCATTCTACTGCTTCAGACGGAACTTTCTCTCCTGAGGAATTAATATATTTAGCTAAAAAAGAAGGCTTAAAAGCTTTAGCTCTCACAGATCATGATACCATTGACGGACTTGAACTTGCTTATAAAACCTCTCAAGAGGAAAATCTGCCCTTTTTATGTGGTTTAGAAATAAGTATAAAATACGATGGCCCTGGGCATTTCCATCTTTTGGGTTATTTTTTATATCCTAAAATCCCTGAAATTGACACTACCTTAAATCAACTTAAAAAAGCTCGCGAAGAAAGAAATAAAAAAATTATAGAAAAATTAAATTCCTTAGGAATAAAGATTACTTTAGAAGAACTAAAAAATATTACTAAAGGAGAAATAGGTAGACCCCATATAGCTTATCTTTTGATAAAAAAAGGTATTGTTAAGACCTTTGAAGAAGCTTTTGAAAAATATTTAAAAAAAGGAGCCTTGGCATATGCTCCTAAAGCTCTTCTTTCTGCCCAATCTGCTATAAATTTAATTCTATCAGCTAAAGGAGCTCCTGTACTTGCCCATCCTTTTACTTTAAAACTTCCTTACTTAGAACTGGAAAATTATTTAAAAATTCTAAAGGATTTTGGATTAATAGGTATAGAAGTATATTATACCGAACATTCTCCAGATTTTACAAAATTTTTAATAAATTGTGCTAAAAAATTTGGTTTTTTAATTACAGGAGGAAGTGATTTTCATGGAAAAAATAAACCAGATATTAAATTAGGTAAAGGATTTGGAAATTTAAATGTTCCCTTTGAGTGCTACAAAAAATTAAAAAATTATCTTGAAAAATTATCATAATAATTTATTTTTTTAGTAAAAAATAATAAAAATTCTTATGACAAAGAAAAAAATAATTGAAAAAATATTAGAATTAAAGAAAAAAAGAAAAGCCATTATTCTTGCTCATAATTATCAACCTCCTGAGATTCAAGATATAGCTGATTTAAGGGGAGACTCATTGGAATTAAGTCTTAAGGCAAGTAAAACCGATGCAGAGGTTATAGTGTTTTGTGGTGTTTTTTTTATGGCAGAAACTGCAAAAATTGTATCTCCTAACAAAAAAGTTATTCTTCCTGTTATTGATGTTCCTTGTGAAATGGCAGATATGATTACTCCTGAAGATGTAATAACCTTAAAAAATAAATATCCAAATGCTCCTATAGTTACTTATGTAAATTCAAAAGCTGAAATAAAAGCTTTAAGTGACCTTTGTTGCACCTCTGCTAATGCAGTAAAAGTAGTAGGAACTTTAAAAGAGAAAACAATAATTATGCTTCCTGATATGAACTTAGCAAGATATACTCAGAGGTTTTATACTGATAAAAAAATAATATATTTCGATGGATTTTGCCCTTTTCATCACATATTACTTCCTGAAGAAGTAATAAAAACCAAAGAGAAATATCCTTCTGCAGTTTTTATTGCTCACCCAGAATGTCGCCCAGAAGTAATAGATCTTGCAGAATATGTAGCTTCAACAAGTGGAATGATAAAACTTGCTAAACAACTTCCTTATAAAGAATTCATTATAGGAACTGAAGTAGGCCTTCTTTACCCTTTAAAGAAAGAAAACCCTGATAAAATCTTTTATCATCCCTCTCCAGAAAAAATGGTGTGTCCCTCAATGAAAAAAATCTCATTAGAACATGTTTTTAATGCTTTAGAAAATTTGGAATTTGAAATAAATCTTCCTGAGGAAACCATAAAAAAAGCTTACAATGCTGTTAAAAAAATGTTAATCTTATAACCTTATAAAGCTAACTGATAATCTCTTATTAGGTTCTATAAAGTTTAGTTGGGGAGAAAAAAACAACTTAAAGCTTTATCCACCAAAGGATTCACCTCTTTCGACAATTATAAGAAAACCAAAGTCACACATAGTCATTTTATAAGGAAATTCGGAGATTCTCCATAGAAAGGTTTTTAGAAAAAAATTCACATCTGCTTGCTTTATCTCAGTGAAGACAACTACAAAACCAGTCATACCATATCCCCAAATAAGAGTTTGCTTTTAAATCAATAAAATACACAAAAACAGAAAGATCTGTTAAATCAAAAAGAAATAGCTTTTATATCTATAATATGCTTAGTGTGATTTATATCATAAAAGGTGACTGTGAGACCACTTTTTACTAAAAAAATTAGAAACAAGAAGTATGAAGTCATTTCTATAAAAAGCTCGGTCTTTTTATTGTCAATAATATCTTAATCCTCTTGACAAAAATCCCAAAAAGGATTTTATTTTAAATAAAATTTTACTTATTAATGGAGGAACTAATGGATTTTCAAGATATTGCAAATTTAGAGGAAAAAATTGATGCTCTTATTTCATTAATAACGCAATTAAAGATTGAAAAAGAAGAATTGATAAACAGGCTTAAAAAAAGAGAAGAAGAAAATGCTAAACTTTTAGAAGAAATAAATAGGAGGGAAGAGGAAAGGAAAATTATAAAAGAACGAATTGGCAGTTTAATAGAAAAACTCTCCCAAATATAGGCTTTTAAAAATGCAAAAAGCTAAAGAGATAAGTTTTGAATTTTTGGGACAAACTTTTTTCTTCCGGTCTTTTATTCCGGAAGAAGAAGTAAAGGAGGTTTTAAAATATTTAGAACAAAAAAAAGAAGAAATAGAAAGTTTTAAAAAGGTTCCTACATTTAAGTTGGCTATCTGGCTTCTTTTACAGGTAGCATATGATTATATAAAAATAAAAAAAGAAAAAGAACTTTTGGAAAGGAGTTTAAAAACTCAGATTAACAAAGTGGGAGAGTTTTTAGAAAAAGCAAGAATTTCCTGGGGTGTTAGTGGTGAGAAAAATGACCTGCCAAGCTAACATTTACTCAATAATAGGGCAAGGTGGTTCTAGGGCTTTTTTGCTCTTTATAGAGCGTCAAAGGCTTACTAGACCCCACCCTAAAAGTTATTTTAATAAAGCTTTGAGCAGGCATTTCCCACGGCACCCTGGGGCTTTTTATATTCTATAAATTTCTTTTCCTTTTCCCTCCTAAAATTTTTAATAGTTTAAATTAAAGGGGAGGAAAATTATGAATTTTCTTTTTTTAGGAATCATTATAGGGATTTTTATTGGAATTCTTTTAAGCTTTCTCTACTTTTTTATTCAAAAGAAGAAAGAATTAGAAGCTAAAAAAACTGCAGAAGAAATAATTAAAGAATCTCAAAGAAAAGCTCAAGAAATTTTAGAGAAAGCGGAAAGTGAAGCTAAATTAAAAATTCAACAAGCAAAAATCCAAATAAAAGAACAACTTTTAATTGAAAAACAGAATTTAGAAAGAGAATTTGAAAAAAGATTAAAAGAAGTTTCTTTAAAAGAAGAAAGACTTGTTCAAAAGGAAGAAACCCTTATTAAAAAAGAGGAACTTTTAGAAAAAAAACTAAAAGAGGTAGAAGAAATCAAAGCGCTGATAGAAAACGAAAAAAAACAAGTAGATGAAATTTTAAACAAGGCTAAAGAAGAATTAGAAAAAATATCAGGTCTTTCTGAAAAAGAAGCAAAGGAATTATTATTTAAAAAATTGGAAGAGGAATTGATTGAAGAAAAAGCCAAGTTTTTAATGAAATTAGAAAATGAAATAAAAGATGAAGCTAAGAGAAAGTCTCAAGAAATCTTAGCTTATACCATTTCAAAAGCTGCTATTCCTTTTGTTACAGAAAAAACAGTATCAGTGGTACAACTTCCTAATGAAGAAATGAAAGGAAGAATAATTGGAAGGGAAGGAAGAAATATAAGAACTTTTGAAACATTAACTGGGGTTGATCTTTTAATAGATGATACTCCTGAAGTTGTTGTTTTATCTTGTTTAGACCCATTGAGAAGAGAAGTGGCCCGTATTGCTTTAGAAAGACTTGTTGCAGACGGTAGGATTCATCCTACTAGAATTGAAGAAATAATAAGACAGGTAGAAGAGGAAATGGAACAACATTTAGCAGAAGTAGGTGAAAAAGCCTGTTTTGAATTGGGAATTTATGGTTTACATCCTGAACTTATTAAATTAATTGGGAAACTTAAATTTAGAACAAGCTATAGTCAAAATGTATTGCAACATTCTATTGAAACCGCTATAATTTGTGGAGCTTTAGCAGGAGAATTAGGACTGGATGCAAAAAAAGCCAAAAGAGCTGCTCTTCTTCATGATATAGGAAAGGCTGCTTCATATGAGGTAGAAGGACCTCATGCACTTATAGGAGCTGAAATAGCAAGAAAATATGGAGAGGAAGAAGAAATTGTAAATGCTATAGCATCTCATCACGAAGATATTCCTATAACTACTATATTAGGGATTATTTTACAAATCTCTGATGCTATCTCAGGAGCAAGACCAGGAGCAAGAAGGGAATTACTTGAAGCTTATATAAAAAGAATAAAAGAACTTGAAAGAATAGCTTTATCCTTTGAAGGAGTAGAAAAAGCTTTTGCTATCCAAGCTGGAAGAGAAATAAGAGTAATTGTAGATGATAAAAAAATAAGTGATGAAAAAGCCTATCTTTTGGCTCGTGATATTGCTCAAAAAATTGAAAAAGAATTGACTTATCCAGGAATAATAAGAGTTACTGTAATAAGAGAAACAAGAGTTATTGAATATGCAAAATAAAATAAAAATAATTTTTTTAGGTGATATTGTAGGAAGTTCTGGAAGAAAAGCTTTAAAAATCCTTTTACCCCAGTTATTAAAAATTTATCAAGGAGATTTTATAATAGCTAATGCAGAAAATGCTGCAGGAGGTTATGGATTAACTGAAAGTATTGCTGAGGAACTTTTTTCTTATGGATTAGACATTCTCACTTCAGGGAACCATATATGGAAAAAAGAATTTTTTCCTTATCTTCAAAAAACTGAAAGGGTTTTAAGACCTGCTAATTATGGGGAAGGTGCTCCTGGTAAAGGATGGACAATATATACTAAAAATAATATAAAATTAGGAGTAATAAATTTAGAGGGAAGAATCTTTATGAAAGCTTTGGAAAACCCCCTTTTGATTGGAATAAAGCTTGTTGAAAAAATATCTAAGGAAACTCCTTTTATAATAGTTGACTTTCATGCTGAAGCTACTTCAGAAAAATTAGCTTTAGGTTACTTTTTAGACGGCTTAGTTTCTGCTATTATAGGTACTCATACTCATGTTCAGACTTCTGATGAGGGGATTTTACCAAAAGGCACTGCTTATATAACTGATGTAGGAATGTGCGGAGCTGTAGAAAGTATATTAGGAATGAAAATAGATCAAGTAGTGGAAATGTATATTAATATGGTTCCTAGAAAATTAGAAGTGGAAAAAAATGGAAA
The DNA here is from genome assembly GCA_938091335.1 of uncultured Thermodesulfobacterium sp. Classification (GTDB taxonomy): domain Bacteria; phylum Desulfobacterota; class Thermodesulfobacteria; order Thermodesulfobacteriales; family Thermodesulfobacteriaceae; genus Thermodesulfobacterium. The sequence continues at coordinate 300,110 of CALLJG010000005.1, forward strand.
ATTAAAGATAGAAGGGGTGTTCTTGGAAATAAAGGAAGATGGAAAGGCCAATTTAATAGAAAAATTTAGATTAATTACCTAAGTTACTTATGATGCTTTTTCCACCATTTTTTAAATAATTGTTTTTTTAGAGGGGAAAGTCTATCAATAAATAAAATACCATCTAAGTGATCATATTCGTGCTGAAAAACTATTGCTTCAAGTCCTTCTAATTCCCTTTCAAAAATTTTTCCTTCTAAATCATAAGCTCTGATATAAAGCTTATTGAATCTTTTTACTTTTGCATAATATCCGGGAACACTTAAACAGCCTTCTTCATAAATTATAGAACCTTCAGCTTCAAGTATTTCAGGATTAATATAAATTTCTAATTTATTTTTTCCTTCTTTTTGAGAAGCATCCATTATAAAAAATCTTTTAAGAATACCTACTTGATTAGCAGCAAGACCAAGTCCTTTAACTTTATACATAGTTTCAGCCATTTTTTTTATAATTTTCTTTAAATCTTCATCTATATTATTAACAGGCTCAGCTTTTTCTTTTAAAGCCGGATGTCCAAAAATAAGAATATCCATAATTCATTCCTTAATATTTAATTTCTGTAAAGTCCTCCGTTTATATGAAAAACACATCCCGTAATATAACTTCCTTTTTCACTTGCTAAAAAACTTGCTAAATAAGCTACCTCTTCAGGAAGACCTCCTCTTTTTAAAGGAATTTTTTCTAAAAAGGCATCTTTTACCTTTTCGGGAAGATTAGCTGTCATGTCTGTTTCTATATAACCAGGAGCAATTACATTTACTGTGATATTTCTATTTGCTACTTCCAAAGCTAAAGACTTCGAAAAACCTATAATTCCTGCTTTAGCAGCTGAATAATTAGTTTGACCCACATTTCCTGTAAAAGCTACTACTGAAGATATATTAATAATCCTGCCCCATCTTTCCTTTATCATCATGGGAAGTACTGCATGAGTTACATAAAAAACTGAATATAAATTAGTTTTAATAACACTATCCCAATCATCTTCTCTCATTCTAATAAATAGAGAGTCTTTCACAATTCCTGCATTATTTACTAATATATCAATTTTACCTATAGTTTCTTCAATTTCTTTAATCTTTTTCTTAACTTCTTCAGAATTGGCTACATCAAATTTTGCTAAATAAGCTTTTCTACCTAATTTTTTTATTTGTTCAGCTAATTCTTTTGCTTTTTCTTCAGAACTTTTATAATTGATAATTACCTCAGCACCTTCTTTAGCAAATTCATAGGCTATAGCCTTTCCTATACCCCTTGATGCTCCTGTCACCAAAGCAATTTTCCCAGTAAGGTCACCCATTTTTTTCCTTCTTAAAAATTTTAAAAAATATTTTAAATTTATTTTAAATAAGTTTTTATTATTGACAATTATTTTGGGTATGCTATTTTAAAAAAACTTTAAGCTCTGGCTTTTGGAGGTATCTTAATGACTGAGATAAGACTTCATGGAAGAGGAGGACAAGGAGTAGTTACCTCAGCTGAATTAATCGCAATAGCAGCTATTAATGAAGGAAAATATGCTCAAGCTTTTCCAAGTTTTGGGGCAGAAAGAAGAGGAGCTCCTGTTCAAGCTTTTGTAAGAATTGATACTAAAAGGATTCGTACCAGAGAAAAGATTTATCATCCAGATGTAGTCTTAGTACTTGATCCAACCCTTCCTAAACTTATTAAAATTACTGATGGATTAAAAAAGAAAGGAACAGTTATATTAAATTCTTATCTTTCAGAAAAAGAAATAAAAAAGATTTTAGGAAATTACAATGGAAGGTTAGCTATAGTTGATGCTACCAAAATTGCTATCGAAGAAATAGGTTTCCCCATTACTAACACCACCATGTTAGGGGCTTTCATTAAGGCTACAGGACTTATAGAAGCAAAATATATGGAAGAAGCTTTAAGAGAAAGATTTGGCAAACTTGCTGAAAAAAACATAAAAGCTTTTCATAGAGCTTTAGAAGAAACAAAGATTTTTGAATAGGAAGTATATTATGCCAAAAGAAGAAGGACTTATTAGTTGGAAAAAATTAGCACCTGGAATGGCTATTTTAAAACCTGGAAATTCTGTTGAATTTAAAACTGGTGACTGGAGAGCTTTTAGACCAATTCTTGATAAAGAAAAATGTATAAAGTGTGGTTTATGTTATGTCTTTTGTCCAGATCTTTGTTATGAAAAAGATGAGGAAGGATATTATATATCTAATCTTTATTATTGTAAGGGTTGCGGAATATGTGCCCAAAATTGTCCTAGAGGGGCTATTACTATGGTATTAGAGGAGGAGATTTAAAAATGAAAAAAAAATTGATTAGAGAAGTTTCATTAGAGGAAGCTAAAGCTTTAAAAATAAGAAAAAAAGTTGCAAAGGAGGTTTCTGTCGCTATAGCAGATGCAGTAGCTCAATGCAAGGTGGATGTAATTTCAGCTTATCCAATTACACCACAAACTCATATAGTGGAATACTTATCAGAACTTGTAAACAATGGAGAACTTGAGTCAGAATATATACCTGTTGAATCAGAACATGCTGCTATGAGTGCCTGTATTGGAGCTTCAGCAGCTGGAGCAAGAACTTTTACTGCTACTTCTTCTCAAGGACTTCTTTTTATGTACGAAGTTCTTTTTATAGCCTCTGCATTAAGACTTCCTATAGTTATGGTAATTGCTAATCGTTCTATATCTGCTCCTATTAGCATATGGAATGATCATTCAGATGTGATGACTATGAGAGATTCAGGATGGATACAATTCTTTGCAGAAAATGGTCAAGAAGCAGTAGATCTTATATATCACTCTTATAGAATTGCAGAAAAGTCTTTATTTCCGGTAGCTATTAATATTGATGGTTTCATACTTACTCATGTAATTGAGCCTGTAGAATTTTTAGATCAAGAACTTGTAGATAAATATGTGCCTCATCTCAAAATGAACTACAAATTAGACCCCAAAAAACCTGTAACTATGGGAGCAATAGGAGTTCCAGAAATATATACTGAGGCTAAAAAAGCTCAGGATGAAGCTTTCAATTCTTCTTATAAAATAATAATCAATGCTTGGAAAGAATTTGAAAAATTAACTGGAAAAAGATACCAACCTGTTGAAATTTATAAAATGGAAGATGCAGAGGTTGCTCTTGTAATAATGGGAAGTCTTACTGAAACAGCTATGAATGCAGTTGACCTTTTAAGGGATGAAGGCAAAAAAGTTGGTCTTTTAAGATTAAGACTTTGGAGACCTTTTCCTTTAAGAGATTTTATAAAAGCTATAGGAAAAGTTAAAGCTATAGGAGTTGTAGATAGAGCAGTAAGTCACGGTGCAACAGGTGGTCCTGTAGGAATTGAAGTACGTTCAGCTCTTTATCAATCTAATAAAAGACCAAAAATTGTAAATTTTATAGCAGGCCTTTCTGGAAGAGATGTAACAGTTGAAGACTTTATTGAACTTTTTGAAAGAACTTATCATGCAATAAAAACAAAACCTACATTTTCTTACAAAATTTATGGAGTAAAGGAGTAAAATTATGAGACCAGAATTACAAAATTTTAAAGGTTTTAATTTAAAAAACCTTCCTGAATTTGATGGATTTGCTCCTGGACATAGAGCTTGTCAAGGATGTGGAACAGTATTACCCCTAAAATTAGCATTAAAAGTATTGGGACCTAATACAATTGCTGTTTCAGCTACTGGATGTATGGAAATTATTTCAAGCCCTTTTCCTTATACTTCCTGGAGGATACCCTGGATACATGTAGCTTTCGAAAACTCAGCTTCAGTGGCTTCTGGAATTGAATCAGCTATAAAAGTTTTAAAAAAGAAAGGCAAAATTTCCAAGAAAGAAAAAATAAATATAGTGGTCTTTGCAGGAGATGGAGCTACCTTTGATATAGGACTTCAATTTCTTTCTGGAGCATTAGAAAGAGGGCATGATTTTATTTATATTTGCCTTGACAACGAAGCTTATATGAATACAGGTGTACAAAGATCAGGTGCAACCCCTTTTGGAGCTCACACAACTACAAGTCCAAGTGGTAAAGTTATTAAAGGAAATGTAACCTGGAAAAAAAATATTATGGGAATAGTAGTGGCTCACAACATACCTTATGCAGCAACTGCAAATCCTGCTTATCCTATCGATCTTATGAATAAAGTTAAAAAGGCTTCCTTAATTAAAGGACCCACTTTTATCCATGTATTTTCACCGTGTCCAACTGGTTGGGGCTGTAAAAGTGAAGATAGTATTTTAATTGCTAAATTAGCAGTAGAAACCAGAATATTTCCTCTTTATGAAGTAATAGACGGAAAATACATTATTAACAAATTGGTAGGACATATTTCTGCAAAGAAAGATCTGCTTGGAAAATATGGAGAATATGTATTAAAAAAAAAAGTTAGTCCCAAAAAACCTGTAGAAGAGTATTTAAAATTACAAAGAAGATTTAGGCACTTAACTCCAGAGCAAATTGAATTTATTCAGAAAAAAGTAGATGAAGAATATGAAAAGCTGGTCAAACTTTCTCAAATTTTTGGAATTGAAGAAGAATGATTATTGACAATATTAATAAAGAGTTTAATATAATAATATATAAATTGCGGGTGTAGCTCAGTCTGGTAGAGCGACAGCTTGCCATGCTGTAGGTCGCGGGTTCGAATCCCGTCGCCCGCTTTTTTAAAAAATTTTTCTCCTAAAAATAAAAATGAAAATTACTTTTTATGGACATTCCTGTTTTAAAATTATTACCGAAAAAGGGAAAAAAATACTAATAGATCCTTGGATAACTAATCCCTTATCTCCTAAAGAGGTAGATACTGGTCCTTATGATTTTATTCTTATAACTCATGCTCATGGAGACCATCTTGGAGATGTCTTAAAAATTGCTAAAAATGAAAACTCTGAAATAATTGCTATTCATGAAATTCAACAATATTTATTAAATCAAGGTATATCAAAAGCTATTGGAATGAATATAGGTGGAACTTATCAAGTTGGGGATTTAAGGTTTACCATGGTTCCTGCTTTACATAGTTCTTCTTTTCCTGATGGAAAATATGGAGGAGCCCCCTGTGGTTTTATAATTACCTTAGAAAATGAAGTTTCTATTTATCATGCTGGAGATACAGGATTATTTTATGAAATGAAATTAATTAAAGAATTATATTCTCCTAAAATAGCGTTTCTTCCTATTGGAGATCATTATGTAATGGGACCTAAGGAAGCGGCAAAAGCTTGTGATTTTTTAAGACCAGAAATCATAATTCCTATGCATTATGGTACCTTTCCTATTCTTACTGGAACTGTAGAAAATTTTGAAAAGGAAATAAAAAAATATAATCTTTCTCTTACTATTATTGTTCTAAAACCTGGAGAAGAAATTACTTTATAAAATCTTATGCCACTTTTAATTGCTATTTCTGGATATCATAATGCCGGAAAAACTACTTTAATTCTCTCTTTATCTAAAATTTTTCAAAAAAAAGGATACAAAATTGGAATAGTAAAATCTTCAAAAGATGAAAACATTTTTACTGATATTCCAGAAAAAGATACTTGGCTTTATAGAAAAGAAGGAATTCCGTTAGTGGGTTTTTTCCAAAAGAATCTTTTTACACTTTATTTAAATTCTGAATTACTTAATTTTTCTTCTTTTAAAGATTGGTATAATTATTTTTTATCTATTTTTTGGAATTGTCATATTGTTTTTTTAGAAGGTTTTAAAGGCTTTGATATGATTCAAAAATTTTGGGTAGTTAAAGATGAGAATGAAGATCTTAAAAAAATAAAGGGAGAATTAAAGAATTTATTAGGATTTATAGTAAAAAATAAAATAGATACTTGGGAAACTTCTTATCCTGAAGAAAAATTTTTTTCTTTTGAAAACAAGGAAAGATTGACAAAATTTATTGAAGAACTTATTGAGAAATATCATCCAAGGGTTTTATTAAAAGTAAATGACCAAAGGATACATATGAAAAGTTTTGTAGAAGATATACTCATATATCCTTTATTAGGTTTTGTAAAAACTTTAAAGGGTGTTCCAGAGAAAATAAATACATTAGAAATAAAGATCAAGTTAGCAGATAAGCTTGACAAAGGAAGGATTTAGTTTATATTTTAACCAGTTTTAAGATAAGAGTGGGCCGGTAACTCAGCCAGGCAGAGTACCAGCCTTTTAAGCTGGGAGTCGTAGGTTCGAATCCTACCCGGCCCATAATATTGCCCCCATCGTCTAGCCAGGACCAGGACACCGGCCTTTCACGCCGGCGACAGGGGTTCAAATCCCCTTGGGGGCGTTTTTTAATCTTTATGAAGGAATTAGCTATTGTTCTTTTAAGCTCAGGAATGGATAGTGCTGTATGCACAAGCATTGCCTCTCAAAACTATCGCCTTGCTTTATTACACTTTCAATATGGTCAAAAAGCTTACAAAAAAGAATTAGAATGTTTCCAAAAATTAGTGGAATTTTTTAAACCAGAAAAGGCTGAAATTATATATCTTCCTTTCTTTAAAAACTGGGGAGGATCAAGTTTAATATCTAATGAGATGGAAATCCCTGAAAAAGAAGAAGAAGAAGAAATTCCCTCTACTTATGTAGCTTTTAGAAATGCTATTTTTTTAAGCATAGCAACAGCCTGGGCAGAAATTATTGGAGCAACCAAAATATTTATAGGAGTAAATCAAATAGACTTTTCAGGATATCCTGATTGTAGAAGTGAATTTATTGAAGCCTTTCAAAAAGCAATCTCTCTTGGAACTAAACCAGAAACTAAAATAAAAATAGAAACTCCTATTATAAATTTTTCCAAAAAAGAAATTGTAAAAATAGGAATAAAATTAGGAACACCTTTTCACTTAACTTGGTCTTGCTATAGAGAAACTGAAGTTGCCTGTGGAAAATGTGCCTCTTGTAAACTAAGGTTAAAAGCCTTTAAAGAAGCTGAAGTTAAAGATCCAATCCCTTATCAAATCTCATAAAATACTTCAAATTTTTTTAAAAAATTTTAAACTTGATTTAATTATCAAATGGTGTTATAAAAATTTTTTAAAGGCAATTTTAAATTATTAAAGGAGCAAAAAATGAGTAAAACTCAAGGAAAGGTTTTAGTGGTAGGAGGTGGAATAGCAGGAATACAAGCAGCTTTAGATCTTTCTCAACTTGGATATTATGTGTATCTTGTAGAAAAGAAACCTACTATTGGCGGAATGATGGCTCAACTTGACAAAACCTTTCCCACTAATGACTGTAGTATCTGAATACTTGCTCCTAAAATGGCGGAGGCCTGGAGGTCTCCTAACATTGAAATTCTTACACTTACAGAAGTTGTAAATATAAAAGGTAAGCCAGGTAATTTCACAGTAAATCTTAAAATTAATCCTAGATATATAGATTCAGAAAAATGTAGAGCCTGTGGAGAATGTTTAGAATATTGTCAAGCTATCACATTAGATTGGTTTAATAGATATTTATCTTTTACTAAGGCTATCCATCTTGATTTCCCTCAATCTATTCCTCTTACTTATTATATTGATCGAAATGCTTGTTTAAAGCTGTTCCAAAGAATAAATTGTGAAATGTGTATAAGTGTATGTGATTCAAAAGCCATAAATTTTAACCAAAAGCCTACTTACAGAAAAATCCAAGTAGGTGCTATCATACTTGCTCTTGGTTCAGAACCAACTTCTTTCAAAATACTTGAAAATTATGGTTATGGAAAATATAAAGATATATTAGACAGTATAGAACTGGAAAGATTAATTGATGTATCAGGACCAACTGAAGGAAATCTTATAAGAGAATCTGACTTCAAAGTTCCGCAAAAAATTGCTTTTATCCAATGTGTTGGTTCAAGAGATTTGAGATACGAAAAACCCTATTGCTCTTCTATATGTTGTGCAGTTTCAATTAAGCAAGCTATTCTTATAAAAGAACATTATCCATCTTCTGAAATAACTTTATTTTATATAGATATAAGAGCACCTGTTAAAGAATTTGACAAAGTATTGGAAGAAGCAGTAAGTAAGTATAATTTAAAAATTGTAAAATCAAGACCAGGAAAAATTTACCGAGAAAAAGATAAAATTTCTATTCATTATATTGATGAAAAGGGAAAACTTCAAAAAGAGTTATTTGATATGGTTATCTTAGCTTCAGGACTTTCTCCTCCTGAAGATGTAGAAAAAATTGCCAAAAATTTTAAGATTGAACTTAATGAATTTAATTTTGCTAAGACAAATCCTTTAAATCCTGTTGAAACTACTCAATCAGGAATATATGTAATAGGAAGTTTTCAAGGACCAAAAGATATTCATGAAAGTGTAATTCAAGCCTCAGCAGCTGCAGCTTATGCTTCGGAATTATTAAAAGATTCAAGATTTTCAGTTATTATGGAAAAACTTTATCCACCTGAAAATAAAGAATTAATAAATAGTAAGCCAAGAATAGGTGTATTTATTTGTTACTGCGGATCTAATATCGCTGGGGTTATCGATGTGGAAACACTTAAAGATTATGCACAAAAACTTCCTAATGTAATACTTGCAGAAACAAGTATGTTTACTTGTAGTGAGGATTTTTTAAACAAAATTAAAGAAAAAATAAAAACTTATAAACTTAATAGAATTGTAGTTGCAGCATGTACTCCAAGAACTCACGAAGTTATATTTAAAAATACCTTAAAAGAAGCTGGCTTAAATCCTGCTCTTTTTGAAATGGTAAATATCCGAGAACAATGCTCTTGGGTACATTCTGATGTCCCAGAAAAGGCAACTAAAAAGGCTAAAGATCTAATTAGAATGGCTGTAGCTAAAGCCCAAAAACTTAACCGAGTCATTCCTCAATTTGTTCCAGTTATTTCTTCTGCTCTTGTAATTGGTGGAGGATTGGCTGGCTTAACCTCAGCTCTTTCAATTGCTGATCAGGGATTTAAGGTATATCTCATTGAAAAGGAAAAGGAATTAGGAGGAATCTTCAAAAAATTCAAATTTTTGATAACTGGAGAAAATCTACAAACTTATTTGAATGATTTAATAACAAAGGTCAAAAATCATCCAAACATTAAAGTATATACAGAAGCTTATCTTGAAGATATTTCAGGTTATACAGGAAACTATAAAAGCCTTATTAAAGTAAACAACAATTATGAAACAATTAATCATGCAGTAATAGTAATAGCAACAGGTGCTAAAGAATATAGACCCTCTAAATACCCCATTGATGGCAAAAAAGTTATAACCCAATTTGATCTGGAAGAAATAATTTCTAAAAATAACTTAAAGAATAAAATCAAAAAAGTAGTAATGATTCAATGTGCTGGATCAAGAGGAGAAGAATTAAATTACTGCAGTAAAATTTGTTGTATCCAGGCAATTAAAAATGCTCTTCTTCTTAAAAAAATAAATCCACAAATTGATATATATATTCTTTACAGAGATATGAGGACCTATGGATTTTATGAAAAATATTTCTTAGAGGCAAGAAAAAACAGGGTAAAATTTATAAGATTTTACGATAAAAAAAGACCTAAGGTAATTTTAAAAGGCAAAAAAATTAAAGTAAAGGTATACGATACCATTCTTTGCAAGGAATTAGAACTTTATCCAGATTTGGTTGTCTTATCAGCAGGAATTGTTCCTGAAAACCAAGACCATCTTATTAAACTTTTTAAAATTCCTGCTGATGAAAATGGCTTTTTTACAGAGGCTCATATTAAAATAAGGCCTGTTGAAACTTCTACAGATGGAATATTTATTTGTGGACTTGCACATAGACCCAATAACTTACCTGAAATAATTGCTGAAGCTAAAGCTTGCGCAGCTAAAGCTTGTACTTTCTTAGTTAAAGAGTTTATTGAAACATCCTTAATCACAGCTGAAGTTGATATGACTAAATGTATAGGATGTAGCATTTGTAAAGAAATTTGTCCGTTTTCTGCTATTGAAATAATAAAAGTAAATAAAAAGAAAAAAGCTCAAGTAATAAAAACAGTTTGTAAAGGATGTGGAATATGTGCCTCTCATTGTCCTGTTTTTGCAATTGATGTTGAAGGCTTCTCAAATGATGCTCTTTTAGACCAAATAAAAGCTTTTAAAAGTGGTGACCTAGAAGAACAAATAAAAGAACAAAAAGAGATGATGTAAAATGAAATTTGAACCTTCTATATTAAGTTTTATGTGTCATTGGTGTGGATATACATCTGCTGACGCAGCAGGAGTGTTCCGTATAATTCATCCTCCTTACTATAAAACTATAAGAATCCTTTGCACTGGAAGGGTTGATCCTTTCTTTATCTTTGAAGCTTTCAAATATGGTGCTGAAGGAGTAATAATATATGGCTGTAGACTTGGAGAATGTAAATATAGTGATGGAAATTTGCAAGTTCTCCTTATAGGAGAGTCTGCAAAAACCATCCTTGAAGAATCAGGAATAAATGAAAATAGCCTAAAACTGGAATGGATTTCTTCTACTGAATCGGTCAAATTAGTTAAAGACCTGAATCAATTTTTTGAAACTATTAAAAATATTGGTCCCTTTGGAAATGAAACAAACTGGAATGAAAAAGATAAATTTTTATATCTTGATTGTGCTTCAAAAGTCTGTCAAGATGCTAAAATAGGAGTTCTCCTTGGAAACATTTCTAAAAAGCTTAAAAATCTTCGAGATTTATCTTATTCAGCTATTAAACAAAAAATAGAAGAAAAAATTGTAAATAAATTGAAATTGAAATGGGTAGAAATTGAAGAAAAAAATTTATGAAAATAGACAAAAAAGAATTTGAATAATGTGGAGGAGGTTATGAAATCTTTTTCTTTAAGTTTTGACTTATGTTTTAAATGTGCATCTTGTTCAGGAGTTTGTCCAGTAAAAAAAAGAATGGATGAATTTGACCCAAGGAAAATAATGCATCTTTTGCATCTTAATCTTATAGATACTTCAATGAAAGAATTGCTTTGGTATTGTGCCCAATGTGGGAAATGTATTCCTGTATGTCCTATGGATGTAAAACCTAAAGAAGTAATTAGATTTTTAAGAGATTCTATTATAGAAGAGGCTTTTTTTAAAAGTAATCCCAAACCTACTTTTATATGGCTTCAATTTATGGATTGTACTGGATGCACAGAGGCCCTCTTAAGAAATGATAATCCCTCTATTAGGCAAATTCTTTTAGATATTATTAATTTGGAATATCATGAAACTCTAATGGCTGCTGCTGGGAAACAAGCTGAAGAGGTATTTTCTCAAGCTATTGAAAAATATAAAGGAAAATATATATGTGTAATTGAAGGTGCTATTCCTGTTAAAGACAAAGGAATTTATTGTAAACTTGCAGGAAAATCAGCTATTGAAATTTTGAAAAAAGTAGCTAAGCATGCAAAGTTAGTAATTGCTGTAGGAACTTGTGCTTGTTTTGGAGGTATTCCAGCAGCAGTTCCCAATCCAACAGGAGCAGTAGGAGTAAAAGATGTAATTGGAAAAAATAAACTTATAAACATCCCAGGATGTCCACCTAATCCTTATAATTTTTTAGCTACTATTGCTTATATTATGGCTTTTAATAAGTTTCCTTTACTTGACGATTTTATGAGACCTCAATTTGCTTATGGTGGATTAGTTCATGATTATTGTGAGAGATTAGATTATTATGAAGAGGAAAAATTTGCAGAGACCTTTGGCGACAAAGGACATAGAAAAGGTTATTGTTTATATAAATTAGGTTGTAAAGGAATTATTACCCATGCAAACTGCCCTGGTATAAAGTTTTGTGGAGTTCAAAGTTGGCCTGTTGGAGCAGGTCATCCTTGTATTGGCTGTACCGAACCTTACTTTTGGGATAAAATGACTCCCTTTTATGAACCTGTGAAAACTTAAGAGATGTGTTTGAATGTAAAAGATGCGGTTTTTGCTGTAAAGGTAAAAGTACTATAAGTCTTTCTAAAGAGGAAATTATAAGAATTTCTAATTTTTTAAATCTTTCTGAATCTGAATTTCTTAAGAAATATACTATTAAAAAAGAACCTTTTCGAATAGAAATGAAGGTTAAAAATGATTTTTGTATCTTTTTTGATAAAAAAGAAAGGGCTTGTAAAATTCATCCAGTTAAACCAGATAAATGTAAAGAATGGCCTCTTATTCCAGCTATTTTTAAAGATAAAACAAATTTTGAAATCATTAAAAAAAGTTGTAAAGGTTTGAAAAAAATTAAATGGGAAGAACTGAATTTTATTAAAAACTTGCATAAATAAAAAAATGTTTTAAAGTTATAATAAATCTCTCTCAAGAAGGAGTAGAATTAATGAAAGAAAATAAGTTGAAATTTTACAAGAGTCTTGGTTTAAAATTAACTCCTCAGAGATTAGCAATTTTGGAATATCTTGAAAATAATAGAACTCACCCTTCTGCTGAGGATATTTATAATGCTTTAAAACCTAATTTTCCAAGTATGTCTTTTGCTACAGTTTATAATACTTTAGAAGTACTTGTAAAAAAGGGATTGATTAAAGAAATTAATGTAGAAAGTATTAGAAAAAGATTTGATGCTTTTACTCATTTACATCATCATTTCTTTTGCAAAAAGTGCAAAAGGGTTATAGATATTGAAAGTAAGCAAGATATTACTATTCCAGAAGAGCTTAAAGATTGTAAAGTAACTGAGTATCAAATAATTTATTTGGGATTTTGTTCAGAGTGTAAGAAAAAAGAAGAGTAAAAGAATAGCGTTCTATTGACAAAAATATAAATTAAGTTATTTTATATTTTGCAGTAAAGCAGGGCCCGTAGCTCAGCTGGTTAGAGCCACCGGCTCATAACCGGAAGGTCCCAGGTTCGAATCCTGGCGGGCCCACATTAAATATATGTCTCTTTTAGTAAAAGATTTTTTTAATTTTTTAAAAAATCTTGCACCACTTCATATAGCTGACCCACAAGATAATAATGGATTACAAATAGGTTCTTTTTTAAATCCAGTCTCAGGTATTCTTTTAACCTTAGATATTTCAAAAGAAGCTCTTTCCTTTGCTCTTAAACATAATTTAAACCTTATCATAAGCCATCATCCTTTTATTTTTAACCCAATTTTCACTATAATTAAGGATAATCCTAAGGGAGATCTTATTTATACCCTTATTAAAAATGACCTCAATTTGATTTGTTGGCATACTCCACTTGATAAAATAAATAATGGAGTTTCTGAAAACTTTGTGAAAGCTATCAATTTAAAAAGCTCAGAATTCATTTTAAAAGAAAAATATGATGAAAATTTTGGATTAGGAAGGATTGTATATCTAAAAAAATCTATTAAATTAAAAAATTTAGCTAAAAAAATTGCTAAGCTTATTAAAAGCTGGGTAATGGTAGCAGGAGACTTGGAGTCTTCTATCAAAGCCTTCGGAGTTTGTGGAGGTTCAGGTTCTTTTTTAAAAGAAGAACTCAAAAAATTAGGCATTAATACCTTAATAACCTCTGATGTAAAATATCATATAGCTAAAGATGCCTATGAAGAAGGTTTTAATTTTATTCTCATAGATCATGGAATTTCAGAAAGTTTTATTTTACCTTTTCTTAAAACAAAAATTCAAGAATTTTTAAAAAGAAAAAATTCTCAAATTCCTATAGAAATATTCAGAACTACAAGCCTTTATCAAATTTATTCTCCAAAAAGGAGGGAAAAAATAAATGCAAGAAGAAATACTAAGACTTATTGAATTGCAAAAAATTGATCTTGAAATATCTAAAATTGAAAAAAACATGCAGGAAATTCCTCAATCTTTACAAAAAGCTCAAAAAGAAAGAGATCAAATCTTAAAAAAAATAGAAAATTTCAATTCTATTATGGAAGAAAAGAAGAAACAAAAAGATCTCTTTGAAGAAGAACTTAAACAAGAATATAATAGATTAAAAAGCACTCAAGCTCGATTAACCCAAATAAGAGGAACTAGAGAATATCAACTACTCTTGAGAGAGATAGAAGAAATTAAAAAAACAAACAAACAAAAAGAAGATGATATTTTGAAGCTGATGGAAGAAATTGAAAACCTTGAAAAAGAAATAAAAAAATTAGAAGAGGAAATGAAAAAAGTAAACGAATTTTTTGAAAAAGAAAAACAAAAATTTGATACCTTTTGTGCTGAACTTTCAGCTAATAAAGATTCTTTAATTAAGAAAAGAGAAAAAATTTCTCAAAAAATACCCTCTAATCTTTTACGCAAATATGAAGCCATAAGACAAAAAAAGGGTGGATTAGGAATAGCACCTGTTGATAATTATGTATGTGAAGGATGTCATATGTCTATTCCACCTCAGCTTTATAATGAAATACAAAAAGACAATAGATATTATGAATGTCCTCATTGTAAAAGATTAATCTATTATAAAAGGATTTACTTAAAAGAGCAAGAAATTCAAAAAACTTCTAAAAAAACATCTCTTAAAAAGGCATCTTCTTTTTAATTTTCATGAATCCTCTAATTTTAAAACTTTTACCTGACTATTCCAATCTTTCTGATTTAGCAAAAAAAGTATCCCATCTCTTAAAAAAAAATAAAGTTGGAGCCATACCTACAGAAACCTTTTATGGTCTTGCTTGTAATCCCTTTTCTCAAGAAGCTGTAGAAAAACTATTCTATCTTAAAAAAAGACCCCCTAATAAACCTATAATTTTACTTATTGGAAATATGGAACAACTTTTTTTGGTGGTAGAAGAAATACCTCCTTTAGCTCAAAAACTTATTGAAGCATTCTGGCCTGGTCCTTTAACTATAGTATTTAAAGCTAAAAAAGAAGTTCCCCCTCTCTTAACTGCTAACACAAATACTATAGGAGTAAGACTTTCCTCTTCAATTGTAGTAAGAGAGATATGCAAAACCTTTACATTACCTATCACAGGAACAAGTGCTAATATAAGTGAAGCTAAACCCTCAAGAAATATAAAGGAAGTATTAGAAGAATTACCTGAAGTAGATTTTATTTTAGATGGAGGAGAGTTAAAAGCTCAAGCTCCTTCTACTGTGGTTTCAATATTGGATAATAAACTTTGTTTAATAAGAGAAGGTATTATTCCTTTTGGTAAAATTAGAAAATATTGCTAATATTCAAAACTTTTTTATTCTTCCTCCACCTCTATTTCTAAATAAGAATGACCACATTCATAACATTTTACGTCTAATATCTTTCCTAAATGAGCTACATATAAGGTATCTGCTCCACAATATTTACAAATTTCCCCTATATTTTCCTCCTTAATAGAATTTAATATATCTTCTTTTAACTCTTCAGGTATATCAGGATCGAAAATCACTTTCACTACTTCCCCCTGATTTTGATTTATCAAAAATCTTATCAAAAAAATTGATTTTTGTAAAGTTAATTTCAATAAAATTTTGAAATTTTTTTAAAAATTTTTGAAAATTACAGTTTCTTTTTCATATTCTTTTTTCTTATTAGGAAAATCAATTAAATAATGAGCTCCTCTTGATTCTAATCTTTGTAAAGCGGATCTTATTATTAATTCTGCTACTATGGTAATTTTTTTTAATTCCATAGTGTCTAAGTCAAGGTATATTCCTGACCAGTTTTCTTCTATTTCTTTTCTGATAAATTCTATCCTTTTTTTAGCAAAATTTAGCATTTTCAAGCTTCTTACGATACCAACAAAATCCCACATTATTTTTCTTATAAGATCCCAATTATGAGAAATGAAAACCTTTTCTTCTTTTATTTCTTTAATAGGCGGGTCTTTTAAGGTGGGCTCTTTAAAGGGTTGATCTTTTAAGGTATCCCAGATTTTTCTTATTTTTAAGCTTGCTTGATGAGAAAAACAAAGAGCTTCTAAAAGAGAATTTGAAGCTAATCTATTTCCTCCGTGAAGACCTGTATAGGCACATTCTCCTATAGCAAAGAGATTGGGAATATCCGTTTGACCCCATAAATTAGTATATATTCCTCCACATAAATAATGTGCTGCAGGAACTACTGGAATAGGCTGAGAAGTGATATCAATTCCATACTTTAGGCAAATTTCATAAATATAAGGAAACCTCTTTTTAATATAATCTGAAGGAAGATGAGAAATATCCAAATAAACACATTCTGCACCTGTCTTTTTAATTTCCATATCTATGGCTCTGGTTACTATATCCCTTGAAGAGAGTTCCTTTTTTTGAGGATCATATTTATGCATAAATCTTTTTCCTTCAGCATTAAGAAGAATTGCTCCTTCTCCTCTTAAGGCTTCAGAAATTAAAAAATTCTTAGCTTTGGGGTGATATAAACAGGTGGGATGAAACTGAATAAATTCCATGTTTGCAATTCTACAACCTACTTGATAGGCTAGAGCTATTCCATCTCCAGTAGAAGTATCAGGATTACTAGTATAAAGATAAACTTTACCTGCTCCACCTGTACAAAGGGCAATTATCTTTGTTAAAAATATAACAGGTTTTAATTGAATTAAATCTAAGGCTAAAGCTCCTATCACTCTTGGAAATTTTTTTAAAAAATTCTCAGTAATAAGTCTAACAACAAAGAAATTTTCAAGAAGTATTATATTTTCTGCTTCTAATACCTTTTTTAGAAGAGTATTTTCTATGACTCTACCTGTATAATCTCCTACATGTAAAATCCTTCTTCGAGAGTGTCCTCCTTCTAAAGTAAGGTGAAATCTGTTAGGATTTTCAGGATCCCTATCAAATTCTACTCCCCAATTAATTAAGTCTCTAATCCTTTCAGAAGCAGTTTTTACTACAAGTTCTACAGTTTCCCTTTTACAAAGTCCGTCTCCTGCAATAAGAGTATCTTGAATATGTAAATCAAAACTATCATCTTCTCCCATTACACAAGCTATTCCTCCTTGAGCTAAAGAAGTAGCTGTTTCAAAAGCTCTTTTTTTAGTAAGAATAGTAATTTCACCTAAATCTTTAATTTTTAGTGCAAGACTTAAACCTGCAATCCCAGATCCTATTATTAAAATATCTGTTTTTAAAATTTCCATTCTAATTGGATTGGATTTTAGGTGTTCTTTGTAAAAAATACTGAAAAAGTTGTGCTCCTTTTTTAAAAAAAAGAGAAGATTGATAAGCTTCTTTTTCACAGAATTTTATATCTCTTTTCTTTTTTTTATGCTCAATAACATCAAATATAGCAAAAGGAACTGGTTTACTTGAGTGAGTTCTTATAGAAATAGGAGTAAGATGATCACAACATACTAAAATTCGATATTTTTGAGTAACTTTGTTTATTCTTTCAAGAAGATATCTTACTATCCTTCTATCAAATTCATTAATAGCCTTTATTTTTAAATCTAAAGCACCTTCATGTGAGACCTCATCAGGTGCCTCTACATGAATAAGAACTAAATCGTGATTTTTCAGGGCCTCTAGTGCATATTCTACTTTTCCTTCATAATTAGTATCTAAGTAACCTGTAGCTCCTGGTACATCAATAACTGTCATTTGGGCAAGGATACCAAGACCTTTAACTAAGTCAACAGCTGAAATAATGGCACCTTTAAGGCCCCATTTTTCAAAAAAAGATTCAAGTTCAGGTGTTCTTCCTTGTCCCCATGGCCAAATAGCATTAGCTGGAAGTAAATTGTTAAGTTTCCTTTTTTGATTAACTGGATGTTTTTCTAAAATCTCTATAGCCTTGAGAATAAACTCTTTAAGATAAGGTTCTTCATCATAAGCATTAAAAGCAAACCAAATACTTTTACCTAAAAGATCATGAGGTGGATAAGTATGTAAACCACCTGAACCACCTCTCCAAATAAGAATATGTCTATAACTTACTCCAGGAAATATCTCTATTTTATCTGTTCCTGCATTTCTATTAATTGCCTCAATTAATTCTTTAGCTTCTTCAGTTGAGATATGCCCAGCTGAATAGTCTTCCATTATAATATCTTCTCCTTCAAATCTCAAAGTCACCAAATTACACCTATACGCAACATCTTCTGGTCTTAAAATTATACCTTTGCTTGCTGCCTCAATAGGGCCCCTACCTGTATAGTTTTTCTCAGGATTATATCCAAGAAGCCCCATTATAGCAACATCAGAACCAGCTGGCATTCCAAAAGGAATAGTCTGACAAAAACCTATCTCTCCATAAGATGCTATAAAATCCATTCCAGGAGTTATAGCAACTTCTAAAGGAGTTTTATTTCCCAATTCTTTAATAGAAAAATCACCCATTCCATCCCCAATTAAAATTATATATTTTATCCCTTTAGAAGAAAGGGAATCTTTATCAGGAAAAATTCCTAAAGAGTCTTCTTCTTTAGATAAAAGGTCCCTCTTTTTTCTTCTACCCATTTAAATTCCTCTAATTATTTCAAAAAATTAGCAATTATAAAAGCTATTTTAAAAAATAAGAAAAAAATCCCAGTTAACAAGAGTTGAACAAAAAAATCAGTTGGTGCTAAAAGTAAAGAAAGAACATAAAAAAACCCTAAAAAATAAAGTCTTCTTTTTTTGTAAAATTCTTCAGTTACAAATTCCTCTTTTATAAGAAGTGCGAAAAATAAAGGTATTTGGAAAATAAATACTGAAAAAAGAAGAATTCTTAAAATAAAAAATAGAAAATAATTTATCTTTAAATTAGCCAAAAAATGCCTTCCAAAAAATAGGAATATCTTAAGAAAAACAGGAACAAAAACTAAATAACCTATTAAAAGCCCTGTTATACCAAGAAAAAAAGAAATAAAAAATAATTTTCTAAAAAAGACCTTTTCAGGTTCAAAAAATTCTTGAGAAACTGCTTTCCAAAGACGAATAAGAAAAAAGGGAAGAGAAATAATTAAAGCTAAATAAAAAGAAGCTCTTAAGACAACAAAAAAAGCCTCTTCTAAACTTGTAAATACTAAAGGTTCTCCCTTAAGTAATATAAAATATGGAAACATCAAATAGGGAAACAAATAAGGAAAAAGAAAAAAAAGACTTATCCAAAGAAAGAAAAAAATAAAAGTATAAACTATTAATTCTTTTCTTATTCTTTCAAGGGATTCAATAGCAAAAAATTTAGGGAAGATTATCTTTCTCATGAGATTTTAAAGGATTTTCCAAAATTTCTGTAGCCTCTGTCCTTATTTCTTCTATTTCTTTTTTTGCAGATTTTAGATCTTCTTCTATCTCTTCTATTTCTAATTCTTTTTTTATATCTTGTATAGCTTTTTTAAGTTCCAAAGAAAGCCTACCAAGATATTTACCAAGTTCTGGAAGTTTTTCTGGTCCAAGCACAATAAGAGCTACCAAAAAAATAATTATAGCTTCAGAAAATCCTATATTAAGCATTTCTATACACCTTTAATATGGTTTTACCTAAACTACAAAAAAGTTCATAACTAATTGTTCCAGCAAGTTTTGCAAGTTCATCTGCAGGCACCTCTTCATTTTCACCACCAAGAAGAATTACTTCCTCTCCTATTTGAGGATTTTCAACTTCTGTTATATCCAAATATAAAGCCTTCATAGAAATATTACCTACTACAGAAACTCTTTTATTTTTATAAAAAGCAAAACCTCTATTACTTAAAGCTCTGAGATAGCCATCTCCATATCCAACAGGAATAATACCTAAAAGAGTTTCTTTTTTTGCTTTATAATTAGGTCCATATCCTGCATATTCACCTCTTTTAAGCTTTTTTATTTCAACTATTCTTGACTTAAGACTCATAACTGGAAAAAGTTTAATTAATTTCTTTGCCTTTGAAGAAGGATAACTTCCAAATAGACTTATCCCTGGTCTCACCAAATTACCCTTTTCATTTAAAAATATTATACCACCTGAATTTGCAAAATGAACATATTTTGGAAAAATCTTATTTTTTTTAATCTTTTCTAAGGCTTTCTTAAATTCTCTTAATTGATTTACAGTTAATTCATGTTTTGGATCTTCTGAACAAGAAAGATGTGTCATAATCCCTATGAGTTTTAAAATAGAATTTTGTTTTAATTTTTTTAACAATTTCTCTAAATCTTTTAAATTGAGACCAAATCTATGCATACCTGTATCTATTTTTAAATGAAATTCCCAATTGATATTTCTTTTTTTTGAAAATTCCAAAAGCCATTCAAAATTAATTAAATTTGTTACTACTGGAGTTAAATTCAATCTATACATATCAGGAAGCCAATCCCTTTCAAAACCTGACAAAAGAAGAATAGTTTGAGAAAAACCCTCTTTTCTTAAAATCTCTGCTTCGAAAGGTTCTGAAAGACCAAAACCAAAAACTCCCTCTTTAGAAAGAACTTTCGCAATTTCTAAAAGCCCATGACCATAAGCATCATTTTTTATAACTGGTAAGATATGTATTTCTGGAGATAAAAATCTTTTTAAAGCAACTAAGTTTTTTTTTAAATTTACAAGATTTATTTCTAATTTCTTATCCCAAAAAATATTATCTTTCCTCCTTTAACTTGCTAACATAATCTGAAGCTGAAAGACCAGCTATACAACCCTCCCCTACTGCTTTTGCTACTTGAAAAGGAGGTCCTGTTAAGTCTCCACAAGCAAAAACTCCTTCTAAATTGGTTTTCATGTTTTTGTCTACCTTTACATAACTAAAAGTTTCTAAATCAAGTTCAATACCAATTGGAGCAAGAATTTCAAGAGGACCTCTTGCTCCCTGCTCAATAAAAATTCCATCTACTTCTAAAATTACCTCATCTTCTAACTTAACACCTTTTATTTCCTCTTGTCCAATTATCTCTATAGGTTTTTTTTCAAGAATCTCTATCCCAAGTTGTAAAAGAGATTGTTTTTCTTCCTGAGATAATTCTTTTTTGTGAAAATAAAAATAAACCTTTTCTGCAAATTGAGTTAAAAACTTAGCTCCATGGATAGCTGCACTTCCATCTCCAATAACTATCACCTTCTTTCCTTTATAAAACCAGGCATCACAATCTACACAATAAGAAAGCCCCTTTCCTACATATTTATCTTCATCTTTAAAAATCTTTTTTTTCCTTTTTACTCCAAGTGCAAGAATAAGAGAATATGCAAAAATTTCTTTTTCTCTTTCTGTAATAAGGCCATATCCTTTATCTTTAGGTTCTATTTTAATTACATCCTCTTCTAAAATATCTACTCCTATATTTTTTAATTGCTCAAGTCCTGCTTCTAAAAGATCTTTTCCATCTATTTTTTCCTTAAATCCAAAGTAATTCTCTATATGGGCATAAAATAAAGCACTTTCTTTTATCTTACCTAATATAACTACCTTAAACTTTCTTCTTCCTGCATGAATTCCTGCTTGAATACCTGCAGGACCTAAACCAAGAATAGCTATATCATAAAAATATTTCATCTTAAATTCCTTTTTCTTTTTCAGAAAGAAAAGCTTTTATTTTATACTCTTCAGTTAACCAATTATAAAGGTCTGCAAGTTTACATTCTTTTGAACAAAAAGGTCTATAAGGATTACCTTCCCAAAAGGTTTCCTTTTTACAAATAGGACATCTCAATTTAGTTTTTGCCTTTTTTAATTTACTATCCATATTGCTCTGTCCTCAAAATAAGAAATTATTTTTTGACTCACTGAACCAAGAAAAAATTCCTTAATCCCTGCTTTCCCCCTTTTTCCAATAATAACTGTTGAAAAATTCCCTTTTTTAACAGTTTTTATAATTTCACCTGCAGGACCAAAAATACCCCTTTTAAATTCAATTCTAATCCTCTCTTTTGGAATACCATTTTGTTCTAAATTTTTCTTTATTTTTTTCAAAAATTCCTTATATTCTTGATTTTTAGTAATTTCTATAAACTCTTCTATTTCTCCTTTAAAATCCCTTAAATCCGAAAAAGGATAAAATATATGAAAAAGGGTTATTTCAGCATCATGATGATGAGCTAAAATAAAACTAACATAATCAACAAGTTTTAAACCTGCTTCTCCAAGATCCAATGCAAGAAGAAATCTTTTATTCCAATTCTCACCTCTTATGAGCCAAATAGGCACAGAACTTAATCCTATAAGCTTATAAGTTACACTACCTAAAATAAAGGTTGTTATTTTAGATAATCCCCTTTTCCCAACTATTATTCCATCAAACATATTTTCTTGAGAAAATCTCATTATTCTTTCAGCTATATCTCCATATTTAAAAAGAACTTTAAGATAAATTTTAGCCTTAATCTTTTCCTTTATTTTCTTGCTAACTTCTTCTAATTCTTCTTGTGCCCTTAAAAATTCTTCTTTGGCTTTTTTCTCAATTAATTCCTCTTTTAAAAGCTTTTTGTAAAGATCTAAAGGCATAATTTCTGATTCACTAGGATGAGGAATAATTTTTAAAATGGTAATTTCAAATTCTACATTTTCAAAAACATTTTGTAAATAAGAAAAAATTTTATAACTTGAAGGAGTTCCATCATAACATAAAAGTAAATGAGGAATTATCTTTTTATTTTCCATCTAGATTTTAGAGTCTTTCTAATTCTGATTTTGCTTCTTCAATTCTTTTTTTAACTGTTAAATATCCTGTCCCTCCAATAATCTCCCTTCTTTTAAAAAAGTTTTCTAAAGTTAACCACTCATAAACATCTTTTTCAATTAGTGAAGAAAAATCTTTAAATTCTTTTAAGGTGATTTCTTCAAGTTTTTTGCCATTTTTTTCTGCATAAAGAATAATTTGGCCTGTAAGATGATGAGCCTTTCTAAAAGGAATACCCTTAGTAACTAAATAATCTGCAAGCTCAGTAGCAAGAAGATAACCTTTATCTAAATGGAGTTTAATTTTTTCCTCATTAAGCTTCAAATCTTTTACAAGAAGCGTCATCATTTTTAAAGAACTCTGTGTAGTTTCAAGCGCTTGAAAAAGAGGAGGCTTATCCTCTTGTAAATCTCTATTATAACTTAAAGGTAAAGCCTTTATTAAAATCATCAACTGAAAAAGATTACCTATAACTGAAGCAGCCTTTCCTCTTATTAATTCAGCAGAATCAGGATTTTTCTTTTGTGGCATAATGGAACTTCCTGTACAAAATTGATCAGGAATCTCTATAAAACCAAATTCTTGAGTTGCCCAAATAATAATTTCCTCAGAAAGCCTTGAAAGATCAAGCATAATAATACCTAAAATAAAAACTAACTCTATAAGGAAATCTCTTGAACTTATAGCAAAAACACTATTTTTTGAAACATTTGTAAATCCAAGTTCCTTTGCAATTTTCTCCCTATCGATGTTAAAAGGATTCCCTGCAAAGGCTGAACTCCCAATAGGACAAATCTTTAACCTTTTTTCATAATCTTTAAGTCTTTCTAAATGCAATTTTAACATCTCATAATAAGCCATTATCCAATGAGAAAATAAAACAGGTTGAGCATGCTGAAGATGAGTAAAACCTGGCATTATAACTCCATAATACCTCTCAGCTTTAAAAACTATAGCTTCCATAAGAGATTTTAAATCTTTTTTTAGCTCTTCTACCTTATCCATCAAATAAAGCCTAACATCAGTAACTACTTGTTCATTTCTACTTCTTCCTGTATGAAGCTTATAAGCTACATCACCTATCTTTTTATATAAAGCTTCTTCTATATTCATATGGATATCTTCATACTCTTTTCGAAAGATAAATTTTCCATTTTTAATCTCTTTTTCTATTTCAGAAAGACCTTTCTTAATAAGTTTATATTCCTTTTCTGTTAATACTTTAGCCTCTTTTAGAGCCTTAGCATAAGAGAGACTTGCTTTTATTTCATAAGAAGAAAGCCTTTGATCAAAAGAAATTGATTCACTAAAATCTTCAAAAAATTTATGAATTTCTTCCTTAAATCTTCCTGCCCAAGGCTTTTTTACCATAATTTTGTATTTTACCCTTCTTTTAACTTTTTACTACCCCTTTTCATCTTTTCCCACTTCGTAAGTGCCACTTGCGAAGTGGGAATTTATTCTAAGATGATATGTTTTATAAATTCAAGAGAACGTTGATAATCTATTCTATCCTCTACAAATTCTTTATATTCCTTTTCTAAAATGTCTAAAAATTTTTCTTTATTGCATATCTTCTCTTTTTCAAGTCCTATATATTGTTTATAAGATGAATATTCCCAATCTTCAGGTTTTTTTACCAATCCTGCACTAACAGGATTAAGATGTACATATCTTGTGAGGTGTAAAAGTTGTGTATCTGATTCAACAAAGACCTTCTTGATTCTTCCCTCCCAAAGAGGACCTTTTCTTCCAATCTTTTTATTAAAATATCTTGTATAACTATCTAAAATTTTTCTCATATATTCAGAAATTCCAGGATACTCTATTTCCTCCAAAATTAAGTGTAAATGAGTTGGCATAAGACAATAGGCAATAATTTCAACTAAATACGAAGTTTTGTGCGATTTTTCATAATGGATTTTTATTTTATTTTTTAATTTTTTATATTCTGAAAACTTTAAAATAGGATTAGATTTATAATATTGTAAAAGCTCTAACATTCTTTTATAGTCCTTATTACTTAAAAATATTTGAAAGCCCGCAATACTTTTAGTGAAAACATGATATATTTTCATATTTTAATTTTACCTACCTATTCCCTACCTTTTCCCACTTCGCAAGTGGCACTTACGAAGTGGGAAAAGGTAGGGAATAAAAAAGGGGGCTGAAAGCCCCCTTTTTTATTACAGATTAGGTGGGTTTAGAACATGATTTGAGCTTGAACATAAAAGTCTGTTATGTCATCTTCTAGACCCTTGGCCTTTAAATAATCCTCAGCTCCATCATTATACCAAACATAATCCATTCCTACAGTTAATCTTGCTGCATTTCCTTTTACATAATAGTTTAAACCAATAGCTAAACGATTAAATTCAAAATCACCATACTCTGCAAATAGCTTATCTTTTTCTGCATATTCATATTTTACATAAATAGCAGGTTTTCCAATACCAACTACCTGATCATAAAGAAGATTACCTTGGATATACCAAAGATAAGTATCCTCTTTTTTATAAACACCGTTTTTACTATACACATGAGAATCATCAATATAGATATAGGCACCTTCTAAATTAATAATAGCTGGCCCCAACCTTTTTTCTATAAAAAGATCAACAGTATAAGCATCAATATCTAATTCTTTATTAAAAACCACTTCATCATTCTCAACAGGAATGATAATATTATAATCCTGAGTATAATAGGCAGCTCCAATTGTTAAGACATCTCCTGCTTTACCAAGACGGGTATCATGTAACCAACCTCTTCCTGTAGTTTTTGTCTCTGGTTTAAAACCAAAAATAGGTGGTGAAAATTCTACTCTAAAAGCCCAAGAAACATCCTGTAAAGGTTTATCTGAAGTAGGCTCATTAAAGGCACCTATATCATATCTTAATATTCCACCAAGAATTTCACCATGAACATTTACACCACCATCAAAAAGCCTTAAAATCGGACCAGGAGGACCACCCAAAATAGGTGCACCCAACGGGTATTTTATTTTCT
>CALLJG010000006.1 GCA_938091335.1 uncultured Thermodesulfobacterium sp.
ACTTTAAATTGGGTTGTAGAGTTTTTATAAGTTTTCTGTTTAATCTTTATGTTTCCTAAAATATTTATGGTTTCTTCTTTGATAGGAGTTGCTTGAAATCCTTCTAATTCTATAAAAAAATTTAAACTGTTTTGATAAAAATAAGAAGGCTCACAAGTTAAATTATTTAAAATTTCTTTTTGTTCAGCAAATCCATTTTTTAGATATAAAAAAATTAAAAAAAATGGTAAAAATAATAAAAATCTAAATAAAAGATTAAACATTATTTTTAAAAGGTTTTACTTTCAAAGTTAGTCCCTTTTTTTCAGTCACTATTACTTTAGTGCCTTTAGGAATAAATTCATCTGCAACAGCTTTCCATATTTCTCCTTCTATAAATATTTTACCTCCTTCTAGATTTATATCTTCCACTACATTTCCTATCTTATTAATAAGGGCCTCTTTTCCTGAAACTGGCTTTTTTCTAATAGTTTTAATAGCTAAATAGGTAATACTAATTAAGATCCCAGAAAAAGTTAATGTTACTGTATATAAGAAAGGTTGATATACTTTAAGAGCAGGTGGGTTTTTACCGAAAAGCATAATAGAGCCTAAAAAAAGACAGATAATTCCTCCTAAAGTAAGAAGCCCATGAGAAATTACTTGAAGTTCTAAAAAAAATAATATTCCAGACAAAATTATCAAAGCTAAACCTGCATAATTAATGGGAAGGATGCTAAGACCTACAAAGGCAAGGATAAGACAAATAGCTCCTATTACTCCAGGAAAGATTGTTCCTGGATGAGATAATTCAAAATAGAGACCTGCAAGCCCAAGCATTAAAAAAAAATATACCAAATTAGGATTAGTTAGGACTTTTAATATTTTTGTTTTTAAGTCTTCTTTAATTTCTTCAATGGGAAGGTTTTTTAAATTTAAAGTAATTGTTTTTTCTTTTATAAAAACAGTTTTATTATGAGCTAATCTAATAAGTTCTTCTAAATCTTTAGCTATAATTTCTATAACTCCAATTTTGAGAGCTTCGGTTTCTGTAATGCTTTTACTTTTTTTTACTGCTTCTTCAGCAAAAGACTCATTTCTTTTTCTCATCTGAGCAAGATTTTTAGCCCAAGCTACCAAATCATTAGCTATTTTTTCCATTACTTTTTTATCTGCTTTACCTGTTAATTCTACAGGATGAGCTGCTCCTACATGTGTGCCTGGTGCCATAGCTGCTAAGTGAGAGGCAAGAAGAATGAAAGTCCCTGCTGAAGCTGCTCTTGCTCCTGAGGGACTTACATATGTAATAATAGGAATATCACTTTTTAAAATTTCTTTTACAATTTCTCTAGTTGATTCAACAAGTCCTCCTGGCGTATCTAATTCTATAATTAAAGCCTGTACCCCTTTTTTATTTGCCAAATCAATGCTATATATTAAAAAATTAGCAATTACAGGTGTAATAGGAGCATCTATTTTTACTAAATATATTTTACTTTCTTTACAAAAACCCTCTGAGATCTGAAAAAACAGGATTAAAAATAAAAGGAAGTTAAAAATTTTATAAAAAATTTTCTTCATATAATTTCCTAAATTTTTGTAAATCTTCCCATATTAATCTTTTAACAATGGGGTTTTTAATTATGTAGTTAGGGTGGTAAGTAAAAAGAACCACAGAATCTTTTATTTTTATGTGATTTCCTCTTATAGAAGAAAAGGTTGAACTATTTTCAAAAAACATTTTAGGAGGAGTAAAACCAAAAGCTAAAATAAGTTTTGGTTTTAAAAGTTTTATTTGATTTAAAAGATAATATTTACAGGCTAAAATTTCATCAATTTCTGGAGGTCTTCCTCCAGGAGTTTTACACTTTACAGCATGAGTAATAAAAAAATCCTCCTTCTTTAGTTTTATGGCTGAAAGCATTTTTTTTAAAATCTCTTCATTTGCCCCAACAAAAGGTCTTCCATAAAAGTCTTCATCTCTATCAGGATATTCACTTATAATCATAAGTTGAGCATCTTCACTTCCTTCTCCCCAAATAGGTTGTTTTCTTATTCTATGAAGAGCACATTTCTTACAAGCTAAAAGAGATTCTTTAATTTTTTCTATATTGTTTACAGATAAATAATTATTATTTTTTAAAAACTTATTTAATTTTTCACTAATAGGGAAAAAATCTATTCCAAGTTCATTTAAATAAGTAAAATATTTTTTAATTTCTTCTATGATATTCATTATAATAAAATATTATATAGATAATTTCGATCTTGTCAAAATTCTTAGATAGATTAAGATTTTGTTATAATTATGGAATTATGAAAGAGGGGAAAAATGGGGAAAATAAGGCTTAAGGCTGATTTTACTTTGGATGTGCCTGATGATCCAGAGATTGCTTTTATTAAAGGAGATGGGATAGGGCCTGAGATAATGGAAGTTACTTTAGAAGTTTTAAATGCAGCTATTGATAAAGCTTATAAAGGAAAAAGAAAAATTATTTGGAAAGAGGTATTAGCCGGAGAGAAAGCTTATAAAGAGACAGGTAATTATTTACCAGATGAGACTTTTGATATTATAAGAGAATGTGTAGTGGCTTTAAAAGGACCTCTTACTACTCCTGTTGGAGGAGGGTTTAGAAGTCTTAATGTGACTTTGAGGCAGGTGTTGGATCTTTATGCGTGTGTAAGACCTATAAAATGGATTCCTGGAACTCCTTCACCTATAAAATATCCAGAAAAAGTAAATATGGTAATTTTTAGAGAAAATACTGAGGATGTTTATGCCGGTATTGAATATCCTGCTTCTTCTGCTGAAGCTAAAAAGCTTATAGAGTTTATTAAAGAAAATTTTGGGGAAAAAATCAGAGAAGATTCCGGAATTGGAATAAAACTCATTAGTAAGTTTAATACTTACCGTTTAGTAAGAAAAGCTATAAAATATGCTTTAGAAAATGAATATCCCAGTGTAACCCTTGTTCACAAAGGAAATATAATGAAATATACTGAGGGAGCTTTTAGAAATTGGGGTTATGAAGTAGCTGAAAAAGAATTTCCTGAAAAAACTGTAAGAGAAGATGAGGTTTTTGAAAAATATCCTTTTGGAGTACCTAAAGGGATTGTAATTATAAAGGATAGAATTGCAGATGCAATGTTTCAGTGGGTGCTTTTAAGGCCAGAAGAATATAGTATTCTTGCTACTCCTAATTTAAATGGAGATTATCTTTCTGATGCTCTTGCTGCACAAGTTGGAGGATTGGGTATGGCTCCCGGAGCAAATATTGGAGATGGATATGCAATTTTTGAGGCTATTCATGGTTCAGCTCCAAAATATGCTGGTCTCAACAAGGTTAATCCTTCTTCCTTAATTCTTTCAGGAAAAATGTTATTAGAATATATTGGGTGGAAAGAGGCTGCAGAACTTATATGGAAAGCTCTTTCTAAAACCATTCAACAAAAAATTGTTACTTATGATCTTGCTAGACAATTGGAAAATGCTAAAGAAGTTACATCTTCAGAATTTGGAGAGGCAATAATTAAAAATATCTATCAAGAATGCTCACCAAAGGGGGAATTTTTATGAAAAAATATGACTTTTCTTTCATAGAATCTAAATGGCAAAGGCTATGGGAAGAAAAAAAGATATTTGAAGTAAAAATTGATCCTCTTAAACCTAAATACTATATATTAGAAATGTTTCCTTATCCTTCTGGAAAAATTCACATGGGGCATGTAAGAAATTATACTTTAGGAGATATATTAGCAAGAGTAAAAAGAATGGAAGGTTATAATGTGCTTCACCCAATGGGATGGGATGCCTTTGGGCTTCCTGCTGAAAATGCAGCTCTTAAACATGGAGTGCACCCAGCAGAATGGACTTATTCTAATATAGAATATATGAAAAAACAATTAAAAAAGCTTGGTTTTAGCTATAATTGGGATAGAGAAATTACCACTTGTGATCCAGAATATTATAAACATGAGCAAAGATTTTTTATAGAGATGTATAAAAGAGGGCTTGCTTATAGAAAAAAGACTTTGGTAAATTGGTGCCCTTCTTGTAAGACAGTTCTTGCTGATGAACAAGTAGAAAATGGCGGATGTTGGAGATGTGGCACAGAGGTAAGTTTTAAAGAAATGGAAGGGTGGTTTCTAAAGATTACTGCTTATGCAGAAGAACTGCTGGAGGATTTAAAAAAATTAGAAGGTCATTGGCCTGAAAAAGTAATTGTAATGCAAAGAAATTGGATAGGAAAAAGTGAAGGAGCAGAGATTAAATTTTATCTTCCCGAAATAGAAGAAGATCTTATTGTTTATACTACACGTCCTGATACTCTTTATGGAGCAACTTTTGTAAGTATATCTCCAGAACATCCTTTAGCTATGAGATTAGCAGAGAAAAAAGGATTGAAAGAAAAGTTAGAAAAATTTATAGAAAAGGTTAAAAAAGAAAGAAGAAAAATAGAGTCAGATTTAGTTGAAAAAGAAGGCATATATTTAAATACTTATGCTATACATCCCTTAACTCAAGAAAAAATACCTCTTTATGTTGCTAATTTTGTTTTAATGGAATATGGGACTGGAGCAATTATGTGTGTTCCTGCTCATGACCAAAGAGACTTTGAATTTGCTAAAAAATATGGTCTTTCTATTAGAGTAGTTATTCAACCTTATGATAGGTCTTTAAATTCTTCTAATATGGAAGCAGCTTATGAAGATGAAGGTATAATGGTAAATTCTGGTATTTTTTCAGGAATAGATAGTAAAGAAGGAAAATTCCAAATTATAAATTATTTGGAAGAAAAAGGATTAGGAAGAAAAAAAATTACTTATAGACTAAGGGATTGGGGGATTTCTCGACAAAGATATTGGGGGTGCCCTATTCCTATTATTTACTGTGAAAAATGTGGAATAGTACCTGAAAAATTAGAAAATCTTCCAGTGGTTTTACCTCTAAATGCTAAAATCGATTCATCTGGAAAATCTCCCCTTCCTGATCTTGTTGAATTTGTAAATACTTTCTGTCCAGAATGTGGAAGTCCTGCAAAAAGAGAAACAGATACCTTTGATACTTTTGTAGAATCCTCTTGGTATTTTGCAAGATTTGCTTCTCCTAATTATCCCGAACCTTTTAATAAAGAGGATATAAAGTATTGGCTTCCTGTAGATCAGTATATTGGGGGCATTGAACATGCTATCTTACATCTATTATATGCTAGATTTTTCACTAAAGTGCTGAGAGATTTAGGATATCTTGAGTTAGATGAACCTTTTGCCAATTTACTTACTCAGGGGATGGTAATTAAAGAGACTTATAAATGTCCTGTTCACAGCTGGCTTTATCCGGAAGAAGTGTCTCAAGAAGGTAGATGTAAAAAAGAAAATTGTGGTATGGAAGTAATAATAGGAAAATTTGAGAAAATGTCTAAAAGTAAGTGTAATATAGTTGATCCAGATCATATGATTCAAAAATACGGAGCTGATACTGTAAGACTTTTTATAGCTTTTGCTGCTCCTCCTGAAAAAGATTTAGAATGGAGTGATCGAGGAATAGAGGGTGCTTTTAGATTTTTAAAAAGATTTTACAACTTAGTTACAGAATATTCTCCTCAATTAAAGGAAATAAAATATAATTCTGATGAGTTTAATAATTTACCTGAGCAGTTATTAAGATTAAGAAAAAAACTTCATCAAACTATAAAAAAGGTCTCAGAAGATTTGGGGAAAAGATTTCATTTTAATACAGCTATTGCCAGTATAATGGAATTTTTAAATTTTTTACAAGACTCTTTAAAACAAATCTCTTTAGAAGATTTAATCGGAAAAAAAGTATTGAAAGAATGTTTTGAAAAGATTCTTCTTCTTCTTTCTCCTATTTGCCCTCACATTACAGAAGAATTATGGCAAGAACTTGGTAATAAAACATTTATTTCTTTAGAAAAATTTCCTGAATTTGAACCAAATCTTTTAAAGGAAGATACTTTTATTTTAGTTATTCAAGTAAATGGAAAATTAAGAGATCAAATTGAGATTCCTATTACACTTACCCAAGAAGAAATTGTAGAAATAGCTAAAAGTCGTTCTAAAGTTTTAAAATATCTAGAAAGTAAAACACTGAAAAAGGTAATATATGTTCCTAAGAAACTTATTAATTTCGTTGTGGCTTAGTATAGGGTTAATCTCCTGCGGGTATCAATTTTATCTTAAATCTGAGCAGAAAACTATTTATATTGCTCCTTGGAGAAATTTTACTTCAGAAAGTAGACTGGGAGAAATGCTTGCCTATGAATTAAGATATAAATTAGCACAAGGTAAATTTTTTATTCCTGTATATGATGAAAATAAAGCAGATCTTATTTTGAAAGGTGAGATAATTAAAGTGTATTTAGAACCTGTAGCTTATGAAACTTTTATACAAACCAAAGAGAGAAAGATTAGTTTTGAAGGTAAATATAAGCTTATAAATAAAGAAAGAAATGAAATTATCTTAGAAGAAACTTTAAATAGATATGAAATTTATCGTATTCCAACCATTACAAAGGATCTTATTGATCCTGGGAGAGAAGAAGCATTAAAGCTTTTAGTTAAAGATTTGGCAGAGATTATATTACAAGAGATTATGTTTAAAGACATTAAATTTACCAA
The DNA here is from genome assembly GCA_938091335.1 of uncultured Thermodesulfobacterium sp. GTDB lineage: Bacteria > Desulfobacterota > Thermodesulfobacteria > Thermodesulfobacteriales > Thermodesulfobacteriaceae > Thermodesulfobacterium. The sequence continues at coordinate 6,619 of CALLJG010000006.1, forward strand.
ACCTTAAAACCTTCCAAAGTATCTTTTATATCTTTAGGTTCTAAATATCTTAATCCTAATTTATCAGCCATATTTAAAACCCCTTTGTCAGCAGAAAGGACCAAAGCATCAATTTCTAAAGCAAGAAGTATTATTTCTAGATCTTCTTTGCTATCTACAATTCCTTCTCTTAATGCTTCTCTATACCTTCTTCTTAAGAATTTTAAAACTTCTTCAGGTTTTTTATAAGTAGAAGCTTTAACTGCTTCTTCAGCAATTCTTAATCCTTTATTGATCCTATTACGAATTTCTTCAATAAATTCATACATTAAAAAAGCAGGTATGTAAAGTTCATATTTTTTGGGAGATTTTACCTTGAGTACAGAGCGAGCTTTAGGAGTTAACTTTAGACTAACTAACATTCTTTTTAATTCTTCAAAAACTGAAGTGGGAATATACACAGCAATTTCTCCCTCAAGTTCCGCCACCATCAAAAGAAAATTATTAAAAGCATCAGAAGGAGTTTTGCCAAATTGGATATAAATGTCAGGATTAGTAAAAATGCTTGTATCAGGTACTAATCTTTCCTTTTCCATAAAGTTATTTTATAAAACTATACACCTGAGGTCAAGATTAATCTTTTTATGTAGTAAATAATTATAATTGTGATAAATTATATAATTATGAAGGAACTGGAAAAGCTTTCTTTATTTTATCCAGAAAAAGAAAAATTATATTATACAGTTAAAGAAGTTACTGAAGATTTAAAAAATATTATAGAAAAGAACTTTCCTATATTATGGATAGAAGGAGAAATTGCTAATCTAAGATATAGTACTAATGGAAATATTTATTTTAGTTTAATAGAAGAAGAGGCTTCTATTAAAGCCTTAATTTTTAGCTCCCAGAGAGATATTGCGATTACACCTTACCTTAGAGATGGACTTAAAGTTTTATGTTTAGGTAAACTTAATTTTTATCCTCGTTCAGGCGAATGTTATTTTATTGTAAGAAGAATTGAACCATTAGGAAAAGGAATACTTATTTTAAAAAAAGAAGAACTTATAAAAAAATATAAAGATTTTTTTGATCCTAAAAGAAAAAAAGAAATCCCCTTTTATCCTCACAAAATTGCACTTATTACCTCCCTTTTTGGAGCAGCTTTACAAGACTTTTTAAAAATTTCTCATAATAGATGGGATATAGAAATACTTATCTATCCAGTAAGAGTTCAAGGAGAGGGTGCAGAAAAAGAAATAGTCCAGGCTATAAAAGACATAAATACCTATTTTAAAGACGTAGAAATAATTGTTATTACTCGTGGAGGTGGTGCCTTTGAAGATCTTGCTCCATTTTATACAGAAGAGATAATTTTTGGAATAAGAGATTCTAAAATTCCAGTAGTTTCTGCAGTAGGTCACGAAATAGATCATACTATTTGTGATTTAATAGCTGATAAAAGATGTGCTACCCCTTCAGCTGCTGTAGAAGAAATTATTCCAAATAAAGAAAAAATTTTTGATAAATTAAAGCTTTATAGAAAAAAATACAATCAGTTATTAGAAACCATAATATCTACAAGAGAGAGAAAAATTTATGAAAGTAAGATTTTACTTGAGGACAAAAGTCCCTCTAAAAAAATTTATTTAATTGAAAAAAGGTTAAAAGAACTTTTTCACAAAATCCTTTTAGAAATAGAAAAACGCCTTTCTTTTGAAGAAAAAAGAATATTAGAAATAAAAAATCTTTTAAGAAAAAGACATCCACAAGAAAAAATTAAAATTAATGAAGAAAAGCTTAAGTTTTTAAAAAATAAGTTTTCATATGTAATTAATGGCTTTCTTGAAAAAAAAGAAAAAAGAATTCAAAATTTATTTCAACTTTTAAATACCCTTTCTCCTTTAAATGTACTAAAAAGAGGATATAGTATAGTAAAATTTTATCCGGAAGGTAAGATTGTAAAAGAAGCAAAAGAAGTAAAAAAAGGAAAATTTTTGGAAATTCAATTATACAAGGGTAAACTTTTAGTAGAAGTAAAAGAAGTGGAGGAATAAATGGAAAAATATGAAGATTTACGATTTGAAGAAGCTTTAAAAAAAATTGAACAAATTTTAAAACAACTTGAAAATAAAGATCTTGATTTAGAAGAAGCTATTTATTTATATGAAGAGGGATTAAAGCTAATTCGTTTTTGTGAAGAAAAGTTAAAAAATGCCAGAACAAGAGTTGAAGTAATTTTGAGAGAAAAAGAAGGATTTAAATTAGAAAGCCTTGAAAAAGCATATGAAATATTAAAAAATGGTTCCAAATAAATTCGATCTAAAATCTTATTTAAAAGAAAGAGCGCAAAAAATAGAAAAAACATTAGAAAGATATTTTCCTTCTGAAAAAAACTATGCAAAAAGAGTTATTTCTGCTGGTAAGTATAGTGTTTTTGCTGGTGGTAAAAGAATAAGGCCGATTTTATGTTTAGCTGGATGTGAAGTTGTAGGAGGAGAATGGGAAAAAATCCTTTTATTTGCTGCAGGAATAGAATGTATTCATACTTATTCTCTAATTCATGATGATCTTCCCTGTATGGATGATGATGATTTTAGAAGAGGTAAACCTTCATGTCATAAAGCTTTTGATGAAGCAACTGCTATATTAGCAGGAGATGGTCTTCAAGCATTAGCTTTTTATTTTTTTACTCATCCAGAGTTAGTAAAAAACATAAAAAAAACTAGGCTTTTAAAGGCAATTCATTTTATTTCTAAAGTTATAGGATTTGAAGGAATGGTAGGAGGTCAAATGGTGGATCTTCTTATGGAAGGTAAAAAGGGTTCACTTAAAGTAATAAAGTGGATACATCTAAATAAAACTACTAAATTAATTGAAGCTTCTGTTGTAAGCGGAGCTTTACTTGGTGGAGGAACCTTCAAAGAATTAAAGGCATTATCTTTTTATGGGAAAAATTTGGGGTATGCTTTTCAAATAATAGATGATCTTTTAGATATTTTGGGAGATGAAAAAGAATTAGGTAAAAAAACTTTTTCTGATATAAAAAAACAAAAATTAACTTATCCTAAGCTTATAGGAATTGAAAAAACCAAAGAATTAGCAAAAAAATATACAGAAAAGGCTATTTTAGCTTTAACTTCCTTTAAAGAAAAAGGGATTCCTTTAAAAAGTATAGCTGAATTTTTGCTTAATAGAGTTTATTAATTATGAAATTTCTAAAAACTATAAATTCTCCAGAAGATCTTAAAAAATTAAAAATTCCTCATTTAAAGGTCTTAGCTGAAGAAATAAGAAGATATATCATTGATGTAGTTTCTAAAAATGGAGGTCATTTAGCTCCCAACTTAGGAGTAGTTGAATTGACACTTGCTCTTCATTATGTGTTTAATTCCCCTAAAGATAAGATAATCTGGGATGTGGGTCATCAATGTTATACTCATAAAATTATTACAGGTAGAAGAGATCAATTCGTGACTTTAAGAAAATATGGAGGACTTGCAGGATTTCCTAAAAGAGAAGAAAGTCCTCATGATATTATAGATACAGGTCATAGTAGTACTTCTATTTCTGTAGGGCTTGGAATTGCAACTGCCTTAAGATTAAAAAAAGAGAAACACAAAGTTATTGCAGTGATCGGAGATGGGTCCATTACTGCAGGACTTGCTTTTGAAGCATTAAATAATGCTGGGTTCCAAAAAGAAAATTTAGTGGTTCTTTTAAATGATAATGAAATGTGTATTTCTCCTAGTGTAGGAGCCCTTTCTTCTTTTGTATCAAAAAGATTAACAGGAAATTTAGCAAGATTTATTAAAAGAGAAATTGAAAAAATAGCTCATAAATTTCCAGGGGGTGAGAGTTTTATTAACTTTTTAAAAAAAGGAGAAGAGTTCTTTAAACTAATAGTTACTCCAGGAGCCCTATTTACTGCACTTAATTTTGAATATATTGGACCTCTTAATGGTCACGATTTAGAAACTCTTATTGAAATTTTTAATAATATAAAAAATATGGAAGGACCAATCCTAGTTCATGTAATTACTAAAAAAGGAAAAGGATATCCTTATGCAGAAAAAGATTCAGAAGCTTTTCATGGAGTAGGTTCTTTTGAAATTTCTACAGGAAAAGTATTAAAGTCATCTTCTACGCCTTTAACTTATACAGAGGTATTTGAAAAAACTATTCTTAAATTGGCAGAAATAGAGCCTAAGCTTATAGCAATAACTGCAGCAATGAGACTCGGAACAGGATTAAAAGCTTTTTCAGAAAGATATCCTGAGAGATTTTTCGATGTAGGAATATGTGAACAACATGCAGTAACCTTTGCAGTAGGTTTAGCTCTCGAAGGCTTTATTCCTGTATGTGCTATTTATTCCACCTTTTTACAAAGAGCATTTGATCAGATAATTCATGATGTAGCTTTAAATAAAATTAAGGTAATTTTTGCGATTGATAGAGCTGGTTTAGTAGGAGAAGATGGGCCTACCCATCATGGGAGTTTTGACCTTTCTTATTTAAGAATTGTTCCTTATATAACAATAATGTCACCTAAAGACGAAAATGAATTTCAACATATGCTTTATAGTGCATTAAAATATCCTGGTCCAGTGGCTATTAGATATCCCAGAAGTTTAGGAGAGGGAGTTCCTTTAGATTGGGAACTTAAAGAAATACCTTTGGGTAAAGCAGAATTACTAAAAGATGGAAAAGATATAACAGTCATAGGGATTGGAAATATAGTATACAAAGCTCTTAAAGTTGCAGAAGAACTTGAAAAACAAGGTGTTTCAGTAGCTGTAATTAATGCCAGATTTGTCAAACCTTTAGATGAAAAATTGATTGTGGAGTTTGCTAAAAAAACTGGAAAGGTCATTACTATAGAAGAAAATACTTTAATAGGAGGTTTTGGAGGATCTATTTGTGAGTTATTAATGGATAATCAAGTTTCTGCAGTTGTGAAAAGAATAGGACTTCCTGATAAATTTATTGAGCATGGAGATCTTTATACTTTAAGAGAAAAATATGGGCTCAGTATTGAATATATTAAACGAAGTATTTTAAATCTAATATAATTCCTATTTCTTGTAAAAAAATTAAATAGAGCTTAAATTTATTAAGATGAGTACTTTAAGTAAAATTTTAGATGAAATACAAAGTTATTTGCCTGGTTGTAACACTCATTTAGTAGAAAAAGCTTATGAATGGGCTGCTTATTTACATAAAGGTCAAATAAGAAAATCAGGAGAACCATTTTTATCTCACCCTTTAGAAGTAGCTTTTCTTTTAACCAAAATGAAACTTGATCTCCCTACTATAGCTGCTGGTTTACTTCATGATGTGGTAGAGGATTCGCAAATAGATTTAGAAGAAATAAAAAAAGAATTTGGGGAAGAAGTAGCTTTTATTGTAGATGGAGTAACAAAACTTAAAAGTCTTCCAGGTTCAGTAGATAAAATAACTACTCAAGCTGAAACTTTAAGAAAAATAATTCTTGCCATGTCAAAGGATTTAAGAGTAATTTTAGTAAAGTTAGCAGATAGATTACACAATATGAGAACCTTAGAGTTCCAGCCTAAATATAAAAGAGAACTTATTGCTAAAGAAACTTTAGAAATTTATGCTCCTCTTGCTGGGAGACTAGGTATAGATTGGGTTAAATGTGAATTAGAAGACTTAGCTTTTAAACATTTATATCCAAAAGAATATGAAAAATTAAAAGAAGAGGTTAATAGAAGGGTTGCAGCTGCTAAAGAATATATAGAAAAAATTAGAAGTCAATTAGAAGAATTATTAGAAAAAAATAATATAAAAGGCAAGGTCTTAGGAAGGGTTAAACACCTTTATAGTGTATATAAAAAACTTGAAAAATATAATCTCACTATTGATGAGCTAGATCAAATTTATGATTTGATTGGATTTAGAATAATAGTGAATACTGTGGAAGAGTGCTATAAAACTCTTGGTTTAGTTCATGCACTATGGACACCGGTTCCTGGTAGGATAAAAGATTATATAAATCTTCCTAAGCCTAACATGTACCAAAGTCTTCATACTACAGTACTTGGACCAGAAAGTAAAAAAATTGAAATACAAATCAGGACAGAATATATGGATAAAATTGCTAATGAAGGAATAGCTGCTCATTTTCTTTATAAAGAAGGCTTTTTCCCTCATAAGTATGAACATTATAAATATTTAGAATGGCTTAATAAATTGATTGAATTACAAAGAGAACTTAAACATCCAAGAGAATTTTTAGAATCTTTAAAATTAGATCTTTTTCCTGATGAAATATATGTATTTACTCCAAAAGGGGATGTAATTACACTTCCTATAGGAGCAACCCCTCTTGATTTTGCTTATGCTATTCATACTGAAGTAGGAAATAAATGTGTAAGAGCCTTTGTAAATGAAAAATTAGTTTCTCTGGATTATAAACTTCAAACTGGAGATATAGTGAAAATAGAGACTTCGCCTTCTCAAAAGCCAAGTAGAGATTGGTTGAAAATTGTTGTTACTGCAAGAGCTAAGAGTAGAATAAAAAACTGGTTTAAGAAGGAGGAAAAAGAGAAACTGATTAACTTAGGAAAAGAATTATTATATAAAGAGCTTAAAAAATATAAAAGTTCTATAAATTTTTTTATTCAAGAAACTGAAAATAATTCAGAATTAATGGAAATTTTTAAAGTCAAAAGTTTAGAGGAACTCTTTTATAATTTGGGAAGTGGTAAAATCTCAGCTAAGTATATAGTTAAAATTTTTGGAGAAAAAACAGGATTACTTTCTATAGAAGAAGAAAAGTTTTTAGAAACTTACAAACCTACTTTAGAAGAAATTAAAGTTTATGAATCACCTAAGGATATAATTGTAGTTGATGGTACTAAAGACATTCTTTTCCATTTAGCTCAATGTTGTAAACCTATTCCTGGAGATGAAATTGTAGGTTATATCACCAGAGGTAAAGGGATATCTGTTCATAGAACAGACTGCCCTAATTTAAAAGATTTAGATATGGAAAGATTTATTGAGGTACATTGGGGAATTTATAATAATAAAATTTATCCAGTTCATTTATTTGTGGTTTGTATAGATAGGAAGGGTCTTTTAGCTAATATTTCCTCTGCTATTGCTACTGCAGAAAGTAATATCCTAAAAGCGGAGGTAAGAACTACTTCTGATAAAAAGGCCTATTTTGAATTTTATATAGAAGTAAGTGATAAAAATCATTTAGAAAAAATTATTTCCAATATTTTTAAAGTAGAAGGTGTTTTAAGAGTAGAAAGGAAATTTGGTTAACTTACAGCTTTTTGAATTTTTCCAGCTTTTAAACATCCAGTACAAATCTTAAATTTTTTAACTTTTCCATTAGGTAATTTTATTCTAACTTTTTGAATATTAGGATACCACCATCTTGTAGATTTTTTGCCAGAGTGACTCACTTTATTTCCTGCTTGAGGCCTTTTTCCACATATTTCACAAATTTTTGACATCTCAATTCCTCCTTAATTAAAGGTTTTATTAATATATTCTAAAATTTTTAATTTTCAATCTTTACTTTTATTATAAATAATTTTAGAATAAGAATAAAACTCTAAAAAATTTGACTAAAATGTTTAAAATCAAGCTTTGTATTTTATTTATTGTTTTATTAGTATTAGGAAGAGTTAGTGAAGGAAGAGAAATTAAACTTTTTTATGATATCTATTGGGGTCCTTTTAAGGTAGGAGAATCACAAATATATATTCTTTCAAATAAATATGTAGCTATTGCTTATAGCTTAGGAATTGCTAGTTCATTGTTTCCATTTTATGCTAAATGGGAAACTTGGATCGATAAAGAGGGTTATCCTGAGATGAGTATAATATATTCTGAAGAAAAAAATAAAAAAAGAAAAAGAATACTTTATTTTAAAAAAGCATCTAACAAAATAATTATACAAAAGCTTCTCCCAACTTCCAAAGCTCCTGAGGAGATATATATAGAGTTTCCAATATATGATGAACTTTCCTCCTTTCTCACTTCCTTTTTTATAGATTATTGGAGTTTCCCTAAAAAAGAGATTCCCATTTATGTAAAAAAAAGTAGAGAATATGTAAAACTTAATTTTGAGAAGAAATTAAAATGTAACTTTTTAGAAGATCAAAAAACTTGTTTGAAAGTGAATGTATATCTGCCTGAAAAAAGTGAATTACTTAAAAGATCTTCGGAAGTAGAAATGATTCTTTTAGAAAAAGAAAGATTTCCTTTAGAACTTAAAGGAAGATTACCTATTTTTGGTAGTTTGATAGGTAAGTTAAACAAAATAGAATACTTATAAAAGATTTATATACTCACCTAAAGAAGGAATGTATATTTCTTCGAATTTTTCTTTATATCCTTTTAAAAGGAGTTCCTTGAAAATTTTCATTTTTTCAATTTCTCCATGAACTAAAAATAATTTTTTTACCTTATCTAAATGAGAAATCCAATCAATTAATTCATTTTGACCAGCATGGGAAGAAAATCCATTAATAGTATAAATTTTTGATTTAATGTGAATTTCTTCTCCAAATAGATGTATTTTTTTATCCCCATCAATAATATTTCTTCCTAAAGTTCCTTTTGGTTGGTAACCTACAAAAACAAGACTACATTCTTTTCTCCATAAATTATTTTTTAAATGATGAAGGATTCTTCCTCCGGTTAAAGTTCCATTACCTGCTATTATTATAGCTCCAGACTTAATATTATTTATATTTTTTGATTCTTCTATATCTTCAGTTAAAACAAGATAGGGAAAGTCAAAGGGATCATTTTTACTAAGTATTTTTTTAAGAGTTTCTTCATCATAAAACTCTGGGTTATCCTTAAAAATTTTAGTAGCTTTAATAGCTAAAGGACTATCTAAAAATACTTGACAAGTTGGTAAAATGCCATCTTCATAAAATTCACGTAATACATATAAAATTTCTTGAGCTCTTTCCAATGCAAAAGTAGGAATAAGAACATTCCCCCCATCTTTAAATGTTTCTAAAATAGCTTCTAAAAGTTCCTTTTTGGATTCTTCAAAAGATTTATGGTTCCTGTCAGCATAAGTTGTTTCAATTATTAAAAAATTGGTAGGATCAGGATAGGAAAAATCTCTTATTATAGGCTTATTTTTATTTCCTAAATCCCCAGAAAAAGTTATTTTAGTTGAAGTTTCAAGATCTTCTATTTCCACAAAAGCAGAACCAAGAATATGTCCAGCATCCTTAAAAGTAATTTTTATATTATTTTCTAAAATAAAAGGTTTATTATATCCTATAAATATTTTAAAATAGTCGAAACTTTTTATTACCTCATATTCATCATACAGAGGTTGTGGAGGGAAATTTAAGCCTTTTCTTAAAGATTTTCGGTAAAGGGTTTTATAATGTTCTCTCATTACTTTAGCTGCATCAAGAAGCATAATCTTTGCTATTTGTGATGTAGGTTTGGTAGAAATAATTTTTCCTTGAAATCCTTCTTTTATTAAAATAGGAAGCCTTCCACAATGATCAATGTGAGCATGGGTTAAAATTAAGTAATGAATTTCTTTTGGATTAAAGGGAAGTTTGTCATAATTTTTTGAATTTTCCAAGCCTTGAAATAAACCACAATCTATTAAAACTTTTGTTCCTTTAATGTCTAATAAAAAACAACTTCCTGTTACTCCTTGAGAAGCTCCAAAAAAACCTAAAGAAATACCCATTTTAAACAACTATTCTATAAGAATAAGTATAGATATTAAATCTATTTCCTCTAAGAAATCCAATGAGTGTCAATCCGATTTTTTCTGCTAATTCAATAGCTAAAGAAGTAGGGGCTGTTCTACTAACTATAATAGGTACTTTGAAATTTCCCACCTTTAATACCATTTCAAAAGAGATTCTCCCACTTACAAGAATTATTTTATTTTCCAAAGCAATTTTGTTTAAAAAAGCATAACCAATAACTTTATCAACTGCATTATGTCTTCCTATATCTTCAGCTAAAAAGATAATTTCTTCTTTATCAGCAAGACCACAATAATGAATACATCCTGTAGTTTTGTATAACTCTGATTTTTTTTGAAATTCTCTAAAAAGATTAAGAATTCTTTCAGCACTGATTTTAAAATTATCCTCATATTTTGGAGGAATAGTTTTTAAAAAACTATAAGAAGCCATACATCCTGAAGTTAAGATTTTTTCACTAAGATCTAAATAACCATTTGAATACATTTTAACCTTAACTTCATCTTTATCTTCAATAATTTCCATTTCGTAAGGGCACCAATTTCCTTTTATTATATTTTCAGTTAAAAAAAATCCTGTTACTAATTCTTTAATATGAAGAGGAGTAGCAGAAAGAGAAATTATTTCCTCTTCGTTTACAAAAATTTTTATTTTAATCTCTTTAGCTATAATATCTTCTACCCACGAAATTTGATTATCTTTAAATTTAAGGATTTTTTTAGTTACTACAGAATCCATTTTTTAATTAAAGAAAATTATCTTACTGTTACTGCTAAAATTTGTTTTAAAGTAGTTTCTCCTTTTAGTACCTTAATGATACCATCTTGTTTCAAAGTAAGAAAACCTTTTTGCATAGCTAAATTACGTATTTCATTAGCAGGTGCATTTTTTATTACTAGTGTTTTGATTTCATCATCTGGAATTAATAATTCATGAATAGCAAATCTTCCTTTAAACCCTGTATAATTACATTGGGAACAGCCTACTGGTTCAAAAAAAGTTGCTGTTTCTATTAATTTTTCATTTAAAGGTTTTAAAGGGTGATATCCATATTCTCGTTTTATTCTTTCAACTTCTTCTTTTGAAGGTTTATAAGGTTTTTTACACTTAGTACAAAGTCTTTTAGCTAATCTTTGAGCTAACACTCCAAGAAGAGCATCAGCAAAATTATAGGGATCAATACCCATATTTAAAAGCCGCGTTACTGTTTCAGGAGCACTGTTGGTATGAAGAGTGGTTAATACTAAATGTCCTGTTAAAGATGCTTCTATTAAAGTATGAGCAGTTTCTTGATCTCTTGTTTCGCCAATCATGATAATATCTGGATCAGCTCTTAAAAAAGACCTAAAGACTCTTGCAAAAGTTAATCCTATTTTTGGATTTACTTGAACTTGCCTTAATCCTTCTTGAACTATTTCTACAGGGTCTTCAGCAGTCCATATTTTTTTATTAGGGCTGTTTAAATATTTTAATGCTGCATGCAAAGTAGTGGTTTTACCAGAACCTGTTGGGCCAACTACTAGAATCAAACCATAAGGATAATCTAATATTTTTTTAAATTTTTCATAATTTTCTTCAGATAAATGTAATTCTTCCAGACTTCTAAATTCAATCCCCCCAAGAATTCTCATTACTACATCTTCGTTATTTTCTATAGTAGGTATTGTAGCTACTCTTATTTCAAAAGTTTTTCCATCTTTGGTTCTAAATTTAATTTTTCCATCTTGAGGGAGTCTTTTTTCTGCTATATCTAAATTGGCCATAATTTTGATACGTGAAATAACTGGTCTTTTCTGACTTTCAGGAATATTGGTATAAAAAAAACATTCACCATCAACTCTTAATCTTACTTGTAATCCCTTTTTGCCTACTACACTTTCCCAATGAATATCTGAAGCTCTCATTCTGTAAGCTTCTTCAATAATGAAATTTACTAACTGAACAATGGTACTGTCAATAAGGGCTTCTTCCTCAATCTCCTCAACAGGTTCTAATTCAAATTCAATCTCAGAAAGAGGTGAGGAAGTATAATATTTTTCTATAATTTCTATTAAATCTTCTTTTATGGAAAAAGCTATTTGAACATCTGTAGAAGGTATTTGTAAGATTCTTTTGACTTTCTCAATAATTTCTTTCTCTTCAGGATTATAACAAACAAGATAAATAGTTTTTTGAGATTGGAAAGGAATACATAATGTTTCTAAGAAAAATTGTTTTTTAATATTTAAAACTTGAGGAATTTTTTTAAAGTTTTTGAAATCTTTGATCTCAAAAACAGGGATTTCATAAAAATTTTTTATAGACTCTAAAATTTCAGTTTTAGGAATTTTCAATTTTTCTATTAGGATCATCTCTATACTTTTACCAGTTTCTAAAGATTGATAATAAATATTAAGAAGCTCATCTAAAGAAATCTGAAATTTTTTAAGAGCATTTTTTAATCTTTCAAAGATTTTTAAAATTTTTAATTTTTCAATCTTTTCTAAATATTTAGGAGAAGAAGAGATTAAAAAGAGCCTTTTGTAAAGTTCCAAAGCTTTAGTAAATTCATAAAGTTTTTCATATAAAAAAACTGCTTTTTCCAAAAGAAAAATTTCTACCTCTTTTGATAAGTCTTTATTTTGGAGAGTATCTAAAACTAATTCTAAAATTAAATAAGGTTGTGGTAATTTCTTTTCTAATTCTTCAATTGTTTGTTTTATGATTTCTAAATTAGAAAGATTTGTTTTAATGATACCTTTAATCGTTCGGATCTGTATATCCATATTTAAAAATTTACCTCATTTATAAAAAAATCCAATATTAATATATTTAATATAAAAATTTTAAAATGTTTCCATATATTTTTATATTTTTTTAAAAAACATCAAAAAAAGAGAAAAAAAATTAAAAATCAAAATTTTTAAAAAAATTTTTAGTATATTTATTTTTTTTAATTCTTGACTTAAAAGATAAAATCTATAAAATAAAATGTTAATAAAAATAGGAGGAGGTTATTATGAGTGAGATTAAAAAACATGATACGCCAATGGTTGATGAATTAAAAAAGGGTCCCTGGCCAAGTTTTGTAGATGATATTTATACTTATGCTGAGAAACATAAAAAACAAGCTTGTTTTGATATTATGGGGCTACTTGAATTGTCTTATATTCATAAAGAGACTCACTGGAAACACGGAGGAATTGTTGGAGTTTTTGGATACGGAGGTGGGGTAATTGGACGTTATTGTGATCAACAGGAAAAATTTCCGGCAATTTGGGCTTTTCATACTCTTCGTGTTCATCAAACAGGTGCAAAATGGTATCATACTTCTGCTTTAAGAAAACTATGTGATATGTGGGATCATCGGGGAAGTGGAATTGTTAATTTTCATGGTTCTACAGGGGATATAATTCTTTTAGGGACAGTTACTGAACAACTTGAACCTATTTTCTTTGATTTAACTCATCAATTAAATTGGGATCTTGGTGGTTCTGGTTCTAATATGAGAACTCCTGCATGTTGTATGGGATATTCTCTTTGTGAATGGTGTTTATATGATGTTCAAGAAATGGATTATGAATTGAGTATGGCTTTTCAGGATGAACTTCATCGTCCAGCTTTTCCATATAAATTTAAGCTTAAATTTTCAGGATGTCCTCTTGATTGTGTAGCTGCGGTTGCAAGAGCAGATCTTTCATTTATTGGAATTTGGAGAGACAATATTAGAATAGATCAAGAAGCTGTAAGAGCTTATGTGAATGGAGAACTTCCACCTAATTCTGGTGCCTTTTCTGATAGAGATTGGGGTCCTTTTGATATAAAAAAAGAGGTAATTGATTTTTGTCCAACTCAGTGTATGTATTGGGATGAAAAAGAACAAAAGCTTTATATTAATGATCAAGAATGTAATAAGTGTATGCATTGTATAGCTGTAATGCCTGAAGCTTTAAAACCTGGTACAGATACTGGAGTATGTATATTAATAGGATCTAAATCTGTTATCTTAGAAGGTGCTCAACTTTCAACCGTTCTTGTACCATTTATAAAAACAGAGCCTCCTTATGATGAAATAAAGGAATTAGTATATAAGATATGGGATCACTGGATGGAAGTTGGGAAAATGCGTGAAAGAGTAGGTGAATTGATTCAAAGAATTGGATTAAATAGATATTTAATAGATGTTCTGGGTATTGAACCTATACCTCAACATATATTAATGCCTCGTGTAGATCCATATATTTTCTGGAGAGAAGAAGAAGTTCCTGGAGGTTGGACAAGAGATATTGTTGAATTTAGAAAGCGTCACCCAGCTTAAAAATTAGAAATCCAAATACTAAATAAAAGGAGGGGAAACATGGGTTTAGAAAAATTAAAGGAGCTTGATCCAATATATCAAAAACCTTATGATCCCACATTAGCAGAAAAGTTGTATAATCCTGAAAGACCAATGGAAAATAGAATTACAGATATTGGACCACCATATTTTTGGCAATTTATGCCACCTATTGTTCAAAAAAACTTTGGTAAATGGAAATCCCATGTGATTATTCAACCAGGTGTTATTAAAAGAGTTTCTGAAACAGGTGATACTATTTATGTAGTAAGATGTGGAACCCCACGTTTGGAAACTACTGATTATATAAGGGAAATATGTGAGATAGCAGATAAATATTGTGATGGATATGTACGCTGGACTACAAGAAATAATGTGGAATTTGTAGTAGATTCTGAAGAAAAATTAAGAGGCCTTCTTGAAGATCTCAAAAATAGGAAACATCCTAATGGTTCTTATAAATTTCCCATAGGAGGAACTGGAGCTGGAGTAAGTAATATTGTTCATACTCAGGGATGGATTCATTGTCATACTCCTGCTATTGATGCTTCTGGTATAGTAAAGGCACTTATGGATGAACTTTTTGAATATTTTGGCTCTCATAAACTTCCTGCTAAAACAAAACTTGCTCTTGCATGTTGTTTAAATATGTGTGGGGCTGTTCATTGTTCTGATATTGCTATTGTTGGTATTCATAGAAAACCACCATTTGTTGAAGATGAGAGGTTAGAACATGTATGTGAAATACCTTTAGCTATTGCTTCTTGTCCTTTAGGTGCTATAAGGCCTGCCACGGTAGAAATTGATGGCAAGAAAAAGAAAACTGTTAGAGTAAATGTAGAACGTTGTATGTTCTGTGGTAATTGTTATACGATGTGCCCTGCCATGCCTCTTGCTGATGGTGAAGGAGACTGTATTACTATTGTGGTAGGAGGTAAAGTTTCTAATAGAATTACGCCTCCTGCATTTTCAAGAGTAGTTCTCAGTGGAATTCCTAATGAACCTCCGCGTTGGCCTACTACTGTTAAATGGGTAAAACATATTTTAGAAGTTTATTCTAAATATGCTAAAAAATATGAAAGAATAGGTACTTGGATTAAAAGAATTGGATGGGAAAGATTTTTTGAATTGGCAGATATTCCTTTTACTGAAAAAACTATTGATGATTATAGATTGGCTTATGTAAGTTATAGAACCACTACTCAGTTTAAATTTACTAAACATGTAAAAACTAAATTAGAAGAATATTATATTAAAAAATAAAAAAGAACTTGACATTTTTTGGAACAGTGTTTAATTGAAGTTTAAAAATAATGAAAAGAGGTGAATAGAGGATGACAAAAGAGGAGTTAAAAGATAAGGTTTATAAAGCAATTGAAGAAAAAATAAAGAAAGGTGGAAAAAGTAAATTAAATATAAAGGATATTCAAAGGGAGCTACCGGATATTAATCCTCGTGAGTTAAAAAATCTTTGTAATGAATTAGTAAGAGAAGGTAGGCTTGAATATTTTTCTTCTGGAAGTACAGTGATGTATGGAATACCTGGTATGGGGATTGGAGTAGAAACAGCTTTTAAAAGAGAAGAAGAAGAATAAAAATTTTTTTAAAAAATATTTTAAAAATAAAAAAGGAGTTAAACCGGGAATTGGTTTATTTGATCTATTAATGTGAAAGAGTAGAATATTATATTGAGAATTTCATTTTACAATTTTATAGAGTTAAATTCTTGTAACTGGAGCGATAGAAAACGAGAGGGAAGAGAAAAAATCTTTTTATTTTCTCTTTCACTTTGAAATGTTTCAAATCTTCCTTTACAGACTCATCATCAATTTTATTTGCTTACCTTTCTACAATTTTTAATGTTTCTGCAGGCACTCCTCCAATAATAGCTATAGTACCTTTTTGGCAGGCAAGCACACGTTTTTCACATCCATGACAAAGTTCTTTATAAATTTCTATAATCTTTTTTAGAATTTTGGTTAATTTTTTATTTTTACTTTTAATAAAGTTTTTTACCTAATAATTTATTTTTTAAGTCCTCTATAGTAAGACCTGAAGGTAACTCTCGTAGGACGATTTTAATATTCTCCCACAAGTTCTCAGGAAGATTCATCTTTTTTTGAACTTCTTCCCTTTGTTCAGGAGTGAGAAAATAAAAGTAAAAGGTTAATATCAAAAGACCGGGAGATTTTTCTTTCTCCTTTAGTTTTTCTTCTAAAATAGTTGCTTTTCTCTCCAGTTCCTGATAAGTATTTGGAGCTAAAATTTTTTCAATTATAGTAAGTAATTGAGTTTTAAGTAAATTTGCCTTTTCTCTAATAAATTCAGATGGTAATTCTACCAAGCAAAGTTCAGCGTATTTACAATACGCAGCACACCCAAAATCCATTTTTGGATTAGGAATAGTTTTTTTACATTGAGGACATTTGCGAACTGTATCATCTTTAAAAAATTCTATTTTCTCTCCACAAAAAGGACAACTGATCTCAAATATGTCATCTTTTTTCCAATATCTCCAATCTTGTCCAGGACACTTCATTTCTTAACCTTCTTATTAAAATTGTAAACATTTTCTATTTAAAATTAAATATCATTTTATAAATTTCTGGGAAAAATATTTTTGTTAATTTAAAAAGTTTTTTTTCTGCAATAGGTATATATTTTTTAAACCAATATTTTCCTGTATTAAAAAGTTTACAATAAGCAGCTAAAGCCTGCATTAACCGAATGATACTTAAAAATTGGAATTCTTTATAAAATTTTTCAGGAGGATATTTAGTAAGTGTCAAATAATAGTTTATTAATTTAAAGATTTCTTTAAAATTTTTAAAATGATTTATATAAGGATCATGTAAAAGAGAAGCTAAATCATAAGATGGAGGACCAAGTCTTGCTCCTTGAAAATCTATTATAAAAATTTTATTATTTTTTATCATCAAATTTTTACTTTGAAAATCTCTATGCATTACTACTAAATCCAAAAAATTAGTTTTTTCTTTTGCCCATAAAAAAATTTCATGTATTAAATTAGTATGTAATTTTATATTTTTATATTTTTTTAGATACCAATCCAAAAAATAGTTTATTTCCTTTTCCCAAAGAAACTCAAAATTATAAATTGGGGTTTCTAAGGTTTTATCTATAGGGAAACCTGGAACTAATCTTTGAAGGTTACTTAAAATTTCTAAAATTTTATAGTAAAAAGATAAAAAATTTTTAACCATGCATAATTTTTTGTTTCCAAGATCTTCTACTATTAAAATTCCCTTTTCTGAATCCCAAAACTTAATTTTAGGTACAGGTATATTGTGAAAATAAAAAAAATTTCCCAATTCATAATAAGCTTTTGCTTCGTTTAATCCATATTCTCCTTGTTGAGGAAGTATAAGAATTAAAGTATAATTTTTAAAATAAAGTCTATAAAATGAACGATTTGAACCATCTCCTCTCAAAGCCTTTATTTTATAAGGGCTAATTTTGAAAGAAGATTTTAAAAGCTCAAATATTTTTTTCATATTAGAAGACAATTTTCATAGTTTCCTGATTTGATATAGGCTCCCTTCCAAGTAATTACCTTTGATAGTTGAGTATCTTTTTCTATTACTGTATCTTCTTCAATATATACCCAGTTCTTAAATACTACATTATTCCCTATCTTTTTAGATTTAATTATAAATGGTTTTTCAAAAAAGGGAATTTCCTTAATTTGAATTTTCTTTAAAAGGATATTTTCATGAGCTTTTAAGTAATTTTCGATCGTTCCAATATCTTTAAAATAAGAATTCTTCTCTATATAAGCTGTTATTTTAATACCTTTATTTATTAGCTCTTCATATATTTCTATAAGGTCCTTTTTATAAGGAAAGCTTTTAATAATCTCGGGCTTAATTATTTGAATACCTGCAAAAGTTAAAGAATTTTTATCTTTTTTTCTAAAAGATATTACGAGATTTGACCCAGGATTGATTATTACATTATTATTACTTCCTCTATATAATACTATATTTATAGGATCTGAGGTTTTAGAACAAAGATAAAAAAAGTTTTTAAAATTGAAATTAGTAAGGATATCTGCATTAATTATTAATGTTGAAGTTTTAAAAAATTCCTTTGCATTTATAATACCTCCACCAGTTCCTAAAAGTTCTTTTTCCTCAAAAATTTTAAGTTCTATTTGTGGGTTATTTTGTTGATATTTTTTTAGAAACTCTAATAGTTTATTTTTAAGATGAAATACATTAATCCCAATGAGTTTAAATCCTGCGTTTTTTAATTGATCTAAAATAATTTGGATAATTGGTTTTCCAAGGATAGGAAAAAGAGGTTTTGGAAGAACTTTAGTATAAGGATAAAGGCGTGTTCCTTTACCTGCTGAAAGAATAAAAGCTTGCACTTAAATTTTTATGTTTTTTTAGAGGAAACTTTTTCTTCTGAGGAAGATGATTCTGTTTTTTTGTTTTCTAATTTTTCCAGATCTTCCTTTATTTCAGCTCCTTTTAAAGCTTCTTTAAAAGACCGAATTCCTTTGCCAAGGCCAGCTCCCACTTCAGGTAATCTCTTAGCTCCAAATAAGAGCAAAGCTAAAAAAAGAATAATGAATAATTCCTGTCCACCTAAATTAGGAAACATTGTCATAACCTCCTATTTTTTGATCTCTCCAAATCTTACCAAAATTATACCTACTTCATATAAAAGTGTCAAGGGTAAAGCTAAAATAATTTGATTTAGTGGATCACTTCCAGAAGTTACTATAGCGGCTATAAAAAAGAAAAAAATAATAGCATAAGGTCTGAAATTTTTTAATTGAGCTGAATTTACCAAATCTAATTTGGAAAGTAAAAATAAAAAAGCTGGTAATTGAAAAAAAATTCCAAAAAGAATAAAAATTTTTAAAACAAAAGAAATATATTCTTTTAAAAAAGGTTTAAAAATTAAAAATTTTTCTCCAAAAGAATAAAAAAATTTTAAAATATAAGGAAGGAAAAGAAAATAGGCTATTAAATCCCCGATTAAAAAAGAAAAACAGGTTAAAAAAATAGCACTTTTAACCCATTTTTTCTCATGTTGATAAAGTCCAGGGGAAATAAAACTCCATATTTGATAAAAAATATAAGGACTTGAAATTATAAATCCCATAATAATAGAAAGTTTTATATAAACAGCAAACACTTCTGGAAAGGTTCTAAAAAATACAGTAATTCCTTTTGGGATAATTTTATAAAGAGGGAGTAGCAAAAAATTTATAATATGTTCAGCAAATATATAAGCTATTATTGCTCCTATTGTCCATCCTATAAAAGATTTAATTAAACAACTTCTTAATTCAATTAAATGTTCTACAAGAGCTTGTTTTTTTTCTTCATTTGATTTATTCATTTATTAATTCTTCCATATTTTTGGCTATACTTTCTGGATCTAAACCTGCTAATTTAAACAATTCTTTAGGATTCCCAGATGAAAGGGGCTTTTTTAATCCTAAAAGTTTAATTTTTACATTTTTATTTTTTAAGGCAAAAAAACAAGCTATTTTATTTCCTAATCCAGTTTCTACTAAATGATCCTCAACTACTAATATATTTTTTAATTCAGATACTTTTAAAAGATCTTCTTCAGGTAAAGGTTTTATAGAAGCTATATTTAATAAAGTAATATCAATTTCTTTAGTTTTTAAAATTTCCCATGCAGAAAGGGCGTATTGGCACATGGTACCATAAGTAATGATAACCCCTTTTGTTCCCTTTCTTATCCAATCAGCTTTACCAGGAATAAATTGGTAATTTTCATCAAAATAAGGAGTACCATCTTCTTTAGTTATTATTGGAACTTTAGACCTTCCCATACCAACAAAGATATTTCCCTCTTTTTGAGCAATGTATCTTATTATATGATCTGTTTGGTTAGGATCTGCAGGAATATAGATATTAAAATCATAAAGATTAAATAAAAGTCCAAGATATTCAATACAATGATGAGTAGGTCCATCTTCTCCCACATCGGCACCTAAATGTGTAGACACGATTTTAAGTGCAGTTTTATTAAGAGTGTTTATTCTAATTTGGTTATACACTTCGTTAATGGCAAAAACTCCAAAAGTTGAAAAAAATACTAAAAATCCCTCTTTTGAAAGAGCACCAGCTACAGAAGCAGTATGATGTTCTTGAATTCCTGATTCAAAGAAGGCATAAGGAGAATGTTTTTTAAAAGCTCCCATTTTAACAGAACTTTCTAAATCGCAAGTAAGACCCAAAATTTTGGGAGGTTTACCGGGAAGGTTATTTTTCTCTGCTAATTTTAGCAAACTATTTCCATAGGCGCTTCTACAATCAATTTTAATTTCACTTGGATAAATCGTAGGTTCTGGAATTTCTATTTCTACAACTAATGGATCATGGGGTTGATGAGGGAAGCATACATTCCAACTTTTTCTTCGTTCTTTTAAAATATCTAATTCTGAAGGATCAAATCCTAGTTCCTTAAGAGCTTCTTTAGCTAAATTTTCAGGTAAAGCCATTCCATGCCATTTAGGGTCATTTTCCATAAAAGAAATTCCTTTTCCCATTACAGTATGAGCTAAAATTGCAGTAGGATTGTTTGGATTTTCTACTTTACCCTTTAAAACTCTTTTTAAAGCTTTAAAAATTTCCGAAAAGTTATGTCCATCTATTTCTATTAAATTCCAAGAAGTAGCTAAAATTTCTTCTTTAATCCTTTGAGGCATTACTTCAGCGATATTACCTCCGATCTGAAGCTTATTATAATCTATTAAAACTATCAAGTTATTCAAGCCAAACTTTACAGCCCAACGTCTTGCCTCTATTACTTGACCTTTTTGTTGTTCTCCATCTCCCATTAAACAAAAAACTTTATTTTTAAATCCCTTTAATTTGATAGCCATTGCCATTCCGCAAGCAGCAGAAAGTCCTTGTCCTAAATTTCCTGTATTCCATTCAATACCAGGCACTGTTTGTTCTACATGACCTGCAAAAGCTGAATTTGCTCGCCTAAATTCCATTAAAAAAGGTTCTTCTGGAAAAAATCCATATTCACATAGCACACTATAAACACCAGGACTAATATGTCCTTGACTTATCACTACTCTATCCCTATCTTCAGCTCTTGGATTTTTAGGGTCAATCTTGGCAATTCCATAAATTATTAAAAGCATACTTAAAGAAGAAAGAGATCCTCCTGGGTGTCCACTGCCTGCTAAAGTAGTAGCTAATATAATTCTTCTTGCACAATTTTTGAAAGCTTTTTCTAAGTATTCAAGTTCTTTTTCAGAGAGATTCTCTTGCTCAATATCTAATTTAAACATAAAATATGCCTCCTTCTTAGTTTTTGGAAAAAATTATAAAAGACATTTATAACTTAACAAAAGAAAAAAATCAAGAGAAAGAAAACTTTTATGAGGTTTTTTTCTCTCTTTTCATAGCTATAATTCCAGTTCTTGCTATTTCTTTAATCCCTATAGGTTTTAATAATTCTATAACAGCTTCTAGTTTTTCCTTATCTCCTGTAACCTCAAGAATGTAATTTTTTGGACTTACATCAACAATTTTGCATCTGAAAATTTCACATATTCTAAAGATTTCTTCTCTATGCTCTTTTTCAGCTCTTACTTTTATTAGTGCCATTTCTCTTTCAACATATTCTTTTTCTTCAGTAACATTAACTACTTTATATACATCAATAAGTCTTCTTAATTGTTTTATAATTTGTTCAATTATTTGTTCATCTCCATGAGTAACTAAAGTCAAATGAGAAAGAGTAGGATCTAAAGTTTCAGCTACACATAAACTATCAATATTGAATCCTCTTCCACTAAAGAGTCCAGCGATTCTTGCTAAAGCACCTGGAGTATTTTCTACTAAAACTGATAGAGTATGTCTTTTTTCTTCCATCTTTTTCCTCCCCATTTATACTAAAATCATTTCAGTAGTTGCCTTTCCTGCAGGTACCATAGGGAATACATCTTCCTCTGGTGCTATATGAATATCTAATATAACCAAAGTATTCATTTCTAACATTTTTTTAAGCGCTGGCTCTACTTCTTGAGGTTTGTTGATTTTCATACCTACAGCACCATAAGCTTCTGCCAATTTTACGAAATCAGGTAATACATGAAATTTTACATAAGAATATCTTTTTCCATAAAATAATTCTTGCCACTGTCTTACCATTCCTAAATATCCATTATTGAGGATTACTATTTTTATAGGTAATTTCTGTTCCATAGCAGTAGCCAATTCTTGAATATTCATTTGAATGGACCCATCTCCTGCAATATCTATAACTAATTTATCAGGATTACCTATTTGAGCTCCTATGGAGGCAGGAAATCCAAAGCCCATAGTTCCTAGCCCACCAGAAGTGATTAAAGTTCTTGGATATTTAAATTTATAATATTGGGCAGTCCACATCTGATTTTGTCCTACTTCTGTAGCAATAATAGCTTTTCCCTTAGTTAATTCATATAATTTTTCTATTACAAATTGAGGTTTAATATAATTAGGATCATTTTTGTAAGAAAGAGGATATCTTTTTTTCCATATTTCAATTTGTTCCCACCATTCTTTAAATCTCTCTTTCCAATATTTTTTAGGTTTTCCTACATTTTTGGTAATCTCCAATAACCTTGTTAAAGTCCTTTTACAATCTCCAACAATAGGGATATGAACTTTTACATTTTTTTGAATTGAAGAGGGGTCTATATCAATATGAATTATTTTAGCTCCAGGGGCAAAGGCATCTACTTTTCCTGTAACACGGTCATCAAATCTTGCACCTACAGCTAAAAGTACGTCACAATGAGCTATAGCCATATTAGCATAATAAGTACCGTGCATCCCAAGCATACCTAAAGATTGTTCATGATCCCCAGGAAAAGAACCTAAACCCATAAGAGTCATGGTTACAGGTAAATTCAAAAGTTCTGCTAATTTAGTTGCTTCTTCTGAAGCACCTGAATTAATAACTCCTCCACCTAAAAGTAAAACTGGTCTTTCAGCTTCCTCTAAAAGAGTATAAGCTTTTTCTACTTGTTTAATATGTGGTTCATAAATAGGATTATAGCTTCTTAATTGAATTTGTTCAGGATAATAGAATTCTCCCTTTGCTTGTTGAATATCTTTTGGAATATCTATTAATACCGGACCAGGTCTTCCTGTTTTAGCTATATAAAATGCTGATTTTAAAATTTTAGGTAAACTTTCTATACTTTTTATTAAAAAATTGTGTTTAGTAATAGGTCTTGTAATACCAGTAATATCCACTTCTTGAAAAGCATCGTTACCAATAAGTTTGGTGGGAACTTGTCCAGTAAGCACTATTATAGGGATTGAATCCATGTAAGCAGTAGCGATTCCCGTTACAGTATTAGTAGACCCTGGGCCTGAAGTAACTAGTGCTACACCCACTTTACCTGTAGATCTTGCATATCCATCAGCAGCATGCGCAGCTCCTTGTTCATGTCTTACAAGAACATGTTTTATTTCAGGAGTTTTGTAAAGTTCATCATAAATATCTATTACAGCTCCTCCTGGATATCCAAAAATTACTTCTACTCCCTCTCTTTTAAGAATCTCTACTAATATTTTAGCTCCGGTCATTTTCTCTCCCAATTTATTAACCCTCCTTAGTTTGTAGTATTATTAATCTATCTCTATTCCTTCATATTTTTTAATGAGTCTATAAAGTTGTTCTTTTATGTATAGTTTTTCTTTTTTTAATTGTTTTAATTTTAATTCTTCTTCCGGAGTTAAATAAATTTTTTGAGAAATTTTTGATACTTCATTTTCTAAAGCTTGATGTTTTTCAAATAATTCTTTAACATCAGGATATTTTTGGCTAAATTGTCTAATTACTTCCCTTTCCATAACCCCCTCCTTATATTAAATTAAAAATTAAAAGAATGATACAATTTGTGAAAAAAATCTTTATTAATGTAAAAGAACCTCTTATAAAAATCATTTGGGAGAAGATACAGCTTTAAGAATTTCTATAGGTAAAGGGAAAAGGATAGTGGAATTTTTTTCACTGGAAATTTCAGTAAGAGTTTGTAAATATCTTAACTGAAGGGTGATGGGGCTTTGAGCCATAATATTGGCAGCTTCTAAAAGTCTCTTAGCTGCTTGATATTCTCCCTCAGCATTTATTATTTTGGCTCTCCTTTCTCGTTCTGCTTCTGCTTGTTTTGCCATAGCTCTTTTCATTTCTTCTGGAAGATCAATTTCCTTTATCTCAACTTTAGAAACTTTTATCCCCCAAGGTTCTGTATCTGTGTCAAGTATTTCTTGAATTCTAAGATTAAGTTTTTCTCTTTCGGCTAACACTTCATCTAATTCTGCTTGACCACAAATACTTCTTAAAGTTGTTTGAGCTAGTTGACTTGTAGCATAATGATAATCCTCAACTTGTAAAAAAGCTTTTTCAGGATCAATTACTCTATAATAAACTACTGCACTAACTCTTATAGAAACATTATCTTTAGTTATTACTTCTTGAGGAGGCACATCCAAAGTAATAACTCTTAGATCTAGTTTTCTCATCCTGTCAATTACAGGAATAAGAAGAATTAACCCTGGCCCTTTCACAGCTAAAAATTTACCCAACCTTAACACTACAGCTCTTTCATATTCGTTTACTACCTTTATAGCAGCTTGTAAAAATAGTAAAACAAGTATAATTAAAAAAAGTAATATAAATCCCATAAAATTACCTCCTTTTGCTTTTAATTGTATTTTAATGGATTATAAAATATTGGTCAAGTTATATGAACTTTTTAAAAATATATTAAAATTTTTTGTGGAAAATGGAGAGAATTTTTTGGGATAAGGTTATTACTTTAGATTCTTTTTCTTTCGCTATTTCTCAATTTAAAGTTGTACAAACTCACATTTCTTATGTTTTCATTACTAATGATATAGTATATAAAATAAAAAAACCTATAAATTTAGGATTTCTTGATTTTTCTACTTTAGAGAAAAGAAAATATTTTTGTGAAAAAGAAGTAGAACTAAATAGAAGACTTTCTCCAGAAATTTATTTAGGAGTTGTTCCTGTGACTAAAGAAAGAGAAATTTTTAAGTTTGAAGGTCAAGGTGAAGTAGTAGAATATGCTGTAAAAATGAAAAGACTTCCTGAAAATGGAATGATGAATTTTCTTCTTCAAGAAGGTAAACTCACAGAAAAACATGTAGACTTGATTATAAATACTTTAGTTCCCTTTTACCAAAAAGCACAAACAGGAGAAAAAGTTAATATATATGGAAGTAAGGAAGTGATTTTTTATAACATTAATGAAAATTTTGAACAAACTAAAGAATTTGTAGGTTTAGCTCTTACAGAGGAAAAGTATAAATATTTGATAGATTTTAATTTTCGTTTTATTAAGGAAAAAGAGAAATTATTTAAAGAAAGGATTGATAAAGGTTTTATAAGAGAAGGACATGGAGATCTTTATTCAGCTAATATTTGTTTTGAGGATCTCAAAAAGGTTTATATCTTTGATTGTATTGAGTTTAATGAAAGATTTAGATGTGGAGATGTATGTTCGGACATTTCTTTTCTGGCTATGGATTTAGATTATCATCGGTTTAGAAATTTGTCTCAATATTTTATAAAAAATTATGTAAAAAAGAGTAAAGATTTTAAAATTTTTGAATTGCTTGATTTTTATAAAAGTTATAGAGCATATGTGAGAGGTAAAATAGGATGTTTTACTTATGTTTCCCCTCAAATACCAGAAGAGGAAAGAAAAAAAGCTTTAGAATCTGCTCAGAAATATTTTGATTTAGCATATTTTTATGCAGGAGGAATTCCTAAAGTAATAATCTTCTTTGGACTTTCAGGCACTGGTAAAACCTTTTTATCTCAAAAACTTTTGAAAAAGATCCCAGCTGTATATCTTGCATCAGATGTAATAAGAAAAAGATTGTTAAATTTAGATCCTTATAAACATTATTATGCTCCTTTTGAAAAGGGAATTTATGCTCCTAATATTACAAAGGAAACTTACAAAAAATTGATAGAGTTAGCTTCTGAAGAACTTTCCTATGGAAGAGATGTGATTTTGGATGCTACTTTTATAGAAAAAAAATTAAGGCATCTACTTATAAATAGTTTGAAGGATGTAAGAGCTAAATTTTATTGGATTTGGTGTAAGGCTGAAGATGAAGTAATAAAAGAAAGAATTTTAAAAAGGAAAAAAGAAAATACCTTTTCTGATGCTTTATGGAATATTTATCTTTCTCAAAAAGAAAAATTTGAATATCCTGAAGAATGTTCACCTTTATTGATACTGGAAACTTCTGATTTTGAGGAAAATCTTTTAAAAAAAATTCTACAGTTTTTAAAAATTTAAAATAAGTATCTTGTCTTTTTAAAATAAATGATTATTTTTTGGTTAAAAAATTAAAGGTCTTTCAAAAATTTAAAAATTAAGAAAGGAGGTGACTATATGAAAGTTAAACCTTTGTATGATCGAATTTTGGTTCAGCGTATTGAGGAAGAGCAGAGAACTGAATCAGGTATTATTATTCCTGATACAGCAAAAGAAAAGCCTATTATGGGAAAAGTTATAGCAATAGGAGACGGTAAAGTTTTAGACAATGGACAAAAACAACCCTTGATTGTGAAAGAAGGAGATAAAGTTCTTTTTAGTAAATATGCAGGAACAGAAATTAAAATAAAGGGAGAGGAATATTTAATTATGAGAGAAGATGATGTTTTAGCTATTATTGAAGATTAAATTAAAAATAAATGAAGGGGGGGTAGGAAGATGGCTGCAAAGGAAATTATTTATGGGTCTAATACTAGAGATAAAATTTTAATTGGGGTTAATAAGTTAGCGGATGCTGTAAAGGTAACTTTAGGTCCTAAAGGCAGAAATGTGATTTTGGAAAGATCTTTTGGTTCTCCTTTAGTTACTAAAGATGGTGTAACTGTAGCTAAGGAAGTTGAACTTGAAGATAAATTTGAAAATATGGGAGCTCAAATGGTAAAGGAAGTTGCTTCCAAAACGAGTGATGTTGCCGGAGATGGTACTACAACTGCTACTGTGTTAGCTCAGGCCATTTTTAAAGAGGGACTAAAATTGGTAGCAGCTGGAATTAATCCTATGGCTATTAAAAGAGGAATTGAAAAAGCAGTAGATGCAGTAGTAAAAGAAATGGAGAAAATTACTCAACCTTGTAAATCTCGTCAAGAAATAGCTCAAGTTGCTGCTATTGCAGCTAATAATGATTTTGCTATTGGTAATCTTATAGCTGATGCTATGGATAAAGTAGGTAAAGAGGGAGTAATTACAGTTGAAGAATCTAAAGGGCTTGAGACCTATTTAGAAATTGTTGAGGGTATGCAATTTGATAGGGGATATATTTCTCCTTATTTTGTTACTGATGCTGAAAAAATGGAGTGTGTTTTAGAGGATCCTTATATTTTAGTATATGATAAAAAAATAAGTGCTATGAAAGATTTATTACCTCTTCTTGAACAGATTGCTCGTGCAGGGAAACCTATTTTAATTATTGCTGAGGAAGTAGAAGGAGAGGCTTTAGCCACTTTGGTAGTGAATAAACTTAGAGGAGTTCTCCAGTGTTGTGCAGTAAAAGCTCCTGGTTTTGGTGAAAGAAGAAAAGCTATGCTTCAAGATATTGCTATTTTGACTGGAGGAACTTTTGTTTCTGAAGAGCTTGGAATGAAACTTGAAAATACTCAGCTTTCAGATCTTGGAAGAGCAAGAAGAATAGTAGTTACTAAAGAAACTACTACTATAATTGATGGAGCAGGTAAAAAAGAAGATATAGAAGCACGAATTAAGCAAATTCGTGCTCAAATTGAAGAAACTACCTCTGATTATGATCGTGAAAAACTTCAAGAAAGACTTGCTAAATTAGTAGGTGGTGTTGCTGTGATACATGTAGGAGCACCCACTGAAACTGAATTAAAGGAAAAGAAAGCCAGAGTGGAAGATGCACTTAATGCGACTAAAGCTGCTGTAGAAGAAGGGATTGTTCCTGGAGGTGGAACAGTTTACATCAGATGTTTGCCAGTTTTAGAAAACCTTAAACTTGATGGTGATGAACAATATGGAGTAGAAATTATTAAA
The DNA here is from genome assembly GCA_938091335.1 of uncultured Thermodesulfobacterium sp. Taxonomy (GTDB): domain Bacteria; phylum Desulfobacterota; class Thermodesulfobacteria; order Thermodesulfobacteriales; family Thermodesulfobacteriaceae; genus Thermodesulfobacterium. The sequence goes on from CALLJG010000006.1 coordinate 34,754, forward strand.
AAAGCTTTAGAAGCTCCACTACGTCAAATAGCTTTAAATGCAGGATATGAAGGTTCTATCATTGTAGAAAAAGTAAAAAGTGAGAAGGATAAAGTGGGATTTGATGCAGAAACAGGAGAATTTAAAGATCTTGTAAATGCAGGTATTATAGATCCCAAGAAAGTAAGTCGTTGTGCTTTACAGAATGCAGCTTCTATTGCAAGTCTTCTTCTTACTACAGAAGCTATGGTAGCTGAGAAACCTAAAAAAGATGAAAAAACTCCTCCAATGCCACCAGGAGGAGGCGAATTTTAAAGACTTTAAAAATCTAAATCCTTTTTAAGGGGAGACAATTTATATGTCTCCCCTTTATTTTTTTATTTAAATATTATTTTTTTCTTTATTTTTCTCATTAAAAAACTTTCACTAAAATAATCTTGTTTTAACCTAAAAATTAGGTTATATTTTAAAGTTAAAGATGGCGAAAAATTTAATAAAAATAGTAAAAATTTGGATTATTTTAAATTTTGTTTATATTTCTTTGGGCTTGAGTTCTCAGATAGATATTAGTGCAGACAAAATGGAAGTTTTTGACAGTGAAGGATTGGTTGTTTTTACAGGAAAGGTTTTTGGAACTAAAGAGAATTTTAAAATTTGGTGTGATAAGATGTATGTATATTATGTGATCTCTCCAGAGGGACAAAGGCAAATAAATAAAATAATAGCCTTAGGAAGGGTAATTATAGAAAAAGGAAAATGGAAAGCTTATGCAGGTAAGGCAGTATATTTTAAAGATCAAGAAAAATTAATATTAGAAGAGATCCCTAAGGTATGGCATGAAAAAAATTTAATAGAAGGAGATATAATAATTATATATTTCAAAGAAGATAGAGGTGAAATTTTGGCAAAAGATCAGGGAAGGGTAAGAGCAACAGTTTATATAAGATAAATAGGGATTTTATAATGCTTAAAGTGGAGAAAATTAAAAAAATATTTAAAAATAAAGTGGTAGTAAATGAGATATGTTTAGAAATAGGGAAGGGAGAAATCATAGGTCTTTTAGGTCCTAATGGAGCAGGTAAAACTACCAGTTTTTTCATAATTGCAGGTTTTTTAAAACCAGATAAAGGAGAAATATTTTTAAAACAGGAAAAGATTACTTCCTTAGATGTAGCTGAAAGAGCAAAAAGAGGAATTATTTATTTACCTCAAGAGTCTTCAGTTTTCAGAAAACTTACAGTAAAAGAAAATTTTGAGATAGTTTTAGAAAGAGTTAAAAACAATTTGATAAGATTAAAAGAAAAGCTAGACTATTATATTCAACTTTTTAATTTACACGATATTTTAGCGCAAAAAGCTTATACTTTATCTGGAGGGGAAAAAAGAAAAGTTGAAATAGTAAGGGCTTTATTAATTGAACCTCAATATATTCTTTTAGATGAACCTTTTGCAGGAATTGATCCTATTGGAGTTTTTCAACTTAAAAAGATTTTTAAAAATTTAAAAGATGAAGGAATAGGAATTTTAATTTCAGATCATAATGTAAGGGAAGCTCTTAAAATATGTGATAGAGGATATGTAATAGCTGAAGGGAAGATTATAGGGGAGGGTAGCCCAGAGGCTTTGCTAGAAAATAAGTTGGTAAAAGAAAAATTTTTAGGAGATAAGTTTATCCTTTAAAGGCTTAAAATGATAGAATTGAAAAATCAACTTAAATTGACACCTCAGTTAATTCTGACTCCTCAACTTAAGCTTGTTTTAAAGGTGTTACAATTAAATAATGTTGAACTGTATGAATTTTTATTAGAGGAAGTTCAGAAAAATCCTTTCTTAGAATTAGAATATAAAGATCTTCCAGAAAAAGAGTTTTTTCATTTAAGTAATAAAGAAAATATTAAATTAAATGAAGAAATTAATTTTGAAGAAGAATTAGTAGAAAAAAATTTTAATATTTTTGAAGTTTTCTTGGAAGAAGAAACTGTTTCTTGGGAAAGAATTTTAAAATCTGAAGAAAAGTTATCTGATTATCTTTTATGGCAAATAAATTTAAAAGAACTTACCTTACTTGAAAAAGAGATAGCAAAGTATATTGTAGGTAATTTAGATGAAAAAGGTTATTTAAATGTTTCATTAGAAGAAATTGCAAAAGAATTTGGAGTATCCATAGAAAAAGTTGAAAAAGTAAGAAATATTATTAAATTTCTTGATCCTATTGGAGTGGCTTCCTTAAATTTAAAAGAATGTCTACTTACTCAGCTTGAATTTTTGGGTTATGGGAAAGATATGCTTCCTTATATTTTAGTAGAAAAACATCTAAATGAAATTCCTCGTGGGATAAAATTTTTGAATGAATTTTATAATTATGGCTTAGAAGAATTGGAAAGCTCCTTGGAAATAATTAAACAATTAGAACCTTATCCTGCAAGAAATTATTCTAATGAAAGTCCAGTGTATATAGAGCCTGACTTAATATTTTATAAAGATGAAAATGAATGGAAAATACAAGTAGTAAAAGATAATTTTTTTGTATTGAGATTTAATCAATATTATAAAGATTTTTGGAGAAAAAGGAAAGAAATAAAACAAAATTCAAAAGATACACAATTTTTAAGAGGAAAAATAAAGGAAGCAGAGAATCTTTTAAAAGCTCTTGATAGTAGATATTCCAATCTTTATAAAGTTGGAAGTATTATTTTAAAACATCAAAGGGATTTTTTAGAGAAGGGAATAAAATTTTTAAGACCTTTAACTTTAAAAGATGTTGCAGAAGAAACTCAATTACATGAATCTACAATAAGTAGAATCATAACTCATAAGTATGTTCAAATTCCAAATGGTATAATTCCATTAAAATTCTTTTTTTCTTCAGGATATAAAAGTTTAAAAGGAGAAAATTTATCTGCTAAAGCTGTAAAAGATTATATTAAAGAAATTATTGAAAGTGAAAATCCAGCAAAGCCTTTTAGTGATCATTACATAGCCAAACTTTTAAAGGAAAAATATGGAATAAAAATTGCAAGACGTACAGTTACTAAATATAGAGAAGAAATGGAAATTCCCTCAATTAGAGAAAGAAAAAATATTATCTATAGAAAATAAAGTTTATTAGGAAGGGGGTTAATAAATGATTGATTTTAATTTTACTTTTAAAGGTATTGAATCTTCAGAAGCAATTAAAAATTATGCAGAAAGAAAATTTAGAAAATTTGAAAAATATTTTGATAGTCCTGTAAATGTGCAAATACTATTTAAAAGAGAAAAATTTAGAGAAATTGTAGAGGTAATTATAAATGGTGATGGAGAACAGCTAATTGCAAAAGAAGAGACCTCTGATATTTATGAAGCTATTGATTTAGCATATGAAAGTTTAGAAAAACAAGTAAAAAAGTTTAAAGAAAGAAAGAAAGAGTTTAAAAAATTAAGAACTTCAGAAATCATTCCTTTTGAATTAGAAGAAAAATATTCTGTTAGGACTGTAGAAGTTACTCCTATGACCACTCAAGAAGCTTTAGAATGGTTTGAAAAAAATAAAGACAATTTTTTGCTTTTTTATAATACTGACTTTGAAAGAATTTGCTTAATCTATTTAGAAGGAGAAAAATCTGTGGTTGTTATTCCTGAATTACCCTAAATCTAATGCATATAGTTATAATAACAGGTCTTTCTGGATCAGGTAAAAGTACAGCTTTAAAAGCTTTTGAAGATTTAGGATATTTGGCTATAGATAATTTTCCTATTAGACTTCTTATTCAATTTCTTAAAGAAGTAGAAGAAAGTCTAGAAAATAAAAAAATAGCTTTAGTAATAGATATAAGGGATAAATATTTTTTAAGAGAATATTCCGAAGTTTTTGAAAGGTTTAAAAAAGAAAAATACCCTTTTGAGATTCTTTTTTTGGATGCAAGTACAGAAGTAATCGTAACTAGATTTAATCAAACAAGAAGACCTCACCCCTTATTAAAAGAAGAAATCTCAAGTTTAGAATCAGCTATAAATAAAGAAAGAGAGCTTTTATTTGATTTAAAAGAACTAGCCACTTTAATTCTTGATACTTCCCATTTTAATGTACATCAGTTAAGAAATGAAATATTTAGATTATATAGTAGAAGAGAAAACACCAAAGACTTAATTATTCATTTTATTTCTTTTGGTTATAAATATGGAATTCCTTACGAAGCTAACTTTTTATTTGATGCAAGGATTTTACCTAATCCTTATTTTGTTCCTGAGTTTAAATTATTAAGTGGGAGGGAAAAGAAAATAAAAGAATATCTATTAAACTCTATTCATACCTTAAAGTTTATAGAATACTTAGAATCCTTTTTGTATTGGTTAATACCTCTTTATATTAAAGAAAATATGCGGCTTTTAACCATAGGAATAGGTTGTACTGGTGGAAGACATAGGTCTCCTGCAATAGTGGAAATTTTAGTAGAAAGATTGAAAAATAGATATTTTAATATAAATATAGATATAGTGACAACTTATAGGGATATTGAAAAAGATGTCAGTAATTTGTGAAGCTAAAAAAAGGGATCTTAATCAAATTTATAAATTAGAAAAAGATTTATTTGGAAATTTTTCCTGGGCTAATTATCAGATATTAAAAGAATATGAAAATAAATTTTCAAAAATATGGTTATTAAAGGAAAAAAATCAAATAGTCGGATATATAATTCTTAGAGAGATAAAACCAGAAGTTGAAATACTAAGAATAGGAATTAAAAAAGAATTTCAGCATAAAGGAAAAGGGAGTTACTTTCTTAAAGAATTGATAAATTTTTATAAGAAAAGGGGAATAAAAAGAATTTTTCTTGAAGTTAGGGCTTCTAATTTACCTGCATATAATTTTTACAAAAAAATGGGGTTTAAGGAAGTTTATAAAAGAAAAGAATATTATGATAAAGAAGACGCCATAGTAATGGTAAAAGAGGTTAACGATGGAGAGATACCACAATGATTAAAGTAGGGATTAATGGTTTTGGCAGAATCGGAAGGCAAATTTTGAGAGCTAAATTAAGATACCCAGAATTTAATAATTTTGATATAAGTGCTATAAATGACCTTTCTCAACCTTCCATGTTAGCTTATTTACTAAAATATGATAGTGTGTTTGGTAGACTATCTTATGAAATAAAAGTAGAAGAAAATTATATAGTAGTAAATGATAAAAAAATAAGAATATTCCAAGAACCTCAACCTGAAAAAATTCCTTGGAAGGAAGAAAAAATCAATTATGTAATAGAAGCAACAGGGAAATTCACACATGCTGAGAAAGCAAAAAAACACTTATTAAATGGAGTAAAAAGAGTAATTATTACCGCTCCAGCTGTGAATGAAGATATTACTATAGTTATGGGAGTAAATGAGGATTTATATGAGCCTTCTAAACATTTTGTTATTTCTACTTCTTCCTGTATTTCTAACTCTGCAACATGTGTATTAAATTTTTTAATGAAGTTTTATACTATAGAAAAATGTTTTTTAACAAGTGTTCATGCTTATACTAATACTCAAAGATTGCTTGATATGATACATCCTACTGATTTTAGAAGAGCAAGAGCTGCAGCCTTAAACATGGTTCCTATAGATATTGATTTTAATACTATAGAAAAAGTTATTCCTTCCTTAAAAAATAAGATTGATGGGATTTGTATAAGAGTTCCTATTCCTTGTGTTTCTTTAAATGATTTTTGTATTTTAATAAAAGAAATTACTACTTCAGCAGAGATTAACCGGCTTTTTAAAGAAAACCAAAATGAATACTTAAGATATACTGAAGAACCTATAGTTTCTTCAGATATAATTGGGGATTCACATAGTGCAATTATTGATGGTCTTTCTACTAAAGTTATAAAAGATAACTTAATAAAAATATTAGTTTGGTATGATAATGAATGGAGTTACGCCTTAAGAATTTTAGATTTTATCAAATATATAGCAGCGAAAGAAAATTTAAAATAGAGCTACGGCTTTGAAAATTTCTGCCTTTATAGTAGGTAAATTTTCAAAAACCGTTTTATGAAAATTTGTTTATCTTCTAGTATAGAAGAAAGAATCTTATATTTTAAAATTTAAATTGTAGTATTTTTTATGTTGCTATAATAATTTACAGAAAGAACAAAATTTAGGTTATGAAAGTTTAATTATAGATAAAATAGAAAAAAGAAGCTAAAAATTAATGTAATGTTATTAAAATTAATAAATTGGATTATTAAAATGGTTAATTTGTCTAATTTTAAAAGTTAAAGTAAAAGAAGAGCAAATAAAAAATTTAAAAGGAGGTAAAAAAATGAAATTAGGTATTAATGGGTTAGGGAGGATAGGTAAACTTACCTTATGGTATCATGTAGGTAGAAAGTATTTTAATGAGATTGTAGTTAATGTAGGAAGAGAAGTAGGGACTTCCTTTTCGGATATTGCAAATTATATAGAAAAAGACAGTACCTATGGTTGGTTACCAGTTTATTTATATGGATATAAAAGTAAAAGAGTAATTGAAAATTTAAATGAAAAGGAAGGAACTATGTACATAGATGGAATAAAAGTAAAAATTTTAAGGAAAACCAGAAATCCCAAAGAAATTGATTGGCGCGCAGAAGGTGTAAAATTGGTAGTAGAATGCTCTGGTAAATTTAGAGATCCCAATGAAGATCCTGAAAATCCTAAAGGTTCAGTTAAGGGGCATTTATTAGCAGGAGCAGAAAAAGTTATAGTTTCAGCTCCTTTTAAAATAAAAGATAAAGAAAAGGGAATGCCTGAGGATGCTATTACCATAGTATACGGAATTAATGAAGATATGTATCAATCTAATAAACACAATATAATTTCTGCAGCTTCCTGTACCACTACCTGTTTAGCTTATATGATGAAACCTTTATTAGATTATTTTGGAATTGAGAGAATTCTTTCTGCATCTATGGTAACTGTTCATGCAGTTACAAGTTCTCAAGTGATATTGGATAGACTTCCTCAGGAAGGTAAAAAAGATGTAAGAAGAATGAGAAGTGTTTTTAATAATATTATTTTAACCACCACAGGAGCTGCTGAAGCTTTAAGTCTTGTAATTCCAGAAATTCGAAAAATTGGTTTTGTTGCAAAAAGTGTTAGAGTTCCTATAACTACAGGAAGTTTGATAATTCTCAATGTGAATATCCAAGAAGAAAGTTTAGAAAATCCTATTACCGCAGACCTTATAAATAAAATATATGAAAAAGCAGCAGCTACCAAATATAAAAATGGTTTAATTTTTACTATGGAACAGAACGTTTCTACAGATATTATAGGATATCCTCAAGCAGCAGCTGTAATTGAAGGATCAGAGACACATACTTGTACTGCTTTAGTAAAAGTAGATAGTGGTAAAGTTTTACCTATTACTCAAATTGTTATTTATGGATGGTATGATAATGAACTTGGGTCTTTTTCTAATTTGATGGGGGATCTAAGTGTGTTTATTGCAGAAAAAATGATTTAAAATTTTTTTATGATAAGAAGAAAAGCTAGGGAAATAGCACTTCAAATTCTCTATCAAAAGGAAATAATTAATCTTCCAGTAAATGAAGCTATCGAAAGTTATAAAAAATATTTTAATATAAAAAATAAGAAAATTTTAAATTTTGTTGAAGAATTAGTAAAAGGGGTCACAGAAAATATTAAATTTATTGATGAGATAATAATAAAGTATACTCCTTCCTGGCCTTTAGAAAGATTAAATCTTACAGATAAAAATATTCTTAGATTAGCAGTTTATGAAATGTTTTTTAGACCAGATATTCCTGAAATAGTTTCTATAGATGAAGCTATTGAATTGGCTAAAATATATGGTACTGATGATTCTCCTTCCTTTATAAACGGAGTGTTAGATAGTATTTACAAAAAGGAAATAAAAAGTAAATTTAAAGATTTAAAAAAATGAATAAAAAAAATTTTATTATTACTATAGATGGGCCTGCTAGTTCAGGCAAAACTACTGTTGCGAGAATTATTTCACAAAAATTAAATTTTTTATTGTTAGAATCAGGGAATTTGTATAGGGCAGTAACCTATTTATGGTTAGAATTTCAAAATAAATTTTTAGAAAATTTAGACAATCTAAAAAAATTTTTTGAACAAGAAATAAAGATAGAACTTTTACCTTCTGGAACAAATATATATTGGAAAGATAAATTATTAAAGGATGAATTAAGATCTAAAGAAGTAGAAGAAAAAGTTTCAGAAATTTCAGCTATTAAGGAAATAAGAAATTTTTTAACTGAATTTATGAGAAGTTTTATTAATAGAAATAATTTAGTTGCTGAAGGAAGAGACATGGGTAATGTGGTTTTTCCTGAAGCAGATTTAAAAATTTTTTTAACAGCTAGAGAAGAAATTAGAGCTAAAAGAAGATATAAACAAATAATAGGTAAAGAAAAAAGAAAAAATTTATATAAAGAAGTTTTAGAGAACATAAAAGTTAGAGATAGATTAGATAGTGAAAGAGAAATAGCCCCATTAATTATTCCAGAAGGGGCTTATGTGATTGATACTTCCTATTTAACTCCTGAAGAAGTAGTAGAAAAAATTTTACAAAAAATAAGACAAAGATGAGAAAAAAGCCAAAAAAAATTATTTTAGAGGAATTTATTAAAAAAGAAAAAGCTAAAGCCAAAAAACTCAAAAATACTAGATGGTGGAAAAGACAATTAGAGAGAGGTATATGTTATTATTGTAAAAGAAAAACAAATCCAAAAGAGCTTACCATGGATCATAAGATACCTTTATCACGAGGTGGAACTTCAGATAAGATTAATATTGTTCCAGCTTGCAAAGAATGTAATAATAAAAAAAAATATTTACTTCCTTGGGAATGGGAGAGATATTTAAAAAACTTTAAAGGAGAAAAAACAGAGGGAGAAGAATGTGTGGGATAATAGGTTATATCGGAGGAAGACAAATTATTCCAGTACTTTTAGAAGGATTGAGAAGATTAGAATACAGAGGCTATGATTCTGCTGGAATGGTATTTTTGGAAAATGAAGAAATAAAAGTAATTAAAGTAAAAGGAAGTGTGTTTAATTTAGAAGAGAAGGTATATACTGAGCTTCCATATAATTCTAAGGCTCCCGGACTTGGACATACTAGATGGGCTACCCACGGAGAACCCTCTGAAAATAACGCTCATCCTCACCTAGATTGTGAAGGAAATCTTGCTTTGGTTCACAATGGTATTATTGAAAACTATTATGAATTAAAAGAATCTCTTATAAAAAGAGGGCACAATTTTATATCTGCTACTGATACAGAGGTAATAGTTCATCTTATAGAAGATTATGTAAGACAAGGTTTAAATTTAAAAACAGCTTTTATGAAGAGTGTTAAGAAAATTAGAGGCTCTTTTGCTATAGCTCTTATTTCCAAAAAAGATCCTCAATTTATAATGGTTGCAAGAGAGAAAAGTCCATTAATTATTGGTTTAGGAGAAGGTGAAAATTTTATAGCTTCAGATATTCCTGCCATTCTTCCTTTTACTAAAAAAGTTTTGTTTTTAGACGATGGAGAGATAGCTATTTTATATAAAGATAGAGTGGAACTTTTTAATTTTGAAGGGGAAAAAATAAGAAAAAATCCTGTTTGTATTTCTTGGGATCTTGCTTTAGCAGAAAAAGGAGGATTTCCTCATTTTATGCTAAAAGAGATTTATGATCAACCAGAAGCTGTTAAACATACATTATTAGGAAGATTAGATTTGGATTCAGGAGAAATAAATTTTTCAAAAGAAGGTTTAACACAAGCCTTTTTAAAAGATATTGAAAAAATTTTTATTGTAGCTTGTGGTACTTCTTATCATGCTGGATTAGTAGGAAAATATTTAATAGAAAGACATTTAAAAATTCCTGTTGAAGTTGATCTGGCTTCAGAATTTCGTTATAGATTTCCCTTAATTGATTCTAAAACTTTATTTATAGCTATTTCCCAATCAGGAGAGACAGCAGATACTTTAGCAGGTTTAAGATTAGCTAAACAAGCAGGAGCCAGGATTTTATCCATTTGTAATGTTTTAGGAAGTACTATAACTAGAGAAAGTGATCTTGTCCTTTATACTCAAGCAGGTCCTGAAATTAGTGTAGCATCAACCAAAGCTTTTGTTACTCAAGTGTTAATTTTTATTCTTTTAGTTTTATACATAAAAAAAATGTTTTATGGAGAAAGTAAAAAAGATATGATATTAACTTTAATAAAACTACCCTCACTTCTTAAAAATTTTACGGAAAAAGTACATTTTGAGATAAAAAAATTAGCTGAAAGATGGTATCGTATCGAAAACTGTTTATTTTTGGGAAGAAATATTTTATATCCTATTGCGATGGAAGGAGCTTTAAAACTAAAAGAAATTGCTTATATTCACGCAGAAGGATATGCAGCAGGAGAAATGAAGCATGGCCCCATAGCTTTAATAGGAGAAAATTTTCCAACTGTAGTTCTTTCTGCTAAAGAAACTGGTATAGTTTATGAGAAAACCCTTTCAAATGCTGAAGAAGTAAAGTCCCGCAGAAGTCCTATTATTGCAATAATTTCAGAAAATTCTGAAGAATTTAAAAAAATTGCCGAAAGTTATATAGAAGTTCCCTCAACTCATTATGAGCTTTTACCTATTTTATATGTGATACCTTTACAGCTTTTTGCATATGAAATGGCTACTTTAAGAGGTTGTGATGTAGATAAACCTCGTAATCTTGCGAAAAGCGTGACAGTAGAATAAGGAGGTAACAAATGGAGTGTAAGAAGGATGAAAATTTGAAAAAGTGTAATTGTACCTATGAACCCTGCCCTAAAAAAGGACTTTGCTGTGAATGTCTCCGATATCATTTAAAAATGAGACAATTGCCTGGTTGTTGTTTTTCTGATGAGTACGAAAAAACTTATGACAGAAGTTTTGAGTTTTTTGCCAAATTGGTAATTCAAGGAAAAATATAAAATGGAAAATATTGAGTTAGCTGAAAAAATTATTACTTATTTAACTGATAAAAAAGCTGAAAATATAATTCTTATAGATATAAGAAAAAAAGTAGATTATGCTGATTTTTTAATAATTTGTAGTGCACACTCTACTAAACATACTCAAGGGCTTAGTGAATTTGTAATATATGAAATGGAAAAATTAGGTATTAAGCCAATAGGGATAGAAGGTATAGAATTAGGACAATGGATTATAATTGATTACGACACAGTAATAGTACACATTTTTTACGAACCTATTAGAAAAATCTATGCTCTGGAAGAATTATGGGGAGATTTTCCTTCTTTAAAGAAACTTCATTTGGAATCTTTCCATTTTCAAGAATAATAAGTTTTTTTTCTATTGTCTCTATTAATAAGTCAATATTTGTTCCTATTTTAGCTGAAATAGCAATAGCATTATATTTTAAAAGAACATTTTTAAGCCAATTTTCCGAATAATTTTCCTTTTTTTGTAAAAGGTCTATTTTATTAAATGCTATAATTTTGGGAATCTTTATAAGTTCCATTTCTTCTAATATTTTTTCAACGGTCTCAATATGGGTTTCAAAATCAGGATGAGAAATATCAACTAAATGTAAAAAAATGTCAGCAGAATGAAGTTCTTCCAAAGTAGCTTTAAATGCTTTTTTAAGATCTTCCGGAAGATTTCTTATAAATCCTACCGTATCAGAAAGAAGAAATACCTTATTATTTTTGGTTTTAATAACTTTAGTCACAGGATCTAAAGTAGCAAAAAGTTTATCTTCAACTAAATAATTGGTTTTAGCTAAAGTATTAAGTAAAGTAGTTTTACCTGCATTTGTATATCCTATTAAAGAGACAACTTTAAGATTGAGTTTTTTTCTTCTTTTTCTTCTAAGTTCTCTTTCTTGAGAAATTTTTTCTAATTCTTTTTCAAGTTTTGCTATCCTTTCTTTTATTCTTCTTCTATCAATTTCAAGTTTGGTTTCTCCTGGACCTCTTCCTCCTATTCCACCTGTTAATCGGGAGAAAGCATCATCTTTAGCTCTTAACCTAGGAAGAGTATATTTTAATTGAGCAATTTCTACTTGAATTTTTCCCTCTTTTGAGCACGCCCTTTGAGCAAAAATATCAAGAATTAACTGAGTTCTATCAATCACACGTAAGTCTGTAATTTCAGTCAATGCTCTTACTTGAGATGGAGTAAGTTCGTTTTCAAATATAAGTAAGTTTGCTCCAGTTCTCATAGCTGTAACCATAACTTCTACTAATTTACCCTTTCCTATTACATACTTAGGATCAAGAGAGGTTCTTTTTTGTATTATTTCTCCTACTACATTCACACCTGCTGTTCTTGCTAATTCCTTGAGTTCTTCTATCCTTTCCTCTAAAAAGGATTCATGAAGTTCTTTAACGAAAATTAAAAGAGCTCTATCTTTATTCTCATCAATTTCTTTAAGAGGTTTTACTCTATCCAATTCATTTTCTAAATTTTTAATAAGTTCTAAAAAATTTTCTCTAAGTTCCCATACATAACAAGGTTTATAAAAATAAAATAAACCTTCTTGGTCCTTTAAAAAAGAAGATTTAAAAAATTCTGGATTAGGTAAAATATGAGCAATATAAATTTTCCCAGGTTCACCATTAGGTTTAGTCTCTAAAGCACCAATTAAATCAAGTCTTAATAAAGCTAAATCTAAAAGATCATCTTGATCAAGGCCTATTTCTATATTTTTATTTAAATCCTTAATAAGATGAGTATGAATAAATCTTAATCCTTTTAATCTTGCAATATGATCGCGATAGCCTTTTAATTCTGGAATTTCAATTCTATTGAAAGTTCCTACTATTACATAATCTATTTCTCCTTTTCTATTTATTAGAATCCCTATTTGTCTATTTAGTTCAAAAGAGATTTGTGAGATTTCTTTTGCTAATTCATAAGTAATAATAAAAGAAGGAGGAATTTTTTTTCTATATAAACGTTCTAACTTTCTAAATTCACTTGGTTTTAAACCTATTGTATTTCCAAAAACAATATGACCCATTTACCTCCAAATTTAAAGATTTCTAATAATTAAATATAAAGGAAAAATTTTTAATTACAAGTTTTTATAGAAGAATAATTAAGAGATTAATTTTTCTATAAGTAAAAATAAAGCTACTCCAAAAGCGACTGCAGCATTAAGAGATTCTTTCTCTCCAAAAAGAGGTATTTCTAAAATTAAATCAGCTTTTGGAAAAACGTTATTCTCTATTCCTGTAACTTCATTACCTATTACCAAAGCTAAAGGGAAATCATTAGGCACAATTTGGTAAATAGGGACACTATCTTTGGTTATTTCCAATATGGCAATTTTAAATCCCCTATTTTTAAAAGTTTCGATAGCCTGGAGAGTATTGGGAAAGTAACTCCAAGGTACTAAATTGGTAGTCCCAAGCGCAGTCTTTTCTATTTTAGGATTGGGAGGATGAGGGGTTATTCCACATAAGATAAGCTCAGAAATATATGCACATTCAGCAGTTCTAAACATAGAACCCACATTATAAGCACTTCTTATATTATCTAAAATAGCTACAATAGGAAATCTTTTATTTGGACGATTTTTTCTCCACTTTTTTAATATTTCTTCTCCTTCCAATTTGACCATATTAATTTTATAATTTTAGCTTATAATTTTAGCATGCTAGATTATCCTTTCAAATTTCCTAAAATAGAAGGCACTTTTTTAAAAAGAATAAATAGATTTATAGCAGAAGTAAAGGTTGGTAAAAAAATTTCTTTGGCATATCTTCCTAATCCGGGTAGATTGTGGGAACTTCTATATAGAGAAACTCCGATTCTTTTGGTAAAAAATCCCAAACCTAATACACTTCCTTATATTATTTTAGCATGTAAGAAAAATTTTAACTATATTTTGTTACATACTCACTTAACTAATAAGATAATTAAAAAATTAATAGAAGAGGAAAAGTTAAAATTTTGGAAAGATTGGAAAATTTTAAAAGATGAGCCAAAATTTGAAAATGTTAGATTTGATTTATTGCTTGAAAATAATAAAACTTTTGAAAAAATGGTTCTAGAAATAAAAACTTGTACTCTTTTTGGGAAAAAAATAGCTATGTTTCCTGATTCAGAAACTAAAAGAGGAACAAAACATATAATAGAGTTAATCAAGATTCAAGAGCAAAGATTAAAAAGTGGGCTGCTATTTGTAATAATGAATCCTAATATAAAATATTTCCTTCCTGCTTATCATATAGATTATAAATTTTCTAAAACTTTATTAGAGGCAAAAAATAGATTAGAAATAAGAGCTATAGCTATAAAATGGGATGAAGAATTTATGTATGTAAAAAAAATAAAAAACCTTATCATCCCTTTTGAATTTTTAAATAAAATAGAAGATAAAGGCATCTACCTTTTATTTTTTAAAATCGGGAATGAAGAAAAGATAAAAATAGGTGGATTGGGAGAGCATATCTTTAAAAAGGGCTATTATATATATATAGGATCAGCAACTAACAATCTAACTAAGAGAATTCAAAGACATCTAAAAAAAAATAAAAAACTTAGATGGCATATAGATTATTTACTTTTAATAGCTCAAAATTTGAAAGTTATCCCTATAAGAACCTTTTTTAAATGGGAATGTGAAGTTGCAGAAAAATTGAGTTTCATTTCAGATGAAATCATTTCTGATTTTGGAGCATCAGATTGTAAATGTGATTCTCATCTCTTTTATTTTCTTCAAAATCCTTTAGAAAGAGAGGAATTTCAAAAATTAGTTTTAGAATACCAAATAAATAAATTAGAATCAGAATTAGAAGATGTTTTTACCTAAGTTTAAAATAACAACTGGTTTAAGAGCTATTATATTTTTTACATTATCTGAATGGAATAAAGCCAAAGAGAAATTTTTAATGTTTAAAAGAGGAAATTATTTGAATGTTCAATTTAGATATAATGATAAAGGATTAATTTTAGGTCCACTTATAGGATCCCCTTTTTTAGGAATAATTTTAGAAATACTTAAAAATTTGCAAATAAAAGAAATAATTGGATTTGGTTGGGCTGGTAAACTAAATCCTAAAATTGGCATAGGAGACTTATTTGTTCCTGTAAAGGCTTATAGCTTAGAGGGCACAACCAAAATGTATTTTTCTAAAAGAAAAGTGTTTTATCCAGATAAGAATCTGCTCTTAAAAATCGAAAAAAAATTAAAACAAAAAGGAGTGGAATATAAAAAAGGAAAAATTCTCTCTGTAGATGCCCCCTTTATTTTTGAAAGAAAAAAAGAATTTTTTGAAAAATGGAATAAAAGGGTTGAAGCTATGGATATGGAAACCTCAGCTCTATTTTCTTTAAGTGAATCTTTACAAATAAAATCTTTAGCTTTACACTTTATAACTGATGAAATAGGAAAAATTTGTTATGAGATACCTAAAGAAAAAATTTTGCCTAAGAGAGAGATTATTTGGGGAATATTGAAAGAATTTTTAGAAGGTATATAAAAAATGGAAGGCCTAAAAAAGAATCCTTTTGAAATATTTGGTCTTACTCCTAAAATAGTAAAGGAACTTGATGAAGAAAATTTATTTAGACTAATTAAGGCTATCTACAAAGTTTTTCAAATGATACATCATCCTGATAAAGGAGGAGAATCTAAAAAAGCATTAGAAATAAATCTCGCCTTTGAATGCCTCAATCTGGAAAAAAATTTTGAAAGTTTTAAAAATTTTAAAAAAAAATATATAGAAAGACTTTCAAGAAAAACTATGCAAAAAAAAATAGAAGAGTTAAAAACACAAAATAGAAAATTTCAATTTCATAATGAACTTTTAAAAGAAAGATTTTGGCAGTTTGTAGAAAATCAATATGAGTTCTTACAAAAATTAATTGATCAGGAAAAAGGACTTAAACTTAAAATTTTTGATATAGTTTCATATATGAATCTTTCTCATATCAGAAAAATTAGAAAACAATTATTTTTTAAAGAAATTATATTATTTAAAAAATTTATCTTAAAAAGAAAAAGTTATGAAGAATTTTTTAGAAATATTATAAACTATAAATATATAGGTTCGATTAAGAGGGAGTATATAGAGCCTTGGGTTTTATTAGAAAGAGATTTAAAAGAGGGTTCTTATAATTTTAAGAATTTTCTTTCTAAAGAAACTTTTATTAAAGAATGTTTGGTATATTTAGAACCTGATATTAGGCCAAATTCATATATTTTTTTCTATTCTTCAGAAAATTTTGAAAAAGTAATTTTGGAAGGTGTAGTAATAAAGCAAGAAATATTAGATAAAGAGGGAATTTTAGATATATTTAAAAATAGGGTGATTCAACAAGAAAATATGATACAAAAAGAGAATTTTAAATGGACAAATAATGAAATAGTAGAGTATTAAGTTAAAAGATGTAAATTTCCTATGGACACATTTTTTAATCCATTTTTTTTAGCAATTTCGTAACATTTGTAAGCTAATTCTTTTGAGGTGAGAGGTAAGTCTCTCATATAAAAGTGGGGATAGAAAGCAAGAAGTCTATAGGGTATATTTGGGTTTAAGTTTGCTATAAATTTAGAGATACCATCTATTTCTTTTTCATCTATATATCCTGAAACAAGAAGAGTACTTGCAATTAGTAAAGGAATTTGAGGTCTTTCTTTTATATATTCTGCAACAAAAGCAAAATTTTCTAAGATTTTTTTATTGGAAATTCCTGTTAAAGCAATATGTAAGTTTTCATTCCAGGTTTTAAGGTCAAATTTAATACATCCTCCTGAAATTAAGGAAAGTTCTATTACCTTTTTAAGCATATTTTTATTCATGAGCCCGTTAGTTTCCCAACAAATTCTAAGTATTCTATTTTTTTTATTTTTTAATGCTTCTGAAGAAGCTTTTATAGCAAAGGGAAGTTGAGGTGAGGGATCTCCACCAAAATAGCATATACATGATATTTTTGGGTTAAGTGTATTTAGAAAATTTTCTATAGATTCAGTTTTATGTTCTAAAGTGAGTTTTCTAAAATGCCAATTTTGACAAAATAAACAGTTAAGGCTACAGGCATGAAAAAAAACTGCTAAATTGTAGTATCCGTATTCTGGGCCAGGTTTATAAGCATATTCAGGATAACCACACCCTGTTCCAGCAGGGCAAACCCAGTCAGCTACACAATTAGTTGGTAAAGGATCTAAATACCAAGAAACTTTAGCTGATTTATAACTAGGTCCTTTAAGTACACCCTTTTCATTTTTTCTTAATCCACAAAAACCCATTTCATTTTCAGGAATCTTACATTCATTAGCACAAATTTTACATTTTATTCCTTCTTTTCCTGAGCAAGGAAAAGAAGGAAGTTTAAAAGGTTCTCTACTTTCTTTATGAGCTTTTTCTATATAAGGTCTGGTTTCTTTTTCAAAATTTAAAATACAATCTTTACAAACCCCTAAAATTTTAGCTACAATCTTTTCTTTTCTACAAACTTTACAATTCATTTTATATAAATACCTATTCCTTTTAAATAAAAAGTCTCCTCTACAAAAGGATTAATCGGATGGTCTGGTGCTTGAGATCCATGAAAAATAAATCTTCCTTCTTTGTTAAGATTTTTTAAATTATTCTCAATAAACTTTTTTAAGGTTTTATTTTTCAAAAAATGAGAACAAGAAAATGCAAAAAGTAACCCCTCTTTTTTTAAAGCCTTCATTCCTAAAAAATAAAGACTTTGATATTTTTTTATCCCATCTTTAAGATCTTTTTTAGATTTAATAAAAGCTGGTGGATCAATAATAATTACATCAGCTTTTGGAGGATTTTTTAAGATTTGAAAAGCATCCCCCAAAATAGGTATTATTTTATCTTTCCACCCATTTAATTTAGCTATTTCCTTAGCTAAGTCAAGGGCAAATTCAGATCTATCTAAAAGGTAAGCCTTTTTAGCTCCTCCTTTTAATGCATAAAAAGCAAATCCACCAGTATAAGAAAATACATCTAAGATAACATCAGACTTTATTAAAGCTTTTATAAATCTTCTATTTTCTCTTTGATCTAAGAAAAAACCAGTTTTTTGACCTTTTATAACAGGAATAAGAAATTTTATCTCATCCATTTCTACTAAAATTATTTCTTCTGTTTTACCATAAATGATTTCTACATAAAGTTCAAGTTCTTCTTCTTTTCGAATAATTGAATCATTCTTTAATATGATAGCTGAAGGAGCAAATAGAATTTTTAGAGCTTTGATAATAAAATTCTTAAGTTTTTCAATTCCTAAGGTTTGGATTTGAAGTACTATTACTTTATTATAAATATCCACAATAAGACCTGGTAAAAAGTCACCTTCTGAAAAGATCAGTCTAAAACACTTTTCTTTTGAA
Organism: uncultured Thermodesulfobacterium sp.; assembly: GCA_938091335.1. Lineage (GTDB taxonomy): Bacteria > Desulfobacterota > Thermodesulfobacteria > Thermodesulfobacteriales > Thermodesulfobacteriaceae > Thermodesulfobacterium. Next base: position 53,080 of record CALLJG010000006.1, read on the forward strand.
TATAATTTTTTTCTTAATTTCAGAGCATTAGAAAATTTATTTAAGAAAAATTTTTCATCTATTAATGTTTTTTCTTTACTTAATATTTTTAAGGAGTAATAGCTTTTAGGATTAAAATATCCACATCCTAGGAAAAAACCATCCTCAGAAAATATATTCACTAAAGAACCTGGAGATATATTTTCTTTAACTTTTTCAAATTGATAAATTTCTTGAGGTCTAAACCACAAATGATTAGAAAAATATCTTTTTAATCCTATTTGATTTAATTTAACTTTAGGATATTCCATAAGAGGATTTATTAAGTTTTATAGTAATGGCTTTAGTAGGGCAAATTTTCAAACAATTAAGACATCTTATACATTCTATTGAATTTAGTTTTTTAGGGATAGATAGTTTAAAAGGACATACCTTCTCACATATTTTACAAGAATTGCAATTATTTTGATCTAAATAAAGTTTAAAAATGCCTATATTGTTAAACAATCCATAAATAAACCCCAATGGGCAAATACTTTTACAAAAGAATCTAAATTGAATTATACATGAAAATATAACAAGAATCAGAATTAAACTTTTTAAAAAAAAGGTAAAACCTATAAAAGAAAGTAAGTGAGGTTGAAGAAAGAGATTTAAATAACCTGCTTCTAATGTTCCAGCAGGGCAAAAGTATTTACAAAACCAAAGTATTCCATAACCTAATTCATCAGAAATTGAAACAGGCAAAATTATTACAAAAAATAAAAGAAGAAAAATTTTAAAAATTTTTTCTGCTTGATAGGGAAGAAAAAATGTAATTTTAAAAAATGGTATTTTATAAAGAAGTTCTTGAAAAAAACCAAAAGGGCATAACCATCCACAGATGAATCTTCCTAATAAAAGACCAAAAATTAAAAAAAAGCTAATAATATATGAAAAGGTTCCTATTAAAATGTGCCAAGGTAAATTTCTTATTGAAATAAGGAAACTTTGCAGTATTCCTAAAGGACAAGCAAAAAGACTTGCTGGACAAGAATGACAGTTTAATCCCGGGGCACAAAAGTTTTTTAACATACCTGAATAAATATTATGGGTGATTAAAAATCCAGGATAACCGTTATGAATGAGGGTTGAGATTAACTGAATCCATTTTCTTTTTATCATTCCAATCCCATACAGGAAAGACAGAGAACTACAGATCTTGAATAAATAAAATCATAGCCCTTTAAAAAAACTCCTAAAAAAAGTCCTAAAAAAGTTAAAATTAATAGAGAAAAAATAATTTTTTTCATTAATTTAGCTTGATTTTTATATATTCAGCTAATTCATCTGCTATTTCTTCAATTAATTTAGGATCTTCTCCTTCTACCATAACTCTGTATTTTGGTTCTGTTCCTGATGGTCTTACGATTATTCTGCCATTTTTACCTAATTTTGATTCAGCTAGCTTAATTTTTTCTAATAAACCGTTAATACTTTCTAAGGATTTTTTCTTCTTTATTTTAACATTTTTTATTACTTGGGGAAATTTTTCAAAAAGATTTAGAAATTCAGAAAGAAATTTCCCCTTTTCTTTCATTAAAGATATTAATCTAATTCCTGTTAATAATCCATCTCCAGTAGTAGTTTTATCCAAAAATATTATGTGTCCTGAGGTCTCACCTCCTAAAATTGCATTTACTTCTTTCATTTTCTGAACTACATATCTATCTCCAACTGATGTTCTAAGGAAAGATATTCCATTTTTGATCAAAAAGTTTTCTAATCCTAAATTATTCATTATAGTTCCAACTACTGTATTATTAGAAAGAAGGTTTTTATTTTTAAAATCAATAGCAAAAATAGCTAAAAGGTCGTCCCCATCTACAAGGTTTCCTTTTTCATCTACCAACACAATTCTGTCTCCATCTCCATCAAGAGCAATTCCCAAATGAGCTTCTAGGTCTAAAACTAATTTTTTTATATTTTCTGGATAGAGAGCTCCACAATTTTCGTTTATGTTAATTCCATCAGGTGAACATCCTATAGCAATAACATTAGCTCCTAATTCTTCAAGAACAAGAGGTCCTATTTGATAAGCAGCTCCATTAGCACAATCTATTACTATTTTTATACCCTCGAAATTGATATGAGATGGTACAACTGATTTTAAGTGTATTGCGTATCTTCCTATCGCATCTTTAATTCTATAAGCCCTTCCTAATTGATCTTTGAAATAACGGATGTTTGAAAAATTTTCATCGAAAACAAGTTTTTCTATTTTTTCTTCTAATTCATCTGAAAGCTTATATCCGTCTTTTCCAAAGATTTTAATTCCATTATCATAATAAGGATTATGGGAGGCAGAAATCATTATTCCTGCATCTGCTCTCATATCTTTAGTTAAAAAGGCAATAGCAGGAGTTGGTAAAGGTCCTATTAACCAAGTATAAACTCCCATTGAGCAAAGCCCAGAAACTAAAGCAGATTCAAATATATAACCTGATAATCTTGTATCCTTTCCTATAATAACTTTGCTTACAGATAAATCATTTTTAAATAAATATCCAATAGCTCTTCCTACTTGTAAGGCTATTTCAGGAAGCATAGGGAAAATATTAGCCTCACCTCTTATTCCATCAGTTCCGAATAACTTTTTTCCCATATATTTTACCTCTCATTTTTCTTTATAAATAATTTTTACTTTTTGGGGAATTGTGGAAAGAACCCCAGGAGGGGATATTATTCCAACCTCAGTTTCTTTAATAAGTTTAAGTTTGATTATATTTAAAGGTTCTGTGCTAACAGAATGAATATTAAATAAAACCTCTGCAGGAGCCTTAATAGTTACATAAGCTGGCTTTATAATAAGAGTAAATTTTTTAATAGAAATAGCTTCTTGTAAATAAATAGGTTTTACAGGTACTTTTTTTGCTTCTATTTTTTTAATTATTACTGTTAGGGAATCAGGGCTTATTTCTTTTATCTTAATTTCAGAAGGAATATTTAATTTTTCAATAGGTACTCTAATTTGATACACTCCTGGTGAGTATTTAGATAAATTTAATTCTAATTTTAGATTAGATTCAGGGAAGGTTCTTAAAACTCTTCGTGTAGTTTCTATTTTCATAGCAATATTGGAAGGATTAATTTCTACTAAATAATCAAGATTTGAAAGTTTATGAATTATAGGAACTTCTATCTTTTTTTCTACTGGTTTACCTAATACTACAAAATACCATAAAGTGATAGCTAAGACAAAAGAGATTATTTTTAATTTATGTTCCCTTTTGAATTTCATAACCTGTTCTTACCCACCAAGGAGCTTTAGATTCAAATCCTAACAATTGAGATAGCAATTTTCTTAAGGTAGCAGGGGTTATATCTCTATTAATTTTGCCACTTACTGCTAAAGATATATAACCAGTTTCTTCTGATACCACTAAAGATATAGCATCTGTAATTTCGGTAATTCCTATAGCAGCTCTATGTCTTGTGCCTAAGTCTTTACCTATATACGGATTAGTGGAAAGGGGTAAAATTACCCCTGCAGCTAAAATTTTTCCTTTGCTAATTATTACTGCTCCGTCATGTAAAGGGCTTTTGGGGTTAAAAATGCTTATTAAGAGTTCCTGTGTAACTTTTGATTCAATAGATATTGCACCCTCTGCAAAATTTTTCAAACTAATTTCTCTTTCAAAGACAATGAGAGCACCTATCTTTTTTTCAGCTAAATTAGTAACAGCTTTTACTACTTCTTCAATAACATGAGAAAATTCAGTTTGCAATTTAGGAAAAGAAGGATTCCCAATCTGAGCTAAAGCTCTTCTTATATCTTCTTGAAAAACAATAATAATTAATATAAAAATAGATGACATAAAAGTGTTTAGTATCCAATTCAAGGTCAAAAGCTGAAATTTATCAGATAAAAGATACATAAATACTATAATAATTAAACCTGCAGCCATTTGAAAAGCTCTACTTCCTTGAATCAGAAGAAAGATCCGATAAATAATAAAAGAGACAATACCTATATCAATCACATCTTTTATAGTTAAAGCTTTTAAAATTTCTGCAAATTTTTTAAAAAATTTAATCCAATAGAGGTCCACCTCTCACCCTTTTTATGATTATTAGAACTTAAATATTAATTTAATAGTTTAACAAAAATTTAAAAGTCCTTATAGCATCTTTATTTATATCAACTTTATGAACTCTTAAAAATTGAACATTTTTTAAATATGCAAAAATGGAAATTCCTACAGTACCTCCGTCTCTTTCAATAGGAGGTTTTTTAATAATTTCTCCTATAAATCTTTTACGAGAATGCCCTATTAAAATAGGACGATTTAGTTCTTGGAATATATGAAGATTTTTTAGAATGTGAATATTATGTTCAAAGGTTTTGCCAAAGCCTATTCCTGGATCAATTATTATTTTTTCAAAAGAAATCCCCTTTTCTATTAAAAATTCAATTCTTTGCATCAAAAATTCTTTAATTTCTTGTATTACATTTTTATAGATGGGATTTATTTGCATTGTTTTTGGGTTTCCTTTCATATGCATTATTATTACAGGACAATCAAAGTGTTTTACTACCTCTATCATTTTAGGATCAAATCTTAAAGCACTTATATCATTAACTATTTCAGCTCCAGCTTCTAAAGCCTTTTCTGCTACTTTACTTTTATAAGTATCTATGGAAATAATCGCCTTAGGAAATTCTTTTTTGATTGCTTTTATTACTGGAATAACTCTCATTAATTCTTCATTTTCAGGTACAGGATCAGAAAAGGGACGAGTAGATTCACCTCCTACATCAATAATATCTGCCCCTTCATCTAATAATTCTTTAGCTCGGGTTAAAGCAGAATCCAATGTTAAATAATTTCCTCCATCTGAAAAAGAATCAGGAGTCACATTGAGAACGCCTATAAAATAAGGTATATCCTTCCAGTCAAAAATCTTAGAATTAAGAACTAAAGGAGAAATCATAAAAATTTAATTTCCTTCAATAATCAACTTAAATTTATAAGCATCTAAGGTCTCTTCTTCTAAAAGAGTATGAGCAACTTTATGAAGTTTACCTATATATTGAATAAGAATAAGTTTAGCTTTTTCATAACAATTTAATACAATACTTTTAATTTCTTCATCTATTAATTTTGCTGTTTCTTCAGAAAAATCTTTAATTTGGAAAAGTTCTTTTCCTAAAAATATGTGCTCTTCAGTTCTTCCAAAAGTAAGAGGTCCTAATTTTTTACTCATTCCCCAATTACAGACCATTTTTCTTGCAATTTGGGTAGCTTTATTTAAATCATCTTGTGCACCACTGCTCACTTTATTAAAAACTATTTCCTCACTAACTCTTCCTCCAAGAAGCACAGTTATTTTTTTTAATAAATAATCTTCTGTATAAATATGTCTATCATCTAAGGGTAATTGTTGAGTTACTCCAAGTGTATGTCCTCTTGGAATGATACTTATTTTGTGTACTGGATCTGGATCAGGTAAATAGTAAGCTACTAAAGCATGTCCTGCTTCATGATAGGCTATAATTTTTTTCTCTTCTTCACTTAATATTATTCCTTTCCGTTCTTTTCCCATCAGGATTTTATCTTTAGCTTCTTCTAAATCTTCTAAAGTAATTTTTTCTTTCCCCTTTTTAGCAGCTATCAAAGCAGCTTCATTTAACATATTTTCAATATCAGCTCCAGTAAATCCAGGAGTACTTTTAGCTATATTTTTCAAATCAATAGATTCATCCACTTTAAATTTTTTGGCATAAAGTTTTAAAATGGCTTCCCTTCCGTTGACATCAGGAGGAGGAACAACTACTTGTCTATCAAATCTACCTGGTCTTAAAAGTGCAGGATCTAATATATCTGGTCTATTGGTCGCAGCTAATACTACAATTCCTTCAGACGTATCAAAACCATCCATTTCCACTAAAAGTTGATTTAAAGTTTGTTCTCTTTCATCATGTCCTCCTCCAAGTCCTGCCCCTCTTTGTCTTCCTACAGCATCAATTTCATCAATAAAAACAATGCAAGGTGCATTAGTTTTTGCTTGATTAAACAAATCTCTTACACGAGCAGCTCCTACACCTACAAACATTTCTACAAAGTCAGAACCACTTATGCTAAAAAAAGGTACACCTGCTTCTCCTGCTACAGCTTTAGCTAAAAGAGTTTTTCCAGTTCCAGGAGCGCCCACTAATAAAATTCCCTTGGGTATACGCGCACCTAATTTAGTAAATTTTTGTGGATTTTTTAAAAATTCAATCACATCTTGAAGTTCTTCTTTCACTTCCTCTATTCCTGCTACATCCTTAAAAGTTACTTTAATATCTCCTTCTTTTATTAATTTTGCTCTACTTTTAGCAAAAGAAAAAGGTTTGTTTCCTGGTTGAAGTTGTTTTAAAAAGACGATCCAAAGTACTATAAGGATTAAAAAAGGAAGCCAAGAAATTAAAAAATTAGTAACCCAATTATTTTGATTCTCAGGTTTGGCAACAATTTTTATATTTTTACTTTTTAGCAAAGGAACCAAGTCTTTGTCATCAGGTGCATATGTGGTAAAATACTTATCAGAAATTAATTTTCCAGTAATTTTTTTCCCTTCTATAGTAACTTCTTGAATTTCACCTTCATTAACTTTTTCTAAAAATTCAGAATAAGTTAGATTAATGGAGTTTAAAGATGAGTAAAATCCTTTTTTTGCAAAGAAAAAATTATATAAAAAAAGAATAAAAATACTTATAATTATCCAAACAATTAAAGTTTTTCCCATAATTTTCATCTCAATTGACTTCTCTTTTAATTTTTATCTTTTTAAAATAAATTTATTACAACTTTCTTTAAAATCAATTGTTATTTTATTCTTTTCCCTCTATTTGTAAAAGAATAACTTCTTTAGTATCTTTATTTATTTTATAATCTGGATGAATGTATAGATTCCATACTCCTATAATTTGGTTATTATGTTCTATTATAATAATATTTTCTCTTAAATAAGCTGGAACAGCTTTTTCCCATAAAAACTTTTTAAGTTTTTTATGACCTATAAAGGGTTGATATATTTTGTCTCCTGGTTTTCTTTTTCTAATAACAAAAGGAAAAGTTAATTTTTCTCCAGATAATACAATACTATCAATTGGTTTAGTAAAATTTTTGGATAAAGAAAATTTAGACACTCTAAGAATTTGTTTAGTAGGAAGAGCATATTCTCCTTCTTTATTAATAATAATTTCAAAATAAGGGAGAGCAAAAAATTTTTTAGTAAAAATTATATATCCTGGGCCCCTATAAACTATAAAATTCCCAGGAAGATATACAGGACCTTTTCCTTTTTTAGAAATTAAATTTTCTAAGCTTTCCAAATGAGCATACCTTATTCTAAATAAAGGAATTCCCACTTCTTTAAAAGCAATAAAATAAATTCTTCTTCTTAAGGCAGAATGAATTTGTTTAAATTCATGAAATCTTAATCCCAAATCTCCTTCTAAGTAAATTTTTATTTCTTCAAATTTTTTTTTTGCAAGGTCTTCAATAAGTTCTTCTTCTTCAGCTATTAAAAGTGCAGTTTTTTTTATACTTTCTTTCAAGTTTTTATTGAAATTTTTTTCTAAAAAAGGGATGAGTGTATATCTTATTTTATTTCTAAAAAATCTTAAGTCTTGGTTAGTAATATCTTCTCTCCAAGTCAAACCTCTTTCTAAAGCAAATCTTTTTATTTCTTCTTTTGTAACAAATAAAAGAGGTCTTACAATTAAATCTTCTCTTTTTACAGGAATACCAGCTAATCCTCTCTTTCCTGTACCTTTAACAATTCGCATGAAAATTTCTTCAGCAAGATCATCCAAATGATGAGCTAATGCTATTTTTTGAAAATCATATTTTTTAGCTAAATTATACCATAAATTATATCTTAATTCTCTTCCTGCCATTTCTAAACTGAGACCTTCTTTTTTGGCATACATAGGGACACATGAGGCAGTGTAAAAAAAGGGAATTTTTCTTTCTTTACACAATTTATATACAAAAAGAGCATCCTTATAAGAATCCTTTCTTATTTTATGATCATAATGTGAAACAAATAGTTTAAGTTTATATTCTTTTTTTAAAAGAAATAAAACTTCTAAAAGTGTAACTGAATCAAGTCCTCCAGAAATTCCTAATAAAACTCTGTCCCCTTCTTGAAATAATTGGAATCTTTCTATGTTTTTTTTTATTATACTTAGAAACATCACTTTAAATATTTTAATAAATTTTTAGCGTTTTCAGGATTGTGCTTAAATGAAATTTGGGCAAGTGCTGAAATCTCAGAATAAATTTGAGAGGGCTCACGAATTGAATTATATTTTTTAAAAGTTTTTTCAAGTGGATCAGGAACCTTTATTTTTAATGTTTCAGTTAATTCCTCTATAACCTTTTGCTTGTCTATTATTTCTCCCATTTCTTCTTCTTTTTGATTCTCAAATTTTTTGAAAAAACTTAAAATATAAGAAAGATCAAATTTTTTATGAAAACTTTCAGTTTCTTTATTTAAAATGCCATAATATTCTTCCATATTTTTATAAAGTTTTAGATAGTTATTTATTACTTTAAATAAACTTTTGTATACATTATACAAAAGTTTAACAAATTTACCTTTGGAAGTAAAACCAAAAGGAGAAATTAATCTACTTAAAAGTTTTTCTTTTAATTCTTGTTGAGAAATTTGATAAAATTTTGGATATAAAATTTGACTATCTTTAATTATATCTGTAAGAGGAAAGTTAGAGATCTTTTCAAATTTTTCTATTAAATCTGGATTACCATTCAAAATAAAATATATTCTCCAAGCATTATTAAAAATCTTTTTTAATTCTTTTTTAAGTTCCTCTAAAAGTATATAATAATTCTCCCACTCATCTTCTAAATAAAGTTTTTCAGAAAAATAATTTTCTGCGATTTCCCTTTTTATTTCTGAAGCTAAAATATGAGAAAGTTCTTCCCAATCTTTTTCCATAGGGTATATAATAAAATCTATTTAAATAAATTTAAATTTGTCTGCTTCAATACAAAAAGTAATAGGACCCCTTTTTTCTTCCTCTATAGTATAAGTAATATCTGTAATTCCTAAAATTACACCTGGATAAACTTTTTCTAATACTTTTATAGTTCTTGATTTATATTCTGAGATTATCTTCTTAAGATCAAAAATAGTATTTTTTATTTTTTCTAATGTATTATAACATTTCTCAGCTTCTTCTTTTAATTTAAATAAAATTTTTTCTTTTTCAGGGGTAAGTTTTTCATATTTTTTCAATTTTTCACCAAATTTAATTCCTTGGTTGAGTCTTTCTAAAGTTTCTTTCAAAATGGCTTCTTCTTGTAAAGCCTTTTTATAAGGTTCCATAAGAGTAGGGTTATATCCTGCAAAAATTTTGGTAGGAGTATGACCTTCGTTACCAAGAATTTTAGCTTCAATATTTCCACTACATTTTATATTTCCACCATAAATTATTCCTTTTCCTGCAACAGATTTTATATTTCCATATACAATAGTTTTAGAAAAAATTAGATAATTATTAATAATCAGATCTCCTTCTATTTCAAGTATAGCAAATTCTACAGATTTAATTTCTGTCTCACCTTTAACTTTCACAGTAGTTTCTTCACCTCTTATAATTCCATGACAAATAAAATTTCCTTCTACTTCTATATAAACCTTGTTTTCTGTAGAACCTTGGAGTTCTAATTTTCCCTTACATACCACTTTAAACCCAAATTTTATATCTCCTTGGATGATAAGACTTTTCCCAATAAAATATATATTTCCTGTTGAAAAATCTACATCGCCTTTTAAAGTATATTCTGGATATACTTCTATCTTATCTTTTTCAATTATTATAACTCCATTTTCCTTTGCTTTTATTAAGTTATCATTTTCATCTATATAAAGATTGTTTCCTAATACAAAAGTGGATTTTTCAGTAAGTGGAGGAGGTTCTATAGGATCTCCCCATATATTTAAACCCGGAGTTCCTGGAATTGGAGGATACCATCTACCTATAGGTTCTTCTTTTTTTACACAAATAATTCTCTGGCATAAATCCCTTAAATCTTCTGAAACTTCTTCTGAAATTTCTTTATTACTTAATTCAAGAGATTTTTCATTTTTTAAAAGAGGTATAAATTTTTCAAAAAATTCTATCTTTTCAGGAATGGGACTTTTGGGAGGATTTCCTTTAGCAAGAATAAGTTGATTATCCACAAATTCTGGATCTGATAGAATCCCATAAAATTTTTCTTTCTCTAATTCAGATTTTATAGCTTCCCACTTTTCTCTCAAACTGTTTATCAAAATAGGATTTTTAGGATCAATTTCTACATATAGATACATATCATCTGATGAGACCTTGATTATAAATTCATCTATTATAATACCCTCAGTTTTAGCTTGTCTTCTCTCGATCAATTTTTATACCTTACGCCAGCTTTTTTCTTCACCCTTAACAAGTCTTTTAATATTATCTTTGTGTTTAACCCATATAAGTATTACCAAAATTAAACTACATATAAAATATTCGAAAGAATAACCAAAGAAATAAATATTTAAAGGTAATAAAGCTGTAGCCAAAAGAGAACCTATAGAAATATAATTAAATATAAAAAGAGCTATAAAAAAAATTACTAGGCTTAAGATCATAGCTTTAGGTGTAAGAATTAGAAATACTCCTATAGTTGTAGCAACTCCTTTACCTCCTTTAAACTTTAGAAAAATTGAAAAAAGATGTCCTAATACAGCAAAAAAGGCAGTACCTGCAAGAATTAAATCTTTTGGATAAGGAATTTTATTTACAAAGAAATAAGCTATAAAAAGGGCAAGAACGCCTTTAGAGGAATCTCCTATAAAAGTAAGGATACCCCATTTTTTTCCTAAAAGCCTTGTAACATTTGTTGCACCAGGATTTTTACTACCTTCTTTTCTTGGATCTACTCCATGAGGAAGAGCAATAAGAAGAGCAAAAGGAATAGAACCTAAAATATAACTTAAAAAAAATAAAAAAAATAATTTAAACACTAATTATAAAATAAAGGTTAAACTGGATATACGCTAACTACGTTTTTTCCACCCTTTTTTTCAAATTTTACTATTCCTTCAATTTTTGAAAAAATGGTATAATCTCTACCCAATCCTACATTCCAACCTGGATGAACTTTTGTGCCTCTTTGTCTTAAAATAATCTCACCAGGTTTCACCAACTGTCCTCCAAACCTTTTTACTCCTAAGCGCTTTGAATTAGAGTCTCTTCCATTTCGTGAAGCTCCTCCAGATTTTTTATGAGCCATATTTTTATCCTCCTAACTTAAAATTTCTTTAATTTCAAGAATGGTATAATATTGTCTATGACCTTTTTTTCTTTTATAACCTTTTTTAGGTTTTTTCTTAAATACAATTACTTTAGCAGCCCTTCCTTGTTCAATAATAGAAGCTTTTACCCTGGCTCCCTCAACATAGGGTCTTCCAATTTTAATTTCTTCACCATCTTTTATTAAAAGAACTTCAGATAATTCAATTATATCCCCTAATTCTCCAGAAATTTTTTCTACTTTTATCTTGTCTCCGGGTCGGACAATATATTGTTTTCCTCCAGTCTTAATTACTGCTAACAATTTATACCTCCTTACTTTTGTGTTTTTTAAAATAGCTCATATTTAAATTTTGTCAACCTATGATTAATATAATTTTTTTACACCAGTTTTTAGATTTTATCCATTTTCAAAAATTAGTTTTTTCAAAAATTCACACTCTATATAATTGTTGAAAAAAATAATAGGAGACCTAAAATAATTATAAAATTTTACATAAAAAATGATTACTTTTAAAGAATTTGAAGAATTTTTAAAAAATAAAAATTATAAAGCAAGTTTTATTCTTTCTGGAATTAATTTATCTTTTTTGGCTTATTTTCTGTCATTTTACTTATCATGGTTAAAAGAGGGAATTATAATAGCCATCTTTCCGGAAAGAGAACAGGCTGAGGAATTTGTTTCAGCTTTAAAGGTTTTCACTTCAGAAAAGGTTATGTTATATCAAGCTTCAGAGATTCCTCCTTTTTCACAGGCTTTTACCTTTGCGGAAGATGATTTTAACAGAATAAAAATCATTTGGGAACTTCCGAGAATAAAAGTTTTAGCAGGAGGAATAGAAGCCTTTTTAAGAAAAACTATTTCAAGAAAAGTATTAAAAGAAACTTATTATTATTTAATAAAAAATGAAAAAATTGATAGAGAAAATTTCTTAAATAAACTTTTAGATTTTGGATATGAAAGGGTGGGGGTAGTAAGAGAGAAAGGCACTTTTACTGTAAAAGGTGGAGTTATAGATTTATGGCCTCCTAATTATGATTTGCCCATCAGAATTGAGTTTTTCGGTAATGAAATAACTGCCTTAAAAACTTTTGAACCCTTGAGTCAAAAAAGCAATTCTCATATAGAAGAACTTATAATACTTCCTTCTAAGGAAATTTTTTTCCCTGAAAATACTCAACCATTATATGAGAGACTTTTTAAGTTTAAACCTGTACTTTCAGACTCAATTTTTGGTAAATTGCTTCAGCAAATAGAAAATAAATATTTTTTTGAAAGTAAAGATTTCCTTCTTCCCATTTTTTATGAGAATCTCTATCCTATATGGGAAAACTTAGAAAGCAAAAATTCCTTATTGGTTATATATGAACCTGAAAGAATTGAAAGAAATATAGAGAGGTTTTGGGATAAAATTTATTCTAATCTCTTAAGAGTTAAGGAAAGAAAAAGATTATATTTTGATGAAACCTTCTTGTTTATTACTCAGAAAGAATATAAAGAATGGTTAAACAGTAATAAAAGAGTAATAGTAAGAGAGATTCCTTTTAGAGTAGAGGATTCAAGTATAGTATTTTCAATTGCGAAAAAAAGAGTAAGTGAAATTCAAGAAAAAAATAAGATTGAGCAGGCTTTTAAGCTTCTTAAAAATTCTTTAGAATCTGGAGAAAAAATTATTCTTTTAGTTTCTGATGAAAAAACAGAAAGAGCTATTCTAGAAGGTCTTAAATTTAGAGGTGTTGAAGATTTTTCCAAACTTGAAATCAAAAGAGGAAATCTGAAAGAAGGATTTTACATTTCTGAATGGTCTTTTTGGCTTACTTCTGAATATGAGCTTTTTGGGAAATTATCCTTAAAAAGAGAGATTTCTCAGAAGGTGTTAAAAAAAGTAAAAGCTCACTTTAGAAAATTTGAAGATTTAAAGTCTGGAGATTTTGTAGTTCATAGATACCATGGAATAGGTAAATATTTAGGATTAACCTTTTTAGAGGTAGATCAAATAAAAGGGGAGTTTTTAGAAATTGAATATGAGGGTGGAGACAAACTTTATTTACCGGTATCTCGTCTTGATGAACTTTATCCTTATATAGGTGTCACAGATAAAGAACCTAAACTTGATAGGCTTGGAAAGAAAGCTTTTCTTATTCGTAAAAGAAAGATAGAAAAAGAACTAAAAGAAGTGGTTCAAGAATTATTAGCTCTTTATGCAGAAAGAAAGGCATTAAAAAGTTATACTTTACAATTTCCAGCTCATGCTTATGAAGAATTTTCCTCAACTTTTCCTTATCAAGAAACACCTGATCAAGAAATTGCCATTGACGAAATAATTAAAGATCTTTGTAGTGATAAACCAATGGAAAGATTATTAGTAGGGGATGTAGGATTTGGTAAAACAGAGGTTGCTTTAAGAGCTATATTTTTAGTTGCCTATTATGGAAAACAAGTAGCTTTTTTGGTTCCTACCACAATATTAGCAGAACAGCACTATAGAAACTTTAAAGCACGTCTTGAACCTTTTAATATTAAAGTAGGAGTTTTGTCAAGACTTAGAACTGAAAAAGAACAAAGAGAAATTCTGAAAAAATTAGCTGAAGGAGAAATTAAGGTTATTGTAGGTACTCACAGAATTTTATCTCCAGATGTTACTTTTAAAGACTTAGGTCTTTTAATTATCGATGAAGAACATAGATTTGGGGTAAAACAAAAAGAAAAAATAAAGCAATTTAAAAAAAATGTCAAAGTTCTTTCACTTTCAGCTACTCCTATTCCTAGAAGTCTTCAAATGAGCTTATTAGGAATTTTTGATCTTTCTATAATAGAAACTCCGCCTTTAGGAAGAAAACCCATCAAAACCATTTTAGCTAAATTTGAGCCTGAGATAATTAAACATGCTATAGAAATGGAATTAAAAAGAGGGGGGCAATTATTTTTTGTAAATCCTAAAATTCAGGGATTAAATTCACTTCTTCATTATATTAAAAAACTAGTTCCTGAAGCAAGAGCAGATATTATTCATGGTCAAATGCCAAGAGAAATTATAGAAAAAAATCTTTATAAATTCTTAAACCAAGAAATAGATGTTCTTATTTGTACACCTATTATAGGAAGTGGGATAGATATTCCTTCTGCTAATACTATTATTATAAATAGAGCTGACATGTTTGGATTGGCAGATATATATCAGTTAAGGGGAAGGGTAGGTAGGTCAGAAATTCCTGCTTATGCCTATCTTTTAGTTCCTAGTTTTGAAACCCTTACTGAATCTGCACAAAAAAGATTAAAAGCTTTTTTAGAGTTTACAGAACTTGGTTCTGGTTTTAAACTTGCAATGAGTGATTTGAAAATAAGAGGAGCTGGAGAACTTTTAGGCATTCGCCAATCAGGGCACATTAATACAGTAGGTTATGAACTTTACTTAGAACTTCTTGAAAATACCATAAGATCTTTAAAAGGAGAAAAAATAGAAGATTGGGAACCAGAAGTAAATATTAAAGTTCCAGCTTATATCCCCCAAGAATATATTCCTGAACCTGAAGAAAGACTAAGTCTTTACAGAGAACTGGTATTAACAAGAAATGAAAATGAGATTAAGGAATTCTATAATTTTATTAAAGACAAATATGGAAGGCCTCCAAAGCCTGTAGATAATTTAATTAAAATTTATCTTCTAAAACTATACATGAAAAAATTAAAAGTTCCTTTAGTAGAATCTAAAGGAAATGATTTGATATTTTTTATTAAAGAATTAGAAACTCTCCCCAAATTTGAAAAAGTATTGAAAGGGTTGAAAAACAACTTTGTCTCTAAACAAGAAAAAAATTTTTATAAATTTATAATAAAGGGAAATGAAAATCCTTTAGATTTAGCCATAAATATCTGTGAAAATTTAGGAAATTAAAGATTTTATTATTTCTTCTATTCTTTTCCAAACTTCAGGTTTAAACCCAATTAAAAACATTAAATGAAAAATAGAAGAGTTTCCTTCTATCCTTATATTTCTTAAATGACACAGAATCCCGAATCTAAGTTCTGACATTTTTACAGGAATTTCAAATTTAGTATAGATTAAGTGTGTATTTTCTGGAATTTGAATAATATTTTCTGTTTTTACGCAAATTCCTCCACTACTTATATCTATAATATTCCCTTTGGTATGGAACTTACAAATAATATCTTGAAACTCTCTATCTATATTATTATTTTCATCGAGAATTATGTCATAAAATTCTAAATTTTTTTGGGAAGAGTCCTCTAAAGAAAAATTAGAATTTCTTATTAAGAAATAATTTTTTTGTAAAAAGTTTAAAAATAAATTATAAGGAATGAAAGAAATAAAAACATTAACTAAAGTATTTAATACTAACCGTTTATCATGTCTCGGTTTAAGAATCTTTAGATTAATTCCTTCTGAAGTAACTTCATCTATTACCGTTTGAAATACGTATTTTACTTTATCATGAGGAATTACAATAAGAATAGTTTCATCTTTATTAATTTGTAATGTTTCCGGTATATTTAAAAGAGATAATTTTTCTGAATTTATTACTTTTAAAGAACCTTTTATTAAATCTTGTTTATAAAAAATAAGTGCTTGATTTAAAATTTTATTGAGATCTTTTTTAAGAGGAGATGGTAAATAATTTAAAGATGCTAAGGAGATATTTTTACTTAATACAGAAGTTTTTAATTTAGTAAGAAGATGAACTTTGTCTTCTACTTTTATTTTTTTCACTTTTTCAAATTATTAATTTTTCAAGGTTTGTGTATTTTAAATGTAAAAGGGTAATTCCTTTTTCTTCGAAAAAGACTTTTATTTTTTCCGAACTTATTATTTCTAAAACTTCCCCTACTCCGAAATGAGGATGTTTTATTATATCTCCTACCTTAAATTTTTTTCCATTTTCTTCAACTTTAGTCACTGAAACATTAGGTTTATAATATTCAATTAAAGATGGGGGAATTTCTTTTACAAATCTAGATATTTTAGCTAAGGTTTTTCCTTCACCTGGAATGTAAATAGTCATGGGAACTATCAAAAATAGTTTTTCTCTTGCCCTGGTTACTGCAACATAAAAAAGTCTTCTTTCTTCTTCAAGTTCTTCTTCATTTTCCAGGGTATAAAAAGAAGGGAATCTTCCCTCTATAAGAGAAAGAATAAAAACAGTATGCCATTCTAATCCTTTAGCAGAATGAATTGTGGAAAGAGTGAGAACTTCTTCATCTTTAATTGATTTTTCTATATCTGTAATTTCAAGAGGTTCTAAAATTAGATCTGTTAAAAATTCTTCTAAAGTTAAATATTTTTCAGAAAGTGCTATAAGGCCTTCAATATCTTTTTCTCTTTTAAAATAATCTTCATAATATACTCTTTCAAAAACAGGTTTATAAAATTTCCAAATCTTGAAAAGTTTTTCAGAAAGAGAAATTCTTTTTTCCCATAAATCTTTCAAAAGAAAAACCAATTCTTTAAATTCTTTAAAAGGAAATTGAAAAATCAATTTTTGTAAAGCATCTTGTATCAAAATTTGGTTTTGTTTTAAATAATTAATAATCTTTTCTGTGCTTTTTGGGCCAATACCTTCTAAAAGCAAAAGTATTCTATTCCATGCTAAGAAATCTTGAGGATTGGAAATAATTTTTAAAAAGGAAACAAAGTCTTTTATATGGGCATATTCCATAAGTTTTAAGCCTCCGTATTTCACAAAAGGAACCCCTCTTTTAGTAAGTTCTACCTCAAGATCAAAAGAATGATAGGCAGATCTAAATAACACTGCTATTTGAGAAAGTTTAATCCCCTTTTCTCTTAATTCTAATATTTTATCTGCAACAAAATGACTTGATTCTGCTTCATCCTTAGCTTGAAATAAAATCGGCTTTTCTCCTTCTTTTTTTAAAGTAAAAAGAGTTTTAGTATATTTTATTTTTGAATTAGAAATAATGGCATTAGCAACATTTAAAATAGCTTGTGTACTTCTATAATTTTGTTCCAGTTTAATTATTTTTGTTTCTGGAAAAAGCTTAGGAAATTCAAATATATTTCTATAATTAGCTCCTCTAAAGCTATATATACTTTGTGAATCATCTCCAACAACCATTACATTTCTATGAAATTCTACCATATATTTTATAATCTCCCCCTGAAGTGTATTAGTGTCTTGATATTCATCTACCATTATAAATTCAAACTTTTTCCCTACTTCTTTTCTTACTTGAGGATATTTTTTCAATATTTCCAACCAGTTTAAAAGAAGATCATCATAATCCATTAACTGATGTTCTCTTTTATAATTATTGTATTCAAAAAAGAGTTTGTTTATTTCAGTAGAATAATCAAGAAATTGAGGGAATTCTGAAGATAGTATATCTTCTAAGCTTTTTTGTTGATTTACAAATTTACTATAAATATTAGCTAAGGTATCTTTCCTTGGGAATCTTCTTTTTTTATCAATCAATCCCAGACTATTTCTAAGAAGATTTATAAGATCTTCCGAATCACTTCTATCAAGGATAGTAAAATTAGGTTTATACCCTAAAAGATGTCCATAAAATCTTAACATATATTGACAAAGAGAGTGAAAGGTACCACCCATAATTTTGTTACAATCCATTTTAAGAAGGGCTCCAGCTCTTTCAATCATTTCTCTACTAGCCTTGCGAGTAAAGGTAAGAAGAAGTATTTTATCAGGAGAAACACCTTGAGCAACTAAATAAGCCATTCTACAAGTAATAGTTTTCGTCTTGCCTGATCCAGCACCTGCAATAACTAAAAGAGGACCAAAAATAGTCCTTACAGCTTCAGCTTGAGAAGAATTTAACTCATTTAAAAAATTTAAATTTCTCATAATTTTTAAATTATAATCTTTTATTTAGAAATATACAAGTAATTGTATTTTTTAATAAGAAAATTAAGCCTCTTGAATTAATTAAAGAAAAGTGTTAATTTTAAATTAAATTCCTTAAAAAGGAGAATTAATGGCTGAAGAAATAAAAAGCACTTTAGAAATAGCATTAGAGAAGGCAGAAAAATTAGGAAAGGCTTCAAAAGAGGAATTACAATTATTAGAAATAAAAGAATCTGCTCAGAGATTGGCTGCCAAATTTTTAAAAAAAGAGATTTCCAATTTTGAAGAAGAATTTCAAAAATTATTAGAAGGAAAAAATTCTCAACAAAAAAAAGTTATTCTTCAAAGTATTGTAGATATTTTTTTAAAAAATATAATACTTCCTAAAACTGAATATCAACTTAATGATAGCAAAAAGGCTATGGAAGGGTTAAAGATAGTTTTCAAAAAGATGCCTGAATCTTCAAGATTGACTCAACAGGTAGAAAAACTTTTAAAGGAGTATTATACTCATAAGCAAGCTATTTACAATGAACTTGTGAAAAAATTCTCTCAAGGGGTAAGTGCTATAGAAGAAGCACTTTCTAATCAGTTAGGAGCTGAAGTAAAAATTAATGTGGAAGATCATCCTCAATTTAAAGAAGAATGGAATAAAATAAAAGAAAAACTTGATGAAGAATATGCAAGACATTTAGAATATCTAAAAAATCTATATAAAAAGATAGTATATTAAAGATGTCAAGTCTTCCTTCAAAGGTGCTTCTCTATCCTCAAACTTTTTTATTTCCTGATAAAGTCAAATTAATATTATCTCATATTTCAAGGCTTATTTTTTTAAAATTACCTAAAACTGAAGAGATTTTAGAAAAAATGTATAAAGATTTAAATTTTTCTTGGAAAGAAAAAATATCTTTCTTAGAATTTAAAAAAGATTTAAATATAGATTGGCATCAAATAGAGAAAGAAGTTAAATCAATAGAAGAATGGGGGTTGAATTTTAGAACACCTGAAAATCTTAAATATTTTAGCCACTTTAGAGAACTTGTAGAAGATACTTTAGAAGAAATATTTATTAATTTGAAAAAAAAAGAATTAGAGGTTGAACAAATTAACTTTAAAAGATCTCTTATAATTTTGATTTTAGGAGAAAGATTAGATTATAGTTTATACGAACTTGACAAATCTTTAGAAAGTATGGAACAACGATTAAACCAAATTTTTGAAGAAAGGATAATTGGAGAGGATTATACTTTTGAAAGGACAATTGATATAGATTTTGAAGGAATTTCAAAAATTTCTTTTTCTCAAGAAGAACTTTCTAATTTATCATTAAGAATTTTCTCTTGGAAAATTTTAGGAAATTATCTAGATTGGAGTAAATGGGTAGGGTTAAACAGTTTATTAATTACTGAAAAAGATATAATAGAGAATTGGAAAGAAAAATTTTATTTTGAAAAAGAAAAAACATCAATAAAAAAATTAGAAATTTATAATTTTAAAAATTCACTTTTTGATTTATTAGGATTTTCTCCAAGTTTTTCTTCAAATATTTCTCCTTCTGAAACAAAGGTAATTTTTCTTAATAAAAATTAATGATTGAATTTTATTTTTTGATTACTCTCTTTTGTATATGTCTTTCTGTAATTTTTACTACCAGTGAAACAAGTATTTTTTCTCTTTCTCGAATTGAAAGGATATCTTTACAAAGTTTTGGAATAGCTTCCAAATATTTACAGATGTTAAAATATCCTGAAGAACTTCTTATTGTATTAATAGTTGGCAATGAAATTGTAGATTTTTTTTCAAGTTTTTATTTATCAAAAGGATTTACCCATTTATTTCATGAGAAAGGAAGGCTAATTGCATATATTATTTCTGCATTACTTGGTTTTTGGATAGGAGAATTTTTCCCCAAACTAATAGGTTTCAGATTTAAAACCTCCTTACTTCCTAAAATTTTATTGATAAACTATATTCTTTTTAAATTCTTTTATCCTTTTAGAAAGCTTTATTCGTTTATTTCTCAAAGATTAGAAAAAGCCTTTTCGTATAATTCTATTTATTCTTTATCTAATTTTTATAAAATTTCTCCTGTAGAAGAGATAATTCTTTACATGTTAGATGTAGCTTATAAACAAGGAAAGATAACTGATAAAGAAAGAAAATTTATTAGAGGTTTATTTATTTCAGAGAAGACTCCGGTTTCAGCTATTCTTACTCCTCGTTCCCAAATAGTAGCATTTGAAGATCAAATAATCACTCTAGAATTTTTAGAAAAATTGAAATACCTTCCATATAATAAATTTCCTGTATATAAAGGAGATCTTGATAATGTTATAGGAATTCTTTATACTAAAGACCTTATTAAAGATTTTTCTTACCAAATTTTAAATCAAAAAAAGCTTTCAGATTTTTTAAGAACTGTTTATTTTATTCCTGAAAGTTTTAAAGTAAGAGATCTTCTTTTTGAGTTTCAAAAAAGACAAACCAAAATTGCTCTTGTAATTGATGAATATGGTATTTTAAAAGGGCTTATCACTTTGGAAGATGTGCTTGAAGAACTATTTGGAGAAATTTATGAAGAAAAAGAAGATAAAATAAAACCTATAAAAAAAATAGACGAAAAAAGGTGGTTAATTCAAGGTAAAATGCTTTTAGATGAATTGAAAATTTTTTTAAATATAGAAATCGAAGAAGAATTTAAGGAAATAAAAACTTTAAATGGGTTTCTTTTAACTTTATTTAGAGGAATACCTAAAGAAGGAGATCGTATAGAATATAAAGACTTTATTTTTACTATAAAAAAAATTAAAAGAAGGAAGATAAGTTTAGTAGAGGTAGAAAAGAAAGAAAATGATTAAAGCTTTAATATCTTTTTTATTTTTTATTTCTGGTGAAGCTTTTTTTGCATGTAGTGAAATTGTTTTTATTTCAACAGAGAGAACACTTTTAGAAAAGCTTATTAAGAAAAGTGTAGGGGCTAAATTTTACATCAAGTTTTGGGAAAATCCAGAACGTCTTTTTACTACCACTCTTTTGGGAGTTATTTTATGTCTTACAGGTAATGCCATCTTTACTTCTTATTTTTTGATAAAAAGTTTTGGTAAATGGGGCATATTGATTTCTTCTACTTTTTTACCTATTTTTATAGTTATTTTTGGTCAAATACTTCCTAAAATTATAGGTAAAAAATTTTCTTATCCTTTAGTTTTTTATTTAATGCCCCCTCTTTATTTGATATCTATTTTATTTCTACCTATAGTGTTTTTAAATACTAATTTAGCTAAAAGAATACTTAAAACAAAAGAGGAAACTAATCCTTTTTTCTTGACCAAATTTAGAGAGATATTTTTAACTTTCATTCGATATGAAGAAGAAATAGATTTTAAAGAGAAAGAATTAATGCATAAAATTGCTGAGTTTGCAAATAAAAAGGTTTCTCAAGTTATGATTCCCCTAATTCAGGTAAAGGCATTACCTATAAATGCCACAGTTAAAGACGCTTTAGAATTTAGTAAAAAATATAGTTTTTCTTATATACCTCTTTATGAAGAAAATTTAAACAATATAAAAAGTATAATAAAAGTCCAACATTTAATTGGAAAAGCTCTGATTGATGAAAAAAAACCTCTTTTAGAATTTGCTTTGAAACCTTTTTTTGTACCAGAAGTTGCTTTGGCTCACGAGGTTCTTTCTACATTGCAAGAAAATGGAATCGGAATAGCCATAGTAGTTGATGAATATGGGGCTACTACAGGAATTATAACTATAGAAGATTTGGTAGAAGAGGTGTTAGGGGAATTTAAGGATGCATTAGATTATTATGTTCCTGAATATAAAAAAATTAATGAAAATTTATATATATGTAAAGGTTATATAGAGATAGAAAAACTTCATAACCTGGGAATATATGTTCCCTTGGGAGAATATGAGACCCTTAATGGATTTATTTATTCTCTTACAGGAAGAATTCCCCAGCAAGGAGAAATAATTAATTATAAAAATTTAGAAATAAAAATAATTAAAGCTACTCCACAAAAAATAGAAGAAGTAATGATAAAGATTAAAAAATAATTTTTATTTGGGGTAATGTTTCATTGAAAAAATTTTCTTTTATCAGAGGGCTAAAACTCTCAGATAAATGGATGGTTTTAAATCTCCACTTAAGAATTAAAATATCAGAAATTATGGTTCCTTCTTTATTAAATTGGGAAAAAGAATATTTAAAAATGGTTTTTAAAAAGTAGAAAGTCTTTTCAGGTTCTTTTAGTCCTAAAAAATAAAAGGGAATATTTTGTAAATCTGGATTTGGATTTAATAAAACTAAATAATGTTTTTTATTATAAAAGTCAAAAATTTCTATAGTTTCAGGAGATGAAGAAATCCATTTTCCATAGCCTAATGTGGTACTTAAGGGGGATTTTAATTTTAAAAAAAGAAAGTCCTTACTTGTTTGGAAATCGCCATAGCCATTAATAGCTCTGGTTTCATTATTAGAAAAATATATAATTTCCCACCAAATGCTACCTTCAAAAATTTCTTTAATTTCTTGAGGAAATTCTTCTAAACTTACAGTTTTTTTATATGCACATCCTGAAAAAATAAGTAATAATATTAAAAGAAAAATAATTTTATTTGAAAATGGAGCAAGCCTGAAATTTCTTTTCAATTCTTTCTCTATCCTTTTTATGAATAGCTGATTTTAAAGCCTTTTCATATAAAATACAAGCTTTTTCCTTTTCTCCTTTTGTTTGATATACATCTGCAAGATGTTCAATTATTATAGCTTCATCTTCAGAAAGTTTGTTGTAAGCTTTTTCTAAATATTGAATAGCTAACTCGATTTCTCCTTTTTTAAAATAAAGCCAACCAACACTATCAAGAATATAAGGATCCATTGGACGTAGTTGAAGTGCCTTAAGTAAAAATTTTTCAGCTTTATCAAGGTTTTGGTTAAGTTCTACATAACTGTAACCAATAAAATTTAATACAAAAGGATCTTCAGAATATGTCTTTAAAAGAGGTTCAACTAATTCCAAAACCTTAGAATAATTTTCTAAACAGGCATAATTGGAGGCTAAAGTGAGAATCATATCAAGGTCTTCAGAATAAGCTTTAACTCCTTCTTTTGCAAATTCTACTCCTTTTTCACAAAAATCCAGAAGTTCAGAACAGTTAGCTAAAAAAATATAGTAGTTTTTATTCTTTGGATAGGTTTTAGCATATTCCTCTATATATCTTAAAGCTTCATCTGTTCCCTTTTTTCTCAAAATCTCAATAATTCTTTTTCCTGCTTCATAATACCATTCTTTGTCTTGCAAAAGAGTTTCGTATATTTTAATAGCTTCATCAAATTTTTCTTGTTTTTCTAAGGAATACCCTAAAAAATATAGAAGCTCTGGATTAGATTTTCCTTTTTCTAAATATTCTTTTAAAAATTTTTCTGATTTTTCCCAATCAGATTTCTCAATGTAAAAACTTAAAAGAATTTTCAAAAAATCTTCATCTTCTGGATATTTAGCAAGGTAAGATTTTAATATATTTTCAATTTCCTGAATATCTGAAATTTCATCTAAGAATTTTAGAGTTTCTATCAGAATGAGTTTGTTATCCATTGAAAAATTTATTGCCTTTAAGTAAGCTTCTTTTGCTTCATTTATCTTTTTTTGTTCTTTTAAAATGCGAGCTTTAAAAAGCCAAGCTAAGTAGTTTGTTTCATCAATATTTAGGAGTTTGTCAAGACTATTTAGAGCAGATTCCCAGTCTCTTTGTTCAAGATATATATTTATCAAAAGACCAAGAATGATTTCATCCTTCGGAGAAAATTTAATGTAATTTTCAAGCATTGAAGCAGCTTTTAAGGGTTTATTTTGTAAAATATAAATTTTAGCTAAAAAAAGTGAAATATCTTTATCATTGGGATTATCTTTATAAAGAATTTGTGCTAATTTTTCAGCCTCATCTAGCTTTTGATTTTCTAAATAAATAAGAATCAATGTTTTTTTAAGATAAAGACTTTTTTTATCATGTTTAATAGCCTCTTTAATGTATTTCTCCGCTAATTCTGGGTTTTTTTCAACCATAGATAATAAATAGTAATAGTAAGCTTTTGTTTTATCTTCTGATGAAGAAGTAAAGGGTAAAAAAATAAAATAAAAAAGAAGTAAGGTGAAACCACTAATCTTTATAAGGTAAGGCAAGTGGATAGTAATAAGCATCTGGTAACCTCTGTTCAAGAAATTTTTTAAGTTTTTTAATTATCTTTTCTTCTATTTGTCTTACTCTTTCTTTTGAAATCCCAAGTTTTTGAGAAAGTTCGTTTAAGGTTTTTGGTTGGTCTGTAAAAAGTCTTTCATAAAAAATAACATAATCTTTACCTGTAAGAGTTTGAGCAAAGTCTTTAAGAAGTCTTTTAAAATTATTTAAGATTTCCTCTCTTGCATAGAAATCTTCAGGAGTTAGTTTTTCATCCTTTAAGAAATTAGCTAAAGTTTCATCTGAATTAGGAGAGATAGGACTTTCTATACTTAAATCCTGTGAATACATTCTTTGTTCCATTTCCTCAACCTCTTTCTTTTTAACTCCCAGTTTTTTTGCTATTTCTGCAGAAGTAACTTCAAATCCAAGAGCAGAAAGCTTTTCTTTTTCTTTTCTTAATTTATAAAATAGTTTTCTTTGAGCTTGAGTAGTTCCCATTTTTACCAGTTTCCAGTTATCCATAATATATTTAAGAATATAAGCCTTTATCCAAAAAGAAGCATAATAAGAAAATTTTACCCCTTTATAAGGATCAAATTTTCTTATGGCTTGGAGAAGACCAATATTGCCTTCTTGAATTAAGTCTAAAAAGTTATGTGCCCAAAATCTTTGAAATTCTAAAGCAATTTTAACTACAAGTCTTAAATTGGAAACTACAAGTTTATAAGCGAGCCTTGGATCCTTAGTTTTATAATATGCCTTAGCTATAGCTTCTTCCTCTTCTCTTGAAAGAACAGGATACCGGCTTATTTCTTGTAAATATTTTTGAAGTGGGTCAAATTTAGCAGGGATCTTTTCATCTGTATTTTCCATAACAAGAGGAGGTGCAGATGAAAACTCAATAATTTCAAGTGGCTCTATATTGTCAAATGCTCCGTTAAAATTTTCAGAATTTTTCATATTAAATATTTTATCACATTATTATTTTATTCCTACTATTTTATGAAGTTGCACCTGAAACCTGAAAGGTTTCTTGATTTCTAAGATCCATTCAGCCAAAGTCTTAGGATTGAGAAGAGGAAAAGCCGGAGAAAAAATAACCTGCGTATAATAACTAATTTGATATCTTTCAATACAGTTTAAGGCAAATTCAAAATCATATCTGTCCTTTATTACAAACTTTATTGCATCTTTAGTGTTTAAAAATTTTAAATTTTCATAAAGATTATATTTTTCCATATTAGAAGAAGGAGTTTTTATATCCATTACTTTTATCACTTCCTTTGGAACCTCTTCTAAGCTAATACTTCCATTGGTTTCAAGAATTATTATACAATCTTTTCTTAAAAAACTATCTATAAGGTGATAAATAGTGCTTTGAAGAAGAGGTTCTCCACCTGTAAGAGTTATATAAGGAATGGAATGGTAATTTTTTTCCCAAAAATAAATTATTTGCGAAACTTCTAAATTTTTAAAAGAACCTTTTTTAGCCTGTGGAGTATCGCACCAAGAACAATCAAGATTACATCCAAAAACTCTCACAAAAAAAGAGGGAAATCCTATAAAAGGACCTTCTCCTTGGATACTAAGGAAAATTTCAGAAATTTTTAGTTTATCCACTTTTGAAAAATTTAAAATTCTTCGTAATAGGTTGCTGAAGCTTTTTCTGTTTCATAAACTGAGACTTCTTTTACTCTTAGGTGAGGAAAATTTGATAACTTTTCTTTTGCCTTTTTAAAAATATATTCTGCTAATCTTTCAGAAGAGGGGCTAATATTTTGAAAAAAGGGAAGATCATTTAATAGTTGGTGGTCAAGTTGTGAAAGTATTTCTTTTAAGATTTTTTTAAGTTCATTAAAATCTATTAGCAAATCAAGATCGTTTAGTTTGGAGCCTTCAATTACCAATTCTACTTTCCAATTATGTCCGTGTAAATTTTCACAAGGACCTTGATAATTTTTTAAAAAATGTGCGGAGGAGAAATGGTCTGAGATTTTTAATTTAAACATACAAATAAAGGCGGCGCGGGGATTCGAACCCCGGATTCACGGCTTTGCAGGCCGTCGCCTTACCGCTTGGCCACGCCGCCAAAATTTTTCTTTTTATGGCGGCGGAGGGACTCGAACCCCCAACCCTGTGGATATGAGCCACATGCTCTAACCTTTTGAGCTACGCCGCCATCTAAATTTACTTTTAAGTATAAAAACTAATTCTTTCTTGTCAAGTCTATTAAAATTAAAGTTTTTTAAAAAAGTTACGATATATATTATAAAAATCATAAAAGGAGGTGGGGGAGATGGCAGTAAAAATTAATTTTAATGAAGCAGCTGCACAAACACATACGGCGCTTATTAGAAATGAGCGCCTTATGAACAAGAGCCTTTTAAGGCTCTCTACAGGTGTAAGAATTCTTAACGCTTCTGATGACTCTGCTGGTCTTTTCATTGCTGACATGCTAGGAACTGTAGCTGCTGCACTGGAACAAGGTAATAGAAATATTCAGACTGGAATTTCAGCACTTCAAATTGCTGAAGCAAATGCTGGTCAGATTTATACAAAACTTCAGGAGATCTATGTAAGAGCTCAGAATGCAGCAAATGATATCAATGATCCAAATGCTAGAAATGCTTTGCAAAGAGAAATTATGAATTTTGTTGATGCCATTCAAAAGATCGGAACCGATACCGAGTACAATGGAATTAAGCTTCTTGATGGGAGCTTTACTGGAAAAACTATTCACTACGGCGTAAGAATGAATCAAGTAGTTACTCTTAATATTAGCTCACTTAAAGCAGAAGATTTAGGTGCTTACATTGCTCAGGGAACCGGAAAGACTAAGGATAGTGGTACTACCTCTACTACCAATCCGTTTAGTAATTGGGCCCAGAGTGAAGATGATATATATATAGGTAGTAATGATTATTTTAAAGTTAATGGTATTCAAGTTCAGGGGGAGGCAAGTAAATTAGTTGATGCCTATATTATAGCTAATAACATTAATAAGAATGATACACTTAAGTCCTTAGGAATTGAAGCTTCTGCAAATAATACAAGTATAGCAGAAACTGCCTTTTCAAAAGTTGCTGCTATAACTTATAGTGGTACTGATGAGAATTCTTCTGCCACAGTTAATTTTCAACTTGATTTCTATATTGGAAATGCTACAAGTCCTAAATTTAGTATTGAGGCTACACAAATCACATTTTCTGGAACTGGGACTTCTTCCCAGGATGTTTTTACTGATCTAGATGATCTTATTACTAAGATTAATACCCAAGCTTCTAATGCTAATGCTCCTGTTGTTGCTTCTAAAAGTGCTGATGGAAAACTTGTTCTCAAAACTACTAATGGTGAAACAATAGCTATATCTGCTAAATTAGAGGTTACTGTAAATGGTGCTACTATTAATGCAACTATTAATTTAGATCAATTATTAGAAGGTGCTTCTTCAGTAACTGGAACCATAGATGCTACTACTACTCAATATGCTCATGCTGTAAAGGTGGGAAATTTAACTATTGGTGGAGTTGATAATTTTACAGTGGAGCAAAGTGGAATGGGTGGATTAGGTATTTCTGATGTTGAAAGGAAAAATCTTTATTCTATTAATGTTACAACTAATACAGGTGCAGAGACAGCTTTAATGATTGTTACTAAAGCCCTTCAAAAAACTGATACTATTCGAGCACAAATTGGTGCTACTATGAATAATTTACAAGCTATTTTTGATACTCAGAAAACTGCTTATGATAATACTAAAGAGGCTGAATCAGTAATTAGAAACACTGATTATGCTTCAGAAATGAGCAATTTTGTTTCTTACCAAATTAGGATGCAAGCAACTATAGCTATGCTTGCTCAAGCAAATACTTTACCACAACTTGTGCTTCAGTTAATGAGATAATCTGAGATAATTAGGAAAATAAGGGAGGGTAGGTTTACTTACCCTCCCTTATTTTTTAAATTAAATACTTTTATAAAACAAAATGGTAACTATTTTTAAGGGTTTTAAAAATTTGATTTTACTTGATGAAAAAATTCATAAAGACTTGAAGATAAAAAAACCTGGAGATTATTCCTTTATGAAAGAGGTTGATATTGTTCCATTAACTTTTTCTGAGCTTATTAATTGTGCTATGTATTATCCTATAATATTTGTAAATGTGAAAAATGAGGTATTTCCTTTTGCAGTATTGGGAGTTAATGGAAAAAATATATATCTTTCAGAAGAGGGATTTTTTAAAGTAGATATTATACCTAAAGTGGTATTAAATTATCCTTTTGGAGTAATTAAGAAAAAAAGAGAAAATGAAGAGGAGTGGTTAATAGTGGTTGATGAAATTTGTAAAAATGGTAATGGTGAAAAACTTTTTGAAAAATCTGGAGAGGAAACTTCTTATTTTAAAGCTATTAAATTAGAATTAACAGACCTTGCTTTAGATTTTCAAAGAGTTTATGAGTTCTCTCAAGAAATTTATAAGCTTGGTTATCTAAAATCTATAAATTTTAATACTGTTACTAAATATGGGGAAGTGAGTTTTAAAAATATTTTTATAGGAAACATAGAGGTTTTATCAAAAATACCTCCAGAAAAACTTTATTATCTTAATACTAAGGGTTATCTTCCTATATTTTATTCAATATATTTGAGTGTGAGAAATTTCAAACTTTTTAATTTAATATAAAATTTTTATATTTTATCATCACTCCACATAATATCTACTGCAGAATAGGCTATAGCTCTTTTTATAATCTCTTCCCAATTTAATTCACTAAGTCCTTTTACTCCTATGGCATACTGAAAGTTACCCAAAAATCTGGAATTTACATAAAGAGGTTTTAGGGTATCAAGAATTATAAAAGTTGAAACTTCTTTTGGAATAACTATACTTTGATCTTTATACTTTAATTCAAATTCTTTAGGGTTTATTCCTTTAAGGATAGTTCCTGTAAGTAAAGGTTCTGTAAAAATAACCACTTCTCTAAAACCAGCAAGTTTTAAGGCATAAAAAAGTGTCCAAGGTTTAAAACGAGTAATGTGATGGGGAGGGTAATCATTAAACCACCATTTATATTTTCTATAACCTAAACTTAAATTTTCAAATTTAAAATAAGGTGGGCAACTTATTAAAGCAAAGCCATTTTCTTCTAAAAGTTCATAAATTCCTTTTAAAAATTCCAGAGGTTTTTCTACATGTTCAATAACTTCAAATGCAGTAACAACTTTATAAGGACCTTTAAATTCTTCAGGAAGCTTATTAAAACTCAAGGCTTGAGCAATTTTTAAATTGAAATTTTTTCTTCCTATTTCTATTGCAATTTTTGATGCTTCAATTCCGTATACTTCAAAACCAAATCTTTTTGCAATAAGAAGAAAATTGCCAGTACCACAACCAATATCTAAAAGTTTACCTTTGGGTAAGATACTAAGAATAGGTAAGATCACATTAAAACGAGGAACTCTTTCCCATTTTTCTCTTTCTCTATTTTCATCATTTTCTATTTGTTTATAACTTTCATATGCGAGATTACCAAAAGTTAAAAGGTCTTCATAAGTTTTTTCATAAGCTTCGTCATAATTCATAGCTTTAACTGGATAAGTAAATTGAAGTCCACAAGAAGGACATTCAAAAATTCTATGTTGATTAATTACTTCAAAAAGATTAAAAATATCAGAGAATTCACATAAAGGGCATTTTTCTGGTAGAGGATATTTTTTTTCACAAGCAAGCTCTGCATCTTTTAAAGCAAAATAAATAACTTTAGGTGGAATACTTTCAAGACAAGGACTATAAAATTGATATCTAATTTTAGCTTCTGGACAGGGTTCATTTATGGCATGAATTCCGCAAGGAGATTTGCAAGTTTTTCCTATATAATTAGGGCGTACAGGGATAACAGTAGGATAAGTGGCACATCTAAGTTCTGGATCAATAGCTGAAGAAATAAGTACAGTTGGTTTTTTAAGACCTGCTGCTATATGCAGTGTTGCTGTATCTGCTGTAATAACTGCATCAGAAAGACTTATTGCTGCTATTAAATATTTTATATTTTTCATAAGAGAAGAAAGATTTGCAGCCCTAATGTCATAAATATCAAGTGAAACTTCTACTGTAATATCTTCATCTGGAAGACTGCAAATAATAGGTACATATTCATCCCAAATTAAGTTCTCAATCTCTTTTAGAAGCTTTGGAGGAAGTGTTCTATGAATAGAAGAGGCAAGATAATGAAAAAGTAGTATTTTCTTTTTTCCTGTAACATTTCTTATTTTTTCGAAAATAGGTTCAAGTTCTTTTTTAATAGTTTCTTCAACTATTATGTCTGGAATTTCATTTTCTGCAAAATAGAGTTTAAATTTATAAAGAAAATATTGAACCATGTTAAGATTATCAAAAGCTGAAGTATTAACCATTTCAACAGCTTTAATCATGTAATGAGCTTTAACTACTTTTTTGATTGGAGAAGGATGAGGTAAAAGTTCGTCAATATAGGAAAGATTTTCTAATACAGCACGGGCTTTTCCTGAAATAGCTACCCAAAGTTTACACCCTGGATAACGTCTTTTGATTTCTCGAAGAGCAGGTGTCATACAAAGAGCATCTCCTATTGCTGCTTGAGCAAAGACAAAAAGAATTTTTCCATCTAAATCTTCTCCTTTATAAAAGGGAGGTAATATACTATGAGCTTTTTCAAACTGAAATTTTAAATTTTCTGGAAGAAGATTAAATACATCCTCTGCAAAAAGAAGCTTTTGCCCAGGTTTTAAATTGAAATTATACCCATTAAAAGAAAACTTTATTTGGTTCTTAGCTTTTACAATTATCATCTCTTTCTCCTAAAAAGTTTTCTTGACTTTGATTAGTTTAAATTTATAATTTTTAAAAATATTTAAAAAATTATTTTATAATTTTTTTAATCAAATTTTATGCCATTTCTAGCTTTAGATTGTGAAGGGCCTTTAACTTTAAATGATAATGCTTTTGAATATTGTCAAGCTATTATACCAAGAGGTGATTATTTTTTTATTCAAATTTCAAGATTTGATGATTATTTAGCTGATATAAAAAAGAAAGAAGGCTATAAAGCTGGAGATACCTTAAAATTAATTCTTCCTTTTTTAAAGCTTTTTGGAGCTAATAATAAAAGTTTAAAAGAATTTTCAAAAAGGACCATAATTTTTTTATATGAAATCCCTAAGGTTATATCCCAATTAAAAACACTACTTCCTACTTTTATAATAAGTACCAGTTATAAACCCTATTTAGAAGCGTTTTGTGAGGTTACTGGTTTTTCTATGGAAAATATTTTTTGTACCGAAGTAGATATTGACAAGGTCAAACTTTCTTATTCTGAAGCTCAAGTATTAAAAGGCCTTTATGAAGAAATAATTAATATGCCAAAAATAGAATTGCCTAAATTTGCCCAAAAACCAGAAGATCTTTCTTCTGAACTTATTAAAATTTTAGAGCGTTTAGAAAAAATTTTTTTTGAAATAATTTGGAATATGGATATAGGAATCTTTTTAAGAGAAGTTAATCCTATAGGTGGATTTGAAAAGATGAGAGCTTGTGAAAAAATATCTGAAGAGATTTCTATTCCTCTTTCTGAAGGGTTTTATGTAGGAGATAGTATAACTGATACTCAAGCTCTTTCTTTATTTAAAGAAAATAAAGGAGTTTCTTTAAGTTTTAATGGAAATAGATATGCTTTAAGAAGTGCTGAATATTATGCTTTATCAAAAAGTGGAAATATTTTTCTAGAACTTTCCAAATTATTTTTAGAAAAAGGAAAAGAAGGTTTAAATATATTTTCTAAAAAGGAACCTTATGAGTTTGATAAGGTTCCCTCTGAAAAAGAAGTGCTGGATAAAATTATTGAAAGAAGTGAATTTTTTAGAAAGAAGATAAGAGGAGAAATAATAGGAGCTCTTGGATGATTCCTCTTCAAGACATTCTTCCTCGTAAAAATCCACCTATAATGACTTGGATTTTAATATTCATAAATGTTATGGTATTTTTTTATGAACTTTCTCTTTCTCCTATTGAAAGAGAGATATTTTTTAGAAATTGGGGATTTATGCCAGCCAAGTTTTTTGATAATTATTTTTCTATATTAATTGGAGAGCCCTTTTATAGAAAATATTTATCTCTTATAACTCATCTTTTTATTCATGGAGGGTGGTTACATATAATAGGAAATATGTGGACTTTATGGATATTTGGAGATAATGTAGAAGATAGACTTGGTCCATTTAGATTTCTTCTTTTTTATTTATTATGTGGAATTTTTGCAACTCTTACTCATTCTTTTATTTATAAAAATTCAGTTATTCCAGTGGTTGGAGCAAGTGGAGCTATTTCTGGTGTTATGGGAGCTTATTTTATGATGTATCCATTAGCAAGAATTTTAGTAGTAATTCCTATTTTCTTTTTTCCTCTTCTTTTTGAAATTCCAGCGTTTTTATATTTGGGATATTGGTTTCTTATTCAATTCTATAGCGGACTTTTTTCTTTAGCTCTTCCTGGATCTTTTGGGGGAGTAGCTTGGTTTGCTCATATAGGAGGTTTTATTGCAGGAGCAATTATTTACAAAGCCTTTTTTAAAAAAAGAAAGATTTATTTAGATGAATGCTGTATTTTTGGATCTCTTTTTGATATAGATAAAAAATAAAAAGGAGAACTTTTAATGGGATTTGGAGATTTTTTTTGGATTTTGCTTTTTTTTATAGCAATGCAACCATTTCTAAGACAAAAATTTTTGGAAATTGCTCGTCAAAAAACTATTGAAAATATTGAAAAAAAAAGAGGCTCAAGGGTCATTTTACTTGTTCACCGTCAAGAAACTATGAGTCTTTTTGGTTTCCCTATAATGAGATATATTGACATAAATGATTCTGAAGAAGTAATAAGAGCTATTAACCTTACAGATAAAGATGTGCCTATTGATATAATTCTTCATACACCTGGAGGGCTTGTTTTACCTTCACTTCAAATAGCTCTTGCTATTAAAAAACATCCAGCTAAAGTAACTGCTTTTATTCCCCATTATGCTATGAGTGGAGGAACTCTTATCGCTCTTGCTTGTGACGAAATTGTCATGGATGAACATGCAGTTCTTGGTCCTGTTGATCCTCAAATAGGTGAATATCCAGCTGCCTCTATCTTAAGAGCAGTTAAAAGAAAACCTTTAGAGCATATAGATGATAGAACTTTA
Source organism: uncultured Thermodesulfobacterium sp. (assembly GCA_938091335.1). Classification (GTDB taxonomy): domain Bacteria; phylum Desulfobacterota; class Thermodesulfobacteria; order Thermodesulfobacteriales; family Thermodesulfobacteriaceae; genus Thermodesulfobacterium. The sequence goes on from CALLJG010000006.1 coordinate 86,651, forward strand.
ATCTTAGCAGATGTTGCTGAAATGGCTTTAAAACAAATGAAAGAAAATCTAAAAATGATTCTTAATGAAAGATTTCCTTCTGAAAAAATAGAAAAACTTTCGGAAATTTTATCACAAGGATATTTTACTCATGATTATCCAATAACTTATGAAGAAGCTATAAAATTAGGATTGCCTGTAAGTAAAGAAATGCCTATAGAAGTATATCAACTTATGAAACTCTTTCCTCAACCAGTAAGAAGGACCCCTTCAGTAGAATATATTCCTTTACCAAAAAAAGGAACTAAAGATTTAGGTTAAAAGATTTTCTAAGGTATGTTCAAAGATTTTATAAGCTTCTTCTCCCCACAGAACAAAACGAACAAGTTCTGGTTTTTGATACTCTTTAAGAAAGGATATAACAGTTTTTAGAGCTATTTGAGAAGCATCTTTCAAAGGATATCCATAAGCTCCTGTACTTAAAGAAGGAAAAGAAACAGAATTTATATTATACTCTAAAGCTTTTAACAATGAATTTTTATAAGCACTAGCTAATAATTCCTCTTCTCCACTTTTTCCATTTTTATAGATAGGACCTACTGTATGAATTATATATTTTGCTTTAAGATTTCCTGCTCCAGTTATTACTGCTTCCCCAGTAGGACAATGAGTATATTTAGCTCTAAGCTCTTCTAAAATAGAAGGACCTCCTTTTCGGTGAATAGCTCCATCAACACCTCCTCCTGGAATAAGCCTTTCATTAGCTGCATTAACTATAGCCTCTGTATCCTGCTCAGTAATATCTCCTTGAATAATTTCTAATAAACAATTTCCAATCTTTACTCTTTTCATAAATAATATTATTATAAAATATTTTAAAATAGAATGCAAGAAGCAATTTTAAATGTTTTTCCTTTCAGATTTTATCTCTTATGGAATGAGAAAGGAGAACTTTTAAAATTAAAAGTTAGCTTTAGCATTAGTTTAAATTCAGGGATTGAATATAAAAGTAGTTCTAAAGTTTTAAGATTAATAAATAATTTTTGGGAAGCCTTTTTAGATTATTGGAATTTTAAAAAATCAAGGGTAGAGGTTGCTCATTCAATAAATTTTACAAAATTTGAATCAAAAATTTTTGAAAAATTGACAAAATTAGAAATAGGAGAAATTATAACTTATAAAGAACTTGCGAAAAGAGTGGGCTTTGAAAAGGCATATAGAGCTGTTGCTCGAGCACTTGCCAAAAATCCTCTTCCTCTTGTTTATCCCTGTCATAGAATAATAGGAAATAAGGGATTAATGGGATTTTCTCAAGGAATACTCATAAAACAATTTTTGATTTACAGAGAAATTGGTTATATCCAAAACTTTGACATTTAGTCAAAAAATTGGCATAATTTTATTTTAGGATTTAGATTTTAAGAAAGTTTAATTAGGCATATATTTTGAAAACAAATTATAAAAAGGGAGGAAAAAATGGCAGAAGAGGAAAAACCTGAGGTTCAAGAAAAGGAAATTAAAAAATTTAATAAGAAAAAGTTATTAATTTTTTTAATGATAGGTATTTTTATAATAATTGTAGCAGGATCAATGGTATTTTTAATGGGTTTTAAAAAGGAAAGCGAAAAGGAAGCAAAAGAGAGATACAATCCTAAAAATACAGTGCTTTATCAAATGGAACCTATTGTAGTTAATCTTTTTGATCCAACAGGAAAAAGATATTTACAATTAAGATTAACTTTAGAACTGTTAAATAAAAAGTTGGAAGAAGAGATAAAGGCTCGGGAGCCTCAAATTATGGATATAATTATTTCTACTCTTAGCTCCAAAACACCAGAAGAGGTATTGCAGCCAGAAGCAAAAGAAATGATTAAACAGGAGCTTTTAGGAAAAATAAATACAAGTTTTGGTAAAGAAATAGTTTTAAATATTTATATAACCCAATATATAGTAGAATAGAAATGGAAGAGAAAATTTTAAGTCAAGAAGAAATAGATGCTTTGTTAACAGGTTTAGCAGAAGGCAAAATAGATATAGCTCCAAAAGAAGAAACTACAGGTGAAGTTAAGCCTTTTGATTTTAGAAATTATGCTATATCTGCTCGTTTAAGAATTCCGGGATTAGAAGTTATAAATGAACAATTAATAAGAAGTTTAAGGATGCACCTTTCTACTATTTTAAGAGAGATGGTTGACATACATAGTTTACCTCTTCAAATGGAAAGATTTAAAGACTTTTTAAATAGGATTCCTGTTCCTACTTCTATTCATATTTTTAAGCTGGAACCTTTGAGGGGGCAAAGTCTTTTAATTATAGATGCTACTTTAGCATTTCTTTTTGTGGAAAGATTCTTAGGGGGAGAGGGAAAACATATAAGAGTGGAGGGAAGAGAATTTACACCTATTGAGCAAAAGCTTATTAAAAAAGTAGTGGATGTAATTTTTGGAGAACTTGAAAAGGCATGGAGAAATATTACTCCTGTTAAAGCCAAATATATAAGAGGAGAGGTTAATCCTCAGTTTGCAAGGGTCTTAATGCCTGAAGAGACTGTCATAGTAACAGGCTATAATATAGAACTTGAAAGTTTAAGTGGGAAAATTCTTTTCTGCTATGCCTTAAATACTCTTCAAACAGTTAAATCCAAGTTATATACACCTTATCAATTTGAAGAGTATTTAGATATAGCTTGGAAAAAGTCCTTAGAAAAATATATAGTGGGAAGTGAGGTTTTTCTCTCTGCCATTTTGGGAAAAACCACTATAACCTTAGAAGATTTACTGAATTTAGAAGAAGGAGATGTGATAGTTTTAGATAAAAAGATAGAAGAGCCTGTAGAGGTTTATATAGAAGGTGTTCCAAAAATCCTTGGAAAGCTTGGTGTATTTAAGAATCGTATGGCTGTTCAAATAAAGAAATTTTTACTTTTAGAAGAAGATTCTAAAAAGGAGGAAGATTAATGGAAGAAAAAGATAAAGAACAAGATTTAAGAGAAGAGGAGTTCTTTGAAAGTTCATCTTCCGGAGATGAGATTACTCCAAATGATTTAATGGCTATGTGGGAAGAAACTTTGAAAGAGGCAAAGTTAGAAGAACAAAAAAAATCAGATAATTCGGAAGATTTAAAGAAGGATTCTCATCAGCCTGCAAAATTAGAAGAACTTTCCCCTGAAAAAAAGACAGGTGTTTATCCAGAACTAGAATTTATTTTAGATATTCCTCTTGAGATTTCAGTTGAGATAGGAAGAACCAAAATGTTAATTAGAGATTTATTAAAACTCAATCAAGGCTCTATTATTGAACTTGAAAAATTTGCAGGAGAACCAGTAGAAATTTATGTAAATGGTAAGCTAATGGCAAAAGGAGAAGTAGTGGTAGTGAATGATAAGTTCGGAGTAAGAATTACTGAAATTATTAGTGCTCAAGAAAGAGTCAAAAAGTTGGGAAGTTAATAATGGAATGGATTTTATATTTACAGAGTTTAGGAATAGTGTTGTTGATATTAAGCCTTTTTCCTCTAGGGGCACATTTTTATAAGAAGTTTAATGTTAAAAATCCAGAATCTAATCATATAAAAATTCTTGAAATAAAGCCCATTAATTATAAAGCTCAGATTTTGTTAATTGATGTTCAAGGAAAAAAAATATTAATAGGTTATTCAGATAAGGGATTGAGCTTTCTTGGAGAATTAAAGGATGATAACTATAGGATTGGAAACAGCTAAGAGCCCTGAACAATTATCTATTGTTTTACAAATACTCCTTCTACTTACTGTTCTTTCTGTAGCTCCAGCGCTTTTGCTAATGGTAACCTCTTTTACGAGACTTGTGGTAGTATTTTCTATTTTAAGACATGCTATTGGAACACAACAAACTCCACCTAATCAGGTTTTAATCTCTTTAGCTCTTTTTTTAACTATTTTTATTATGGCTCCTACTTTTGAAAGAATCTACGAAGAAGCCTTAAATCCATACTTAAACAAAAAAATAAACGAAAAAGAATTTTTTGAAAAAGCAGCACAACCACTTAAAGAATTTATGTTTAAAAATACAAGAGAAAAAGATTTACTTTTATTTATAAAAATAAGAAAAGAAGAGCCTCCAAAAAATCCTGAAGATGTGTCTCTTTTCACTTTAATACCTGCTTTTATGATAAGTGAACTTAAAACCGCCTTTCAAATTGGATTCTTGCTTTATATACCTTTTTTGGTAATAGATATGATAGTTTCAAGTGTTCTTATCTCCATGGGAATTTTGATGTTACCTCCTGTAATGATATCTCTTCCTATAAAACTACTTCTTTTTGTATTAGTTGATGGTTGGAATTTACTAGTTACATCCTTAGTAAGAAGTTTTTATTAAGGAGGAAATTAAGATGACAGATACAACAGTTTTAACTCTCGCAAAGGAAGCAGTAAAATTAGCTTTACTAATTTCAGGTCCAGTTCTTATTACAGCACTTTTAGTAGGATTGATAATAAGTATATTCCAGGCTGTTACTCAGATCCAAGAAATGACACTTACTTTTGTTCCTAAAATATTAGCAATGATTTTAGTTTTTATCCTTACTTTACCCTGGACTTTAAAAAAATTGATTGCTTTTACAGAGAATTTAATTATAAATATACCAAATTATATAAAATAATTAATGGATATTTTTCAAATTTTACAAAAAAACTTATACAATTTTTTCTTTATATTTTATCGGAGCTTACTTTTATTTTTTCTTTTTCCTATTTTTGGGATAACTTTTCTCTCTACACAATTAAAAATTTTCATTTCTCTTGTTTTTGCTTTGATTTTACTTCCTGTAGTTTCTTTTAAGTTGCCAATTTTAAATAGTTTATATCAATATGTTTATATATTAATTTCAGATTTTGTATTTATTTTTCTTGTTTCACTTATTTTTAGGATTATCTTAGCAGGAATTCAATTAGGAGGGGAATTAGTTGGAATACAGATGGGTTTTGGTATTTCTCAAACTATGGATCCTATAGCTGGTGTGAGTATGCCTATTATTTCTCAATTTATTTATATTATTTTTTTGTTGTTATTTTTTAATTTTGATTTTCATCACTATTTAATCTATTTTCTTTGTGAAAGTTTTAATAAAGTCCCTCCTGGAAGATTTTACTTAGATGAGAACATTGTAGTTTTTATGATTAAAAAAAGCAAGCTTATTTTTGAATTGAGTATTAAATTTTTAGCTCCGCTTTTAGTATTTATGATGCTTATTTATGTAAGTTTAGCTATTATTGGAAGATTAATTCCTCAAATGAATGTGCTTTTTGTAAGTTTCCCTTTATTAGTAGGATTAGGGATTTTATTTTTTGGAATCATGTTAACTCTTTTGCCAAAAATTATTTATCCCTATTTTAATGACTATTTTAGGTCCATTTTCAATTTTTTGAGGTAAAAAGATGCCAGAAGAGCTTTTAGAAGAAAAGACAGAAGAGCCCACGCCACGAAGGCGTGAAGAAGCAAGGAAAAAAGGACAAGTTGTTAAAACTAGAGAACTTTCCTCTGTAGCTATTTTGAGTACAGGATTCTTGACATTTATGATATTTAGTTATGTCTTCTATCAGCAGGTCTACTTAATTTTTTATAAATCTTTAAACAGTTATTACTTTGATTTAAATATTAGTACCTTTTTAAGCCTAAACAAAGTGATTTATTCTTTAGTATTAAAAATACTTTTACCCCTTTTTGCTATTATTTCTTTAGTTGCGATTATAGTTTATCTCATTCAAACTGGGGGTGGGGTTTGGGCTGAAGAAGTAATAAATTTTAAATTTGAGAGAATAAATCCAGTGGAGGGGTTTAAAAGAATAATTTCTTTAACTGCTCTTTTTGAATTATTAAAAGCATTGTTAAAGATTTTAATAATTACAGGATTAACTTATTGGATTTTAAGTAAACATTTTATAAATCTTTTAAAACTCTTTGGAGTTGATATTTCATATTTAATTTATAGTTTCAAGGTTTTACTAAAGGATTTTATTTCAAAACTTACAGTTATTCTTATTATTTTGGGGTTATTGGATTGGCTTTATAACAGATGGGATGTAGAAAGAAGAATAAAATTGACAAGACATGAATTAAAAGAAGAACTTAAGCACACTGAAGGAGATCCTTGGGTTAAATCTAGGATTAGACAAAAACAGAGAGAAATTGCAAGAAGAATGCTAGCTGAAGTACCTAAAGCAGATGTAGTTATTACTAATCCTATACATTATGCTGTAGCTTTAAAATATGAAATAGGCAAGATGTCAGCTCCTCAAGTGATTGCAAAAGGTAAAGATTTTCTTGCTCAAAAAATTAGAGAAATTGCAGAAGCTTATAAAATCCCTATTTATCATGATCCACTTTTAGCAAGACTCCTTTATGAAAAAGTAAATATAGGAGAAATTATTCCAGAAGAATTATATCAAGCAGTAGCAAAAGTTTTGGCTTATGTTTACAAACTTAGAAAAGACAAATTAGATAAGTTGAAAAAATTGAAAGAAACTAACATTTAGTTTGAGGTTATATGGAAAGATATTATACCACACTTAAGAGTTTTTTTGATTTTTATAATCTAATAGCAATTATAGGAATTGTTATATTACTTTCCATTATTCTTTTTCCTTTACCTCCTTATATTATAGATTTAGCTTTAGCTTTAAATTTTTCGGTTTCCTTAGTTATTCTCATTATGACTATGCAAGTGGGGAAACCTCTTGATTTTGCTGGTTTTCCGGCTCTACTTTTACTTACTACTTTGTATAGACTTTCAATGAACATTGCAACTACAAGAATAATTCTTTTAAAGGGACATGAAGGAACTCATGCTGCAGGACATATTATAAAGAGTTTTGGTGAATTTGTAGTAGGTGGTAATTATGTGGTGGGGTTTATAGTATTTCTTATTTTGGTACTTATTAATTTTATAGTAATAACAAGAGGGGCTCAGAGAATAGCTGAAGTAGCTGCAAGATTTACTTTAGATGCTATGCCAGGGAAACAAATGGCAATAGATGCAGATCTAAATGCTGGATTGATTGATGAAAAAGAAGCAAAAAGAAGAAGAGAGGAAATAAGTAAAGAAGCAGATTTTTATGGAGCAATGGATGGTGCTTCTAAGTTTATTAGAGGGGAGGCTATTGCAGGTTTAGTGATTACTTGTATTAATATTATAGGAGGAATATTGATAGGTACTTTACAAAGAGGATTAGATCTAGCAACCTCAGCCAAAACTTATACTATTCTTACTATAGGAGATGGATTAGTTTCCCAAATCCCTGCTCTTATTGTTTCAACTTCTGCTGGAATATTAATAAGCAGAGCTGCTGCAGAAGCAGAGATGGGGAGAGATATTACCATGCAATTTTCAACCCGTCCTGAAGTCCTTATGTTAGCAAGTGGGGTAGTTTTTATACTTTCTTTAATTCCAGGTCTTCCTTTTTTTCCCTTTTTTTTCTTTAGTATATTTCTTTTTGCTTTAGGATATTTTTCTTACTTAATCCAAAAAAGAAAAACAGAATATATATCAGAAGAAAAAGTATCTTCACCCCCTCCGGAAGTTGAAGAAATAAGACCTGTTGAACTATTAGCAATTGAACTTGGATACGGATTGATTTATCTTGCAGATGAAAACAGAGGAGGAGATCTTCTTGGGAGAATTAAAAACTTAAGAAAACATCTCGCTCAGGAGATTGGGATAATGATTCCTCCTGTGCATGTGAGAGATAATCTTGGTTTAAAACCAGGAGAATATTGTATTTTGATTAAAGGAGTTGAAATAGCTAAAGGTGAACTTATGCCTAATTATTTAATGGCATTACCATCAAGTCCGGATATAGTGCCACCTAAAGATGCTATTCCTACCAAAGAACCTACTTTTGGGATGGAGGCATACTTTATTCCTGAAAATTTAAAAGAAGAAGCAGAAATGAATGGCTTTACAGTGGTAACTCTCTCTACAGTTATAACTACTCATCTATCTGAAATAATTAAAAAATATGCAGATGAAATTCTTACTAAACAAGAAGTTCAAAGAATTATAGATACTCTTTCAAAATATTATCCTAAAATAGTAGAAGAGTGTTTGAGTAATGTGACTCTTACAACTATTCAAAAAGTTCTTCAAAACCTGGTGGCTGAAAGGATACCTATTAGAGATTTGGTGACTATCTTTGAAACTGTCAGTGATTATGGATCCACTATAAAAGATCCGGATATTTTGACAGAATATGTAAGACAAAAATTGTCACGATCGATAATAAAGCCCTATCTTGTAAATAATACTCTACCTTCTCTTTTAATAGGAGATGATATAGAAGATATAATTAAAAAATCTCTTCAAAAAACAGATCAAGGTATATTTTTGATGATAGATCCTAAAATAGGGAGTAAAATTGTTGTAGTGATTACACAAGCTGTTGAAAGAGCTAATCAAAGAAATATTACTCCTGTAATTATTTGTAGCCCTTTAGTAAGAAGACACTTAAGAAAACTCATTGAAAGAAGTCTTCCTTATATTCCAGTGATTTCTCAATCAGAAATACCTAGTGAAATAAATATAGAGGTTTTAGAAGTAGTTAGATTATTGAGAGAATAAGAAATGAGGATAAAGAAGTTTAGAGGAAAAAATATTTTAGATGCTCTTGATAAAATAAAAAAAGAGTTTGGAGAAGCAGCAGTAATACTTAATTCAGAACAGATAAGGACTGAAGAAGGAACTGTGTATGAAATAACTGCAGCTATAGAAGAAGAAGAAATAGTAATAAAAAATATTCCAGATATAAATATAGATTTTATTGAGAATAATAAAGAAAGGGTAGAATATTATTTGAAACAAGAATTAACAGAGATTAAAAACATGTTAAAGAATTTGTTAGAACCAAATTTAAAAGATGGTAGATATTTAGAATGGATTGAAAAGGGAATGCCTCCTTTTATTGCTAAAGAGATTATTAATAAAAATTCTGATTTGGCTGAAATTATATTAAGTAAATTAAAGGAGAAGGGAAGTGTTACTAACTCAAAATATCAGGTATTTATCGGGGATGCAGGTGTAGGGAAAACTACAAATATATTTAAATTGGCTGTTTGGTATAAATATAAGTACAATTCTAAAGTGCTGGTTATAAATCTTGATAATTATAAAGTAGAAAGTAATTTTCAAGCTAAAAAACTAGCAGAACTTTTGGAAGTGGATTTTGAAAACCTAACTCTTGAAGATATTAAAGAAATAGAGCCAGTTTTAGATAAATATAAGTATGTGCTCTTTGATACTCCAAGTTTTGGTAAGAGGTTATTAATTAGTGATTTGGAAAATTTAGTAATTCAGATGCCTTTTCTTAGATTTAAATGGGTTGTAAGAGCAATAGACCATTATCAGCATGTTTTAACCCAATGGAATCTACTTAAAAGATTTCCTGTAGATGGAATTCTTTTAAGCTTTGTAGATAAAATTTCTAATGGATTGCCCCTTTTTTGGATATTAGATAATAATTTACCTCCTATTATTTTTATTTCAAATGGGGAGAGAATACCTGAAGATATATTAAAAGCTGAAGAGGAGATTATAAAAAGGATACTTTTAAAAAATTTATAAAAATCTAAATAGGGGGAGATATGAGAAGTATAGCTATTGCAAGTGGAAAGGGAGGGGTAGGGAAGACAAGTTTTGTAATAAATTTAGCATTAGCTCTTGTACAGTATCATCAAAAAGTCCTTATTTTTGATGCAGATTTAGGACTTGCTAATGTAGATGTAATGTTGGGAATTTCTCCTAAATTTGATATTAAGTATGTTATTAATGGAGAACTTAATTTAAAAGATATTATATATTCTACAGAATATAATTTTGATCTTGTTCCTGCAAGTTCTGGAATAGTGGAATTGACTCATCTCAATTCAAATCAAAAAATACTTTTAAAAGCTCAAATGGAGGAAGTATTTAAAAATTATGATTATTTACTTTTCGATAGTTCAGCAGGTATTTCAGAAAATGTGCTTTTTTTTATGTATTTAGCAGGAGAAAGGATTGTGCTTTGCACCCCAGAACCTACATCTATAGCAGATGCTTATGCTTTAATTAAAGTAGCTTACAAACATTATAAAATAAAGGAGTTTTATCTAATAGTAAATATGATAAAAGATGAGACTGAAGGGAAAAGAATTTATCAACAACTTTTATATGTAATAGAAAGGTTTTTACCAGAAATAAAACTTTCTTATCTTGGTGGGTTGCCTTTTGATGAATGTGTAAAAACAAGCATAAAATCCCAAGTCCCTTATTTAAAGCTTTGTCCTGAAAATAATATTAGCAAAAAATTAGTCCAACTCACTTTTAAGCTTTTTAAATTTAATCCTCAAGAAGCTAAAGGATTAGAAGCTTTTTTAGAAAGATTGATTACTTCCTAAAAAGGAAATTTATAAAAATGAAAAAATTTATAAACAAAATTTTATATGAAAAACCTCCTTTAGAGAATATAATTGAAGAATTTTTACCTTTAATTAATTATTGGGCTAACAGATATGCCTATTATGGAAGTCCTGTAATAAGTAAAGAAGATTTAGTATCTGTAGGTATTATTGGTCTCATAGAGGCTTATCATAGATATGATCCTTCCAAAAATGTTACTTTTAGAACTTATGCTGAATTTAGAGTAAAAGGCGCTATGATTGATGAAATAAGAAGATTAGATATAATACCAAGAAGTGTTAAAAACAAGATAAATGAATTGGAAGAAAAAATTAGAAACTTAAATATTCAATTAGGTAGGATGCCAGAAGATGAAGAAATTGCTAAAGCTATGAATTTAAACTTAGAAGAATATTATAAATTTTTAGAAAATATAAAAGGTATTACCTTTATTGATATCCAAAGTCTTAAACAAAAAATGCCTGATTTGGATGAAGATGATATATTTGAGTTTATATTAGGAAATAAAGATTCAGACCCATGTGAGATGTATAGTTTAAAAGAACTTCAGGAAAAATTGGAAAAAGCTTTAGAATATCTTTCAGAAAAAGAGAGGATGATATTGGCTTTATATTATTATGAGGGACTTACTATGAAAGAAATTGCCAAAATATTAGAATATACAGAAAGTAGAATTTCTCAAATTCATAACCAAGCTATTTTAAAATTAAGAGCTTTGTTGACGAAATAATATTATAAAGTAAGGAGTGTTAAAGATGGCATTAAATACTGATATAAAAATTCTTATAGTGGATGATTTTGCTACTATGAGAAAAATTATAAAAAATATTTTAATCCAGCTTGGTTTTAAAGAAATTTTAGAAGCTGATGATGGTACTACTGCTCTTGAAATTTTAAAAAAACAAAAGGTGGATTTAATAATCTCTGATTGGAATATGCCTAAAATGAATGGACTTGAGCTTTTAAAGGCAATTCGAAGGGATGAAAATTTAAAGAATATCAGGTTTATAATGGTTACTGCTGAAGCTCAAAAAGATAATGTAATAGAAGCCATTAAATGTGGAGTTAATCAGTATGTGGTGAAACCTTTTACTCCTGAAACTTTAAAAGAAAAATTAGAAAAAGTTTTTGGAGGTTAAAATAAAATGGAAGAAGAAATTAAAAAAGATTTAAAAGACATTAAAAAAGAAGTGATGTCTGAAGAAAAAGTTGCTGAAGACACTGAAGAAAAGCCTCAAGAAAAATCTGAAGAAATTATTACTCCTGAAAAAGCTGAGGGATTAGTAGAAAAACTTATTGTTTCTGAAACAGAAGAACAAGTAAAAGAAATTCCAAAAAAAATTTCTACCAAAAACATAATTTTAATAGTAGGAATTGTTTTGGTAGGAATAATTTTTCTTTTTGGTATATGGGTAGGAATCAAAATAACAAAAGCAGAGTTTTATAAAAAAGAAAAAGCTAAAACTGAGTCTTTACAACCTAAAACAACTTTTTCAGATTCTATAGAGTTTAAAAAATTTACTAAAATAGTTATTACAAAAGAACAAAAAGAAACTGAATATCCTTATAAAATTGAATTTAAAAATTTTTTGGTTCCTATTGGAGTAAAGGAATTTTTGAAATTAGATGTTATTTTATATTTTGACAAAAATGCATCTATTGAGAAATTAGCAGAAAATGAGTTTCTCTTTAGAGAAATTTTTTACAATTATTTTAAAACTATTTCAAGTGAAACTTGGAAAAATTTAGGAGACGCAAGTAATTTAGAAAATGCAATTAAAGAAAAATTAAAACAAGAAAAAGTGGAACCTCAACCTTTAAAGTTAAAAATAGAAGGAATTATATTGAAGGGTTAAAAGATGGATCTACTTTTAATTCTACTATTTATTATTGATATTATTTTAATAGTGATTTTTTTATTTTTTTATTTTCGATTTAAGAAAGTATTGGAGTTACCTTGGGATGAAATAAAAGAAAGTATTGAAAGAGCACAAGAGCTAGTTATAAGACTTGAAAAACTACAAAAAGAAAAAAGTGAATTAAAAAAGCAGATTTATATGCTTGCTGAGGATGGACTTTCTGCTAAAGAAATTGCTAGAAGATTACATCTTCCTACTGCAGAGGTAGAGATAATTTTGGCTTCTAAAAAGTAAAATTTTAAAAACGGAAGATTATGCAAATTACTGCCCCCTTACCTATTATATATCTTCCTGAAAATCTATGGTCCTTTTTTACAAAACCAGGTAAAGAATTACTTATAAGAGTTATCAATATAGAAGGAAAAACTTTATACTTGGAACTAGGAGGAGAAAGGTTTCAAGCTCGTATTGGAGGAACTCTTACTCCAGAAAACTTTACTATCGGAGAAGTTTTAAGAGTAAAAGTAGCTAAAACCGGGAATCCTATAATACTTCAAATTCTTTCTCCAACCAAGAAAAAAACGGAATTTAATTTTTTATATTTAGTAAGTAATAAACTTGGTGAAAAATCAATTAATAAAGAGGTTTTTCAAAAAGACCTAAATCTTTTAACATCATTTATTAAAGAGATAATAGGAAGTTATAAAAGAGAAAAAAGAGAAATAGAAGATAAAGAATTAAAGGAACTTTTTGGAGAAAAAATTAAAATCTTTGAATTATTGTATAAAGATGAAAAGGTAATCATTCCTTTTATTTTTGATGAAGAAAGATCTTGGGGATTTTTAGAACTTATAGAGCCACAAGAAGAACAAAATAAAATAAAACTTTTTTATTTGAAAATCTTTTTTGAATATTTAGGTGTGCTTGAATGTTTCCTAAGTTATTCGGAAGAAAAAATATATGTAGATTTTTATATAGCTAACAAAGAAACATTTGAGGTGTTGAAAAATGAAATTGAAAACTTAGAAAGGTTATTTTATTTACATAGAATCTCATCTAAGATAAATATAAATTTACAAAAAATTTTACCAGGTCAAATTTTAGAAAAAGCAGGATAAAGGAAGATTATGTATAAAGTGTTAATAGTTGATGATTCAAGAGCCATTAGAGAGATAGAAAAGAAATATTTAGAAGATTTGGGTTTTGAAGTGTTAGAAGCTCAAGATGGAATGGAAGCTCTTAAAATTTTAGAGGAAAATCCTGATATAACAATAATTCTTCTTGATTGGCATATGCCTGTAATGAACGGATATGAATGTTTACTTAGAATTCGTTCTAATCCAAAGTGGGCAAATTTAAAGGTAATGATGGTGACTACAGAAAATCAGAAAAAAAGTGTAGTTGAAGCTATAATGGCTGGAGCAAATGAATATTTAATGAAGCCCTTTGATAGAGAGATGTTAGAAATTAAAATTAAATACCTTTTAAAGGAAGTCTAATATGGAAAGAAAAATAAAAGTATTGGTAGTTGAAGATTCCACTTTAATAAGAAAATTGCTTTCTGATCTTTTAAATAATGATCCTGCTATTGAAGTAGTAGATACTGCTAAAACGGGTAAAGAGGCTATAGAAAAAGCTAAAATTTTAAATCCTGATGTAATCACTCTTGATATAGAGATGCCTGAAATGGATGGATTAACGGCATTGAAGATTTTAAAAAAAGAACTCCCCCAAACAAATGTAATTATGTTTTCTTCCTTGACCCAAGAAGGGGCCAAGGCTACAATAGAATCTTTACTCTATGGAGCTTCTGATTTTGTTCCTAAACCTTCAACTAAATCTTTTTTTGAAAGCATTAAAAAAATTGAACAAGAGCTTATTCCTAAAATAAAGAATTTGGTTTTTTCAAAAAATGTCAAACCTATTTATAAAGCTATTGGTATAACCCCTAAGATAAGAAAAGGAATTTATAAGGTATGTGGAATAGGAGTCTCTACAGGAGGTCCTCAAACACTTTTAAAAATAATTCCGGAATTACCTTCTAATTTTCCTGCTCCTATTTTGGTTGTTCAACATATGCCACCACTTTTTACAAAATACTTAGCAGAAAGAATAAACTCCGTTTCTTTACTTAAGGTAAAGGAAGCAGAAGAAGGAGAAATAGTAAAAGATGGTGTAGTATATATTGCTCCAGGAGATTATCATATGAAAGTCAAAAAAGAAAAGGCCTTGATAAAAATAAAATTATTTCAAGGACCTCCTCGTAATTTCTGCAGACCTTCAGTAGATGAATTGTTTGAGTCTTTAGCTGAAATATATAATGGTTTTACTTTAGCATTAATTCTTACAGGAATGGGAAATGATGGAAAAGAAGGGGCTCAACAAATTAAAAATAGGGGTGGAGTAGTGTTAGCTCAAGATGCAGAAAGTTCTATAATATTTGGTATGCCTAAAGCAGTTATTGAACACGGAATAGCTGATGAAGTTATTAACCTTTCTCAAATTCCTAAAAGATTAAAAGAACTATTTGGATGTAATTAAAAGGTATTTAATGGAAAAAGAAATTTTCCATTTTTTTACTGCTTTGGTAGAAAAAGTAGCTGGTATTTCTTTTTCTCCAGGTAAAGAATATCTAGTGGAAAGTCGATTAACTGAATTAGCTTTATCTCTTGGATACAAAGATGTAAAAAGTTTATATCAAGCTGTGATAAAAAAGGGAATAGATCATAAATTAATAAATGACATAATAGATGCTTTAACTACTAATGAAACTTATTTTTTTAGAGATTATCATCCTTTTGAAGTTTTAAGAATTCATATTTTCCCAGAGTTATTTAAAAAAAAGGTAGATGAAAAAAGAATAAATATATGGTCAGCAGCTTGTTCTACAGGACAAGAACCTTACAGTATAGCTATGCTTCTGTTAGAATATTTTCCCCATTATTTGCAGAATTATAAAATATCTATCTTAGCCACTGATATTTCAAAAAAGTGCCTAGAAAAAGCAAAAATGGGTATATATAATCAGATTGAGATTAACCGTGGTCTACCAGTAACATTTTTAGTAAAATATTTTAAACAAGAAGGAAATCACTGGCATATAGATGAGAAAATTAAACGCTTTGTAAAATTTGAAAGGATAAATTTACTGGAAGCTTCAAAAAAATTATTTGAAAGATTTGACCTTATATTATGTAGATACGTACTAATTTATTTTTCTGAAGAAGCTAAAAAAAGAGTAATAGTAGACTTATGGAAAATGCTTAATTCAGGAGGATATTTATTTTTAGGTGGAACTGAAATTCTAGCTATTACATTTCCAGATACGATAAAAAAAATATTGAATAACACAATATGCTATTATAAAAAATAGAAGATGAAATCTGAAGAAATCAAGCATTATTTTAGACAACAAATTAAGAAACTTCATCCTGATAAAGGAGGAAGTAAAGAAGAATTTTTAAGTTTTTTAAAATGGTATAAACAAGTTTCAGAAAATTTAGAAAAAAAGAAAAAAATAGATATAGTAAGTTCTTGGCCTTTAAAAGGTAATTATTTTTTTGGGATATTAGAGCTAACTGTAGAGGAAATAGCTTTAGGCAAAAATAAAAAATTTCAAGTTCCTGGGGAAGAGTTTATTTGTCCAGATTGTAAGGGTACAGGTAAAAACCAAAAAGGTAAGATTGAAATGTGTGGTTTTTGTAAAGGGAGTGGTGTAGTAAAAATAATAGATAATAGAAAAAATATTCCCACTTATTTCAATTGTTCCTATTGTAAAGGATCTGGAACTTTATTTACTCAAACTTGCGAAAAATGTAAAGGAAAAGGAAAAATAAAGTTAGTTAAAGAAATATATATAAGCATTCCTTATGGATTAAAAAACGGAGATATTTTATTTCTTCCTAAAGAAGAAACTAATTCTTTCTATGATTTATATTTAGAAATTTCTGTTCTTCCTCATCCTTATTTTGATTTAAATAATAATAACCTAATTTATAAATGTAGAGTTCCTTTTTGGGAGATAATTCTAAAAAAGGAAATTCTAATTCATACTTTAGAAGGGGTAGAATGGATTCCATCTAGTTTTTTTACTAAAGGGACACCCATACTGATAAAGGGAAGGGGACCTTTTTTAGAAAATGGGAACAGAGGAGATTTATTAATAGATTTTCAAATTTATATCCCTGAAGAAATCCCATTAGAGGCTAAAAAATTAATTTCTCAAGCTGTAGAACTTATTAATTTATCCAAAAAAACCTGCAAAATCTAAAAACACTTTCCAACTTTCCTTTTTATGTTTAGGAAATTCCTCTAAAATAAGAGCCTGCCATTTAGGAGTTTTGGGTTGTTTAATAAGTTTTAGCCCTGCTTCTTCAGGAGTTCTATCTCCTTTTTTAAGATTACATTTTTTACAACAAAGAACTACATTAGTCCAAACAGTTTTTCCTCCGCGACTTTTAGGAATTACATGATCAATAGTTCTCTCTTTTGGATTTTTCAAAGATTTTCCACAATATTGACAAGTATATTTATCTCTTAAGAGTAAACTTTGTCTTGAAAAAACTACTTCAGTTTTTGGAAGACTATCATAAAAGGGCAAATAAATAGCCTCTGGAACTAAAATTGCCACAGAAGGGCTTCTAATTATTTTTACATCTCCATTTTCATGAAATTTAGTTATTTCAATCCATTCTTCTAAACTATGAGTAGTCCAATTTGAAGTAATTACTTTAGCTGTACCCTTCACTAAATGACAAATAGCTTTTTGAACTATTGTTATTTGAATAGCTTGATAATATTTATTTAATACCAAAACCTTTTCTTGTAAAATATTTTTATTACTCATTTTTTATTCTACTACAGGGCAGGTCATAGTATGGTATATAGCGGAAATATTTTGCAATCTATTAAGCAAAATTTCAGAAATATCTTCATAGTTAGGAACTTCAATTTCTATTATTATATCATAAGGCCCCATAATTATATCTATTTTTTTAACTTCAGGAATTTTTTTAAGTTCTTCAACTACTTTTTGAGTTTTCCCAATTTGTGTATTTATTAAAACATATGCCCTAATAGACATTTCTTATTTCCTCCCATTTTAAAAATTATTTTTAAAATCTTTTAACCATTTTAATACTTTAAAAGCAAATTCTTCAGAAAGACTACCAAGACCACAAGCAGGAGTAAATAAACTTTTTTTAAGAATAAAATCTTTAGAAACCTGTAAGAAATCAGAAAGATAAATAAGTTGGGTTTCAAATCTCTGTATAATATCCTTTAAAGTTAAGTTTTTTAAAATTTCACTATCTGTAGGAATCACCCCCCAGGCTAAATACTTATTTTCTTTTTCTATAAAAGCTTTTAATTGGTTTTTATAAATTATTAATTTATCGTAAAAATTAAAACTGTCAAAACTGAGAATATTAATTTGAGACTCCAATACAATATCCCAAGAAGTATTTGCACATATATGAATTCCCGTAAGGACTTCAAAATTTTGTTGTAAAGGAATTACAATTTCATTAAGCATTGAAATTATTATATCCTTAGAGATGGTGATAAAAGAGGAAGATCCAAAACCAGCCAAACCTGGTTCATCTAAAAAAATAATTTTGGTAGCAAATTTATTAAAATCTAAAGCTTGAGATAATGCTTTTAGTGTTACAAATTTAACTATAATGTCTCGCAGATCATTTTTATATATAAGAATTTCCCCATTTTGCGTTTTTAAAGAAGTTGCTAAAGTAAAAGGACCTGTAACTTGTCCCTTTACTTGAGAGAGACGTAATCTTTCAGCTTTTTCTAAAAATATTTGATAAGAATTAGCAAACTCTTTGGAAAGAGAAAAATTTCTAAGAATTTTCCAGTTTTTGTTTTCTATAATTTCAATATAGTTTTCATAGAATTGTAATAATTCTTCTTCAAATCTTGGATGAGTAAGATCAATCAATTTTTTATTTATATCAAAACCAGGAAGCCCTTCAGTAAATTGAATAATCATTTCCTCATTTTTAAATTTGGGAAGTTGTGGCCAAGCTGGAATATCAAAATAACGTAAAACTAAATCAACAGCTTTCTCAGGATCAGTAAAAGGTAAGCTTCCAATATGAGTAGTTTTAAGAGAAAGGGACAGATTTAACATTTATAAAAATTTTTATTTTTAATCCTTTATTAGTTCAACAAAATTTTCCACTTTAACAGCAGGAAGACTCATTAACTTTACTGTTCCTCTTGATCCAAGTTCTACTGACATCTTCATTACAGTTTCATTATTTGGAGCCTCAATAATAGTTACAAAATCATAAGGCCCAAGTACCGCAAATTGTTCTATTACCTTAATTCCCATAGCTTCAATTTCTTTATTAACTTCCATTATTCTGTGAGGCTTTTCTTTAACAGTTTCTAATCCTTCATCTGTTAAAGTACTTAAGATTACATAATAAGGCATTTCTATCCCCCCTTTTGAAATGTTTTATTAATTTTATAAAATAAAATTCATTTTGACAATAATTAATTAATAAAATTTAGAGTTGTTAATTTTGGAAGTTAGATTAAAATTTTTTATTTAAAAAAGCCCCTGTAGCTCAGGAGGACAGAGCGCGAGATTCCTAATCTCGAGGCCGCAGGTTCGAATCCTGCCAGGGGCATTCCATATTTATTTCATTTAGTTTCATATTCATCTAACTAGTCTCAAAAGTAAGATAAATTGAGAGATCTAAAGTTTATTTTAGTCTCCCTGTTATTTATAATGTGCTTAGTCTGATTTACTTGAGCTGCTTAAATAAAATTGCTGTAATCTATTCCCGGAAAGGAGAATTGGATAAAAGCTTTTGAATATTATGAGATGAGTTTGAGTTTAAAGTCTGATAAAAAAAGAGAATCCAAAAGACCGGAGACAAATATTGGGAGACATAGCAATAAGTTATTTTTTGAAAAAGCTTACAAACTTTATAGTTCTATT
>CALLJG010000007.1 GCA_938091335.1 uncultured Thermodesulfobacterium sp.
TCCTTAGCTCACCCATTTCTTACCTCCTTTCCTTATCTCCTAAATTTTATTTCTCTCCATTTTTTTAATTGCTCTTCTGTTAATAAGTTGTCAATCTTTCTTCCTGCCTCAATTTCTAATAAAACAAGATCTGCTCTCAAAGAAAAAATATCCTTTACCTTTTTCCTTACTACTTTCATATCACCACCTTTCTCAAGAAGTTCCCTTATCTCTTTATCAAGAAGAATTATCTTTTCTCTTAAAGGCTTTGCCTCTTTCTCAAAATCATCAATTATTTTTCTAATCTTTTGAACTTGATCTTCCGTTAAAGAAAGCTCTCCCTTAAAATCTAATATCGTCTTTGCCCTAATCTGAGTCTGATTGCTTTGACCAAAACAAAGTGATGTAAAGAGATTGAAAATATTAAAAAATAAAAATATTAAATAAAAAATTTTTCTTTTCATATTAATTTTTTTTATTAAATACTCTTTAAAAGTCAAGTTTAATTTTTTTATTTTTTTTATTTTTTTAATTTTTTAAAAAATTAGGTATTTAATTATAGTATCCTTTTATACTATCTTTTTATAGTTAGACTTTACCAATATTTCTCTTAAAAGTGAAAAATTGATGGAATGTAAGTGTTTATTTCTTTTATTATTTTTGTTGCGAATCTAGGGTTTATAAGATTGGCGGTTCCAATCTGAAAAGCTTTAGCTCCACAAAGTAAATATTCTAAAGCATCCCTTCCAGAAATTATTCCTCCGCATCCTATTATAGGAATTTCAAGCTTTTTAGAAATTTCATATACTAATCTTAAAGTTAAAGGTTTTATAGCTGGACCTGAAAGACCTCCTTTTAAAACCTTTAAAGGTTTTAATTCTAAAACTTTTAAAGCTGGATATGTATTTGCTATAACTATTGCATCTGCTTCTTCTTTCTGACAAATTTCAGCAATTTCAAAAACTGGACCAACTGGAGAAAGTTTAATTGATAAAAATTTATCCCATTTTTTCCTTAATCTTCTCACTAAGATTTTCACTGCAGCAGGATCTAAAAAAAAATAAATTCCTCCTTTTTCTACATTTGGGCAAGATATGTTTATTTCTATACCTTCTATACTTTCATTTTTGAGTTCTTCTGCAAGATCTATAAAATCTTCTATCTTTTCTCCATGCAAGTTTACAATTAAAGGAACTCCAAATTTTAATAAATTAGGTAAATAATTTTTCTTAAAACTAATTATTCCTGGGTTTTCAAGTCCTATAAAATTAATTAAACCACAAGGAGTTTCAGATATTCTTGGAGGTGGATTCCCTTCACAAGGGTAAAGAGAGATTCCTTTTGTCACCAAAGCTCCTATATTTTTTTTAATATCTTTAGGTTTTAAAAATTGAGCTAAATTCTCACCTAATCCCCAAGTACCTGAAGCAAGCATTAAAGGAGTTTTTAATTCTAAATTTTTTATCTTAACTGATAGCATTTAAATCAATCTCACGAGATAAAAAGGTTGGTCCATCTATACATAAATGAGAATATCCTCCTTTTTTTAAAGGAATTACACAACCTCTACAAAAACCTATCCCACAAGCTAAAAAAGTTTCCATTACTAAATAGGCATCCACTTTAAAATTTTCTGCTATTTCAGCTATTTTTTTTAACATTCCAAATGGACCACAGGCTAAAATAGTTTTTGGCTCTTTTTTAATTTCCTTTTCTAAAAGTTCAGTAATAAACCCTTTATATCCTTTAGATCCATCATCAGTAGATATTTTTATTGGGATATGAAATTTTTTAAGAAAATTAAGTCTTACCAAATCCTTTTTAGTCTTTGCACCGTAAAAGATTTTATAAGGTAAATTATCCTTATTTTTTTGTAAAAGGTATCCAAATCCTGCAATTCCTATTCCTCCTGCACATAATATATAATCTTTTAACTGAGGGAAAGGCTTCCCCAAAGGCCCCAAAAACTCAATAATATCTCCTTTTTTTAATCTGCTTAAATTTTTTGTTCCCTTTCCAATTACTTGATAAAGAATATACAAAATATCATCCTCTATAGCATGAATACTAAAAGGTCGAGGAATAAGAGGATCTAACTTCTCATCTAATTTTATTTTTAAAAATTGACCTGGTTCAAATTTTTTCAAAATATTTTTTAAAACTTTTATTCCTAAAAGATAAATACTATCTGATTCTTTTTTATTTAATACTATTTTAGCTTTATACATTTTAAAAAATCTCTTTAAGGAAACTTAAGGATTCATATTTTCGAAATTCACTTCTTAATTTTTGTAATAATTCTCTAAAGGTAATTTCATTTTCTATATAGGTTCTATATAAAGTTCCTACCCATTTTTTTAAGTCTTTTTCTTCTGGTAAAATAGGCAATTCATCTACATCTAAATTATTTAAAAGATATTCTGGAACATCTTCTACAGTTTCTTTTTTATAGTGATATAAAAATTTAATAAGGTCAAAAAGATTCCCATATAGACCTCCAAGATCTATATTTTCTACCAATTGTAAAGAAAGAGTACTTATTTGAAAAAGAAAATAAGGAAGTTCTGCTTGGGCACTACCTTTACATTCAATAGTGGAAGCCATAATTCTACACATAAGAGGTCTTCTTTCATATATTTTACATAAGTTTTGAGAAGTCAAAAAAGGACAAGGACCTATATCTTCTGACATTTCTTCTAAAGATGGTTCTGAACCCTCTTTATAACAAAGTAAAATTTGATTATGAGTGAGTTTAGGTCGGGGATATCCTTTGAGTGAAAAAATTTTTTCCATATCTTTTTCATTAAGAATTTCAAAAATATAATAAGTTTCTATAGAGGTAGCAAAAATTTTTTGAGTACAACATAAACTACATCCTGGTTTACATGCCAGTGGATACTTATTATAGGTATCTTCTATATGTTGATATAAAATCTCTAATAGTTTAATTTTTTCAGAAATAGCAAAATCTAAAACTGTATTAATAGTATTTTCCTCTTGTAAAAATTAGCTTTTTCTTAAAATTCTTAAAAATCTTTCAAAAAATAAATATGTCTCCTGAGGTCCAAAAAGTTTACAAAATGAAATAAAAACCAAGGCTCCTATAGGAATACCTAAAATAAGTATTAAAATTTTATTAATTATAAGAAGTTTTAAAATTTTTAGAATTCCCATAAGAAAAATTCCTGCAATAGCTAAGGTAAAAAGACTTTTTAAAATAAAAATTTTTTCTGGAACCCCAAGATAATAAAATCCTATAATTAATAAAAAAAGAGATTGGATAAAAAGAGAAAAACTTGTTCCTAATGCAACTGCATTAATTCCCATTTTTTTAATAGTTAATAAAATAACAGTTATATTAGTAATTACAGCTATTATACTTCCTATAGCTGGAATTATAGTTTTGCCTAAAGAATAAAATAAAGGAACTGTTGTTTTAGAAAATCCATAAAAAGGAAGTCCCAAAGCTAAAATTTCTAATATTTTACTGGTATTTATTGTATCATAAAAAGTAAATTTTCCTCTTTCAAAAAGGAGAGCTATTAATGGATGGGAAAGCATAAAAAGTCCTATAGCAGAAGGAAGGGATAAACTTAATGAAATGATTAAAGCTCTTGAAAAAGTATCTTTTGCAAGGATAAAATCTTTTTTGGCAATTTGTCTTGAAAGTTCAGGCAAAAGAGCTTGAGAAAGTCCTACTCCAAAAAGACCTAAGGGAACATACATAATTCTAAAAGCATAGGAATACCAGGAAACTGCTCCTTCTCCACAAGAAGTAGCAAAAAAAGTATTAATAAATATATTTATTTGTACTACAGAAAGACCTAAAATTACAGGAAGGATAAGTCTTAAAACTTCCTTAAAATTAGGATCCTTAAAATTTGGACAAAACTTAAAAATGAAACCCTTTTTCCTTATTATTGGATATTGAAATAAAACTTGAGATAATCCACCAAGAGTAACTCCTATTGCCATAGCATGGATAGGATCCATATTTAATTTTATAAAAATAAAATATCCAAAAATACCTATTATAATAGATACAAGATTAAAAAGCCCTGAAGAAAATGCAGGAAGAAAAAATATTCTAAAAGAATTTAACATTCCTGCAAAAATAGAAGCTAAACTTATAAATAACAAAAAAGGCATCATTATTTGGGTAAGCCTAACAGTTAGATTAAATTTATAAAGGTCTTTTTTGAATTCCGGGGCAATAATAGATACTACTGCATTAGCAAATAAAATACCTAAAATTATAGTTATAGTAAGAATGATTATAAAATTTGAGATAAGTATTTGAGCTATTTTAAAGCTTTTTTCTTCTCCTTCTTTTTCAAGGCTGGAACTAAAAACTTTTACAAAAGCTGAACCAAGGGCTCCTTCTGCAAAAAGATCTCTCAAAAGATTGGGTATTCTGTATCCTACAACAAAGGCATCCATACTTTTACCCGCTCCAAAAAAATAAGCAAGTACCTGTTCTCTTACAAGCCCAAGAATTCTACTTATGAAAACAGCAATAGTAACTGATAAAGCTGAGCTAGTTACACTTTCAATTTTTTTCATCTTTCTCTTGGCAAAATATTAACAAAGATTATTATAATTAAAATATCTCTTCATACAAAATAAAAATAAAAAAGGAGGTTTTAATGCCTATCAGTACAATTGAAGAAGCTCTGGAAGATTTAAAACAAGGAAAAATGATAATTGTAGTAGATGATGAAGATAGAGAAAACGAAGGAGATCTGGTATTACCAGCAGAAAAGGTAATACCTGAAGCTATAAATTTTATGGCAAAATATGGTAGAGGTCTCATTTGTCTGGCAATTACTCAAGAAATAGCTGAAAGATTAGAGCTTCCTTTACAACCAAGAAGAGGTATAGATCCCTATGGAACTGCTTTCACTGTTTCTATAGATGCTCGCTATGGGATTACTACTGGAATTTCAGCTTATGATAGAGCTCATACTATAAAACTTGTTATTGATGAAAATAGCAAACCTCAAGATTTTATCACCCCAGGTCATGTATTTCCTATAATAGCAAGAAAAGGAGGAGTATTAGTAAGAGCTGGGCATACAGAAGCAGCTGTAGATCTTGCAAGACTTGCAAATTTAAAACCAGCTGGAGTTATATGTGAAATTATGAAAGATGATGGTACTATGGCACGACTTCCTGATTTAGAAAAGTTTGCTGAACAACATAATCTTAAAATCATAACTATCAAAGATTTAATAGCATATAGAATAAGAATGGAAAGTCTTGTAAAAAGGGAGGTTGAGACCTATCTTCCTACCTCTTATGGAATTTTTAAACTAATAGCTTATTCCAATTTTATAGATAAAGCTACCCATATAGCTTTAGTAATGGGAGAGATAGATGAAAATCCTGTTTTAGTAAGAGTTCATTCTGAATGTTTAACAGGAGATGTATTTAATTCTTTAAGATGTGATTGTGGGCTTCAACTTAAAAAAGCTATGGAGTTAATTGGTAAAGAAGGAAAGGGTGTACTTCTTTATTTAAGGCAAGAAGGAAGAGGAATAGGACTCTTAAACAAACTTAAGGCTTATAAACTACAAGATGAAGGAAAAGACACTGTTGAGGCTAATATTGCTTTAGGATTTAAGCCAGATCTAAGGGATTATGGAATTGGGGCTCAGATTTTGAGAGATCTTGGAGTAAGACAAATGAGGCTTATGACAAATAATCCAAGAAAAATTGTAGGATTAGAAGGTTATGGGATGAAAGTAATAGAAAGAGTACCTCTTGAAATTCCACCTAGACCAGAAAATTATAATTATTTAAAAGCAAAAAAAGAAAAACTGGGACATTTAATTAATTGTTTAAAATAACTCAAAAATCTTGACAAAAATCTAAAATATAATATTTTATATTAGGCTGCCGGGGTAGCTCAGTCGGTAGAGCAGCGGACTGAAAATCCGCGTGTCCCTGGTTCGATTCCGGGCCCCGGCACCTCCATTCCTTAATTAAAGTTCCAAATCCTTTCCACGATAAAATCTTACTACCTTTTTAGCAGGAATAGTAATCTCCTCTCTTGTTCTGGGATTTCTTCCCTTTCTTTGTTTTCTGGTTACCACTTTAAAAGTACCAAATCCTATAAGCCTTACATCCTCCCCCTTTTTTAAAGTCTCTTTAACTGTGTCTAGAAAAGCATCAAGACATTTTTTAGCTATAGCTTGTTTAACCTCTGCTTTAGAAGCAATTGCTTTTACAAGCTCCTCCTTTGTCATCACTCAATCACCTCCTTTTAGTATTTTTTTATTATAATAATAAAATATAAGAAAAAATCAAGAATATAAAAATTTAAAAATTTCATTTAATAAACAGAATTTTTATGAAAAAAAAATATAAAATTTCTATAAGAAGAAGTTAATTTTAAATTATTACTTCAAAAAGTGATTTTTGTGTCTTAAAATATTCATCAAACTCAACAATTAAGTTTGGTAAATTTTTAAAATCTAAGTTAACCTTTTCGGTGTCTTCAGAACCTGAACATAAAACTTGAATATATTGAAAAGCTAAATCTAAATCAGGATGTCCTTTTATTGTGTCTAAGTATCTATATTCTTTTAATGAACTTATGTGTGAAAATAAATCTGATAAAAATAGTAATCCTATTTTCCCTTTTTGAGGGTTATCAAATTGAAGTCCTAATAAAATTAAAGCATGGTACACTGAACTTATCCTTTGAGGAAATCCATATAATGGAGAATTGGCAACTTTTAGTATCTTCAGTGTAAGTAAAGGATGAGATTCAATTTCTTTTGCTAAAATAGTTAAATCTATTTTCTCATCTTTAATTGCATTATCAATTTTTTCTATTAAATTAAGTGGAACTGAACACTTAATGTCTCTTTCCAAAATATTTTTTACTGCTTTTAAGATTAATCTTCTTTTTTCCACTTTTCTCTCTTAGTTTACAAAGACAAAGCTTTTTTAAAATTAAAATCGGAAAAAACTAAATTTATATTAAAATTTTATAATTGAATAAGAATTTTTTAGGGAGGTGATTATATGGAAAATTTTACTTTTTATAATCCAACAAAAATTATATTCGGTAAAGGAGAAGAAAACAAAATAGGAGAAATTTTAAAAAAGGATAACATAAAAAAAGTTCTTTTCATTTACGGAAAAGGGTCTATTAAAAAAATAGGGCTCTATGATAAAGTGGTAGAATCTCTAAAGAAAGCTAATATTGAATTCATAGAATATTCTGGGGTTAGACCAAATCCTATATTATCTCATACTTTAGAAGGGATTAAATTAGCTAAACATGAAAAGGTTGAAGCTATTTTAGCTGTTGGTGGAGGTTCTGTAATTGATGAAGGAAAAGCTATAGCAGTAGGAGCTGTAACAGAAGAAAATGTCTGGGTCTATTTCAAACATGAAAAGGAAGTGCAAGCTGCTCTTCCTTTATATGCTATTTTAACTTTAGCTGCTACAGGCACTGAAATGAACGGTAATGCAGTTATTACAAATGAAGAAACTAAAGAAAAGCTTTATATTAGTTCTCCTTTTATTTATCCAAAGGTTTCTATTTTAAATCCTGAGCTTACTTTTACAGTGCCTTTAAAATACCAAGCTTATGCTGCGGTAGATGTTATTGCTCATACAATTGAACTTTATTTTAGTGGGGAAACTTGTCCTAAAATTCAAAGTAGATTTATTGAAGCACTTATAAAAACTGTTATGGAAAGTACACAAAAAATTTTGGAAAATCCTCAAGATTATGAAGCCAGAGCTGAATTTATGTGGGCTTCTACACTTGCTTTAAATGGACTTGTTCAAATTGGAATTAAAGGTGGGGCTTTCCATAATCATATGATAGCTCATGCAATCGGTGGTCTTTATGATTTACCTCATGGAGCTTGTTTAAGCATAGTTATACCTGCATGGATGAACTGGTTTAAACAAAAAAATATTAAACAGTTTGAACGCTTTGCCCAAAAAATATTTAACAAATCTTCAGTTGAAGAAGGAATAGAATCCTTAAAAACCTGGTTTAAAAAAATAGGTGCACCTGTTAGTCTTTCTGAAGCTGGACTTCCATCAAATGCTATAGATGAAATTACTAAAATTGTAATAAAAATTGCTCCTATCTGGAATTTAAGTCATATCTATAATGAAGATGCAATTAGAGAAATCCTCTCTTTTGCTAAATAATTAAATGGCAAAAATAAAGGAAAGAATCTCTCTTTCAGAATGTGAAAAGATAGTTCAAAAAATTGAAAAAATTTTGAATAAAGAAAACATTAAATTTGGAATTTATGGATCTTACATAAGAAAGGAACAAACTATCGGAGATATTGATATTTTAGTTAATGAAAAAGATTATGAAAAAACAAAAAATATTTTAAAAGCCTTTCCTTTTTATGAAAGACTTGAAATATATTTTTTACCTGAAGAATACAAAAATTCATGGGAAAGTTTTGCTCTTTATTTGATTGGTTCAGGAAAATTCAATATATGGCTTCGAGGAATAGCAAAAAGAAGAAATTTTTAAAACCCTTGGTATTAAATTTATTCCCTATGAAAAAAGAAAGGAGATTTTTAAAAAAGAATGGAAAAATTATTTACTGTTTTGATCTTATAGTATTTATTATAGGTATTTTTCTTTTACAATTGGGGCACTCCTTATTAAAGGATAGATTATATTCTATTAACTTTAAGGCGTATCTTCTTATTAAAAGAAAGTTACATTCTGGACAATAGGTATTTTCAAAGGGATGACCAGGCACATTTCCACAATATACATATTCAAGTCCTTCTTCTTTACCTAAATTTCTTGCTTTTTCTAAGGTTTTAATAGGTGTAGGAGGGATATAAACTTCCCATTCAAATTTATATGCAGGAAAGTAGCGGTTTATATGCCAAGGAGTATCTTTCCCAAGTTCATTTTTTATCCTCTTTGCAATACCTCTCAAAATATCTTCGCTATCATTAATTCCGGGAATTACAAGAGTAGTAATCTCAACCCATACCCCCTTTTTTTTAGCTATCTTGGCATTTCTCCAAATCTTTTCCACATCAACTCCACAATAATGAGCTACAACTTCCTTATTTCCTTTTATATCAATATTCATACCATCAAGTCCTGCTTCTATAAGTAAATTTAAAGCTTGTTCAGTCATATACCCATTAGTTACATAAGTATTATAATATCCGTAAAATTTTGCCAATTTAAAAACATCTATAGAATATTCTAAAAGCAAGGTAGGTTCATTAAAGGATATACTTGTTCCTTGACAATTGTATATTTTCACAAGTTCAATAAATTTCTCAGGAGAAAGATAAATCCCTTGTCCTATTTTTTCAGGGAATTTACTAATTTCATAATTTTGGCACCACGGACAAGTGAAATTACATCCCCATGTCCCTACAGTCAAAGCTTTACTTCCTGGGAAAAAATGATATAAAGGTTTTTTTTCTATGGGATTAGCATTTAAAGATGATATCTCTCCATAAACTAAGGTATAAATTTTACCTTTTATATTCTTTCGGGT
Organism: uncultured Thermodesulfobacterium sp.; assembly: GCA_938091335.1. Classification (GTDB taxonomy): domain Bacteria; phylum Desulfobacterota; class Thermodesulfobacteria; order Thermodesulfobacteriales; family Thermodesulfobacteriaceae; genus Thermodesulfobacterium. The sequence goes on from CALLJG010000007.1 coordinate 9,501, forward strand.
TTTACAAAATCCGGTTTTGTCTTCAGGTATTACACATTTTCTTTCACAAACCAAACACCGAACTTCTTTTCCTAAGTTTTCTTGTAAAATAGCTTCCTTAATAGCCATTTAAACTAAATTCTTAGATTAATCCATCTTTTAACAGATTTTTTATAATTTCTATAAAGGTCTCCAAAATTTTTTTCTAAGAAAGGTTCTTCATATTTGATTATCCAAAGAATACTTACAGGAATAACTATAAAAAGGAAAAAAATAAATAAACTTATAGATTGAAGAATTATTGATTCACCTATAAATATAAGCCAAGCTGCTAAGGTCATAGGATTCCTTGAATATTTATAAGGACCTGTAATAACAAGTTTCTTAGGTGGATAAAGAAAAGAAGGGGTTCCATTTCCTTTTTTCCATAAAACTATTACACACCACATTCCTAAAATAATACCTAATAATATTAAAAGAATCCCCAAACTCTTAACCAAAGAAGAAAATTCCATTTGAAATATAAAAAAATTATCAACTTTTTTACAGAAAAAAGGAATAAAAATAAAAATCAAAAAAAGATATATACACCAAATTATAAAAGCAACTAATCTAAACATACTGTCTTATATTATAATTTTTAAAAAAAGAATTTAAAATATTTATAAATATGGATCCTAAACTGGATATAGATAATCTTATAGATTTTCTTTCTTATTATCTTCATGGAAAGGGAAGAGCTTTAAAACTTTGTATAATCGCACTTTTAGCTGAAGGTCATTTACTTATAGAAGATTTACCAGGGGTTGGTAAAACTACACTTGCTATTGCTATAGCACGATGTTTTGGACTTAATTTTGCAAGAATTCAAGCAACTTCAGACCTTCTTCCTTCTGATATCACTGGAATTTCTATATATAATAAAAATACAGGAGAGTTTGAATTTCATCCAGGACCTATTTTTAATAACATCGTTCTTGTAGATGAAATAAACCGAACAACACCTAAAACTCAAAGTGCTCTTCTTGAAGCTATGGGAGAAAAACAAGTTACTATAGAGGGAAAGACCTATAAACTCCCTCAACCTTTTTTTGTGATAGCTACTCAAAATCCTATAGAAATTTATGGAACCTTTCCTCTTCCTGAAGCACAACTTGATAGATTTATTATGAAAATTTCTATAGGTTATCCTCCAAGATCAGCAGAAAAAGAAATATTAAAAGGTGGAAGCAAAAGAGAAGAACTCCATAATATTAAACCTTTTCTCTCTAAGGAGGAAATTATATCTATTCAAAAACAAGTAAAAGAAGTTTATATATCTGATAAAATTACAGAATATATTTTGGATATTGTAGAAGCTACAAGGAAAAATAAATATCTTTATGCAGGGCTTTCAACTAGAGGAGCTCTTGCTATTGTTAATACAGCTAAAGCTAATGCTTATCTTAATAAAAGGGATTTTGTTATCCCAGAAGATATAAAAGATTTAGCAGAATATGTTATTACTCATAGGGTTATTTTTAAAGAAGAATATGAAGGAACAAAGGAGGAAATTATAAAATCCTTATTAGAAAATATAAAGACACCAGTTTAATCAAATTAACTAAAGCTGGTTGGTTATATATTGTTATCACTATAGCTTTAGGAGCTGCCTCAGTAAATACTGGAAATAATCTTTTATATCTAATAACTTCTGTTTTTTTGAGTTTTATGTTACTTGCCGGGATTTTTGGTAAAAAAAATATATCAAATTTAGATATGGAAATAACCTTTCCTCAAGAAATTTACGCCAAGAGAGAAACCCTTATAACTTTAAAAATAATCAATAAAAAAAAGTATTTTCCAGCTTTTTTAATAAGAGTTATCCTAAAAGATCATAAAATCTCATTACTTTCCCTTTATTTTGAAAAAGAAAAAACTTTCTATTTTTCTATTAAACCAGAATATAGAGGTTTTAACAACCTAAAAGAAATTTATGTGACTTCTGTTTTCCCTTTTAATTTTTTTGTTAGATCAAAAAAATTAAACAAAGAATTTGTCTATCTTGTTTTCCCAGAACCTAAAAAATACTATTTATTTACACATCTTGAGAAAAAATCTAAAGGGGAAAAGGATTCAGAAAAAACAGGTTCAGAAGGAGATTTATTATCCATAAAAGATTATGTAGAAGGAATACCCATAAAATACATACATTGGAAAGCTACTGCCAAAACAGATAAACTTAAAATGAAACAACTCTCAGATTTCTCTTCCCAACCCCTTGTAATAGATTTAACAAAATTAAATATTCCTAATAAAGAAGAAAAGCTAAGTTATGCTACCTACCTAATTCTTGAAGCTATTAAAAAAGGAATACCTGTAGGGTTAAAAACTAAAACCAAATTTTATAAGCCTAATTTATCTTATAAGCATAAATTAACTTTACTTACAGAGCTTGCTTTATATGATTAAATTAAACAAAACCTATAAAATAGAGACAGCAGTAAAACTATTCACTTATTGGGCTGGAGCTTTTACTTTTATAATACTTTTAGGAAAAGTATCCTTTTTTTATTATTTAATCTCTTTAACACTTTTTTTATTTTCTCTGTTTTTAGAATATAAAAAAATATATCTTAATCGGACTTTTATTAATATTTCAGCTTTCTTTTTTATTATTTTAAAATTAACCTCTCTTGATTTAGAAACCCTTATTATTTCTTTTCTTGAAATTCTTCTATTTCTTCTCTCTTTGAAATTTTTAGAAAATAAAAAATTTAGAGATTATATGCAAATCTATCTTCTTTCTGTTATTATCTTTGCAGGAAGCACTTTAATTTTTTTTGATATTACTTTTTTAGTATATCTTTTCCTTTTTATTATTATCTTGAATGCTTCTATTGTTTTTTTGACCTATTATTCTCAAGATCCTGAAATTTCCCTTCCTGAACAAATTCTAATAAAAATATTCCTGAAGACTGGTCTTATTCCTTTATTAGCTATTCCTTTTACTGCTTTATTTTTTATTATTCTTCCAAGAACAGATTCTCCCTTTTTTGGTTTTTTAAACAAATCTATCAAAGCTAAATCTGGTTTTTCTGAAAATGTAAAACTTGGAGATGTTTCAGAAATTCAAGAAGAAGACCTTATAGTTTTTAGAGTAAAGATGATGAAAATAAATGAAGATCTTCTTTATTGGAGAGGAATTGTATTAGATTCCTTTGATGGAAAGACTTGGTTTTCTAGTATCAAAAAAAATGAAGAAAAAATAGAATTAAAGGGAACACCTATACTTCAGACTATTTATTTAGAAGCCTATGGAGATAAGTATTTATTTGGATTAGATAAACCCTATAAAATAAATTATAACTCGCCTTTTCAAAATATAAATAAAAAGGACCTTACCTTTTACCTTTCCTCTGATATTACTTCACGAATAAAATATGAAGTTCTTTCTTTTTTAACTTCTTCTATTTATGAAAGCAAAATTAATAAAGACAAATATTTACAACTCCCTCAAAATTTATCGGAGAGAATTAAAAATTTAGCTAAAAGTTTAAAAGGAACTACAAAGGAAGAAACCATAAAAAATACTCTAAGATTTTTAAAATATGGAGAATATAAATATTCTTTGATTAATTTACCTTTATCTTCTAATGCTTTGGAAGATTTTCTTTTTAAGTATAAATATGGTAATTGTGAATATTTTGCTTCTTCTATGGCAATTTTGTTAAGAATTAATCATATTCCCTCAAGACTTGTAGCAGGATACAAAGGAGGAATTTATAATGAAGTTGGAAAATATTATTTAATTAGACAAAAGGACGCCCATGTATGGGTAGAAGCCTATATAGAAAATAAAGGTTGGATTAGATACGATCCTACCCCCCTTTTAGCTATTCAAGCATACAAAAAACCAAAATTTTCTAAAATAGGATTGTTATTTGAAACCATTAACTATTATTATATAAATTTTGTTTTAAATTATGATTTAAAAAAACAATTATCTGTTGTTAAAAGCATTTCAACTCCTTTTAAAGTTTTTAATTTAAAAATAATTTTAAATAATAAGACTATCTTTTTATATTCTTCGATTTTTATTTTATCAATAATAATGGGTAGTTTTTTTATACTCTCTTTTTTAAAGAAACTAAAAATAAGAAAAGAAGAAAGACTTATTAAGGAATTTTTAAGAATTTTAGAAAATAAGGGCTATAAAAAAAATCCTGCAGAAGGATTAGAGGAATTTGCTTCAAAAATAAAAGAAGAGAATCTAAAATTGAAAGTTTTTAATTTTGTAAAAATTTTTGAAGAAATTTATTATAAAAATATCCCTCTTACTGAAAAAGTAAGTAAAAAATTAAAAACCCTTATAAAAGAGATTAAAAATCAAAAGATTTAGGCAATTGATTAATTAGATTCTTCTATTTCTCTTTCTTTTTGCTTTTTCATAAACTCTTGAGAAGGAAGAAGAGGTTCTCCTCTTTGTTTTATTTCTTCAATTTCCTGAATTGTTTTTTCAATAAAGACAAATCTCTCAGGAGTACTTGGATGGGTAGCAAGAAATATTTCTGCTATGGTATGAGGAAATTCAACTGCTATACGTCTCCAAAATTCAGCTGCATCACTTATATCATATCCACCTCTTGCTGCTATATAAGTACCTATATAATCAGCTTCTTTTTCAAATTCTTTAGAAAAAACTAAAGCTCCAAGTTGTTGAAAAGCTCCTTGAGTATTTATTCCAGTAGTAGCAGCAATAAGAATATCAATAACAGAACCAAGTATTACATTAGCCATTTTTTTTGTAATATGACCTAATACATGATGAGCAAGTTCATGTCCTAATACAAAAGCTAATTCTTTTTCTGAATGAAGAAATCTTATAAGTCCAGTTGTAACAAAAACTTTTCCAGAAGGAGCAGCCCAAGCATTTATAGATTCATCAAAAATAAGATATACTTGATAATTACATCCTTTTATAGGCTGTATTTTAAAATCTAAAATCTCTCCTCCTCTTTCTATTACTAGTCCAATTTCTTTAGAATTTTTGATAATTTCCAAAAATTCTTCTATATTTTTAGGTTCCTTAGAATTTATTTTTAAGATTTTATCATTTACCTGTAATCCTGCTTTTGCTGCTGGAAGATCAGGATGAACATACCATATAGTAAATTTTTCATCAAGAAGGTATTTTTCACTTAAAAGTTTAATATCTTCTTCTTTATACATTTTTTTATTATGCACTTCAAATCCATATACAGGAGAAAGGTTTTTCTCACAAAAAGGAGTTGCTCCTATTAAAAGCTTATACCATACATTATTAAGTTTTTCATTCCTTTCAAAATAAGTAAAAAGTGCTATTTTCCTTTGTTTGAGTCTTTCTGCTTCTACTATTTCTTTAGAAACTTCTGGAACTTTTAAAGAAGGAGCACATCCCCAAAAGATTAGTAAAGAGAAAATAAGAAATACCTTATTAAATTTTTTTATAAACTTGTGAAATGAAAAATAGATCATTCTCTCTTATTGAACCCCTTTCTTATTTTTCTTAGGTTTATAGAAAAAATCATAAAATAGTTTTCAGTAACACACAAAAATAACCCTCTTATTTTTAAATTATATTATACTTACAATTAAGTCAACCTAAAATTCCCACTTCGTAAGTGGGAAAATTTAGTATTGGTTTTAAATTATAATAATTTTAAATTGATTTGACAAAAATTTAGATAAAGTTTAAAATTTTTAAAAATGCAAGTTCGACCAGTTGCAGAATCTGTGTATGCTAATCTTTCTAATATTGCTGTAATTCTTGTAAATCCCATATATAGTGAAAATATAGGTTCTACTGCAAGAGCTTGTGCAAATTTTGGAATAGAAAATTTAATTTTAGTAAATCCTGAACCTATTGATGAAGAAAAAATAAAAGCTATGGCAACAAAAGCTGGAATACCTATTTTAAAAAAAATGAAGATCTATAATAATCTCTCAAGTGCATTAAAAGAATTTAATTATGTAATAGGAACTACTGCTAGACTTGGAAAACATCGTTTAGTTTATCAAACTCCTAAAGAAATTACTTCTTATATATGTGAACTTTCTATAAAAAATAAAATTGCTATTCTTTTTGGAAACGAAAGATTCGGGCTTTCAAACGAAGAACTTTCTTATTGCGATAAGGTAATAACTATTCCAACCACCGAAAATGCCTCCTTAAATCTATCCCAAGCAGTAGTTATTATTCTTTACGAAATTTTTCAAAGCTCAAGCATTCCTCGAATTCCCAAGCCTCAACTTGCAACTCAAAAGGAAATAAACATAATGTATGCCATTATTGAAAAAACTTTAGAAGCTATTGATTACATACCTCATAGTAATAAAGTTCTTTGGTTCACTAATATAAAAAGATTTCTTTCTAAACTTGAACTAACTTCAAAAGAAGTAAAAATAATCCAGGGATTTTGTAAACAACTCCTTTGGTCTCTTGGTAAAAAAATCACTTTATCTTTTCCAAAAGAACCACTGTCTCAAAATGATAGGTCTGTGGAAACATGTCAAAAAGATATATCTTCATAGGAACATATTTTAGCTCTCTCAAATCTAATAAATCTCTTACTAAAGTTGGCGCATCACAAGAAATATAAATAATATATTTTTCAGCTACTTCAGGTAAAAGTTTCATTAATTCTTTACACCCTCCTCGAGGGGGATCAAGAATAACTAAATCATATTTTTCTCCTTCTTTAATAGCAGAATAAAGAGCTTCTATAGCACTCATATTTCTTAAATCTAACCTTCCATTTATACCAGCTTTTTCTGCAGTATAAATACCATCTTCTATAGCCCTTAAATCTATATCTACACCTAAAAATTTTTTGATATTTTTATTTTGGATAAAAGCAAAAAGAAAATTTCCCATTCCAGAATATAAATCTAGAACTTTTTCTATAGATAAGTTTAAAGATTTGATAATCTCCATTATAGCACAATTAATATCCCAATTGGCTTGAATAAATACTCCTGGTTGAACATAATAGAATAATCCGTCTACATTTTTGAAAACCCTTCTTCCTCCATGTAAACTATTTTCTGGAAAAGGACCCTTTGGTCTTTCTCCTTTGATCCAATAAAATACTGATTTTAATTCTTTTATAGAAAAAAGATTTTCTAAATCTCTTCTTTTTGGCTTTAAAGATGTCCAAAAAAGTAAGGTAACTTTATTTTCCTCTGGAGAACTTTCAATTTTCATCCTTTTACTATAAACAGAAAGCTTTAACCAAGAAGGATTTTTATAAAGTTCCAAAAGTACTTTATTAAGATTTTTTTCACCTAAAAGGCAACTCTCTATCTTTAAAACTTCATGGGTTTTTCTTTTAATAAATCCCATTTTTAGATCCTCATTTTCTATATGAAAACGCAAACGATTTCTGTAAAAAAATTCTTTAGGAGATGGAATAACCTTATCTAATGGAATATCTTCCTTCCATCCCAGTCTTTTAAATGTTTCAATAAGTATTTGTTCTTTAAGAACTATTTGATAGGAATACCTAATATGTTGAAATTGACATCCTCCACAAATTCCATAATACTCACATAAAGGATCTATTCTTTCAGAAGATCTCTCTAAAATTTTTTTAGCTTTTCCTTCTATATAGTCTCCATAATCTCTAATTAATTCTACTTCTACAATCTCTCCAGGAATGGTGTATGGAATAAATACTATTTTCCCATTAGGTAAACGAGCAAGTCCATCTCCACCAAAAATAATTTTTTCAATTTTTAACACCGAATTCATTTTTAAATTAAAGTATTGAATTTTTATTGAAAAATTTTGGGTTTTTAATTAAAATTATATATTATATTTTCTTTCTCAAAAAGAGGTTTTTTAATGAATTATGTAGGACTCGATGTAGGTTCAGGAACTGGCAAGATAGTTGTAATTGACAAAAATAAAAATATTCTGTTTTGGCAGTACGAAAAAACTCACGGTCAACCTATAGAAACTGCAGAAAAATTTCTTTCTATAGTAGAAAGAGAATTTAATTATAACCTTTTTGGTATCACTTGTACAGGAACTGCTGGAAAAACAATTTCTCAAATTCTTGGTTGCGCTTTTGTAAATGAAATAATGGCTCATACTAAAGCTGCTACTTTTTTTTATCCAGAAGTTAAAACCATTATTGATATAGGTGGAGAGGATTCCAAATTAATTTTTATTACTCATGAAAGGGGAATCCCTGAAATTGAAGATTTTGCACTAAATACCCTTTGCGCAGCAGGAACTGGTGCTTTCTTAGAACAGCAAGCAGCAAGACTTGGTTATACTATAGAAGAATTTTCCCAGTTAGCTTTAAAGGCTAAAAATATCCCCAGAATAGCAGGAAGATGTACAGTTTTTGCTAAATCTGACATGATTCATCTTCAACAAGCAGCTGTCCCTGACGAAGAAATTATTGCAGGTTTATGTTATGCTATTATAAGAAATCTTAAAAGTAATTTGGCTAAGGGTAAGGAGGTATTACCTCCTCTTATTTTACAAGGTGGAGTTGCTGCCAATTTTGGTGTTAGAAAAGCTGTAAAAGAGGTTTTTAAATTACAAGATCACGAATTAATAATTCCTGAACATTTTAAAATAATGGGAGCACTTGGAGCTGCTCTTTATGGATTAGAAGGGAAAAAATCCTCTCCTTATAAAGGATCTGATATTCTAAGAACTTATTTAAAAGAAAGAAAATTTGATCCTCCCAGACACCCTACATTAATTCCTTTTGAATCATTAAAAATTTCCGAAAAGATAACACATAATTATAAAAAAAAGTTTTATTTTCACATTTCTCAAGAAGAAGAAGAAATCTATTTAGGAATAGATGTAGGGTCTGTAAGTACTAAACTAGTTGCTATCAATGAAAAGGGAACTCTTTTAGCTAAAATATATATGCTTCATCATGGAAAGCCTTTAGAAAGTATTAAAAAAGGACTTCTTGAATTAAGAGAAAAATTAGCTCCTAAAATAAAATTAAAAGGAGTTGGAGTTACAGGATCTGGAAGATATTTAATAGGAGATTTTGTAGGAGCTGACGTAATAAGAAACGAAATTACTGCTCAAGCTTATGGAGCTCTTTTTATTGATCCAGAAGTTGATACTATTTTTGAGATCGGTGGTCAAGATTCTAAATATATTTATCTAGATAAAGGTACTATCTCCAACTTCACTATGAATAAAGCTTGTGCAGCAGGAACTGGCTCTTTTTTACAAGAGCAAGCAGTAAAATTAGGAATAGAAATTGAAAAATTTGGAGAAATAGCTTTAAAAAGTTTAGCACCTCTCAAACTTGGTGAAAGATGTACAGTATTTATGCAATCAGATTTATTACATTATCAACAACAAGGACTTCCTAAGGAAGATCTTATAGCAGGCTTATGTTATGCCATTGTTTATAACTATTTAAATAAAGTAGTAGAAGATCGGAAAATAGGAAAAAAAATTTTCTTTCAAGGAGCTGTAGCTTTTAATAAAGGAGTAATAGCTGCTTTTGAAAAAGTTCTTGGAACTCCAATTATAGTTCCACCTCATTGTGAAGTAACTGGAGCAATTGGAGCTGCACTTTTAGCTAAGGAAGAAGCAAAAAACAAAACCAATTTTAAAGGTTTTAATTTAGCTAAGGTTAACTATCAAATTAAAGCTTTTGAATGTAAAGGTTGTCCTAATCAATGCGAAATACATGAAGTAATTATAGAAGACGGAAATCCTTATTTTTATGGAGGTAGATGTGAGAAATATGAAATAGATCATAGAAAACCACCTTCTCATATACCTAATTTAGTTTTAGAACGAGAAGAAAAGTTACTTTCTTATGTAAAACCAGTAGAAAATGATATTTTGTCTTCTAAAATTATAGGAATCCCAAGAATTTTACAATTTTTTGAATGGTTACCTCTTTTTGGTACTTTTTTTCAAGAATTAGGATATAAAGTAGTTCTCTCTCCTCCCACTTCAAAAGATATCATAAAAAGAGGATGTGAACTTACCCCTGCTGAGCCTTGCTTTCCTATAAAAATTGCTATAGGGCATGTGAGAACTTTAATAGATATGGGAATAAAAAATATATTTATACCTCAGATAACAGATTTACCTCCAGAACATCCTCAATTAGAGGTAGGAAAAGTTTGCCCTTATGTACAGAGTATTCCTTGGATAAGCCCAGCTTCTATAAAATTTTCAGAAAATATTAAAATTCTGAATCCTGTTTTACATCTTGGAAGAAAAAGAATAATTTTAAATGAAGAAATTAAAAATTTAGCAAATTTACTTGAAGAACCTATAGAAAAAGTTAAAAAAGCTTGGCAATTAGGAGAAGAAGCTCAGAGAGATTTTCATAAGTGGCTTAAAATAAGAGGAAAGGAAATTTTAGAAGAATTTAAAGATCAGATAATACTTGTTATCATTGGAAGACCTTACAATGCTTTTGATCCAGGAGCAAATCTTGGCATTCACTATAAAATAAGAAAACTTGGATTAGTAGGATTACCTGTAGATATGTTATCTTTAGAAGAGATCTCGGAAGTAAACTATTTGGAAGGAATGTATTGGGAATATGGACAAAGATTTTTACTTGCTGCCCAAATAATTAGAGAGACTCCAAATCTTTTCCCTATTTATTTCACCAATTTTTCTTGTGGTCCAGATTCATTTATTGAACACTTTTTTAAGGATATTTTAGAAAATAAACCTTTTATTGAATTAGAAATAGATGAACACAGTGCTGAAGCTGGAATTATCACAAGATTGGAAGCTTTTGTAGATAGTATAAAAAATAAAATCAAACATTATCCAATTTACAAATCTTATGAAGTTATTAGAGCAAAACCTACTGAAAAAAGAACTATTTATATTCCTTATATGTGTGACCATGCTATTGCTTTAGCTGCTGCTTTTAGGGCATGTGGAGTAAATGCTCAAGCTCTTCCTGAACCTGATGAAAAAAGTTTAGAACTTGGAAGAAGATTTACCTCTGGAAAAGAGTGTTATCCTACTATTCTAACTACAGGAGATCTTCTTAAATTAATCAACTCTTCATCTTTTGATCCAAATAAAAGTATCTTTTTTATGCCAGATAGTGGAGGACCTTGTAGGTTTGGTCAATACAATAGATTTCATAAAAAATTACTTAAAGACCTTGGAATAAATATGCCTATATATTCTCTTCAACAAGATATGAAGTTTTATGAAGACTTAGATATTTTAGGTAGAGATTTTATGAAAATCGCTTGGAGAGGCATTGTTGCTGTAGATATTTTAGATAAGCTATTTAGAGAAACTCGCCCTTATGCGAAAAACAAAAAAGAGGTAGAAATTATTTATCAGGACTCTCTCAAAAAAATAGAAAAAACTATAGAAGAAAAAAAAGATATAATACAAACTCTATTGGAAATAAAAAAAGCTTTTCAAAAAATATCCGTTGATGAAGAAAAAAAGCCTGTTGTAGGAATAGTGGGAGAAATTTATGTGAGAAATAATAGATTTGCTAATGAAAATCTATATCGATTTTTAGAAGACCTGGGCTTAGAAATCTGGCTTCCTCCCATTACTGAATGGATCTATTTTATAAATTATACTTCCAAAAGATGGGCTACCAAATTAGGATGGTTTAGAACTGTTTTAAGATACATTATAGAAACTCAATACCTAAAATGGGAAGAAAAAAAATTTATAAATCTTGTTAAAGATACACTTAATATGCCTGAAGAAAAAGATGTGGAAGAATTAGTAAAGCTTACCCAAAAATATATACATCCTGAATTTGAAGGAGGAGAGGTACTTTTATCAGTTGGCAAAACAGTAGAATATTTAAGTTATGGTGCTTGCGGTATTGTTAATGTAATTCCTTTTGCTTGTATGCCAGGAAATATAGTTACTGCTATTTTTAAAAAAATGAAAGAAATAGACGGAATAAAAGTACCTACTTTAACAGTTTCTTGTGATGGACAAAAATCTTTGGGTACCAAAATGAGAATAGAAGCTTTTGCAGAACAAGTTAAAGAATTTTATTATAATAAAAATAACAAAATTTTAAAAAAATTAAAGTTAAAGTAAAATTTTTTAACTATATTTTTATTTTACTGTTAATTTTATAAAATTTTTAATAGTTGATTTTTTAAAAAAACTATTTAAATACTTATAAGTTGAAAGAAAAAAAACAAAACAGTTTTAAGTTTTTATTTAGTATTTTAATAGAAAGTTTTAGTATTAGTCTTGCAGTTATTGGTTCAATTATTGCAGGAGCTATAGTAGGTTGGTTAATTGATGAAAAAGTATTTAAAGGAAAGTATTTTCCTTGGATAACTACAGTTTTTATTATTTTTGGAGCAATGGGAGGTATTAAAAACCTTATTTGGTATAGTAAAAAAAGAATGAAAGAAATTGAAAAAAAATGAAAAAACTTGAATCTATAGAAGAATTTTTTAGACGCATAGAAATTCTTCTATTTTTGGTAATAATTTTAGGTTCCTTATTATGTTTACTAATTAGTAAAAATCTAATGTGGGGAATTGCTTTTTTCTTTGGAGGTTTATTAGGGTTTCTAAATTTTAGAAGTACTAAAAGAGAAGGAATCATTTTTATAAGAAAGGTTCAAGAAAGTTTAAAATTTCATAAAGAGGCTTCCATTTATAAAGAAAAGAATATCTTCATTTTAAAGCTATTTTTAAAACTTATAGCTACTGGTATAATTCTTTTTGTGTTAATTGCTAAATTTCATTTTCATCCTGTTATAATTTTATTTTCCTTTTTTACCATATATGCTTCTATAATTTTAATAACTCTTAAATATCTTATATTCGATAAACTCTTTATTTAAGGAGGGGAATATGGAACATCCAATATTGTTTTTATGTGTAATTTTAGAAAAATTGGGAATTCCTTCAGGATGGATCTATTATGAACATGCGGACAAATACGGAATCTTAGCCAAAATTTTCGCTCCCCATATGGTTCACAGCTATTTTGTATGTTTACTTTTGATTATTCTTGCTTTTTTAGGAACGAGAAAAAAAGAATTTATACCAAAGGGGACTCAGAATGTATTAGAATATATTATCCAATTTATTTATAACTTTACAAAAGAAAATGTTCCTCATGGAGAAAACCATAGTCCAAATATCGTACCCTTAGTTTTTCCTTTAATTATATTTTATGCTTTTTATATTCTTATTTGTAATTTTTTGGGATTAATCCCTGGTTTTATGTCTCCTACAGCTAACATAAATGTAACGCTTGGTTTAACTTTAATTACTATCACCTATTATCATTTTCTTGGATTTAGATTTAAAGGAATTAAATATCTTAAAGATTTTTTAGGTCCTATTCCCTGGCTTATTCCTTTAATGCTTCCTACTGAAATATTTTCTCATATAGGAAGAATTATTTCTCTTTCTGTTCGATTATTTGGAAATTTAGTTTCAAAAGAATTACTCTTAGGATTATTAACTACCTTAGCTGGAAAATTTTTTGCTCCTTTACCAGTAATGCTTCTTGGAGTTTTAGTAAGTGTTATTCAGACACTTATTTTTGTTCTTTTAAGCCTGGTTTATTTTGCTGGAGCCGTAGAGGAACACCATTAAAAAATTTTTAAATTTTTATCAGGGGGGAAAAACCCTTCTGATAAAATACTTTTTAAAATTTAAAAAAATTTGAGGAGGGAGGAGATGAGAAAATTGGTGATTTTAGGAGCTATGGTTTTAATAAGTTTATTTTTACCTTATCTTGTTTTAGCTCAAGAACCTGAATCAGCTAAGATGATTACAGGGTTTGGATTTTTTGGGGCGATAGTATTAGCAGCAGGAATTGGAGTAGGAATTGCTGCATGTGGATGTGGTGTAGGAATGGGACATGCAACCAGGGGTGCTTGTGAAGGTATCGCAAGAAATCCAGAAATGGCTGGTAGACTTACAGTTACTATGATTCTAGGTATAGCTCTTATTGAATCTCTTACTATTTATACACTTGTTATAGCTTTGATATTGTTATATGCTAACCCCATATTACCCAAATTTTTATCTATCCTTGGTCTCGGTGGATAAAAATAAAAAAATCTTTTGATAAAAAAATAAAAAAGGCCATAGGGTTAACGCCTTATGGCCTTTTTTATTCTAAAAAATGCTTTCTAAAACTTTAAGTTTTACTATTTTAGGTATCGAAGCCTTTTTGGTAGAAATTGAAGTTGACCTTACCTTAGGTCTTCCAGGAATAATTATTGTAGGATTACCAGATAGTTCTATAAAAGAGAGTAGAGAAAGAATAAGATCTGCTCTAAAAAACTGTGGATTTCAATTGCCAATGAAAAAAATTACTATTAATCTTGCTCCAGCAGATTTAAAAAAAGAAGGAAGTGGTTTTGATCTTGCTATCGCTATAGCTTTACTTGCTGGAATGGAAATTTTACCAAGAGAAAATTTATATAAAAAAGCCTTTTTAGGTGAGCTTGCCTTAGATGGCAGAATTAAAGGAACTAAAGGAATCTTACCTGCAGTAATTAAAGCTAAAGAATTAAATTTAGAAGAAATTATAATACCCTTTGAAAATTTAAAAGAAGCCTCTTTAATCAAAGATTTTAAAATAATTGGAGTAAAACATTTAAGAGAAATTACAGATTATTTAAGAGGAGAATATTTTCCTAAAACACCACATTTTGAAATTGAGACTTCTTTCTATGAAAAGTATGAAGTAGATTTTGTTGAAGTTTTAGGACAAGAATTAGCTAAAAGGGCTTTTGAAGTAGCAGTAGCTGGAGGTCATAATATTTTAATGATAGGACCACCTGGAACAGGAAAAACTATGCTTGCTCAGAGAATTCCTACTATATTACCTCCTATGAGTCATGAAGAAGTTCTTGAAACTACAAAAATTTATTCTGTAGCAGGACTTCTTACACCTGAAACCCCTTTTGTTTTTACTCGCCCTTTTAGGAATCCCCATTTTGCAATTTCAGAAGCAGGTATGATAGGAGGAGGAAGTTATCCTAAACCAGGAGAAGTTAGTCTAGCTCATAATGGAGTTCTATTTTTAGATGAATTTCCTGAATTTAGAAGGGATGTAATTGAAGCTTTGAGACAACCTTTAGAAGACGGAAAAGTTACTATAACCCGTGCCCATTATACTGTGACTTATCCTTCTAAATTTATGTTAATTTGTGCTATGAATCCTTGTAGATGTGGATATTTTGGACATCCTACAAAACCCTGTCAATGTAGTTTTCAAGAGATTAAAAAATATAGAACCAAACTTTCAGGACCTATAATAGACAGAATTGACATCCATTTAGAAATTCCATCAGTTGATTTAAAAAACTTAATAAAAACTGATACTAAAACATCTTTAGACTCAAAATCCATTAGAGAAAAAGTAATAAAGGCAAGAAAAATACAAGAAAAAAGATATGGTTCTCCTTTTAAAATTAACGCAAGATTAAAACCAAAAGAAATTAAAAAATATTGTGTATTAGATTTAGGAGCTCAGGAATTTCTAGAAAAAGCCTCAGAAAAATTTCATTTTTCTGCAAGATCCCTTCATAAAATTTTAAAAGTTTCTAGAACTATTGCAGATTTAGAAGATTGTGAAATAATATTAAAACATCATATTGCTGAAGCTATACAATATAGAATTTTAGAAAAACCACTCTTATGGGAAAATTAACCCTTAATGAAGCTATTAAAAATGCTGCCCAACCTTTACTTTTACCAATAGTGAAAATTTTAGCAAGCTGGGGTGTACATCCAAACACAGTTACTATAACTTGTCTTGTAGGATTTATTATAAGTTCTGTTTTTATTGCCTTTGGTAATCTTTTGTTAGGTGGAATAGCACTTTTACTTTTCTCACCTCTTGATGCCATAGATGGGCTTCTTGCAAGATATTCCAAAAAAGTAACCTCTTTCGGAGCATTTTTAGATTCAACACTTGATAGATATGGAGAAATTTTTTTGTTTCTTGCTTTTACCTATTATTTTTTACTTCAAAAATCTTTTTATGGAGTAATTTTAAGCTTTTTAGCTATTACAGGTTCTTTTATGGTAAGTTATACAAGAGCAAGAGCAGAAGGAATAGGATCTGAATGTAAAATAGGATTTTTAACCAGATTTGAAAGGGTTCTTCTTTTGATTATTGCTCTTGTTTTTAATATATGCATCCCTCTTTTAATATTTATAGCTATTTTCACTCATTTTACAGCATTACAAAGAATTATCTATGTTTATAAATTCTATAGGAGGTAAAAATGTGTTTAGCTTACCCTTATAAGATTGTAGAAATAAAAAATGAATGGACCGCTATAGCAGAAACTCAAGGAGTAAAAACTGAGGTATCATTACATTTATTACCTGAACCTGTAAAAGTAGGAGATTGGGTGCTTGTTCATGTAGGATTTGCTATAAGAAAAATAAATGAAGAAGATGCTCAAGAAAATTTGAGGTATTGGGATGAAATATTCAAATACTTTGAACAACCTATGGAATAAATTTAAAGACCCAGAAAGAGTTAAAAAATTAGTTTCTCTTATCCAAAAAGAAGTAGAAATTTATGGAAAATCAATAAATATAATGGAATTTTGCGGAGGACATACTCATGTAATATTAAGAAATGGACTTGATGAACTTTTAAAAGGATATATCAATTTTATTCATGGTCCAGGATGTCCTGTATGTGTAATTGCCTTAGAAAGAATAGATATGGCTATAGAACTTGCCAAATTACCTAATGTAATTTTGTGTACTTATGGAGATCTTATGAGGGTTCCTGGATCTAATAAAATAAATCTTTTAAAATTAAGAGCAGAAGGATATGAAATAAGACCTGTTTTTTCAGCTATGGAAACCTTAAAACTTGCTTTAGAAAATCCAGATAAAAAGATCATTTTTTTTGCTATAGGATTTGAAACCACCTCCCCTCATACTGCAGTATTAATAAAACAAGCAAAAAATTTAAACATCAAAAATCTATGGATTGTTTGTAATCATATCCTTGCTTTGGTTGTTTTAGAATATCTTTTGCAAAGTGAAGAAAAACCTTTAATTGATGCTTTTATAGGACCTGGGCACGTAAGTACCATTACAGGAAGTAACGTCTACAAACCTATAGTTGAAAAATATCAAAAACCTATAGTAATTTCTGGATTTGAGCCTTTAGATCTTATTCAAGCTATTTATCTTATAGTAAAACAATTTAGAGAGAATAGATGTGAAGTAGAAATTCAATATATTCGCTCAGTCACACCAGAAGGAAATATTAAAGCCAAAGAACTTTTAAACGAAGTCTTTACTATCAGAAACACTTTCCCCTGGCGAGGACTTGGTCAAATTCCATATAGCGCTTATAAAATAAAAGAAAAATATCAAGAATTAGATGGGGAAAATTTTTTTAAAATTTCTATTAATTCCACTAAAGAAAATCCTTTATGTCTTTGCGGAAAAGTAATAAAAGGATTAAGTAAACCTTTTGAATGTAAATTATTTGGTAAAATCTGCACCCCTCAAAATCCTATAGGACCTTGTATGGTTTCCTCTGAAGGAGCTTGTTTAGCTTATTATAAATATAAAAAAGGGGGGTAAAAATTTTACCCCCCTTAAAATAGCCTTAACATTTTATTACAAGACCTTTACCCTTTTTATCTCCCTTCCGGTAGTATCAAGAATATGAACTGCACAGGCAATACATGGGTCAAAGGAGTGAATAGTTCTTAAAACTTCTAATGGTTTTTTAGGATCAACAATAGGATTATCAATTAAACTTGCTTCATAAGGACCCATTTTACCTTTACTACATCTTGGACTCACATTCCAAGTAGAAGGAACTACACACTGATAATTCTTAATCTTTCCTTTTTCAATTACTACCCAATGAGATAAAGTTCCTCTAGGTGCTTCATGAAATCCAAATCCCTTAATCTCTCCGGTAGGGAAAGTAGGCTTATTCCAAATCGCTAAATCTCCTTTTGCAATATTTGCTTCTAAAAGATCAAGGTGTTTTAAAGCAAGATCACAAAGAACAGATGCTCTAATTGCTCTTGCCAAATGTCTTCCAATAGTGGAATGTAAATCATCTACTGTAAGAGTAACACCAAGAGCTTTTGCCTTTTCAATAGAATAATTTAACCATTTCATTGTAAGCTCATGTTTAGAAGCAATACCCATTAACACTTGAGCAAGAGGACCAACTTGCATAGGTTCACCTTTAAATCTTGGAGCCTTAGACCAGCTATATTTTCCAGTAGGATTAAAATCTGTATAATTGGGAACTGTTTCTCCTTCCCATGGATGCCTTGGTCCTGTATCTTTATACCAAGAATGAATAACATCTTCAGTTACATTATCTCTAAAGTATGGATCATTAAAGCTCTTAATAGGTGTATAGGTTTTTAAATCTCCATTAAATATGGTTCCACCAGGTAAATCAAATTGAGTCCCTTTAGTATCAAGAGGCATATCAGGAACAGCTAAATAATTGGTAACACCTTTCCCAATTTTAACCCAATCTTTATAAAGACACCCTACAGCTATAACATCATTAAGATATACTTTCTGAATAAAATCTTTTACTTGCAATAATACCTCTCGAGCAAGATCTAATCTTTCTTTATTTAAAGCTGCTTGTTCATTTGGATCAATAGCTAATGCTATTCCACCAACTGCTAAAGTTTGAATACTAGGTGTTTTTGCTCCAAAAATAGCAACTGCTTTATTAGGTAAAAATTGATATTCAAGAGCAGCAAGATAATGAGCCACTGCCATTAAATTAGCCTCAGGAGGAAGCTTCATTTGAGGATGACCCCAATAACCATTAGTAAAAGGACCTATTTGTCCACTCTCTACAAAGGCTTTTAATTTATCTTGAACAGCCTTAAACCAAGTTTCACTATTCCCCTCCCAATCAGATAATTTTTGAGCAAGTTCTGCTGTTTTCTTAGGATCAGCTTTTAAAGCTGATACAATATCAACCCAGTCAAGAGCAGAAAGATGATAAAAATGAACTAAATGATCATGAATCCCGTGAGCTGCTATAATAATATTTCTAACTAATTGAGCATTAAGAGGAATTTCCATTCCTAAAGCATTTTCTACTGCTCTTACAGAAGTTATAGCATGAACAGTGGTACAGACATTGCAAATTCTTTGAGTAATTAACCACGCATCCCTTGGATCCCTTCCTTTCAAAATAACCTCAAATCCCCTCCACATTTGTGAAGAAGACCAAGCATTTACTACTTTTCCACCATCTACTTCCACATCTATTCTTAAGTGACCTTCAATTCTTGTTATTGGATCAACTGTTATTTTCTTACCCATAGCTAACCTCCTTTATTTAAAATTTTTATTATTATCCTAAAGACTCATAAAATGGACTCATATTATCCCAAAAATTAGGTTCAGTACAACCAATACAGGGGTGACCTGAACCCACAGGCCAAGTTCCTACATCACAAAATCTAATCACAGGACAATTAGCATAGGTAACAGGACCTTTACACCCTAATTTATATACACAATATCCTTTTCTATGCCCTTCATCTCCAAAAGCATTTGCAAATCTTCCTTCATCAAAATGGGCTCTTCTCTCACAATGATCATGAATTAGTCTTCCATAAGCAAATTTAGGTCTCCTCAAATTGTCAAGCTCAGGAAGTTTACCAAAAGTCAAAATATAACTTACTGTAGCTAAGAAATTATAAGGATTGGGTGGGCATCCTGGAATATTTATAACTTTATCTTTACCAATCACTTCCCCAATTCCTACTGCACCTGTTGGATTAGGAGCTGCTGCCTGAACCCCTCCAAAAGAAGCACAAGTTCCAATAGCAATAGTCAACATAGCATCCTTAGTAACCTCTTTTAAAATCTGAATCGCTGGTTTACCTGCAATTTTACAATAAATTCCTCCATCTTTTGTAGAAACTGCCCCTTCCACTACACATATATATTTTCCTTTATATTTTTCCATAGTCTGATGAAGGACCTCTTCAGCTTGCTTTCCTGCTGCAGCCATTAAAGTTTCATGATACTCTAAATTAATAATGTCTAACACTAATCTTCCAATAGGTGGATGCGAAGCTCTTAAAAGAGATTCAGTACATCCAGTACACTCCATAAAATGAAGCCATATCACTGTGGGTTTGGGACCTTTTTTCATTGCTGCTTCTACTTTTTCTACCATAGAATAAGGTAAACCCATAGTAGCTGTTACAATAGTACATATTTTAAGAAAATCACGCCTACTTAATTCTTTTAAATAGAGCATAGTTAACCTCCTTTAATATTATATAATATTAATATTATATTATTTAATTATGTGAAAAAGACAAGAGTAAATTAGAATTGAATTTTTTAATTTTGGTTTAATTTAAAAAATTTTTAAAATTATTTTTTTTCTTATAAATTTTTTTTAAATTTTTTTAAAAATTTTTTAAAGATGAAAAATCAATTCCTACATAGTAAAGGTAACTTAAAAAGAATCTTTCAAACCATTCTTGATAAGCTCTTCTTTTGTCTTTAGAAAATTTAGCAACCCATTTTTGAATTTGAAGCTCTTCTGCCAATGTATAAAAGATGTCTATAGCTCTTTCTCCTTCTAATGGTTTAGGTATAGAATTTGCTTTTATATTATAAAGAGCTATATTTTTATAGATCTCTTTAGTTTTTTCTTCAAAATCATTGGGGTCAATTTCATAAATGGAATAAAGGGAACTAAGAATGTTTTCAGCCCAACCTCTATGAAACCTACAAAAACCAGCATTAGAAATAGCAAGTTCTTTAATAGCTCTTTCATAAACAACTTTTACAAAATCTTCTGGTTCAGTAAAAACTAATCCATATTCAGTCCAATATTTACCAGATACAAAAATAGGAATAAAAAATCCAAGAGTCCAATAAAAATTAGGAGTCATATATCCTTCTTCTCCATAAGGTTGATATAAAATAATATCTTCAAAGGAAACTCCAACATTTTCTATTCTTTCTTCAAATCTTTCATTTAGAATTTTAATAGCTTTTCTTAAACCCTTTTTTGCTATGTTTTCTAAAACCCAAGTTTTTTTATTAAGAAGATTATAGATAATTTCGATAGCTAAAGCTCCATTTTTTTTCCATTTTTCAGGATTCAGAATTAGAGGATCAAGATTAGGAAAAGATGAAATTCCTATTTCTTCGGGCATTAATAGACCTTTGGTTACTGCTTCCAAAAGAAAAGAAATTATGTGTCCTGTGGTTATAGCATCAAGTCCTGCATTATCTATTATTTCAACTATTTTAGAAGCTATTTCTAGATCAAAAATACCTATTAAAGGTCCTACTCCTTGAAATGGTTCATAATCTACTTTTTTTCTTTTCCAGATTTTTTTACAGACAACTGGGCAGGGTTCACCGCAAGTTTTCCAGCTTCTTGTTTTTATAAAGGTTTCTTCTTTAAAAGGTTCCCAGTAATTTTTTAAAGTTATTTCAGAAATTTTTTTCCTTATTTCTTTTTTTAAATAAATACTATTATATCCAAATGTAGGAAGCCATTCTTTATAAAAAGGATAATTACAGCCAAAAGTTCCACCAGCTCCTATTTTAGGATCAAAACGATATTTGGTAGTTGCCATATTCACTGCACTGATAAAATCTCTCCCTGTTAAATTTTTAAAAAACTCATTAAATTTTTTTAAATCTCTTATTTTTTCTGGAACTTTTGATTTTATTTTTCCACCTACAATAATACCTGCTACATTATGAGCTTGAGCTAAAATTGAACCTGCTCCTGCTCTTCCTGCAAAATCTTCACTTCCAATAACTAAATCCTTTATCCTTGGATTTACATCTATAGAAACAAGCGTACCAAATCGTGTTTCCCAAGCTCCAGGACCTACTACTATTGATCTTGCATCGTTTTTTAAAAAAAATTCATAATAAATATCAAGAAGCCACTTAGTTAATGCATAAGCACCAAAATAATTCCCATAACCTTTATAAATTTTGTCAAGATTTTCTTTTGAGATTTTTTCAAACCTTATCTTAACCTCTTTTTCTCCCTCTATAAAAATTAAAACTGGCTCATCACTTTTACCTAAAATAACAATTCCATTTACCCCAGAACTTATAAACTTATACGCTGCACCCCCTAATTCAGAAACATGAAGCCCTAAAGTCTCAGGACTTCTAAAAACTGCAACTAATCTATGAGTCCCAAAAATCTTTCCTCCTGCAAAAGGACCAGTTCCAATAAATAAAACATTTTTAAAATCAAAAACGTCATACTTCCAACTTTCAAACTCTTCTAAATGAATTTTTAATCCAATCTCAATAGGACCTAAATAAGGAGGAATAGAATATTCTTTTATTTCCCCTTTTAAAAATGATACATCAATAAAATAAACTTTGTATTCAAACATAAAAAGCTTCCAAAAAACACAACTTTACCAAATTTAACATAAAAAAGCTAAAAATCTACTAATAACTTATTAAAAAATTATATAAAAAATTTTATATTTTTTAAAAATATTTTTTTAAAAAAAATCTTGACATTTATAAAAAATTTTTTATATTTTTTATTTTATGCAGGAATTAGTAAAAATTTTTAAAGCGCTTTCTGATGAAACAAGATTAAAAATATTAAAAATTTTAGAAAAAGGAGAAGTGTGTGTTTGTGATTTAGTTGTATTTTTAAAGACCTCTCAACCTAAAGTATCTTTTCATTTAAATATTTTAAGACAAGCTAAATTAGTAAAAACAAGAAAAGAGGGTTCTCGTATCTTTTATTTTCTTAATGATGAAGATCTTTTTAAAAGATTTTTAATTTTATCAGTGCTTGAGAAAATGAAATCAGAAGATATTTTTCAAAAAAAGAGTTAAAGGAGGTAAGATCAAATGTTTTTTAAAGAGTTGTTAATGGCAGGAGTATTTGCATTAGAGGATTATATTGCTAAACATGTTATTACTTGTCTTATTCCTGCTTTTTTATTGGCTGGTGCTATGGTAACTTTTATTAGCAAGGAGGTAATTCTTAGATATTTGGGGTCTGAGGCTAATAAATTTAAGTCTTTTTCTTTAGCAAGCTTATCCAGTTTTTTGTTAGCTGCTTGTTCTTGTACAGTAATTCCTGTAGCAAGTGGGCTTTATTATGTTGGAGCAAGTGTTGGAGCAGCTTTTATTATCCTTTGGGTTGCTCCTGCAGCTAATATCTTAGCCCTTATTTATACAGGTGCTATTTTAGGATCTAAAATGGTGTTAGCAAGAATAGTAGCTGCCATATTAATGGCTTTTATTGTTGGTTTTGTAATGGTCTTATTTTTTGAAAGAACTGCTAAAAAACCTTTATTAATTACTGAATATAAAAAGGGGTCTATTATTCCTAAGAACTATTTAATTTTGATAATTTTGATACTTATTTCTTTACTTGCACCTAACTATTTAGTAAGAAGTGGACCTTATTGGTATAAAGTAGTAGTTTGGGCTTTCTTTACTTTAATAATGGCTCTTTATGCTTTTATCAATATTCCTAAAGATAAAATGAAAGATTGGCTCAGAGAGACATGGTGGTTTGTAAAGCTTATTTTTCCTCTTCTTTTAATTGGAGTTTTTGTAGTAGGAATAATAGGAAAAATTTTACCTGAAATGTGGATAAGATCTTATCTAGGTGGTAAAAGTTTATCAGCTTCCTTTTTAGCAACTCTTATAGGTGCCGTTAGTTATTTTGCTACCATGACTGAGGCTCCTTTTGTAGATACTCTTATGAAATTAGGTATGGGTAAAGGACCAGCTTTAGCTTTATTATTAACAGGACCTGGGATAAGTCTACCTAATTGGTTAGCTGTAGCTAGGGTTTTTGGAATTAAAAAAGCATTGGTGTATATTCCAACTATAATAATTTTAGGAACTTTAGTAGGCTGGTTTTTTGGAAATTTTATATTTTAATTTAAATAAATAAATAGGAGGTGAAGCTCTATGAAGATAGTAATAGCGGGACCAGGATGTCCAAGATGTATAACTACAGAAAATAATGTTAAAAAAGCCTGTGAGGAATTAGGAATTACTGCAGAAATTACTCATGTTTATGATATAAAAGAATTTCCAAAATTAGGAGTAGTATTTACACCTGCTGTAATAATTAATGGAGAGGTCGTATTTTCTGGAAAAGTACCTACTGTGGAAGAGATAAAAGATTTCTTATTAAAAATAACTGGTCAAAAATAAAAATTAAATTTAGAGTCAATTAATTAAAACTAATTGAGAGAGAATTTTATGCTTAAAATATTAAAAAAAATATGTTTTTTAGTTATTTTAATTCTTTTGAGCTTTTTATCTTATTCAAAGCTCAAAGCTTGTGATAGTTTTTCTTCAGATTGGTATTATCCAGAATGGATAGTTAAGGCTAAATATAATACTCCAATAAAAGTTCTTGATACTGAAAGTGCTTTAGGAAGATATGCACTTAAACCTAAAGAAATAGGACTTAAAGATTTAGTAAAATTTCATGGCCACCTTTGTGATGGACTAGTTATTGCATACATAGAAATTAAGGAAGTACTCAATTTATTATTTCCAGATGGAATAGTTGACAGAACTGATTTAAGAGCTGTATCAAAAAATGGACCTTGTTGGATAGATGCAGTAATGTATATGACTGGTGCAAGAATAAATTTTAAAACTCTAAGAGTGGATAATTCTATAGGAGATGGATTTATAATTCAAAAAATATCTACTGGAGAAGCCTATTCAGTTCATTTAAAACCTGGGGTTTTTCCAAAAGAAATGAGTGAACTTGAAGCCAAAATAAAAAAATTCAGATTTGAAAATAAACCAGTGTCTCCTGAAGATATAGATACACTTGAAAAAATGGCAGAACAATTGATAAAAAAACTTTTAAATACCCCCCCTTCTGAAATTTTAGAAATTAAAAAATTAGAAAATTATCAATTTATTTCTATAGATCTTTTTGGAGAACGCACAGACATTTTAAACAAAAATATACCAAGAAAATAAAGTACTTTTGGATTTGCAAAAAAAGTAGTCTTTACTTTGCTTATAGGCTTTTTAAACTTATTAAAAGGAAAAAGAAAATTTAAAGTGGCTTGGTTTTTTGGGAGATTTTTAAAATTGTTTTTTTTCTTACTATTGCTATATTTATATATTAAATGGTATATAAAAAATTTCTTTTTTGTGTTTGCTCATTAATTTTTATATTATTTTTTACTTTAATAATTTATTCTTTTTATCCATATGATCCAGGAATTGGAGTAACTGGGGCTACTGAAATTAAAAATTTGGGTGGTTTTTTAGGTGCTTATTTAGCTTCACTATTTTTCTTTTTATTCGGATTTGTAGCTATTTTATTTCCTCCTCTTATTTTTTTTCTTTTTATTACTCCTTTTTTAAAGATTTCTTTTAAAAAATTTGCTTTCCCATTTTTATTACTTACTATTTGGTTATCTCTTACATTGTCTTATTTTTTTCAAAATTTAGGAATTAAAAATCTTTATTTATTAGGAAGATATCCTTTAAATGGCGGAATAATAGGTGAGTTATCTAGTTTTATAATTTATTTTTTGGGAATTCAAGGATTTTTTCTTTTTCTTCTTTTAGTTTTAATTTTCATATTATTTTGGAGTTTTGAAAACCTAAGAAATATTTTACTTAGTCCATTAAAAATTTTTAATTTTAAAGGGGAAAAAACAACTACAGGTAAAATAATAGAAGTAAAAGATGAATTTAGTGAGGAAGAATTAAAGGAAAAGAGGGAAAGAGTTTTATTTTCTTATAAATTTAAAAAAATGAGTTTTCCACCACCAATTGAGCTTTTAAATGATCCTCCAAGTTTTTCTTACAAAGTAAAACCTGAAGAATTAAAAGAGCGAGCTCTTCTTCTTGTTTCCAAGTTAAAAGAATTTGGTATAGAAGGAGAGGTATTAGGAATACATCCAGGACCAGTAATTACAGTATTTGAGTTTAAACCTTTCCCAGGAATAAAACTTAGTAAAATTTTAAGTTTAGTTGATGATTTAGCACTTGGACTTTCTGCAAAAAGTGTAAGAATTGTGGCTCCTATACCTGGTAAAAACGTAGTAGGAATTGAGATCTCAAATCCACAAAGGGAATGGGTTTATTTAAAAGAAATTCTTCAGAGCCCTGTTTTCAAAAATTCTAATTCTCCTTTAACTATAGCATTAGGAAAAGATATTTCTGGCAATCCTGTAATAACCGATTTAAAAAAACTTCCTCATCTTTTAATTGCAGGAAGTACAGGTTCTGGCAAAAGTATATTTCTTCATGGTGTAATTTTAAGCTTAATTTATAAAAGCACTCCAGAAAATATTAAATTTTTAATGATAGATCCTAAAAGGATTGAACTTTCTGTTTATGATGGAATTCCTCATTTACTTCATCCAGTGGTTTTAGAACCTAAAATGGCAACAAAAGCTTTAAGGTGGTTGGTAAATGAAATGGAAAGAAGATATGCAATCTTTGAGGAAGTAGGAGCAAGAAATTTAGATTCTTATAATGAAAATTTTGAAGAGAAATTACCTTATATTGTAGTTATTATTGATGAATTAGCCGACCTTATGGTAGTTTCTTCAAAAGAAGTAGAAACTCTTTTAACAAGGCTTGCTCAAATGGCAAGAGCAGCAGGAATACATCTTTTGGTTGCTACTCAAAGACCTTCGGTAGATGTTATCACAGGTGTAATAAAGGTAAATTTTCCTGCAAGGATTTCTTTTCAAGTAACTTCAAAAGTAGATTCTAGAACCATTCTGGACACTCAAGGTGCTGAAAGACTTTTAGGTGCAGGAGATATGCTTTTTATGCCTCCAGGCTCTTCATATTTAGAACGTATTCACGCAGCTTATGTCTCAGAAAAGGAAGTTAAAAAAATAGTAAAGCACCTTAAAATCTTCGGGGAACCAGAGTACTTAACAGATTTAACTACTTATGAAGAGGAAAGAGAAAAATCTGATGAAACTTTTGAAGACTGGGATGATGAATTATATCAAGAGGCATTGAAAATTGCTTATAAATATGGTAAAATTTCTGTATCCATGCTTCAAAGAAAATTAAGAATAGGATATAATAGAGCTGCAAGGCTTGTAGAAAAAATGGAGGAGGAAGGAATTGTTGGCCCAAGTGATGGTGTTCGTCCTCGTCCTGTTATTGGCCCTCGTAAATCCTTTTAAAATTTTGTTTGCCCAAAATTTAGAAACTATTTTGGACAAAATTCAATATTTTTATAAAAATATTCAAACCATTCAAGCTGACTTTTTTCAAGAAACCACTTTTTCTGATAAAAGTAAGGAAATCAGATCAGGTAAACTTTGGATAAAAAATCCAGGAAATTTTCGTTGGGAATATCAGACACCAGAAAAGTTTTTAATTATTTCTGATGGAAAAAAATTTTTTGTTTATTATCCTGAAGAAAAGGAAGTTTTGATTTATCCTTCTAGAAAATTGATTTCTTCTCAATTAGCACTTGAATTTATGAATGGAAGAGGAGATATCAAAAAAGATTTAAAGCTTGAAACTTATAAAATTTTAGATAAAAAAACTTGGGAAATATCTTTTTTACCCCTTACTCAAGATAATTATGTAGAAAAATTAGTTTTGATTGTAAATATTGAAACTGGAGAGGTAAAGGAATTTCATTTTATAAATACCTTAGGAGAAAAAACAAGAATCCTTTTTAAAAATTTGAAATATAATATAAAACTTGATAATAAACTTTTTACTTTTATCCCTCCAAAAGATTTAAAAATATTGAATTTTTCTTCAGAAAATTAATTATTTTTTTTATAATCTTTAAATCTTACATAAAAAAATATTAAAATTAAGCAAAATATTATAATTCCATAGGATCCTTTTTCAAGAACTTCCTTTAAAAGGAGTTGATTTTGACCTAGAAAATAACCACAAAAAGGCTAAAAAGCTACACCATATACCAGCTCCTAAGATAGTAAAAAAAGAAAAAAGAAAAAGATTCATTTTTGCCAAACCAGCAGGTATAGAAATTACGTGTCTAAACCCAGGAAGTAATCTTCCTATAAAAATACTTATGTGGCCATGGATATTCCAAAAATTTTCTATTTTATAAAAAGATTTTTGAGAAAGTAAAAGGTATTTTCCATATTTTTTAATAAAATAAATAGTTGCAGGCCGACCAAGCTTTAAAGCTATAAAATAATTTAACAAAGATCCAGCTAAACTTCCTAAAGTTCCAAAAAAAATAACTCCTGATAAAGACAATTCTCCTTTATAGGCTAAATAAGCTGCAGGAGGAATAATAAATTCACTGGGAATAGGAATTAAAGTTGATTCTAAAAGCATAAGAAAAAAGACCCCCAAATATCCAGTTTTTTCAAAAATTGAAATAAATTGATTTAAAAATTCAATAATAAATTGCATTTTAATAAATTTATCTTAAAATTATTAAAATAAAAGAATATTAAGATAAGGAGGAGAAGAATGCAAAAAATTTTAAAGAAGTGGATAGGCTTTTTAATTATATTTTTGTTTTCTGTTAGTCTTTTTACAGGATGTATTCCTGAAACAGGTGAAAAAACAAAAGAAGGAGCTACTGTAGGAGCAGTTGCTGGAGCTGCTCTTGGAGCCTTAATAGACAAAAATAATCGTTGGAGAGGAGCAGTAATAGGTGCTGCTGCTGGAGCCTTGATTGGAGGAACAGCAGGATATATAATGGAAAAAGCTTCTAAAGAAGCTGCAACTACAAAAAAGCCTGTTACTTATGTAAGTGAAGATGGAATTCAAAAAGTTTATGCAGAGCCTATTAAATCTGAAGGAAAATGTGAGTGGGTTACAGTTCAATATTACGAATATGGGAAATTAGTAAAAGAAGAAAAAAAGTTAGTTTGTCCTTAAAATTATTTAAGCTTTTCTAAAGCCATTTTTATCTGAAATACAGCTTTTTTAAGATTTTCCTCTGAATTAGCAAAGGATATTCTTATAAACTCATCATCACCAAAGGCTATTCCTGGAACTATTGCTACTTTAGCAAATTCAAGAATATATTCGGAAAAATCAACAGATCCTTTTATTTTTTTACCATCAAGGGTTTTTTTATCATAATAGGCTGATACTTTAGTAAAAAGATAAAAAGCCCCTTGAGGTGGAACAAATTCAATTCCTGGAATTTCTTTTAAAAGGCTTGTTAAAAGATTTGCTCTTTTAGAAAAAATCTTACACATTTTTTCAACTTCTTCTTGGGAAAAACTTAAAGCCACTTCTGCACCTTTCTGAGCAAAACTTGTAGGATGAGAGGTACTTTGCCCTTGAATATGGGAACAAATTTTTATTATTTCTGAAGGACCTATTAACCAACCTATTCTCCAACCTGTCATAGCATAAGTTTTAGAAACTCCATTTACTATAAAAACTTGATCCCTTAATTCAGGAGCAAAAGATAAAATATTTTGAGGAGGTTTAGAATCGAATCTTAATTTGTCATATATATCATCACTCAAAACCCAAAGATTATATTTTTTTACTAATTCCGCTACCCCTCTTAAGAACTCTTCAGAATAAATATGTCCTGTTGGATTGGAGGGACTATTTAAAATTATACCTACTGTTTTTGGGGTAATGTATTTCTCTATATCTGAAAGATCTGGTTCAAAAAACTTCTCCATCAAAGAAGGAATTATTTTAGGAATTCCCTGTGCTAATTCCACCATAGATGGATAAGAAACCCAAAAGGGAGATAAAATTAACACCTCTTCTCCTGGATTAACTACTGCCATAAGAAAATTAAAAATAGCTTGTTTAGCTCCAGTAGTAACTAATACTTCTTCTGGACTATATTTAAACCCGTAATCCATCTCTAATCTTTCACAAATAGCTTTTCTCAAACTTAAAAGTCCAGAGGTTGGAGTATATTTGGTTAAACCTTCATCTAAAGCTTTTTTACAAGCAAACTTTATATGATTTGGTGTATCAAAATCAGGTTCTCCTGCAGATAAATTTATAATATCTATGCCTTGAGATTTTAAAATTTTAGCTTTAGCATTAACTGCTAAAGTTACAGAAGGCTTTAAGTTTTTCACTCTATCAGCTATTTTAACCATACCTTTTCTCCTACTTTATTTTTCCTATTCCTTCTGCTTTAAATTCAACTATTACTTTAATCTTTTTATTTATAGGTAAAGGAGACGAAGCTTTTAAACATCTTTGAATAGCCTTGTTAAATTCGAAATCAGAGGCTTCTTTCAAAAATTGATATGTCAAAATTTTACCCTCAGATGAAATTTCCATCTCCACCAAAGCATAAAGGTCCTTTTTACTTCTTAAATAAATGGGAACCTCAAAATTATTTTCCAGTTGCCTTTTTATTAAAAGCAGATACTCTATCTCAATTTTTTCTTTTGTATCCCCAAAAAATGAACCTTCTTGTGAAATTTTTTGATATTTTCCTTTTTGCAAAACTGCCATTTTTTCTTTAATAGTTTTTAACTCTTCTTCTGAAAGTAGATTTTCCTCCTTAGGTAAATCAGAGGAAATCCTTTCTTTAATTTGAGCAAGTTTTTTTGTTAACACTATTTCTTCATGTTTTTCTTCTATAATCTTTCTTTGATTTATTGGAAATATTTGATTTATTTCTTTTTTATTTTCTTTTAATGGCATTTTTTCTTCTAATGATTGCGGAGCTACTTCAACTCCTGAAATTACTTTAACTTTTATTTTATTTTCAGTTGGTTTTACAAAATGTAAGGTAGAAAAAAAAACAAATAAAAATAAAAGATTAATCAAAATTGAAAAAAAATAGGATAAGATTTCATACTTAATGGACATATTTTTAGGTTTCTGGTTGGGTTAGTAATCCTAATTCTTCAATCCCTGCTTTTTTCAATTCAGAAAGAACTTTAGCTACGATTCCATATGGACAGTTTTTATCTGCTTCAATCTGAACTTCTTTTATTAACTCCTTGCTTTTAGCTTCTTCAATCCAAGAAACTAAATTTTCTAAGACAATTTCTTCTCCATAAACTTTAATTTTTCCTTCTTGAGTTATAGTAATTTTAAGAGGCCGACTTTCTTTTTGAGAAAGAGGTATATCTTTAGTTCTGGGAAGTTCCACCTCAATACCGGAGGTAAGAAGTGGAGCAGTGATCATAAAAATAATAAGGATTACAAGAACTATATCCACTAAAGGAATAACATTTATTTCTCCTTGTAAATCTTTTCCTATTTTCATTTTTAAATCATGTTTTCTTCAGTTAAGATTTTATCTCTAATATATTTCAATCCCAATTCTAATAATTTTTCATCTGTTAATTCTGCTATTTCTGACAAGAAAAAATTATCTATTTCTTTTTCTTTTATAAGATTGCGAAATTCATCTAAATCATAAGCCAGGGTAAAAATCAAATCAAGCATATCTCCAGTTAAAGGAGTATCTGAAAATTTTTGTCTTTTAATTACTATTTCGCCCCAAAGATCATTAAAAAATAAATAGAGCTCAAGATCTTGTTCTTTAAGATAGTCTTTTATTTTTATGGGACGATTTTCATAATGGCCTTTGCAATGAGTTTCTCTTATAATTTTAAATATTTCTTCATTTTTTCCTTCTTTATTTTTTATTAAATATCGTACTAAGGGATAAAGTCTACAAGAAGCAGGTCTATCTTGATAAACTTTACATCCTTCTTTTTCATTAAGAAAAGGACATGCAAATGTATAGGGATCCATATTTACAGAAATCAAAGGAAGTTGAGTTACTTCTCCCAAATATACCTCACCATATCTTTCAATAAATTCTTGTATCCCTAGATTAAGCGATCTTCTTAATCTTAAAAATTCATATGGAGATAGCACTAATTTAACATCATAACAACATTGATTGAAACATATTATTCCTTTATAACAGTAAAATTTTATTGTATCTTCTAAGGTATATTCTTGGGGGTCAAATATATAGGGTTGGATCATTTTTTAGCTTCCACTAATTTAAATCTATCTTTTAACTTTTCCAAAACTTTAGGAAGTGTAGTATATTCCATTTCTTCAGGTGGTAGTCTATGTGGCTCAAAAATCCCTTGTCTTCTTAATATATCGGCTATGTTATTACAACTTCTACGAGCCTCATCAAAAGCAGGGTCATCAAAAAGATCGGATGGTCCAATAAAATATCCATCTGTTATTTGATATCCAGCAGCAATAACACGTGGGGGACCATCAAATCTTGTAGGTTTGGCATTTTTAAAAGAAACAGGCATAAGAGGACCAGTATGAGAACCCCTCATCCAACCTTCTACTAACCAAGGACGAGCAAAAGGTTCTAAGATTTCTCCTATAGCTGGAAATCCAGATTGTGCTCTTACTATTAAAACCGGATCATCTTTACCTACATATTTCCCAGCCATTAAAGATAACTTTTGGGTAGAAGCTACAGCTGCAATCTCTCCATCAGATTTTCTATAAATAGACCTTATAACATATCTACTTGTGGCTCCAATAAAAACTAATAAATCATAAATTTCTTCAGGAGCTTTAAGCAAAATACCCATTCCAGTATATACATCCATTACATCAAAAATAAATCCCTCATGCATAGAAGGATCAATTACCAATCCTGCTGTATTCATAGGGTCAGCAAAAATTTCATACAAAGGAAGATTCCAAGCACTAGGAGAGGTTTTGTCTGCAAAAAAAATTACAATGGGTTCACTTTTCCTTTCTTCAAATTCCATTTCTGCAACTCCTGGTCCCATTCCTTTAACATTTCCAGAAAAAGCATCTGTTAAAAGATCTTGACCCGCACCATACATTTTTAGTCTCTTAGAAACTTCGGTACCCTCTTTAAAAGCATTCCAAGCAAGTTCATGTATTTCTGAAGAATCTACTCCCTTAGTATGAGTCATCACTAATGCAATATCATCTCCACATACCAAAACTGATAAGTCTCTTATTATCCCTTTATCTTTCCCTTCCTCAGCTACTTCTTTTACTTTTTCTACTATCTCTTTATGTACAGAGGAATGACCTATAAATCCTCCTATATCTGCTTTTATAACTGATAAGGTGAGCTTCATGGGACACCCCCCTTTTACAACCTTTAAATTATACCGAAAATTATTAATATAAAAAAATTATAGCATAGGCTTAAAAATATGTAAACTTAGAAATTATTATGGATAAAGAAGAAAAGCTTGCAGTGGCATTACAATATAAAATAAAAGATCCGGCTCCAAAAGTCATTGCTAAAGGTAGAGGATATTTAGCAGAACTTATTTTAAGGATAGCCAAAAATCATAATATCCCTATAAAAAAAGATTCAAAAATAGTAAAAAAACTATACAAACTGGAAATAGATCATCCCATCCCTCCTGAGTTATACAAGGCTGTTGCTGTGATATTAGTATGGGCTTATAATGTTAATCAAAAATTTAAAGAAAAAATTTTAAAAAATTTCTCTTTTTAGGTCTTGCTATTTTTTAAAAACTGGATATAAAACACTAAAATATTTGAAGGAGGTTTATAAATGTTTAAATTCCCTGAAGATAGGCTATATTCTGAAACTCATCTATGGGTAAAGAAAAGAAAAAAGAAAATAGTTAGAATAGGGGTTACAGATTATTTTAATATGAAAAATTGGGAAATTGTGGAAATTGACCTTCCAGAAGAGGAAGAAGAATTTGAAAAAGATGAAATTTTCGGAAGTATCGAAACTGTTGAAGAGGTGTTTGATTTGATTATGCCTGTCTCAGGGAAAATTATTGCAGTAAATGAAAAGGTTTTAGAAGAAACAGATATTTTAAAAGAAGATCCATATGAAGAAGGATGGCTTGTAGAAGTTGAACTTTTAAATTCTTCTGAATTAGAAGAACTTTTACCTCCAGAAGATTATGAAATGAAGTTTTTGGAAGAAGCAGAAGAAATCCCTGAAGAAAAAATTATAGAAGAAGAATAATAATGGAAACATTTGCTATAGTTTTCCCTGGTCAAGGTTCTCAATATATAGGAATGGGAAGAGATTTTTTTGAAAATTCTATAAAAATTAAAGAGCTTTTTAATAAGGCAGAAGAGCTCACAAATATTCCCATTAAAAAACTTTGTTTTGAAGGTCCTTTAGAAGAACTTACATTAACTAAAAATTTACAAGTATGCCTAACTTTAGTAAATATTGCTTGTTATGAAGTTTTAAAAGAAGTTTTAAAAGAAAAAAACTTAATTCCCTCTTATGTAGCTGGTCATAGTTTAGGAGAATTTAGTGCTCTTTATGGATCAGAAGTTCTTTCTTTTGAAGATACTATTATTGCTGTAAAAGAAAGGGGGAAATTAATGGGAGAAGAAGCAGGACCTTCTACTATGTATGCCATAATAGGTTTACCTTTAGAGATTGTTCAAAATTTATTAAGTAACCAAAAAGAGGTGGTAATTTCTAATTATAATTCTCCAAAGCAATTTGTAATAAGTGGAAAAATTCCAAAAGTAGATGAAATAGCACAAGAGGCTAAAGAATTAGGAGCAAAAGTTGTAAGGCTTAAAGTAAGTGCAGGTTTTCATAGTCCTTTTATGAAATCTATAGAGGAAAAATTTAGTCAAATTCTTGAAAATCTTACTTGGAAAAATGCCAAAATTCCCTTTGTAAGTAATATAAGTGGAAAAGAAGAAATGGAAGGATCTATTATAAAAGAACTTATGAAAAAACAAATTGTTTCTTCTGTTAGATGGATTGAATGCATTAATTATATGTATAATAAGGGGGTAAAAACTTTTATAGAAGTTGGTCCCAAAAGAGTACTTTTTGGCCTAATTTCTCAAATTTTAGAAGGAAAAAAATATAAAATATATAACATAGAAAACTCTGAAACCTTAGAAAATTTCATAAAGAGTTTTTAAGGAGGAAAAAGAATTTTCCAAATAAAAATTTTGGAAGAAAGATGTAAAGCATGTGGTCTTTGTATTCATTTTTGTCCTAAAAAAGTATTGGATCTTTCTAACAAAAGAAATAAACAAGGATATAAAGTAATATATCCTAAGTACCCAGAAAGATGTAACATTTGTGGTATTTGTTATTTAATGTGTCCTGATGTAGTGTTTATAATGGATAAAAAAGATGAAAGCTAAAAAAATTTTGGTTAAAGGGGTAGAAGCTATTGCTCTTGGTGCATTAGAAGCAAATTGTAAGTGCTATTTTGGATATCCTATTACTCCACAAAATGAAATACCTGAAATGATGGCAAGAGAGTTGCCAAAAAGGGGTGGAGTTTTTTTACAAGCTGAAAGTGAACTTTCTGCAATAAATATGGTATTAGGAGCTTGTGCAGTAGGGGTAAGGGCAATGACTAGTTCCTCAAGTCCTGGCATTTCTCTTATGTGTGAAAGCTTTTCTTATATTGCGGCTTTAGAATTACCTGCGGTAGTAGTAAATGTAATGAGGGGAGGACCAGGACTTGGAGGGATAGAAGCTTCTCAAGGAGATTATTTTCAAGCGGTAAAAAGTCCAGGACATGGAGATTTTCACTTTATGGTATTAGCCCCCTATAATGCTCAAGAAGCCTATGAACTTACTGCTAAAGCATTTGAATTAGCAGAAAAATATAGAAACCCTGTAATGATTTTATCTGATGCTATTTTAGGACAAATGAAAGAACCTATAATTTTGAAAAATCTTAAGATTAAAGAATATCCTAAGAATGATTGGGCATTAACAGGAGCTAAAAATAGACCAAGTAGAATAATTAGAAGCCTTTTTCTAGACTCTCAAGAATTAAAAAAACGAAATTTAAAGTTAAAAAACAAATATAAAAAAATGGAAAAGGAAATACTTTTTGAGGTATCAGTAGAAAATAATGAAAAAGCAATTTTAGTTGCCTTTGGCTCAATGGCACGTATTGTAAAGGAAGTTTACTTTATTTTAAAAAATAAAGGATATCCTGTTGGATTTTTTAGACCCATCACTCTTTTCCCTTTTCCTGTAAAACCTATTCAGAAGATTTTACATAATGCTAAAAATCCCTTAAAATTTTTGGTTATTGAACTTAATTGTGGCCAAATGGTAGAAGATGTAAAATTAGCTGTAAATGGAAAGGCTGAAGTTATTTCTTTATTCTATCCTCCAAGTGTAATCCCTTTTCCGGAAGAATTAGAAAGGAAAATCAAAAAATGGATAAAATAGCTTTTAAATTTCCTAAAAGCTTAAAATCTACACTTTTTCACTATTGTCCAGGATGCCATCATAGTATTGTACACAGACTACTTTGTGAAGTAATAGATGAACTGGAAATACAAGAAAAAAGTGTAGGGATTGCCTCAATTGGATGTGCCTGTTTTCTATATTTTTATATAGATGTGGATATTTTAGAAGCTCCTCATGGAAGAGCCTGTGCTGCAGCTACAGGTATTAAAAGAGCTAAGCCAGAATTAATAGTTTTTACCTATCAAGGGGATGGAGATTTTGCAGCTATTGGATTTAATGAAAGTTTTCATTCTGCCTTAAGAGGTGAAAAAATAACAGCTATTATGATTAACAATACACTTTATGGAATGACTGGAGGTCAGGTATCTCCAACTACTGTTCCTTATCAAAAAACCACCACTACTCCTGAAGGCAAAAATCCTGCTTATTATGGCTATCCACCTAAAATAGCAGAAATTTTTTCTAATTTAGAAGGAGTTGCCTTTTCTGGTAGATTTGCAGTAAATACTCCTAAAAGAGTTTTAGAAACTAAAAGAGCTCTTAAAAAGGCCTTTCTTGCTCAAATTTATAATTTGGGATTTGGATATATAGAAATATTATCTTCCTGTCCTGTAAACTGGAAACTTGATCCTATAAAAGCTAATAAAAAGATAGATGAACTCATTAATTTTTATACTTTAGGTGTTTTCAAAGACAAAGTAGAAAATTTTTTAAAAAAAGAAAAAAATTGAGAATAGAACTAATAATTTCTGGATTTGGAGGACAAGGGATTCTTTTTGCAGGTAATCTTATTGCTCTTTCTGCTATGAAAGAAGGACATCAAGTTACTTACCTTCCTGTTTATGGACCAGAAATGAGAGGAGGAACTTGTAATTGTACCATTATTATATCCCAAAATGAAATTGCCTCTCCTTTGGTTTACCATCCATCTTTCTTAATAATTATGAATTATCCATCTTTTTTAAAATTTATGCCTAATCTTAAAAAAGGAGGATCCAGTATAATAAATTCTGATTTGGTGAAACCAGAAGAAATCAAAAACCTTCAAATTTTACAAAAGAAATATAAATTATATTTTGTTCCTGTAAATTCTTTAGCTGAAACTATAAATGCTCCTATGTTAGCAAATCTGTGTGCATTAGGGGCATTTTATCAAATAACTAAAATATTTAATCTAAAAAATTTCAAAGAAGCCTTAAAAGAAACCTTGGGAAGCGAAAGGTCTCATCTTTTTGAACCCAATTTAAAAGCATTTAATCTAGGAGCAAAATATATTAATCAAAATTTTAAATGAAAGTCATAATCCAAAGAGTAAAAAGTGCAGAATTAATAATAAATTCAAAGATCATTTCAAAAATAAAGCAAGGATTAGTTGTGTTTGCTTGCGTTGAAAAAGGAGATGATCTAAATACTATAGATTGGTTTGCTGAAAAGTTGACAAATCTTAGAGTTTTTCCTGATAAAGATGGAAAGTTCAATCTGAGTGTAAAGGAAATAGGAGGAGAAATTTTATTAGTTTCAAATTTTACTATATGCGGGATCTTAAAAAAGGGAACAAGACCAAGTTTTCACAATGCAGAAAATCCAGAAATAGCTAAAAATTTATTAGAAATCTTGGCAAAAAAAATAAGAGATAAAGGAATTTCGGTTAAAGAGGGGGTTTTCGGAGCTCATATGAAAATAAAATTAATCAATGATGGTCCTGTAACTTTATATATAGAAAAACAAGTTAAATATTCAAATGAGCTTAATTGAAAGATTATTTAAATTAAAAGAGAGAAATACAGATTTTAAGACTGAAGTTTTAGCAGGTACTACTACTTTTGTTACTCTGGCTTATATAATATTTGTAAATCCACAGATTTTAAGCGAAGCCGGGATTTCCAAAGAAGCTGCAATTGCTTCTACTATATGGTCTTCAGCAATTGCTACAACTCTTATGGCTTTTTTAGCAAATTATCCTATTGCTGTTGCCCCAGGCATGGGACTTAATGCCTTTTTTACTTATACAGTGGTTAAGCAGTTTGAAGTGCACTGGACAGTAGCTTTAGGAGCTGTATTTTTTTCAGGGATAGTATTTTTAATTCTCACTATCACTAAGATAAGAAACTGGATAATAGAAGCTGTTCCTATTTCACTAAGGTCAGCCATTCCTGTAGGGATTGGACTTTTTATAGCTTTTATAGGGCTCATAAATACTGGAATAGTTGTAAAATCTCATGCTACTTTAGTAGCCTTTGGTAATATTTCAAATCCAAAAACTCTTCTTTCGGTTTTTGGACTTATCCTGGCAGCTGTTCTCATATCTAAAGGAACTAGAGGAGCTCTTATTATATCAATTTTAACTACCACAGCAATAGCTATGATATTTGGTATTTCACCTTATCCAAAAAGGATAGAAGATGTGATAAGTCTTCATATTATATGGAGCCTTACTCCCACATTTGGAAAACTTGATATTAAAGGTGCTTTTCATTATGGGCTTTTAAATATAATTTTTACTTTCACCATAGTTGAACTTTTTGACAATATGGGAACTTTAATGGGGCTTCTTAAGAAAGCAGGGTTATTAGGAGAAAAAGGTGAACCACCAGCTTTAGGTAAAGCCTTTATCTCTGATTCTATTGGAACAATTATTTCGCCTATTTTAGGAACATGTACTGTGACTTCTTATATCGAAAGTGCTGCCGGAATTGCAGAAGGAGGAAAAACTGGATTGACAAGCCTTACGGTAGCAGTATTTTTTTTACTATCACTTTTCATAGCTCCCTTGATAAGGTTAGTTCCCACATTTGCTACAGCGTCAGCTTTAATAATAGTTGGAGCTTTAATGATGACAGAGATAGTTAATATAAACTTTAAAGACTTCACAGAAGCTTTTCCTGCCTTTATTTCTATAATAGGAATGCCCTTAACTTACAGCATTGCTAC
Source organism: uncultured Thermodesulfobacterium sp. (assembly GCA_938091335.1). GTDB lineage: Bacteria > Desulfobacterota > Thermodesulfobacteria > Thermodesulfobacteriales > Thermodesulfobacteriaceae > Thermodesulfobacterium. Next base: position 48,547 of record CALLJG010000007.1, read on the forward strand.
AGGATTAGGGTTAGGGTTTACCTCTTATACATTGATTAAAATATTATCAGGAAGAGGTAGAGAAATACACTGGATGATGTACATAATTGCCGCTATTTTTACAATAAATTTTGTTTTAAGATAAAAAGGATAATTACCCCTGTTCATCAAAATTTGAAGGAGGAATTTTTATTAAAAAACTCAAAAAGGTATTATGATAATGGATAATATCTAAAATATTTAAGCAATTAGAAGTATACGGATATTTTAGATGAATTTACAAAAAAGGCAGATAGGTATTACCTTGTTATTAAGTCTTTCATTTTGGATAGACTGGATTTTTTTTACTTTCTTTAGAATATTTCTATCTAAAAGAACAAAAATTGCTAATTTCAAAAAAAATTAGCAGTAAAAGTATCAAATTTATGAAAAAATTAATAACTATTGGATTCTCTACTCATAGGATTGAAACACTTCCTTTTGCAAAACAACTTATGGAAAACCATGACATTATAATCCTTGAAGAACCTTATAATCCAGCATTTTATGAGTTTTTAAAAGATAATCTTTCTTTAGAAGAATATCTTAAAACTACAGATTTTTGGTTCCCTCAATTTATAAAAGAATCTTGTCTAATTCTAAAAGAATTTTATAAAAAGGGAAAAATAATTTTTCAAATAGAACCTTATTTAGAAATATTAGCAAAGATTTACCAAAAAATTACAAAAGAAGAAAAAATAGAAGATATTTTAGAAGATTCTGAGTTAAGAGAAATTTATTTGGTTGAAAATAAAACCATTGGAAAGCTTCTTGAATTTTATCAAATTTCATTAAAAGGGAACTTTTTTGAAATTATTAAAGCAGTAAAAACTTTTTCTAAAGCTGATGCCGAAAGATTTCGTTTAAGAGATCTTCTTCGAGCAAAAGCAATTTTAAAAATTTTACCTGAAAAAGGAAATATTTATATAGAAGCAGGAACTATTCATCTTTATTTTAAAAGGCTTCTCCATTATTATTTAGACAAAAATTGGAAAATTTCTCACAAATTTTTATTGGAAAAATTTTTAAAGCCTCTTACTGGAAAAGCTTGGATTTTCCCACCAGGGGAACTTCTTACTTTAAGATATATTTTAAAAAGAAAAGAAGATACAAAAATAGAGAACCTTTTAGCAGCAAGATCTTTAATTTATATCAAAATTATCCCTAAAGAAGAACTCATTCCTTCTTCTAAAGAACCTTATCCTCATATAAAGAAAGAACTAAAAGCTATAGAAATGGTAAATAAACTTTCCTTCGAAGATTGTGCCAAACTTTATAAAAAATTATTTTTTGTGAAAGATCCAGAAACAGCTGAAAAAATTGTACAAGAGTATTTAAATTCGTTTAATAATTAATTTACCAATTTGATATCCAATAAAGGCACCTCCCATAATATCTGAAGGAAAATGCGATAAAACTATTAATCTTTGAATAGCAATCAGAAGAGCAAAAAAATAAAATAAATATCTATACCTAGTATATTGATGGGAAAAAATTTTAGCCATAGTAAAAATAAATAAGGTATGTCCTGATGGAAAAGAAGCATATTCATATTCTAAATTTGGTCCTATAAATAAGGTTTCTATAGTAATCTTAGGTCTGGCTCTTCCAAAAAGGTATTTTATCTGAGATAAAATTCCTGCTATTATAATTCCTAATATTAAATGTTTACCTAAAATTTTATTTTCGAATATATAATTATATATTCCTATTAAAATACTACTTATTATAAATATTTTATAAAATTTTTCTGTTAAGTTCGCAAAAATTTTTATATAAAATATTGTATCTTTATAATCAATTTGTAAAATTTTTAAAAAGGAAACTATTTTTTGATCTAAATACAAAAAAAATAAAAATAAAATAAACAAAAAAAATAAAAGATCTTTATATTTTGCTTTAAATTTCATATTGAAATGAAATTATAACTTGAAAGATGTTTTTGAAAATGCTATAATCTATTTAAAAAATTTGTAAGGGGGGTGAATTAATGAAAGTTTACACAGATGCTGATGCAGATCTTTCTATTTTAAAGGATAAAGTAATAGCTGTTTTGGGATATGGGAACCAAGGTCATGCTCATGCTCTAAACTTAAGAGATTCTGGGCTAAATGTGATAGTAGGTGTGAGGGAGGGAGGAAAAAGTTATGAAAAAGCAAAAGCACATGGATTTGAACCTTTATCTATAAAAACTGCTTGTGAAAAAGCTGATCTTATTATGATTCTTCTTCCTGACCAGAGTCAACCCATTGTATATAAAGAAGAAATAGCTCCTGTTTTAAAACCTGGAAAAATGCTTCTTTTTGCCCATGGTTTTAACATCCACTATAATCAAATAATTCCTCCAGAAGATGTAGATGTGGGGATGGTAGCTCCTAAAGGTCCTGGTTATTTAGTAAGAAAAGAATTTGAAATGGGAAGAGGAATTGCTTGTTTAATAGCTATACATCAAGATGCAACAGGAACTGCTTTTAATAAAGCATTAGCTTATGCTAAAGGAATTGGCGGAACAAGAGCAGGAGTAATTGAAACTACTTTTAAAGAAGAGACAGAAACAGATCTTTTTGGTGAACAAGTAGTTCTTTGTGGTGGTGCTTCAGCTCTTATAAAAGCAGGTTTTGAAACCTTAGTAGAAGCTGGTTATCAACCAGAAATTGCTTATTTTGAATGTTTGCATGAATTGAAATTAATTGTAGACCTTATTTATGAAGGAGGATTATCTTTTATGAGACATTCAATAAGTGATACTGCTGAGTATGGAGATTTAACTAGGGGTTCAAGAATTATAAATGAACAAGTACGCGCTGAAATGAAAAAAATCTTAAAAGAAATTCAAACAGGAGAATTTGCAAGAGAATGGATTTTAGAAAATCAAGCAGGAAGACCAGTTCTTAATGCTTTAAGAAAAAAAGAAAAGGAACATCCTATTGAAGAGATTGGAAAAAAATTAAGAGCTATGATGCCCTGGATTAAAAAACCAGAAGAATAAAAAAAATTAATGCATTTCTTTTAAAACATCATATATAGCTACTATGGTTTTGTCTATTTCTTCCTCTTCATGAGCAAGAGATATGAACCAGGCTTCAAATTGAGAAGGTGGAATATATATTCCTTTATCAAGCATTTTTTGCCAAAAAATAGCAAATTTTTGTGTATCTGAACTTAAAACACTTTGAAAATCTATTACTTCTTTTTCAGTAAAAAATAAGGTAAACATGGAAGCAACTCTATTAAGCTGATAAGATAATTTTAATTTTTTTAATACTTCTTTTATACCTTCTTCAAGTCTCTTAGATAAACTTTCCAATTTTTCATAAGTTCCTGGTTTTATCAATTCTTTTAAAGTTGCAAGCCCTGCAGAAACTGCAACAGGATTTCCTGATAAAGTTCCTGCTTGATAAACCGGTCCCTCTGGGGCAATAAAATTCATAATTTCTTCTTTTCCTCCATAAGCACCTACAGGAAGTCCTCCTCCTATAATTTTACCTAGACAAGTGAGATCAGGAATAATTCCATATTTACCTTGGGCTCCAGAAAGCCCTATCCTAAAACCTGTTATAACTTCATCAAAAATAAGAAGAGCTTCATATTTTATGGTAATTTCTCTTAAAAATTCCAGAAATCCATCTTTTGGTAAAACTACCCCCATATTTCCTGGAACAGGTTCTACTATAATAGCTGCTATTTCTTTCCCATATTCTTTAAAAATTTTTTCTATGGCAGAAAAATCATTGAAAGGAAGATTTAAAGTATGGATAGTAAGTTCTTCGGGAATCCCAGGACTTGAAGGAATACCAAAAGTTATAAGTCCAGAACCCGCTTTTACCAATAAAGAATCCACATGCCCATGATAACATCCTTCAAATTTAACAATTTTTTTTCTCTTTGTATAAGCCCTTGCTAACCTTATAGCACTCATAGTAGCTTCAGTTCCTGAATTTACGAGACGAATTTTTTCAATAGAAGGAATACAACTTTTAATAAGCTCAGCTAATTCTACTTCTTGCCAGGTAGGAGCGCCAAAGCTTGTTCCTTTTTTAATTGCAAAATAGACATTTGCAATAACTTCAGGATGAGAATGTCCTAAAATAAGTGGTCCCCAAGAACAAACATAATCAATATATCTATTTCCATCTACATCAATTAAGTACGGACCTTCACCTCTTTCAAAAAAAATAGGATCTGATTTAACCGCTTTACATGCTCTTACAGGACTATTAACTCCACCTGGAATAGATTTTAATGCTCTTTCATAAAATAATTTAGATCTTATTCTCATTCTTTACTCCTCCAAAATTTTTTAATAAATATTCTATTTTGCAAATTTTTTCAAGAATTAAAGTAAAATTTACAGCTTCTTCAATATTTTCACCCCAAGTTAAAGCTCCATGCCTACTTAATACCATAATTTTATACACATCAGAAAAACTTGATACAATATTAGCCAATTCTTCAGAACCAGGCTTAAGATATGGTAAGACTTTTATTTTATTTAAAATAAGTCCTGCTTCAGGAAGAACAAATGAATCAAAGTTAAAACCTAAAAAATCAAGTAATAACACATAAATAGGATGGGTATGAATTACAGATTTAGTCAAGGGATTTTTAAGATATATTTTCCAATGCATAATCCATTCAGAGGAAGGATTTCCTTTTAAAGATTTTCCTTCCCAATTAACAAAAGAAATATCTTTAGGATTAAGTAACTCTTTTATCTTTTTTGAAGGGGTTATCCAAAATCCATCTTTATCTCTTATGGAAATATTACCTTCTGAACCTATTATTAATCCTTTTTTTGAAAGATATTCGGCAAAAAAACAAAGCTCGTTTAACTTTTTCATTAGACTCTTATACTTTTTATCAATTCTATATTTTCTAAACTCCATTCAACTGTTCTTTTAAGTCCCTCATTTATATCCACTAAAGGAGTCCAATCCAAAATCTTTTTTGCCTTTTCTATATCTGCCCAAGTAGTTTTTGTATCTGCTTTATGAAAAGAGAGATATTCTTTTTTAGCTTTTTTACCTATCAACTCTTCTAAAATTTCAATTATCTTATTAATAGAAACTGGATTTTTTCCCCCTCCTAAGTTAATAATTTGATATCCCAAAGGTTTTAAAGCCAAAATAGTTCCTTTTGCGATATCATCAATATAAGTAAAATCTCTTGCTTGAGTTCCATCTCCATAAATCTTAACTGGTTTTTCTTCATAAATCCATTTTATAAATCGAAAAATGCTCATATCTGGTCTTCCTGCTGGTCCATAAACCGTAAAATATCTAAGAACAGAAATATCAAGATCGTAAAGATAATGGTAAGTATAAGCTAAAAGTTCTGCACTTTTTTTTGTGGCTGCATATGGAGAAAGAGGAGTGTCTACCTTTAAATCTTCATGAAATGGAGGGTTCTGTCCAGCATACACAGAAGAAGTGGAAGCAAGCACCATTTTTTTAACATGAAAATCTTTAGAAAGTTCCAAAAGATTAAGAGTCCCAGTAATATTAGAACTGATATATGCCCATGGATTATCTAAACTTTTTCTAACTCCCGCCATCGCTCCAAGATGAATAATAGCCTTTATAGGATTAATTTTAAAAATTTCTTTAAGAGCTAAAAAGTTTTCCATATCAATTTTATAAAATCTAAAATTAGAAAATTTTTTAAGTTGATTAATTCTCCATTCTTTAAGCCTTACATCATAAGCATCATTTAAATTATCTATACCTAAAACTTTTTTACCTTCTTTTAATAAAAATTCACTAACTTTCCATCCTATAAAACCTGCAGATCCAGTTACTAAATAATATTCTTTCCCCATTTTCATTTATTTAAATGTAAACAGGGAATTAGATATTTTTTATTTATATAATCACTTATCTGAAAACTTAAAACTGCTTCTTCTTCTATAGTTTGTTGAATTTTTACTAAATTTTCATGTCCCAAAAATTTTGAAAGTTTTTCACAAAAAAAATTTCTACAAAAAATTGGCACAAGTATAAGAACACATCCCGAATTACCTAAGAATAAACAATCTAAAGGTCTTTCCAAATTAAATAATAGATCATATTTTGTTTCCTCTGCTAATAATAAATTTATAAAAAATTCACTAGCACCTAGTTTTAATTCCACACCTGCTAAACAACATTTCTCACCAGATTGCGCACATTTTGCACAAAAAGAAAAAGAACCTGTATCTTCAAAAATTTTTTTGGTGTTTTTAATAGCATTTATAAGTAAATCCAGTTTTTCTGTTATAAAATTATCTTCTTTAAGTTTTTTTCTAAAAAAATTATGATACAGAGTTTTTAAACGAAAAAAATACTTATAATTTTCATTTATCATAGTTAAAGATAAAATTTTATATATTCTCCCTTTATTTCATTCAAAATCAGGCCTGTCAAAATTTTAGGATAAAAATAAGTACATTTATGAGGCATCAACTTTTTAGCTTCTGTAACTTTTTTTAAGATTTGAGGAGATGTATAAGGAAAAATAATCCCTAAAGCTCCTTTCTTTACTTCTTTTAATAGTTCTTTAACATCTGAAACAAATTTTACTTTATTTTCTTTTCTAAGTTTTTCTTCTTTTAATTTAATAATTTCTTCACTGACTTTTAAGAAGTTGTAAAGAGGAATTTCAGAAAGAATGGGTTCCTCTTCTTTTATTTTTTCAAAAATATATTTTTTTAGCAAAAAAAATAAGGCTTGATTTCCTTTTAAAAAAATCCAATTTCTAAAAAAATTTTTTTGTAAGTAGTGATGAAAATTTTGATTTATTTCATTGAGATTTTTTATTTCAAAAGCTTCAATTATTTCAGCTATTTCATAAAATTTTTTTATCACTTCATTTGGATTTTCTAAATAATATGCCCTATAAGTAGGTAACATAAGTAAATTCTTATCTTCTAATGGAGATAGATACATACTTACATAATTATAATCTTTAAACTCATCCTTTCCGTAAAAATCTTCCATATATTCTTTAAATTTAAGTGCAGTAAGATATCTATGATGTCCATCAGCGATATAAAGTTTTTTATTTTTAAAATAACTTAATAAATCTTTTATAAATTTTTTTTCTGAAATTCTATAAAGTCTATGTATTTCTTTTTCGTATTTAATCTCATAAAGGAGGTTCTTTTCTTTATTAATATTTTCAATGCTTTCAAGAGAGGAATCCTCATAAAGAGCAAAAATCTGACTAAATTGAAACTTAGTTTCTTTTAGAAGTTCCAATCTTTTTTCAGCAACTTCTTTGTAAGTTTTTTCATGAGGGAAAATATTTCCCTCATCAAAATAACTAAGTTTTACTAAAAGTATAAATCCTTTTCTTGAAAAGTTTTGATTGAGATGAAAAAAATCAAGCTCATAAAAATAAACACTTGGATTTTTTTCTTTTATAAGAATTTGATTTTTAATCCAGTCATCTAAAAGGTTTTTAGCTTTTTTACTATTAATAGAAAGTTCTAAATGAAAAATATTATAAGAACTTTTATTTTTATAATATTCCACTTCATCTTCAGAAACTACATCATAAGGAGGAGCCACTACTTCTTCTATTCTTACTTTAAGTGGATTATATCTCCAAGCGCAAAAAGGAAGACATTCTGGCATTTATTTTCCATTTTTTCTAAAAATTTTCCCTAAAGTCTACCAAAATTTTTTGCTTTATCAACTTGAGAGTCTACGGTAAAATATTTAATAATGAGTTATAAGCTTAAAAAGAAATGGGGGCAACACTTACTTATTGCTTCAGGAATTATAAAAAAAATGACAGAATTTATACAAATAAACTCTGGAGAAACAATAGTAGAAATTGGTCCAGGAACTGGTAATTTAACTAAAGAACTTTTAAAAACTAACTTAGGGAAACTTTATCTTATTGAAATAGATCCAGAAATGATAGAAATTCTTGAAAGAGAAATTAAGGATGAAAGAGTAATTATCCTATATGCAGATGCAACCAATTTTGATTTTTCTTCTTTAAAAGAAAAAAGTCTAAAATTAGTAGGAAATTTGCCATATAATTTTGCAAGTCTTATTATAGAAAATACAGTATTTAATAAAGATTATATCCCTTTTGCATTTTATATGATTCAAAAAGAGGTAGCAGAAAGACTAATAAATGGAAAGTCTTGGCTTTCCATTTTTGTTCAAACCTTTTATGAATTAAAATATCTTATGAGTATTCCTTCCAAGTATTTTATTCCACAACCTAAAGTAGTATCTGCATTTGTAAAATTTAAACGAAGGAATTATAGTGAAGTTACGGATCTAAAAACCTATAAAGAATTTTTAATAAGATTATTTTCACAAAAAAGAAAAATGTTAAAACATAAAATTAATAAAACTTATTTACAACGCCTTAATATTTCTGAAAAAAAACGAGTAGAGGAATTAGAACTTAAAGATTTTCTTTCTCTTTATCTTTCTTTTCTAAACGAATCGCAGAAATAGCTTTAAGGTGTTCCTTATAAGTTTTAGAAAAATAGTGAGTACCATCCCCTTTAGCTACAAAATAAAGATAAGGTACTTTAGCTGGAAATAATACTGCTTTAATACTTTCTTCTCCAGGATTACATATAGGAGTAGGAGGTAATCCATCATTTAGATAGGTATTATACGGACTTTTTACAGAATAATAGTCTTTATATGTAAGTTTTCTAAAATCTTTTAAAGCGTAATTAATTGTAGGATCTGCCTGCAAAGGCATACCCTTTTTTAACCTATTCCAATAGACTCCTGCAATAATGGGTTTTTCTTTGGAATCAAAAGCTTCTTTTTCTACTATAGAAGCCAATGTTATTATAAGTTTAAGGGATTTTCCCTTTTTTTCTGCTATATTTTTATATTTTTCCCAATGCTCCCAAAAATTTTTTACCATTTTTTGAATAATTATTTGAGGAGGTGTATCTTTATGAAAAAAGTAAGTATCTGGATAAAGATAACCTTCTAAGGTAGGACCTGGTAATCCAAAAGATTTCGCAATCTCAGAGTCTTCTGCCAAGAATAAAAATTGTTCTTTTTTACAAATTTTGTTATTTTCTAAAATTTCCGCAATTTGCCAAATTGTTGATCCCTCTGGAATAGTAACTTTACGAAGATATACTTTTCCTTCAATAAGAAAAGTTAATATCTCTTTTAGATTTTGATATGGATAAAAGGCATATTCCCCTGCTTTTATCTTATGGTAAGCTCCTGTTCTAATTGCCTCAAAAATAAATACCAATTCACTTCTTATAACGCCTTTTCCTTTCAATTTTTTAGCAATTTTAAAAATATTATCTCCTTTACTAATTTCTACAATTTGAGGTTCTAGATTTTTAATCTTTGGTTTAGGGAGAAGATAGCTAAAATAAAGATAAATAACTAACAGAAATCCAAAAAGAAAAAGTATTATTAATTTATATCTTGAGAACTTCATAATAAGTGTTATTTTTTATTCAAATATTTAAAGAGATTTTTTATGATTTCGGAAGAAATATTAAAAATTTTAGAACAAGAAGCCATAGAAAATCCTCATTCAGTTTTAGCTCACCATAGATTGGCTATAGCATACTTTAATTTAGGAAAATTTCAAGAGGCAAAAGAAACTTTTAAAAAAGTATTACAACTTGATCCTTTTCATTTTGAAGCTATGATAAATCTAGGAATTTTACTAGCTCAAGAAGGAGAACTTGAAGAAGCTAAAAAAGCTTTTTCTTTTACTTTAAAATACTATCCTAATTCTTTAGAAGCATGGAATAATCTAGGACTTGTTGAATTTGAATTAGGAAATTTAGATGAGGCAGAAAAGTGTTACAAAAAAGCTATAGAAATAAATGAGAATTTTCCTGATGCATGGATTAACCTTGCTAATGTATTAATTGAAAAGGGTCTTTTTGAAGATGCCATATTCTCTCTTGAAAAAGCAAAAACTTATGCTCCTGAAATGTCTGTAATTTATAATAATTTAGCCGTAGCATATTATTATTTAGGAGAAAGAGAACTGGCTCTTCAGAACCTTAACAAAGCTAAAAACATGGGATATCCAATAAATCCAGATTTTGAAAGGTTATTAAATGAAAACTCCTAAACCCCCTAACTGCCCTTTTTGCGGTAGAATTATCGATAAACCTTCTTATCTGCCTATAGGATTTTCTGATTTAGAAGCAGGAATCTGTGAATGTGGAAGTGTATATGTATGTGATATTACCGGGCATAATAGAGGAACTGCTTTTTTAGAAGCACTATTTATTGCATGTGCAGGAGATTGGGATTTGGCTCTAAGTTTGGAATTAGACGAAGATTATAAAGAAATTTGGGTAGAAAATTATGATCTAAGTTCTCATTCCATTATACCTTATTTATCTTCAGAAAAAAAATGGAGTGGGGTCCTTTTATTTATAAAATTGGTTGATGAATTAAGAGATTATGAAATGGAAAAAATTAAAAAACTTTTAATTAAAGAAAAGGATATTATTCCTCAAGTAGAAAAAAAGAAATTAAGAAAAAATGAAATAGAGGAATTAATAAATAAAGAGGAAATTTCTCTTTTAATTGCTTATCATATAGCTGAGCCACTTAATTTAAATATTTTTCAGAAACTACTTTATCATCCTGATCCCATATTTAGAAAAAAAGTAATTATTACCTTAGGAAAGGTTTCAAAAAATCTTGTAAATATTTATCCAGAAAAAATACTTGAACTGTTAAAAAGATTAATTTATGCAAGTGCAGATTCTGCAGCTTCTGCATGGGGAGCTTTAGAAGCTGTAGGAGAAATTATAAGAAATACTGAGGAAAGATTTGCTACCTTTATAACAAATCTTTTAGCTTTTATGAAATATCCTGATCAACGGCCTTATGCACTTTATGCAATTTATAGAGTAGCAGAAAAAAATCCTCAGTTATTAAAAAGATATAGTTATTTGAAATTGCTTAATTATATAGAAGATTCATCTCCTCTAATTCAAGGCCTTATTTTAAAAATTTTTGAAGTTCTAAAATCTAGAGAAATTTTTTCTTATTTAAATAAAGTTTATTTAAATGAAACTTTTGACTTTTTTAATTATGAAACCTTAGCTTTTGAAAAAATTTCGTTAAAAACTTTAGTAGATAAAATTTCTAAAGGAGCAATAGCAAATGGAAAAAATTCTTCGAAATAAAGAAAACCAGATTATTTTTGAATTAGCAGGAGTTTCTCAGGATTTAATTCCTGCTTATGAACTCTGCTTAAAAGCTTTCCATTTTTGGAAACAAGGACGTATTTTTGATACTATTGAATGTTTAGAAAAAGCCTTAGATGAATTTCAAAAGTTTAAAGCTTATAAAGAAGTAGCTAATATTTTAGATTTTTTAGGAGATCTTTACCAAAGTAGAGGCAATCTAGAAAAAGCTTTAAAAGCTTATAAAGGATGTCTTGATATATGTGAAAACTTTGAAGATGAATTAAGCACTATAATAATAGCAGAAAAAATTACTCAAATATATCGGGAAAAAAAAGATTATGAAAAGATGCTTACCTATCTTTATAGAATATTGGAAATCGCTGAAAAATATAAAGATGCTCACAGGGCAGCAAGAGCTATGGCAGGAATAGGAGATATATATACCTATAAAAAGGATTATCAAACTGCTAAAGAAGCTTATGAAATCGCTTTTAAAATTTATAAAAATTTAGGTGCAAAGGAACAGGCTGAGATTGTTAAAAAAGCTATTGATAATTTACCAAATTTTTAAAGACTCAAAAATGTTTTTAAAAGATTCCCCTTTATAAAGATAAGTTTGAAATCCTAACTCTTCAGCAGGCTTAATATCTTCTTCTAAACTATTTCCTATCATTAAGCTTTCTTTAGATTTAACTTTTAATGTATATAAAGCTTTTAAAAAGATATTTGGATGAGGTTTAAAATATCCTATTTCACAACCAAGAAAAATACCATCAAAAAATCTCAAAATCTTATATTCTTTAAGGATATCATAAAGCCTTTCATCCCAATTAGAAATTATACCAATTTTTATTTTCTTTTTTTTAAGATTTTCTAAAATTTCCAAAAGCCCAGGAGCCATTTTAATATATTTCGTGGTTGAAAAAAGTCCATAAGTTTTTTCAAAAACCTTTTTTAACAAATTCTTTTCATTAATAAAATCAAAAACTAGTTCAAATAATTTTCCCCAAGCATCTCTACATTTTGAAGAATCCCATTTACTTTCACTGTAATTCAAAAATATTTTACAATAAACTTCCTCAAATCTCTCTTGAAGAAACTGAGGAGAAAAAAAATAGCCAAATTCTTCCCAAACTTTGGAATAAATTTCTCCAACAGATGGATAAATTTTTAAAATTGTTCCTTCTACATCAAAAAATACAGCCTTAATATTCATTTAATTTATTTATCATATCCTGGAAGTTCTAAATGAGTACAACTTCCTGTAGGACAAGAGTAACTTTCAGTAATTCTTGGTTTTTCAGAAGAACTTCCAGAATCACTTACTATTGAATTAACTATACTCATTAATCTTGTAATATTTTCACTATCGCAGTTTTTACATTTTACCTTTGATATTTCTTCTTTATTTTTAAAAAATACCTCAAATTCTGTTCCACAATTTTGACATTTAAATTCATATATAGGCATTTTTATCACCTCTTTTTTACAAATTATTATTTCTTCCTGTACATATTTTACAAACTTTAGTTTTTATTTTATAAGATTTTACAAAATATCCAATGAAAATATCTAAAAATCCAAAATAAGCCTCCCTTATTCTCCGGAAATCTAATATAATTTTTCGTTCATTTTTGAGAGCTTCTTCTATTATATATTTTAATTTATTTGCCTTATCAGGATGATAAGCTATACATTCCTGAGTAACTTCAAAAATATCAATTATTTTGTTTTTCATTAAATTTGTTTCTTAAAATTTTCGAAAACAATTTAATCACTTTTCAATATTTTAAAAGACCTTTTTATTTTTTGATTATCAAATTTTTTAACTTTTATATAGACTCATAGAAATTCCAATAGAAAAGGATAAAGCAAGATACTCTACCAATGCCCGGGGCCGGACTCGAACCGGCACGGAGGTTTTACCTCCAGTGGATTTTAAGTCCACAGCGTCTACCTAATTCCGCCACCCGGGCAAAAATAAAATCTTTTAAAATAATAACCTAATTTAAAAAATTAACAAGATTATCTAAATCTAAACCTGATATTTACCACCCTAAAGCCTTGTAAAGAAAAGCAAAATTATTAAAACCCCAACTTTAAGCTGACAAATTTAATTGAAAAATTGGATATCAAAAAGAACCAAATCATCTACCAATTCCTCTTTAAAACTTATTTTCTAAAAGTTCCATAAATCTTTTTAAATCTTCAAATAAACTTTTTTCCCCTCATTCAATAAAAGCTAATACTATACCAAGTTCAGATGGACATTTTCTTACTATTTGCATACAATTATTAAGATTCCATTTTGACTTATCTACATTTTTTTCTTATTTCAAAATATATATTAATATTTGCTCTCTCACTTAAATCAGCTATATTTATTAACATAAATCATATTGAAAACTTCATTTATTAATTATTTTATTGTCCGGGAAAAAATTTCTTTTCAAGATTTTTAAAAATTTCTCTTGCTTTTACAGAAACAATTTTTTATCAAAATTATTGGATCAATAAAAATTTGTAAAACAAAACCTTTTAAGCCATAATATCCTTTTTAGTTATTTCAAAACCAATATTGAAATAAATCTCTTTCTTCGCTTTTGTATTCTCAAAATTTGTTTAGAAGTTTTATAAGTAAATAAAAAATCCATTTCGCTCTTCTTTACTTAATGTTTTTTAAAATTTAGCTATAGTGTATTTAAAAAACTTTTAGTATTTTCATATTCATCCTGATAGGGCTTTGTTTCAAAAAATAAAAATTTTTTATTAAATTTTTAAGGTTCCATTAATGAAAATATCTACATAGACATCAAGAACTTCATTGAAATCATAATCATTTTTATGAATATTAAGGCATTCTCTAATCTCTTTAGCATAAAAGTATGAAAAAAACATTCCAAGAAAAGCTCTTGCCGCTAAATTACTATTAAATTTTCTTAAAACATCCTTTTTTTGTAAAGTATCAAAATACTCGGAAAGTAATCTTAATGTATTCTCTATAACATTTTCATGAATTTTTTTGATTTTTTCAGGATACCTTTGCATTTCAGAATGCATAATCTTCACAAGATCCTTTTTAGATTCCAAAAGTTTGATAAATTCATAAGCAATAATCTTAAGAGCCTTTTCATAGGAAATATTTTTAACATTTTCAAGAATTTCTTTAAGTTTAGGTAAAAAGGAATAGGTATTTATAACTTCTTCAAATAAATTTTCTTTAGAAGGAAAATACCTGAACAGCGTTACTTCTGTTATTTTTGCTTCCTTAGCAATCTCTTTAGTGGTAGCTCCCAAATAACCTTTTTGAGAAAAAAGTTTTAGAGCCGATTCTAAAATCTTTTTCTTAGTTATTTCAGACAATTTTTTTCCTTTTGCAAGTACTTACTTTAATCTTATATTAATACCAAATTTTTTCAACTAATTTTTGCTAATTCTTGACTTTTCTTTTTTATTCTATAAAATTTAGTAATATTTTAAATATGAATTTGACAGGGAAAAAAGAGTATTTTGAAAAGTTTTATACTCCCTTTGGGGTACTTCTATATAAACTTCATTTTCCTGCTAACTTTGTCACTTTACTGTCTCTTTTAGTTGGAACTGCTTCAGCTTTAGCTTATAAAAGTGAAAATCTACTTTTAGGTATGTCTCTTTTAATAATTTCTGGAATTTTGGACTTATCAGATGGAGTAGTAGCAAGACTTTCTGGGAAACCAACTAAATTTGGAGCTATTTTTGATTGGGTAACAGATAAATGGATAGATGGTGTAATACTTGGAACAGTAGGTTATTTTTATGCTGGTCCATTTTGGGCTATTTTAGTGGTTAATACTTCAATGTTACATTCTTTTATTAAGCCAGTAGTTTATGCAGAAATTGGATATTTAGTAAAAATAAAGGGAAAAATCCGAGATCCTTTAGAAAATATAGGATTTTTTGGAAGACCAGAAACTTATATTTTTCTTGTCATTTTTACTATTTTAGAAAAATTTAATACTCAAATAGGTTTAAATTATGGAATAAAATTAATTGCACTTCTTACTTTATTTTCCTTATTTCAAAGAATAGGATATCTTTATAAAAATTTTGCCAAATCTTATGATGAATAAACCTTATATAACCATAGTATCTGAAGTAACTGTGGATGGGAAACTCACTCTTTATAGAGGAGCATCAAGTAAAGAACTTATGAGCATCATGACAAAAGAGGTTTATAAATATCTTCACAGTATAAGAGCTCAGGTTGATGGAATAATGGTAGGTTGTGAAACGGTAAGAACTGATGATCCCAGTCTTACTGTACGATATGTAGAGGGTAAAAATCCAACCCGTATTATTCCCTGTTCTACTGCAAATGTACCCTTTAATGCAAATATATTTTCAAAAGATGCTCCTACTATTATTGTGACTACTAAAAGAGCTCCTAAAGAGAGAATTGAAAAAATTAAAAACCTTGGAGCCGAAATAATTTTTGCAGGAGAGGATTTAGTAGATTTTGATATATTGCTTCCAATACTTTATAAAAGAGGAATTAAAAAACTTATGGTAGAAGGTGGAGCTTCTATAAACTGGGAATTTGCAAGAAAAAACTATATTGATGAAATCAAAATTATCCATCTTCCTGTAATTGCAGGAGGAGAAAATGTTCCCACTTTAATAGGAGGTGAAGGATTTAAAAGTCTTAAAAAAATCTTAAAATTGGAAATATTAAATCATTTCGTAATAGATGGCTTTTTAATTACTGAATGGAAAGTTCAGAAATAAAATTTATATTGGGTTGGTAAAGTTCTATATAATAGAAAATCATATATATTTTTTACTACCCAGTCAATTACTCTTACCATAGCTTCTTTAGTGTAATAAGCAACATGTGGAGTAAATATTATGTTAGGCCACTTTAATAAGACCAAAGTTTTTAATGCTTTCTCGTATTCTTCTTGATTAAAATCACTTTCGGATAGTATTTCTTTAAGTTGTAAAAGAACTCGTTCACCCTCAAAAACATCTAAAGCTACTCCGCCTTTTAGTTTATTTTTCTTTAAAGCCCATATTAAAGCTTCAGTATCTACTATCGGACCTCGAGCAGTATTTATTAAAATAGCATCATCTTTTATTAGTTGAATATTCTCTTTATTTATGAAGTGATGTGTTTTAGAATAATATGGTAACATTACAATAATAACGTCTGAATTTTTTAATAATGTTTCTACATCTACATATTTTACCTTGTACTTTTTTATCAATTCTTCCGATGGGCAAATATCATAAGCTAGAATTTCCATTCCAATTCCATAGGCTATCCTTGCTATTTCACTTCCTATTCTACCTGTCCCAATAATTCCAATAACTTTTCCAAAAAGATCTATACCTAATAAGCCATTTTTTGAAAAATCTAAGGTTTTGCTTTTATCAATAGCAATTCTTAATCTCCTAGCTAAAGCAAACATTAAAGCAATAGTATGTTCAGCAACTGTAATTGAAGCATAAATAGGACAATTAGCAACTAATATTCCTCTTTTTTCACAACTTAAAATATCTATGTGATCTGTTCCTGTAGTACGTGTAATTATAAGCTTTACATTTTTTAACTCCTCTATTACATTGGAATTGATTTTTGATTTAGCATGAATTATTATTATATCTAAATCTTTAAATTCTTTTACATTTATTTCGTCTAAAGGTTTATCGTAAAAATCAAGTTCCAATTCTTCCATTTTTTCTCTTAAATCTTTTTTTAATTTTTCTATATAAAGTTCTTTTTCCCAATCTTTTTCTAATTCAAAGAATCCTATTTTCCAATTCATTGGTTCCTCCTTTTTCAAAATTTAAAAATACGCTATTTCTAATATCTCTTTTATTTTATTTTTGGAATACTCTTTTTCTGCCTTATAAAGCCTAAAAATCTTAAAAGCTTTTTCAGTCAAAATTTCAAGATCTTCATAAGGAATACCTATTTCTTTTAAATTTAAAGGTATTTTCATTTCCTTTAACCATTCTTCAAATTTTTCTACACCTTTTTCAACCATAAATTTATTTTTTATAGGCAATTCAAATATTTTTTCAAAAAATCTTTTTATCATGTCATTTTCCTTATATTTTTTTATCCAAGCACGCATTAATATAGCTAATCCCATTCCATGAGGAATATCATAACCCCCACTTAAGGGATGTTCCATAGCATGAAGAGCAAATCTGTAACTTCCTATCCCTGCTTTTATTAAACCACAAAGAGCTAAACCACTTGCCCACATTAAATTAGCTCTTGCCTGGTAATTATCGGGTTGCTTAATCGCAATTTTTGACCATTTAAGAATATTTTTCATAAGAATAATCATTAAATCCTCTGTTAAATCCTCTTTTTTATTCTCTCTATTTATAAAAAATTCAAAAACATGAGAAAAAGCATCTATTGCTCCATAGGCAGTATATTCAGGTGAAACTGTAAAGGTTAATGTAGGGTCTAAAAAGGATATTTTAGGAAAAAGTAAAGGACTTCTTAATGAATGTTTTATTTTTTGGATGTCATGAGTAATAACACTCACTTCATTTAACTCAGAACCAGTTCCTGAAATAGTAGGAATTGCTACTATAGGAAGAGCTTTTTCAGGAAAGGCTTTTCTTTCAAAAAAATCCCAAAGATTTTCTGAATGATAGTATCCGCAAGCTATAGCTTTAGCTGTATCTATAACACTACCTCCTCCTACAGCTAAAATAAAATCTACTTTATTTTTTTTAGCTACTTCAACTCCTTCTATAACTTTAGATAAAAGTGGATTTGGTTTTACTCCACCTAATTCTATATATTTTATTTGAGCTTTATATAGAAGATTTTGTAGTTTTTCATAAAGCCCTGTTGTCTTAATAAAAGACCTTCCAAATACCCATAAAGTTTTTTTACCTAATTTGGGAAGCTCTTTGGGAATATAAGTCAATGCTTTTTTACCAAAAAATACTTTAGTAGGAATGTAAAATTCAAAATCTTTCATAAATTTCTATTATATGAATGAATTTAAAAAAGAAAAACCCCCTTTTTACAAAGTGGGCTTTAAAAAGAAAAATTTTTAAAAAATTACTTTAAGCTGCTAAAAGATTTTTTCTGCTCTCTATAAGTTTTTCTACTATTTCTGGCTCTGCAAGAGTTGTGTTTGATTAATTCCTCTTTTAAATCCTCAGAAGGTTAATATCCATCTTTTAAAATTATATCAGCATAGATACCTTCTCCTTTAATTTCATGAGAAAATCCAACTACTGCAGCTTTTGCAACTGCTGGATGCTCTACAAAAGCAGACTCTAACTCCGTAGTTCCCAAATGATGCCCAGACACATAAACTTCTTTAAATCTTGCAGGATCACCCCATATTCCTCTTGCCATACCAGGCCAAGCTTTTTTATACAAAGATACCCGTCCTCATTAATATCTGCTTCTGTGCCATCAGATCTAAGAATTATCGCCTCAATTCCAGGTAATGGATATGTAGCTGAACCAGGTTTTTGAGGAATAGCATAAGGCAAAGGTAAAATTAGTATACCTCCCTTTTCAGTTTGCCACCAAGTATCTACAATATAGGACATCTTTCACGTCCTACATTTTTGTAATACCAAAGCCAAGTTTCAGGATTAATTGGCTCTCCTACTGTCCCTAGAAGCCTTAAACTTGATAAACTATATTTTTGAGGCCATTTTTCACCTTCTCGTATTAGTGCTCTAATAGCTGTAGGAGCAGTATAAAAAATTGTGGCTCCTAAAGCAAGCGACCATATACTATATATGTATGCCCTGTAATCCATCCAATATCTGCAGTACACCAAAAAATATCTTCTGGCTTTACATCAAATACCCATTGAGTAGTATGTGCAGCATACACTATATAACCTCCGGTAGTATGGAAGACCCCTTTAGGTTTACCTGTTGTCCCAAAAGTATAAAGAATAAATAAAATATCTTCAGCATCCATCTCCTCATATTCACAATATTCATATACACCCAGATCTTTTTTAAGTCATCATATAATACACATCTACTATCTTTTACCTCGATAGGATCTCCAAACCGATTTAATACGATACAATGTTCTATACATTCACATTCCTTAATAGCTTCTTCTGCTCTTTCTATAAAACTTTAGCCTGAGCATCAAGAATACGAACTTTCAAAGACTCCGCAGAAAATCCTCCAAACACTACACTATGAATAGCTCCTATACGTGCACAAGCAAGCATAGCAGCAGTAGCTTCTGGCATAGTAGGAAGGTATATGGTAACCCTATCTCCTTTTTGAACCCCCAAATTTTTCAAAATTTTAGCAAACTTACATACTTCTATATGAAGCATCTCATAAGTATATACTTTAATATCCCTATCATGTTCACCTTGCCATATAATGATCTACACAATTATAACATGCATTAAGTTTGCCACCCTCAAAAAACCTAATTCCAGGTTTATAAAAATCCCAATAACAAGTTCTGTTCCAATGCCTTGTCTTTACCCTCTTGAGGAGGATAGAAAATTCTTGTTTCTCTTAATACTGATTTTATTTCTGTCATCCTTGTTCCCTCCTTTATTTTTTAATATTTTATTTTAAAAAGGCTTAATTATATCTCTTGAAGTAACCATCCCAATTAATTTATTAGCTTCAGATATCACAGAAAGCCTCACTATATTAGCCATCAACATAAGCCTTGTTGCATCCTCTTCATCCACTCTATCAACTACTAAACCTCTATAACCTGTTTCCATCATAATCTCAGCTGCTTCCTTGACAGTAGCATTCCCATTAATAGTCCTTACAGG
>CALLJG010000008.1 GCA_938091335.1 uncultured Thermodesulfobacterium sp.
GTTTCAATCTGCCAAAGAGGAATTTAAACCAAAATTGGGCAATTGAAAATGGATATGGGCTCCTAGTTTCAATCTGCCAAAGAGGAATTTAAACAAAATAAGAGTTAGAAAAAAATCCTTGATGTATACAGTTTCAATCTGCCAAAGAGGAATTTAAACAAAATGTTAAGAGACAAATTTAAATTAGGGGGCAAGGTTTCAATCTGCCAAAGAGGAATTTAAACATTGGCTTAACTTCTGGCTTAATTTCTGGCTTGGCTTGTTTCAATCTGCCAAAGAGGAATTTAAACGTATTTTACCTGTTCTTATAAATTTTTCTACAATTCTGTTTCAATCTGCCAAAGAGGAATTTAAACCGGAAATAAAACATGAATGGAGGAAAATTCGGAATTGTTTCAATCTGCCAAAGAGGAATTTAAACTTATAAAAATAAACTGTCTTGAAAATTAAAAATAAAGTTTCAATCTGCCAAAGAGGAATTTAAACTATGTTTGGATAACTTCATATTTGGCTTGGCTATTAGTTTCAATCTGCCAAAGAGGAATTTAAACGGATTTATGCAGGATAAAAAAGCGGTTATATATAAAGTTTCAATCTGCCAAAGAGGAATTTAAACATTGAGAGAAAATTTTTGTTTGACTGATTGGATGGTGTTTCAATCTGCCAAAGAGGAATTTAAACTCTGCAATAGAAGACTTAGAAAACTTAAAGGAAAAAGTTTCAATCTGCCAAAGAGGAATTTAAACTTTTTAAAGTTTTTAATAGCATAAGAACACTTCCTGAGTTTCAATCTGCCAAAGAGGAATTTAAACTTGTATTCCATAGTACACCCCCCTATCTTGTTTTTTAGTTTCAATCTGCCAAAGAGGAATTTAAACTATTTAATTGAAATTAAATCTTTTAACTCTTCTACCGTTTCAATCTGCCAAAGAGGAATTTAAACGCTTTCTTTAGAGCTTCATATGTTTTTTCAAAGCCAGTTTCAATCTGCCAAAGAGGAATTTAAACTGTTATTTCTGGTGAGATTGAAGGATGGGGTACATAGTTTCAATCTGCCAAAGAGGAATTTAAACTTAAAAAATTGAGATTTTTAGAAAGGAAGGATTTTAGTTTCAATCTGCCAAAGAGGAATTTAAACTCTATACTGCTAGGTAATTGAAAATGAATATGAGCGTTTCAATCTGCCAAAGAGGAATTTAAACTCCTTTTCCAAAAAGTTTCTTACCTCCCAGACATCTGGGTTTCAATCTGCCAAAGAGGAATTTAAACAAGATTTCAGATGTTCCGGAGTTGCATCTTCCGGAACAGTTTCAATCTGCCAAAGAGGAATTTAAACTTTTTTACCCCCTTTTTTGTTTTTATCCTAGCTAGCGTTTCAATCTGCCAAAGAGGAATTTAAACATTAAGTCTATTGTTTTTGTATTATCAAGAATGGAAGTTTCAATCTGCCAAAGAGGAATTTAAACTGAAAAGTAATATAATATGTTTGAGCAATAATGGGCGTTTCAATCTGCCAAAGAGGAATTTAAACTTCTTTAGAAGAAAGTTTTCTAACTTCATAAATATTGTTTCAATCTGCCAAAGAGGAATTTAAACATGAAAAAAGCAAGACGGGTGAAGACAAGTTTTATTGTTTCAATCTGCCAAAGAGGAATTTAAACTGGTACAGTGCCCGTTAACTGCACTGTAGATTTATGGGTTTCAATCTGCCAAAGAGGAATTTAAACTTACTATAGCATTCTGAACAGTTTAAAAACTCTGAATAGTTTCAATCTGCCAAAGAGGAATTTAAACAATAGATTTGTACTTTTAAAAATAAATGTCTTGTTTGTTTCAATCTGCCAAAGAGGAATTTAAACTTTTGCATTTTGCTTGCTTTTGCTTGCTTGCTTTTGCGTTTCAATCTGCCAAAGAGGAATTTAAACCTGAAACTTCCAGGATTTTCAAAAGGGGGTATAAAAAGTTTCAATCTGCCAAAGAGGAATTTAAACGAGGTAGAAAAACATATTTTTCTCTATCTCTGAAGTGTTTCAATCTGCCAAAGAGGAATTTAAACATTGCTATCAGCTACTTCTACGAATGGTTAAACGTAGTTTCAATCTGCCAAAGAGGAATTTAAACGTTGAAGCTTTTCGAAAATGTACAATGTGTGGTAAAGTTTCAATCTGCCAAAGAGGAATTTAAACCAAATAAATCATCCATAGGATTACTTGTCTCTTTCGGTTTCAATCTGCCAAAGAGGAATTTAAACTCAGGATTTAAAGTTAGTCATAGACAAAGACAAAGTAGTTTCAATCTGCCAAAGAGGAATTTAAACTGCGCTCTAACTGCTTCAAGCTTAAGCATGTCTTGCGTTTCAATCTGCCAAAGAGGAATTTAAACTCATATAGTCTTGCAATACCTATTGCTATTCTAACGTTTCAATCTGCCAAAGAGGAATTTAAACTTTTTATTCCAGCCTGAAAAAGTTTATCAGCCATAGCAGTTTCAATCTGCCAAAGAGGAATTTAAACCCTTTAGTTGTTTAAAAATGTGAGGATATTCTTGAAGTTTCAATCTGCCAAAGAGGAATTTAATCTTGAACAAATTTGAAAAACTGAGTTTTTTTGATGGGTTTCAATCTGCCAAAGAGGAATTTAAACAATAGATCATCAAAAAAGGATTATCTCGCTTTTTTCGTTTCAATCTGCCAAAGAGGAATTTAAACAAATAAAAAAGCCCTCCCCAAAACTGGAGGAGGGCTTTTCAATCTGCCAAAAATGAAATGGTTTATCTAAAAAGATTAAAAAATAATAATTTCTTTAATTATTGACTTTTCTCCTAATTTTTGATTTTATACTTCTGATAATCCTTTAACAGCTTTAATCTTTTTTAAGCCTTCTTACTACTAATACAGGTGTATTAGTAAAACCTATCACTCTTTCTGTAACACTTCCCATAAAAAGTTTTTCAATTCCAGTTTTTCCATAACATCCCATTACAATAAGTCCTGCTCCTTTTTCTTCTGCTGTTTTTACAATTACTTGGAAAGGCTCCCCTATCAAAACCAATTTTTCACCTTTAATTCCTTCTTTTTCAGAAATTTCTTTTGCAATTCTTACACTTTCTTCAGCAGCAGATATATTTTCTTCCTTTTTAGCAACAGAAAGAATTATTAATTCACCTTTTGCATATTTCAATAAATTTATAGCTTCATAAGCTGCAAACATACTATATACAGAACCATCAGTAGCTAAAAGAATTCTATCTAAATAAAATTTGGCTCCTTTAGGAACAACTAAAACAGGACAAAATGTTTCTGCTATAGTTTTTGCTGTGACACTCCCCATTAAAGCTCTAATAAATTTTGTTCTACCTCTTCTACCCATTATTATTAAATTAATATCATTTTTAAGTGCCTCTTCTATTATATATTTAGATGGCTCTGGACCTGCTCTAAAAATTATTTCACAAATAATCTTTTCTTCTTCTAATTTTTTCTTTATAGTTTTTAAGTAGTTTAAAGTTTTATGTTCAATTTTTTCTATTACTTCTATAGGAAAAATATCTAATATTTCTTCTAATCCAGGGGCAATAGCTACTGAAATTACATAAAGCTTACTATTAAACAATTTCGATAAATCAATACCTACTTTTAAAACATCATTACTTGAGTCTGAACCATCTAAAGCTAAAAGAATTCTTTCTACTTTTTCCAATGTTTTAGGTGTAAAATTACTCATTTTTAACCTCCTTTATTTTTTAATAATTTAACACAATATTTCAAAAATTATACAAATTTACTATACTTTCTTTTACAATCTTTTTCAGTTCATCCAAATATCAAAACCTGAAATCTTGATTATTTTAAATCTACAATAACTACATTAAAATAAACTAAATCCGTAACTCCTTACTTGCTTCTTTAGTTTAATTATCTTTTGTACTCATTCAATTTCTTTTTAGTTTCAGGAAGTAGCTTTTTTAAATTCAGGATCTACAATTTCCGTCTCTTCTTTTAAAATTTGGCAACTGGTATAAACATTATATCAAAGGGATTATTTAGCCTACAATTTTAGAAAGTAAAGTCTCAAAAGTGATAAGCTTTAAGATTTTATTGCATTATTTTTTTAAAAAATATTTTTACATACTTCTGAAACTTTTTTGCATGAAATAATTTCTAATTGAAAGTCTTTGTTTCTTAAATCTCTTGTTATAGGAATAAAGGCTTTTAAAAAACCCTTTTTTTCTGCTTCTTTAAGCCTTAAAGTTATATCCCTTACTGACCTTATTTCCCCAGAAAGACCCACCTCACCAATAAAAAGGGTTTTAGAGGGTAATTTTTTTTCTAAAAGACTAGAGATAAGAGAAACTGCTATAGCTAAATCAGCTGAGGGATCTTTGATTTTTAATCCTCCTGCTATTTTTACATAAATATCTTGATCTCTAAAATTAAAACCAAGCTTTTTTTCAAGGATAGCTACAAGAAGTGAAAGTCTTATAGGATCAAAACCTACCGAAGTTCTCCGTGGATAAGCTATGTAGCTTTTACTAACTAAAGACTGGACTTCAATCAAAAGAGGTCTTGTTCCCTCTATTATACAAGAAATGGCTCCTTCTTCTCCAGTAAGAAAAAAATCCTCATATTCAGAATGAGGAATTAAGCCCTTTTCAGTCATCAAAAAAACTCCAATCTCATTAATTGGACCAAAACGATTTTTAACTGCTCTAAGAATTCTAAAACCAGTTTCTTTTTCCCCTTCTAAATAAAGAACCACATCTACCAAATGTTCTAAAATTTTGGGCCCTGCAATCAAACCACTTTTGGTAATATGCCCTACTAAAATCACAATTATACCTTTCTCTTTGGCAAGCCTCATAAGCACATTAGCACATTCTCTAACTTGAGAAACTCCTCCTGGAGAACTTTCAAGCTCTGGAAGATAAACAGTCTGAATGGAATCTATAATCAAGATATCTGGTTTTACATCTTCTATACTTTCCAGTATTCCACTTAAATTTGTATCAGAAACAAAATAAAAATTTGAATTTATTTTTAACCTATCAACCCTTAATTTTATCTGTTCTATAGATTCTTCAGCAGAAACATAAACCACTTTTATTCCTTTTCCAGCAAGAAGTCCTGCTATTTGGGTAAGGAGAGTAGATTTGCCTATTCCTGGATCACCTCCAATAAGTATAAGAGATGAAGAAACAATCCCTCCCCCTAATACATAATCAAATTCATTTAAATCTGTTTTTATTCTCTTTTTTGACTCAAAAGAAACCTCTGAAATTTTAATAACTTTAGCTTTTTCATAATTTATTTTTTTTATTTTTGTGTCTTTTTTATCTCTTTCTTCTACAAAAGAATTCCAAGCTCCGCACTCAGGACATTTCCCCATCCATTTTAAACTTTTATACCCACAGTTCTGACAATAATAACTCATAACTTTTTAAACCTACCCACCCAAATGGTATAAACTGCTCGTCTTTCTTTATTTATTTTTATTACAATTTTTTCTAAAAACCTACTATCTACTAAGTAAAAAGGGACATTATCTCCTTTTTTTACCAATATAACCTTTTTCCCTATTAACTCACTATCTTTTCTCCATAAATGATATTGATTTTCTGGAAAAGCTTTTAAAGAAATTACATAAACTTTAGGATGCTCTTTTATATAAAAAGCTAATTCCGAAGCTATAGCTCTGTGTTCTGCTAATATAGGAAGATTTAAGTTAGAATATTTCTCAACTTCTTGAGCTAAAAATTTCCAGCCTTTAAAATGCTTAAGCAATAATTGAATATTTTGAGGAAAATAATGAGGAAAATAACCAAAAATTCCAATTAAAAAAGAAAAAATAAATGCTATTCCTAAATTAAAAAGCATTAAAATTTCCCATTTTTTAGAAACCTCTATATAAAAAAAACTTAAAATTATTCCTGTAATAACTATAGGCATAATCCAATTTATATTTAATCTAATAAAAAAACTTAAAATCAAAAGTAATATAACAACAGGAAAAGAAAGGATATATAAAAATTTAAGTATTTCAGGAGAATTTTTCCAATTCTTCATAAATTTAAAACCTAAATAAATAAAAATTAGAAAAAATGGAGTATATACTAATATAGCTTCTGTAAAAAATTTTAATAAAAATATAAAAGAAAAGGTTTTTGTATAAAAGTGTTCTTTAGTATGTGTTAAAAGCATCCATTTATTTTTATAATTCCAATAAAGATTAGGTAAATAAATGAAAAAAGAAATTAAATAGAGAAAAAGGGTCCCTTTTTTAAAAAAAATCTTTCTATTTATCAATAAAAGATATAAGCTCATAATAAATAAAAAAAGAAACATAGTTTGTTTGGTTAAAAGCCCCAAACCTATAAAAAGCCCAGTTAAAAAGGCACTTTTATAACTTTTTTCTTCAAGATATTTGGAAAAAAAATAAATAGCAGCTACCCAAAAAAGAAGAAGTGGTGAATCAGGAGTCATTATAAAACTATAAACAGTTATAATAGGAATAAAAGATAAATTTAATATAAAATAAAAAGCTTTTTTTCTATCCACTCTCTCTACATATTTGACCCATAATAAATAAGAAAATAGAAGTGTTAATAAAGTACAAATTAAAGCAGGTATTCTTACTGAAAATTCTGAATTCCCAAAAATTTTAGTTGAGAGATATATAAGATAAGCAATCATAGGAGGTTTGCTATAATAGCCAAAATCTAAGTTTCTTGACCAATCCCAATAATAGGCTTCATCATAAGAAAGAGGAAGTTTTAAGTAATAAAGATAAAAAATTTTTATTATACTAAGAAGTACAATAAAAAAAATTATAAAAAAATTTATTCTTTTAGAATTTTTTTTCATTCATTTTAGAAATAATTATAAAACAGAGTTTATAAAAAAGAAAAGCCAAAACAAACCCTAATATCCACCCTCCTAAAATATCTAAAGGATAGTGAACTCCTAAGTAAATTCTTGACCATCCTACTAAAATGAAAAAAATGATTAAAATAAAGGCTAATGTTAATTTTGGTAAAAAGAATAAAAGAAAAAAAGAAAAAAAGGATGAATTACTTGCATGACAAGAAGGAAAACTATAACTTCTTTTTTTATTTACAAATCTTTTATTTTCAAAACTGGTTTTATACTGAAATCTATTATTACTATAACAATAAACTCCCGAAAGATTGACAAAGGGTCTTTCTCTTTTGAAATAGGGTTTCAAAATATCTCCACAGGTAAAATCAACTATTAAAAAACCTATAACACCAAAAAAAGCAATTACTAAATATTTTTTAAAAGAATATTTTAATAAAAGTAAAAAACTAACTAAAATATAAAAAAAATCTATAAAAAAAGAATTACTAAAAAGTGGAAGTATTTTATCTAAATAACTAAGTCTAAAATGATTTATAAGATAAAATAAATAAATATCCAAACTTAACATTAGATAATAGTAATATCAGCCTTTTTAGCATCTTCCAGAAATCTTTTTAATCCTATATCAGTTAAAGGATGTTTAAACATCTGTTCAATTACTTTAAATGGAATAGTAGCAATATCTACACCTAATAAAGCACATTGTTTTACATGGTCTATATGACGAATACTTGCTGCAATAATTTCTGTTTCAAAATTATATAAACTGTAAATATGAATAATTTCTTCTAAAATACCTATACCATCATAACCTATATCATCTATTCTTCCTATAAAAGGAGAAACATAATCAGCTCCTGATTTTGCTGCTATTAAAGCTTGTAAAGAAGAAAAAACTAAGGTTACATTGGTTTTTATATTTTCAGCTTTTAAAGCTTTAACAGCTTTTATACCTTCATAAGTAAAGGGTATTTTAATTACCACATTATCTCCCATTTTTGCAAGCTCTTTTGCTTCTTTTACCATTCCTTCAAAATCTGTTGCTATCACTTCAAGAGAAACTGGCTTATTAGGAATTTCTTTTAATATTTCTAAGGCAGCTTCTTTCCAAGGTTTTCCTGTTTGAGAAAGAAGAGATGGGTTAGTAGTAACTCCATCAAGAATACCCCAATCTCTTACTTTTTTTATTTCTTCAATTTTAGCTGTATCCACAAAAATCTTCATAAAATTTCTCCTTCCTTTAAAAGATTGTAAATTTTTAGTCTTAAACCTTGAAGTTTTATAAAACCTTCTGCATCTTTAGGATTATATCCTTCTTTTTCATCAAAACTTGCTAATTCTTTCTTATAAAGACTATAGGGACTTTTCCTTCCTACTACTATTACATTCCCTTTATAAAGCTTAAGCCTTATTGTGCCTGAAACATTTTCTTGAGTTTTTTCTATAAAAGTTTTCAAACTTTGAAATTCAGGACTATACCAAAAACCGTAATAAATAAGTTCAGCTATTTTAGATACAAGCATATCTTTAATTCTCATTATTTCTCTATCAAGTGTAATTTGTTCTAAAGCTCTATGTGCAATATGAAGAATTGTACCTCCTGGAGTTTCATAAATTCCTCTACTTTTTATTCCTACAACTCTATTTTCTACCATATCAATCCTTCCTATTCCATGTTTCCCTCCAATTTTATTAAGTTTAGTAAGTATTTCTATAGGATTTAATTTTTCTCCATCTATAGAAACTGGAATACCTTTTTCAAAATCAATTTCTATATATTCTGGAAAATCAGGAGCTTTTTCTGGTGAAACAGTCATAATAAACATATCTTCAGGAGGTTCTTGCCATAAATCTTCTAATATACCTCCTTCATAACTTATGTGAAATAAATTGGCATCAATACTATAGGGTTTTTCCAGTGTTACAGGGATAGGAATATTATGTTTTTTGGCATATTCTATAAGTTCAGTTCTTCCTTTAAATTCCCATTCCCTCCAAGGAGCAATTATTTTAAGATCCGGAGCAAGGGCTGTATAAGTTAGTTCAAATCTAACTTGATCATTTCCTTTGCCTGTAGCTCCATGAGCAACAGCATCTGCTCCTTCCTTTCTTGCTATTTTTACCTGCTCTTTTGCTATAAGAGGTCTTGCTAAAGAAGTCCCAAGCATATACCAATTTTCATAAATAGCCCCAGCTTTTATAGCAAAAAACACATATTCTTTAACAAATTCTTCTCTTAAATCTTTAATAATTACTTTTTCAGCTCCGCATCTAATCCCCTTTTCCTTTATTTCATCCCAATTTTCCTCTTGTCCCAAATTAGCACAAAAAGCAATAACCGGACATTGGTATTTCTCTATAAGCCATTTCAGAATAACAGAAGTATCAAGTCCTCCTGAATAAGCTAAAACTATTTTTTGAAGATTCAAAGGATTATCTCCTTTTACTTTATCAGTATAATTTTTCTAACTTTTCTTCAACTGATCTTATCTTTTCCTGAATTCTATTAAATTTACCTTTACGAGAATCTATTTTTATATTAACTATAATTCTGTTACAATCAGATTCTAAAGCTTTAAAACAATCTTGAGCTATTTTAAAGGCAGCTTCTATAGAATCTGTCTCTATCACTGTCTCCATAGGAGTAAGTAAATAGGGATAACCTGAATCCTTAATCACTTTTACAGCTCTTGTAACATATTCACTTACACTTTCACCTTTATCTAATGGAAATATACTAATGGCTATTAAAACACTCATAAACACCTAAATTTTACAATGGATTTTTTTTATATCAATCTTTTTATATCAATCTTTTTATCAATTTAAGCTACTAAAACTTGAAAAAATAAAAATAATACTTATTTTAAAAATAAAATTTCAAAAATCTCTATAAAAATTTAAAAAAAACATATGAAATCACTAATAATTGTAGCTAATCGTTTACCTTTTTATATAAATCCTGATTTAACTTTTTGTGAAAGTCCAGGTGGGTTAGTTTCAGGAATAAAAACTTTTTTAAAAAAATCTCAGTTTATTAGAGATTATATTTGGATTGGATGGCCAGGTATTCATTTAGATAAAAAAAAAACTGAAAGTATCAAAAAGAAATTCCAAAAATTTAAATGTCATCCTGTATTTATTTCTGCTAAGCAAATAGATAAATTTTATAACGGTTTTTGTAATAAAGTTCTTTGGCCTCTTTTTCATGGATTCCCCAATTATGTGGTATATGATGAAAGTTTCTGGGAAAATTATATGGTTGTAAACAAATTATTTTGTGAAGAAGTAGCTAAATATGTTACTCCAGATTCAATAGTATGGATTCACGATTATCATCTTATGCTTTTACCTAACATGTTAAGAAATCTTTTCTCAGAAATTATTATAGGCTTTTTTCTTCATATTCCTTTTCCTCCTCCAGAAATTTTTATGCAACTACCTTGGAGAAAAGAAATTCTTGAAGGATTATTGGGATGTGATTTAATAGGATTTCATATTTATGAATATACTATCAACTTTTTACGAACTCTTTCGCGTACTCTAAAGATAGATCACAAAATGGGGGGATTATTTTATCAAAATAGATTTATAAAAGTGGAGACTTTCCCTATGGGAATTGACTTTGAGCTATTTCATAATGCTTCTGAAAGAAAAAAAATTAAAAGGATATCTCAACATATAAAAAAACAATTGAAAGATAAAAAAATTATTTTTTCTGTAGATAGACTAGATTATACTAAAGGCATATATAATAGGCTTTTAGCTTTTGAACACCTTCTTCTGAGAAGACCAGATTTTCATGAAAAGATAGTATTAATAATGGTGGTAGTACCTTCTCGAGAAGGGGTTGAACACTATCAAAGAATGAAAAAACAAATTGAAGAAAAAATTAGTGAAATTAATGGAAGGTTTGGTAAAATAGGATGGACACCTATTTTATATTATTATAGACTTCTCAATTTTGAAGAATTAGTAGCTCACTATTTAATTACAGATGTAATTTTAGTTACTCCCTTAAAAGATGGCATGAATCTTATTGCTAAAGAGTTTGTAGCTTCTAGAAAGGATCAAAAAGGGGTTATTGTTCTTTCAGAATTTGCCGGAAGTGCAAAAGAATTAGGAGAAGCTTTTATTGTAAATCCAAATTCTGTAAATGAACTCTCTTATGTTTTAGAAAAAGCGCTTGAATTACCAGAAGAGGAACAAAAAACTCGTCTTATCCCAATGCAAGAAAGACTAAAAAGATATAATATAATAAAATGGGGTAAAGATTTTTTAATTACTTTAAAATCTCTTAAGAAAGAAAGAGAAAGGTTAACTATAAAATTATTAAGTACTCATTTTGAAGAAATAAAACAAGCTTTTAATAAAGCTCTAAATAAAATATTTTTCTTAGATTATGATGGAACACTTGTACCTATCGTTTCAAAGCCACATCTTGCTGCACCGGATAAAGAACTTAAAAAAATTCTATCTGAGCTTTCCTGTGTTCCTAATACAGAAATAGTTATTATTTCTGGCAGAAAAAAAGAAGATTTTTTAAAGTGGTTTAATGGAATAAAATTAAATTTCATTTGTGAACATGGAATATTTATAAAAAAATATAAAAATGATTGGGAGTCCTTAGTTGCCATCTCACCTGATTTTAAATCTTCCATAAAAAATCTTATGGAAATTTATGTAGATCGTTTACCGCAGTCTTTTATTGAAGAAAAAGAATTTTCTATAGTTTTCCATTATAGAAATGCTGATCCTGAATTAGCCAATCTAAGAATTGCTGAATTAATTGATGAATTACTTATTCTAACAGGGAATATGCAAATTAATGTAGTTTTAGGAGATAAAATTATAGAAGTAAGACCATCAGGTATTGATAAAGGATTAGCTGCTAATATTTTTTTAAAAGATAAAAATTATGATTTCATCCTTGCAGCTGGAGATGATATTACTGATGAAGATCTATTTAGAGTTTTACCAAAAAATGCAATAACTATAAAAGTGGGAGAAGGTAGATCTTTTGCTAAATATAATGCAAAATCTTATATAGAAATTAGAAATTTAATAGAACATCTAATTAAATAATGATCAACCCTTTTATTTTTAAAGCTGAATTTTGGATCCCCAAATTTACAGGAATTAAAGCCTTTTCTTTAAAAGATTTTATAGAAACTTTAAAAAATATAGATAAATTTTCTATTTTCTATCATATGTATATAAATATTTTCAACTATCACAATCTACCCACTTTTTTTAACAATAGCTTCTCCTATTGGCTATACAAAAATAATCTTCTGCCTTTAGCTGAAAAACTTTCTATTGTGGATCCTATGGAATATTTTGATTTGGAAGAACTAAGATGCTCATTGATAAAAATTTTAGAAGAATCTTATAATAAAGATCTAGATAAAAAAATTATTGAACCTTTCTTTTTTATCACTGTAGAAAGAGAAATTATTGAATATAAAAATCCTGCACATACTTTAGGAGAATTTATAAGAAAATTTAAAAAATCAAGCATAAATTCAGTCTTTTATCACTTAGTAACTTCAAGAATAGAAAATAAAACTCTAATAAACGATTATTCTTCTTGGTTAGTTTCCATAGGAGAGAATAAAAAAGCAGAATTAATAAATAAATTAGACGTTTATAACATGAATCTATATGAAATAAAAAAAGAGATTATTAAAATTTTAGAAACTCAAAAATGATTAAAGATTATATATCTTTTGTAGGAGAAGAAAGTATTAATGAACTTTTCATCTTAGCAGAAAAACTCAAAAATTTAAAAGTTCTTCATGTAAACTCTACTCATAAAGGAGGGGGAGTAGCTGAAATTTTAAGTAGACTTATACCTTTAATGAAGGAATTAGGAATAAAAGCAGAATGGAAAGTAATAAAAGGGAATGAAAAATTTTTTAATTTTACCAAAAAATTACATAATCTTCTTCATTTATGTATTCCTACTTCTATAGAAAGTGAAGAAATTGTTTATTATTTAAAAACTATTTATGAAAATTTAAATAAAATCGACACAGAAAATTATGATGTCATCTTTATTCATGATCCTCAGCCTATAGGATTAGTAGTTAAAAAACATCCTGGTCAAAAATGGATTTGGAGATGCCATATAGATACTTCAGCTCCTCATCCAAAAGCTTGGGAATTTTTAGAAAATTTTATAAATGCGTATGATGCTTGTGTTTTTCATATGCCTGAATTTGTATATGAAGGAATAAAAATACCTACTTATATAATTCCTCCTTCTATAGATCCTTTACATCCTAAAAATATTGAATTATCAAAGGAAGAAATAAAAAATATTTTAACCAAATTTAGACTAGATCTTGATAAACCTATTATTACTCAAGTATCTCGCTTTGATAGACTAAAAGATCCCTTTGGAGTTATTTCTGCTTATAAACTTGTTAAAAAGAAATACGACTGTCAATTAGTTTTGGTTGGTTCATTTGCTTCTGATGATCCAGAAGGAGAAAATATTTATAAAGAACTCTTAAATTTAACCGCTGATGAAAAAGATATCTTCATTCTTAATCTTCCTCCTGACAGCCATAAAGAAATAAACGCCTTTCAAAGAGGTTCTACAGTTATAGTGCAAAAATCTATTAAGGAGGGTTTTGGACTCGTGGTTTCTGAGGCTATGTGGAAAGAAAAACCAGTAATAGGTTCCAATGTAGGAGGAATAAAAAGACAAATTGTTCACGGAGTTACTGGATATTTAGTTAATAGTATTGAAGGATTAGCCATGAGAATAAAACAACTATTAGCTAATAAAGAATTTATGCATACGATGGGGCTTTACGCCAAAGAACGTGTTAGACACAGATTTTTAATTATTAGACATCTAAGAGATTATTTGATTCTTATTCATAAAACTTTAACATACCCCGCAAAGATGACATTTTCCCAATTTGCAAAAGGGGGTTAATTCTTCTTTTCCTGCTTTAAGCCACTCTTTCCATAGAAACTCTTTTTTAACTCCTATATCTATTTTATCCCAAGGAAAAAAAACATTTAATGAATTTGGAGGACTTAAAATCTCATTAAGATTAGGGATAACTTTCAAACATTTCTTAAAACCCCATCCTTTTGCCTTTAAAATTAAAAATTCCTTTAGTCTTTTATCACCTCTTGTTATTATAGCCTGAAAAAAAGCAGATTGAGGAGATTCTATTTTTAAACTTTTCACATAACCTAGCTTTTTTTTTACAAATCTTTCCTTTTCTTTAAGCTTATTTAAATCTAAAAAAGGATGCCATTGAAACGGTGTATGTGGTTTAGGAACAAAAAAAGAAAAGGAAAAAGAAAAATTGAGCTCCATTTTTGCTTTTAAAATTTTTTCTATTAATTTAACAGTTTCTTCTAAATCTTTTTCTGTTTCAAAGGGAAGACCTAACATAAAATAAACTTTCACCTTTTTTAATCCCTTTTCTTTAAATTTACCCAAAGCAAAAAATATTTCTTCTTCTGTCAAATTTTTATTTATTACTTTTTTAAGTCTTTCAGAACCTGTTTCAGGAGCTATAGCAACACTTTTTGTTCCTTTAAATAATTCTAAAAAATCTTCAGTCAAAGCATCAACCCTTAAAGATGAAAAAGTTAAAAGACAATTTTTCTCTATAAGTTTTTTACCAATAGCCAAAACCTCATCTTTATTAGCAAATTCTAATCCTATCAATCCCACTTTAGATCTTTTTGGTATTTCTTCTATTGCTTCTTCAAGTTTTTTTAAAGAATAACTCCTTGGGGGTCTTGAAAGAAATCCCGCTGCACAAAATCTACATCCCTTTCCACATCCCTTTGATACTTCTATGAGATAAGTATTTGAAAACTCTGCTTTTTCACTAATAAATTTAGAGAAAATAACTTTTTCTAAATTTTTAACTTTAGCTACCTTTATAGAACTTTTATTTTCTACTAAAGGAATATAGGAAAAGGGATACTCATTAAGATGTTCCAGAAACTTTTTTTTATTAGAATGATATTTTAAAAATAAAGGAACAATTTTTTCTTCTATTTCCTCCCATTCCCCTAACAAAAATCCATCCACAAAAGGAACTAAAGGTTCAGGATTAAGCCAAGTTGCTATTCCTCCAGCAAGTACAATTTCTTTTCTCTTAAATGCTTCTAAAGATATTCCTCCTAAGTTGAGAATATTTAATAAATTTATATAATCCAATTCAAAAGGAATAGAAAATAAAATAAAATGAAAATCTTTAAGAATTCTATTATTTTCTAATGATTTAGGAGATTCTTCTTTTTCTGGTAAAAATATTCTTTCACATACTATTTCCCTATATTTATTAAGACTTTCATATATATACAAAAAACCCAGGTTTGACATTCCAAGTTTATAATAATTAGGAAAAACTAAAGCTATGGAAATCTTATTTTTCCATTTCTTTTTTATGTAATTTTTTTCAAAATTTAAGTATTTCATAAATACAAAACACTTACCCTTACTTGCAGAGTTTATTTTTGATTATAAAATAGTTTTAAATTTTAAAAAAACTATAGACTTTTTATGAAAAAATTTCTTATAATAGCAGGGCCTTGTGTACTTGAAGATTTTGAAAATGCCTTTTATATTGCTCAATTTTTAAAAAATTTAGTTCCTAAACTGGGATTTGACTTAGTTTTTAAAGCCTCCTTTGATAAAGCTAACAGAACTTCTCTTTATTCTTACAGGGGCCCAGGTCTTGAAAAGGGCCTTTCCTGGCTTCAAGAGATAAAAAATAAATTAGATATTAAAATTACTACTGATGTACATGAAACCTGGCAAATTGATCCTGTAAGTGAAATAGTAGATATTATTCAAATTCCTGCCTTTCTTTGTAGACAAACAGATTTAATAGTTTTTGCCTCAAAAACTGGAAAACCTATTAATATAAAAAAAGGACAATTTATGGCTCCATGGGATATGAAATACGTTCTTGAAAAAGCAAGGTCTTTTAATTCTTCAGAAATTTTTTTTACAGAAAGAGGTACTTCTTTTGGTTATAGAAATCTTGTAGTTGATTTTAGATCAATTCCTATTATGAAAAACTTAGGAGCTAAAGTTATTTTTGATGCTACCCACAGTGTACAAATTCCAGGGGGAGGAGAAGGTAAATCTTCAGGAGAAAGAAAATTTATTCCTTATTTAATAAGAGCAGCTGTAGCAGTTGGAGTAGATGGAATTTTTATGGAAGTTCATCCTGAACCTGAAAAAGCTTTATGTGATGGACCCAACTCATTATACCTTTCAGATTTACAAAAAATTTTATTTCAAATAAAGGATCTGAGAGAAGTAATAGAAAAACATGGAATATCCTGAAGCTATACTTAAAAAAGCAAAGAAAATTAAACTCCTCCTTTTAGATGTGGATGGAGTATTAACTGATGGAAAAATAATAATAAATGCAAAAGGAGAGGAAATAAAAAATTTTTATGTTTGTGATGGAATGGGAATTAAACTCTTACAAAAAGCTGGAGTAGAAATAGGTATTATTTCAAGCAGATTTTCTCATGTAGTTGAATATAGAGCTAAAGAATTAGGTATAAATTTGTTAATCCAAGGAGAATTATTTAAAATCAAATCCTATGAAAAAATTTTAAAAGATAAAGGATTAAAAGATGAGGAAGTAGCTTATATAGGAGATGATTGGACTGATCTTCCCATTTTAAAAAGAGTAGGACTTGCCATAGGAGTTCCTAATGGATGGGAACCTGTAAATAAATACGTAGATTATATAACCCAATATCCTGGAGGTTTAGGAGCTGTAAGAGAGGTTTGTGACCTCATTTTAAAGGCTAAAGGTAAATGGCAAGAATTTTTAAATTTTTATTTGTCTTAGTATTTTTATTTTTCTTTAAACCATTGTCTTCATTCTCATTTAAAATATTTGCTACTGATTTGGAATACTATTTTTATAAAAAAGAAAAACTTATTTGGAGCTTTAGAACTAAAGAATTTCTCCAAAAAGATGATTTCTTCTTTGAAGCCAAAAAAATATATATTGTCAATAAGGAAAAAAATCTTGAAATATGGGCAGATAACGGATTTTATAACAAAAAAGAAGATAAATTTGTTTTGAAAAATAATGTTTATCTGGTAAACCCTGAACATGGCGAAATAAAAACCTCAGAACTTATTTTTTTCCCTGAAAAAAATCTAATTTTAACTGATGAAGAAATATTGGTTAAAAAGAAAAACATGGTGGTAAAAGGGAAGGGATTATTTTACAATATAAATACTGGAAATTTTCAAATTAAAGAAAAAGCTAAAGTTAGCTTGAGGTTTTAAAATGGACATCAAAAAGGAAAGAATCCTTTTAAGTAGTTATGAAAAAGCTAAAGGACATAGAAAAAGGCTAAAGGAAAGATTTTTAAAAAATGGTCCAGAAACTTTCACTGATGAAGACCTTCTTGAGCTTTTACTAATGTTAAATATTCCCTATAAAGATACAAGAAAACTTGCGAGAAGTCTTTTATCTCATTATAAAACCCTTGACAATGTTCTTGATGCACCTATAGAAGAACTATCAAAATTTAAAGGACTTAAAGAAAAATCTGCTTTACCTCTAAAAGTAATAAAAGAAGTTGCAAGAAGGTATTTAAAAGGCAAAGCACTTAAAACTGAATATTTAAGAAGTCCTGAAGAAGTTTATCATTATTTAAAATATGAAATGCAAAATCTTTCAAGAGAAACCTTAAAAGCCATTTTTCTTTCTTCTAAGTCAAAAATTCTTGATATAGAGAAGATTTTTGAGGGCACTATAAATGAAAGTATTTGTTATCCAAGGGAAATATTTGCTAAAGCTTTTGAAAGGAAAGCTTCTTCTATAATATTGGTTCATAACCACCCCTCAGGAGACCCAACCCCATCAAAAGAAGATATTAAATTTACCAAGAATCTAATATTAGCAGGTTATCTTTTACAATGTAAAATCCTTGACCATATTATAATTGGTAAAGATGGTTATTATAGTATGGTTGAAAAAGGAATTCTTGAAAATTTAGAAAAAGAAATACTTCTTAATTTAAAATGAAAATCAAAATAGCTGAAAAAGCAGGTTTTTGTATGGGTGTTAGAAGAGCTGTAAATTTGGTTCTTAAAGCCATTAATGAAAAAAAATCACCTATTTATACTTATGGACCCCTTATCCATAATCCTCAAACTTTGGAACTTTTAGCTAAATTGGGGGTCAAAATTTTAGATGACAAAACTGAAAAAATGCCTTCTTCTGGAATATGTATAATTAGAGCTCATGGAATATCACCCAAAGAAAAAGAAAAACTTAGTCAAAATTATGAAATAATAGATGGAACCTGTCCAAGAGTTT
The DNA here is from genome assembly GCA_938091335.1 of uncultured Thermodesulfobacterium sp. GTDB lineage: Bacteria > Desulfobacterota > Thermodesulfobacteria > Thermodesulfobacteriales > Thermodesulfobacteriaceae > Thermodesulfobacterium. The sequence goes on from CALLJG010000008.1 coordinate 18,220, forward strand.
CAAAAGTTCAAACTTTGGCTAAAAAAGCTATATCACAAGGAAAAGAAATAATAATAATAGGAGATAAAAATCATGCTGAAGTTAAGGGAATTTTGGGATGTTGTAAAAATAAGGGATATGTAATAAGTTCTTTAGATGAAGTAGAAAATCTTCCAAAATTAAGCAATTATGTAATCCTTTCTCAAACTACACAAGATAAAAAGCAATTTGAGGAAATTTCTAATGCTATTTTATCTCGTTATCCCTCTGGAGAAGTTATAAATACCATTTGTAATGCTACAGAAGTTAGACAAAATGAAGTAAGAAAATTATGTAAGATGTGTTCTTGCCTAATTGTAATAGGAGGAAAATCTAGTGCCAATACTAATAGACTTGCTGAAATTGCTAAAAAAGAAGGAAAAAAAGTTTTTTTAATAGAAAGAATCGAAGATGTTCCTATAAAGGAGTTAAGTAAGTGTGAAAGTATTGGAATCACTGCAGGAGCTTCAACTCCTAACTGGCTTATCAATGAAATTATCGATTTTCTAAAATCTAATTTTTCATTTTTTTATAAATTTCTAAAAGCTCTTTCCTTTTTTTCCTTTCTTCAACCCTTAAATTTTATTCTTTTATTTATAGGATTTTTAAATTTAATAAATTTTCCTTTACAAACTCATAGCTTATTAATTCTTTCTGTTTTTTTCTTTCTTTTAACAAAATACAATTTCAATAATTTGCAAAACTTAAATTCTTTTGATTTTTATTATTCTATAAAAGGAAAATTTTTAAAATCCAACAAAAATTTAATAAAAATTTTACTTTTTTTCTCATTTATAATCACCTTATTAACTGGAATTCTTTATAATTATAAGATTTTATATATATTTATGATTTTTACTTTAATTAACCAAATTTTATTTAGATCTCCTTTTTATTTTCTTTTTGAACCTTTATTATTAGTTGGAATTTCTTTTTTTCTTAATCCCTCTTTTAATTTACTTTTTTTATTATCTCTTTTTTTAGTCTTTTTTATTCTTCTTTTTATATATTTTTATTTAGAATTGGTTTATTATCAAACAGATGGATTTTTACCCTCTCAATTTCTCTTTTCTTTTTTAAATTATAAAGAAGATAAAATGTATACATTAATTTATGGAATTATAATTTTACTTTTATTTCTTCTTATTCCTTTAATACTAATTAAAAAATTATATTTAAGTCTTCTTCCTATCTTGTTTTTAGCTTACAAACTTATATTTTTTCTTAAAAAGAGGCCTCTTGGACAAATTATATATTTAGAAAATCTACCTCTTACATTATCTTTATTATTTTTTTTATTATCCTTTATATTTTTTTAGATTATGTTTGAAGAAAAAGATTATTTTTTTATGCAAAAAGCTTTAGAAGAGGCTGAAATAGCTTTTGTTGAGGGTGAAATCCCTGTAGGTGCAGTTATTGTAGATTCTAACTGGAAAATAATTGGGAAAGGAAGAAATCAAATATTAAAATTAAATGATCCAACAGCTCATGCAGAAATTATTGCTATAAAAGAAGCCTGTAAAAATTTGGGAAACTATCGACTTATTGGATGTAAAATTTATGTAACTTTGGAACCTTGTCCTATGTGTACTTATGCTCTTGTTCTTGCAAGAGTTGAAGAAATTATCTTTGCTACAAGAGACGAAAAAACAGGTGCCTGCATAAGTCTCTATAATATTGCCAGAGATCCAAAATTGAACCATCAGATAAAAATAAGAGAAGGTTTGTTGAAAGAAGATGCAAAAGATTTATTAAAGAATTTTTTTAAATCTAAAAGATAGCATCAAAAATCCTAACTCTGTCTTTCCCAGCTTTTTTAGCCATATACATAGCTTTATCTGCATTTTCAATACTATCTTTTAAATCTTTTTTAGAACTATATTCACTAACTCCTATACTTACAGTTATTTTAAGATCTTTATAATCTTTAAATCTCAAATTTTTTATTTTTTTCCTTAATCTTTCTCCTAACTTAAAACCATCTTTCAAAGAGCATCTATATGCAATTACTAAAAATTCTTCTCCTCCGTACCTTATAACCTCATCAGGAGTTTTTACATTTTTCCTTATTGTTTGAGCTACTTTCTTTAAAACTATATCTCCCACCAAATGGCCATATCTATCATTTAAGATTTTAAAATTATCCAAATCTAACATAAGAATACTTATGGTATTTTTTATTCTTTTCAATTTAGTCTTTAAAAATTCTAAATAAGCTCTGTTATTAACTCCAGTTAAAGGATCTATATAAATAATTTCCGGAAAAGTTTTTATTATATCCCTTAAACTAAGAATACCTACTAATTTACCTTTTTTGTTAATAACTGGTAAATGACTTATACCGTAATTTTTCATTAAATTTAAGGCTTCAGTAAATACCATATCAGATAAAATGGTAATTAATGAAGCTTTATTTTTATTTAATATTTGAAGTACTTCTTCTATATTTTGAGGAGAAGGTTGAAAAAAAAGTAACTTAGGTAAATCTCTTAAAGTGAGAATCTGGAAAGGTTCTTTCTTATCATTTATTATAAGTACACTACCTATTTCATATTTATAAAATATTTCCACAAGTTTTTCTATTTTTTCATTGAGATTTAAAGTAACAGGATTAGATTGCATAAAATCTTTAACTCTCATATTAAATCCTTTTTATTTTTTATAATAATAAATTTTTTATAAAAACATAATTTTGGTATTTGGCAAGATTTTTAATCAATTTTTAATAATTCTAATTTATCTCACTTACGAAGTGGAAAAGGTAGTTGACAATTGGAAAAGGAAAATTTAAAGTTTAAAATAAAAAGCAAAGGAGGAGTGCCCGAGTGGACGAAGGGGGCCGACTCGAAATCGGCTGAAGAGGTTAAAAAAACCTCTTCCGGGGGTTCGAATCCCTCCTCCTCCGTGATAAAAATCCCTTGAAAAACTATATACCAACAAAATTAAAAATTTTAGAACTATTAAAATCTCAACCTATAATATCAGGAGAAACTATTGCCAAAAATTTGAAAATTTCAAGAACTGCAGTATGGAAACATATAAAAGGACTTCAAAAAAAAGGATATAATATAGAAATTACCCCAAAAGGATATATGCTAAAAAATAATTATGATTTACTAAGTGAAGAAGAATTATTTAACCTTCCTTATAAGATATATTTTTTCCAAAAAGTAACTTCTACTATGGATATTGGGAAAGATTTAGGAGAAAAAGGTAAAGAGGGTATAATAATAGCTGAAATACAAACTCAAGGAAGAGGAAGAATGCAAAGAGTTTGGCACTCTCCACCTGGTGGAATCTGGATGAGTTTAGTAATAAGACCTTCTTTATCTTTAAAACAAGCGTTTATATTAACTTATATAGCATGTCTTGCTACATCTATTGCCATTGAAAAAACCGTTAATATAAAAACTTATTTAAAGTGGCCAAATGATGTAATTTATAAGTTAAATGAAATAGAAAAAAAACTTGCAGGAATTCTTTTAGAAATAAAAGGTGAAATTGACGAAATTAAATATGCTATAATTGGAATAGGAATAAATGTAAATAATGAAATAAGTTTTTTAGAACCTCAAGCTATTTCTTTAAAGGAAATAACTGGAAAAGAAATCCAAAGAAAAGAAATTATCAAGGAATTAGTATTTACTTTTAATAACCTTTTAAAGAAAAACCCTAATGAAATTTTAAATTTATGGAAAGAAAAAAGTTTAACTATAGGGAAAAAAGTTAAAATTATTCATCCAGAAGGAGAGGAAGAAGGTTTAGCTTTAAACCTTTCAGAAGATGGAGCTTTGATTTTAAAAACCCATCAAGAAAAAATACTAAAAATTTATTCCGGAGATTGTATCCATTTATATGATGTCTAATAAAATTGTTGTCTTGGGAATAGGTAACTTGCTTCTTTCTGATGAGGGAGTTGGAATAAAAATAATTCAAGATTTAACCAATAATTATGAATTTCCTAAAGAAGTTGAAATAGTTGATGGAGGAGTTGGTAGTTTTGCTCTTTTACCTTATATTGAATCTGCAGAAAAACTTTTAGTAATAGATGCTATACTTGGAGGAAAACCACCTGGAACTATTTATAAATTTAAAGATAAAGAAATACCTATTCAAGTATTTGAAAAAATATCGCTTCATGAAATAAGTTTTGGAGATATTTTAAATCTTGCTAAATTAAGAGGTAAATATCCTACCAGTTTAGTAATTATAGGAATAGAACCTAAATCTTTAGAAATAGGTTTAGAATTATCTGAAGTAATTAAAAAAAACTATAATAATCTCTTAAAAGAAGTTCTTTTGCAGCTTGAAGAATGGGGAATTAAACCAATTCCAAAGTTTTAAGAAAAAGCTCTTCCCCTGAAATTACCTCAGTATTCATTGAACCACAATTTGGGCACATTAAATTCCATTTGTCTTTTATATTTTCAGCTCCACAATTTAAACACTTTATTTTTAGATCTTCAAGTTCAAAAACTATTTCAGCTTCTTCTAAAGGAGTTTCTTTCTTAAAAAATTCAAGAGCATTTTTTAAAAGTTCTATTTCAATTCCTGAAAACTTTCCTATTAAAAAAATAGCTTTCACAATTTTTTTACCAGGATAATCTTTAATTATTTCTTCTATAGTTTTTATAATGTTTTGCACAATAAAGTATTCATGCATTGAAATATCTAGCAGATTCTAGGAAAAAGTTCTCCTGAGGTATTTTCAAGAATCCTTTCAGTTCCATATAAAGTTTTCAAAATAATTTTAGGATCTTCATCTTTTTCTAAAACTTTTCCTATAATTTGAGCTTCTTTGCCAGAAGGATGCGATCTTAAAATTTCTAAAGCTTTATAACTAAATTTTTCAGGTAGGGCTATTACTAATCTCCCCTCACAAGGCAAATGATAAGGTTCAAATCCAAGTGTTTCACAAAAAGCTTTTACTTGAGGTTTAACAGGAATTTTAGATTCATCAATTATAATAATTACTTTAGAACCGTAAGCCCATTCATAAAGAGTTGCTGCAAGTCCACCTCTTGTTGGATCTCTCATAGCATGGATTTTTATATCAGAGGTAAAAAGAGGCTCTGCCAAAAAATAAACAGATTCACAATCACTTTGCAATTCCACATCAAACTTAATTCCTTCTCTTTGAGAAAGAATAGATGCTCCATGATCACCTATAGAACCAGAAACTATAATAACATCTCCTGGTTTTAAATTTTTACAAGAAAGTCCTGAGTAGATAATTTTACCTATACCAGCTGTAATAACAAATATTCCATCAATTTCCTTTTTAGGCACAATTTTGGTATCTCCTGCTACTATAAGTAACTCATTTTTTTCAGCTTCTTTTTTCATACTTTCAAGAATTTTTTCAAATTCTTCCATTAAAAAACCCTCTTCAATTATAAAACTTACACTTAAATAAAGAGGCTTTGCTCCCATTGCTACAAGATCATTTATAGTTCCTGTTACAGCAAGCTTTCCTATATTGCCTCCTTTAAAAAAGATTGGTTTCACAGTAAAACCATCTATAGTAAAAGCTAAATTGGAATATCCATTCTTTAAAACCGCTGAATCTTCAAGCGAATCCAATATAGGATTAGAAAAATACTTTAAAATATATTTCTTAACAAGGTAAAAAGTTTCTTCACCTCCACCACCATGAGCTAAAAGAAGCTTTTCTATTTTCATAACCTATCTCTGTATTCTTTAAACTTTTTTTCTAAAAAGATAATCCAATCTTCAAAACCTTCTCCTGTTTTAGCAGAAAGAGCTATAAATTGAGTTTTTGGATTTACTTTTTGAATACCCTCTTTTACTTTTTCTAAATTAAAATCAAAATATGGAAGAAGATCAATTTTAGTAATTATTACTACATCAGAAACTTTAAATATTAGAGGATATTTTTCTGGTTTATCTTCTCCTTCAGGAACCGAAAGTAAAGTAACATTCAAATGAGTCCCAAGCTCATAATTAGCAGGACAAACAAGATTCCCTATGTTTTCTACAAAAAGAATATCAATTTCATTTAATGGAAGATGATGTATTGCTTTATGAATAAGAGTAGCATTTAAGTGACAAGCAGTTCCTGTAGTTATCTGATATACAGGAATACCCTTTTTTCTGATTCTTTCTGCATCTCTTTCTGTCTCTAAATCTCCTTCTATTACTCCTATACGATATTTATGATTTAAATTCTCTAATGTTTTTTCCAAAAGCGTGGTTTTACCAGAACCAGGAGCACTCATTAGATTAATAGCATATATTCTATGTTCCTCTAAATGTTCCCTATTATGTATTGCTTGAAATCTATTATATTTTAAAATATCCTCAAAAATTTCAATTATTTTTCTATCACTTTCTCCAGTAATCCCGCATCCACATTCCTCACACATGATTTTTCTCCTTTTTTAGTAGAATTTATTTTAAAAAATAACATAAAAAATTTTAAAGTAAATCTTTAGAATCAAAAATATTTAATAAAAAATCAATAAAAAAAATTTAAAAAATTTAAAAAAATTTAAAAAATTAAAAATATTTCTTAAAAACTTTGGCTGATAATAAATAAATTTTTTTATATGATTTTCAAGATATTTTGACTTTAAACCTTTTTATGTATTATTTTTATAATTTTGGTAAGGGAGGAGCTATGAAAAGAAAATTGTTGAAGTTACTTATAATGGGAACAGTTATTTTTGGTTTTCCTTTCCAATTAAAAGCTGCTCAAATCAAAGTGGATGAGGATACTTTTGCAGATTTTCAGGCTCAAATAAGAGTATTTTATATAAATGCAGACAAAGGAGGTTATCCTTTTACTCCTTTTACTGGAGCTCCTTATAGAGATTATAGAGAAAATCATTTTCAAGTTTATAAAGCAAGATTAGGAGCTAAAGGACAAATTAGTAAATTAATAAGTTTTTATGGAAATTTTGATAGTAATGATAATGAAGGTTATCAAACTATGCTTTGGGAAGCAGCTATTTATTTTAATTTTTTTCCTGAGTTTATAATAGGTGGAGGTAAAATAAGGGTTCCTTTTAGTAGACATAATTTTGTAGGTCGGCATAATAGCCCTGTTATGTCAAGTGATGGAGATTATTTTTTAGCTTCTCAATTTAGAGAAGCTTTAAAAGCTGTTGATCCTTATTTGGGTGGATATAGAGGAAACCAACCTTATAAAAGAACAGATATGGGAATGTTAATTAAAGGTTCAATAAAAGATGGTTTGGTAAAGTATTTTGTAGGGATTTTTAGTGAAGATAGATTTAATGCAACAAGAGTTTGGCAAAATGGATTTAAAGCTGCAGAAACTATAGGACCTCAAAAAGACAAAAAGAACTTTGAATACGATATAAGACTTGAATTTACACCTACATTTTGGGGGTTTAAACAAGAACCAAATGTATTTGACCCCTCTTCAAGGGTTTATCAAACTTATGGTGGAACTTTTGATACAATGACTTTTGGAATAGGTTATCATCATGAAACACATTTAGAAAATGCTAATTCTGCCAAATATGGAGCTTCTTCTCTTACAAGAAAAGCTTATGCTGCTGATTTTTCTTTTGAAAAAACTTTTTATGAAAAATATATTATAGGAGCTGAACTTGGATATATGTATTTTAGAGATTCTCATTTTTATCAAACTTTAACCGGAAATTATAAAAAAGGAGATGTCTGGACATGGTATGCAGAAGCTCATTTAATTTATAATGGAAATGTTATATTAGGTTTTCCTGGAATAGGTTTTAGGTATGAATATGTAAATGTGGATGGGACTTTTAAAAATAAAAAAGATTTAATATATGAAAGATATGGAGCATGTTTTAGTTATTATCCAAGAAAAACCAAAAAAGGAATAGATGTCACTAATAGAATAGGAATAGGTTTTGACTATGTTAAAGCTTATGATGCTTTAAAAGCTTATATTAAAGACAAAAATTGGGATGATTCTAACCTTACTTGGTATATGGGCATTTATGTAAATTTTTAAATTCTTGTATTATTTTTTTCTATATAAGCGTAAACATTGTGAGCATGTATAGATTCAAAATTCTCTGCTTCAACTGAAAACCAGGTAATCTCAGAATGATTTAACAGTTTTTTAGCTACTTCTCTCACTACATCTTCTACAAATTTAGGATTATCATAAGCAAATTCTGTAATAAATTTTTCATCCGGTCTTTTTAGGAGTGAGTAAACTGAACTGGAGGCTGAAGTTTCAGCAATCTCAATAAGCTCTTCTAACCAGATAAATTTTTTGAATCTCACTTTAATAGTTACTATACCCCTTTGATTGTGAGCAGAGTATTTACTTATACTTTTTGAACAAGGACAAAGAGTCATAACTGGAACTTTAACACCTACTACAAGGTCTTTTTTTCTTTCAAAGTAAGAAGCAATAATAAATGCTTGATATTCCATTAAAGAGGGTATTTTACTTATTGGAGCTTTTTTTTCTAAAAAATAAGGAAAATACATTTCTATATGAGCAGAACGAGTGGAAAGTTTCTTTTTTAACATTTTTAAAAGTTTTATTACACTTTTTATATGAATTTCTCCTTTAAATTCATTAATTACTTCAATAAATCTACTCATATGGGTTCCTTTAAATTTAGCTGAAAGATCTACATAAAGATTTATTTCTGCTACAGTATGTTGAAAACCCTTTTCTCTATCAAGAACTATTATTGGATATTTAAATCCTTTAATACCTACTTTATCTAAGTGAATTTTTTCTTCTGGTGGAGTATTTTGAATATCTTTAAGTTCCATAATTTAAGAATTTCTAAAAAAATATTGGTAGTTACTTTATCCTCTTAAGTTTTCCATTTTTAATAAGTTTAATGTTATAAAAATTAAAAATAGCATCATATAAACTATATTTCAATATAATAATTTTAATTCACTTTTCTTGAGAATTTTAGTAGACTAAGCATGTTCTAAAGAAGACTGCCTTGTAAATTCTTTTTCTACTTTGTAAACTATTTTTCCACTTTCCCTTTTTAGTGTTAAGCTTACTTTTATATCAAAACTTTTTGTTTTGTCAATTTAACATTATTGAGATTAATTTTTTAAATGTCTCCAATAAAAATTTTGATTATTAAGGATGAAAAGGATATTGTAGAACTGAGGAGTTACCATTTCTTATAAAGATTCTCCTCCTTCAATTTATGTAGAAGCCACAGGAATAGGCATTCCTAAAGAGCATATTCCAAGATTAGGAGAAAGATTTTATAGAGTGGATAAAGCAAGATCAAGAGAACATTGATCAATTTTTAATCCAATTTTTAAAATAAATTTAACATTTTTAAAACATCTTTTTAATAATTATTAATTATTTTATAATAAGGAGGTGTAAGTATGAAAAGAAAAAGAAAAATTTCAAAACTTTTTCTCCTAAGGTTTTTTGTATTAGTTTATACTCTTCTAGTTATTAAGTTAATGGGAGCTGGGGCCACTTTCTATTATAAACAAACTCCTATAGGTGCTTCTTTTGTAATTGTTCCTCTTGATAAATCTAATGTAAAAGAAGTAATAAATTTTTTCAAATGGACATTTGAAAAAGGGGATAAAATTGCTGAAAATTTTTATTATGTTTCTTTACCTGGTAATGTAAAAAAGCTAATTTACGAATATTGGGAAAGATACAATTTAAAAAATTAAAATAAAGGGGGGGGAGAAATGAAGAGATTGAAAAAAGGAATTAAAAAATTAAAAAACAAAAAACTTCTTTTAAATTTAGGTTTAACTTTTTCATTTCTTTTTTATCCCTTAAATTATGCTTTTTCATTAGAATCCTCTACTGATGCCCTTTTAAAAATTCTCATAAAAAAAGGAATTTTAACTGAAGAAGAAGCTCAGGGAATCAAAAAAGAAGCTGAAATAGAAGCAAAAAAACAAGCTGAAATAGAAGAAAAAAAACAAAAAGAAGATAGTTCTTTATTACCTTCTGCTCTAAAAGGATTAAAAGTAGGTACACTTACTTATATAGACTATTCTAATGGATATTTACCTAATAGAGCAAGAGAGGCCAAAGGTTATAGCTATTTTTCTCTTACTAGAGGATATATTAATGTAATAAAAGAGATTACCCCTTGGCTTTCTTTTAGAATTACTCCAGATATAAAAGCAGGAAATGTTCCCACTAATGATCTTAGATTAAAATATGCTTATGGATTATTTAAATTTCCTAATTTAGGTTTCTTTACACATATTATTTCTGAATTTGGTTTAGGCCATTTCCCGTGGTTAGACTTTGAAGAAACAATAAATCCCTATCGTATGCAAGGATATATGGCTAGAGAGTTTGTAGGAACTTTTAATTCAGCAGATAGAGGATTTTCAATAGCAGGATATTTTGGAGGAAAATTAGATGAAAGATATGTTAAAAATTTAACCTATCATTATCCTATTTGGAAAAACTACATAGGTAAGTACGGTTCCTGGTGGCTTTCCTATATGAATGGAGTAGGTTATGAAGATTATGAAACTAATATGGGAAAGGCAATTGAAGGAAGAATTACTATAAGACCTTTTCCTTATTCTACAGAAGGGGTTTTACCTTTAGCTGGATTGCAATTTAGCTACTTTTTTATTTCTGGAACAGGTGGAGAAAAAAAAGAAAATGATTATTTTAGATCACCCAAATACCCAAGATACGACGTTCATTTAGGAATGTTATCTTATCAGCATCCTTGGTTTGTAATAGCACTTCAATATAGTCAGGCTTATGGTAATCATAAAGGAAGTTGGGTAGTTACTCCTTTTGAAGATAGAAATAAAAGAAAAGTTTTAAAAAATGAACTTTGGTCAATATTTGGAGATGTGGTTTTACCCATATTTAATGAAAAATTTCACCTTTTTGCTCGTTATGATTGGATTGATCCAAATAGCAATGTGGAAAGATTTTGTGGTGACAATACATGCAGTAAATGGATACCTAAAACTGATGACTTAGGTAAACATTATATGATTGGAATAGCTTATTATCTTTACGAAAATAATATTTTAATGTTAAATTTTGAGTGGATGGATTATGATAAATATTATCGTTTAAAAACCACAGATCAATTTCATAAAATGGGAGTTTATGATCCTTCAGGGAAGGATCATTTAAAAGATTCTTTCAGAATTCAAACTGTGTTGCAAGTAAACTTTTAATTATAGGGGGGAAATCCCCCCTTTTACTTAATTTTCAGTAATTCTTCAAAAATTTTTCTTAATTCAATAAATTTTTCATGAGATCCACCTTTATCTGGATGAAACTCTTTAGCTTTTTCTCTAAAAATTTTTAAAAGTTCTATTTTAGATGCTTTTTTAAGAACCTCTGGCGAAATACCTAAAAATTTAAAAGCTCTTAAATAAATTTCTTTTTCCCGGATGTATACATCTTTTGGTTTTACAAAAAAGGGTACCATATCAAAATACATCCATATATACCGACAAAAATAATTTTTATGTATTTCCTCTGATTCCATGCCCATTAAAAAGTTTTTATCATTTAAAAGGGTACATAAATTTTCCATAAAAATTTGATCAATATCTTCTTGAGTAGCTCTAGAAGAAATATAAGATAAACCAAAAATTGCTGTGATGTATTTTATCCTTTCTCTATATTTTAAATGATCTTCCAAATCCCAAAAATAGTTTTCAAGTTCATCTCTTGATTTTTCACAAAGTTCATCTAAAAAGGGATAAAAATTATTTATATATTTTTCTGGATTGGATACTCCAAAAGCAAGCACTATTCTTCTTTTAATATCAAAAAAATGAATGTCTTTTAAAGAATATTTTTTTCGTTGTTTTTTAATATTTTGAGAACGAGTAAATTGAATAATTATTCTTTGAGCTTCTGGATTTAAAAATCTAAAAAATAATCTTTCAAGTGTCCATTGATCTACTTTATAGCCTAATTTTTCAAGTTCTTCTTCTATATCAATGGAAAAAGCAACTTCACTATAATATGTAATGTAATTCTCTGGAGTTGTTCCAAGATTTAAAATAACTTTACTTTTCCAATAGGGCTCTTCATAATAAGATTCTTTAAGAAAATATTCATAATGCCCAAAAACTGGTTTTCTTGCAACATACATAATATCTTATAAATCCTTTAAGGGGCAAGTCTCACAAAAAGGTTCTCTTTTTTTACAAAAATTTTTACCACAGGCAACTAAAAGAGCATGATATTCATTAAAAAGCCTTGAATCCAAAGGAAGATGTTCCATAAATAGGTTTTGTATTTCATCGTAAGTGATTTGTTCAGGAATAAGATTATGTCGTAAAAGAATCCTATAAGTATAGGTATCAACTACAAAAATAGGCAAATTACCAGCATATAAAAGAATGCTATCTACTGTCTCTTTCCCAAGGCCCTTTATACTTAATAATTTTTCTCTTATTTTATAAATATCTCCAGAAAAAAGCTTATTTAAATCTCCTTCATATTCCTCAACCAGAATTTTAACAAATTCCTTAAGTCTTTTTGCTTTGAGATTGTAAAAACCTGAAGATTTTATAATTTTAGCTAAATCATCTTTTGAAATTTTGTAAATTTTAACAGGATCAAGGAAATTATTATTTTTTAAATTTTCAATAGCTTTTTTTACATTTTTCCAATTAGCATTTTGAGTTAAAATAGCTCCTACACATACTTCAAAAGGTGTTTGTGCAGGCCACCATTTTTGAGGTCCAAAATAGGAATAAAGTTTTTCATAAATTTCATATAAAATCTGATAAATTTTCATTCTTCTTCTAATCTTACTGCAACTCCTCCAGAAGGCAAATCAAACACATAAAACCCTATATTTTCTATCTCCTCCCTTATTTTATCTGCTAATTGATAGTTACCTTCTTTTTTAGCATCATCTCTTTGTTTTAATTTTTCTATAATCTTTTCATCTTTTATTTTTTGAGGAAATATTAAAATTTTAAAAACTTGATTAAATTCCTTTAAACTATCCCAAATTTTTCTTTTATATTCTGAAGAAATTCCGTTTTTAAGAAAAGTATAAATTTTTTTAAAAAAAGAAATAAGCTCTGAAATTGCTAAAGGAGTATTAAGATCTTCCTTTAGTGCATCTTTCCAATTTTTTTCAAATTCATTTAAAATACTTTCTAATTCTTCTTTTATTGAATTATTTTTATTTTCAGGAGAAGCTTCTAAATAAGCTAAATATCTATCTATTTTTTGAATTATTTTAGCACTTTCTTCAAGCCCTTTCCAGCTAAAATTAAATCTGTTTCTATAATGGGTTCTTAAAAAATAAAGTCTCAAAATTCTTCCAGAAAATCCTCTATTCTTAATATCCTCAACTGTAATTCCATTTTCCGATGAGAGTTTTTTCTTTTCATAAAAAACTAAATCTGAATGAATCCAATATTTAGCTATTTCCTTTTCTGTTAGGGCTTTAGCAACTGCTCTAGTATTTTCATGATGTGGAAAAATAAGATCTGCTCCACCTGTAAAAATATCTATTTCCTCTCCTAAATATTTAAGAATTAAACCAGCACAGTGAATATGCCAAGTTGGTCTAACTTTACCAAAAAAAGTTTCTATAAAATAACCCTTTTTAAGTTCCAAAATTTGGACCCTTTTTAAAAGAACAAAATCAAAAGGTTCATCTTTATCATATTCTTCGAGATCAATAGTTGCACCTGGCTTAAGAAACTTCAAATTTATTTTAGAAAGCTCTCCATATCCATAAAATTTTGAAATATCAAAATAAAGACTTGAATATTTAATATAAGCTTTATCTTTCTCAAGAATTTTTAAGGCTATTTCTTTTAAATCCTCCAAATGATCACTTACTTTAGGATAAAGGTCTGCTCTTTCAATTTTTAGCCAATCAAGATCTTGATAAAATTCTCTTTCTAATTGAGAAGTAAACTCTTTTAAATCTAAGTCATTTAAAAGAATCTGATGGATAGTTTTATCATCAAAATCAGTCAAATTTACTACATGAAATATTTTATATCCTTTAAGTTTTAGATAATTTTTTAATATATCTACTATAAGGAGCCTCCGATAAATTCCAATATGAGGTCTAATATTTAAAGTAGGTCCACAGGTATAAATTTTAACTAATTTTTCATTTAAAGGTTTAAATATCTCTCTTTTTCCCGAAAATGTATTGGTTAAAATAAGATCTGCTTTTTGAGTAACATCTATTTCTTTAATATCAAAACTCCAAAGTGGGGTAGAAAGGTATCTTTCTCCTCCATCAGGAAATATTACTACAATTATTCCTTCTTTTATTTCTTCTGCTAATTTTATAGCTCCTGCAAGTGCAGCTCCAGAGCTCATCCCGACAAAAATCCCTTCATCCTTAGCAAGTCTACGAACCCAATAAAAGGCTTCTTCATCTTCTACACTAATTACTTTTTCAAGGAGTTTTTTATCATAAATACTTGGAGGATAAGATTCTTTCATATTTTTTAATCCTGGAATTTTATGTCCCACTTTAGGTTCAACTCCCACTACTTTAAAAGGAAGACCGTTATCTTTAGCAAAGTATGCTATGCCCATAGCTGTTCCTGTAGTTCCTAAACCGCATACTATATGAGTAACTTTTCCTTTAGTATCTCTCCAAATTTCTGGACCAGTGGTTTTATAATGACTTAGCCAGTTAGCAGGGTTGTTAAATTGATCAGGACAAAAATATTTTTCTGGATATTTTCTTAACATTTCATATACTGTTTCAATAGCTCCATCTGTACCTAAATTACCAGGAGTTAAAAGTATTTCTGCTCCAAAGGCTTGCATTAATTTTTTTCTTTCCATAGAAACAGATTCAGGCATTACAATAATACATTTATATCCTTTTACCGTACAAACTAAGGATAATCCTATCCCTGTATTACCACTTGATGCTTCAATTACTATTTTTTCTGGAGTTAAAAGACCTTTTCTTTCTGCATCTTCTATCATAAAAAGGGCTGGTCTATCCTTTACAGAACCTCCTGGATTTTGATTTTCTAACTTGCCCCAAATCTCAACAGATGGCTTGACTTTTATTTTGTTTAATTTAATTATTGGAGTATTACCAATCTTTTGTAAAATATTATGAAATCTCATATTTTTATTTTAAGTTCTTTATATGTTTTATTTTATATTACTTTTAGCTATTGCCAAGTAAATATCTCTAATTCTACACCTGCCTTTACCTCTTTAATCTCTGAAAAATTTATTTATTACGAAAATTTTTCTTATACCCTTAAAGAAAAAGATACCTTGGTAGATCTGGCAGTTAATTTTAAAGTAGGTTATTCTCATCTAGTTCTTGCAAATCCAAATATAGACCCTTGGATTCCTCCTGTAGGGGAAAAAATAATTATTCCCAAACAAATTTTAATTCCTGAAGAATTTGTTTCTTTATCTAAAAATCTAATTATTATTAACCTTCCTGAAATGACACTTTATTATTTCAAAAATAAAAATTTTTTTATCGCTCCTATTGGAATAGGTGAAATAGGTAACCTTCCTCCTTTAGGAATTTATGCTATTATAAAAAAACAAGAAAAACCCATTTGGTATCCTCCACCTTCTATAAGATTAAAAGATCCTACTTTACCCAAAATGATTCCTCCAGGACCAGACAACCCTTTAGGAGATTATGCCCTTTATCTTTCAAGAGGACTTTATGCTATTCACGGAACTAACAAACCCTATAGTATAGGAAGAAGAACAACCCATGGATGTATTCGCCTTTATCCAGAAGATATAAAATTTCTATTTGATAATACCCCTATCGGAACTTTGGTTCAAATAACCTATGAACCATATAAAATTGCCATAGAAAATAATGAGATATTCATCCAGGTATTCCCAGATATTGAAAACTTAATTCACTCACCATTTAAATATATCATTAAAAAATTGGATTTTCTTACTAAAAAAAGAAAAGTAAACTATCAAATAGACCTAATTTTTTTGGAAAAAATTTTAGAAAAAAAAGATGGTCTTATTTACAAAATAGGAATTATAAAATAATTAATCAATTTTTTTTTTGTTTTTTAGGTATCAACAAAAAAGCAAGTGCTTTACTTTCAAGACTTTTTAACAACCCTAACTTATAAAGATTTTTCAGAGCTTCTATATGCAATTTATGTCCTGTATGATGCGCTTCTATTTCTGCCACTAATGGGTAACCTAAGGTAAAAACATCTCCAATAATATCAAGTATTTTATGCCTCACAAATTCGTCAAAAACTCTGACTCCATCAGGATTTAAAACCTTTTCTTTATCAAGAATTATAGCATTTGAAAAATTACCCCCTTTTATAATACCCTTATTTTTTCTTTCATTTAAAATGTCTTTAAATCCAAAAGTCCTGGCAAAGGAAATTTCTCTAATATAAGATTGAGAGTCCAAAGTTATTAAAAACTCTTGATATCCTATTAAAGGATGATCAAATTGAATAACAGCTTTTATTTTTAATTCATTGGAAGGGCG
The DNA here is from genome assembly GCA_938091335.1 of uncultured Thermodesulfobacterium sp. GTDB lineage: Bacteria > Desulfobacterota > Thermodesulfobacteria > Thermodesulfobacteriales > Thermodesulfobacteriaceae > Thermodesulfobacterium. Next base: position 34,683 of record CALLJG010000008.1, read on the forward strand.
GAAAATAATTTTTCCTATACCATTTTGATAAATGAAATTTTTACATAAATAAAATTTTTTTCTTAATGCACTTAAAAATTTATATCCCACCTCTTGAATTTTTCTAACCCATGGATAAGCTGATCCATCTAATAGCGGTATTTCTTCTCCATATACATGAATAATAGCATTATCTATTCCTAAAGCATGAAATGCAGAAAGAAGATGCTCAACTAAATAAATAAAATGTTCTCCATCTGTTAAAGCTGTGGCTCCATCAAGACCAATTACATTCTCTATTTTAAGTGAAATAGCTGGTTTTTGAGGAATATCCGCTCTCACAAATATAATCCCTACATCTTCTTCAGCTGGTTCAATCTCTATCTTTATATTTTTACCAGTAAAAATACCTTCACCTTCTAAAAAAATTTTTTTAGCTATAGTTTTTTGATATTCCATTTAAACCTTCTCTTAGTCTTTTAAGATTCTTTTTATCTTTGTTTAATTAAACATCAAATTCTATGCCCATTATTTTTTATAATTTTTTTAAGTATTAGAAAAAATTATTGAAACACTTAGGTGTATTAATTTTAATACAATGTATTTAAAAGAATACATTTTAATTGGAAAGATCAAAAATCTTAGTTTTTATGATAACCATTTTAATTTTACCTTTTAACTTTTGATTTAAAAAAGGAGTATTTTTACTTTTGGATTTTATCATGTCTTCAGATAATATATATTCTTCTTCTGGATCTACTATTATCACTTCCGCAGGAGCTTCCCTTTTAAAAGAAGGAGGAATAACTCCCAAAACTTTAGATGGATTTAAAATCAAATATTCTGCAAGCTTCAAAGGATTCAGATAACCTTCTTTAATGAGATTAAGACTTAAAGGAAGTAAAGTTTGAAGACCTATCATTCCAGGGCTTGCCAATTCAAATTCTATCTCTTTTTCTAATGGACTATGAGGAGCATGATCACTACTTATAACCTCGATTAAACCTTCTTTTAAAGCCTCTTTTATCGCTATAACATCTTGTTGAGTTCTTAATGGGGGATTAACTTTAGCTAAAGTATTATAATTTTCTACACACTCTTCAGTTAAGGTGAAATAATGAGGACAGGTTTCAGCTGTAAAAGGTATTTTTTCTTCTTTTGCCCATTTTAAAAAGGGAATAACTTCTTTAGTTGATAAGTGAGCTAAATGTATAGATTTTTTTGTTTCTTTAGCTAATATTAAATCTCTTATTACACCTATCGTTTCAGCTGAAGTAGGAATACCTTTTAAGCCTAATTTAGCAGAAAAGAAACCTTCATTAACTTGACCTCCTTTGCTTAAAGTAGAATCTTCACAGTGAGAAATAACTGCTAAATCAAAATTTTTGGCATAAAAAAGAGCTCTTTTCATTACATTTGAATTTTGGACCCATTTTCCATCATCAGAAACTCCTTTAACTCCAGCTTCTTTTAATCTACCAAATTCAGTAATTATTTTTCCTTCTTGATTTTTAGTGATACAAGCTATGGGATATATAGTTACATAAGCTTTTTGAGCAGCTCTTTCCATTATATACAAAGTGACTTCTGGGGAATCATTAGGAGGTTTAGTATTAGGCATACAAGCTAATCTTAAAATTCCTCCGTATAAAGCTGACTTTGTTCCTGTTTCAATATCTTCTTTCCATTCCTCTCCAGGTTCTCTTAAATGAACATGAATATCTACTAATCCAGGTAATACCCACATTTTATCTGCATAAATTATTTTTATTTTTTCTTTTATTTCTATATTTCTCTCTATCCCTACAATCTTGCCATCTTCAATAAGAAGATCTCCTACAAAATCGATATTTTGTGATGGATCAATAATTCTACCCTTTTTAATTAAAACTCTCATAACCTTTTTCATTTGTTAAAAGTTTTAGCAAAACAGCCATTCTTATTGCTACTCCATTTTCTACTTGATCCAAAATAACCTGAAAAGGATATTTTTCCATTTCGTAAGCTAATTCAACTCCCCAATTTATAGGTCCAGGATGCATTAAAATAGCTTTATCTTTAATTAATTCTAAATGCTTAGGTTTTAAACCAAAGAATTCATGATATTCCAAAAAACTAGGAATAAGAACTTCTTCATGTCTTTCTTTTTGAATTCTCAAAGTTATAATTACATCTGCATCTCTTAAAGCTTCTTCTAATTTATAACAAACTTTAAAACCATTTTTTGAGATTTTGTAATAGTCTTCTTCTTTAGGATCTGGTAAAAGTTGAGCTGGTCCAGCTACATATACATTCGATCCCATTTTTTGAAATGCTAGAATATCTGAATGAGCCACTCTACTATGTTTAATATCTCCGATAATAGCTACTTTTAAGTCTGAAAGAGTATTTAATTTTTCTTTTACAGTTAAAAGATCCAAAAGTGCTTGTGTAGGGTGTTCATGAGTTCCATCCCCTGCATTTACTACAGGAACTTTACTATATTTAGCAATAAAATGTGGAGCCCCTGCCATAGGATGCCTTATAACAAATAAATTAGCTCCTATAGCTTCTAAATTTTTAATAGTATCAAGCAAAGTTTCTCCCTTTTCAATACTTGTTCCTTTCCCTGTGAAAGTTAAGGTATCTGCAGATAAAGTTTTGGCAGCTTTTTCAAAAGAAAATCTTGTTCTTGTAGAAGGCTCATAAAATAAATGAACTATCAATTTCCCTCTCAAAGTAGGAACTTTAGGAATAGGACGATATAAAATTTCTTTAAGATTTTCTGCTAAATTTAAAAATTCCTCAATTTCTTCTTTAGAAAAAGAAGCAATATCAAGAAGCTGTTTAATTCTTAAATCCATAAATATTCCTTAATATATTCAACTGTTTCTTCTGGAGTATCAAAAATTCTAAATAACTCAATATCTTTATAAGAAATTCTATTACTTGTAACTAAATGTTCAGCCATCCATTTATAAAGAGGGGACCAAAAGTTGTTATCAATTAAGACAATAGGAATTGGTTTAATTTTTTTGGTTTGAACTAAAGTCAAAACTTCAAACATCTCATCTAATGTCCCATATCCTCCTGGAAAAAATACAAAAGCTACTGAGTACTTTGCCATCATTACCTTTCTTACAAAAAAATATTTAAATTCCAATTTTAGATTGGTATATGAATTTGGTTCTTGTTCTAAAGGAAGTCTTATATTTAAGCCCACTGAATAACCTCCCGCCTCAAAAGCACCTTTGTTAGCTGCTTCCATAATACCAGGACCTCCACCTGTGATTACAGAAAAACCTGCTTTAACCAATAATTTGCCTAATTGTTCTGCTTTTTTATAATCAGGATGATCTGGAGAGATACGAGAAGAGCCAAAAACAGTTACGGCTGGATAAACTCTGGGTAAGAGTTCAAATCCTTCTACAAATTCAGCTAAAATTTTAAACAATCTCCAAGATTCCTTAGCTGCAAGACCTTCAAGTACATATTGTCTTTCTTCAAAAAATCTACTCTCTAACTTCTTTTCCATTTTTCTTAACCCCCCAGGCTACATTCATTCAAAAATTTTAAAGAATTTAACTCAAAAGACAAAAAAAATTTAAAAAATTTTTCACTAATTTTAAAAACCTTTTCCTTAATTAACAATCTCTTTTCTAATTCTTTCTCTATTTTATAAAGTCTTTCAAACTCATTAGACATTCTTATTAAATCTCTCAATATTTCGATCACCTTTATTTCTAAATACTCACTTTTTATAGTCCTACATTTATAACAAACTACACCACCTTCTTCAACAGAAAAATAAAACATTTTCCTAATAAAATATCCGCATTTAATACATTTATATAGTTCTGGTGTCCATCCACAAAATTTTAAAATTTTTAATTCAAAAAAAGGCTTCCATAAAGTAAGAAGTTTATTAGCATCAACAGCTTTAATTAAACTTTTTATGAATAAAAAATACTCTATTTTAAGCCCAACAAAACTTATTTTAGAAAGAACTTCCCCTATAAAGGAAAGTAAAATATACTTTTTATAATCTTCTCTTACTTTCTCTGGCAAAAAAATAAGATCAGCTTTTTCTAAAATAGGAAATTTGCCTTTAGAAGTTTTTCTCAAATAAGCTTTTATAAAATTAAATTCTTCTAAAAGATTCACAAATCTTTTATAACTTTTTTGCGCTCCTTTGGCTACACAAAAGATCTTTCCCTTAGGAGTAAAAAGCTCTACTAAAAGATCTATTTCTCCTAATTTTTCCTTTGAAAGAACTAATGCATCTAAAGAAAAAATCATTTTTATAAATAAATTCTAATATACCTTTTTTCTTCAAGCTCTTTGATCCATTTTTCTAATAAAGCCTCAGCTTTTAATTGAAATAAATCTTGATACAATTTTTCTCGCATTTCTTCAAAACTTGGAGGATTCCCAGTTTCAACTTTTAATAACCTTATGATATAAAATTCATTATTCTTTTTTATAAGTGGAGTAACTTCTCCAGGAGATATTTTTTCAAGACTCTGTAAAACCTCAAAAGTTATTTCTTCTTTTTTAAATTTTTCTTCTTTTAGAAATTTTACTTTGGAAGAATGACTTTGATAAAGTTCTTCAAAATTTTTTCCTTTAAGAATTTCTTCATATATGAAATTAGCCAAACTTTCGTCTTCTTTTATGATCAAAATGGATAACCAATATTTAGGTGATATATCATATTTTTTAATTGCTTCTTCATAAGCTCTTTTTAATTCATCTTCTGTAATTACAATCTTCTCACTTACTTGAAATTGAATTAATTTGATTTTTAATAACTCTTCTCTAAGTTTTTCTTTATACTTTTCATAATCTATCCCTTGAATTTTTAAGTATTCTTTTAATTTTTCTTCTCCACCTCTAGCTTTTACTTCAGTTATTAAAAATCTTTCTAATTCTTCATCTGAAACAGTTATTCCATATTTTTTAGCTTCTATTCTTAAAAGAGTATCTTCTATCCAAGCCTTTAATACTTTTTCCCTTATTTGTTTTTTTGTCCTTTCTTTTTCTTCAAAAGGCAATTTTGGATCTACAAATTTTTCAAAAAATGGTTTACATATTTCATCTAATTCATAAAGTGTAAGAAATTCCTCTCCTACTACAGCAATTACTTTATTTATTATTTCTGCAGAAAATCCTAAAGAAGAAAAATTGATCCAAAAAAGAAAAAAGAAAAGGATAAGATTCCTAAAAATTTTATTTTTCATTTTCAATTTTTAAGATTACATAACGTCTTCCTTTTGAGGTGTTAATACCTAATAGAACTTTTCTAGTTTGTAAAGAAGGAGCCAAAGCTTGAAAAAATTCTTGAAGATTATTAACCCTTTTACGATTTACTTCATCAATTACTAAACCTGGAATAAGTCCTGCATAGTCTGCAGGTGTTTCAGGATAAACCTCAGTAATTATAACACCTTTCGTATTTGAAAGTCCTAATTTCTTTGCTATCGCAGAATTAATATTATCTACTGCTAATCCCAAAGTTTCTAAAAACTCTTCCAATTCTTTAAATTCTGCCTGAGATATCAAAAAACCTTCCTTAGGAGCTTCTATTTCTACTGTTAATTCAGTTTCTTTTCCATTTCTTATTACTTTTAGATTTACAGAAGTTCCAGGTTTAGTAAGAAGAACATAATTTTTAAGATCATAAGAATTTTTAACAGCTTTTCCATTATATCCTATAATTACATCTTTTTCTTTTATACCCCCTTTTTCTGCAGGTGAACCAGGTTTTACTTCTGTTACAAGAGCTCCTTCATTAATTTTTAAACCTAACTCCTTAGCCAAAGATGGTGTCAAATCTTGAAGAGATACTCCCAAAAAACCTCTTTCTACTTTTCCTTTAGATTTTAACTGTTCTACTACAGCTTTTACTATATTACTGGGAATTGCAAAACCTATACCCATATAACCGCCTGATCTACTAAAAATAGCAGTATTCATTCCAATCACTTCTCCTTTTAAATTAAGAAGAGGTCCACCTGAATTTCCTGGATTTATAGCTGCATCAGTCTGAATAAAATCTTCAATGTCAGAAATTCCTATTCCACTTCTTCCTTTAGCACTTATTACTCCCACAGTAACAGTATGAGAAAGACCAAAAGGATTACCAATAGCAATTACCCATTCTCCAACCTTAATTAAATCAGAATTGCCAAGTGGTAAAGTAGGCAAGTCTTTAGCATTCACTTTAAGAAGAGCTATATCTGAAAAAGGATCTGTTCCTATTATTTTTGCAGAAAAACTTCTTCCGTCTATTAACTTTACAGTAATATTTTGGGCTCCTTGAATGACATGATTGTTAGTGACAATGTATCCATCTGAAGAAATTATAAATCCTGAACCTGCTCCCCTTTGTCTATACCGTGGAATAGAGAAAAACTTTTTAAAAAATTCATCCTTAAAAAAATCAAAAGGAAAAACATCACGAGGTAATGAAACTATTCTTTCAGTTTCAATATATACCACTGCAGGAGCTGCTTTTTCTGCAACATACGAAAAAGCTTCAGAAAGTTCATAAGCTTTTCCTAAAACCGAAGAAGAAATATTAGTTCCGTCTTGAGCTATTAATTTTTTGGAACTAAAAATTCCTACTTTATCAACAAATGTTTTAGCAAAAACTCCAAAAATAAAACTTAAAAATACTAAAAATATAATTAACCTATATGAATTCATTGAAAGCTTTCTCATTCTCCTTCCCCTCCTTTTCTAATAGTCTAAATACAACATAATCCATAATCTTTTTTAAATTAATCACATCTTCTTTATTATAAAGAATGAGCATTTCAAGAGATTTTTTATCCTCTTCTTCTATCCATTTTTTCCATAACTTAACTGCATCATAACCATTTAAGCCCTCAGTTTTACGATAAATACCTAAAACCTTTTCAATCTTTTTCAATCCGCCTTTTATTCCTAATTGCTGCGTTAAAAAAAACAAATCTATATGAATTAAAGGTGTTTCCAAGAAAGAAAAAGTTTTTTTTATAAAAGGAAGATCAAAGTTTTCTCCTCCAAAACTAATCCAAATAGGAGTAAATGTAAGAATTTCTAAAGCCTTTTCTAAATTTATGTATTTAATAAAATGGTAATAGTGGGAATTTTTATATATACCGATTAAAGTAATATTATTTCTTTCTTTTGATAATCCTTCAGTTTCTATATCTAAAAATAAAACTTCTGAAGGAAAATAAAGATAAACTTTCCATAAATTTTGAGAGGAAAGATTTAATTTTTGAATTTTTTCTCTAAATTCCCTTATTAAATAATTACTTTTGTCCATTTTTAGATTCTTTGTTTTTAAAATTTAAATAAATTTTGGGTTGATATTCTTTAGAAAGATCTTCTAAAATTTTACCCATAAGTTGTTCTTCTTTTTCTTGAAAACAATCCTCTTTAGCTAATTCCTTAACTTTTTCAAAGGGTAAAATTTTTTCGGGAAATTTTTCCTCTACTTTTATAATGTGATATCCGTAAGGGGATTTAATTGGTTGACTTATCTCTCCGGCTTTAAGTTGAAAAACTTCTTTTTCAAATTCTGGAATGGTTTGACCTTTTTTAATAATCCCCAAATCTCCTCCTTTTTCTCTAGATCCAGTATCATCTGAATAAATTTTAGCTAATTCTTCAAATTTTGCTCCTTTTAAAAGTTGATTTCTTATTTTATTGGCTTTATTGAGTGCCTCTTCCTGAGTTTTTTTATCAGCCTCTTTGGGAACATAAATTAAAATATGTTTAATATGAACACTTTCTGGCTCTTTATATTTTTCCTTATTTTTTTCATAATATTCTTTTATTTCTTTCTCAGTTATTTCTAATTTTTGTACTTTTTTTTCAAAATACTTTTTGGCTAAAAGCATTTTCTCTAATTCTACAAGTTCTTTTTTTATTTCTGGATCATTTTCTAATCCTTTATTTTTAGCTTCAAGAGCTAACATAGAAATCTGAATCCATCTATTAATCAAAGTTTTTATTATTTCATCTCTAAACTCTGGATTAGAATTTAAAAGTTGTTGAATTTGAGAATCTCTTTCTATTAATTCATTTAAATCTTTCTCATATAATTTATAAGGTCCTACTTCAGCTACAATTTTTCCTTCATCTGCTAAAATTATTGATAAATTAAATACTATACTTAATCCTATCAAAATAAAAATAAATAGTTTTTTCATAAAATTAATTCCTCCTATTATTTTATTTTTGTTTCTGGCGGAAAATAGCCAGGACCAGCCACTTTCCCCGGATAAATAATAGACTTTTTCCCAAATAAAGTACCTGGTTGTAAAACTACATTACATCCAGTCTGACTTTTATCACCTAAAATAGCACCTAACTTTTTCAAACCAGTATTAAATGTTTTTTTGTTAATTGTTAAAATTATTTCTTTTTTTGAAAATTTCAAGTTAGCAAGTTTAGTACCTGCTCCAAGATTTACCTCTTTTCCTAAAATACTATCCCCCACATAAGCAAAATGAGCAGCTTTAGCATAACTTAAAATAATACTATTTTTTACTTCAGTAGCATGACCTATTATAGCTTTTTCACCTGTATATACATTTCCTCTAATATAAGCTCCTTGTCTTATTTGTGTTCCTTTAGAAAAGTAAGCCGGAGTAAATATTACAGCAAAAGGTTCTACTATCACATTTTTTTCAAAAAAAATTTTTTTACCCATTAACACAGAACCAGCTTTTAAAATAGCTCCTTCCATTTTTTGTCCTTGAAAATAATAATCTTCCTGATAAATCTCTATCTCTTTTAAAGGAATAACTTCTCCTTCAGATGTAAAAAATAAACTTTCTTGAAGAGGAACTTCTATTGGAATATTTTTATTTATTTCAGCAATATTATCTAAAAGATATTCCTTTAAATATTTTAATGATTCCCAAGGAAAAGCATTTTTAAAAAGGGTATTTATTTTTTCCTTTTCTAAATCTTCAAAAAAACAATCTAAAGTTATTTCCATATGGTTAACTATTATAACCTACCCAAAAATCTTGTCAAAATAAATTTTTTGATTAAATTTATAAATAAACTTTTGCCCCTGTAGCTCAATAGGAAAGAGCAGCGGCCTTCTAAGCCGTAGGTTGGGGGTTCGAGTCCCTCCAGGGGCATTTTATGGAGGTAAAATAATGAAAAAGGGTATCCATCCTCAGTATTATTCCGATGCTATAGTAAAATGTGCTTGTGGAAATGAATTTACAGTAGGATCTACCAAAAAAGAAATTAAAGTCGAAATCTGTTCTAAATGCCATCCATTTTTTACAGGAGAATTAAAGTTTATTGATACTGAAGGAAGAATTGAAAAATTTATGAAAAAATATGAAGATTTTTATGGTTCTCAAAAAGAAAAATAAATTTTATGGGACTTGCAAAATTATATTTCACTAAATTGGAAAATTTAGAAAAGAATTTTGAAGAAATTTCAGCTAAACTTACAGATCCTTCTATAATTTCTGACAGAGAAACCTATACAAAATTAGCCAAAGAACATTCAGAACTTTCAGAAATAGTGGATACCTTCAGGGAATATAAAAAAATACTTCATCAAATAGAAGAAAATAAAAAAATCATAGAAGAAGAGACAGATGAAGAATTAATAGAATTGGCAAAAGAGGAACTAAAAAATTTAGAATCCCATTTAGAAAATCTTGAAAAAAAATTACCAATTCTTCTTTTACCTAAGGATCCTAATGATGAAAAAAACGTTATTTTAGAAATTAGAGCAGGTGCAGGTGGAGAAGAAGCTGCACTTTTTGCAGCTGAACTTTTAAGAATGTATCAAAGATATGCTGAAAAGAAAGGATGGAAATTGGAAATACTTGACGCTAATGAAACTGGTTTAGGAGGCTTAAAAGAAGTTATAGCCAAAATAGAAGGAAAAGGGGCTTATAGTAGATTAAAATACGAAAGTGGAGTTCATAGAGTTCAAAGAGTACCTATAACTGAATCTTCAGGAAGAATTCATACTTCTACAGTTACTGTGGCTGTTTTACCAGAAGTTGATGAGGTAACTATAGAAATTCGTCCTGAAGATTTAAAAATAGAAACTATGAGAGCAAGTGGGCATGGAGGGCAACATGTTAATAAAACAGAAACTGCAGTAAGAATTACTCATATTCCTACTGGAATAGTAGTAACCTGTCAAAATGAAAGAAGTCAATATCAAAATAAAATAACTGCATTAAAAATTTTAAGAGCAAAACTTTATGAACTAGCTCAGAGAGAACAAAATGAAAAGATTCAAAAAGAAAGGAAATCTCAAGTAGGAACAGGGGAAAGAAGCGAAAAAATTCGCACTTATAATTATCCTCAAAATAGGATAACTGATCATCGTATAGGTTTAACTGTTTATAATCTTCCTCAAGTGTTAGACGGAGAATTAGATGAATTTATAGAAGCTCTTATTACTTATTATAGAACAGAAGCTTTAAAGCGAGAAGAAGCAAAATTAAGTTTAGTTGCTTAAATGATTTCCCATTATAGTTTCGGATTACTTATTTTTAAAAATCAGACCTTTAATAAGGATCTTATAATCATTAAGACTTCTAATAAAGAAAAAATTTTACCTAACTGGTGGAGAAAAGAAGGGCATAGATTACAAATTGAAGATTTAGAAGAAGTTTGGAAAGAACCTATAGAATTTCTAATTATTGGAACAGGAGCTAGTGGATTAATGAAAGTTGATAAGGAAGTTGAAAAAAAAGCAAAAAAATTAAATATAAAAATAGAAACTTATCTTACAAATAAAGCTATCAACAGATTTAATGAACTTTATTCTTCCAATAATTTATTAGCTGGAGCTTTTCATCTAACTTGTTAATTTATTCCCATCTCCAGGGATTGTCTTTTGATTCTGGTTTTTGCAAATAAGATGAACTTTGAGGTAAAGAAGGAGGTAAAGTGTTGTTTACCTCAGGGGAAGAAACAGATTGAATAACTTGTTGATTTTGAGGAGTCTGAGTAACAGGTACTACCTGAGTAGGATATAAAAGGGGTTTTTCTTTTTCACCAAAAGGCCATATTCGAGACCAAACTTTTGAAAGAAATCCCTCTTTTTGAGAATAGTAGTAATAAGCAGGTGGTGGAGAATAAGGATAATAAGGTTGTGGAGGATAAACAGGAGGATAATTAGAAAAATTAGAAGTTGTAGCATTTTTGCTCTTTTCCTCTTCCTCTTTAGCCCATCCTATAGTTCCTGTAGATAAATCAATCACTAAATTTTTAGTTAATCCTTCTATAAAGGGTTCTCCATAAGGATTTTTTGCTCTTGTTACTACCGGCTTTGTCTCACGAGGTGTGGTAGGGTAAAGATAGGGAGCATAATAGTAATACCCTCTTTCAGGATGTTCCTTTCCGAAACCGTACGGCGCCATTACATAGTAAGGTTCTTCCTGATAAAAATCTTCCTCTTTTCCTTCAATATATTTTTTAGCTTTTCTTGCAAACCTTCCAAGCTGAGGAATAATTTCTGAGACATTTTTTACTTCTTGGAAAAATTGAGCAGGTTTTTTCTCCTCTGATAAATCTAAGATTTGAGCATCTATACTAACTGCCTCTCCTAAAACAGTTACACTTCCCCATATTACATAATCGGATTTAAATTTAATCCCAAAATCTTTAGCTAACTCTTTATTTATTTTTTCATAATTTTTAAGCTCCTCTTTTACTTTTTCCATCTCTATTATCTCAATTTTTGATGGAACAAATAAGCGACTAACTAACATTCCAGGTATGGCATCTTTTAAGTAATAATATTCTTGAGAAGAATAAACCTCAAAAGGTAAAATCAAAACCTTTTTAGAAACTATTGTATTTTCTTGAGCCCAATTTTTAGAAAAACATAAAAAAAGACCTAAGATTAAAAAAAATAAAACTTTTTTCATAAATATCACCACCTTTTTAACAAGTAAAGTAATAAAATAATAACCTATTTTAAAAATTTTGTCAAAATATAAAAAGCTATCAAAAATTTCAATCTTTGTTATATTTATACAAATAAATATGTAAGGAGGGGAAAAATGAAAGTGGTGATAGCTTATGATGGATCTAAAGATTCTAAAGAAGGATTAAAAATAGCTCAAAAATTTTTAAAAGAAATGATTGATGAAGTAACTCTTCTTTATATAGTTCGTAAAAGAGAAGAAATGAAAAAAGAGGAAGAAGAAAAAGAAATAGAAAAAGCTAAAAAACTTTTAGACGAAGCTAAAAATGAACTGAAGGATGCCTTTAAGATAAAAACTGAGATAATTTTAGATTATTCTATAGCTGAAGCAATTCTTCAATTTGTAGAAAAAGAAGAAGCTGATCTTTTAGTTATGGGAGCACGGGGAGTAAGACCTGATATCATTAGATATACCTTAGGTAGTACAGCAGCAAAAGTAGTTAATTTTGCTCCTTGTTCTATATATATTGCTAAGAAAAAATAAAAATAATGGCAAATTTATTCCTTTTTCTATCTTTTTTTATTTATTTAATTTGTTGGATAGGATTTGGTTTTTATTTTAAAACGATGAAAAAAGAGGTTTTAAGGTATGCACAGGGAATTTTAATTTTAGGATTTTTCTCTCACTCACTTTTTTGGATAATAAAACTTTATGAAATATTTTCTTTATCAATTCTTTCTTTTAAGGATGTTTTAAATTTTGTCTCTTGGGAACTTATTCTTATATATTTCTTTTTTTCTTTTTCTCCTTTAGAAATTTTTACAGCAGGCTTTTTTTTGCTTCCCATGGTATTAGTAATTTTTGGTATTTCTTATCTTTTCCCTCAACAAATATTTTCTCCTTTTAGTCCGCATTTTAAAACTCTTTGGTTTCCTATACATGCACTAACGGGCCTATTGTCTCATGGTTTTTTATTATTTGGGGTTAATGTGTCAATTATGTATCTTTTACAGGAAAGAGAAATTAAGAAAAAACAACTAGGGATTTTTTTTAAAAAACTTCCACCTCTTGAATATTTAGACAGAGTTAATGAAAAATGTCTCTATTTAGGATTTATTCTTTTATCTTTAGCTATAATAAGTGGAGCTATTTGGAGTGAATCAGCTTTTGGAAATTATTGGAGATGGTCTCCTAAGGAAGTTATTACCTTGGTTTTATGGTTTATTTATGCTATTTTAATTCATCAAAGAGTTTTGATTGGTTGGAGAGGTAAAAAAGCAGCTTATATGTTTTTAGTAGGGTTTAGCCTATGGTGTATTAGTTTTTTTGTGATAAATTTATTTTCTAAAGGATTTCATACTTATGGCTTTTGATATAACTATCCTTTTAATTGGATTGAATCATAAAACTGCTCCTGTAGAGATTAGAGAAAAATTATCTTTTAAAAACTTCCCTTATCATCCTTTAGAAAAACTAAAAAATGATTTTCTTCCCTTTAAAGAAGCTTATTTTTTATCTACTTGTAATCGAGTAGAGTTTTGCTTTATCTTAGAAAATTCCAAAAAAGATAAATTTTTAGACAATTTTATCTCTTTTTTGGAAAAAGAGGTTCTTTTACCATGGAATGAATTAAGTCAACATATCTATTTTTTGGAAAATGAAGAAGCTGTAAAACATCTTTTTGAAGTTGCCTGCGGACTTGATTCAATGGTAATAGGAGAGCCTCAAATTTTAGGGCAAATAAAAGAAGCCTATAAGGAGGCTTTAAACTTCAAAACATCTGGAATTATTTTAAATAGATTATTTCACAGATGTTTTTTTGTAGCTAAAAGAGTAAGAACAGAAACAGGAATTGGAGGAGGAGCAGTCTCTATAAGTTATGCTGCATATGGACTTGCTAAAAAAATTCTTGGTTCTCTAAGAGAAAAAAATTTACTTTTATTAGGTGCAGGAGAAATGGCTGAACTTGCTTGTATGCACTTTCTTTCTGGAGGTATTAAAAAAATATTAATTGCTAACAGAACCCTTTCAAAGGCTTTAGAACTTGCTGAAAAATTTAAAGGGTATGCATATTCTTTGGATGAATTACCAACAGCCTTAACTTTAGCAGATATCGTAATTTCATCTACTTCTGCACCATCTTATATTATAACCAAAAATTTAGTTGCTTCTGTTTTAAAACCAAGAAAATATAAACCTTTATTTATAATCGATATAGCAGTACCAAGAAATGTAGAACCAGAAGTTAATAAATTAGAAAATGTTTTTCTTTATAATATAGATGATCTTAAATCAGTAGTGGAGGAAAATTTAAAAGAAAGACAAAAAGAAGCACTTAGAGCTAAAATTATTCTAGAAGAGGAGGTTTTTAAATTTCAAAAATGGCTTAAAGAATTAGATTTTTATCCCACTTTAAAAGCTTTAACTGAAAAAGCTGAAATTATTAGAGAAAAAGAACTTTCAAAAACCTTAAAAAAACTTAAAAACTTATCTAAAGAAGAAATAGAAGCTATTGAAATTTTAACTCGTTCTTTAATTCAAAAACTCTTATATTATCCTATAAATTTTATTAAAAAAAGTTATCATGAAGAGGGCAAATATGCAATAAGCCTAATAAGGCAAATTTTTGAGCTTGACGAACCTTTCAAAGAAGTAAGTGACAGTGAACTTGAAGAATTATTTAACATTTCAGAAAAGAATAAAATTTCTGAACAAAAAAAGGAATTGATCCAATAAAAATAAATTAAAAGGGAATATCTTCATCTTCAAAATCTTCTTCTAAATTTTGTGAATTCATTTCTTCTGAAAAATTAATTTTCTTTTCTTCTAATTCTGAGGATAACCTTTTTTCCAAAATTTGAAGATTATTAGCTACTATTTCAGTAACATATCTTTGAAATCCTTGTTTATCTTCAAACTTTCTAGTTCTAAGCTTGCCTTCTATGTAAACTCTAATACCTTTAGATAAATACTCTCCACAAAATTCTGCCAATTTTCCAAAGGCTACTATCCTATGCCATTCAGTAAGCACTTCTTTTTCTCCATTTCTAATTATCACTTCATTAGTCGCTATCCTAAAAGTAGCTATTGGTTTCCCATCTAAAGTATATCTAATCTCAGGATCTGCCCCGAGTCTTCCTATTAAAATAACTTTGTTTACACTCATTATTGTTTTATAATAGAGCAGTTTTAATTTTTTTCAATTTATATTAAATTAAAATATCTTAAAAAAATATGAAAGCCTGGGCAATAGAAAAAATTTCAAATATTTCTAAAACACAAAATTTTTTAAATTTGATTGAATTAGAAGATCCAGTTCCTTCAAAAAATGAAATTATAATAAAGGTTTATGCATGTGGTATTTGCCATACTGAAATAGATGAAATAGAAGGAAGAGTTTTACCTTCTTTTTTCCCTATTATCCCTGGACATCAAATAGTCGGAGAGGTAGTCGAAGTAGGAAAAGAGGTTACAAGATTTAAAGTTGGAGACAGAGCTGGGGCTGGTTGGATTTATTCTTGTTGTGAAAAATGTGAATATTGTAAAAGAGGATTAGAAAATCTCTGTTTAAATTTTAAAGCAACAGGAAAAGATGCTCATGGAGGTTATGCAGAATATTTCAAAATAAAAGAAACTTTTGCTTTTCATTTACCTAAAACTTTTTCTTATGAAGAACTGGCACCTCTTTTTTGTGCAGGAGCTATTGGTTACAGAGCTATTAAACTTGCAAGTCCTAAAGATGAACAAAATATTGGATTAGTTGGATTTGGAGCATCTGCTCATTTAATTTTAAAACTTATTAAGGCTCTTTTCCCTTTTTCTAAAATTTTCGTTTTTACAAGAGATCCTGAAAAAAGAAAGTTTGCTTTAGATCTTGGAGCTTTTTGGGCAGGAGATATAGAAGAAGAACCTCCTAAAAAACTTCATTGCGCAATTGATACTACCCCTGTTTGGAAACCACCCTTAGCAGTTTTAAAATTTCTTGTTCCAGGAGGAAGACTTGTAATAAATGCTATTAGAAAAGAAAATAAAGATAAAGAAGCTTTTTTAAGTTTAGATTATTCTCAGGATCTATGGTTAGAAAAGGAAATAAAAAGTGTAGCCAATGTAACAAGAAAAGATATAATGGAATTTTTAAAACTTGCAGAAACTTTTAATATTAAGCCAAAGGTAAAAATTTATCCCTTTGAAAAAGCAGAACAAGCTATCAAAGATATAAAAGAAAAAAAGATAAAAGGAGCTAATGTTTTAAAAATAGTGAAATGAATTTTAAATTTGCTTTAGGTTTCGATATTCATAAATTAGTCCCTAACAGAAAATTAAAACTTTGCGGAATAGAAATACCTTATGAAAAGGGACTTCTTGGATACTCTGATGGAGATGTTGGATTACATGCTCTTATAGATGCTGCTCTGGCTGCAGCTGGTTTTCCTGATATGGGGATACTTTTCCCTGAAGGAGATCCTCAATATAAAAATATTGACAGTACTTTACTTCTTAAAAAAACCCTTAAACTTCTAAAAAAAAGTGGATTTAAAATTATTCAGGTAGATCTCACTTTTATTTGTGATAAACCTAAACTTTCTGATTATTATTCTAAAATGAAAGAACAATTATCCAACCTTTTAAAAATAGAACCCTCTTATATTGGTATAAAGGCAAGAACTACAGAAGGATTGATAAAACATGAAGAAACAATAGCATGTATTTGTTTGGTAATTTTAGAAAAACTTGTTTTTTAAAAATAATGTGGTACCTTAATTCTAAAGATAGAAGACTGAGTTTTTAGAGTCCTATTCTCTAAAATCTCAACTTCTATCAATTAAACTAAAGGAGTTAAAAAAATGCGTAAAGTCCAAATGGGAGATGTGGTAAGTATTCATTGTATTGGTAAACTTAAAAATGGAGAAATTTTTGAGAATACTTATGATGCTGAACCTTTTATTTTTCAAGTTGGTTCTCCTGAGATAATTCCTGGTTTATCAGAAGCTCTCATTGGTATGGAAGAAGGAGAAGTAAAAGAAGTTTTAATTCCTTACGATAAAGCTTTTGGTCCAAGAGACGAAAATTTAGTAAGAACTATTCCTAGAGATGCTTTAAGCTTGAATATAGAACCAGAAGCTGGACTAATGTTAAATCTTATAATAGACACTCCTCAAGGAGAAATGAGCTTTCCTGCCATTATAGTAAAAGTAACAGATAATGAAATTGTTCTTGATCTTAATCCCCCTTTAGCAGGGGAAGATCTTTTTTTTCAAATTAAACTTTTAAAAATTATTACCCTAGAGGAAGAAGAAATAATTTCTTAATTCCTAAGCAATTATTTTGATTACTTAAATCTTTAACAATCTAGAAGCATTCTAAAACATAACAATTGTATTCTATAGGTCCTTTAAAAAGCGCATCTGATAATCCTGACAATGAGGATGGTAAAATATTTTTCTCTTGACAAAACTGATTTAATTTATTAATTTAAATAGAAAAGGGGCCGTAGCTCAGCGGGAGAGCGCGTGAATGGCATTCACGAGGTCGTGGGTTCAAGTCCCACCGGCTCCACAAATATTAAATATCTTAATAGAGTATAACATTTCACTAAATCCAACAAAGTCTCATCAATCAAGGCTTTTATGGTTTTTAAAGTCTAAAATAATTTTATAAAATTTCATTTAATCTTGAAAAAGTGTTGGTATATGTTATGGTATTTGAGAAGGGTGTTGGTATTTAGGGTTTATGTTTTTGGAGTTTATGTTTTGGTATATTTTGGGGTTTATGTGTTGTGGGAGGTGTTGGTATTGAAAAAAGTTTGGGGGTAGAGTATGAGCAAGCTTACGGTTCAGAAAATAAAGGCTTTAGAGCCAGCTGAGAAGCCTTATAAGGTGAGTGATGGTATGGGGTTATATCTTTTAGTTACTCCTCGAGGTAGCAAGTTATGGAGGATGAATTATCGTTATAGGGGAAAGCAGAAGACTCTTTCATTTGGGGCTTATCCTATTATTTCTCTTCAGGAGGCAAGAAATTTTTGTTTAGAAGCAAAAAAATTACTTGCTCAAGGTTTAGATCCGAGTGAGCATTTAAAAGGTAAAGTCTATAGAGATTCATCTGTTCTTTTCAAAAACATAGCTGAGGATTTTTATTCCAAATATGCATCTTCTTGGGATGAAGAATATGCTAGTACTGTAAAGCTAAGGCTTCAAAAATGGATTTATCCTATAATTGGAGACAAGCCTATTAATGAAATTACAATACAAGATATAACAAAAATTTTGGACATCCTTATAGAACATCAAAAACATGGTACAGCTAAAAAAGTTAAACTAATTATTGGTCAAATTTTTAGATATGCTGTTTTAAAAGGGTTAACAAATTTTGATCCAACTCAAGTTTTAAAAGGATACATAAAGCATAAAGAGAAGCATTATCCAGCTGCTACTACACCTGAAGCATTTAAATCTATTTTACTAGCTATCTGGGATTATCCACATTCTATTACAATAAAAAATGCGTTGCGAACATTAATATACACTTTCCAGAGACCTGGTGAAGTTGTCTCAATGAAATGGAGTCAGATAGATTTAAAAAGAAAGGAGTGGTTATTTACACTAAGCAAAGTTCAAAGAGAGCATATTGTACCATTATCAAGACAGATGTGTAAAATCTTAGAAGAACAAAAAAAGTTTACAGAGTATCTAGAATCACCTTTTGTATTTCCTTCAATTACCAGTCCTAAGACAAGACCAATAAGAGTTGAAACATTAAATGCTGCCTTAAAAAGAATAGGTATAAATACAAAAGAAGAACAAACAAGTCATGGATTTAGAGCAGTTGCAAGAACTTTATTACACGAAGTTTTAGGGTATGAACCAGATGTAATTGAACATCAACTTGGACATATGGTCCCAGATAGACTGGGAAAAGCTTATAATCGGACAAGATTTATAGAAAAACGAAGAGAAATGATGCAAAAATGGGCAGATTATGTGGACTCACTAATAAAAAACAACTCATAACAATTATACATTTTCCTGTCTTTGTTGTTTATATCTTTTAATCATCCATTTATCAATTTCAACTTTATCCCAAATAAGTAGTCTTTGCCCAAGACGTATAGGTTGTGGAAATTCCCCTTTGCGAAGTAAACGAAATATAGAAGCTCTTGAAATCTTTACATAATTTGTTAACTCTTTCAACCTAAAATATCTTTGCATATAATACCCCCTGGAAATTTGTGAGCTTTTTATAGATAATTAGAAATTTTCAATTATTATCGTCTATTTATCGTCATTAATCATCAAAAGGACGATATTCTGCAAAATACCAATCATCATAATCATCACGTCTTCTGGTTTTCCTTTCTTTCCCTTCTGATTCAGATGCATGTTTTTCTATATATCTTCTTAAAGCAAGAAAGCATTGGTGAATAGCTACAAAAAACTTTTGACCTAGATGTTCTAACTTGCCTAAATTTTTATCCTCTCTCATATTTTTACCTCCTTAACTATTATTTATATTTCTATTAATTATAATTAGAACTTTAAAAAAGTGACTTAATTAAGTGTATCAGGTTCATTAAGATGATTCAATTGTTCTAGAGATTTTTCAGTCTCAGTTTGAGAGGATTTTTTTAATCTTTCTAACAAATCAAGCATTCCTTCAAGTTTGTATATGTCTTTACTATCTAAAGTAAAAGTATAAACCCTAGTTGCAACTATATCAAGCTCTTTCATAAAGAATGCAAAAATGTTAGGGTGTTCTGATAAATATCTCAAGATAGGCTTATTTATTACATAAACTAAATCTTCCCTATCTCCGATCTTTAGCAGAACATAAGTTTCATTTAAACAAGATAGACTCACATATAGCTTTCTACCTCTATAAGCAAAATCTAATTTTTTAACATCTTCTTCCTCACTATCTAGGTAGACAACCAACAAACCCAAACCATTGTCTAAAAAGAAAGCCCCTTTTATCTCCATAATTATCTACTACTCATTGCTTTCTTAAATGTGTCAAAAAGAGAAGTAGGTCCCTTAGGTCCACCTGGGTTTGGTTTGGATTCACCTTGTTTAGATTCACTCAGCTCTGACTTTGGTAAAGCTTTTATACCAAGTTCTTTTAAGAGGTTTGCTGTCTCAGGTTGGTTTAGTCTTTCTTTTACACTTTTATCTGAATCTAAACTGAAAAGATCTTTGAGAATAGGAACAGCATTAGGATTCTGTTGAAGACGTTGCATCAGGTTAGGATCATTTAATTGCTCCATAACAGACTTTCTTAGCTGTTTATGCTCTGCAATCTCTTTTTCTCCTGCTGGGGGGCCAGGTGTTTTATACCTTGGAGAAGGACTCGGAGCAGAACCTGGAATGTATAAATCTTTTTCATCTTGAGGAACTTTTCCTGTCTTGCTTTCAACTGTATCACGCTGTGTCTCAATAACTTGCTTTACCAACTTTCCCTCATTTTCTATTCTCTCCTTTAGTGCTCCTGGCTCTTTAAGAGTTTCTTCTTCTAAAAGACCTGATTCTCTTAAAACTCTCATAAATTTGTCTTTATGTACTTCAAAATTTGCTATATACTCATATAAAGCCTGTTCAGCCCTTAAACCTGCCTCAAGAGCATCTCCTCCAGTTGACTTAAGTTGTTCTCTGTATTCATTTATAAATACTTTCTGAAGAACCTGAGGTGTCAGATCAGCAGAAACAAATTTTTCTACACTTTCTCTAGACTCAAGAAATTCTTTAAAAGCTTTTCCAAAAGTTCCTGTGTCTCTTTCTGCATATTCCTTTAAATAATTTATAGCACGAGTATCCCTAACAGCTGTACGAAATACCTCACCTGAAACCTGTGAAAATCTGTCTAATATATTGTGAACCTCACTTATATCTAGCTTATATGTAAGCCCACTTGTTTTTCCTCCTTCTTTGATGTATATTTTCGAATAATCTGCTGAAACACCTAAATCTATACCTTTTAGTTTTTTCTCAAGAGCTCCTCCAACAAGCTCACCAAAATTGACCCCAATATTTGCTCCTAATTTTTGTCTATATTGATCAAGAATCTTTGCTGCTACAGCAAATGATAACTCATCACTAAGTCCTGTTTGTCGTTGAATATTATTTGCTAACTCCTTTGTTATACTATACAACTTTTCCCGCACTTGAGAAAACTCTCTTCCTCTGCTAAGAGCAGCCACTGTATTAAAAACAAAACTTTGATCCTTTCCATAAGTATTTGCAAGTTGCTCAGAAAGTGCTTCTGTCAACTTGTTTTGTAATCCTGCTCTTATAGGCGAATTAGGTGGAACAAATACTAAAACAGGTTCCATATCTCTAGAATACTGTATCTGTGACCCTCCCATACCCTTTAGTACGACAGACTCTCCATCTGGTCTAAAACTCAAAAGACCAGCTCCTAATACATAACGAAATGTACTCTCTTTGGTAGATAACCATCCCTTAACTTCACTTAAAAGTGGAACAAATTTTTGGAGTCTGTAAGATTCTTGAGATACCTTTTCTTCCCTGAAGGCTTGTCCTAATCTTCCAGGACTCCCATAAACATCTTCATATGCCTCTAATGTTGCCCGTTCACCTGCTCCTAAAAATGTTCCAAGTTTTATACCAGAACCTATTCCTCCTAATGCAAGTCTTTTTTCCATTTCTATAACACTTGATGTCGCCTGAGCCTGTGCTATTTGTTGAGGTGTATAAATTGAACCTGTCTTTGCTCTTGCTATTGCTTCTCCTGTTGTCATACGTAATGTCCCCCCATACCACCCTCCTATGCCTCCCATAGCTATAGCTGCTCCACTCATTGCTTGAGTTGGCATTACCTCACCTGTAAATACTGAACTTGGATTCCTTACCAAAGTTGCCCCATATGATGCTCCAGCTCCCATAGGAGCAGATGCTATTTGACTTGCAAGTAATGCCAGTACTGTTCCACCAAATCTAATAAGAAGTGCTGTAAATACAGTAGCAAGTCCCATTCCCATCCATCTCATCATGCCAAATATTGCTACAACTTTACCTGTGTAAGAAGGCATTGTCATTGCTACCGCTATTCCAAAATTTGTAGCTAAATTGGAATTCATCGTAAGATTGGCAAGTCTTGGAACATAACTAAAAGCAAGCTCTCTTCCAAATGTAAAAATTACTGCATCTATTACACCCCAAATAACTAACCAAAGTAGAAAACCTACTTGTAAAGATAAAGCTCTGCCAACAAGTGGAGTTACAGCAAATAATAAAATAAAAGGACTTAAAGCTATTGCTAAAGAAGTTAAAGCCTCTTTTACCACTGGTACCCATGAATTAGCATGCTCACCTAAACCCCAAAATGATGACATCGTTTGACTTGTTGCTAAAACCCTTAATGCCTCATTCATGTTTTGCGAAAGGAGAAAATGATATATTATACTACCAGCAAAACCTTGATATATGGCTAACTCTAACCCTGGATTTACTATTCCTAATTTATCTGACATTTTTACAAGTTCACTCTCAATCTTTTCTCTACAATTAATAATTTCACCACCATAACCTGCAATATCACATGCTGTCTTTACTAACTCATACGCTATTGTACCACTTGTAAGTTGCATCTCTTCGTCTAAGTAACTAAGTATAGTGTTTCCAGCTTCTGTACAACTTGCACCTTCTACTTTACTTCCATCTTTTCTATAATACGCAGTAAAAAAGTTATCATTCCTTGAAATCTCTATAGCTTCTCTTATCCCCATAGTTCCAGAAAATAACTTAGCAAAATTTACAGTATTTCCATTGTTTATTGCTATTTCAGGAAGTATACAATCTTTCATATAGCTTTGAAGAGAATCAACTAAGTATGATCTTTGAGCTTGTATCATGCTTGTTACATCAGAACCAGCATTCCACAATATGCTAAGATTTTTTAATAAATTTGAAGAAAGACCACCTGCATTGTAAGAATACTTCGCATTAGGATCTATAACTGAAGTATCAACTATTTCAATAAACCCTCTTTCAACCTTGTTTAAAAGATGGGCAGTTATTGCCAATACTTTAGGAATATTTCTTATTTCTTCAGGACCTCTATTTAAAACTTCATCATAAATCACAATAGAATCCTTAGGCAAAATAAAAACTACTCCAAAAACTAATCCAGCTCCTACTGGAACTAACCATCCTCTTAATAAGTCAGCTCTTGTCCCAAGAGCTGCCCCTATAAGAACTTTATAAAATAAAATAAGTGTCCCAAGTACAACTGCTACAAGAAGTAAACCCTTGAAATTACTGTCACCAAATATTAAAGCAACTTTTCTCCAAGCCTCTACTGCCGCAAAATAACCTCCATATGTAATATATTCATAATCAGCTAGCAAATTATCTGGAAAGAGTAAAAAAAAGAAAATAAGACTACTAACACTAAGTAATATCTTTAATCTCATAATTTTATTACCTTAAAGTAAATATCACCCTATTTGCAACACTTGGTCCAAATGTTTGTGAAATCTTACTATACACCATATCTGTATAGCTCATAACATCTAAAGCAAAAAGATATGTTTTTGTTATTTCATCTAAATGAACCATGTACTTTTTCAAAAGATGATTAGCAAAATTCCAAGCATTTCTATACATTGCTTCGATATGACTTCTTAAAATATTAGTTTCAGGACATATCTGAAAATCACCTGAAACAGGTGGTATAGTTGCTAAAACTTTTATAGCTTCTGCAGTAATATGACGCAATAAACTTATAAGAATTCCACAAGAAACACCTTCTGCTATATCGTGCAATATGTCTGGTGAATTAGTTAAAGCAGCAACATTTACCAAATGCTCAAGTGGTAATGGTGAAATTCTGGCATAAGTAAAATAGTTGCTCGATGATGACATGCTTTCTTTATTCCTTTTGGCTTGATATGCTTGTATCAAAGCCATATACACTTTACTTGTAAAATCAAGTTCTCTCTGAGTTTCTATTCCTCTTCTATTTACCAAGACTAACCTATTAACATCAATATCTTTCTCAGTGATTTTAGGTGAGACAAATACTATTCCTTGATCCGTTTTTATAGAATCACCAACAATAGCCCTCATAATCATCATATACTCTGAGTCAAAATATTGATTATCACCAAGACCTAAAACCCCTCCAACATAGCTAAGGACACTCCCATAATTGTCATATATTGTATGAAATATACTAGGACAGGCATCCCCACTTTGTCTTCTAGTTGCCCCTTCTTGAGATACATTTTGAGAAGTTTGGCCTTCTTTTTCTTTTTTAGAGGAAGTAAACAAACTAAAATCACCTTTAAGTACACTATGTGCTATGTTAGCGCCTTTCTCAAGAAGGGAAATTGCTTCTTTAAAATCCATATTCATAAGCGGTGTAAGAAATTTGCATTCGTCAAATTGCAACTGATTTAAAAAATCAATAGCCCCTTGAGCCCACTCTACAACTTCTGATAGGGAAGAAGAAAGTGTTTTTAGCGCTATTTGAAAAGCAACAACTGGAGCTGCTTGTATTAAAGTTTGAAGTTTTTGAACTAAATACTCAGGGTTAACAAATGAAAAAGATCCTAGAAAAAGATCAATTCCTCCACATCCTCCCCTAATCCGAGGAGGGGAAATTGAAAAAATATGTGTCGGACCTGTTACAGGAACTCTTCCTGAAAAGGAACCAAAAGTAACATATCCTCTTTTCTGAGTTTCATAATAATTAGGACCTGAAGATGTATATTGCTGAAACCAGTCATCTATCCAGTCTGCTTGAACTACTGTTACCGAGTTTATTAGCAAAAAAACACTTAAAAAAAATATACTTAGTTTTCTAATAATAATCATAATTATCCTCCATGTATAAAAGACTTTTTAAAAAGATTAGATAAGATTTATTTTATTGGTCCTACGACTTTATTCGTCAACAGGTGGCATGGTGAGAATATTATGTAAAACCCATTTTACATCATCTACCAAAACGTAAACATATCTAGCTGAATAGAAATTTTTCCCACTTTCATCTTGATAAGGTAAAACTAAAACTCTTACAATCTTAGGAGGAACTACTATTGGTGTTTGCGGATCTTTGAGTAGTTTAGTTAAGACATTATACAAACTCTCAACATAAGCCTTCTCTGCAGGAGAAAGAAGTAGTGGATCTCTTAATAAGGAAGTGTTATCCGTCTTATTACCTTCCTTAACATTTGAATTCTCCAAACTTTCTACATAAGCCTGAGGAAGACTAACACACTTGCCAGGTTCATGTGGTGGGCATGTAAATTCAGATTCATAAGGATTTATAGTTTTTCCACAGCTATTTAAAAACAAAATCATGATAAAAACAAAAAGGATATATAAAGGTTTATAAAACATAAATTCACCTCCTATTCCAAGTCCTTTA
The DNA here is from genome assembly GCA_938091335.1 of uncultured Thermodesulfobacterium sp. Taxonomy (GTDB): domain Bacteria; phylum Desulfobacterota; class Thermodesulfobacteria; order Thermodesulfobacteriales; family Thermodesulfobacteriaceae; genus Thermodesulfobacterium. The sequence continues at coordinate 59,942 of CALLJG010000008.1, forward strand.
GTTCTAACCAAGAACCTTGTGATACAACTAGAGTTACTGTTCTAGTAGGTAACACCTCAACAACAGGAATAGTTTGTCTTGCTAGTTCCATAAAAAATTTCTGAATTTCAGAAGCTGCCTGTGCTATTCCCTGCCCCAAACCACCTTTTAACAAATATTCAGGTTTAGGAACTATCAAACTTCCTTCTGGAGAATAAGTATACGTATAGCCATGATAAGCAAAAGTATTACCTATTCCTGAAATAAAACCTGCAAGCATTGCTCTTGCTATTACTCCACCTGCTTTACTTATTACTCTACCTCTTAAACCTATTTTTCCATCATTGTCTACTACAAAACCTTTTATCTGTTGGTCTATAACAGCTCTACCTTTTTTATCTATACAAGAAAGACTTACAAGTCTGATATCAGCTCTTTCTGAAGCTAAATTACCTAACCCTTCCCCAATAATAAAACATCCCTTCAGGTTTGCTTTGACTTGATTTGGTAATACAGCTGGTGCTTTTACTCTGAATAAACAAGGAACAGGATGTCCTTCCCCTTTTGTCACTGCTGGAGCATCTAAGCCCGAAAGAAGGGTCGCCTCCATAAAAGATGGAGGAAGATAATACTTTTTTTTTACATCTTCTCTTTCTTCTTGTTTCTGTTCTACAGAACCCTCCTCTGGTTTACCTTTAACTTGTAATATGTCTCCAACATATTCAATTTTAGGAGAGGGAGGAGGTGGAGGTACACTAGGTGTAGTCCCAGTTCCTTCTGGAACAGAAGGTAAAGATGTAGAAGCTGTAGAAGAAAATGGAGGGGGAGGAGGGGGTGCTGGAAGAGACGGAGAAACAGGTTTGAGTGACTTTGCTTCTTTTTCCAAAGCTTCCTTTTCTTTTTTTAGCTCCTCTTGTTGCATTTTTAATTCTTCTATTTCTTTCATTAACTCCTCATATTTTTTTTGAGCTTCAGTATAATAACTTCTTTCTACTAAATCCCTTTGTAACTCTATGCTTGTCACATTACTTTGTGTTACAGCCTGTGTTCTTTTTTTACTTCTGGTTGAAACATAACCAAGATATGAAATCAGAACTACTATCAAAATTATAAGAACTATAATAAATTTTCTTTTATCTTCAGGTGATAATTGTTTCCACTTTTCTTTCAACTTGTTTACCAAATTTGCTCTGTCTATCATATTAACTCTCCTTTTCTTTTGCTAACTTTTTCTCAATTATTATTAACTCAGCAGTTTCACCTTTACTTAGTCTTAATTTAGATAGACTTACTGCTAAGGGAGATACTGTTAATTCCTTTTTTAAGAAAAGCCTCTCATTAAGATCTATATAATTGTCATTTCCTACATATTTCAAGCTGAAAAATTTCAAAACAATCCCTTCACCTTCAATGACATAACGAACTAATTCTACTATCTCTAGGTCTTTAAAAACATTATGTTTAACGTTTACTTTCTCAGGTTCAGCCTCAAATGGAACCCTACCTGCAAAAATCTCTTTAACATAGTAAACCAGCCTTTCTTCAAAATTTAGCTTGCTTATACTTTCCAAACTTGATTTCAACAACGTTTCTTTATCCTCAAGATAAACCAATACTGCTGGAATTTTCTTAGGAAATGCTATAATCGAATACACTTTTCCACCACAAACCACATGTATGTCAACTGGTGTTTTGGAATATTCAAAATTCTCATTTACTTTCTTAACTTTAAACTTTACAAATGCATTTCTTCCTACTACATTTACCACTACACCCTTTTCCTCAGAAAAGATAACATCTTGAATATTAATAGGACATACTATTCTATTTATATCCACATTTGACATCTCAATCATTGTAGTCTTTTCGGGAGTCACTTTATAGTAAACACCACTTACTACCTGTCCCTCCTCAAACTCTCCTTTCAAAACATAAGGTTTTTCTGTCTTTTCTACAGATTTGCTCTTAGACTCTTCAAACTTTTCACCTTGAACTGGAATCTTTTGTTCTCTTTCTAAACATTTCTGGGAAGAACAGCTTGTAAAACCAGAATCCTTAAAGCTTTTAGTATCTCCTTTTTGAGATGATAAAGGTACTTGTCCGCTTCTATACTTATCAAAAACCTTTTCTTGCTCAAAACCAAATAAAAAAACTGGTAACAACCAAAATACTATTAATAAAAAAACATAAACTTTTTTACTCATATTTACACCTCACATGTAGTGCCTTTACATTCTTTAAATTCTTTTAAGTAAAACCTTCCATATTTAAAAGAGTACTCTATTACATAAGATCTTTGATCATTTGTTAAAAACTTTCTGTCTCTAGTCCACTGGTTTAATATTCCATTTACAACAATCTTTCTTCTTTCAGGATATACCTTTATATTAGTGACTACAAAAGACGAACTTGTCCCTGTAGCTTTAACATCTTCAGCATAACGTGAAAAAACTTGTTTATAAGTGGAATAAGTATCAGAATCAAAAAGTTCTAACAGGTTTTCCATTTGCCAGTCTATTGTTTCAGGAACATAGTTTAAAGCTAAATAAAAAATATATCCAACCATCTCTTCTAAATAAGAAGAACTGGGTTTATTACCAGATATCTCTACAGTTCTTGAAAGACTAGGTGGAACTAAAACTACTTTTTCTTGCTTAATTGCATAATAAGTGACTAAAGTAGAAATTATCAAGGCTAGTACCATAAAAAACAAAAACATACGGTAAAACCTATTTTGCTGTTTTAGGTAAACTTTTTCTTCTAAATAGTCTTTTAACATGGTCTTCTCCTACTCAAAAAATTCGTTTTCAAAATATGTTGGTGAATTTTTTAGCTTAATTAAACCAAGAGCATAAAACAAATGTCTTATATAACCTCTAGGAAACCTCTTTTTTAGATAACTCAGTAAGTATACAAATGGTATTATCAAAACCCAAAAAATTCCACCAAAAAATAAGGCTAAAACAAAAACTAAAACAAGAGCTAAAAGTTCATCCACTTCGAAAAAAAGAACTTGATACGGTTTATGAAGATACTGAGGTACCTTCACTTTCTGATATTCCATTTTCTTACTCCGTTATATAAATTTCTGTTTTTCTATTTAGACACATAACAGAACTATCTTTTATCTCTCCAAGACCTTCTACCTTTACAACATCTATACCCAACTTTATTAATAAATTAGATACACTTTTAGCCCTTCTTAAGGAAAGTTTCTTGTTATAAGAACTTTCTCCTATCACACACGCATAACCCCTCACTTCCGCTTTTAAAGCTGAGGTAGCATTTGACTTAATTTTTTGAATTTCAGAAATCAAATACCTCTCCTGATCTTGAGTTAAAGTACTTGAGTTAAACGGAAAATATACAGTAATAACATAATTTTTAACTGACTTTGGAGGCTGATAACCTTGAGAATAATCTTGAGAAGGTTGAGACACTCTTATAGCTAAAAATGAAGGAAGTTCTCGTTTTTTTACTATCTTTTCTTCTTCAACTGGAAATTTTCTTTCTTTCTTTAAAAGAATAACAAAGTTGTAATCTTGACCAAATTTTACAATACTGTCTTCATAAACTTTATTATGATCATACCATTCATAGTAAACACTTAAATTTGAGGCAATAGCACTTTGGCTAATAACAAGAAAGGCGATAAAAAACCATATAACATGCATGATACTCACCTCAGTAAACTAAGAATTTTTTTAATATATTAGAAACTCTTTAACAAAGTTGACTATTCTCTGATTATTAGAAGCCTTGCCTATTTCATATAAGTGAGAAAACAAATCTGCATCGCCAAATGATACATAACTTAAATCCCCTTTTACATAAACAATAGCTGGAACTACATTTATCCCATACTTACGAAATAAAAAAGGATCTATTTGAAACACAATATCATAATACTCACATTCTCTTTCTAAAGGGTTGCAATTTTTGTCTTTTTCAATAATACTATAAATCCACTCAACCGTTGGACGAATATAAGTTAACCCACCAAGAGCTCCTCTCAACACAAAGAAAATATTTTCATCATTTATAAGAGACACTTGATAAGCATATAGTTTGATTAAATCAATAGGAACACTTTCAGATATAAAAATATAAAGTTTTTCATCATTTGAAAACAACTTTTCACCTTTAGACTTTTCTTTAAGTTTTTCTAAATCATAAGGATAGTTTTTGTCAAGAGTTAATAAATCCAAAATTCTATATTTTTCCTCTACAACCTTTTTTTGGAATTCTTCACTTTTTATATAACCCTTTATATTGTCTAATTTTTGTTCAGTTAATTTTTTTTGTTCTTCTGACATATTACTTCCTACAACTAGCCTACTTGCTTCATCGTAAAAAGAACTAAGAGATAAATCAAATAGAGTTTCAACCACTTTGTCTAAAGTTCCTCTTACTTTTACCTTCTTCCAAAGCTCTCCTTCATAATAAATTTCCACATCTCCATCTTTGTTTGGTTCTACACTTACTTGTAGTAAAGATATTTTCTGACAATTATCACCTTTTGTTTTCTTCAAAAATACTTTCCCAGGTTCTACTTTTGATATATAGACACAGTAGTCTGGAATTGGAATAAGGTAGTTTTTGTATTCTTCACTAAAAGCTGTGGTAACAAAAAATAAGAGACAAAATAGTATGACTAACATCGTATCTTGATTACAAAGCTTTACCCATACAACACTTTACCCACCTAAATATCAACCAAGAAAAATTGTCTGGAGAACTGGATCTGGTACCAGTAGGTGGATTTTTATTTGTTTCCCACAACATAGAGGCTCTACCAATAGGCACAATAGGTCCTTGTTTAGGTTTTACTAAATGCATTTTGTAATGAGATTTTACCCAGATGGGAGTTATTTGTGCACCACAGTAGTTTATAGCAGGATCCCAAAGGATACCAACCCTTGCATTACGAGCAATCGTTCTTGCTGCAAGTTCTGCTGATGCTTTTAGCTCATTCCCTGTCATAGTATAACCTGCCATTGGATAAGAACTGCCCCATGCTCCAACACACCAAAAAAGTGTATCAATCGGATAGCTAACAGTTGCAGCAGCACTATCTGCAGCACAAGCAAGTTGAGCAATCGGATTGCCAAATAATATTGCCTCTGGATCTAATACAAAAGACATAACATCATTATTCCAAGTTGGATCTATTTCACTAAGATAAGCTAAATCAAAACCCTCATGGGGCACACATGGTACATCTACAAAAATATCTAGAATGTCAAAAACATTAAAAATGTAATAATGAACATTATATGAAGCTTGACTTGTATTGCTTTTCCCACTTGATTTTGAACCTGGATTTTTCCAGTTTTTGATTTTGTTTGACCCAGACATAGATATTCCTAAAGTAGGAAAACACCAAGGAACTTTTGTTGTCTCTATAATACGAGCTGGCTCCCAATAGGTAACAGTTAAGCCAAATATCCATTTGTTTCCCCTTTTACAAGAACAAAGAATTCTTTTATGTTCAGCAGGATCAGTCTCTAAACCTTCACTTGCTGGTTCACCCTTTTTGCCTATGCCTTTTACCTTAACTCCAGCAATGGTTATAGGAAAAATTCCTTCCCACCTTATATCGTTGACAAAATTAATAAAACTTGATTTACACACCCTAGAATCAGCAAATGTTGAATTTACATAAAAAACTATAAAACCTACCAACAATACAAAAATTTTATGAATAACATTTTTCATTTTTTATACACCCCTATTTCCTGTACAACCAAATAGTTTTTGTCTTGATATACAATTGAAGGAACTTTCTTTATTTTAAAATATTCTAATATTTTTTTACTTGCTGCATAAACTTCTCTTGAAATAAAGTTAGAAACATCCCAAACATTGCCCTTTGTAATAATAATCAAATTGTCATACCTATAAAGATGCCCAGACTCCTTTAGCCAATTTAACTCTTTTTCAGAAGTTCCATCCACAAAAATAAAATAAAAAGGCAACACCATATAATCCAAAGGGTTAAAGGAGTAACCTTTAGGATATATAACCTTTCCTAAATGGTCTTTAATGTCATAAGGCAAAGTATATGTTAAGTTTAACACCCTAACATTGTTTTCCCTTGCCTTCTCAAGTGAAAAATTAACTTTAAGATGCTTAGAAATCTGCCCTTTTAAACCTAAAAATTTCTGCTCTAGACCAGATCTTTTTACTCTTTCTAAGATCTCCTCATATGCATCTTTTTCTTTTATTGGATAAACCACACCAAATCTCCCCACCACTATCCTCTCATCAGCTTTAGCTAACATAACGTTAAAAAGCATTGTAAATAAAAACAATTTTAGCCAAACTTTGATCATTATCTTTGTTGCACACTTTCTTGAAATACCTGTTTTACCTGTAACTCTAAATCTTGCCGAATGTTTCTTTGTATATCCTCAACATATTCGGAAAAGTCTATCCTGCCAAAATCAATAGCTTGAAATTCTTCAGGTGTAAAACCTCTGCATTTAGGATTTTTAGCACTTCCCCAACCACCACTTGTACCAAATGTGGAAAGTTGAGGTCTTCCCTGTTCATGAATAATACGTGCTAGCTTGCTATTAAAACAACAATAAACTTTTGCTTTTTGTACACATTTACCTAAAATTTTACTTATACATCTTTTACCAACATAATGACAATAACCTGATTCTTTATATGTCGAAGTTAGAATGTCTTGTTTATCACATCCTCCTGTAAAAAGAGCGAATGCTAGTGACAAAGCAGACATCATTAATCCCACTGGGGAAGGTACCAAACCTGTTGCATATAAAATTCCTTGAGTAACAACGTTAATACTTGCTGACAATACAGGATCTTTAACTAAAAAAGTAGTAGCAAGTGAGACAAAACTTGATATAAGCTCAGGAGCGTTCACTCTTATATATGAATCTGCATAAGCACTAAATAGCTTGTCTTTATCTAGAATATGCCCTGCAGAATCAATACCACCTAGACTGCTAAGCTTTCCAACAGTAGAGTCCCATACATTAAAAGAAGGCATACTTTGAAAAACACCAACAACTTCTCCACCACTTCTATATATGAGGTAACCAAGCTCTCCTGTTGCTGGGTTTACTGTAGGAACTATTTTAGTTATTGAATTTAAAAAACTTGCTTGACCTATAATATTAGTAACAGCGTATATAACTTTTATACCATCTACCAAACTTAAACCTGTTCCCCCAGTTGAATCATATAATCTTCCTTTAGCCTCATCGCAACAATTGTGAAAACCAGTTTTTAATCCCGAAGGACGACACCTCATCTTTTTACCACTAAATATATAAATGGCACCTAGACAGTTACCAGATTCATCTCTTGAACCATCATCTTCATAACCAGATGGTACCTCATCTGGTTCATCTTCTTCAACAGCTTCTTGCGTTACACACTGATAAGGAGAGCATTTCCAACTATCACCTACTTGATGACATTGATAATTTCCTAGAGGACAAGAAGGTTCTGAAACACATCCCTGATCAGTTAAATTACCTTCCGGACAAGTAAGTGAAGCCTCACATTTTCCTGTGTTAGGATTGTAAATTCCTCCTGGAGGGCAAGAATATGTTCTTTTGTAAAGAAAAAAATCACCAGAGTAATAAACTGGAACATAAACAGTACAATCTCTAACACAATGACCAGCTCCATCACATTGAGGATCACATTTTGGATCTCTATACGCATTGTAAAGAGAAGCAGTGATTACCAATTTGTTGCCTTGACCTTCAAATTTAATATCATGTGTTCCATAATAATGAAACCCAGTAGCCAGGTAACCCGTTATAATTACATCATCACTAAATACAATTTCTTTATAACTGTTTATACTACTTCCACGGTAGGTAAAAATTTTAAGGACATTATTTACACCCTGAAAAACATATTTTCTTGCTTTTATGTCTCTTTCTGGGCCAATAGGAGTAGAAAACTCTTGTTGATAATCAACTATTTGCGCTGAAGCAGAGATTGTTCCACCTGTATACCATCTCCATCCTCCTGGTATTCCTGAACAACTACACCACATATATCGATATGCATATATAGAAAAGGGAGTAAAAATGAGCTTTGTAGTATGATTAATTTCAGCAGAACAATTGCTACACAGGTAAAAATTTAAATTTGCAGTTCCTGATAGATTTAAAGGTTGTGTCGTTAATGAAGAACTAGTTTCACATTTTTGTGTAGTCTCATTATATGTATACCCGTCAGGACAGCTTGGCTGTGTATATTGTATATTACAATCTACTTGACCAACAGGGCATATGTTTCCTTGAGGCGTTGTAACACAGGCATGAATTTCATCTTGTTGTATTTCATCATCTTCATTAACATCTACTACACAAAAATTACCAGGCAAATTATATTCACCCCCACCACCACTACTACTGCCGACGCTATTCCCACCACCACTACCGCTGCCGCCGCTGCTTTCTTCCGTTATCTTAACACAACTACGGGTATCAGACTCATAACGACACGAACCTGTACAAATAGGTGGAGCAACACATACTTTATACCAACTTGAAAGTACATAAGGACTCAAACAACCTTGATTCTCAATTGGTGGATATACACAGTATTCAATACTACTATCAAAATATGGCACCACACCAGAAGGTAACCCTTCTGGTATTATACAACTAGGTGGAGAACACTCTTCATCCTCATAAACAAACCCTGCATAAGCTAACCTAACTGAAAATAATGTGGCAAATACTTCTCCTAATAAACTAAAACTATTTTGAAATATTAAAAGAAAAGTTAAAAGCCAAACTAATCCTTTTTTCATCTTTCCTTTTATCATTACTATTTACTTATTTCTTACAAACCTTTTTCTACTCCTGATGAACAAACAAAATCTTGTCCTGCAAGTCTCATTGCTTGTAGTGCCGTTAGCGTTTGAGGAAAATTGGTATGACATTGACAATCAGCTACTATTACCTCTCCAGGATCTAAAGGACAGTAATACTCATTATTTGAGTTTACTCTGCAAGGTTTATATATAAACTCCTCTCTTGCCTTTGACCTAAGAGTAGGATCTACTTCAAGTTCCCTTCCAAGAGATAATCCCTTAACTTTACATATCATCTCACAATCATCTGGTTTTCCATAACTCCCTATCATAAATTGTCGATTTGGATAACTTTGCCATGATCCTTTCTCGTATCTAATATCATCAAACCTAAGTGTTCCTGTACCTTCTTCATAATTTAGCGAAGATACTATAGCTGTTCCTCTTTTTTCAAGAGAAGCTAAATCAGGTCCTGATGCCTTACATTTATACTTCCGTTCTATAACCCATTTACTATCACATATAACAGTTTGACCATCACAAAAATTTTGACATCGTGCAAAAGGATAAAGTCCTGTTTTTTGCCCATTTTGAACAGTTTTTACACCATCAATAATTTCTTCCCAAAGTGTACAATCTTGTCTTTCTTGTAAACTAGCACAACCATCCTCAACATAATTATCACCAATTCCACAACCTGTTAAAGGAGTTGAAAAATAAAAATACACATAAACTGGTCTACAACCATAACCCGGATCTTTCCCAGATTGATTATATGCAGTAAACAAGTTTGTCGAGCCTGTCAATAAGGTGTAATCTAAAGAAACCCAAATATTACAAGGTTCACAATCTCCACCTCCTGTACTTCCTGCTAGCTGACCGTTAATGTAATATCGATGTATAAAGTCATCATCGAAACAAGGATATGGTGCATAAGTATTAGTACAAAAATTCACTTTCATATTCCTAATAGCCTCACGAAATTCAGGTGTTAAGGTTATATACATTGTGTAAGTACTTGTTGGTGAATATAAAAAAAACGTAAAATAAACACAATTTGATCCACATTGCTGTAAAAAGAAAGGACCTCCACCACATTGGGATCCAGATAACACTGGATCTCTTAAAAAATCCCACCTTTTTTCTTTAACAACTTTTTTTATTACACAACTTTGGATCTCATAAGATTCACCTATTTTAGAAGCCATCTGAGTTACCAAATAAGCTGGACTACCACTTCTTTCACTTTCTGTCTCATATGTATAAGATGCTAAACCTGATATAAGAGAAGGAGTATCGTATAGCTGAGTTAAACCCTTCACTGCAGAACTTCCCCCTACTTGAGAACATTCAGATAAACTTTGTGCATAAAACTTAATTGTTGTTCCTTCAATTCTTGAATCAGATATAACAAGAGACCTATCTTCCCTTTGAAACGCTTGAGCTATCATGCCTCCTAAAGTAACCAAGGTATAGTTCATATTTCTCCAAAATAAATCCTGACCACAGAAATTATTTATACAATAACAACCACCTAAAGAAGTCAAATCTACTTCCTGAACCTTAAGCTGCTTAGATGAGGTATCATAACTTAGAGTATAATAAGTACATCCTTGAAGTGTTCCAGGATCACATACACCATATCCATTCGCACATATTATCGAAATGTTGTTTATATTAAATTGCATATCCATTCTTCCATCATGGTTAGTATCATAAAACACCAATACATTTAAATCACCTGTAGCAGTCGGTTGAGCCATAATTGTCAAAAACTCGCCAGATGCTGGACATAACAATTGAGCTGTAAAACTCTTTGATTGATCTATTGTTGTCATTGTAGCATTGCTGATAAGAGGATTAATATATCTTTCCTTTAAGATTCCAGCTGAACTTACTGTACTTTGAAAACTTTGATATACATTTTGTGCTGATTCTTTTGCTTGAGTTTTCTTTTCTTCAATATCACCACATAAACCTAAATTAATACCTAAAAACACTAATATAATAATTGTCAATACTTTCATTCTTTTTTGTTTTTTTCCACCATATAGTTAATTGCTTCTTCATAACTCATTCCAGAATGTACCAACTCTTCTATTTCTGCCACTTCGTAAGGATCAGAAGTATAGACATAGTACGAATAAGGGTCAACTGTCAATCTTAATACACTATAACCAAATCTTTCGCTAATCATAAACAACTCCGAATACTTAGGTGCATTATATTTTACAGTAGTCATTAGATTAAATACAAAGTCATCGTCTATCGGAAGAAGTTTCTTTTCTCTTGCTTTGTGAAAATCTGAAGACTCTAGAAAAAATTTGAACGAAGAATTAGAAAGAATTACTTGCCCCACTCTACCAAATTGTTCAAAGTCTAAAATGCTTTGTGTTATTACTCCAAAACTTCCATAATATTTCCTTGCCCGTCTGTAACCTTCTTCCACAAGCTCTTGAAATGCTTTTGTATCCTGCAAAAATTGCCAAGCCTCATCTAGTAAAATAAGAGTAGGTTTCTCTCTTTTAGAGAGATATAAATCTTGCATCACAGCGTGTAAAATCACTAACACTATAACCTCAAACAAATCTTTTAAACCCTTTAAATGTTCAAGCTCAAGCACCACAAAATCATCTTGCTTAATATCAAATGTATTTTTACCTACGAACCACTTTCCATACGCGCCAAAGCTTGTATACTTTCTCAGATTAAAAGCTAGATGCGTTGCAGCTAAACCAAAATCTTCTTCACAATAAGGCTTCTCTTCGCTACATATCAAATCATAATCATCAAAATATTTGGTAAAATTAGCTAAATAGTCATACACATCATCTAACGTTGTCTCGTTACCTTTCATTTGATACAAAGCTCTCACTGTTGAAACTAAGATACTAACAGCACTTTCTACTGTTGTTCTACCTGGTAGCTCTCCTGTATAAACTGCTGCCATATGTGCTAGTATGTGTGCAATTATAGGAATGTCTCTATCTGGATCTCTGATTGTTTCAAAAAAATTAATACAAATGTCAGCTTCTGGATGAAAATCTATAAATTTTCCTTTAAACATGTTGCATAGTTTTTTATAGCTTCGCCCAACATCTATTATTCTAACTTTAACACCTGCTCCATAAGTATTAGTAATTAAATAATTTGCAGTAAAAGATTTACCTTTACCAGATGGGGCCACTATTATAAAATTGTAATTTGGATTTCTTCTAGAAAATATGTCAATACCTAATATCTGTCCCTTTCTTCCAAGGAAAAGCATATTAGGTTCATACATTCCAACACCATCTGTCTGTGTTGGTAACATAACTGAAATTGCCTTGGTGGGAAGTACAAAATGTCTATCCAGAAACATCAGGCTCTTTTTGTCATTTATAAATCCAAAAGGTAAACTGTAAAAAAACAAAGGTAAATTTATAAATGTCTCTTCTTGCATTACACATCCTAATCCTTCCCAAATTCTTTTTGCTTTATATACTGCCTTTTCTACCCTTTCTTTATCTGTATCGTAAACCCACAAATTCATAAAACATGGATAAAAAATTTCCCCTCTTTCTATTTCATCAATTGCCCATACATATTCTTCTTTTTTCCTCTGTAATGACATAATAAATGAGCCAAAACTCTGTTGAGTAAATATCAAGTTTGCTTTAGTATGTATATCTACCCTTTGATTTTCAAGAACTATTGAAAAAACAACAAAAAACGGAGATGTTATCTGAGCACCATCCCCTGCTACCCCGTCGTAACTTCCTGTCGCATAATTTGCAAACAAAAAATTAATACTAACAGGTAAAGACTTAGGTGATAAACATCTAAAATACTTGTTACCTACTTTTAAAGTTTTTCCTTCTCTCTTTATCTCTGTTTCAGCTAATATAATTTGTTTACTTAACGTAGTGTGCGGTGTCCATTCAAAAATAATATCTTCACAAAATTCATCATTAAGCATTCTTCTTAACATAGACAGCAATACATGAGGTTCAGTTCTCATTGCATACAAACCCGATGCATTTAAATTTTCCTCAAAATTAGAACTTATCTCTTTCACTCTATCTACTGTTACAGACTTTGCTGGAATTTTCAAAGAAACAAATAATCTAAAGTTACGAACAGGCATGCCAAAAGGTCCTCTTTTGTAAAATTCTACCAAAGATAAATATGCTTTTTCGATAAAAGAAGGAATTTTAGGACTGTTTTTATCTTTTATATATGCACTTAAAAGATGATCCACGTAAGGATCTGCATAGCAAATAAATTGTATGATAGAACCCTCTGGATATATAGCTTTTAACAAATTTTGCAGAAACCCAAGACTTTGCTCTGAAGCAAAAAGTAAAGGCGTACATTCAAAAAGAATCCCTACTGTATCATCTAAGTTGTAATAAACACCAAGCTCTTCATCATAAAAACCATAGACTAAATACTTTGAAAAAGCATTTCTATACCATAACCTTTTTAATTCAGTTTTAGTTAAAGCTTCTTTCTCATCATCATCAGGCACTAATCCTATTACATTTGCAAAAGAACAAAGTTTTGATTTTAAAAGTTTTAACATCTATTTCACCCCTTGTGTTATTTTATTTTTCCTTTTTTTCTCCATAATGGTGGAGGTTCATAAGGATCAAGTGGGGTTAACCTCTGAAACTCATAAATAGTTGCTCTTGCTGGATCTTCTCCTTCGAAAATCCTTAACGCTCTATATATAGCAAAGTAAATTGTATCTAAAGCTTGGACACCACTTCCAATTGTTAAATATTGTCCGTTTCTGTGAACTATAATAATAGTAGGTGTCACTTCTATACCAAATTTGCTAATCGATTCTGGATACCTGGTTATATCAACATATTTTATGTTTATTCCATCAATGCTTGCACGATCTAAAATCCGTATCTGTGCTTCACAATAAGGACATCCTGGTTGAATAAACACAATAAGACCATAGTCATTCTTTTTACCTAGGACATATTTCAATATCTCATCCTTTTGTCTCTCAATCCTTGCCTCTATTCCTGGTACTGATACTGGATATACAGTTGTTGGAAGATACTGAGCATATTTTTGCATTGTGTAATCATACATATATGAAAAAAGTGCAGCTTTTTTTCTAGCAACATCTACCAAATTGAAATAGTAAAATAGATTTTCTTCAGTCGGCTGAGCTATTGCACGCTCTAGATAGTAATTAAAAAGTTCTCTAAATTTTTTAGGCTCCATGTACAATAATTCCTCATAAGTGTACTCAGTTAAGGGCTTTACTTCTTCCTTAAATTCTTTTTGTTTTTCTTGCAATTGTTTTTCTGCTTTTTCCCTTTTTACTTCATCATCTTTTTCTTTTTTCTCGGACTTAATATTTTTTTCAGTTTCATACCACCACCAACCCCTTTTGCCAGAAGGGGTATCGTAAAAAGAAGAAGAATTTGTACTTAACACAGAACCAGTTCCAGTTTCATCAGTTTTTCCTTGTAAAACACTTACGCTAATAAAAAAACAAATTAAAACCAATAAAAATCTCCACACCATCTTTTTACCAAATAGGGCTTAATTTAGAAAGTACATCTTTTTTGTTTATAAATCCTATGTAGCGAGAATCATAACTGTCTGGATGTGATGTAGCTAAAAAATAACTATCTTTAGGAACAGAAATTACACAAATTGCGTTCTCACTTAAATTCGTACAGGGCTTAAATGGTGTAACCTTTTCTCCTTTTCTTGACCTTAATTTTGCTCTTCCTATATATATACAATTGTTCCAGTCTGCTTCTTCAGAATTACAACAATAATAGTCAAGACCAGACACTTTCAAATACATTCCTTCTGTACACATAACCCTCTTTGTAAGAAGATTACCCTTCGCTATCTTATCTGATTCTGAACTTTTAACTAAAACAAAATCATAAAGACTTGGTTCTCCATCAACCTTTATAAAAAGGTGATACGGCACACTTCTGCCTACCGAAAAAACTAGTTTTTTACAAAGAAAATTCATTACACACAAAGATAACACTATAAAAAAAATGGCTAAAACTAATTTACTTTTCTCTAGCCTTCTCATTTTGGCTCTGTAATCGAAGTTCTTGTAGAGCCTTTTTAAGGTCAAATTGATAAGCTTCTTGTGGAAGCTGTGGAAGCTGAACCATTTTAACTTTGTTGTTTTTACCTAAAACTACCTCTGCTGATAAAATAATCTTATTTTTACCCTCATTCTGAATGATAGCTATTGCCTCATCAAGCTTTCTTTTGGCTTCCTCTTGATTAATCTTACCTTGTAAGTATAGGTTTCTTAGCCCTACCAGGTAGCCTGATAAGTCTACTACAGCTATGTTTGGTATACGTTTTTCTACATAAACATGTAAAATAAACAAAGTTATAACTATATTTATCAAACAACTGATTAAAATCACCTTCCAAGAATTTCCCTGTGGGGAAGTATCTTTTTTAGTTACTCTTTCCTTACCATCCTCATTTTCAGTTTTTAATTGTTTTTTTTCTTCCATACTTTCCACCTTATTTACCTCCTGCCTTTTTGTTTGTTCCAGCCTGTTTTTCAAAAAACTTTAGTAACTTCTCTCCAGTAATAGAAGTCCCATTGATGTCCCACAATTCCCCAAAAATAAGAATCTTTTTCTCAGGATAAAAATAAAGCATTCCTGTGTTTTCTCCCACATAATATATTTCATAAACATTAGGTATTTCAGATTCTTTTACCTCAACTACGTTTACATTTTTAAAAAGCGTCTGGAACTCAGACCTAACACTGTAGGATTTATCAGTTAGCCCTGAGCAAGAAACTAAAAGCAAACAACTAAAAATAACTAACAACACCCTCATAAATCAAAACCTATTTGAGAAGATTATCAAAAACCTCTTCTGGTAAGGCACCTGTAATCATTTCTATTGATTCTCCTTTTTTTAGTAAATTAAATGGAACCCCTCTGAAACCCAAAGACTTAGCTATTTGTATGTTTTCCTCTATCTTCTTTAAACCCTTATCACATGGTTTTGAAATATATTTCTCTGTGTAAGCTTTTAATTTTTCCTCATTTGTTTTCTTATCACAAAGAACACTCGTAGCTATTTTTACGCTCTCCTCTCCCAAAACTGGAGCAAATATAAAGTAAGCCTTAACTTTGTTTTCCTTTGTCTTTTTTAAAATCAGATTCTTCATTTCCTCACAATGAGGACACTTTGGATCAATAAAACTAATTATCTCAGCTTTTGCTTCTTTTCCCCAAACTACATCTGCTTTCTTTTTAAACTCATCAAAATGTTTTTTTGCATATTCTTTAATTTCCTCTTGTTTAGATTCCCCTTGCATTCTTGTTTTTTCCAGTTGGTCTATTATTTCTTTATTGATTTCTCTAAATTTATCATTTGTAACCTGAACTACTTTTTCTCCTTCTACTTTAATCAAAGCACCAAAGATTAGATAATTGTCTCTAAAATATGCGATGTTTTTAAAAACAGGAACTCTAGGATCTTTTACAAAAGGTTCAACTATATAAACTGCTTCACAAAAATCTAAATCCGCAAATCTTTCTACAGAGATAACTTTATATTCAATATCTCTTTCTTCAGCACCATATACTGCTTTTAATAAGTTTTCAAAACTCTCTTTATCACACTTAATTGCTAAAGCTAATCCTGTAAAATAAGTAAAAATCAACATTACAATTGACACGATTAAAATTAAAAACTTTCTGTCCATAATGACCCCCTTTTTCAATTTTAAAAAAGCTTCTAGATAAAGTTATTAGAAATCATATTATATGAAAAAACAACAAAAAAAAGGAAATTAGTTACTAGGTACTTTCAAAAAAAGAAAGTCTTAAAAAAATAACCAGGATACAAAAAAAAGTATAAGGAGGGTAGCCATGGAAACAAAAGTCACAAACCAGATCATGTTAAACCAAAATATAAAGATGTTTCATCTTTTTAATTACATTTTTGTAACATTTTTTACAAAAACTTGAACTACCATCAATATAATTTCATGCCAATTATTTTACGAAAATTACAAGGTCCCCACCCCCACGTAAAAAGTGGGTGGTGGGGGACCTTGAAGAAAGAAACTGCAAGGTCTAAAATATAAAACAAGCGTGAAACTTCTAATTGTTGAAAGTCCTACTAAGGCATCTACTATCAAAAAATACTTAGGTTCTGAATTTAAAGTCATAGCCACTCTTGGGCATGTAAGAGATCTTCCTGAAAAAGAACTTGGAATTGACTTAAAGAACGGTTTTACTCCAAAATTTGTGATTATTCCTAAAGCCAAAAAAACAATAAACACCCTTCGGGAAGAAATAAAAAAGGCTAGTATAGTCTACTTTGCTACTGACCCTGACCGTGAAGGTGAAGCAATTGCTTGGCATATAGCTGAGATTCTAAAACCATTTACACATAAATTTAAAAGAATAACTTTTCATGAAATTACCAAAGAGGCTATAAAAGAGGCTCTTACCAACCCAAGACATATTGATTATAATCTAGTTTCAGCTCAAATCGCAAGAAGAGTTTCAGACAGACTAATAGGTTATCTTATATCTCCTCTTCTTTGGAAAGAGATTGCTCCCTTTCTCTCTGCTGGTAGAGTTCAAAGTGTAGCTTTAAGGTTAATTGTAGAAAGAGAAAAAGAAATAAAGAATTTTGTTGCTCAAGAATATTGGACAATAACTGCCTCTTTTGTAAAAGAGGGTATAAATTTTTCTGCAATTTTGAAAAAGATAAACAATAAGTTTTTAGAAAAGTTTGCTATAAAAACCAAAAATGATGCTGAAGAAGTAGTAAAAGACCTTAAAGGTGTTCTTTTTAGAGTTTCAAATGTAAAAGAAAAAACCATAAAAAAAGAACCACCTCCTCCATTTACCACATCTACCTTACAACAAGTCTCCTGGAAAAAGTTTGGATGGAAAGCAGAATTCACTATGAAAATAGCTCAGGAACTATATGAAAAAGGATATATCACTTACATAAGAACCGATTCTGTGCATGTTTCCGAACATGCCTTGGAAAAGGCTAAAAACTATATTGTTAAAACTTTTGGGGAAAAATACCAATACACTCGTCAGTTTGAAACTAAATCCAAATTTACTCAAGAAGCCCATGAAGCAATACGACCAGCAAGATTTGATATAAATAAAGTTCTTAAAGAATTAGACTTAAACCAAGCAAAGCTTTACAAATTAATATTTGAAAGATTCATAGCATCCCAAATGACTCAAGCTATATTTAAAAATATAATCATTGAGCTAACTGCAAAAAATTACACCTTTCAGTCTGTAAATAAAGTACTTAAATTTGATGGTTATTTAAAAATTTACGATGAAGAAAAAATAGATAAAACCAGCAAATTACCACCTCTACAAATTGGAGAACTACTTTCTCCATTTAAAATCACACCCAACCAACATTTTACAGAGCCTCCAACAAGATACGATGAAGCAAGCCTTATAAAAAGCCTTGAGAAACACGGAATTGGAAGACCTTCAACTTACGCAACTATTCTGGATATTTTACAAAGAAGAAAATATGTAACAAAAGATAAAGACAAAAAATTTGTTCCAACCGAGTTGGGAATCCAAGTTTGTGAACTTCTTATAAAGAAATATCCTGAATTGTTTGATGTTAACTTCACTGCAAAAATGGAAGAATCTTTAGATGAAATTGCAAAAGGTAATAAAGATTATCTGAATGTAGTAAAAATTCTTTATACAAAAATCTCTAGTTAAGTTTGTTTAAGTCTATCAAATCACATCAATCTGAGATAAAATTACATCAGGAATTGAGCTTAAAGCAATTCCTAAAGCTGAGATAAGGTGAGATCTTTTATTCTTATTTACTTTAGCAATTTGCTCAAATTTTGTAGCAAGTTTTTCGTGATAGGGATTAACTATACTTTTCCAAGATCGTGGTTTTACAAGTTTTATTTTTAATCCCTTAGCTCTAAGGTACCCAGATAGGTAACCTATAAAGTTTTGCATTTTTGCTACGGTATACCAACTGGCTATGCGAATATTGTAGTTATTAGCTTTTTCTTTGCTTAGGTTAAAGAACAAAAAGTCTTCTATCGTAACTAAAGAAGGAGAGACATTATTAGTAATGTCTGCATAAAGTTTCTCAGAAAAAGTGAAATAAACATCTTGTTCCAATGTTTTGTTTTTATATTTTTTCACATTATACACTTCAGCAAAATTAATTGAAAATTTTTTAAGAAAATACTCATCTGAAAAAATATAAGACATAATTTTTTTCTTCTTTTCAGGTGTCAATATTTTTGATAAACGCTTTTTACATACATCAAAAAATAAAGAAGTGAAAAAATCATTGGTAAAAAAACAATCAATAATCACCAGAGCAAGAGAAAAATTTATTCCTGTATCTATTCCAGCTATAATATATCTCATCTCATTTATAATTTTAAAAAAGTTTCTTTCTTAATTCTTTGTTTTATATCAAAGAAGGTGTAAAATAGTGAAAAAATTTTTTACAAAAAGGGGAAGAGATGATAACACCTCGAAACAAACTTGGGGTTTATTTAAGAGAGCTAAGATTTACAAAGGGAAATAGAATTACACAAGTAGATCTTGCAAAAAAGTTAGGAATAAGTACCAGAATGTATTTACTTTATGAAGGTGGAAAATGTATACCAAATACTGGTTTACTGAAAAAAATAGCTGAATTTTATGCAAGTAGTGATGAAGAAAAAGAAGAAATTGAAAATAAGCTGCTAGAATTATACAAAGCGGAAAAAGAAAAGAAGAAAGAAAAAAGAGAAAAACAAATTGAAAGCAAAGACCTTGAAGAAGAGATATCAAACATTTTGATTACGGTTACAAGGATAATCATGCATGATATGAAACAAAAGAAAATAGACACCAGAATACTAGCTGAGCTAGCGGGTATTCATTATGAGAGGATGAACAAAATACTTTTATGTGAACAAATGCCTGAGATTCAAGAACTTGAAAAAATAGCACATGCCTTAGGAAAATCTCCTGAACGTTATATTGCTCCTTTTAT
Organism: uncultured Thermodesulfobacterium sp.; assembly: GCA_938091335.1. Lineage (GTDB taxonomy): Bacteria > Desulfobacterota > Thermodesulfobacteria > Thermodesulfobacteriales > Thermodesulfobacteriaceae > Thermodesulfobacterium. The sequence goes on from CALLJG010000008.1 coordinate 79,758, forward strand.
TCCAGTAAAAACAGAATACTTTTATTATCTTGCAAAAGATTCAAAGGCAAAAAAGATACTTTCCATGTATTATCAGATAGAGGACAAGGATAGAGAAAAAGTTTTCAATGCACTTCTAGCTCTAATTAACGCTTACTTGGAGCAAGGGCAGACTTTTTAAACTAACAAAGTTATACTTTGTAATGCCTATGTTTTTACAATGAGTATAGAAAAAATAGGTGAAACTCTATTTAATAACTCTTTAGAAGATTTCAAAGAATACATAAAAAAAATCTTTTCCAATTATAAAAAACAAGTATGGAAAGGTGTTTTAATAGCTAGAAAAGTCAGGAAAATATTAGGAAATCGTATAATAAGTAGCTACCCTATTGATTTAGACGTATACCTCAAGAAAGCCAAGGCTGAAGTAATTTATTTGGACATAATAAATTCTGGATATACCATAAACATCCCACAGTTTTATAAAGATTTCTTTTCGGAAACAGAATATTTAATCTGTGTAAATAGAAATGAACCCAAAACAAGAAACAGGTTTGTTATAGCACATGAATTAGGGCACATTTTTTTAAAACATTTAAACCCTACAAATAAATTTTATATAAACACAGCCAAATGGAAATACGAAATAGAAGCTAATAGCTTCGCTGGTGAAACTCTAGTACCAACCTCTGTGCTAAAGAATTTGATTTATACAAAGAAAGTAACATCTATAGAACATCTATCTCAACTATTCGAAGTCTCAATTTATGTAGTTTACTACCAAGTAATCTTGGCAAATCTCGAATCTGACGTGAAACTATAAATTATACCTAGCCAAAAATGTACCATTATACCTCTCCAAAATCTTACTTCCAACTTTGGAAGTAAGATTTTTAAAGGGGGATACTCCAAAATGTTATCTCGTAGTTACGAGATAACATTTTTAAAGGGGGGTATTTCAAAATGTTATCTCTTAGTTACGAGATAAGATTTTTAAGGGGGAGTACTCCAAAATCTTATCTCTTAGTTGCGAGATAAGATTTTTACATATTCTTGTTTACATATATAATCTTGAGGTTTATCGAAACGACATTTAAGGTCGATATTATTAATATCATATTTTTGTATCTTCAAAAAAAAAAGAATAATGGTCTACTACATATGAAAATTACTTATTGACAAAAAACTTATTGTGTAATATGATTCGTTTAAGATTTTTCAAAAAAAGTCAGGTACTCAAAACGAAATCTAAAAAATCTAAAAATAATATAAATAGGAGGAAAAAATGGTTAGGTTAAAAAAGGACATAGATAATAGTCAGGATCTGGATTTAGATCTTTTTGAGAACTTTGGGAAGGAAAATATTATTCAAAAACTAGTTGAAAAATATTTCAGAGAGTTCAAGTTGAGTGGTAAACTTGAAAAGATTATAAACTACAACTTTCCTGTTATAGATGAAGAAGATGTAAAACAAGAAATTTCATGCGAAGTAATTAAAGCTATAAAAAATTTAGATCCTAAAAAACGTAAAATCCAAAATCCTTCACATCTTGCAAATATTCTTAGAAAATCAGTTATGCAAGTTTTTACAAATTACATAAACATGGGAGCAAATAGGATCGAAAGATATATTAAGAGTTCAGATGGAGGTTATAAGCTTAGTGAAAAAGAGTTTTATTTAAGCACTAAAAACTCAAAAAGACATAGGTTACCTAGCGTTTCATATAGAAAAGAGGTTTATTTAGAAGATTTACTTAATAACAATGGAAACCAAAAAGATTCTAAGTATCTAGTTGATCCAGAAGAGTGCGATTACTATGATATGAGCAGCTCTCTTTTTGATTCATTAGTTTATGATTTTGATGAAGAATCTATAGAAAACTCTTCAACAAAGAGGTCTATAATCAACGAAATTGATTCAATTCTAAAAAATTTTAACAAAACGGAGGTGAAACATGTATCCTAGGTTTTATTTAAGCCCTAAAGAACTTAAGTTGTTTTTAGATGAAGAAACACTAAACAAACATTACAAAGAATACATAAAAAAGAAGGAAGACATTCCTATTTATGAAGTATTATCAGAACATATAGATTTAATTCTCAAAAAAAGAGCACTCATTAGAGAAATAGTAAGAGAAAACTGGCATTATGCTTCAATTAGTTTTAATCCCAATACAAATACAAGATATCTTCATCGCACAGCCTGGAGATTAAAAAGACAAGTCCATTATCATCTAGCTCTGGCTGAACTTTTCTCAAGAGAAGTAAGAGAAATAGAAACTTTCTTAAAGATAAAAAGGGAGGTTGAGAAAAGACTAAACATAAAAAAGAGTACTCCTGAACTTTACAAACTAATTTATGAAACCATTTTAGAATATGTAGAAGAAATAAACTTCTCTGATATAAGTAACGCAAATACACTTACCAAACCAGACGAACAAAGTCGCAATGAAACTTCTCAGGAAGAAAATGTGAAGGAGGGGGAAGAGGTATGGAAAGAAAGAGTACAAACTTAGTTTTTGCTGATAAACTCTTTTTTATTAATACAGAAGACATAGTCGTAGATGATGGTTATTTTGAGAGTCTACCTGAGGAAGAATATAAAAAGCTAAAAGATAGTATTCTTAATTTGGGACTGATTTATCCCCTTGTTCTTCAAAAGATTGGAAAGAAATATCGCTTGATTGACGGAAGAAACAGACTAAGAGTTCTCCTAGAGCTTGGTGTAGACATTGTTCCAGCTCTTTTGATAAATGAGGAAGCTATAAAGGAATTAGATCCTGAGCAACAAGACAATTTTGGAACTCTGGTACAGATGGATATTGAACTATACAGAAGGCATCTTGAGAACAATGTTAGGAAGCTGAAAGATGAGGAAAGGAACCATTATTTTAAATATCTAAAGAGGCATCTAATTCAAAAAACTTACTCAATTTTAAAACTAAATGAAAGTCAAAATCCTTCTATCCAGCAAAATTTAACAGCAAAACACTTAACTGAGGTAATAGGTTTTTATTCAAACCTAAAAAAAGCAAGTAGTTTAGACTTAAATTTTCAATTAGCTAAAAGGCTTATTGACACTTCTATTAATTCTTCTATAAACCAAACTCACAGCAATAATGTTGAAGAGTTAAAAAGGCAAATAAAACAAGAATTAAGACAGATTTACGAATTAGATCTTGAGGCTAAAACGCAAGAGCTACAGGAGAAGGAAAAAGAATTAATGTACTTAAAAGAACAGCTTAAGCAATATGAAAAGCAATATAATCAATTAGACAAAGAATACCAGCACTTAATAAAAAAAGGCAAAAATTTAAAAGAAAAGATTGAAGAAAGGCTAAAACAAGAGTATGAAAACAAAATAGCTAAACTTGAAAGCGAATTAAGAAAAATAAAGGCTACAAAAGTACTAGAATATGGTGAAACATTTAAAGAAGTACTAGAAGAGTATAAAGAAAAATTCAAAAAAGAGCAAGAAGATTTGGAAAAAGAAAAAGCAGAAATTGAAGCTAGATATAGACAAAGGTTAGAGGAATTTAAAAAACAAGTAGAGACTGAAAAAAACAAATACGAAGCAATAAGAGTAGAACTAGAAAAAGAGAAAAGCAATTTAGCAATACTAACTGCTGAAAAAAACAGACTCACTGAGAAGGTTAACAGTTTACTTAGTATTCTAAGCAAAGCTACTTCTTTTGACTCCTTAGAAAGTATTGTAGACACTCTTAGAAAAAATCTTGACACATTGTTGCAAATAATAATTAATAACAAGCCAATTAGTAATGACTTGCGAATTACCAAATTTAAAAACATTTGGAATGACACAGTGATTTATTTCAAAGAAGTTGATTCTGTCATTCAGAATTGGATAAAAGAACAGGAGAGCTTTTTACAAAGCCAAAGTGAGCAAAATCTTGATACTGTTGTTAATTCTTAAATGCAAATCTTATTGTTTATTATCTCTTTCGTAATGAATTTCTAGCTCTGCATTATCGTCCTTTAGAATTTTTTTCAAAGATTTCTGAGTATTTTGCAGACAAAGTACTATTGTTCCTTCTCTTGCTCTTGTTGTAACTGTATGCCATTTTTTTAAAAAATCTTTTTTGTGTATGATATGTGTATCTGGTAAAATAACCACACAAAAATCACATTCTGAGCCTTGGACAGTATAGTATTCGAGAGCATAAGCTAAGGCTATTGCATCTTTTTTAATTCTAACTTCTTCATCCACATCTTTATTTTTTATACAAATTGAAACCTCATTTTCTCCTATTATATCGCTGATATAACCTATATCTCCTCTTGCTGCTATTATTTGTCCTAAACTATCTCTTATGTTTTTAACTACTATAACTTTATCTCCTATGCTAAGGTCTTCCTCTTTGTTTAAGACCTGTTTAGCTAATGTGTTTAGTTCTTTTGTACCAAGAGGCAAATCATGGTAAGCTGTTGCTATCATCCAGGAATAACCCCTTTTTTCAAGTTCCCTCAACAAGAATTCTAACTTATTTCTAAGCTGGTTCTCGGTTTTAAATACATACACAAAAATTTCTCGTTTTTTATATCTATAAACTTTTTCCAACTTTACCACTGCTCCTACCTTGCTAAGAAGAGGTAACACAATAGTTGAAAAAACTTCAACTCCTTCAGGTGGAGGATTTTGTTTTAGATCCCCTAATAAAACAATTTTGCTCTCTTCTTTTGTTTTTCTAAGTAAACTGATTAATCCTGAAAACCTTAACACATCAAGAGTTGATGCCTCATCAATAAAAAGACAATCTACTCCTTTCAAAAGCTTTGGATTACTGAAGATTTTTTGAATAGTAATTCCGTCATAGAAATTTCTTGAAGCTTTTCCTGCCAATGCACAGGATACAGTATTTCTAAATTCAGCTTTTAGACACTCACTAAGTTTTTTTGCTAATGTTGTTTTTCCAACTCCACCAGTTCCAATTATTGCTATTATTCTCTTTTCTCTAAGCAAGTTATACACAGCACTCAAATTAACTTCTTTCAATACAGGTACATTTTTCATTTCACACACTTTGCCTTTAACAAAAAAGTTTTTTACGTATTCATTGATGTTACAGCTTATGCCTAAAGACTTACAGATAAAAAGAATTATGGCTTTTACTCTAAACCAAAAAGGTATTGTGGTGTAATAACGTTTTTTTTCAATTTTAAAGGGCACAAAATTTGTTTCTAGGATCTTTTGAAAATCTGGAATGTTCCTTACAACCAAAAATAAAGATGAGATTTTAGCTAATATTTCTTTTAGGCTTAAGTATAGTTTTCTTTTCTCTTTATATTCTTCTTCAATGAGATAAGAGACACAGGGTACTATAGCATTTGTTGGAAGTACTGAACTGTTTGATAAAAGTTTATATATGGACAAGGCAACAGGAAAAGAAACCTTTTGTTTCTTGGCTAAATCAAAAACCAAGGCTGGACTTAGTATTAACTGAGATATATTATTCTCATTCAAAAAAGAATCTAGTTTTGCTGCTGAAAGGATTTTTTTGACTCTTTCTTTTGCTTCTTCCTGAGTTAAAGAGGTTCTATCTAAATGCTCTAGCTGAGTATCATGAAACTGAAGTGTTGTTGCTTTAATGTAGTTTCTAAACTTACCACCATACCAATTTATTCTATGTCCATGAGCTGTAATACCCAAACCAGCAAGATAAGACAATCGCTCATAATCGGTTAAGTTCTTAAGATTTGGAAATTTCTTTTGTAAAAGGTAAGATGGAACAAAAATCTTTCTTCCTGAATGTAAAATAAAAACCAAACCGTCTTTGTACCTTTTTACATTGATTATAGTGCCTGACCTTTTACTTAACTTCATATTTTCCCTCTCCAGTTTTTTACCCTCTTTTTAAGGTATCTGTTTATAAATTTAGATAGACTAAAATTCTAAAAAAAGAGAGTCCAACTTTTTTGAAATAAAGAACTATCTCTTTTTCTAATCTAAATATATTTAGAATCTAAATATATAAAAAGAAACAAAAAAGTTGGAGAAAGGGGCATGATTAAGGGTGAGACTTATATTTTTAAAGTTGAGAAAGCAGAGCCTGACAAAGATTTTTATCTTTTAAGTTTGTATGAGGTGGAGAAGGGAAGGTATCCTTTATATTTTCTTCTTGAGAAGTTTCATTCTATAAAAGAGCACAAACCTGGAGATATTATCCTGGCGGCTTATTTAGGTGAGTTTATAGGAAAGTATCCTAAAGTAAGTCAAAAAGTTCCTTCTCATATAATAAACGTACTCAAATTAACTATTCCTGAAGAAATTAGAAAACGATATGGCATATTTTTTAGTCGAGCAGCGGCACTGAGAAAATCACATATATCTAAAGTAGGTGTTTGGGGAGAAGCTGGGTTGTTAAGTGTTTCCCAGATAGTTGAAATTCTTAAACCTTATCTTCCTGACTTAAAAAAACATGTACCTATACCTTTTTTCATTCCAGCTGGGGTAAATGATATTCCTGAAAAAGAAAAATCTTTACCTCTAAGTTTTGTTATCAACGCACTTTTACCTTCTCCAATAGAGAATATTGTTGACTATTTATATGAACCACATTTGAACAAAATAACCATATATTTAAAAGAGCAAGACATGCCTAGGTTTTTGTGGAAAGACTATGTAAACATAAAACTTGCAGCAAAGCTTACAAAGCTAGCCTATGTTGTTGTTAATGTAGAAAGCAACAAAGAGATAGTTGTAGACCCATACGGAGTAGCATCAAATATAAAAGAAAGTTACAATCCGATAATTGAGGCAAATACACACTTATTATACAAATAATCAAAGTTTGCAAATAGGAGGTAAAAAAAATGGATGAACCTAAGAGCAAAGATCAAATTTTTTTAAGTGAACCTGAGAACGACGTTTTTCCTATAAAAACTTCTATAGGAGCTTTCAAAAAAAGAAGAGAAACTTCAAACAGAGCAGAAATGTTGTTAAAAATGATAAAAGATCCAGACAGTATAGTTCTAATTCGTCCTCCTAGGAAAACTTTACATCATGTTATTACTTTAAACAGACTTTTTGCAAGGGCAATTAATGCTTTTTTAAGTAAAAAACTAACTAGGGAGGAAATAAAAAATTTAGAAACTCAGATTCATACTCTAGCTATAACTAGTTGGAACAAGTTAGGGACAGTTTATTCTTTTGCTAATGAAAACAATCTTGAAGCATGGAGAAATTTTAATGAAAACCATGAACAAAAGGAAGCAATAATAAGGCAAAATATAAATACAGACATTTATGTGGCAATACCTAACAGCAATGTAATAGGAATGTTATTTACTGTAATAAAGCACATGTGTATTGCAAGAAAAAAACTAAGATGGCAAGTTGATTTAAGACTAGCTGAAGTTTTATCAGATATAGCAGAACTTATTACAGGTGAGATAAAAAAGGTTATAGAAGACTTAAATAAAAAATTATAAAGGTCTAAACCAAGTGAAAAAAAAGTTAAAGGAGGTATAAAATATGATTATTCAAAATCAAAACACGAATATCAACACAAATATCATGTTAGCAAATGATTTTTTAAGTCAAAAACTTCGTAGAATTCTTCCAGTGATGGGTAGAATCAAGATTGGTGAAAAAAGGACGACTACTACTGAAGATGGAAGAATGGTTAAGTATCCTCGGAAGTTAGACCATTTTTTGATTACAAAAAACTTTCGAGATGCGAATGGTGAGTTTATTATTGATTATGAGCTAATGGAGAAGGTTGCTGCTGTAACTGGGGAGGAGCCTAATAAACTTACGAAGATTCCTGTGGTATTTCTTTTTAAAACGCCTGAGCTTAATCTTCAAGCATGGTTTGTCCGTTTAAGGGGTGGAAAGATTTGGTGTAAGGGAGATGGAAAAAAGGCAAGGCGTTTAAGGGAGGATGGAAGTTTTGTGATGGTAGAATGTCCTTGTGAGTATTATACTCAGGCATTTACTATTTCTGAAAGAGAAGAAAGATGTAAACTTTATGGGAGATTAAATTGTTTTATTAGAGATGCAGATATATATGGTGGTGTATGGGTATTTAACACTACTTCAACAAGGTCTCTTTCATCAATCTGGGCACAACTCACAATGTATAGCAGACAAGGGCTTTTACCTAAGAAGGCTTTTCTTCTAACTATAAATCCTGAAAAAGTTCTGGTGCAAGATAAACAATTGACTATTTATACAGTAGGTTTAGTTTATGATCGTAGATATGGTAGTTTAAAAGGTACTGTATTTGAAGAGGTATATAACGAAATAGAGTTACAGGAAGAAAAAAAGTTGTTAAACATTTACATTCCAAAGATAGCAAAAGAGGAAGAGATAGCTATTGAAGAAGATTTAAAAGATGAATTTTATCCTACTCAAGAGGCACAAGAAATAGCAAATGGTGTAGAAGAAGAGGAAGAAAAAGAAAAAAGAGAAGAGAAAGAGGTAAAAGAAAAGAAAGAAGACAAAGAAGGTAAAGATTTTGAAGTCAAGGTTGTTGAATTTTTTGATAAAAAGTTAGAGGGAGTAAAAAGGAAAAAACCTATTACTGAGACTCAGATAAATGTAATTATGAAACACATGAAAAAGCATTTTGAAAAGCTTGGTATTGATCCTTCTGAGGATCCTTATATTAAGGAACTCAAAAACTTTACGTTTTACCAAGCTGTTGAAGTTATAGAAGCGTTAAATAAAAACAAACATCATTTAGCTTATGCAATTATTAAAAAGCATGCAAATGTTATAAAAGAAAGTAGAGAACAAGAGGGCAAATCTAAAAATGATGAAGGTCTAGAGAATTTAGAAAATTTAGGTGATTTAAATGATTTAGATGATTTAGATGACATTATTTTCTAAGAATTTTCTAAGAGAGGTAAGTCATGGCAAATGAATTTACGTTATCGTTTCAAAAGATTAATGCTTATTCAAGGTGTGGGTTGCAGTATTATTTCAGGTATATAGAGAATCTTAAGATTCCTCCGACTCCTAATGTAGCTGTAGGTTCTGCTGTACACCAGGCTACTGAGGTTTTTTACTTAAAGAAGAAGGAAAAGAGGGAAAATCCCAAGTTAGAGTTAATGTTAGACACTTATAGTGACACTTTGGAGAATTTATTTTTAGAGGAGATGCTTCTTGATGATGATGAAATGGCAAAGGGGAAAGACAAGATCAAGAGTGAGTTAAAGGATGCTGGTATTAGGGTATTAAGGGTATATTACAATCAAAAAGCGATTAATTTAGACCCTCTGTATGTAGAGGAGGAGTTTTTATTATCTCTTGAGAGAGTAGCACGTGAGATGATTCTTGAAGACAAGCATTTAAGTATAGATCCTAACAAATTAGTGGGAGTTTATGTTTTAGGGTATGTAGATCTAGTAAGTACAGACAATAGAGTTATAGACTTAAAGACCAGAAGGTCAAGACCAGGGAGTGATGAAGTTGAAAAATCTCAACAGTTAACTATTTATGCTCTTGGATTTAGGGAATTGTTAGGTAGATTACCTGAAAAAGTGGTATTGGAGAACTTAATTTTACCGCACAATAAATCATCTATGGGAAGTATAGTTAGTTTAGAATCTATGAGAACTGAGGAAGACATAAAGAGACTTCTTAGAAGAGTGGTTAGGGTAGTAGATGGTATAAGGAAAGGGGTCTTTATTCCTCCAGATCAAGGATCCTGGGCTTGCAAGTATTGTGGATATAGAAGGTTAAACATCTGTAAAGAGTATCTACATTAAGTCTTAGAAATTTTCTAAAACAAAGTCTAAGTAAAAACCAAAATGAAAAAAAAGTAAGGGGTAAAAACTATGTTTGAAAAAGAGCATAAATTACAAAAATTTGTTGATGAGAGATTATGCGTAAAATGTCCTTTAAATGGCAAAGTCAAGGTTCCTTGGGAAATAGAGGGATTTACTTTTTACGAGCACATAAAGACTGTTAGACCTATACCAGATGGTTATTACATTGTATTTGTAGGAGAGGCACCAGGAGAGACTGAAGAAGCACAAATAAAGCCATTTGTAGGCAAAGCTGGAAAACTTTTAAGAAGTATTATAAACACAATAAGAAATAAAAATCCTGAGTTTTCAAATCTTAAAATCATGATTACCAATGCTTGCAAATGTAAACCTACTGACAAAAGAGGCTCTATAAGGGCACCAAGTGTTGAAGAGATTAATATTTGTAAAAAAAACCTCATAAATGATTTAAATCTAATCAAGCCTGTTCTTATTGTAGCTTTAGGTAAAAGTGCAAGTGTTGCTTTAGAGGTTCCTGAAGCAAGTAAAAAGCTTGAAGCCTTAAGAGGGTGTTCTTATCAAACAAAGTATGGGAAAGTATTTGTAACGTATCACCCTTCAGCAGTTATAAGAAATAGAATGAAAAATTTTAAAATTTTTGAACATGACTTGATAAATGCGTTTAAGATTGCTTATAACAGTTATCTAAGTCTTAGTAAGCTTGATCAAGCTAATTCAAATGTTTCAGATCTTAAATTTATTACCAAGGTTATCACACAAACTGAAGAACTTTTAGAAGAATGGAAAAAATTTAAAACATTATTTCAAACTAACAATGCTGTTATTACAGCTTTTGATTATGAGACTGTACCTTTTAGTTGGGAATTTTTCCCAAAGTTTGATATAAAGTTAGCAAATCTTGGTATAGATCCTTTTTCAGAGTTGTCTCACATAGCTTACGTTTCGATTGCTTACAAAAATAACTCTGAGATTTACTCATTTTCTTTTCCAGTGAAAGCTTATACTATGATGAATAAAATAAAAGACTATATAGCTAATAAAATAGACAAATTTAAAGAAGAAGCAAGTTATATAGTTGAAAAAATTTCCAAAATCTCAAGTACTTATGATAAAAACACAAGAGAAAGCTTAAAAATGAAGTTATTTTTTTTATATCAAGAATATGGTTTTATTTCTCAAGTAATTGAGGACATTGAAAATGTAATACTGACTAGCAAAAGTGAGTTAGAGGTTAAAGTTAAGGTAAGTAGGTTTTTAAAAGATGTCACAGCAAGTTATATCTCATTTTTAGCTAAGGTTGAGCAATTCATAAATGAATATGAAAAAGTTTATAGGATAGATGAAAATCTGGCTGAGAAAATTTTAAGAAAGTATCTTACAGAGAGAGCTATTTATAGAATAGCTCAAAATCCTCAATTTGAGATATCTTTTTCTATAATGAAATTTGGAATAGAACCGTTAATTGGGAGTGGTACTGATATTCTTGATTATCTTTTAGGATATAACACACATGCTCTGGAAGAGCTTGAAAAGAGATATTTACATGATTCTATTATAGGTTTTGTTGGAAAGAGAGAAAGTTTTAAAAGAGCTAATCAATCTTTGAAAGATTTTTCTCTATATAATGCGTTAGACTCAGCTAAAACACTTGCTATTTATTTTAAAGAAAGTGAGATAATTAAGACTTTTAAAGACAAAAAGGTTTACAATAGTTATACAGATGTAAATCTTACCCATGCTATAAAGTGTGCAAATGAGTTTATTTCTAAAATAATTATTCCTTTTTCAGTTCATGCTTATTTAAATGGGTTAAAAATAGATCTAGAAAAAAACATTGAACTAACGAAAAAGGTTTATTTTTACATAAACCAACTTCTTGAAAAAATAGAGAAAAAAACAGGAACCAAAAACATAAGAACAGATGAGTTTAGAGAAATACTTTTTGAGTTAACTAAAGGTCAAATCTTGTTAACAGGGAAAAGTAACAAGCCTTCAATTTCAGAGGAGGCTTTAAAGTTTGTATATGAAAATGCAGAGGATAAAAGTTTAAAGGAACTTGTAATTTATGTCCATTCTGTTTACAAGTATGAAGGTTTATTATCTAGATATTTGGAAAAGTATCCTTTTTACATAAACCTAGCAACAGGTAGAATTCATCCAAAATACAATCCCACTAAAACAGCAACTGGGAGGCTTTCTTGTAGTGATCCAAACATTCAGCAGATTCCAAGAGAACCTTTTAAAAGCTGTACAAATTGTTATGTGGTTCCTTTTGATCAGGAAAAAGACATATGTCCAATATGTGAAGGCAAGCTTAATGTGCTTGTAGATTTTAGAGAGGTATTTGTTAGTGATCCTAGAAACTGTTTGATAATGGCAGATTATAGTCAAATAGAGATGGCTATACTTGCGGAGCTTTCTAAAGACGAAAACTTAATTACTGCCATAAACAATAAACTTGACATGCATAGTTACAATGCTTCAAATGTATATAAAGTTCCTTATGAAGAAATAGTTGAAAAGAAAAAAACAGATCAAAACATAGCAAGACTTAGACAAAATGCTAAGAAAGTAACGTTTGCTGTAATTTATGGGGCAAGTGAGGAGGGTATTTCTTCGAAGGAAAAGATAGGTATTGAGGAGGCAAGAGAGATAATAGAGGTTTTTTACAGTAAGCATCCCAACACAAAGACATGGATAAATCGTATGCATAATGAAGCTCTTGAAAAAGGGGTGGTATTGGTACCTACAGGAAGACCAAGATGGTTTCCTGAAAGTTTAGATCTTATGGATGAAAACACAAAGAATTTAATAAAGAGAAGAGCTCAAAACACACCTATCCAAGGTTTTGCATCTGATATAAATTTAATAACCTGCGAAATTTTGAGAAAAAAGTATGGTTTAAAAGTAATAGGTGCAATTCATGATAGTATTCTTATAGAAGAGTCAGAAGATAAAGTTTCTGAAATTGAAACCAAAATCCAAAATGCACTTATTGATACAATAAAGCTGAGAGAAAGTCTTATCTTTTTAGGACTAAAATTTGTACCCAAGATATTAAATAACTTATCAGTTTTACTAAACATTGAAACCAAAATTGGTAAAACTTGGAAAGAAATAAAATAAAACTTCTAAATATCAAAAAATAAAGGGGTTCTTATGAAGAAACAAGATAAAACAAAAAGTAAAGTGAAGAAAAAAGAAGAAAAATTTAGCTTACCTTCTGAAAAGTATATCTTTATTGAGACCTATGAAAGACTAAGAAGTAAGAGTGAGTTTTTTGCTTTTATTGCTCTTAGTATATTTATGTGTTTTTTAAAGAGAAAGCTTGGTTTAGAAGAAAAGATTTATCTTGTATCTAACTTAATTGAGTTAGAGGAGCTTGATAAATACATAAAAGACCTTATAGTTCAAGGTGTAAAAAAGGGGGTATTAAACTAGATTTGTTCTGGTGTTTTTTCTTTTTTTCTTCTTAAATTTTCTTTCTTTTATTTCTTCAAAAAGGATCTCTTCTGGGATTAATGGGTTCTTTTTTAAGCGGTATCTGATTTGTTCTTGAATATTTTTCTTTATACATCTTGCTTCTTTCAGCAAGAAAGGGGTCAGATTAAGAGGTATGTTTTTGCCTTTTTTTCCAAGATAATATCTTACCATTCTTACCACATTTATAGGCTCCATTTTTTTAAAATAAGAGTAATTCTTAGAAAAATAAACTGAAAACATGTATTGCCTAATTTTGTAAGCAAAACTTTCATAGGAATAAAGATAAAGATGATATGCTAGTTTTTGAAAAAGCTTTTTATTTTTTGAGAAAGCTGTTCTAAAAACCTTTGACAAATTCCTAAAAAATGTTTTTTTATTCTGTTTTTCAGTCTTCTTATATGTGGTTGTAATAAGAAAAGCTAGCTTATAAACTAAATTTTCCAAATCTTCTAGCTTTTTTGCATCTTTCTTTTCCATAAAAAACCTAATAATAAAATTAGACTAACCATTATGTGCAAACAAACTTATGTACCAAAGGCTATTAAATACCTGTTTAGTGTTTCTACTCTTGCTTTTAGAAAATATGGAGTCTCGTTAAGTGGAAAAATATATATCTGGGATAAAAACAATAAAAAA
>CALLJG010000009.1 GCA_938091335.1 uncultured Thermodesulfobacterium sp.
CCTTTGGTTTCAGGCTTTAGGGCGACTTCCTTGAAGATGGTTTGGTCGGCTAATGTGTTCACTTTGATCTCGCGCCGAACAAAGCCAGGTGCACTCGCAATCAAGGTGAGAGTCCCTTCTGGAAGGTTATCAAAGACGAACTTACCTTCGTTATCGGTGCGGATGGGACCCTGCTGCGTGTTAGGACCTGTGCGGATACTGACAGAAGCGCCGACGATGCGCTCTTTCGTCTCAGCGTGTAGGACAACACCTTCTAAACGAGCAGTCAAGGGACCTTTTGGTGTTTCAATGGATGGGCCTGATGGACGATCCCACTGGTCAAAGAGGCGCGTGGCACCTGTAAAATCAATGATGCGGAACCAGTATTTCTCAGTTGCGGGGTCTATACGGCTTCCTCGTCCAATGATTTGCTTGAAAAGAATGGGGGATGAAATCGTTTTCATGAAAACGATGTTTCAGCAAGCGGGGACATCTACACCTGTGGAAAGCAGTTCGGCGGTCGTAGCCACAACGGGTGCCTTTTTGTCGGAGTCGGCAAAATCTTCCAGCCAGCGACGGGCTTCTTCGCCCTCCTCGGAGATGATGGGGACGGCGTAATTGTCAAGTCCAGTCTCGGGACCAAATTCCTCTTGCAAAAGCCGTGCCACCAATCGAGCATGCTCCATGTCCACGCAGAAGACCATCGTCTTTTCCATATGCCCAAAGCGCCGCAAGAGTCCAGCAAGATGCTTCACCATAGCGCGAGTGCGGTCAGGTAGCGTGATCTCGCGCTCAAATTGAGGAGTGGTGTAAATCTCTCGTGGTTCTACATCTTCTGGAATGAAAACCTCTGCCCCCTGTTCGATGGCGTCTTCCAAACGAAGTCCTTCGACATCAACGGTGGTGCGCACACGATGCACCTTATAGGTGGCAAGAAAGCCATCCTCTATACCTTGTCCCAGACTGTATTGAAATGCCGGTGGACGCCACATTCCCTGCGACGGGTCTTCAGGGGAAATGAACACCTCGGGTTCCTCAGCACAGAAGTAGGCATAGGTGTCCACATTCTCGTCTTGCTTCGGCGTAGCGGTCATCCCAAGGTGAATGGCAGAAGAGAAGTGGTCCAAAATCTCGCGCCAAGTGCCCCAGCCAGAGCGATGACATTCGTCAATGATGACGAGATCAAAGAAATCCGTTGGGAACTTTTCAAAAAGGCGTTTTCCGTCTTCGTCTGGGCTCCAGAGGGTTTGATAGATGCCGAAGTATATGTCTCGGTTAAGATTGGGTGGGTGTCCCTCAATGAGATGGCGTGGGTCGCTGGTGCCAGTTGCGAATGGAGAAAAGGCGTTGTAGGCTTGATTGCGAAGCACTATGCGATCGGCTAAAAATAGCACACGAGCAGGTCGTTCAGGATGCTGTCTTTGTAGCCATCCAGATTTTAAGAGTTTCCAGACCACTTGGAATGCGACAAAGGTCTTGCCCGTTCCCGTAGCCATGGTGAGGAGAATGCGTTTTTGACCGCGCATGATTCGCAGTATAACTTCGCGAATTGCCCTTTCCTGAAAGTAGTATGGGCGCTTGCCACATTGGTTTTCAGGGCAGTAGGGGTAAAGGAGTGGGTTGGATTGCTCTTCACCGACGCTATGAGCAACGGTTACACTGTAGACTACGGGTGCTTCTCTAACCTTCCCAGCACTGGGTCGCTCCAAGCCAGTGTTCTCCTTCCAGCGTTGCCAAAGCTCCTTTGGAGTAGGAAAATTTGTCAACTCTCGGGTTGTGTGGGTGAAAAAATCGTATTCAAGAATTCGGTGACCATTAGTTGCGAAGGCAAAAGCCAGCCCAAGATCCTGAGCGTAGTGTTTGGCTTGTTCTAAGCCAGCCTCTGGCGGGCTGTCTTCTGGCTCTGCCTCCACTACGGCAATTGGGAAACCATCAGTGTAGCGCAAGAGGTAGTCTACTATTTTGGGTTTCCCTCGCTGTGTTCTGTCTCCCACGAGGATGATCTTGCCCGGAGTGTATGGGTAGTTGGCTTTGTAGTAGAACTCCCGTGAAATCTCCTTCTCAGTCCATCCTGATGCTTTTAACTTTGGCTCAATCAACCGTGCACGGGTATCGGCTTCGTTGAGTGGCATGTGTTCTCTCCCCCGATTTACATAACGCGCTTTGGTCCACTCACTTGAAGCTCTTAGAGTATTTTGCTCCTTAAGGTAAGATCGTGTAAATCACCCATGCTTTGCCCTTCATGTCCTCTTCAACCAAAAGAGAGTTCATAACCAAAAGGCTATCGCTTGTTCGTCTCTAATCGCCAATGGTAAAGAATGCTCCCACATAATTCTAACATGCACCAGCGTTATGTTTGCGCATTTTGTCAACTAAGTTATTTAAATTTCTTTTTAGCAAATTGTAACTCTATTATATATAGCACTTTTATTTAAAAAGTAGTTTAAATTCCTCTCTGGCAAATTGTAAAGTCTTCCTTCTTTTTCCAATTTTTCCAGCTGAGATTATTTACCTTTATAGTTAAAGAAAAGCTTATTATTAAATTTTAACTATAAATTTTTTACTTCTTTTATTCCATTCTACAAACAAAATTAATAAAAGGAGAATTCCTATAATAAAGAAAAAAGTTCCTGGATAAGTAAAATATTCTGGTAAATATATTTTTTTCCCTAGATATCCCTTTTCCCATACATTCAGAATATTTAAATAATATTTACAGATAGAGAAAGTAAAACCAAACAAAATAATTACTATTAATAATTTAATTTGTCCTTCTCCTAATTTCCAAAAAGAACTTAATGCACAAGCATCAGCTAATATCATACCTATACCAAATATAATTCCACCTATAAGAGAACCCCATATAAAAGTAGGATTTACGTAAAAGTAAGGTTCTATAAAATTTTGGTATTTTAAAAAAATAGTTCCAGCCATAGCGATAATCAAACTAAAAATAAAACTTTTTAACATTAAAGTTTCTCCAGAAATAAAAGGTTCACGAAAAGCATTTGCCATACAGAATCTACTTCGTTGAGTAAAAAAACCAAAGATAATTGAAATAATTAAGACATTTTTATAATAAGGAATTTTCAAAATAAGAAAAAGGAAGATACCTAATCCTATAAAGATTCCAATTTTTTCAATATTTTTGATATAAATCTTTATTCCTCCTCTTTGTGAAAAACGTTGTATTTCCCATATTAGATATTTTGTTCCTATCAAGATTCCTATTAAGATACCTCCCATCATGACAATTCCACTTGCTGAAAGATTTATAGTAGAGGTGTAAAATCCCCCAATGTTACATCCTAAAGCTAAAGCTGCTCCTAATCCCATTAATATTCCTGCAATGATGCTTTTTAAAAACTCAATTTTAGAAGGAAATTTGATGCTAAATTCTTTAAAAACACAAGATGATATAAAAGCTCCTATTATAATTCCCAAAATTAAAATAAAAAGAGGCCCTTTTTTTTCTAATCCTCCCACAATTTCTAAAGGTATTCGAGAAAACTGAAAAAACAAAGTTAATAAAGCCAAAAAAAGACCAGCTAGTATAGGATTTGATAAGTATTTATTAAAAAAATGCACCTTGTTTTTTTCTGATTTAAAGTTCAAATTTGATTTATATTATAGTATTTTTATAATAATTCTAAAGGGTGAAATTTAAAAATTATGATTAAGCATTTAGAAATTAGAGTAAATGGAATTGTTCAAGGAGTAGGATTTCGTCCATTTATTTATCGTTTAGCACTGGAGAATAATATAAAAGGATATGTCTTAAATGATACAGAAGGAGTTACTATTTCTGCAGAAGGAGAGGAGGATGCATTAGAAAAATTGGTAAAAGCTATAAAAAATAATTTTCCTCCACTTGCTATTGTGCAAGAAATAGAGATAAAAGAGAAACCAATTAATGGGTATACCACTTTTTTTATTGAGAAAAGTAAAATTACTGATAAAAAAACAACTTTTATTCCTCCTGATACTAATGTGTGTGAAGAGTGTTTAAGAGAGTTTTTTGATCCTAATGATAGAAGGTTTTATTATCCTTTTATAGTTTGTACTCATTGTGGTCCCAGATTTAGTATTGTAAAAGATATTCCCTATGATAGGCACAATACTTCTATGGCAGAATTTATAATGTGTCCTCAGTGTGAGAAAGAATATAAAGACCCTCTTGATAGAAGATTTCATACTCAGCCTACTGCATGTCCTAACTGTGGTCCTTATTTATTTTTATATAAAAATGATAGAACCCTTATTTCAAAAAATATACAAGAAATAACTAAAAAAGTTTATGAATATTTAAAAAAAGGGCATATTGTAGCTATAAAAGGAGTGGGAGGATATCATTTAGCTTGTGATGCTACAAATGATTCTACGGTTTTAAAATTAAGAGAAAGAAAAAAAAGACCATTTAAACCTTTTGCATTAATGATAGGATCTATTGAAAAGATAGAAGAATTTCTTTATGTATCTCCTAAAGAAAAAGAGCTTCTTCTTTCTAAAGAAAGACCAATTGTAATTCTAAAAGAAAAGAAGCCTTTAGTTAGTAGATTTGTAGCCCCTTATCTTACTCATATGGGAGTTATGCTTCCTTATACTCCTTTTCAATATTTACTTTTTTCCTTAGATAAAGACCTAATTTTAATTATGACAAGTGGTAATCTATCAGAAGAACCTATATGTTTTGATGATGATTCTGCTTTTGAAAGATTAGGTCATATAGCAGATTATTTTGTTACTTACAATAGAGAAATAGTAGCCCATAGTGATGATAGTGTAATGTTTGTAATAAGGGAAAAACCAATTTTTATAAGAAGATCTAAAGGTTTTGTTCCATCTCCTATATTAGTAAAAAAAGAATTTCCAGTTCATTTATTTGCTAGTGGAGGGGATTTAAAAAATTCCTTTGCTATAGCTAAAGATAAAGTGATTATTTTAAGTCAATATTTAGGAGATTTAGAATCTCCAATTACTCAAAAAGTTTATAAATCTGCAATTTTTCATTTTTTAAAAGTTTTTGATATAAAACCAGAGATTTTTATCTCTGATATGCATCCTAACTATTTTACTACATCTTTAACAGACAAGCTTGCTGGTGATAAAATGCGAATAAAGGTTCAACATCATCATGCTCATATTGCTTCTGTTCTGGGAGAATATGAAATTTATGAACCTGTTATAGGCCTTGCTTTTGATGGAACTGGATTTGGGATAGATTATAAAATTTGGGGAAGTGAATTTTTAATTGCAGATAGGGCGTCCTTCAAGAGAGTTGGACATTTTTCTTATTTTAGACTTCCTGGTGGAGAAAAAGCTATTAAAGAGGTTTGGAGAATAGCTGTCTCTCTTTTATATGAAGCTGAAATTCCAATGGATTACCTTCCTAATAAGGAAAAATATCCATTAAAAATAATTTTACAAATGATTGAAAAAGGACTAAATTCTCCTTTTGCCTGTGGAATGGGAAGAATTTTTGATGGGATTTCAGCATTATTAGGGGTTTGTGAAAAAATTAGTACAGAGGCAGAAGCTGCTCAAAAATTGGAAGAATTAGCTCTTTCTGCTAAAAATTATAAAGATTTAGAAATAAAATTTGAAGAAAAAGAAGAAAAAATAATAATCTCTACCGAAGATTTGATAAAAAAAATTGTAGAATTAAAAGATAAGGGATTACCTATAGAAGAAATTGCTTTGTCTTTTCATAAAGCTATTATAAAAGTATGTGTTAAAGTGGTAGAATTGCTGAGAGAAAAATATGGTATAGAAAAAGTAGTATTGAGTGGAGGAGCCTTTCAAAATAGAATTCTTTTAAAAGGCATATGGGAAGGTTTGGAAAAAAGTAATTTTAAAGTATTTATTCCTCAAAAAACTCCTCTTAATGATGGGGGAATTGCCTTAGGACAAATTGTAATTGGTAGAGAAATTTTACAATAACTGAAAATTATTTTCTTCTATCTATAAAATATTTACTTCCTTTCATTTCTTTTACAACTTTTTTGACTTCTGCTAATCTTGCTGAAATTTCTCCTACATGTTTAAATTTACCTTTAACAACTGGAACTATACTAATAGAAAGAGAGGGAATAGGAATTTTTGATACATTTCCTACTCTATCAATTGAAATAAAATATCCCCTTTCTTTATCACTTTGATTTAAGAAAGTAGGTGCAAGTGTGTCAAAGCGTTTTATAATTTCTTTTGAAATAGGTTCACTCTTTTCTAAAGGAACAATAAAAATAAAATCATCTCCTCCGATATGACCTATAAAATAGTCTTCTCGTGAAAAATCAGAAATAGTGGTAACTAAGATTTTTGCTATACTTTTTATCATTTCATCACCTTGACTAAATCCATAAGCATCATTATAAGCTTTAAAATTATCTAAATCTACATAAGCTACAGCATAATGTTTATTTATATTTAAAATCCTTTCTAATGCTCTATAAATAGATGTATTTCCTGGGAGTCCTGTTAAAGGATTATTATCAGAGATTCTTTCAAGTCTATGAAAGGCATATTCAATTCTTGCAAAAAGTTCACCAATTTTATCATCAAGAAAAATAAAATCATCTCCCCACTCTGAAGTAAAAATTAGATAATTTAAATCAAGATGATCTAATATAAGGATTAACGGGATATTAAACATATTGAATCTTTTTCTAAGTTCAACTAAATTATTTAATCCCTTTGGGTTTTTATGGTAGTAATATATGACCATAGAAGGTGGTTCAAAAAGAACAGCAGAAAGAAATTTTTTGAAATTATAAAAGATTTTAAATTTGTATTTTCCCTTTAAAAAATGGATTAGTTCTTCTTTCCATTTACTAAAAAATTTATTTTTTTTTAAAAATACATAAATAACTTTTTTAAAGGGGTACATATTATAGAGTAATTTTAATATCTTTTTTTAATTCTTCGGTAAAAAATTTAAGTTCATAAAGTTTAGGTTCTAATATAAGAAAGATTTCTTTAGTTTCAGAAAGATTAAAATTTAAGATTTTTAAAGCATTTTGGTCTAAAGATGGGACTTTTTTATATAAAGAATTTCCATAACCTCTTGCATGAATCAAAATATTTGCAAGATGAATTAAAGCTGATTCTTTTTTGAAATTTTTAGCTTTTTCAAGTTCATGATGAGCTCCAACTGCTTCAATGAGCCTATCAGGTAAATTCCAAATTTTCATTAAAAAAGCACCCATTTCTGCATGATCAAGTCCAAAAATTTCCTTTTCAGCTAAAAGAGAGGTTTTACCTTCTTGCACAAGTTCTTCCATTTTTTTATATTCCACTTTAAAACTTACTTTTTCTACAATTTTGCCAAGATCATGTAAAAGTCCTGCTGTAGCTATTTCTTGAGGTTCTTTTATTTCCAATTTTTCTGCTAAAATTCTTGCACAAGTGGCAACTCCTATTGAATGTTCCCAAAGACTGACATCTTCTTTATATATAATTTCAAAAATAGAAGAAGTAATGATCAAAACTTTAATTATATTAACTCCAAGAAGCACAAGAGCATTTTGAACAGTGCTAATTTTTTTTGGGAATCCATAAAAGGCAGAATTAGCTAATCTTAAAATTTTGCTAGTAATTACTTGATCTTTTTCAATTAACTCAGCAATTTGACTAAAGGAAGTTTCTTCATTTTCAATCAATTTATTAAGTCTTTGGACAATGGGTGGGAGAGTAGGAAGTCCCTCTAAGCGTCTAAGCTTTTTTTTAACAATTTTACTTTTTTCATAAATATCTAAATTCATATTTAATATTTTTTAAAGATTTCCTGAATTTCACTTTCTAGATATTTTTCTTTTAAAAATTCTTCAAGACTTTTTTTTATTTCCAGTAAATTTTCATCAGTAATACCTTTAAATCTTTCTTCAAGTTCTGCCAATTCAACTTCCAAGGATTTTTCCCAAGGTAAAGGCACTGGATTTCCTTCTACAGTAATAAAAGTTACTCCAAGTTCTTCAAATCTTTTAATATGTTCTTCTGTAAGTTCAACTCCTTTTCCACATAAAACTCTTCCATTAGCATCAATTACCTCTTCATAAGTTTTCATGCCAGGTTTTATATAACTTAAAGGCAATCTCTGCATAATTTAAATTATTTTATTTAAATCATATTCAATAATTCCTTCGGCTCCTAATTCTAAAAGTTTAGGAACAAGTTCTCTAACTTCTTTTTCAGAAACTACTACTTCTAAGGCATACCATTTTTTTTGGTAAAGGGGTGAAATAGTAGGGGAGGTGATACTTGGAAGTAGTTTAACCACTTTTTCAAGACTCTCTTCAGGAACATTCATTTTCAATCCTACTTTTTTATGAGCATTTAAAGCACCTTTTAAAAGAATTGCAATTTGTTGAATTTTTTTTCTTTTCCATTCATTTTGCCAAGCTAATTCATTAGCAATAAGTTGTGGATAGGTAACTAAGAGTTCATAGAGAATTTTGAGTCCATGAGCTTTTATAGTAGTTCCTGTTTCAGTAATTTCTACAATTGCATCTGAAAGTCCTTGAGCTACTTTTGCTTCTGTTGCTCCCCATGAATAACTCACTTCTACAGGAATTCCCTTTTCTTGAAAAAATTTTTTTGTAAAATTGACAAGTTCAGTACTTATTTTTTTATTTTTTAAATCTTCTAATTTTTCTATTTGTGAATCTTCTTTTACTGCAATAACCCATTTAGCTGGTCTCTTACTTATTTTAGAATATATAAGATCTTCTACAATAATTACTTTAGATCCATTTTCTAAAACCCAGTCTTTACCTGTTATTCCTGCATCAAGAATTCCTGTTTCCACGTATTTACTCATTTCTTGAGGTCTACAGATTACCATCTCAAGTTCTGGATCATCTACTTCTGGAAAGTAATTTCGCTGATGTACTTCTATACTCCAACCAGCCTTTTCAAATAATTCAATAGTTGCTTTTTCTAAACTTCCTTTAGGAATTCCAAACTTAAGCTTTTCCATAAGCTTCCCCCGGATCACATACTCTTTTTTCTATAATTTTAAGTTCATTATTTTCCAATTTTCGATAAAAGCAAGTTTTATAACCTTCATGACAAACTGGACCTTTAGATTCTACTTTTAAAAGAATAGTATCTTCATCACAATCTATGTATATTTCTTTTACTACTAAGTAATTTCCTGAAGTTTCACCTTTAAGCCAAAGTGTATCTCTTGTTCTACTGTAAAAATGTACCAAGTTAGTTTGAAGGGTTTTTTCCCAAGCAACTTCATTAACAAAACCAAGCATTAAAATCTTTCCAGTTTTATAATCCTGAATGATAGCAGGTACTAATCCTTTTCCCTTTTTAAAATTTGGTTTATACATTTTCCAAATCCTCCACCAGAGTTTTTAATTTTTTTTCTGGATCTTTACTTTTTACCAAGGCAGTTCCTATTAATACACCCTTAAATCCAATTTTTTTAATTTTTTTAAGTTCTTTAGAATCATTGTAGCCGCTTTCTGCAATTACTGGAATATTTTTCGGAATTAAAGGAAAAATTTTAATACTATTACTGGTTTTTACTTCAAAGGTAAGTAAATTTCTATTATTTATTCCTATTATTTTAGCTCCTGATGAAAGAGCTTTTTCAAGATCTTCTTCATTATGAATTTCCACCAAACTAGAAAGACCTAAATTCTCAGTATATTTGATTAATTCTAAAAGTTCTCTTTTAGATAGAATAGAAGCTATTAATAAAATTACATCTGCCCCAAAAGCTTTTGCTTCTTCTATTTGGATAGGATCAAAAATAAAGTCTTTTCTTAAAATAGGTAAATTAGTATTCATTCTAATGGTGGCTAAATATTCTAAAGATCCTTTAAAATATATTTCTTCTGTAATTACAGAAATAGCTTTTGCTCCCCCCTTTTCATATGCTTTTAGTAAAAATAAAGGATTAAAATCTGGTCTTAAATCTTCCTTTAAAGGACTTGCTCTTTTTATTTCAGCGATTATTATAAAATTTTGTTTTAATAAATAATCTTTAAAATTTATAGGAGTCCTTTCCCAAAATGGTTTAAAATAAAGACCTCTTTCTTTTCTTTTAAGTACTTCATAGTATTTTTCTATTAAAATTTGATTTAAAATTCGGTTGATTTTAAGATTTTTCATATTAATTTAAAATTTTGGTCTTATTTTAAACTGTAGAAAAAATTTTAAAAGATGTTAATATCTTTAAAAATTCAAAGGAGAGGGTTTTATGAAAAGGACATATCAACCCAGTAAAATAAAAATGAAAAGAAGGCATGGATTTAGAGCAAGAATGAAAACTCGTTCAGGTAGGAAAATTCTTAAAAATAGAAGGAGAAAAGGACGTTGGCGTTTAACGGTTTAGTAAAAAAAGAGGGATTTTCTAAAAGAGAAAGATTAAAAAAAGATAAAGATTTTGAAGCAGTATTTAAAGAAGGTCAAAAACTTTGGATAAATTCAGTTTTATTAATGATATATAAACCAAATAATTTAAACTATAAAAGATTGGGAATAATTATTTCTAAAAAAATTAAGAAAGCTACCCAAAGAAATAAAGTAAAAAGATGGATAAGAGAATTGTTTAGAAGAAATAAAGAATGGTTTCCTGAAAATTGTGATATAATAATTATTCCGCATCCAAATTTGTTAGATTTAGATTATAATAAATTAAAAAATATAGTGAAAGAAAAAATTCTTTCCCTAAAGATAAAAGCTTCTCCTAATGATAAAAAACTTGATAGTTAGATTTATTGAATTTTATCAAAGAATTATTTCACCTTTTATCTCTGTTTATCTAGGATTCAATTGTAGGTTTTATCCTTCTTGTAGTGAATACACCAAACAAGCTATTAGAAAATATGGTTTATTAAGAGGATTCTTTTTAGGTTTGAAAAGAATTTTAAGATGTCATCCCTTTTCTCAAGGGGGATATGATCCAATTTGTCAAAATAAAAAGGAGGAGGTATTTTGACAGAAAAAAGAGTTTTGTTAGCTATTGTTTTGTCTTTGGGAGTTATACTTTTTTTTAATTATCTTTATATAAAACTTTTTCCTGGTTCAAAGTATGAGAATATTAGATCTGATAAAGAAGTTCAAATTCAAAAAATAGAGAAAGAAGAGGTAAAACAAAGTTTATTGAAAGATCAAAATTTTCCAGAAATAAAAGAAAAATACAGAGGTTTAAAAGAGGAGCCACAAATTTATTATTTAGATTCCTCTAAATACTATGCAGCTATTTCTTCACTTGGGGTAAGATTTGAAACTTTTAAACTTAAAAATTATGTTAGAAAAAAGGGAAGAGAAGAAAAAATAGATTTGGTTTCAGGAGCTCCTGAATCTTTACCTTTAGAAATTTATTTAGAATCAACTCCTGAATTAGCTATTCATAATTATCAAGGTCCTGAAAAAACTAAATATAATTTTGATAAAGGAAATACAGAACATCTGAGTTTTAAAAGTACTTTTAAAGATTTGATCTTTGAAAAAGAGCTAATTTTTAAGAGGGACTCCTATTTTATAGATATGAATTTTAAAATTATAAATTTAGGCAATGTTACCATAAAAGATAGAGTACTTTTAAGAGGGGTTTTTTCTTCTTTTGCAGATGGTAGCAAATATGTATTTAAAGGTCCTTTTTATTATACTACTCATTTAAATGAGGTAAAAATAAAGAAGGAGTTAGAAGAATATACTGGACCTTTGAAATATTTAGGATATGAGGATACCTATTTTATGGTGGCTCTAATTCCTCAAAATTTAAATAATGCTAATTATAAAGCCACTTTTAGAAATATAAATAAAAATTTACAAGAATTTATATTATGGCTTCCTTCTTTTGAATTAGCTCCTCAACAGGAAATAACTTATAAGTTCAAAGTTTACATGGGACCCAAAAAAATAGAGGAAATGAAAAAGGAATATCCCCTCTTAGGTAAAGCTCTTTATTTTGGTATTTTTGATTTTATTGCTAAACCCTTACTTTATAGTTTAAAATTTATTAATAAATTTACAGGTAATTTTGGGTGGGACATTATTTTTATTACAATTGTTTTGAGAGTTTTTTTCTTTCCTTTAAATCAGTTAAGTTATAAAAGTATGAAAAGAATGCAAGAAATACAGCCTATTATTCAAAGACTTAGAGAAAAATATAAAGATGACCCTCAAACATTAAATAAGGAAATTATGAATATTTACAAGACATATAAGATTAATCCCTTTTCTGGGTGTTTACCTATTCTTATTCAAATTCCTATTTTCATAGCTATGTATAAAGTATTACTTATGGCAATTGAATTAAGACATGCTCCGTTTTGGTTATGGATTAATGATTTAAGTGCTCCAGAAAGGTTTTATGGGATACCGCTTCTTACAATTTTAATGGGTGTTTCCATGTTTATTCAACAAAAACTTTCACCTCCCTCTACAGATCCTTTACAAAATAAAATAATGCTTTTACTACCTATATTTTTTATAATTCTTTTTATGAATTTTCCTTCAGGATTGGTATTATATTGGTTTGTTAATAATATTTTATCTATTATTCAACAAATTTTCACTCTAAGATTAGCTAAAAAATGATTTAAGAGGTGAGGCTATGGTAGAAAAAGAATTAGAAGGGAAAAGTTTAGATCAATTGATTGAAACTGCTTGTCAGGAATTGGGTTGTATCCCACAGGATTTAGAGATAGAAATTCTTGAATACAATACAAGTTCAAGTCTTTTAGGTATTTCAGGAAAAAGAATCAAAATTAAAGCTAAGATAAAGCCAGATAAAGTATTATCAGAAAGAGCAAACAAGGCTTTAATGTTTCTCAAAGATCTTTTTAATTATGCTGGATTTAGTATAGAAACTAAGACTAACCTTTTAAAAGAGCAGATGCAAGTTGAGATTTTATTTTCAGGAGCAGATATAAAATATTTAATTGAAAATGGAGCAGAGCCTCTTTCAGCATTGGAATTTTTAACTAATAAGGTGGTAGCTAAAGCTTTAGGGGTTGGACCTAAAATTATTCTTAAACCACACGGAATTAATATTGAAAGAGAAAAAAGGCTTGTAAATGTTGTAAAAAGAGCTGTTGAAAAAGTGAAAACTACTAAAGAATCTCAAGTTATAAAAATTGGTTCCCAAAAAGAACAAAAGATAGTAACTAATATCCTTAAACAAGAAGAAAAAAATATAAGTTATGTAATAGAAGGAGAGGGAAGTCAAAAAAGAATAATACTAAACTGGAAAGAATAGTTGGATTTTCGTTTTTATCCTGAAGATACTATTGCTGCAATTGCTACCCCTCCAGGTAAAGGTGCTATAGGTGTTGTTAAAATAAGCGGGGAATTAAGTCTTGCTATATTAAAAAAAATTTTTCGTCCTATAAAACCAAGAGAAAATTTTGAATCACATAAACTCTATTATGGTTTTATTGTAGATCCAAGGGATAGCAAAATAATAGATGAAGTTCTTGCAGTATACATGAAAAAACCAAAGACTTATACTAGAGAAGATGTAGTAGAGATATATACTCACAGTGGATACTATATACTAAAAAAGATTTTAGAAATAGTTCTTCTTAGTGGAGCAAGACCGGCTCAACCAGGAGAATTTACCTTAAGAGCTTATCTTAATGGAAGAATTGATTTATCTCAAGCAGAAGCTATTCAAGAAATGGTATCAGCTAAAACTGAAACAGCCTTAGATCTAGCTCTTAATACTTTAATGGGTAAACTTTCTGAAAAAGTAAACTCACTAAAAAATGAGCTTTTGGAAATACTTGTACAAATTGAGAGTGCTATAGATTTTCCAGAAGAAGACATTGAGATAATGGAGCCTGAGAAGCTTTCAAAAAAAATTAAAGAAAGCATTTTGCCCATTATTGAAAATCTTATAAAAAATTATGAAGAGGGAAGAATATATAAAGAAGGAATTAATTTAGTAATAGCTGGCAAACCTAATGTGGGAAAGTCTTCTCTTATGAATGCCATTTTAAAAGAAGAAAGAGCTATTGTAACCCCTATTCCTGGAACAACAAGAGATTTTTTGGAAGAAGAAGCAAATATCGAAGGTCTTCCTGTAAAACTTATAGATACAGCAGGTCTTAGAGAAACAGAAGATATTATAGAAAAAATAGGGGTAGAAAGAGCGAAGAAAAAGTTTAAAGAAGCTGATCTAATTCTTTTTATGGTAGATGTAAGTGAGAAACCTTCAGAAGAGGATTATAAAATTTATCAAGAAATAAAAGAATTTCCTCATCTTGTACTGCTAAACAAAATAGATATTAAACCTAACTACTTAGGAGAATGGAAAGAAATTTTTTATAAATGGGGAATTGATGAAACTTTGGAAATTTCAGTAATAAAAGGTACTAATTTAGAAATACTTAATAAAAAGATATTTGAAAAAATAACTTCAGAAAAAGGAGTTACAGTACCTGAGATTGCGCCTAATTTAAGACAAAAAATTGCCTTTGAAAATGCCAAAAATTATCTTTTAAATGCTTTGGAAGAACTTTCTAAGCCTAATCCTTTACCAGAATTAGTTGCCGTTGAAATAAGAGCTGGGATTTCAAGCCTTTCAGAAATAATAGGAGAAATTACTACAGAAGATCTTTTGACTCAAATTTTTTCTACTTTTTGTATTGGGAAATAATTATAAGTTAATTTAGTATGGTTTGGATAAATAGGAAAAGTTTGAGAAAAAAAGGAATAGTTTTAAGTCTAGCTGGATTTGATCCTACAGGTTCTGCTGGAATTCTTGCAGATGTTAAAGTTTTTTCTCTTTTTGGCCTAAAAGGAGCTGGAATCCCAACTACCCTTACTCTTCAAAATACAACCATCTTTGAAAAATGGAAGGCTGTTGATTCAAATTATTTAAAAAGAGCTTTAGAACTCATTTTTTCAGATTTACCTATCTTAGGAATTAAAATAGGAATGATAGGAACTTTAGAAAATATAAAAATAATCGGAGAAATTCTTAAAAAAGAAAGAAATAAAATTTCCTGGATAGTATTGGATCCTGTTTTAAGAGCGAGCTTGGATTTTCCTCTTTTTTCTTCATCTACTTTTTTAAATTCCTTAAAAAGTGAAATTTTTCCTTATGTAGATATTATCACACCCAATCTAAAAGAAGCAGAAATCTTAACTCAAAAACAAATAAAAGAAAAGAGTCATCTTTTTGATTTGGCAAAAGAGCTTTTATCTTATAAGATGAAGGCAGTTATAATTAAGGGGTGGGAAACAAAATTTTTTTTGTGGGATTTTTTTTATTCTTTAGAAGGTGATTTTGTTTTTTTAAAAAATAAAAAAATTCAAGGTACCTTTCATGGTACAGGGTGTGTGTTTTCTTCAGTACTTCTTTCTTATTTAGTGAAAGGATATGAACCAATATCTGCCTTTAAAAAAGCTAAAAATTGGGTATACTTAAACCTTAAAAAGGTATCTAAGGAAAAAATAGGAGGTAAAATATGGCTATTTCTATAGAAGAGGTTTATAAAATTGCTCATTTATGTAGACTTGAGCTTGATGAAAAGGAAGCTCAGATTTTTAGTAATGAACTTTCGAGAATTTTAGATTATTTCAAAAAACTTCAATTACTAGATACAGAAAAAATACCTCCTACCTTTCACACTTTAAGGATAAAAACACCTTTTAGAGAAGATGAACCCAAGGTATTTCCCTATATAGAAGATATTTTAAAAAATGCTCCACAGCTTTATGAAAAAATGATTCTTGTTCCAAGGGTAGTTAAGATAAAATAGTAAAATAGGAAATAATGGATCTAACTGAATTTAATATTGTTAAAACTTTGGAACTTTTAGAGAAAAGAAAGTTTTCAAGTGAAGAATTAGTAAAAGAAAGTTTAAATTACATAAAAAGTTTAGATCCCAAGATAAAAGCCTTTTTATATGTAAATGAAGAATTAGCTTTAACTTTAGCCAAACAAGCAGATGAAAAAAGAAAAAAAAGGGAAGGAGGGAAGCTTTTAGGGATTCCTATTTCTATAAAGGACAATATTTGTATAAAAGGACTTCCTACTACTTGTGCTTCTAAAATATTACAAAATTTCATTGCACCTTATTCAGCGGAGGTTTGTGAAAGACTAAGTAGAGAAGGAGCAATTTTTATTGGAAAGACCAATATGGATGAATTTGCTATGGGATCCTCTACTGAGAATTCAGGTTTTTTCCCTACACATAATCCTTGGGATTTAGAAAGAGTTCCAGGTGGATCCTCTGGTGGATCTGCTGCAGCAGTAGCAAGTAGAATGGGATTGGGTTCTTTAGGTTCAGATACAGGTGGTTCTATAAGACAACCAGCTGCTTTTTGTGGGGTAGTAGGAATGAAACCTACTTATGGTCTTGTTTCTCGTTTTGGTCTTGTTGCCTTTGCTTCTTCACTTGATCAAATTGGCCCTATTGCTACTACTGTGGAAGATACAGCCTATTTGCTTCAGATTATTGCAGGATATGATCCAAAAGATTCTACCTCAGCTCCTATTGAAATTCCTGATTATGTAAAATTTATAAAAGAAAATGAAAAAACTTCTTATAAAATAGGACTTCCAAAGGAATATTTTGAAAGTGAAATAGATTTAGAAATAACTAAAATTTTGATGGAATTAATAGAGAAGCTTAAGAAGAGACATAAAATTATAGAAATTAGTTTACCTCATACTGAATATGCGGTAGCAACTTATTATATAATTGCTCCTGCTGAAGCATCATCGAATCTTGCTCGGTATGATGGAGTAAAATATGGATTTAGAGCAGAGGCCAAAAATTTAATAGAAATGTATAAAAAAACACGAGCTTATGGATTTGGTAAAGAGGTAAAAAGAAGAATTATGCTTGGAACTTATGCATTATCTGCAGGATATTATGATGCATTTTATCTTAAGGCATCTAAAGTTAGAACTCTTATTTTACAAGACTTTCTCAATGCTTTTAAAGAAATAGATTTAATTTTAACTCCTGTTACTCCTACTCCCCCTTTTAAAATAGGAGAAAAGATTTTTGATCCCTTACAAATGTATCTTTCTGATATATTTACTATTCCAGTAAATTTAGCTGGTGTTCCAGGAATAAGTGTCCCAGTGGGGCTTACTTCTAATAATCTTCCAGTAGGAATCCAAGTGATAGGTCCTCATTTTAAGGATGAATTAGTATTAAGCCTTGCTTATCAAATAGAAAAAGAACTTGATTTAAAACTTATTCCACCCATAGTAAATAAAAGTTAGTGATGAAAAAGAAAGCTTTAGGTAAGGGACTTGCAGATTTAATTCCAGGAATTGAAGAAGAGGGTTTTCAAATTCTTCCTATAGAGAAAATTTTGCCTTCTTCCTTTCAGCCAAGATTTAATTTTAAGGAAGATGAAGAGTTTGATCAGTTAGTTAGCTCTATAAAGGAAAAGGGGGTTTTACAGCCCATTTTGGTGAGAGAAAAAGGAGAAGGATTATATGAATGTATAGCAGGGGAGCGAAGATTAAAAGCAGCTAAAAAAGCAGGTTTAAAAGAGATTCCAGTTATTATTAAAAATTTTTCAGATGAAGAAGCTTTTGTGGTAACTCTTATTGAAAATCTTCAAAGAAAAAATTTAAATCCTATAGAAGAAGCTTTTGGTTATAAGAATCTTATCGAGAAATTTGGTTATACCCAGGAAGAAGTGGCAAAAAAAGTAGGTAAAGATAGATCAACCATAACTAATCTTTTAAGACTTTTAAAACTTCCTTCCCTTATTCAGCAAGATATTATGGAAGAAAGACTTAGTGTAGGACATGCTAAAGCCATACTTTCGCTTGATTCTGAGGAAAAACAAATATATTTAAGAAATCTTATTTTAAAAAAAATGCTGTCTGTAAGAGAAACAGAAAAATTAATAACCCGTTTACAAAAAGAAAATATATATGAGAGAAAAAAAGAACCTGATCCAGATTTGGTTTTTCTTTCTCAGGAGCTTAGTAAATTAATCGGAGCAAAAGTAGAAGTTAAAATGAGAAAAAAAAGGCCTTTTTTTATATTTGCTTTTGAAAAATTAGAAGAAGCAGAAAAATTTGTTGAAAGATTAAAAAGACTTTATTCTTCATAAATCTTGTTTTTTCTTTTAGAAGTCTTATTTTTAATCATAAAAGTTTTAGTAAAAACTATGCGGATCGCTCAAGTTTCCCCACTTTATGAAAGTGTTCCTCCTAAACTCTATGGTGGTACTGAAAGAGTTGTTTCTTATTTAACAGAAGAACTTATTAAAATGGGTAATGAGGTTGTCCTTTTTGCAAGTGGTGATTCTAATACAAAAGCCAAATTAATTCCCATATGTCCGCATGCTCTGAGACTTGATAAAAATTGTAAAGATTCTTTAATTTGGCATCTTTACATGATAGAAGAGGTTATTAAAAAAGCTAATTTTTTTGATATCATTCATTTTCATATAGAATATTTACATCTCCCTTTAGTCAGTAGATATAAAATTGCTTTCCTTACTACTCTCCATGGTAGACTTGATCTTCCTGAATATGTTCCTTTTTTTAAAAAATTTAAAGATTTTCCATTTATTTCAGTCTCTAATGCACAAAGAAAGCCTCTTTCTTGGTTAAATTGGCAAGCAACAGTTTATCATGGTCTTCCTGAAAATTTATATAAATTTTATCCATCCCAAGGTAAATACCTTGCTTTTTTAGGAAGGATTTCTCCTGAGAAAAGACCAGATAGGGCTATTGAAATTGCTAAGAGATTCGGTATAGAATTAAAAATAGCTGCAAAAGTAGATAAAGCAGATGAGGTGTATTTTAAAGAGATTATAAAACCCATGCTTAAAAATTCTTGGGTAGAATATATTGGGGAAATAGGAGAAAAAGAAAAAAATGAATTTTTAGGTAATGCTTATGCTTTAATTTTTCCTATTGATTGGCCTGAGCCTTTTGGACTAGTTATGATAGAGGCATTAGCATGCGGAACACCTGTTGTGGCATGGAATTGTGGTTCTGTTCCAGAAATAATAGAAGATGGAAAAAATGGTTTTGTAATAAGAAGCATAAAAGAAGCTATAGAAGCTTTAGATAAAGTAAAAAATTTAGATAGAAAAAATTGCAGAAAAAGTTTTGAAGATAGATTTACAGCAAAAAGAATGGCTCAAGAATATCTTAAAATCTATCAAAATTTAATTCAAAAAGAATTTTTTATCAAAGCAGTATAAAATTTAAAAATGAAAAATAACTTTTTTTTGGAAACTTATACCTTAAAACATGAAGAAAGTTTTGCTATCTTTGATTCTTTTGGAAATATAGATATTGAGTTGAATTCAGAAGAAGGAATTTATTATAAAGGGACCCGTTTTCTTTCCTTTTTAAAACTTTCTATTTTTGATCAAATGCCTATCCTTTTAAGTGCTTCTGTTAAGGAAGATAATTCTCTTTTTGTAGCAGATTTGACTAACCCTCATATTTTGAAAAATGGGGAAATTATTGTGCCAGAAGGAAATGTACATATATTTAGGATGAAGTTTTTGTATGAAAGTTGTTATTATGAAAAGATAAATTTTAAAAATTTTTATCTTTCTCCTATATATCTTGAAATAAAGTTGTATTTTGGAAGTGACTTTGCAGATATATTTGAAGTAAGAGGGTATAAAAGAGAAAGAAGAGGTGAAATTTTAACTCCTCAAATAGAAAAAAGTAAAATAAAATTTATTTATAAAGGTCTTGATAATATTTTAAGAATGACTGATATTTCTTTCTCACCTTCACCAGAGAAAATTTATGATAATTATGTTTTTTATAAATTGAAACTTAATCCAAGAGAAAGCTTTTCTGTTTATTTGAATATTAAATGTGTGATAGAAAATGATAATCCACCTAAATATTCCTATACCAAAGCTTTATATTACATAAGAAAACGTTTGAAAGATTGGGAAGAAAGTAGTTGTAAAATCTATACTTCAAATGAACAATTCAATCAATGGCTTAAGCGGTCTTGGGCAGATATTGTGATGCTTACTACTTCTACACCTTTTGGTCCTTATCCTTATGCAGGTATTCCTTGGTTTAATACCATTTTTGGAAGAGATGGAATAATTACAGCTTTGGAATGTCTCTGGATTGAGCCATCTATTGCTAAAGGAACATTATCTTTTTTAGTTTCTACTCAGGCTCAGGAAATAAATCCAGAACAAGATGCAGAACCAGGTAAAATTATTCACGAAATACGAAAAGGGGAGATGGCAGAAACTGGTGAAATACCTTATGCTAAATATTATGGAAGTGTAGATTCCACCCCTCTTTTTGTAATTTTAGCAAGCAAATATTTTGAAAGGACAGGAGATTTAGATTTTATTAAAAGCATATGGAAAAATATTGTAAAAGCTATTTTATGGATAGATGAATATGGAGACTTAGATAAAGATGGTTTTGTGGAATATTTTCCTTCAAAAAAAGGATTAGTTAATAAAGGGTGGAAAGACTCAGAAGATAGTGTATTTTATGAAGATGGTACCCTTGCAAAGCCTCCAATTGCCTTAGTTGAAATTCAGGGATATGTATATAAAGCAAAAAGGGAAGGAGCAAAATTAGCAAGAGTTCTAGGAGAAAAAGAAATAGCTTTAAAATGGGAAAAATCAGCTGAAAAATTAAAAGAATTAATTGAAGAAAAATTTTGGTGTGAAGAAATAAAATGTTTTGCTTTAGCTTTAGATGGAAATAAAAGGCCTTGTAAAGTAAGAAGTAGTAATGTGGGACATCTTCTTTTTACAAAAGCTGTAAATCTTTCCAAAGCACGTCTTCTTTCTTCTTTGTTCTTTGAAAAACATTTTTTTTCAGGCTGGGGAATAAGAACCTTGTCCTCACTTGAAAAAAGATATAATCCTCTTTCCTATCATAATGGATCTGTATGGCCTCATGATAATGCTATAACAGCTTTTGGACTCTCTTTATACGGATTTAAAGAAGAAGCTTTAAAAATTCTTAAATCTCTTTTTGAAGCAAGTACTTTTTTTAAACTCCATAGAATTCCAGAATTATTTTGTGGTTTCGAAAGAAGATCTAATGAAGGACCAACCCATTATCCTGTAGCTTGTCATCCTCAAGCTTGGTCTGCTGGAGCTGTTTTTTTAATTCTTCAGGGTTGTTTAGGACTCTCTTTTGAAAAAAATGAAATCCGTTTCAAATATCCAGCACTTCCAGAATTTTTGGATGAGGTGTGGATAAAAGATTTAAAAGTAAAGGGAGGGAAAGTAGATTTATATTTAAAAAAATATAATGGAGATGTGGTAGTAAATGTTAGTAAAAAAGAAGGAGAAGTAAAAATCTTAGTAGAAAAGTAAGAAAAAAATCATTTTTGAAACCTTGAGATCTACAAATGTTAACTTCACATCTTTCAACCTAAAAAGAGTTATAAAAATGTCAAAACCTGTTCTTTTTAATTGGTTTTTAATAATTTTTACTTGGATAATAAAAAGACCGATTTTCTTAATCTACTCACCAAAATGATCTGCAAATACAATAAAAAAGACAAAATATTTTCATTTACATATAAAGATACACCAAAGAGGTAAATATAGTTGTTGTTTATTGAGTGAAACATATACTTAGTTTAAATTGGGAAGATAAGATAATAAATGCTTAAAGTGAGTCTATGCAATTTATAATGATCAGATGGAGTTAATAGCGTACAAAGAGAGGTTAAAAAGTATAAGATTAATTTTGGAATTCTTTTTTTAATTTCCTTGATAATAATCTTTTTAAAGAGCTTTGTGGATTTTCTCCTTCATAAAGAACTTTATAAACTTCTTCACATATGGGAAGTTCTAAATTGAATTTTTTAGCAAGTTTTTTAACTACTTTAGTAGTCTTGACTCCTTCGGCAACTTGTCTAAGCTCAGACAAAATATTTTCAAGTTTTTCACCTTTCCCCAATCTATATCCTACTTGATAATTTCTTGAAAGGGCTCCTGTACAGGTTAAAACCAAATCTCCTACTCCAGCAAGTCCATAAAAAGTATGTATATCTCCTCCAAGGATTTTGCCTAAGCGAATTATTTCTATAAGACCTCTTGTAATAAGACTTGCTCTTGCATTGAGACCAAGTTCTAATCCATCACTTATACCAGAGGCAATAGCAATTATATTTTTTAATGCACCTCCAATTTCTACTCCTATGGGGTCATTGCTTCGATAAACTCTAAAATAGGAAATTGCCAAAAGTTCTTGCATTCTTTTTGTTTCTTCATCAGATTCTCCAGCTAAAACTACAGCAGTAGGAAGTCCTGAAGCTACCTCTTTAGCAAAGGATGGACCTCCTAAAACAAAAATTTTGCAATTTTTAGGTAATTCCTCTTTTAAAATGCTAAAAGGGGTTTTTTCTGTTTCTAAATCAAATCCCTTTATTCCTGAGATATGATAAGATATTTTTTCTACGTATTTTTTATATTTTTTAAGAACTTCTCTTAAAGCAAACGAAGGAATAGCCCATATTACTGCTTCACAATTTTTAAAGGCATTTTCTGGATCTAATTCAGCCTTAACTTTCTTAGGAAGTTTAATTCCGGGTAAATAAAAGGGGTTTTCTTTTTCTTTATTTATAGCCTCATAGATAGCTGTACGCCTTACTAAAATACTAGTTTTTATTTCTTTTTCTCCTAAAATTTTTGAAAGAGCTGTTCCCCAGCTTCCACCACCTATAACTACAAGCTTCATTTCCATATCTCTTTCTACAAATTAATAAAAGCAGTTTAAAATTTTTTAAAAGATTTTCAACTTAAAGGTTTGTAAAATTTTTAGAAAAAAATTATTAAGGAATTAAATATTTTTGCATTTTTTGAGGAACCCACCATTTTTCTATATTGTATCCTATTCCTATAGGTGCAGGCTTAATACCGTGAAATCTTTTATGAATAGCTTCTAAATTTATGGGAATATAAAGAAAAGTATAAGGCTGATCCTCAGCTAATATTTCTTGAACTTTATAATAAATTTTTTTTCTCTTTTCTTTATCTAGAGTATACCTTCCTTCTTCTAAAAGCTTGTCAAGTTCTGGATTACAATATCCTATAAAATTTAAACCTGGAGGTTTAGTTTTAGAGCAATGAAAAATATCATATAAATCTGGATCAGGACCAATAGACCATCCTAAAATTACTGCAGAAAATCTTCTAGTATCTATAAATTGATGAATAAGCGTAGTCCATTCCATAACCCTTATATTAACCTTAATACCTATCTTTGAAAGTTCATTTTGTATTATTTGTGAAGCTAATAACCGTGGAAGATTTCCTTGATTCACAAGAAGAGTAAATTCAAAGGGGATTCCATCCTTTTCTAAAATTCCTTTTTTCCCTTTTTTAAAACCTGCGTCATTTAAAAGTTTTAAAGCTCTTTCAGGATTATAAGGACAAGAATTTTCAATTTTTTTATTATAAAACCATGTATCTGGTTTATAGGGTCCATAAGCTGGTATACCATTTCCAAGAAGGGCTCCTTTTATTATTTTTTCCTTATTAATAGCATAACATAAAGCTTTCCTTACTCTTTTATCTTTAAAAAATGGGTGTTTAAGGTTATACCCTATGTAAGTAAAACTAAAGGAGGGATATTTATATATTTTAAATTCTTGTTTTAATTTGCTCTCTTTCTGAAGTTTTAGATACTGTAAAGGAGTTAAAGAAATCCAGTCAATACTTCCTGATTTAAGTTCCATAAAAAGTGTTGAAGGATCTGGGATCACTTTATATATTAAATAATTAAGATAAGGTCTTCCTTCGTAATAAATAGGATTATATTTTAGGTGAATTTCTTGTTGGGTTTTCCATTTTTTAAGTATAAAAGGACCATTTCCTATTGGATTTCTTCCAAAAACATTTTTTATATAATCTATACATTTTCCTTCAAGAAGATGCTTGGGTAGAACTACTAAATTGCCCCATGAAGAAAGGGCTAAAGCAAAGGGTTTTTTATAGGTTACTTTAAAAGTGTATGGATCTATAATTTTAAATTCTTTTACCTCTAAAAAATCACTTGCATAAGGAGATGGAATTTCTGGGGAAGTAATGAGTTTGAAGCCAAAATAAATATCTTCAGCAGTAACTTCAATTCCATCTGCCCATTTAATCCCTTTTTTAATATAAAAAGTAATAGTTTTTTGATCAGAAGAAATTTCAAACTTTTCAGCCATATCTCCTATTATTTTTAAATCAGGTCCATATTTGACTACACCTAAGAAAATATGTCCTCCTATAGTATGACTCATTACATCAGTTGCAATCATAGGGATAAGAATACTTGCATCAGCAATAGTACCAATAACTAAGGCATCTCCATATGAAGCTTTTTCTTCTTCAAGAAATATTTTATTTTCAGAAAAGATAGAGCTTGTTAAAAATAAGGGTATCAAGAATAAAAGTAAGATTTTAATACTTTTAAACATTTTAAAGAGATTTAAGAGGTAGTTTATATAAAGGTTCATAAAGGGGTCCTGTAGGAAGAAGAGTACTTTTGAAAAAAATAAGCTCATTTACCTGAAAATTTAAACCTTTAATAAGTTCTATTTTCTTTGAGATTTTTTCTAAATAATTTTTAAAGCTTTCTAAATTACCTATGTTTTTTATTCTAAAAATGGTGATATGAGGATGAAAATCTTCTTTATCAGGATTGATTTTTAGTTTTTCAAAGAGTTTTTCTAAAGCTTTTTGTAAATTAAAAAGGGTTTCATCTTGAGTTTTTAAGCCAATCCAAACAACCCTAGGTATTTTTTTTTCAGGGAAAAAACCCAATTGATCAAGTATAAGTTGAAATGGTGTGTAATTTTTGATTATTTTTTGAGATTCTTCAAATATTTTTTCTAATAGATTTTCATAAATGTTTCCAAAGAATTTTAAAGTTATGTGAAAGTTTTGGGTTTCTACCCATTTTATTTTTATATCATTAGGAGCTTGTTCTTTAAGTTCAGATAATTTTTTCTTTAATTCCAGTGGCAAATCTATAGCTAAAAAAGCCCTCACCATATACTAAATACCTCCTTAAAATATCAAGAGCAGTATAACTTGCTAAAGTTTGGATATCTTTTCTTTCTCCACTAAAACTGAATCTAAAAGATTTAACTTTATTTTCGTAAGCAAAACCAATATAAATTGTCCCTACAGGATTTTGGATAGTTCCTCCAGTTGGTCCAGCGTATCCTGTTGTGCTTAAAGCATAATTAACATTAGTTTTTTTCTTTACCCCTTCTGCCATTTCTATAGCTACTTCATGACTTACTATATCAAATTTTTCAATAGTTTTTGGATTTACTCCTAAAAGCTCCACCTTGCTTTCTGGTGTATAAGTAATAAATCCTCTGTCAAAATAAGAAGAACTTCCTGAAACTGAAGTAATTAGAGAGGATATTAATCCTCCTGTACAAGATTCTGCTACAGCAATTTTTAATTTTTTTTGTTTAAGAAGATTTCCTATTACTTGTGGAAGACTTTCATCCTCTTCGCTTAATAGATAAATTCCTAAATGTTTTTTGAGTTTTTTTATAAAAGATTCTAATTTTTCTTTGTCTAAAGTTTGCAATATTAACTTTACTTCAGGAAATACAGGATAATATCCGATTTTGATGAAAGAAATCAATTTTTTTGGAAGATTCTGGATAAATTGATTTATATCAGTTTCATTTAAATCAAAAAACCTTAAAGTTTTGATAATTTCTTTTTTATAATTTACTTTCAATTTTAAAAGCATAGGGATTACTTCAGTTTCTAAAAGATGTTTAAATTGATGAGGGACTCCTGGAAGGAAAAATAATAGTTTATTTTTTATATTTAAAAAATAGCCTGCAGTGGAAAAACCTTTAGATAATGGAACAGTTGATTCAGGAAGTAAAGCCATTTTTTTTGCTAAATTCTTTGAAAATTCATACTCTTTAGCAGAATAAATAGCAGAAAGAAAATCTGGGTTTTCTTTTAATTTTAGGTTGAAAGCTTTAGAAACAGCAAGATTAGTTATATCATCATCAGTAGGACCAAGTCCTCCAGATATTATAAGAAAATCATACTTTTTTACTAAGGTTTTTAGATATTTTACAATTATTTTTAATTCATCAGGTATAGTAATAATTTCCCCAATATTAAAACCATTAGCTGTAAGTACTCTTCCTGCAAAAACACTATTTGTATTTTCTACAGCTCCAGAAATAAGTTCATTTCCTATAAAAATTAAAGCTCCTTTCATATTTATTAAAATTTTTTAGAGAAGTATATAATTACTATTAAAAAAATATTGGTAAAAAATCCTGCTATTATATCATCTAGCATTATTCCCCACCCATAAGGTAAACTCTCAACCTTTTTTAATGGATAGGGTTTTTTAATATCTATTACTCTAAAAATAAAAAAAGCAAGTATAAATTCTAAGAGGGTATTTTTTCCATAAAGAGCTATCCACATACCTGCTATTTCATCTATTACTACAATCTCTGGATCCTCAATTTTTAAGAACTTAGCAATGAAATCAGCACTTATTATTCCTAAAACAAGAATTCCGAAAATTATTAGCAGTTGATAAAGCCAAGATAAATTTTTTAAAAACCAAAAAATTATAAAGGCTTCAAGCGAGGCCAAGGTTCCGGGACAAAAAGGAATAAATCCTATAAAAGCACCTGAAGAGATAAAAATCCATAGAAAATTTTTATCAAATTGATTAAAATGGAGAATTTTGAATTTCTTTTTCAAATTCATCAAACATTTCCATTTCTAATAAATTTCTTAGTTTCCATAAATAAATCTTTATTTTTAATTTTTCCTCTTGTGATTTAGTACTATTTATTATTTCTTTAGCTTTTTCCTCTATTTGCTTGTATTTTTCTAAGGCAGATTTCTTAAGTACCTCTCTATAGGATCCAACTTTTTCAAGTAATTCTTTTGCCATATTATTTACCTTTTTTAATTTTTTTTCAGCAGATCTATAATATTTTTTTTGATATAATTTTTTTGCTTCCTCCCAGGCATTTAAAACTTTTTCATATTCCTCTTTAAAGATATCTTCAGCCTTAAAAGCTTTTAATTCATTTATTAATTGTTCTGTTTGATAATATAAGTTAGTAGGAGCAGGTGGTAAATTAATATAATTTTTTATTAAAGGAATTTTACTTAAAAAAACTTTAATTTTTTCTTCTGCATTTTCTTTAATTTCATAACTACAGGAAGAAAGGGTTAACAAAAAAATTATTAGAGCAATGAAGTTTTTTATTTTATACATTTTAACTATTACTTTTTAAAAGGTCTCTTAAAGCAGATTCTATGGTTTCAAATTTAAAAGAAAATCCTATGGATAAAAGATTTTGGGGATAGGCTCTTATACTTGAAGTAATTTCATTGGCAAGCTCTCCAAAAACAAGTTTTAACATAAAAAAAGGTATAGGTATAATAGTAGGTCTTTTTAAAATTTTTCCTAAAGTTTGGCTAAATTCTTTATTTGTTACTGGATTAGGTGAGGTAAGGTTATAAATACCTTCTGTTTTATCTTTTGTCAAAAAACTAATGGCAGATGTCAAATCCTTTATATGAATCCAAGGAAACCATTGATTTCCTTTCCCAAGAGATCCACCAAGCCCAAGTTTAAAAATAGGTAAAATTTTAGCAAGCATTCCTTCATTACCAAGTACAATTCCGAATCTTGTTATAATTACTTTTGTACCATTTTCCTTAGCTTTTAAAGCTTCTTTTTCCCATTCAACACATACTTTTGCTAAAAAGGTATTTCCAGGTAAACTTTCCTCAGTAATTATTTCATTACCTCTGTCTCCATAATATCCTACAGCTGAAGCATTAATAAGAAGGGAATCTTTTCTTAGAAATGAAACAATATTCTGTGTTGACTTTACTCTACTTTCTAAGATTTTGTTTTTGTATTCTTCTGTCCATCTAGAAAAAATATTTTGTCCTGCAAGATTGATCACTATATCCATTTCTTCTAATTTTTTTTGCCAATCACCTTCAATAGTTGGATTACCCAAGATAATTTGGCAAGAAGATGGTAATTTTTTAATTTTCTCAGGATTTCTTGTAAGTACATAAATTTCATAATTTTCCTGTAAAAGATCATAAATTAAATTACTACCTATAAAACCGGTTCCACCTGTTATAAAAATTTTTTTCATTGTATTAATCCCTGGGCTACTTTAGTAAATTTTTCTATTTTTTCACTTTTTCCTATTATAATAAGAATATCTTTCGGAGAAATAATAGTATCTGCAGAAGGATTAAGTTCTATTTCTCCCTCAGCTCTTTTAATTCCTATCACTATTACACCGAACTTACTGCCTATTTCAGCGTCTTTTAGAGATTTTTTTATTAAACTTGAATTACTAGATATTTCAATTTCTTCAATTTGAACATCTTTATATTCTGAACCTGTAGCAAATTCTAAAAAATCTATCACATTTGGTCTTAATACTGTATGGGCTATTCTTAATCCACCAGTATAATAAGGACAAATAACTTTGTTAGCTCCTGCCATTTTTAGTTTAGTTCTTGCTTCTTCATCAGTTGCTCTTACTACTATAAAAAGTTTTGGATTTAAAAATCTCGAACTAACTACTACATAAAGATTTTCAGCATCAGAAGGTAGTACTGAAATAATACCTTTTGCATATGTGATCCCTGCCTCTTTTAAAACTTCATCTTTTGTTGCGTCTCCTATAATGTAAAGTAAATCTTGTTCTTCTGGAATATTTTCCTTATTTTTTTCTATAACTACAAATTTTATTCCATTAACTTTTAATTCGTTACAGATTATTCTTCCCATTCTTCCATAACCACAAATAATATAATGGTCTTTCAAAGCTCCGATTTGTTTTTTCATTTTCTTTTTTTTAAATACTTCCTTTAATTCTCCTTCTATTAAAATTTTTGCCCCTGTAGTCATAGAATAAGCAAAAACTCCAAAACCGCAAATAATAAGGATTATAGTAAACATTTTCCCCATATCTGTTAAATCCTTCACTTCTTTGAATCCTACGGTAGCTACTGTTATAATAGTCATATAAAAAGCATTTAAAAAATTCATATTTTCTATTGTCATATAACCTAAAGTTCCTAGCCATATGACTCCTAAAATTAAAATAGAAATAGTTATAAGCTTTTTTTTAATTCAAAATCATTCATAAAATTTTATAATAGATTTAGGAG
This sequence comes from uncultured Thermodesulfobacterium sp., assembly GCA_938091335.1. Lineage (GTDB taxonomy): Bacteria > Desulfobacterota > Thermodesulfobacteria > Thermodesulfobacteriales > Thermodesulfobacteriaceae > Thermodesulfobacterium. The sequence continues at coordinate 29,104 of CALLJG010000009.1, forward strand.
TTTGCCAAAAATAATGCTTCCCTTCTTTGCTAAAAATTAATTTTCAATTATAATATACTTATCTACTTTACCAAGTCCTCTTAAACTATTTCCAATATATAAACATCCCTCTTTTTTTCTTAAATCTCTTAATGTAATAATTCTTTCAACAGCTTTTTTTTCTCTCAAAAGTCTTTCTCTTAAAACTCCTGGCAAAAGCCCTAAGGAGAGAGGTGGGGTATAATAAATTCTACTCCTTTTCCAAAAAAGATTAGAGATGGTGCCTTCAAGAAGTTCTTCTCTTTCATTATAAAAAAGAATTTCTTTAAGTCCCAGCTTTTGTAATAATTCTCTTGCTGTATCATATTCTTCTCTAAGTGTGGTTTTATGAAAATGATAAACCATGGGAGAACTTTTCCTTTTTATGAGACCTACTATAAGAGGCTTTTCCCAAGAAAGAGAAGAAATTTGAGTAACTTCAAGTTTTATATTTCCTTCAGGGCTTAGAAGGAGCTTTACCCTAAGGGGGTCTTTATAGTAAAAAGATAAATTTTCTTTTAAATACTCTATAAAAGTCTCAAAATTTTTTAACTCACGAGGTATGTTAAATTGAAAATATTTAGCTGAATTAAGAAGCCTTTTATAATGCAAAAAAAGTAAAGGATTTTCTTTATTTCTTAACCATTTAAAGGTTTCAAAAAGATAAAAATAGGAAATAGGTTTAAAGAAAAAATTAGCTTTAAGCTTGGTTTCAAAATATTCTTTTTGTGGAGAGCTGTCCCAAACAATTCCTGCTCCTACTCCAAGCTCACATTTATAGCTATCTTCTTTTTTAAAAGGAAATAAAAGAGCAGTTCTAATAGCTACATTAAAAAGAAAATCCCCCTTTGGAGTTATAAATCCTATAGCACCAGTATACACACTTCTTGGTTCTTTTTCTAATTCATGAATAATTTCCATAGTCCGAATTTTAGGAGCACCGGTAACAGAGCCACATGGGAAAAGAGCTTTAAAGATTTCAAAAAGTGAACCCTTTTCTAAAGTTCCGCTAATTGTTGAAATCATTTGGTGAAGAGTAGGATAACTTTTAATTTTAAAAAGTTCTTTTACCCAAACAGAACCCCTTTCACAAATTCTTCCTAAATCATTTCTTATAAGATCAACTATCATAATATTTTCAGCTTGAGACTTAGAATCAATTCTTAAGACTTCCCTCTGAAACAAATCCTCTTTAAGAGTAAAAGCTCTTTTAATTGTCCCTTTCATAGGAGAACTTATTAAGGTATTTTTATATTTTTTTATAAAAAGTTCTGGGGATAAAGATAAAAGAATATAGGAAGGTGTGCTAAAATAACAAGCATATTCACATCTTTGTGAAAATAAAAGCCATTGAAAAAGTTCCCAAGGGTTTCCTTTTAAGGAAAAACTAAATTTAGTAGTAAAATTTACTTGATAGGTATCACCTTTTGCAATATAATCCTTTATTTTAAATATTGCTTCCTTATACTCATCTTTGGTTAAATTCAATTTAAAAGAAGTTATCTTAAAATAAGGGTTTTCTTTAAGGGGAGGAATTTCTATTTTTTCTTGCTTTTTAAAAAATATGAAATGAGCTAAAGGAAGTTCAAGAGGTTTAAAAAGAGGTCTTAATCTCTTTTCTAAAAGATAGCCAACCTCATAAGTAATAAATCCTAAAGCATAAAGCCCCTTTTTATTTAAAGATTCTAAGGTATAGAAAAATTTCTCTACTTTTTCGCTATTATCCTCTTCTAAAATTAACTCATCTACAGGCTCAAGGAATAAAATCCCTTTAAAAGGAATAGTCTTTGCATTGACCCATAGAAATTTTAAATTCATATCTTCTTTTGATACTGAGAAGTAAATAATTAAATTGTAACTCATCTTTAGCCTTTGTCCAAAAAAAGGCATCTTCTTATGAAGAAGATCTTCAAAGGTAAGGTAAATTATTTTTATTTAATGAGAAAGGAGATTTTACTGAGAAGTTGAATCAAATTTTTAATTATATTATTTTTTTATAAAATGGAAAAGCCTTTAATTAGTGTTATTATTCCTACTTATAATAGGGCTTATATTTTATCAAAAGCTATAGAGAGTGTTTTGAATCAAACTTTTAAAAATGTGGAACTTATTGTAGTAGATGATGGTTCAATTGATCAAACTCCTTACCTAGTCTATAAATATCCTCTTATATATGTAAGAAAACCTCATAGAGGAGTATCTCATACTAGAAATACTGGGATTTTGAAAGCAAAGGGAGAATTTATTGCATTTCTTGATAGTGATGATGTCTTTGTTTCCAAAAAACTTGAAAAACAACTAAAATTTCTTGAAAAATATCCAGAATATAAAATTGTTCAAACAGATGAGATTTGGTATAAAGGGAATATAAGAATAAATCCTAAAAAGAAACATCAAAAAGCAGAAGGTTGGTTTTTTGATAAAGCTATAAAAATTTGTGTAGTTTCCATCTCAACTGTTTTGATTAAAAAAGAAGTATTTTATGAAGTTGGATTTTTTGATGAATCTTTTCCTGTATGTGAAGACTATGAGTTTTGGTTAAGAGTTTCTTTAAAAATGCCAGTTGGTCTTGTTAAAGAATATTTAGTAATAAAAAGTGGAGGAAGATCTGATCAACTTTCTGCTATGAAGGGTCTTGATTATTATAGGACTCTTGCCCTTTTAAAACTCTTTAAGAACTATCAAAAAGATTTAAAATTAGAACAAAAAATTATGCTTTACGCTGAAGCTAAAAAGAAATTTGAAATATTTTACTCAGGTGCATTAAAATATGGAAATTTTGAAAAAGCGCTTAAGTTAAAAATACTTTTTGAAAAAACTTTTGGAAGTTCAATTATAACACCCTTTAAAATTTTAAGTTTTAAATATTAAGAATGGAAGAACAAAGAGAGAGTAATTTTAATGATTGGGTTTCTTTGTTATTGAGGCCTCTTCAATTTGTATCAAAAAATGATTTTGCCAATCTTGCTAAGACTAAGAATCTTGAAAAAACTTTGAAGGGGTTAATAGGTAAAATTCCAGAACATTTTTCTGAAATTAAAAAGAAGCTTTTAACTCTTTGTGAAAATTTGGAAATAGGTTCTTTGGAAGAAAAGAAAATAAAAATAAAAGAGATGCTTAAATTGATAGAGAGTCTTAATTTAAAAGAAGATAAAAAGAAAGAAAAGATAGAAGAAGGTTTTATAGAATGGGAGACATCTAAAGCAGAAATTGATCTTGATTCTTATTTTAGATATAGAGAAATTCTTGCTAAACCTATTAAATATCTCAAAGGAATAGGTCCACAAATTGCACAAAGGTTGGATAAAAAGGGAGTTCATACAATAGAAGATCTTATATTTTTTTTGCCACGAGATTATGAGGATAGAAGAAAAATATTTCCTATAAGTGAGTTAAAAGAGGGACAAAAAGCTGTAGTTTTTGGAGAAATTATTAAAAGTGGAATTACCTATTATTTAAAGAAAAAAGTATTTGTAGCAACTCTTACTGATGGAACAGGATTTTTGACCTTAAAATGGTTTAATTTTAATGAAAGGGTTTGGAAAAATTTGTTTTCTTCAGGTAAAAGCTTTTATGTGATCGGAGAAATTTCTCGTTTTGGCAAATCTTTAGAAATAATTCATCCTAAACTTGTAGAAGAAGGTAAAGAAGAGGTAAAGGAACTTGAAATAGGTCATATTGTGCCTGTTTATTCAGCTATAGAAAATGTTTCAGAAAAATATTTTAGAAGGATTATCAAAAATGTATTAGAAGAATATGGAGAATATATAGGGAATTATATACCTTTAGAATTTCTTAAAAAAAGAAAACTTAAACCCTTAAATATAGCTGTTAAAAAGCTTCATTTTCCTGAACCAAATGAAGATATTTTTTCTCTTAAAAGAGAAGAAAGCATTTATCACAAAAGCATCGCTTATGACGAGTTTTTCTTTTTAGAATTAGCTTTAGCTTTAAGGAGAGGCAAGATTAAAAAATCAACTGGAGTTGCTTTTAATGTAGAAAGTAAAATGGTAGAAGATTTTATTAAAAAATTACCCTTTGAATTAACCTCTGCTCAGAAAAGAGTTATAGAAGAAATAAAAGAAGATATGTCAAAATCTATTCCAATGAATAGACTTTTACAAGGAGATGTAGGTTGTGGGAAAACAGTAGTTGCTTTTATTGCAGCTCTTATTGCTATAGAAAATGGGTATCAAGTGGCTTTAATGGCACCTACTGAAATTTTGGCAGAACAGCACTATTACAATTTTAGAAAATATGCTCAAATTATGGGAGTAAAAACAGCTTTACTTACTGGTGGAATACCTCCTATAAAAAAAAGAGAAATTTATTATGGGCTTTCTACAGGATATATAAATTTTGTAATAGGAACACATGCTCTTTTTCAAGAAAAAGTTGAATTTAAAAAATTAGGTTTAGTAATAATAGATGAGCAACATCGCTTTGGTGTCTTGCAGAGAGGTGCTCTAAGAGAAAAAGCAAAAGTAGTAATTCCTGATACTTTAGTTATGACTGCTACTCCTATTCCAAGAACACTTGCATTAACCATTTATGGAGATTTAGATCTCTCTATAATAGATGAAATGCCAAAGGGAAGAAAACCTGTAATAACTAAGTTATTTTTAGAATATAACAAGAAAAAGGCTTATAATGAAGCAAAAGAAATACTTAAAAAAGGACACCAAGCATACGTAATTCTTCCACTTATTGAAGAATCTGAAAAAATGGAACTTAAAGCAGTAACCACTTATGGAGAATATCTAAAAAAAGAAATTTTTCCAGACTACAAAGTAGGTATTTTACATGGAAAAATGAGCTCTTATGAAAAAGAAAAAATTATGCATGCCTTTAAAAGAAAAGAAATAGATATTTTAGTTTCTACAACTGTAATTGAGGTAGGAGTAGATGTACCTAATGCCACAGTAATTATTATAGAACATGCAGAAAGATTTGGTCTTTCTCAGCTTCACCAATTAAGGGGGAGAGTAAAAAGAAGTGAGCAACAAGCTTATTGTTTCTTAATTGCTAATTCAATTTCTTTTGAAAGCCCTGCCTATAAAAGACTTCAAATTTTATGTGAAACAGATGATGGTTTTAAAATTGCAGAAGAGGATTTAGATATAAGAGGACCTGGGGAATTTTTAGGAACCAGACAATCTGGATATCTGGAATTTAGAAAAGCTGATATTATAAAGGATTATCAAATTCTTCTTCAAGCAAGGGAAGATGCTTTTGAGCTTATTAAAAGAGACCCAGAACTAAAAAATTATCCGGTTTTAAAAGAAGAATTGATGAGAAGGTGGAATAAAAGATTAAAACTTTCTGAAATAGCCTAAATCTTGAAATGGAGGTTGGTATGGATGATAACTTTAGAATTGGAATTATTGGTGGAAAAGGAAAGATGGGAAGTTTTTTTAAAAATTTTTTCGAGAAAAAGGGTTTTTCTGTCCTTATTTCTGATATATCAGGTCCTCTTACTAATATAGAACTTGTAAACAAAAGCAGAGTTATTTTAATTTCTGTTCCTCTGCAAGCTTTTCAAAAAGTAATAGAAGAAATAGCAGAATTTATAAATTTCAATCACTGGGTTATTGATATTTGCTCTTTGAAAAGAGAGCCAGTAAGGATTATGAAAAAATATCTGAAAAAAGGAGAAATCCTTGCTACTCATCCTCTTTTTGGTCCTTATGAAAAAGATTTAAAAGGTAAAACTATAGCCTTTTACCCAATAAGAGGGAAAAATATAATAAAATGGTTTAAAAAAATTATGTTAGAAGAGGGAATAAATTTAGTAAAAATTTCTCCTAAAAAACATGATGAAATTATGGCTCTTGTTCAAGTAATAAATCACTTTTGGCTAATAGTTCTTGCTAAAATTATTAAAGATTCAAAAATTCCTTTAAAGGATGTAGTTTTTCTTTCAACTCCCAGTTTTTTAAGTCAACTTCATATTTTAAAAAGACTTTCTTGGCAGGATGCAGAGCTATATACCAAAATCCAACTTAATAATCCAATGGGCAAAAAATTGAGATCCCTTTTATGTAAGAACTGTGTCAATTTTAACAAAGGGTTAAATTCAAAAAATGCAGAATCTATATTTAAAGAGTACTTTAATTTAGCAAAAGAAATGGCAATTAGATTAGAGAAGCTCCTTAATAAGGTTTCTCCTGATAATATATAAAAGAATTAATCCAAAAAAGATCATAAAAATACACAAAATCTGACCCATGGTTAAAAAACCAAGCAGAAGAGGAAAGCTCTGAGCAGGCACTCTTATAAATTCAAATAAAAATCTAAGTATTCCATAAAAAATTAAAAAAATAGAAAGTTTGGTTCCAGGTATCCAATCTTTTTTTCTTAAACTCCATAGAAACACAAATAAAAATAGTCCAGTAACTAAACTTTCATATAATTGAACAGGATGTCTTGGAATAGGACCACCCTCTGGAAATATCATAGCCCAAGGAAGATTACTTGGTTTGCCATAAATTTCTCCATTTATAAAATTTCCAATTCTTCCAAAAAAAAGACCAATGGGAGCTGTTACTACCACTAAATCAGCCCACCATAAAAAAGACTCTCTTTTAATTTTTATATAAAAGTATCCCCCAACTATAGCTCCTATTAAGCCTCCATGAAAAGACATACCACCTTTCCAGATTGCAATTATTTCTAAAGGATTTCTAAAAAAGTAATCTGGATAATAAAAAAAACAAAAACCAAGTCTTGCACCCACGATTAAGCTTAAAAAACTGTAAAAAAGTAGATTTTCTAAGAAAGGATAAAGTTCTTTTTTACTTCTTTCTTTAAGTTGATACTTACATAGAAAAAGACATACTATGAAACTTATTATATACATTAAACCATACCATCTGATAGCAAAAGGACCAATTTGGAAAATGACAGGATCAATTTTGGGATAAATAAGCATCACAAAGATCCTTTAAAATACACTCTTCACATTTAGGTTTGCGAGCAACACATATTTTCCTTCCATGAGCTTGCATAAGATAAGGGAAGGAAAGCCACTCCTTTTTAGGCAAAATTTCCATAAGTTCTTTTTCTATTTTTTCTGCTTGAGAAGATTTTGCAAACCCAAGTTTTTGAGAAATTCGTCTTACATGAGTGTCAACAGGAATTCCTTCTATAATTCCATAGGCATTAGCAAGAACAATGTTAGCAGTTTTTCTTGCAACCCCAGGAAGCTCCATTAATTCTTCCATACTTTTAGGAACTTTTCCCTTATGTTTTTCAACTAATATTTTACAAGCACCCTTTATATATTCTGCCTTTTGTCTATAAAATCCCGTGCTTTTTATATCCTCAGCAAGTTCATCAAGATCAGCCTCAGCAAAATCTTTAGCAGATTTATATTTTTTAAAGAGTTCTTTTGTAACTTCATTAACTCTTTCATCAGTACACTGAGCAGAAAGTATAGTTGCAATAAGAAGTTGAAGAGGATTTTTGAAATTTAAGGCTATTTTTGCATCTGGATAAGCTTTTTTGAGCCTCTTTATAATTTCTTTAGCTCTTTTTTTAATAACCCTTAATCCTGATTTTTTGTTGTTTTGAACCATAACTTTTTAAAATTTTACACAAAAAATTTGAAAAATCCATAATATAAACTTGACTTTTTAATTTTTTAATAATATTTTTATTAAATGAAAAAAATTGCTTTATTAATTATTTTAATAGGTATTTTTTTTATAAGATAGTTATTGATTATCCTCCTGGCACTATTACAGGAGCTGCTTCAAAGGATCAAGCAAGAGTACTTGCTCAAATTTTTATTGATTCTCATAATAGGGCTTTATCAGAACTAGCTGGACTTAAACAAAGTATTTCTGAGACAAAAGAAAATGTTTCTGAAGTAAAAGAAGCCACAAAAAGGATAGAAGAGGGAATAAAAAGCCTAGATTCCACTCAACAAGAAATTCTCAAAACAAGCAAATCTAACTTAGAAATAGCACAAAAAACTTTAGTGATGATTGAACAAAAATCAAGAAAACAAGGAGCAGGTGAGATTACTCTGTTTTATCCTGTAGGGTCAAGTAAAATTGAAAAAAATTCTTTAGAATATCAAAGACTTGTAAATTTTCTCGATTATCTTGCTAGAGAAAGTAAAGGTAGAAAAATATTATTTATTTCAATAGGAAGTGCTTCAGCTTTTGGAAATAAAAAGATTAATGAAAAGCTTGCTAAAAAAAGGGCAGAAGCACCTATAGAAATTATTAAGAAGTACTTAATTAATATTCCTTATGAAATTTTTAAAGTTTATGGAATAGGGGATCTTTATAGTCCTAAAAATATTTCTATACAAGATCATCAAAAATACCAGCATACAAGACTTATTGCTGTATACGAAACTCAAGATATTCCTCAATTGCCTCCTGAACCTGGTAAATGAATTATTTTATTTAATTCTTCTTTTAAAGTATTTTTTATTTCATTTTTAGAAAGAGAAGGTAAGGGGAATTCAAGTTCTTCAAGGGAGTGATAAGCTTTTTGGGTAATATTTTTTGCTCTATCTACCAATTCTGAACATTTTGTTTTTTCAAGTTTTTCAACCACATTAAAAAATTTTATAAGCCTAAAAAATCTTTTTTTATCAAAATTTTCAAGAGATTTTTTTTCTTCTACAATTTCTTCTAAGTCAAGAATGAGTTTTTTCATTTGATCAAGAAGGGGAATTTGAATCTGTTTTTTTAATTGTTCTTCAAGTAATAAAAATTCAGATGCAAGAATAAAATAAGTTTCATCTGGATAATCTCTATATAAAAGATTTTCTCTAAACCAGTAAGCAAACTCAGTTCTTAAAAGATCAACAAGATACATAAAATCAAATTCTTTATGAACCAAAATAGATTTAAGATCTTCTATATTTAAAGATTCTCCTAAAAAGGGAAGGTCTTTTTTTTGATAAATATGTAACAAAGCCCAAATGAAATATTTTAGTTCAAAAGCAACTTCCTTTTTTTCTATAAATAAACCTTCTTCTAATTGATATTTTGTTAAAATCTCATTAATCCATTTAAGAGTGTAAAATTTCATATTAAAAATTTATAAGACTTTCTTTTAATAAAGTTTTAATTTTCTCTATAGAGATCTTTTCTTGAAAACTTCCTTGAGATAATTCAGCTTTTCCTCCACCTTTTAATTTTGTTAGTTTTGCTATTTTTTGAAATATTTCACTAGCTGGATACCTTTCTGCAAGGTCTTTAGTGACCATACATACTGCAAGAGGATTTCCTTTATCCTTTTCTCCTATAATAAAAATTATTCCAGAGCCAAGCACAGCTTTGAAAAAATCTCCCCTTTCTCTTAATTCTTCTATTTTTTCTGTTTTAAAAGAAGTTACAAGAAGCTTAATTCCATTTATTTCTTCTGTTTCTTTAAGCTTTTCTTCAAGTTCTTTTTTGAGATCTCCTTTCTTTAATTTTTTGATCTCTTTTTCTAATTCTTCAATTTCTTTCCATAAAGCCTTAATTTTCTTTTCTATCTCTTTAGGAGTGGTTTTAAGTTCTTCAGCTATTTTTTCTATTTTGTTTTCAATTTCTTTTATCCATTCATAAGCTTTGAATCCAGCTACAGCCGTGATTCTTCTTATTCCAGAAGCTACACTTGTTTCATTTATAATTTTAATTAAACCTATCTCTCCTGTTCTTTTTACATGTGTTCCTCCGCATAGTTCAATTGAGATATTATCAATTTTTACTATTCTCACAATTTCTTCATACTTTTCTTCAAAAAGAGCTATAGCTCCTTGTTTTTCTGCATCTTCTTTTTTCATCCACATTATTTCTATTGGATAATTTTCTAAAATCCACTGATTCATTAATTCCTCTATTTTCCTAATCTCTTCATTAGTTAAGCCTTGGAAATGGGAAAAATCAAAACGAAGTTTTTCTTCATCAACTAAAGAGCCAGACTGTCTTACATGAGGGCCAAGAATTTTCTTTAAAGCTGAGTGAAGAAGATGAGTTGCTGTATGATGCCTTTCAATATGAGATCTTCTTTTTTTATCAACTTGCATTAACACTTCTTCATCTTTTTCAATGGTTCCTTCTATAAACTTTATTTTATGATAAATAATGTGGCCAACTTTTTTGGTTTCTATAACTTCTGCTTTCCCCTTTTTTCCTATTACTATACCTATGTCAAAAATTTGACCTCCACCCTCTGGATAAAAAGGAGTTATATTAGTAATAAGGTAATGAAAATTATTTTCCTTTTGAATCTCTAAAACTTTAGCCGAAGTTTCAAGAGTTTCGTATCCTACAAATAGAGTTTGTAAATCTTCTCTTATTAAATTTTTTATAAATTCAGGGAATCTCTCTAAAGTTTTTTTCCATGATTTTCTACTTTCTTCTCTTGCTTTATCTCTTAGATTTTCAAATCCTTTTAAATCTAATAAAAAACCAAATGGTAATACATAATCTCTTACTAAGTCATAAGGGAATCCGTATGTATCATAAAGTTTAAATAATACTTCTCCAGGAACAACTTTTTGTCTTTCTTTTTCAAGTTTTTTTATCTCTTTTTCTAAAACTTCAAGCCCCAAATTTAAAGTTTCTAAAAACCTTTCCTCCTCTATTTTTAATATTTTTTCAGAGGTTTCTTTATTTTTTGTAATTTCTTGATAAATATCTCCAAATTCTTCTATGACAGCAGGGATAAGCTTATATAAAAAGGGTTCTTTAATTCCTAAAATTTGTCCAAATCTTTGAGCTCTTCTTATTATTCTTCTTAAAACATATCCTCTACCTTCATTTGAGGGCATAAGTCCTTCTGCAAGTAAAAAGGTAGTTGCTCTAATATGATCAGCAATCACTCTGAAGGCTATTTCTGTTTCTTTATTTTCTTTGAAGGCTTTTCCTGTTATTTCTGAGATTTTATTGATAATATTTGCAAAAAGATCGGTTTCATAAGTAGAAGGTACATCTTGTAGGCAAGCAGTAATTCTTTCAAGTCCCATGCCTGTATCTATGCAGCCTTGTGGTAAAGGTTTTAAATTTCCTTTTTCATCTCTTTCGTATTGCATAAAAACCAAATTCCATATTTCTAAAAATCTATCACAATCACATCCAGGTCCACAGGTGGGCTGTCTACAGCCAAATTCCTCTCCCATATCATAAACTATTTCTGAACAAGGGCCACAAGGACCAGTCTCTCCCATTGCCCAAAAATTATCTTTTTCTCCAAGACGAATAATTCTACTTTCTGGAAAAGAAGCTATTTTTTTCCAATAATAAACTGCCTCATCATCTTTTTCATATACAGTGATATATAATCTATCTTTAGGAAGAGCTAAAAATTTGGTAATAAATTCCCAAGCATACTCTATAGCGGTCTCTTTAAAATAATCTCCAAAAGAAAAATTTCCGAGCATTTCAAAAAAAGTATGATGTCTTGCAGTATATCCTACATTTTCAAGATCATTGTGTTTTCCTCCTGCACGCATACATTTTTGACAACTAACAGCCCTTTTATAAGGTCTTGTTTCCTCTCCAAGAAAAACTTTTTTAAATTGAACCATTCCTGCATTAGTAAAAAGAAGGGTGGGATCTTCTGTAGGGATAAGAGAAGAACTTGGTACTAATTGATGCTCTCTTTTTATAAAATAATCTAAAAAAATCTTTCTGATTTCTTTTCCTTTCATATAAATAATATAATAAATTTTTACTTAATTTGCAACAAAAGTTGCTTTATTTGAAAAGGTATAGTAAATTTCTTTTGAAATTTTTTTATAAAAAATAATTCATAAAAATAGGAGGAAGAAGATGCTAACCAAAAATTTTCTTTTTACTTCTGAGTCTGTAGTTGAAGGTCATCCTGACAAGGTAGCAGACCAAATATCTGATGCCATTTTAGATGCTATTTTAGAAAAGGACCCTTATGCAAGAGTAGCTTGCGAAACTTTGGTTAATACAGGAATGATTTTAATTGCAGGAGAAATAACAACAGAAGCAAGGGTAGATTATGCAACTATTGCAAGAGGGGTAGTTAAAGAAATAGGTTATAATCATTCTGATCTTGGATTTGATTATCAGACTTGTGCAGTTTTGATAAGTATAGATAGGCAAAGTCCTGATATCGCACAAGGAATAGAAAGGGATGGAGAAATAGGAGCAGGGGATCAGGGGCTTATGTTTGGATATGCTTGTGATGAAACACCAGATTTTATGCCAATGCCCATTTGGTATGCTCATAAATTAGCCATGAGACTTGCAGAGGTAAGAAAAAAGGGAATTTTGCCTTTTTTAAGGCCTGATGGTAAAACTCAAGTAACTATAAGATATGAAGATAAACGTCCTGTTGATGTTCATACCGTAGTGATAGCTGCTCAACATGATCCAACTATTACTCAAAAGGAATTAAGGGAAGCTATTATTGAAGAGGTAGTTAAAAAAGTGATAGCTAGAGAGCATCTTAGACCTGATACTAAAATTCTTGTAAATACTACAGGAAGATTTGTGATAGGGGGGCCATTAGCAGATTGTGGAATGACAGGAAGAAAAATTATTGTGGATACTTATGGTGGAAGAGGACATCATGGGGGAGGAGCTTTTTCTGGTAAAGATCCTACCAAAGTTGATAGAACCCCCTCTTATTATGCCAGATATGTAGCTAAAAATCTTGTTGCTGCAGGAATAGCCAAAGAACTTGAAGTTCAGGTAGCTTATGCTATAGGAGTAACTGAACCTCTTGCTATTAATGTAAATACCTATGGAACTGAAACTATCCCAATTGAAAAGATTCTTGAAATAATAAATAAACTTTTTTGTTTCAAGCCAAAACATATGATAGAATATCTTAATTTAAGAAGACCTATTTACAAAAAAACAGCTTGTTATGGGCATTTTGGAAGAAATGAACCTGAATTTACCTGGGAAAAGATTGATATGGTTGAAAAAATAAAAGAACTAGCAGGTTTTGATAAATGATTTAAAAAGGAGGATATTGTGGAATTTCATATAAAAGATCTTTCTCTTGCAGAACGAGGTTTAAAACTTATTGAATGGGCTGAAATGGAGATGCCTGTTTTAAAACAAATAAGAGAAAAATTTAAAGAAAAAAGACCATTAAAAGGGGTAAGAATAGGAGGATGCCTTCATATAACTACAGAAACTGCCAATCTTGTTAAAACTTTAAAAGAAGGAGGAGCAGAAGTTTTTCTTTGTGCATCAAATCCTCTTTCTACCAAAGATGAAGTAGCAGCAGCACTTGTTAAATATTTTGAAATCCCGGTATTTGCTATAAGAGGAGAAGACAAAGAGACTTATTATTCTCACATAAAAGCTGTTCTTAGCAAAGAACCACATATTACTATTGATGATGGAGCAGATTTAGTAACCACACTTCATAAAGAAAGATCATACACTCTTGAAAAAATATGGGGAGGAACTGAAGAAACCACAACTGGTGTTATAAGACTTAAGGCTATGGCAAGACAAGGACTTCTTAAATATCCAATTATTGCAGTAAATGATGCTTTAACAAAACATTTATTTGATAACCGTTATGGGACAGGTCAATCCACTATAGATGGGATTTTAAGAACTACTAATAGACTTCTTGCAGGAGCCAATTTTGTTATTGCAGGCTTTGGATGGTGTGGCAAGGGTCTTGCTATGAGAGCAAGAGGAATGGGGGCTAAGGTAATTATTACCGAAGTTGATCCTATAAAAGCTTTAGAAGCAGTTATGGAAGGATATCTTGTTATGTCAATGAATAAAGCAGCAGAAATAGGTGATTTTTTCTGTACAGTAACTGGTAACAAATCAGTGATAAGAAAAGAACATTTTTTAAAAATGAAAGATGGAGCAATAATTGCTAATTCAGGACATTTTGATATAGAAATAGATATAGAAGATTTAAAAAGCATCTCTACCCAAATCAGACAAATAAAAGAAGAAGTAGAGGAATATACCCTAGTTAATGGAAGAAGAATATATTTACTTTGTCAAGGAAGACTTGTTAATTTGGCTGGTGCAGAGGGACATCCTTCAGCGGTTATGGATATGAGTTTTGCTAATCAAGCACTCTGTATAGAATATATAGTGAAAAATTATCATAAACTTGAAAAAAAAGTTTATCCAGTACCTGAAGAAATTGATAGAGAAGTAGCAAAGCTTAAATTAAAAGCCATGGGTATTAAAATTGATTCTCTAACCTTAGAACAAGAAAAGTATCTTACTTCTTGGGAAGAGGGAACATAAAGTGATTTTTTAAATGTTAAAGCCTCGTTTAATTTTAAGCTCATGTCTTAATTTAGAAAAAACAAGATACGATGGTAAATTAATAGAACTTCCTCTTGTTAGAAAATTTCAAAAATTTTGTGAAATAATTTCCGTTTGCCCAGAAGTTGGAATAGGATTACCTGTTCCGAGAGAAAAAATAATTCTTTTAAAAAGAAATGGGGGAATTTATGCTGTTAAGATTTTCACTGGAGAAGATTTAACAGAAAAATTAATACTATTTTCTAAAAACTTTATTCAAAATCTTCCTGAAATAGAAGGAATTTTTTTAAAAAGTAAATCTCCTTCTTGTGGAGTTTCTTTTAAAACCAAAGTTTATAAAGATGTAGAGGGAAAAGAAATCTTGGATTATGAACAAGGAATCTTCGCAAAAGAAATTTTAAAAATATTCCCATTTCTCCCTATAGTAGATGAAGAAATTCTTAAAGATAAAGATAATTTGGAAAATTTTTTGATTAGAATTTTTGTTTTAAGAAAATTTAGAGCTTTTAAAGAAGAGGCTCAAAAAAAAGATGATATTATATTTTTTCACAAAAAAATGGAATGGTTACTCTTATGTTATGATGAACCAAAGACAAAAGAAATAGAAAGGATACTGCTTTATGAAAAGAGTAAGTTTTTGGAAGTTCTTCAATTTTACGAAAACAATTTTAAACAAATTTTGAGTAATTCTCTTAAAAGAGAAACAATTGGACAAGTAATTTTAAGTGTTTTAGAAAAAGAAAAAAGAAAAAAAATACAATTTTTAATTGAAAAATATCAAAATAAAGAAATTGCCTTGATAGAATTGCTTTCCCATTTTAAAAAATTGATAAAAAAAGAATCCTTAAAAAAGGAATCTATGCAATATAACTTTGAAATTTATCCCGAAGAATTTAAGGATTGTTTAATTTAAATTAGTTTGATATAATAAGAATATGTTTACAGGGTTAGTAGAAGGTATTGGGAAAATTGTTTCGTTACAACCCTATAAAGGCGGTCTTCTAGCAGAAATTTCACCTACTTTTTCTTTAAAAGATATTAATGTAGGTGATAGTATTGCAGTTGATGGAGTTTGTTTAACTATTACAGAAATAAAAGGTTCTTCTTTCAAGACTCATCTTTCACCCGAAACTTTAGTTAAAACAACTTTTAAATATAAAATTTCTGGAGAATTTGTAAATTTAGAGAAAGCATTAAAATTGGGGGATCGCTTAGGAGGCCACCTAGTTTCTGGTCATGTTGACGGAATAGGTAGAATCGTTTCTATTACACCAATAGAAGATTTTTGGAAACTTGCTATAGAAATACCATCGGAATTTGTGCCCTATTTGGTAAAAAAAGGCTCTATCGCAATAGATGGAGTAAGTCTTACTATAAATGATTTTAGAAATAATACTTTAGAATTAATGCTTATTCCTCATACTTTAAAAGTTACAACTCTTTGTCTTAAAAAACCTGGTGATTTTGTAAACATAGAAATAGACATGATAGCTAAAATGGTTTACAAATGGCTTTCTCCTTATATTGAAAGTTTAGAAGCTTCTAAGAAGAAACTTAACTTAGAATTTCTTAAAGAACATGGCTTTCTCTAAGATCCTTATTGATGTTTATAAGCTTCTTGATTCAGGCGTAAAAGAAGGAGTTTTCCCTTGTGCTATAGTAGGAATATTTTATAAAGATCAAAGATATATAATAGGAAGAGGATATAAGGCGCTCACTCCGTTTTTAGAACCTCTTGAAGATACTGATATTTTCGATTTAGCCTCTCTCACCAAACCTTTAGCTTTAGTTTTTACTTTAATGTATTTCCTATCTAAAAATAGTAATAAAATAGATATATTTCAACCATTAAAAAATTATCTACAACTTGTCTCTCCCCTTAAAGAGGTTCTCATTTATAGATTTTTAAATCATACTTCTGGATTAAGAGCATGGTATCCCTTTTATGAATTCCTAATAAAAAATAAAAAGGTTAATGAAGAAAGAGACACCAAACTTTTAAAAATAGTAAAAAAGATTGATACTTTATCTTTAGAATATACACCAGGTAGAGGGTGTATTTATTCAGACCTTGGTTATTTTATTTTAACTTACCTTTTGGAAAAAATTTATAAAGATAACTTAGAAAACCTTTTTGAAAAAGCTAAAAAAAGTATTAAATTTAGCAAAAAATCTTTTTTGGGTTTTAAACCTTTAGAAAAAAATATTTCTCAAGAAAGAATTGTGCCTACTTCAGTTTGCCCGTGGAGTAAAAAAATTTTGAGAGGTTTAGTTGAAGATGAAAATACTCGAGCCCTTGGTGGAGTTTCTGGAGTAGCTGGACTTTTTGGGAATATTTATGGGATATTAGATATTCTTGAATTTTTGTTAATAGCTTATAAAGAAAAAAATAAAGAAATTTTTTCTGAGATAATAAAATTATTTTTTGAGTTTAAAGAGGATGTCTCTAATTTTTCTTTAGGGTTTATGTATAAAAATAGAGAAATTGTAGGTCATCTTGGCTTCACAGGATGTTCTTTTTTTATAGATTTGAAAAGGGATTTAATAGTTGTTCTTTTAACTAATCGAGTTCATCCAGACAGGAGTAATCAAAAAATAAAAGAATTTAGAAAAGTTTTTCATGAAAAGTTGCTTAATTCCTTACTTCTTAAATAAGCTTTGTAAATACCAGAAATTATAATTCCTGGAAGTCCTCTTTCATAAAATTCTTGTATAGCAGTTATAGTGGTCCCTCCAGGGGAAGTAACCATAGATTTTATTTCGTAAGGATTTTTTTTAGTTTCTTCAAGTAGTTTTACTGTTCCTGAGAAAGTCTTTAAGGTTAATTTTTCTGCAATTTGTCGAGGTAAACCTATTCTAACTCCTGCATCAATTAGAGCTTCTATAAAAAGAGCCACATATGCAGGACCACTTCCTGAAAGAGCAGTAACTCCATCCATTAAAGATTCATCTACGAGAACAGTTTCTCCTATAGAAGAAAAAATCTCTTCAGTTATTTTTAAATCTTCTTCAGTAGCAAAAGAACCTTTTGAAATAGCATTGATAGCCTGGTTAACAAGGGCACAAGTATTAGGCATAATTCTTATTACTCTTGTATAAGGAGGAAGGATTTTTTCATAAAAATTTATAGATATCCCTGCAGCTATAGTTAGAATCAAATGCCTTTTAACTTCTATAAGATTTTTCATTTCTTCTAATACTTTTCTCATTACTTGAGGTTTAACTGCCAAGATGATAATGTCTTTTTTTTCAATTACTTCTAAATTAGAAGGAGTGGTTTTTATTTTATAATTTTTTTCTAAATAGGCTCTTCTTTCACTAATAGGTTCAGAAACTAATATATTTTCAGATTTAAAAAGATTTTTTTTTAAAAACCCCTTAATAAGGGCTTCTGCCATCTGCCCTCCCCCTATAATACCTATCTCTTTCATAAATAACCTCCTTACAAATTTATTTTAGTTTCTATAAAGATGAAACTTTTAAATATAATTTCGTAAAAATAAAAGATAAGACAAAAGCTATAAAAAGAGTTATTACCCAGTTAACAATAATTTTTTTTATAAGCGTTGATTTTACAGTTCTTAATCCTTTAGTTATTCCAACACCATATATAGCACCAATTATACAATATGTAGTAGAAATAGGCATTCCCAGCAAAGTAAAAAAAAATACACTCATTCCTGCACTAATTTGAGAAACAAATCCTGAAAATGGATCAAGAGGAATAATCCCTTTGCCTACAGATTCAATAACCCTTTTACTTAAAATATAAGCACCTAAAAATACAAGAAAAGAAGAAATGAAAAATAAATAAAAAGTATTAAAAGAAATTTGAGAATATACTACAGGCCCAAGAATTGTTGCTAATTCATTTGCACCTGTATTATAGGAAATTAAAGAAGCACTTATTAAGAGAAAATATCTCAAAAAAATTTCTATTCTAAAAAAAGAAATTTTTTTTACTATTTTTTCTAAAAATCTATATAAAAAAAAACCCATTGATAAAGCTAAAATAGGAGAAAATATCCAAGATAAAGTTATCTTAAATAGAGCAAAAAAATTAATGGGAGATTTAGAGGCAAAGGCATAGCCTATTAAACTTCCTATAATTATTTGATGAGTAGAAAGGGGAAGTTTTTTCCAGTTAGAAAATATTATTAACCCTGCAGAAATTAAAAAAGAAATTGGAATAGTCTCAGGGTTTACTTTTATTAAATTTTTACCTACAGTTTGCATTACTTTTTCACCATTTAATAATATTCCTGCAAAAACTAAAATACCGAATAAAAAGACTGCGCGTTTAAATTTTATTATACCAGCTCCTATAGAAATACTGAGGGCATTGGAAGCATCATTAGAACCTATAGCAAAGGCAATAAGAAAGCTGGCTAAAATAGTAATTTCAATCATTTTGAAAAGGGTTACCTAAGAGAAATGTCTAAAATATAAAGATAGTCACTTGCATCCTCTATTAAGTCACTTATTTTTACTAAAGCCTCTATAAACTCTGAAATATTTTTTCCTTCCCAAAAATTAACAATTTCTCGCTGTCTTATTTTTTGAGTTAGGTCTTGTTTTATTTCATCTATTTTTTTTTCACATATCCTGATAGCTAAATTCCTTTCTCTTAAATTATTTTCCTCTATCAAACATTGGAAAGCTTTTATTAAAATTTCACACATTTCTAAATTAATTTCGGCAATTTTAATTACTTCATCTTTAATTTTTTCAAAAAACTCTTTATTTAAATAGCGGAATTCAAAAGCACAAGTTTTTAATGCATCAAAAGCTTTTTCAACAATTTCAATAAAAGTAGAGATATTTGGTCTTATGTAGGGTAAAAAAGCTCCTTCATATATGGTAGAGACTATTTCCCTTCTTAAAAGATCTGCTTCTCTTTCAAGATTATCTATACAATGAGCTCTTTCTATATCTTTAGTAATAAAAACATTTTTTAAACATTCCATAGCTGAATAAAGTATATTTAAATAATTTTTAATATTTGCTATAATTTTTTTTTCTAATTTTCCTCCTTTAAGAATTTTTTCTAACATAATTTAACCTCTTATTATTTCTTAGCTCTTTCAATAAGGATATGGTGCATTATATCAAAAAAAGATACCACTCCTATAATTTTATTTTTTTCTCTTACAAATATTCTTGCAATGTTATTTCTTTCCATCAACTCCAAAAGTTCTTCTACAGGAGTATCTTTAGAGACAGTGATAAGTGGTTTGGAACAGATTTCACCTATTTTTACTGTATGAGGATCTTTATTCTTAGCAAGTACTTTAAAAACTATATTTCTTACTGTTACTACCCCATAATCATCTTTTTCATCTCTTGGTAAAACTAAAAGGGAACGAATTCTTTTATCAATTAGCCTTTCTATAGCATAGTATACACTTGCATCTGCTGAGATAATTTCAATCTTAGGATTCATAATTTCCCAAACCTTTTTTCCCATTTATAACCTCCCTTTGATTATTTTGAAAATTACATTATACCTTATTTTTTTATACTTGATAAGTGTAAGTAGATATAATATATTTATTTTTTGTATGAATTTAGAAAAAATTTTTGGAAAATTGAAAATACTGATTTTAGAGGTAGGGTCTTTTTTAAAATCTAATTATTGGTCTTCTAATAAAATTTATCATAAGGGAATGATAGATTTAGTAACCTCTTCAGATATAAAAGCAGAAGAAATGCTTAAAAAAGGGATAAAAGAAATTACTCCATATATATCTATTATTGCTGAAGAAAGTGGTTCTGAAGAGAAAAGAGGAGAATACTATTGGCTTATTGATCCCTTAGATGGGACTACCAATTTTGTTCACCAACTTCCTTGGTTTGCTATTTCTGTTGCTTTAATGAAAGAGGAAAATCCTCTCTTAGGTATTATATACAATCCAATAACAGAAGAATTTTTTTATGCTATAAAAGATAAAGGAGCCTATCTTAATAAAAACCCTATAAAGGTTTCTGAAAGAGAAAGTCTTTTAGATTCACTTCTTTGTACTGGATTTCCTGTATCCAGAGTTTTAGATTCTCCTGATTTATTTATTTTTCCCTTTAAGGAGCTAATGAGTAAATGTCAAGGAGTTAGAAGATTTGGATCAGCTGCTTTAGATCTTGCTTATGTTGCTTGTGGAAGATATGAAGGTTTTTGGGAGCCTTATTTAAAACCTTGGGATACAGCAGCAGGCTTCCTTTTAGTAAAAGAAGCTGGAGGAAAAATTACAGATTATTTTGGAAACCCTTATAATCCTTTTTTAAATACAATAGTTGCTTCTAACGGAAAAATACATTCTCAAATGATAGAAATACTTTCTAAATATCATCCTGATTATTTTAAACCCTATAAAAACCCTTTACCAACTGTAGATATAATAATAGAATTGAATAATAAAATTGTGTTAATTTATAGAAAAAATCCACCTTATGGATGGGCTTTACCTGGTGGTTTTGTGGATTATGGAGAAACCTTAGAATCAGCTGCTATTAGGGAGGCTAAAGAAGAGACCAATTTAGATATAGAAATTTCTTATCTTTTAGGTTGTTATTCTGATCCACAAAGAGATCCCAGATTTCATACAATTACTACAGTATTTGTAGCAAAAGGTAAGGGAAAACTTAAAGCCAAAGATGATGCCCAAATTGTTCGTCTTTTTGGTGTAAATGAAATACCTTGGGAAGAACTTGCTTTTGATCATTCAAAGATACTTAAAGACTACCTTAAAAAGAGATATGATAGGATCTGAATGGCTTAAATTAATTGAAAAAGAAATTGGTAAAAAAATTAAAATTCTTTTAAAATTGGAAGATTTGCTTTCAAAAGCTCTTTTAGAACAATTTTTAGATGAGATAAAAATACCTAAAAAAATAGTTTCCAGTTTTGAAGAACTATATACTTCTCTAAAAAAGGATCATACCTTTCAGATAATTATGATGGAAATTTACGAAAACGAAAAAACTCTAAATTCAGTTATAGAAGAAATCAAAAATATAACATCTCATGTGAAAATTTTTCTTATTTTGGACTATTTTGAAGAAAAAGATTTAGGCAAATATTTTGAGGTAGGAGTAGATGAGATAATTCTTAAGCCTTTTACTTTAAATGAATTTAAAGCAAGATTATTTAAAATATTAAAAGAGCATTATTTAGACATTAAACTTCAAAAATTTATAGTAGAAGACCCTCTTACAGAAGTTTACAATAGAAGATATTTTGAAGAGATTATTAAAGAAGAAGTATATAAAGCTATAAGACAAAAATTACCTTTAAGCATATTGATGATAGATCTTGATAAATTTAAGTGGTATAATGATAACTTTGGGCATCAAGCAGGAGATAAGGTTCTTAAAGACTTTAGCAAAATTCTTTTAAAAAGCGTTAGAAATAAAGTAGATAAAGTATTTAGATATGGAGGAGATGAATTTGTTGTAATTTTGCCTTATACTAATTGGCAAAAAGCTTTTAATATAGGGAAAAGAATTATTCAAAATTGGGAAAAAGAAGGATTGGAATTAATTTCATTATCCATAGGTGTGGCACAACTTATAGAAAAAGAAACTTTAGAAAAAACTGTATCTTTTCTTATAAACCGTTCAGATTTAGCTATGTATAAAGCTAAAAAAGGGTTTCAAAATAAATGTATAGTAGATGAGGAAAGTATTAAACAATTTTCAAACGAAGTATATCAAGATGAGGATTAACCTTTTCTATTTTTACTTTTATCTCATCTCCAGGCGATAAATTTTTTTCAAGATTTGCAATTTCTCCAATAATATTAAAATCTATTAAATATATTTTAGCTTTTTTAGATTGAATATCTAAAACAAGTCCTCTTAAAGGTTCATCTTTTAAATAGAGTTTAAGATATTTTAGAAGAAAATATCTCTCCCTTTTATTCTGAATCTGAAGAGATCTTTGAAGATTTTCTATAAGTTCTGGAAGTATTTTTTTTAAATCTTTTTCTGAAAGAAAAGGAATTTCTAATAAAAAACACTTTAATTGATATTGGATGAGTAAATCTAAAAATCTCCTTATTGGAGAAGTAAGAGTCGTATAATAATCAACTCCTAATCCTGAATGATAACCTGGTTGAAGAGATAACTCAGATTTGGCTAAAAATTTTAATTGTAAAAGTTTAAGATATAAACTATTTTTTTGATTTTGTATGATTTCCAAAGGTTTTGATTGAGAGCGATAGATAGCTGGTATTTGATTTTTATACAAAAATTCAGCAGAAAGAGTATTAACAAGAATCATAGCTTCTGCTACCAAAGTTCTTGATGGAGACATCTCTATTTTTTTTATTACTATTTTTCCGTCAGAAGTAACCTTTACTTGAATTTCTGGTAAAAATACTGCTACAGCTCCTCTTTCTTCTCTCTTTTTTTTGAAATGCATTAAAATTTCATAAATTTTTTGCAAAAATGAATTTTTTTGAAGAGCTTCATCTACTTGGTTATAAGTAAATCTTTCCTTTACCGTAATTAAGGATAAAAAGGGGTTAAAGGAAAGAATATTGTAATTTTTATCTATTATAATTTTAAAAGTAAGAGCAGACCTGAGTGTTCCTTTTTTTAAACTGAATTTTTCATGGGAAAGAGAAAAAGGTAACATAGGATAGATAGCATCTGGAAGATAAAGGGTGCAAGCTCTCTCAAGAGCTCCTTCCCAAAGAGGTGAATCAGGTTTTATATAATCAGCTACTTCTGCAATATGAATATATAAAATATATTTGTTTTCTTTTTCTTCAAAACTTAAAGCATCATCAAAATCTTGGGTTTCTTCTGCATCTATAGTAAAGGTATATAAGGAGGTGAGATCTTCTCTTTTTTCCATATAAACTGGAATTTTGAGGATTTTTTTACTTTCCTCTTCTTCCTTTTCTGAAAAATTTAATGGATAACGGGTCCTTAATAAATCCAGATTTTCATCTTCACTTAAATATCCATTTTTTACAAGTATCTCAAATACCTTATAAGGATGCGTTAAATTTAAACGTTTAAGAGCTTCATAAACTATTTTCCCTGAAGAGGTATTAACTTCCCATATTACATAACTCTTTAGAGCTGAAATCCAAAAGTTTTTTATTTCCTCCTCAAATAAATTTATATCTCCTGAAAGAAGAGCTTTTATAAAATTTTCTCCTTCTGTAATCTTTTTACTTCTTTCAAATTCTTTTTCTCTTTGAGTAAGTATTTTTTCAACCTCAGATGAGTTCATTACTGAAATAAGATTGGGTTCCTTTAATTTAAAATATAATCCTTCTTCCAAAATCTTTCTTATAAAAGCCGCTACTTCATCTTCTTGAGGGGTTCTTCCCAAAATTAGTTCTACAGCCAATTTTGCTGGTAATTCTTCAACTTCATTATTTATTACTTCCCACAATTCTTTTAAATTGAAGATATCTTTCATCTTTTCCCTACTTTCTTGTTTTTCTTTGAGAAGAACCAAAATATGATTAATATCTGAAATAGGATTAGATTTTTCCTCAAAATGAATCAATGCTGAAAGATTAATAAGTTCTTCTTTTCCGTTAGAGAAAATTACATGAAGTCTTTTTTCCTTAATATCTTTTATATAAACAATAGTAATTTTATTTTTATAAAAAAGATCTGCAAATTTATTTTTTAAAAATTCAAGACTCATTAATAATTTTTAAAGCACTTTTAAGATTTAAAGAGCCTTCATATAAAGCTCTACCAATTATAATTCCAAGAAGTCCTTTATCTTTATATTTAATAAGAGTTTTAATATCTTCCAAATTAGAAATACCTCCTGCAATTATAATAGGATGTTGTGAAACCTTAAGAGCTTTTTCTAATCTCTTTTTTTCTAATCCTTGTTGAGTTCCATCTAATTCTATAAGAGTAAGAATAACAGCAAAGAGTTTTATTTTATTAAGATTTTTTAAAAAATCTAAGTAAAAAACTTCTGAAATCTTTTGCCATCCTGAAAAAGAGACTTTTTCTCCTCTTATATCCACACTTACTATTATTTTATAGGGGAATTTTTCTGTAACTTCTTTTAGCCAATCTAAAGATTCAACAGCCTTTGTTCCAATAATTACTTGTGAAATTCCTTGCGATAAATAAAACTTAATAGTTTCTTCATCTCTTATTCCTCCTCCTACTTGAACTGGAATATTTATACTTTTTGATAGCTTTATGATTATTTCCTTATGAACTGGGATCCCTTCTTTGGCTCCATCTAAATCAACTACATGAAGTCTTTTAGCTCCTTCATTTTCAAAGAAAATGGCATATTTTATAGGATTATCACTATAAATTGTAACTTTATCATATTTACCTTGAAAAAGTCTTACTACTTTGTTATTTTTCAAATCTATAGCAGGAATAATAAGCATTTTTGTGAAAATTTAATTATTTTAAGGGAAAAGTTTTAAATACTTTTATTAATCCTCTTTCAGCTAATTCTTCAGCTGTTAACCATTTAAATTTACCATAAATTTGGATATTAAACACATTTTCACTTAAAGGTCTTTGAGTCTCGTCAAATTCCTCCATCCATAAAATTTCTCCAGATTTTCCATTATAAAGAATTAAACTAAAAGCTACACTAGAAGGTTCAGCAATTGAGAAAGCACTTCCCACTCTCTCTTTAAATCTATAGATTTTTCCATACAAAATGGCTTGAGTATTTGTTTTTTGGCTTAGTTTTTTTATTATTTCTTCAGAATTTTTAGTTTCTTCCAAAATTTCAGCTATAAGATTTTCAAATTCATTTTGAGATAAAAATATAAAATTATAGTAAGAAGAATATTTAGATAATTCTTTTTTTAAAATATTATTCATAATTGTTTTACCATGAGGTTCCACTTCCCCAGCTATTACTTTTTTAACTGGAAGATAAAAAGTGGTTTCACTTTCTTCTGAATATGTTTCAAAAGGCAAGACTAGAATAGAATTAATAGTTTTACTTAAACTATAAGGTAAATAAACTTTTTTTGATTCTTTGCTACATCCATTTAAAAACAAGAAAAAAATTAAAAAAAATAATTTTAATTTTTTCATTTTAAAAAAATTATTATAACACCTTCTATTTAAAAAAACTAGTCTCAATTTATTAATCATAATACTTGATAAATTAATATAATTTCGTATAATGTCTCAAAAATTTTAGCTAAGGGGTAGGTGATGATAGAGATTGAGAAGATTAGGGTTAAGGATGTGATGAGAACTCCTGTAAGGACTATTAATGGGAATGCTACTGTCAAGGAAGCAGCTGAGATTATGATGGAAACAGGTTATAGAGGTTTAGTAGTTGATAGAGTGGATGAAGAGGATGCAACAAGGCTTATGTTGATGGCTAATATAGT
>CALLJG010000010.1 GCA_938091335.1 uncultured Thermodesulfobacterium sp.
GTGTCTAAATTTTCTAGGCAAACCTATTTATGATAAAGATGCTAAAGCTTTTGCTGTGAAAGTGCTTCAATTTATAAGAGAGAAAATTACTCAATTTCAGGAAGAAACAGGAAATCTTTATAATTTGGAAGCAACACCTGCTGAAAGTACAAGCTATAGACTTGCTCGAATTGATAAAAAGAAGTTTCCTCAAATAAAAACTGCAGGAACTGAAAGTTCTCCTTATTATACCAATTCTTGTCATCTTCCTGTTAATTATACTGATGATATTTTTGAAATCCTTACTCATCAAGATGATTTACAAGTTTTATTTACAGGAGGGACAGTTGTTCATCTCTATGTGGGTGAAGAAATTAAAGATAGAAATATAATAAAAGAGCTTGTTAAAACCATAGTAGAAAATTTCAGACTTCCTTATTTTTCTATTACTCCTACTTTTTCTATATGTCCTGTACATGGATATCTTCCCGGAAAACATGATTTTTGTCCTTATTCGCATTCAAAAGAAGATTTTGAAAAATTTGGTATAGAAGTGGAACTACAACTAAACTTAATAAATAAGTTGCCAAAAGAGGCCTACATTTTTTTATAAATTTTGTTTCTGGAGGAGTTTATGAAAAAGGAAAAAATAAAAACCCAAAAAATTAAAGTTATACCTTGTGAAGTTTATTCACGAGTGGTTGGATATTTTAGACCTGTTCAAAACTGGAACCCAGGTAAACAGCAAGAATTTAATGAAAGAAAACCTGTTAAAATAAGTTCTTATAAGAAGATTAAATGAACAATAAAGAAAAATTAATTAAAAAGAAAAGATTATCTTCGGGAATTTGTGATTTTTGTGGAAGAGAACAACCTTTATGTTATATTTGTACCAATTGTGATTTTACTGTGTGTCAGGAATGTTTTATAGAAAATCAAAAAATATTTACAAGAACAGGGGTAACTTGGATTTGCCCAAATTGTCAAAATTGGCAAACTCTTTAAAGATCAAATTCTGCTAAAACTGGGGCATGATCTGATGGCTTCTCCCATCCTCTTGGACCTTTTTCTACCCATATATTTTTTAATTTCTCTTTTAAGGGATTAGTAATTAAAATGTGGTCAAGTCTCATTCCTTGATTTTTCTTAAACGCTGAAAACTGATAATCCCACCAAGTAAAAATTCCTTTTTTATTAGGATATTTCATTCTTAAGGTATCTATTAAACCAAATTCCAAAAAAGCAAAAAAAGATTTTCTTTCTCTTTCAGTAAAACAGATGGATTCTTTTAATATTTCTGGCTCATAAACATCTATTTCTTCAGGAGCTACATTAAAATCTCCCATTATAATAAGTAAGCTTTCTTTTGTAAAATTTTTCTCTAAAAATTCCCTAAACTTCCACAAAAATTGAAGCTTATAAAAATAATATTCTGAATTAACAGGATTCCCATTAGGAATATATACAGAAAATACCCACAATTCATCTATATTTTCTAGGTTTATTTTTATTCCTACTATTCTTTCTTTTACATCTGGAAAATTTTCCTCTTCTTCAAGCCCTTCAAATCCTTTAATTATTCTTTCAGCCTTGATTCGTGAAAGAATAGCCACCCCATTTCTACCCTTCCCTCCTTGATGATAAATCTCGTATCCTAATTTTTTAAAATTAAATCCTGGAAATTCCTCAGTTTTAACTTTGGTCTCCTGAAGAGCAAGAAGATCAATTGATTTATCTTGTAAAAACCTTTCTACATGATCTTTTCTCATCTTTATGGAATTTATGTTCCAAGTTCCTATAAGCATTTTATTTTTTTCCATTTTTTAAAATTTATTTTAGTCCTGTATTTAAGAACTTTTTAGGTTTATATTTACTTTCTTTACCAATCCCGCAGAGCAACATCCTTCCCAAGAAATTATTTACCCTTCTTAATTATTTTAATATTAAATAATAAAAGTTGCATCTCCATATGAATAAAATCTATATCTTCTTTTAATAGCTTCTTCATAAGCTTTGAAAATTAAATCTCTTCCAGCAAAACTACATACCAAAATAAGAAGTGATGATTTTGGAAGATGAAAGTTAGTGATCATGGCAGAAACTATTTGAAAGTAAAATCCTGGATAAATATAAAGATCACAAAAACCTTTATAAGGAGATAGACCTTTTTGTGCTATAAATTCTAAAGCTCTTACTACTGTTGTCCCTACTGCAATAATTCTTCTTTTATCTGAAATAGCCTTTTTAATCTCTTCTATTACATCTTCTTCTACTTCTACATATTCAGGCTCTATTTTATGTTTTCTTATATCTTTTACCTTAATAGGAGCAAAAGTTCCATATCCTATATGAAGGGTAATATATTTAATAATAACCCCTTTAGAATTAAGTTTTTCTAAAAGAGCTTCATCAAAATGAAATCCTGCTGTAGGTGCAGCTATGGAACCTTCTTTTTTTGCATATACTGTTTGATATCTATCTAAATCAAAATCTTCTGGCTCCCTTTTTATGTAGGGAGGTAATGGGGCTTTCCCGTATTTATAAATAATTTGATCAAGAACTCCTTTTTTATTCTCAAGCTCTATCAAAAATCTTCCCCCTTCTCGTTTCTCTAAAACTTTTACTTTAATAGCTTGTTCTATATAAATTTCTGTTCCTTTTTTAATTTTTTTACCTTTTATTAAGGCTTCGGTTATAAATTTGTAACCAAAAGGCTTTTGAAATAAAAGAATTTCTACATCTCCTCCTGTTAATTTTTTCCCTTTTAATCTTGCTGGAAAAACTTTAGTATTATTTAAAATCAAAAGATCACCTTCATATAGATAATTTTCTATTTGGGAAAAACTTTCATGGAAAAAAATTTTTTGAGTAGATCTTTCTATAACTATGAGTTTAGACTGACTTCGAGAATGAGAAGGATAATAGGCTATTAAATCTTCTGGAAGCACATAATTGTAAGTTTCAAGATTATATTCTTCAGGGATTAAACTCATTAATTAAAGATATTTCGAAGGAATACTCTCAAGAGCAAATAAATCTTCTATAGTTTCTCTTTTTCTTATTATATAAAATTCTTCTTCATCTACTAATACCTCTGCAGCACGAGGTCTTGAATTATAGTTAGAGCTCATTACAAATCCATAAGCTCCTGCACCCATTATAGCAAGAAGTTCCCCTCTTTTCACCTTTGGTAATTTTCTTTCTTTAGCTAAAAAATCACTTGCTTCGCAAATAGGTCCTACTACATCTACAACCTCACTTTCGTCTTCTTTTTCTTCAATAGGAATAATTTTATGATAAGCCTGATAAAAGGCAGGTCTTATTAAATCATTCATTCCTGCATCTACTATCACGAATTTTTTTTCTTTATTTTCTTTAATATAAAGTACTTTAGTAACTAAAATTCCAGCATTTCCTACAATTACTCTCCCTGGTTCCAAAATCAGAGTAGCTCTTAGATCTTTTCCTTCTTGAATAATAGCTTCTGCATATTCATGAGGCAAAGGAGGTTCTTCATTTTCATAAACTATTCCTAATCCTCCTCCAAAGTCTAAATATTGAAGCTCAAGTCCCATACTTGTAAGTTCTTTCCAAATCTTTTTTAAACGATTCAAAGAATCAACAAAAGGAGATAAAGAAGTAATTTGTGATCCAATATGGGCATCTAAACCTATTGGTTTAAGATAAGGATTTTTTTTAGCCTTTTTGTAACAATTTATTACCATTTCTTCTGAAATTCCAAACTTATTTTTCTTTAGTCCTGTTGAAATATATGGATGGGTTTTTGGATCTACATCAGGATTTACTCTCAGGGCAAAAGGAGCTGGCTTACCAAACTTCTTGGCTACCTCTCCTAAAACTTCCAATTCTTCAACACTTTCTACATTAAACATTAAGATATCTGCTAAAAGCGCCATTTCCATTTCTTCTGATGTTTTACCCACTCCTGAAAAAACAATTTTCTTTGGTTCAATACCTGCTTTTAATACCCGCTTTAATTCACCACTTGAAACAACATCTGCTCCGCTCCCAAGATTTTTTAAAAGGGAAATTATAGCTATATTTGAATTAGCTTTAACAGAATAACAAATTAAATGCTCCACATCAGAAAAAGATTCTTGAAAAACTTTAAAATGTCTTTTTATAGTTTTTGCTGAATAAATATAAACAGGGGTTCCCACTTCTTCTACTATTTTTTTTACAGGAACTCCCTCACAATAAAGTTCTCCTCTTTTGTACCCAAAATAATGCATTTGTATACCTCTTTTTTCCTTTAATATTACTTTAACACTTTGCTTTGTCAAGCAATTGAGTCAAAAGGGTGGAAAATCACCCTATAAAAAGTGCCTCCGTAGAATTTGGCTTTTCTAAAGAGTTCCAATAAGTTTATGCATTCCATATTGTAAAAGCGACATACAGCTGGTATTTTATCTTGCCTTATCTTTGATTCTTCTGTTACTACAATATATCTTTTTATCAGAAAAATAACTTTGCTTGTTCTTCGTTATTCTTTACAACAACAAGACTTTATATTTCATTTCCCATTCTCCAATTAATTCCTGAAGTTTATCAAAATATTTAAAAATAAAAATATTTATAATTACATCCTGAGTAGTAATAATCCCTCTTTCTTTACTTTCTAATTTTCTTGAATGCATTTTTGAGGTTGCTTGATAAACCCTTCTTTTGGAATTAATAAAGTTTGCTCTAATGAGCCCCAAATTTTTATAATCTTCTTCACTAATTAGATTTAAAGTTTTTAATCTTGTGGTGATTGCTTCTTTACTAACTTTAAATTTTTTAGAAAAATTATTTAGAATTTCCAAGTCAAATCTTTTATTTTGGTAAAAAGATAAATCTTTTGGGATCTCCCTTTCACTTTAGGTAAAACTCTGAAAAAATAGGCAACAAGAAACTCAAAGAAATTACAATCTTTTTATTAATTCTTTAAAACTATTTACAAGCATTTTACCTGGAAGCATTTTACCTGGTTTACTCACTATAAATGTTGAATCCATAGAAACACTTTCCCCATTTTCTTTATCTGTTTCTAATCTTAATAAAATGAATACATTCCCTTTTATTCTTGCTATCTCAGTATTTCCAAAACTACTTTTATAATTACAATTTACAATAATTCCCCTAATCTCAAATTCTTTTATTTTATATAAATTACTGCTCTACAAGTTCAACCCTTCTATTCTTTGCTCTACCTTCCTCTGTAGAGTTTGGTGCAACAGGTGCCAAAGGACCAACCCCAAAACCCATAAGTCTATCTTTCTTAATCCCATATTTTTCTACAAGTTCTTTCACAACTGCTTCTGCTCTTTTTTTAGAGAGTTCCATATTATATTCTAGTTTTCCTATATTGTCAGTATGACCAACAATATATAATTTTATTTCAGGATGCTCCTTTAAAAATTTTGCTATTTCTTCAAGAGCTGGTTTTGATTCAGGTTTTATATCAGCTTTATCAAAATCAAAATAAATTCCATAAATGGCAACTTTACCTTCAGTCTTTATTGTTTCATATATATCCTTTGCTTTTATAAGCCCTTTTTCCATTTCCTTCTTTTCAACGATACCCAAAAAGGCTATTGGTCCGCTATGACCTGGAAGAACACATACAGACAGAAGTATATTTTTATTTTTGTTTTTTGCTGATAGATAAAAGAAATTTCTCTCATCATCTTTTGATGCATATACATTCCAGAAATAGGGGTAAAGAAACTTTCTAACTCCTGCAATTTCTTCACCTCTTGCTGAATAAAGAATTTCAAAATTAGCCTTTTTAATAGCCTCCTCGTAGTTTTTGAAGACCTCAAAGGGAGATCTATTTGAAGGAGCCTGGTACTGAATTTTTGTAACCCTTCCTTCTAATCTTTCCTTTTTGGCAAGCTGAATATCTTTATCTGAAGAGCTTTTTACAGGTCCAAGCAGAATTTCAAATTCATCAAACTCTTTCTGGTCGTAATGATATATGTAGGAGCCAGGATATCTTGAGATGATTGGATGATCTTTACTTCCCGGTACATCTTGCTCGGCAAAAGATAGTGTAACTAAAAATAAACCTAACAAAATTAGAAATCCCAGAAAATATTTCAACTTTTGTCTACACACTTCTCTTCACCTCCTTTACCTGAATTTATCTTTTATTATCAATTTATGTAACTTCCTAAAATTTCACATAGATAGTACCCCATTTTTTAAAGATGAAAAGTATTTTAAGGTTGCTATGTAGAAAAAATACATTATTAAGGAAAAATAGGGTATGCCTCAGAAAATAATAGGAATTGAGCCCAGGAAAAAACTTGAGAAAAAGAAAAAGAAGGGTAAAATAAATTTTATGAATGAAAGTCCTATAGCAAAGAAACCTGTTTTATTACAAACTCAAACAGGATTATATATAGGTCTAGTTTGTTTTAATCCTGTCTATGAAACTTTAAAATTTGTGTTAGAAAAAAGAGAGTTTTTTGAAGTAGAATGGCCTGCCTTAGTAACTATAGAAGAAAAAGGATTAATGCCAATTTTGTTAGGATTATCCTACTTTACCATTCAAAGATCTCAAATTATATGGTATACTCTTCAAATTCCGGAAAACCTTTTAAAACAATACCAAGCTTTTATCCCTCATATGTTTATTAGCTCCCCTTTACAAGCTACTTTTCCTTCTTTAAAACCTATTAAATCTGATAAAAAAGTCAAAATAGAAAAAAAGATAATCCCTTTCCCTTCAAAAAAAGATGACAATTCAACAGAATAATAGAAATAAAATTTTGATAGCTCCTTCTCTTCTTTCTGCAGATTTTTCAAGACTTGCTGAAGAAGTTATAGCAATAGAAAAAGCAGGAGCTGATATGTTACATCTTGATGTAATGGATGGAGTTTTTGTACCTAATATAACATTTGGTCCTTTAATTATTTCATCCCTTCGCCCCTATTCTAAATTAATCTTTGATGTTCATCTCATGATTGAATCTCCAGAAAGATATATTAAGGATTTTGCAGAAGCAGGAGCAGATTGGATTTCTATTCATGCAGAAGCTACAATACATCTTCATAGAGCTATTTGGAAAATAAAAGAATTAGATAAAAAAGCAGGTATAGCCTTAAATCCTCATACCTCTATCAATGTACTAAAATACCTTTTAGAGGACTTAGATTATGTATTAATAATGACTGTAAACCCTGGATTTGGAGGGCAAAACTTTATAAAAAGTTGTCTTAAAAAAATTAAAGATTTAAAAGATTTAATAGAAGAGAAAAATCTTCCAATTCTCATTCAAGTTGATGGAGGTATAAATTCTAAAACAGCACCTTTAGTTATTGAAGCAGGAGCTCAAATTTTAGTAGCTGGAACAGCTATTTTCGGAGAAAAAGATTATGTAAAAGCTATTGAAGCCTTAAAACCCTCCACATAAATTTCATACTTTTTAATCCATCTTTTAAAATACTTAAAAATAATACTCCCCATAGAGAAAAAAATAATTTCTTATGGTAAAAATATTCCAAGAAAAAACTCAAAAACATCAAAAAAGACATCCAAGCTCTTTCATAAGCCCATTTAGGAGAACTTTTTACTAAGCCCTTTTTAAAAAAGAAAAAAGAAAGTGAAATAATATTAATCCAAAATAATCCTCCTGTTAAAGGAAAACTTATTAATAAACTCAAAGGATAAAATAAAGAAAAAAGAGATCTAAAAAATTTCCCTAAATTTTTTCTAAATGTTTTAATAATATTGAAAACTTTTAAAAAATAAGGAAAAGCACTTATATAAGAAAATATAGCTATTATCCATAGAAGATAATTTATAAAATACCCATAATTATACAGATGAAGATACACAAATAAGGTGAACCCAGCAAAACTCATCTGGAATAAAGTCTTTAATTTGGTTATTTTAGAAACTTTTATCTTATGAGGGAACCAACTTCTTAAAAAAGAAACTAAAACTTCTCTTAAAATAATTAAAAATACAGGAAAGAAATTAAAATAATTTAAATAAACAAGACTAAGATAAATAGAAGTAACAAAAATTTTATCAGCAATAGGATCTAAAATAGTTCCTACATAGGTAATTTTTCTATACTTTCTTGCTAATACTCCATCAAAATAATCGGTAACTCCTAATAAAAATCCCATTATCAAAGCAGTTAATTTGCCAAAATAAGAATCTGATAAAAGAAATAAACAAGGAAAAGGTAGTAAGAATATCCTCAAAACTGTTAATCGATTAGGTGTTATAATTGAAAGCATATTATTTTATATTATAATATCAAAAATAAAATAAAAATGAAAGAAAAAAAAACTTTAATTTTTGGACCTGTTATATCAAGAAGACTTGGTAGGTCCTTAGGTATAGAGTTAGTTCCTAAAAAAATATGTTCTATGGATTGCATTTATTGTGAGATAGGTAAAACTACTAATTGTACTATAAAAAGAGACAAATATTATTCATGGGATTTGATAAAGGCTTCTATTTATCAAGCCAAAAATATAGAAGATATATTTGACGTACTCACTTTTACAGGAAGTGGAGAACCTACTTTAAACATATATTTTGAACAAGCCATAGCACTTGCTAAAGAAATTATCAAAAAACCTATTGCTGTACTTACCAATAGTTCTCTTTTATTTATCCCTTCTATAAATTCTATACTGAAATTGGTAGACATACTTTTACCTTCCTTAGATGCTGCAAGATTTGAAACTTTTAAAAAAATCAATCAACCTCATCCAGAAATTAAACTTCAAGAAATTATAGAAAATCTAAGAATCCTTAGAAAAGAAATGACAGGAGAGATGTGGTTAGAAATACTTTTTGTAAAAGGTATTAACGACTCTAAAGAAGATTTAGAGGCTTTAAAAACTGTAGTAAATTATATAAATCCTCATAAAATTCAACTTAATACTGTAGTAAGACCTCCTGCATATAAGGATATAGAACCAGTTTCTTTTGAAAAACTTAAAAATATAGCGGAGTTTTTAGGGAAAAAAGCAGAGATCCTTTTGGCTGAAAAAGAATTTGAGAAAACTTTAAAAACCTCAGAAATCAAAATTGTAGATGAAAAAAATATTGAACAAGAACTTTTTAATTATATTAAAAGACGTCCAACTACTTTAAAGGAACTTTCTTTAGTATTTAAAATAGATAAACCTCTAACTCAGTCTATTTTAGAAAAACTTATTTCCCAAAATCTTGTTAAAAAAGAAAAATATCAGAAGGAAATCTTTTATTTAGCTAAATAAATGAAAAAAGATAGAGAGTTTTATAAAAAAGCAATCGAGGCTTTATTATATTGTGCTGGACGTTCTTTAACTCCTTATGAAATTTCAAAAATTTGTGATAACCTTGCTATTGAAGAGGTTGAAAAAATTTTAGAAGAACTTATAAAAGAATATTCACAAAGAGGAATAAAAATAGCAGAGGTAGCTGAGGGATATAGAATAGAAACAATTCCTGAAGTAGCTGAATATCTTAAAAAACTTATCAAACCTAGAAAATTTAAATGGAGTAAAGGTATCCTGGAGACCCTTGCTATAATAGCCTATTTTCAACCTTTAACAAGAGCTGAAATTTCTGCTAAAAGAGGTGGTGTAGATGTAAGTGGTTCCATTAAAATTCTTTTAGAAAACAACTTTATAGAAGTAATTGGAAGAAAACCAGTACCAGGAAGACCTGTTTTATATGGTACAACCAAGTTTTTTTTAGAATACTTTGGATTAAAATCTTTAAATGATCTTCCTCCTCTTGAAGAACTTAAAACTCTCTATGAATTGGAATGAGAATAAGAAACACCAACTTCCTCCCAAAAGGCTTGGCTTACCTTTAAAAGATAAAGAAATCTGTTTTTGAAAAAGGCTGTGGTAGAAAGATATTTAGATCCTCAATATTTTAAATATAATTTAGAGAAATTAAAAGAATTATGATAGGAATAATAGATTATTTAGCAGGAAACTTAACAAGTGTAGCAAGAGCTTTATCTTATTTTGGTTATAAATGGATTATTTCTTCTGATATTTCTCAATTAAAAAAGACTAAAAGAATAATTTTCCCCGGTGTAGGAGCTGCAAGAAGTGCTATGGAAAGTTTAAAAAAATTAGGACTTGATCAATTCTTAAAAGAAAGTTTCTTAAAGGGAATACCTATTTTAGGAATATGTTTGGGAACTCAAATTATTTTTGAATTAAGTGAAGAAGATGGAAGGACTGAAACACTTGGTCTTTTAAAAGGAAAAGTGGTAAGATTCCCTGACCCTTTTATATATAATGGAGAAAAACTTAAGGTTCCTCATATGGGATGGAATAAAGTAAATTGGAAAAAACCACATCCTGTATTTTCAGGTCTTGATCCTGATTATGAATATTATTTTGTTCATAGCTATTTTGGAATTCCAGAAGACCAAAATG
This sequence comes from uncultured Thermodesulfobacterium sp., assembly GCA_938091335.1. Lineage (GTDB taxonomy): Bacteria > Desulfobacterota > Thermodesulfobacteria > Thermodesulfobacteriales > Thermodesulfobacteriaceae > Thermodesulfobacterium. The sequence goes on from CALLJG010000010.1 coordinate 10,390, forward strand.
TAATCTATGGAATAACCTTTTATGGAATAAATTTTCCTTCTGCAATTGCTTATAAAAATTTGGTAGCTGTGCAATTTCATCCTGAAAAAAGTGGAAAACCTGGTTTAAAAATTTTGAAAAATTTTTGTAAATGGAATCCTTAAACTCCTTTAGTTTTTGGAAGAGGTGCAATAACTGTAATTATTTGTTTACCTTCCATTTTTGGAGGACTTTCAATTTGAGCTTTTTCTTTAATCGCAGAAAATATAGTATCTAACACTCTATCTGCTAATTCAGGATGAAGTATTTCTCTCCCCTTAAAAACTATTCTTATTTTTACTTTATTTTCTTCTTCCAAAAATCTTAAGATATGCCTAATTTTCACTTCTAAATCATGTTTATCTGTTTTTGGACTAAGTTTTATTTCTTTTACTTCTATTTGTTTTTGTTTTTTCTTTGCTTCTCTGGCTTTCTTAGCTTCTTGATAAAGAAATTCCCCAAAATCCATAATTTTACAAACAGGAGGATTAACTGCAGGAGCTACTTCTACTAAATCAAGGCCATAATCTTCAGCATATTTTAAAGCTGTCAAAAGGGGGACAATCCCGATCTGTTTCCCATCAGGTCCAATCAATCTTACTTCCTTCGCTCTAATCTGTTCATTAACTTTGTATTTTTTCTTTAAATCTTTTTGCATATCCTTTTTCACCCTCCTACCTTTATTAAAATATAAAGGTTAGAATGCTTGTTTTGATAGACCTAAGATAGTTGAACATTTAATAAGTATTCTGGCTGATTTTCAATTTTTAATTGATTTATAAAATTTTCTATTTTTACCTGATTAAATATTTCTCCTTTTCTTGTTCTAACACTAATCACATTTTCTTTTTCTTCTTTATCCCCCAAAATAACCATATAAGGAACTTTTTCTTGTTGAGCTATTCTTATTTTATAATTTAATTTTTCATTTCTAAAATCTGTTTCTACTCTAAAACCTTCTTCTTTAAAAATCTGAACTATTTTTTGTGCATAGGAAATGTTTCTATCAGTAAGGGTTAGGACTTTAATTTGAACAGGTGCTATCCAAAAAGGAAAAGCTCCTGCATAATTTTCAATCAGAACACCTAAAAATCTCTCTAATGATCCTAATAAAGCCCTGTGAATCATTATGGGTCTATAAAACTTATTATCTTCTCCTACATATGTGATGTTAAATCTTTCTGGAATATTGAAATCAACTTGTATAGTTGAACATTGCCAAAATCTACCAAGAACATCTTTAATTTTTAAATCAATTTTTGGTCCATAAAAAACTCCTTCACCTGGATCTATTTGGTATTCCAATCCTTTATATTCCAAAGCTTCCTTTAAAGCATTTTCTGCTTTGTCCCATATCTGAGGGAAGCCTACAAATTTTTCAGGTCTTGTAGAAAGAAATACTTTGTATTCTGAAAAACCAAAAACTTGTAAGAAATAAATTACTAAATCAAGCACCTGAATTAATTCTTCCTTTAACTGATCTTCTCTGCAAAAAATATGAGCATCATCTTGGGTAAATCCTCTTACTCTTAGAAGCCCATGTAAAACACCACTTCTTTCAAATCGATATACTGTTCCTAATTCACAATATCTTATTGGAAATTCTTTATAACTTCTTCTTTTCTGATTATATACATATATGTGAAAGGGACAATTCATAGGTTTTACCTGATAAGCTCTGTTTTCAAGTTCCATAGGAGGAAACATATTTTCTAAATAGAAATCTAAATGACCTGAAACTTTCCAAAGCTCTCTTAAAGCTATATGGGGAGTATATACTAACTGATATCCTCTTTTTAAGTGAACTTCTTTCCAAAAATTTTCAATAATATTTCTTATTATTGCACCCTTTGGTAGCCATATTACAAGACCTTGACCTATATCCTCTTCGATACTAAATAGCTCTAATTCTTTCCCTAATTTTCTATGATCTCTTTTTTTAATTTCTTCAATCTTTTCTAAATATTCTTTTAGAGCTTCCTTTTCAAAAAAGGCAGTTCCATAAATTCTCCAAAGCATTGGTCTTTTTTCATCTCCTTTCCAATAAGCCCCAGCTACTGAAAGAAGCTTAATTGCTTTGATTTCACCAGTGGTTAAAAGATGAGGTCCTTTACAAAGGTCTATAAAATTACCTTGAGAATACACAGAAACCTCTCCATCAGGTATTTCTTCAATTAATTCAACCTTAAAATCTTCTTTAAGTTCTTTAAAAAGTTTTAAAGCTTCATTTTTAGATAATTCCTTTCTCTCTAAGGTGAGATTTTTTTCTATAATTTCTTTTATTTTTTTTTCAATCTCTTCAAGATCTTCTTCATTAAAAGGTCTTTCATAGTAAATATCATAATAAAATCCTTCCTCAGTTGCAGGACCTATACCAAGCTTAGCTGTAGGAAATAATTCTTTTACTGCTTGAGCAAGTACATGGGAGGCTGTATGTCGAAGGAAGTAAAGTGCCTCTTTATCTGAAAAAAATATAGGTTCAAGTTCAATAACCTCTAAATTCTTTTTATTAAAGGTGGAATGCCAATCTATATATTCATCTTTATATTTAAAACCTATGGGCAATTTTTTAATATATTTTTTTATTTGAGGAATAAGGAATTTTAAAGAAACACCAGATTTAAGTTGAAATTCACCTATATTTTTAATTATAATTTTCAAAATTTACCTTAGGCTACCTTTAGATAAACATAAAAAACAAAATAGTAGGCGCGGGCGGGATCGAACCGCCGACCTCTTGCATGTCAAGCAAGCGCTCTCCCACTGAGCTACGCGCCTCTTATTGAAAATAACATAACAAATTTTTAAAGTATGTCAAGATAAGAGATACCTCTTTTTGAGAAGTTATGATAAAATAAATTCTCTAAATCTAAGTAAAGGGGGAATTTTTAATGGATTGGAAGGGAACCCTTAATCTTCCAAAAACTGATTTTCCTATGAAAGCTAATCTTACTGAAAGAGAACCTAAATTTTTAGAATTTTGGGAAAAAGAAAAAATATATCAAAGAATTTTAAAAAAAAGAGCCAACGCTCCTTCTTATATTTTGCACGACGGACCTCCTTATGCAAACGAACATATTCATCTTGGAACAGCTTTAAATAAGATTCTAAAAGATATTATTGTAAAAAGTAAATCTATGGCAGGCTATAAAGTTCCTTTTATTCCTGGATGGGATTGTCACGGACTTCCTATTGAGCTAAAAGTTGAACAGGAATTAGGAGTAAAAAGAGGAGAGCTACCACCTTTAATGATAAGATCTGCCTGTAAAAAATATGCTGAAAAATATATAAATATTCAAAGAGAAGAATTCAAACGTTTAGGTGTTTTTGCTAAATGGGATACACCTTATCTAACTATGGATTTTTCTTATGAAGCAGTTATTGCTAGAGAATTTCTCAGATTTTTGGAAACAGACCAGGTTTATCGGAGAAAAAAACCTGTTTTCTGGTGCCCTAACTGTGTTACTGCCCTTGCTGAAGCTGAAGTAGAATATGAACTCCATAAATCTCCATCTATATATGTCAAGTTCCTATTAACTGAAGAAACACAAAAATTTTTAAATAATTTTTTAAATATCAAAATTTTTGAGCCAATTTCCATTCTTATATGGACAACCACTCCATGGACCCTTCCTGCTAATCTTGCTATTGCCTTTAATCCTGATCTAGATTATCTTTTAATTAAATGGGATGAAGAATACTTAATTGTAGCTGAAGGAAGAATCTCGGCTCTTTGTGCTGAATTAAATAAGGATCTTCCAAAAATAATTAGTAGATTTAAGCCAAAAGAATTAGAAAATAAAAAAGTTTATCATCCCTTTTATGAAAAAGAAAGTTTAATTATTTTAGCTGATTTTGTTACTTTAGAAACAGGAACAGGAATAGTTCATATAGCTCCAGGACATGGGGAAGAAGACTACCAAATAGGATTAAAATATAATTTGGAAATTTATGTTCCAGTAGATCAAGAAGGAAATTTCTATCCCCATATTCCTCTAGTTGGTGGTTTAAATATTTATAAGGCTAATGAAATAATATTAGAGGCTCTTAAAAAAAGGGAGAAACTTTTTTATTATGATACTATAGAACATAGCTATCCCCATTGTTGGAGATGTAAAAACCCTATAATTTTTAGAGCAGAATACCAATGGTTTATTTCTATGTCTGCTAAAAACCTAAGAGAAAAAGCTTTGAAAAATATAGAAAATGTAAAATTTATCCCTTCTTGGGGTAAAAATCGTCTTTCTTCCATGCTTGAAAAAAGACCAGATTGGTGCATTTCTCGTCAAAGGGTATGGGGTGTTCCATTAACTGTATTTAAATGCAGTAATTGCGGTGAATATTTAAAGGAATATAAATATTATGAAAAAGTAATAAAAACTATTGAAAAAGAAGGATGTGATCCTTGGTTTGAAAAACCCTCAAATGAGCTTTTACCTCAAAATACCACTTGCCCTAAGTGTGGAAATCCAAATTTTGAAAAAGAAAAAGATATATTAGATGTATGGTTTGATTCAGGAGTTTCTTTTGCAGGGGTTTTAGAAAAAATACCAGAATTGAGATTTCCAGCAGATCTTTATTTAGAAGGTTCAGATCAACATAGAGGCTGGTTTCATAGCTCTCTTCTTTGCTCCGTAGGAACAAGAGGAGTGGCCCCTTATAAAGAAATCCTTACTCATGGATTTGTGGTAGATGCACAAGGAAGAAAAATGTCCAAAAGCCTTGGAAATGTCATTCATCCTCAAGATTTGATAGAAGAATATGGAGCAGAAATTATAAGATTATGGGTCTCTGCTGAAGATTATAAAAACGATATAAAAATTTCTAAAGAAATATTAACTCGTCTTGTTGAAGCTTACAGAAAAATAAGAAATACCTGTAGATTTCTTATAGGTAATCTTTATGACTTTAATCCAAAAAAAGATTTAATCTCCTTTGAAAAACTTCCTGAATTTGAAAGATATATTCTTTATAGACTTTCTAAACTTATAGATAAGGTTAAAAAATCTTATGAAAAATTTGAATTCCATATAGTATATCATGAGATTCATCGTTTCTGTGTAATTGAACTTTCATCCTTAATAATTGATATTAATAGAGATTATCTCTATTGTGAAAAACCAAAAAGTTTTAAAAGAAGAGCTACCCAAACCGTATTTTACTATGCTCTCGATTCTTTAGTAAAACTTATGGCTCCCATTCTTTCTTTCACTGCAGAAGATATCTGGCAAAATTTACCATATGAAAAAGAAGAAATTTCTGTGTTTTTAACTGATTTCCCCTCTTATTCTTTTGAACTCACAGAAAAAGAAATCCAAAAATGGGAAAAATATTTAGAACTAAGAACTGAATTTTTAAAACCTTTAGAAATAGCAAGAAAAGACAAAAAGATAATTGGAAGTTCTTTAGAAGCTGAAATGTTTGTAAAAGCTGATTCAAATTTAATCCCCTATCTTTCTAACAATTCTTTCTGGGAATACTTTCTCATGATTGCTAAATTTGAATTAAAGGATTTTCTTCCTAAACCAAACAAAAATAAAGAAGTATATTACATTTCCGAAGAAATTAAAGGATTAGAAATAAATGTAAAAGCTACCTCTTTTAAAAAATGCGAAAGATGTTGGCAAAGAAGGCCTGAAGTAGGAACACTTGAAATACCAGATCTTTGTCAAAGGTGTTATGAAGTGATAAAATTTCTTTAAAATAATTTTTTTATGCGTTTATTTTGGTTAACTGCAAGCTTAATATTTCTTTTGGATAGAATAACCAAATATTTTATTTTAAAGTCTAACTTTTCAGAAATAAAGGTTTTGCCTTTTTTAAGTATTGTTAAATTATGGAATAAGGGGATTGCCTTTGGATTGTTTTCTAATATAGAAAAATGGGGAACTTTCATTTTAAGTATTCTTACTATATTAATTTTGGGAATAACCTATTTTTGGGCAAGAAAAATTCTTTCTCAAGAAAGAAAAAATCCTGTTTTTTTATTTGCTTTAGGATCAATTTTCGGAGGAGGATTGGGAAATCTTATAGATAGGATTTTATTTGGAAAGGTTTTAGATTTTATAGATTTTTATATAGGTCCCTTTCATTGGCCTGCATTTAATATAGCTGATCTTGCTATTACAATCTCACTTTTTTTAATCTTTTTAAAATCCTTTAAAAGCTAGATGTTTTTAAAGTTAATAATCCATTCTAAATTAGCTGATTTTCTCTTTAGTTCACAAAAAGAACCTGCAGAATTTTACCTAAAAAGCTTATTAGAAAAATTTTTCCTAAAAATAAAAAGTGACACTTTTGAAATAAGCCCTCCTAAAAATTTTCTTTATTTAAACCAAATTTTAGAAAATTTTAAAAATGAATTTTCTAATTTTTTGGGTTCCTCTTTGCCTCCTTATTCCTTTTTATTAACTAAAAATATCAATAAAGTAGAAATACCAGAAATTTTCAGAGCAGGTAAAATTTATACAGAAACCCCTTTAAAAGAGGGAATAGAGTTTATTTTGAAAACAGAAAAGATATTTTATAAAATTATACCTTGGAAAAATTTATGGGAAGTTATAATTCCTTCTACAGTAGATCCTAAAATTGAGTTTTTTTACAAGGATCTCTTTTGGACAGGAAAATATGATTTTTGTTTTTTTTGTAAATCTACCTGGCATCACTCATTAGAATGCCCTTCTTTTTCAGAAACTGAACCAAGAAAAATACTCCAATTAGCTCTTCAATTTTCCTTCAAAGAACTTTCTCAACTTTTATGGGAAGGAATTTATAGAGATAACTTTTCCTATGAAAAGTTGAAATATTTTTATGTAAGAAATTTTTATTTGCTTCCTGATTTTTTAAAAATAGTTTTTTTTGTTTCCCATACTATACAAAATTGGTCCCAATTTAAGATTAATTTGGAAATACCTCTCAAAGGAGGAAGGATTGGTTTAGGATTAGAATACTTAATGAAAAAAGAATTAGAAAGTGCAAAAATTAAATTTTTAGAAGTAAGTGATGATCCTAAAGCTTATTTAGGACTTACCTTAATAGAAATTCTAAAAAAAGACTATAAAACCGCTCTTTACTATATAGAAGAGACTTTAACTAAAATAAAAACACCTTTTTTAAAAAGTTATTGCCTTTTTTTAAAAGGATATATTTATGAGTTAACAGATTTTTCTATAATTGCTGATGAATTTTACAAATCTGCCCTTGAAATAGATTCTTTTTGTTTACCTGCTCTTTATCATTTAAACGTTTTAAAATATAAAGAGGGTAATCCTTTATCACAAATAATATTTTCTTTTAATCATTCTTATCTTTTATACTGGAGTTATTTAGAACCTCTTTTTATAAAAGAACAAAAATTACTTGAAGAATATTTATATGAAAAAATTCTTGAAAAACAAGAAGAAGGAACTAAACGCTTAAAAGAGGTAGAAGAAAAATATCATAAAATAAAAACCCTTTTTTTTGAAAAAGAAAAAAAGGAGTATGAAGAAAAACTTTCTCATTTAAGAACCTATATTTATAAACAAAACTTAGATAGCATTGAAAAAGTCTCACAAAAAGCTCTTGAAATTAATTTGGAATTTCAAGGATATATTTATAGAAAAATTAAAACCCTTCAAGAAGATCTAAAAGCTATAAAAGAAAATGCTAGAGTTTTTCAAAATTTTTGGCAAAGATATCCTTATAGATATGAAGATACAAATTTTGGGAAAGAGTTAAAAGAGCTTTTAAATTTAATAAATAAAATAGATATTAAACTAAAAAGAAAAGACCCAAGTGATGTCTTATCTACTGTTATCTCTGAAATAGAATTAGGAAAACAAAAAGTGGAAAATTTGAAAAATCAAAAAGAAAAACTAATTAAAAAGTGGAATTTTAGAATAAAACTTGCAGATTTTTTAAGAAATTTTACCCTTTCAGAAATTGCCCTTACTACATTTTATATAATTTTACCATATTTTACAGTATTTAAAAATTTAGAAAAATTTTTAAATCTTTACTCTTTTTTATTTTTTTCTTTTGTCCTTTTAATTGTTTTTATTTTACTTTCTTATTTTAAACATTATGAGTGATCTCTTTTACAGACTTGGTAAAGTAGAAGAATGAATTATATTATAAAAGACTTTTTAAACATCAGGAGGTGACTTAATGGAAGAAAGAACTTACAAAATTGCAGTTATTCCTGGTGACGGGACAGGTCCAGAAGTAATAAGAGAAGGAATAAAGGTTTTAGAGGAGGTTAGTAAAAGATTTAATATAAAATTTAGGTTTACTTTTTTAGACTGGGGAGGGGAGAGATATTTAAAAACAAAAGAGACCATACCAGAGGGAGGGATTGAGGAATTAAAAAAGCATGATGCCATTTATTTAGGAGCCATAGGGCATCCTAATGTAAAACCTGGAATTTTGGAAAAGGAAATACTTTTAAGAATACGATTTGAACTTGATCAATATATAAATTTAAGACCTGTTAAATTATATCCAGGGGTATGGACTCCTATTAAAGATAAAGGTCCAGAAGATATAGATTTTGTTGTAATAAGGGAAAATACAGAGGGACTTTATGCTGGAAGTGGTGGATTTTTAAGGAAAGGAACTCCTTATGAAGTAGCTATACAAGAATCCATAAATACCAGATATGGAGTAGAAAGATGCATACGCTTTGCTTTTGAATATTGTAGAAAAAGAAATAAAAAGAAAAAGGTTACTTTAGTAGGAAAAACTAATGTTTTAACTTATGCATGGGATCTCTGGTATAGGGTATTCCAAGAAGTAGGTGAGGATTATCCTGATATAGAAAAAGATTATGCTCATGTGGATGCAGTATGCATGTGGTTTGTCAAAAATCCTGAATGGTTTGATGTAATTGTTACAGATAATATGTTTGGAGATATTATTACTGATCTTGGAGCTATAATACAAGGAGGAATGGGAATTGCAGCTGGTGCTAACATTAACCCAAAGGGAGTTTCTATGTTTGAACCTATAGGAGGTTCAGCTCCTAAATATACTGGAAAAAATGTTATCAATCCATTAGCAACTATTTGCGCAGGAATGATGATGCTTGAATGGCTAGGAGAAGAAAAGGCTGCCAAAGCTATAGAAAATGCAGTAATTAAAGTTTGTAAAGATCATCTTAAAAGCCTCTCTGCCGGAAAAATGGGATATACAACTTCAGAGGTAGGTGATTTAGTTGCTAAATACATCTCTGAATCTTAAAGAAATACCTCAGGCACCAGGAGTTTATCTTTTTAAGTCTAAAAAAGGAGAGATTCTTTATGTAGGAAAAGCTAAAGATTTAAAAGCACGTCTTTCAACTTATGTAAAAGGACCTTTTTTATCTCCAAAATTAGAAATTTTATTAGAAAAAGTAGATTCTGTTGAATATTTTTTAACAGAAAATGAAAAATCTGCCCTTCTTTTAGAAGCAAATCTTATTAAAAAATATCGTCCCAAATACAATGTGCTTTTAAAAGATGATAAAAATTATCCACTTTTAAGAATACCTATCAAAGAAAAGTATCCCTCTTTACAAATAGTAAGAAGAAGAAAAAAAGGAGATCAAGCCCTTTATTTTGGTCCTTTTACTTCAGCTAAAGGTCTAAGAGAAATTTTAAAGCTTATCTCTAAAACTTTTCCTTTAAGAAAATGTAGTCTTGCAGAAATGAAAAGAAGAAAAACTCCTTGTGTGTATTACCAAATAAAAAAGTGTTTGGCTCCTTGTGTTTATCCTATTTCGGAAAATGAATATAAAAAATTAGTAGATGGAGTAATTGAATTTTTCCAAGGAAAAGGAACTGAGCTTATTAAAAAACTTGAAGAAGAAATGCATAAACTTTCTGAGAACTTAGAATTTGAAAGAGCTGCCTTCTTAAGAGACAGAATTGAAGACCTTAAAAAGATATTAGAAACTCAGGCTGTAGTTTTAAATGAACCATTAGATTTAGATCTATGGGAATTTAAAAAAGAGAATTCCTATGAATATTTCATTGTTCTTTTTGTTCGTTATGGATATCTTTATGGCTTTCAAACTTTTAAAATAAAAAATCCTTTAGAAGAAGGTTTTTCTCTTAAGGATGTAGTTTTACAATTTTATATGGATGGAAAGCTTATTCCTGAAAAAATCTTTTTACCTTCTGAAATTGAAGAAAAAGAAGAAATTGAAAATATTTTTTCTGAATTTACAGGAAATAAGATACAAATTCTTACTCAAATTGAAACTCCTGAAATTGAATCTTTAAAAGAACTTGCCTTAAAAAATTTAGAAAATTTTATTATTTCTGAGAAAAGAAGAGAAAAGCCATGGTATGCAGGTCTTTCAGAAGAATTAACAGAAGTTTTGAAACTTTCCCAAATCCCAAGATGGATTGAAGCTGTAGATCTTTCTCAATTTTATGGTTCAGCAAGAGTTGGAGCTCTTGTATGTTATTTTGAAGGAAACCCTGAAAAATCTCGCTATAAACATTATCATATAAAAACCGAAGCCAAAGATGATTACGCTATGCTTTATGAAGTCATTTATAGAAGACTTAAAAGAGGATTAGAAGAAAAAGACCTACCTGATTTATTTCTTATAGATGGAGGAAAAGGACATTTAGAAACTGCTTTAAGAGCTGCTGAAGACCTTAGAATAAAAGATGTAGAATTTAGAGCAATAGCAAAAAATGAAAAAAGACAACCTGAAAAATTATTCATTCCCGGAAGAAAAAATCCCCTTTTTTTACCAAAATATAAAGATGTTTACCATTTTATAGGAAGAATTATGGATACTGCCCATAATTTTGCCAAAACCTTTGCCCAAAAAACTAAAGAAAAGGAAACTTTAGAAAGCCTTTTAGAAAAAATAAAAGGAATCGGACCAAAAAGAAAAGAAATTCTTCTAAAAAATTTCAAAAGTTTAGAAGAAATTTTAGAAGCACCTCTTGAAAAACTTGCAACCCTTCCCTGCTTTAATCTCAAAATCGCAAAAACTATAAAAGAAAAATTAATTAAAACATAATTTCAATAATTACGATTTTTGTTGACTTTATAAAAAATTTATGATATTGATATTTAATAATACTAAAAGTTTAAATTATAATACTAAAAGATTAAATTTTTGGATTTAAATTCCGAAAATATTCATAAATGAAGGTCTTAGTTAATTTTAAAAATAGACTTATAGCTTATGCTTTACATGAAATTTTAAGAAAAATAGAAAATGTCAGCCCTTGTAAACCTGAGGAAGATTGTAAAGATCCACGAATTATTTTAACTGACTATTTTAGTTTAAGTCCCCAACTATTTTCAAAATATCCAAAAGCAAAAATTGTTCTTATAGATACAGGAGTCAGGGAAAAGTTTCTATTAAAGGCTTTGACTCAATATAAAATGGCAGGAATTATAGCTCCTTATACAGACATTAATCTTTTTAAGAAAGCTTTAAAAGTAATAAATGAAGGTCAGATCTGGCTTTGATAATAGATATATCAAATTTTTGATTCAAAACATTGAAAAAACTCCTAAAGGAATCCTTCTCACACCCAAAGAAAAAGAAATAATATCTTTTGTTTGTGAAGGATTATCTAATAAAGAAATAGCTCATAGGTTAAATATAAGTGAATCCACAATAAAAGCTCATCTTCATAGAATTTTTAAAAAACTGAACATACAAAGCAGAACCCAATTAGTAAGTATCTTTTTAGAAACTAATCACCTCTAAAGTATTAATACTTAATAATTAAAAATTTTTAACCATTTTTTAAATACTTAATTTATCTCAAATTAAATCTTTTTCCTAATTTACTTTTCTTTTTAAAAAAATAAACTGCTTATATGAAGTAAAAAAAATTTAAAAGGAGGTGTGTGCCATGATTAAAAAATTAGCATTAGGAGTTGCTTGTTTAGGTTTATTATTTTCAACAACTTCTGGTTGGGGATGTAATGGTGATGATATCTGTAAGGTTGATAAACCTAAGCAAATTGTGGTTGGTTATGATATCAAGGTGGATCTGGATATCTGTATTGATCCTGGTACATTAAATGATGATTATTGGGATGGAGTAAATGCTTTTATTCTTCAAAATGGGAAAGAAAACTATGCAGTGATTGATCAACCCTCAACAGACAACAAAGCTGGAATAATTCAATCGGGAGACTCTAATGAAGGTTATATTTACCAAGAGGGTAAAACTGAAGTTGCTTTAATTCTTCAAGATGGAAACCATAATTATGGTTATATTTGGCAAGGATTAGAGGGTGCTAATGCTTTAATTATTCAAAGTGGAAATAAGAATACAGCTGAAATTTACCAATAATTAAATTCTAAAAGCTGGGGTTAAACCCCAGCTTTCTTTAGGTTTTTATGAAAAATAAAATTTTTAGAATTTTTTTATTTTTAATTTTTTCTATAATTTTTACTTTTCAAGCTAAATGTGAAGAAAATAAGAAATTAGAAATAGATGTAAATGCTGTCATTACTCAAATAGGAAATCAAAATCAAGCTTATCAATACCAATATGGAATATCTGATATAGCATTTATTTATCAAGAAGGTTTTTCTAATTATGCCTCTCAGAAACAAGAAGGAAGTCATAATGAAGCTTATGTTTTTCAAATAGGTTCAAATAATAAAGCCTGTCAATTTCAATTTAATGATTATAATACTGCTATTGTTATTCAAATTGGCAATTTTAATGATGTTTTTCAGGAACAATTTGGAGACTCCAGAAGCAGTATTATCCAGATAGGAAATGGAATTACCGTTTATCAAAATTAGAAAAATAGGACCATTAAATATCCTTTTTTTGATTTTATTTTTTTTAGGTTTTGGGAAAGCTATGACACCTTTAGAAATAAATTTAGAAATAAAAAGGGAGAAAAATTTTTTGAAGGTTTATACAATCTGTTATAATCCTAATTCAGAGGCTTTTAGTTTTAAAATTAGTTTAAAAATAATTAAAAAAGGGCTTACAGGAATTTCTAATGTAATCCAAAATAAAAAAATAACCCTTTTGCCAAAAGAAAAAATTAAACCTATGCTTGGGCTTATAAAAATAGATCCTGAAGATTTTTATACTATAGAACTTAAGGTTTGGGATGAAAAAGGAAATCTCATTTTAGAAAAAACTATAAATTCTGAGAATTTAGTATGAAATATATTTTATTTTTTCTTTTTTTATTTTTTAATTTTTATAACCCATTGTTAGCTCAAGAAATTGAGGAAAAAAGAAAAGAACCTGTTTTTTATGGTTTTATCTTTGATAAGACAAAAACTAAATTAGGTAGAGACTTTTATGAAACCTTTTCAAGTCTTTGGGAATTTCCTTCTGGAACAGAACATATGAATATAGTTATTGATGAACAAAGTGATCCAAGATGGGGAACCCAAATCTTAATATTTGTTGAAGATAATCTTATTTATTATACCTTATTAAAGCCTCGTGCAGAAGATATTGATGAAAAGGCAGAAGAAGCAGTGCAGAGAGTTTTTAACTATCTTATGAATTATCTTCAATATCAAAAATATCTTGAACAAGAAAAGTTTATGTAGGAGGTTAAAAAAATGAAAATAAAAAAGTTTTTTTTATTAGGCTCCCTTTTAAGTTTAACTTCTTTATCTCATGCTACTGAATTAGTTTTTCAATTTACCAATCCTTCTTTTGGAGGAAATCCTCTTTATGGTTCTTCTTATTTTCAAAGTGCTCAGATGCAAAATATTTTTAAAGAAAAGCCAAAACCTTGGTTTAGGCATCGATCTTTAATTGAGAGATTTACTGATAGTTTTACCAGCCAGCTTCTTTACCGAATGTCTCATTATATTTTAGATCAGATCTTTGGAGAAGATAATCAATTACCAGATAAACCCCAAAGTTATACTATAGGAAACTTTCGTATTGAATATGATCCCACAGGAGAAAATTATGTATTTACCATAACTGATCTTTCAACAGGAGAATCAACTACTATAGAGATTCCTAAGGTTATATAAAAATTTCAATCTTTTTAGGGGGATAAAATGAAAAAAATTGGAATATCTTTTTTAGGCTTAATTCTTATTTTGGGAGGATGTGCTGGTCCTGTGTATTCACCTTTTTATGAAAAAGCTATAAGTGGAACAGAATATATTACTTCTGTTCATAAAGATTTAACAAGTTTACCTCCACCTGAAAAGCAGGTTCCTGTTGCAGTATATAAATTTAGAGATCAAACAGGCCAATATAAACCACCTATTGTTGGAACAAGTTTCTCTACAGCAGTAACTCAAGGTGCAACTGCTATACTTATTAAAGCTCTTGAAGATAGTGGTTGGTTTATTCCTTTGGAAAGAGAAAATTTAGCTAATTTACTTCAAGAAAGAAAAATTATTTTACAGATGAGTCAACAATATGATGATGAGAAATTAAAAGAGTCTGCTCTTAAAGTTTTACAGCCTTTGATTTATGCAGGGGTTATTTTTGAGGGAGGGATAATTGGGTATGATACTAATATTGTTACTGGTGGATTTGGAGCTAAATATTTTGGGGCAGGAGGTGCTGTTCAGTATAGAGTAGATAGAGTGACAGTTTATCTAAGAGCAGTTTCAGTAAAAAATGGAGCTATTCTAAAAACAGTTCAAGCAACAAAAGTAGTGCTTTCTCAACAGCTTTCAGGTGGATTTTTTAGATTTGTAAGATTAAATCGTCTTCTTGAAATTGAAACTGGAATTTCATCCAATGAACCAGTAGAAATGGCTGTTCAAGAAGCTATTGAAAAAGCAGTTTATGATATGATTATAGAAGGAGTAAAAATAGGGATGTGGAAACCTAAAGACCCTGAAGCTTTTAAAGTAGTAGTAGAAAGATATGAAAAAGAAAAAGAAGAAGCTCTAAAGCGCTTTAAAGGATCTGGAGAATCTGATTTTTGGGGAGTAAAATAAAAATATTTAGGTTTTTAGATCTTTTTCAATAATTTCTGCTATTTTTTTTCCGCTCATAAGCATTCCTCCAAATATAGGTCCCATTCTAGGAAGACCAAAAACTTCACATACTGCTATCCCTGTTACATAAAGACCTTCTACAATTTTACCTGTATATTCTACTACCAATTTTTCTGAAACTTCACTCCAATTGGATTTTTCTCCTTTTAAAATTATATTTAATTCTGGATTTTTTTCTGCTGCAATTTGAATTATTTCAGCCCCATGCCCAGTAGCATCAACTAAAGCTTTTGCCTGAGTATAAAGGGGATCTACATGAAGACCTGAAATTTCAATAGAGCTCCATTTCCATAAAACACCTTTTATTTTAGGAGGATTATCTCTAACTATTACATCCTCAACATAAACCCCAAGAAATATCTTTGCTCCAGAATCAAGAGCACCATTTGCAAGCTTTGCTATAAGCTCAGCTGGATCAAGAACATATAATTTTTTATCAGCCTTTTTATACTTTATTTTAAAATCTTCTAAAATGGGAACAGCCTCTTCTTGCACTACTATTTTAGGAATCATATTTCCTCCTCCTCCTATTCCTCCACCAAAAGAAAGCCTTTTTTCAAAAACAGCTACCTTAAAACCTTTTTCCGCAATATACTTAGCAGAAGTTAATCCAGAAGGACCTGCTCCTATTATAAGCACATCTACATCACTATACTCATAAAGATCTTCCATCCCATATTTTATTATTGCTCTTTGTATCTCAAGCTCCATATTTTACCTCCAGAAATTTTATTCAAAAAACTTTTACCAAATTATCAATAATATTTTTAATATTTAATATTTAGTGAAAAAAATAACTTTTATTTTTCTATGGAGTTTATTATAATGATTTAAAAAAGAAAGACTTAAAAATGGAAAAAAAGGTTATTGGTCAACTTCTTAAGGAAAAGGGATTTATTAGTGAAGATTATATTCGGTTTGCCTTACTTGAACAAAAAGCAACAGGGGAAAAACTCGGAGAGGTTTTTGTTAGAACTGGATTAGTTACAGATTTAGAAATAGCTATGGTTCTTGCTGAACAAAGTAATTTACCTTTTTTGGATATTTCTCAAATTTTACCCTCTCAAGAAGCCTTAAATAAGGTACCTTTTTCTTTTGCAAGAAAATATGAAGTTTTACCTATAAGAATAAATCCAGACCGAAGTCTTGAAGTAGCTATTTCAGATCCTTTTAATTATCAATTAATTGAAGCGATTTCCAGAATTTCAGGAATGAAAGTTTCTCCAGTTATATCATCTTCTTCACAAATTAGAAAAACTATTGAAAGGTTTTATTATTTTTTAGAAAATCCCATAGAATCGCAGATCTTAAATCTTATTGAAAAGCTAAAAATTAATCCTTTAGTAGATTTTGATGCTGAAGATCTTTTTGAAAAACTTGCAATTTCAGCAATTATAAATAGGGCTACAGATTTACATATAACCCCTACAGAAAAAAGTGTTAAGATTTATTTAAGAATAGATGGTGTATTAGAACCTTTGGTGGTATTTCCTAAAGCAGTATATGGAAGGTTGGTAAATATAATAAAAGTAAAAGGAAACATGGATATAGCTGAAACAAGACTTCCTCAAGATGGAAGAATGCAGTTTTCCTTTTTCGGAGAATCTTTTGACTTAAGAATTTCTACTATAAGAACTCCCTATGGAGAAAATTTAGTTTTAAGATTCTTACCTTTAGGTGCTTATGTACAACATCTTTCCTATTTGGGCTTTTCTTCTGAACAGATTGATCTTATTTATCAAATTATGAGTTTTCCTTATGGAATGTTTCTAGTTACAGGTCCAACTGGTTCAGGGAAAACAACCACACTTTTTGCTTGTCTTAGAACCTTAAATCTTTTAGAAAAAAATATCTTAACAGCTGAAGATCCTATTGAGTATAGTTTACCTTTAATAAGACAAACCCAAGTAAATGAAGAAATTGGATATAACTTTGCAAGAGCCATTAGACATTTTCTGCGCCAAGACCCTGATATTATAATGGTAGGAGAAATTAGGGATGAAGAAACAGCTCAAATGGCTGTAAGGTCTGCTCTTACAGGACACCTTTTTCTTTCAACTCTTCATACCAATGATGCTTTTTCTGCTATTTTTAGATTAATAGATCTTGGAATTTCTTCAGATATGCTCTCTTCTTCCCTTGTGGGACTTTTAGCCCAAAGACTTATAAGAAAAATTTGCCCCTATTGTAAAGAAGAATATATACCAAGTCCTAAGCTTCTTCATTATTATAACCTTCCAGAAGATCATATTTATTACAGAGGAAAAGGTTGTGAACACTGTAGATTTAAAGGATATCTTGGAAGAACTGCAATAGCTGAAATCTTTTTTATGGATGAAGACTTCATTAAATTACTTGCTAAAAACTCCTCATTACCTGAATTCTTAGAGCTTGCAAAATCTAAAAATCTTAAATTTATGAAAGAAGATGCCAAAAAAAAGGTTTTAGAAGGAATTACTACTGTGGAAGAAATAAAAAGAGTACTGGGATAATGCCTGTTTATAAATATCAAGCTATAAATAAGGAAGGAATAATAGTAAAAGGAGAGATAGAAGCTTTTAATTTAGAAGAATTCTTAAATTATCTTTCCCGAGAAGGACTTATTCCTTTAAAATATAGAACTAAAATTTCATTTGTAGAAGATTATTTTAAAAGAATAAAAAGAAAAGATTTAGCTGAGTTTTGTCACAATTTGGCTTTTCTAATCTCTGCGGGAGTTCCCATAGTTTCAGCTTTACAAGATTTAAAAGATACCATTGTAAATCCTCTTTTAAAAAGAAAAACAGAAAAAATAATAGTCGAGATTTTTAAAGGAAATCCTTTATCTGAAGCTTTTAAAGCTGCCAAAATTTTTCCTCCTATTGTTATTTCATTAGTAAAAATTGGAGAAGAAACTGGAAGACTTGATAAAACTTTAGAAGAAGCCTCAAAACATCTTTATCGTATAGAGGAAATAGTCTCTCAAACAAAAAGAGCTATGATATATCCTATATTTGTTATTCTTTCAATCTCTGGAGCCCTTCTTTTTTGGCTAATTTATGTATTACCAAAAATTTTAAATATTTTCAAACAAATGCAAATTAAACTCCCCCTTCTTACTGTTATTTTAATAAAATTTGTAGAAACATTCCAAAAATATTATTATATATTTTTAATAACTCCTGTTTTATTAATTTTCTCTCTGATTTTATTATATAAACTCCCTAAAACCCAAGCAAAAATAGAAAAAGTATTATTAAACCTTCCCTTTATAGGATTTGTAAAAAGATCTAGTTTTCTTGCTTTCTTTTTTGAATACTTTTCTTTACTTTTGGCATCTGGAATAGAAATTTTAAGGAGTTTTGATATTATGCACGAATCTTTAAATACTCAGCTTCCTAAACAGATAGTTTTAAGAATAAAAAATCAAGTTTTAGCTGGGTTTTTAATGAGTGAAGCCTTAAAAAAAGAAAAAATATTTAGTCCTTTTGATATCCGATTAGTTAGCGTAGGAGAACAAACAGGAAAACTTCCTGAACAAATGAAAATACTTTCAGAACACTATTTCAATAAAGTTCAAAATTTAATTCAAACTATAAGTAAGGTACTTGAGCCTGCTATCATTGCAATTGCTGGTATTATTTTTTTAATTATTGTAATAGCTTTAATCGGTCCTATATATGAACTTGTTTCACAACTTGGAAAAATGTAAAAATAATGACTCTGATAATATCTATTATTTTAATAGTTTTTGGATATTATACTATTTTTTCTTTAAATCCTGATTTAGCTTATGAAGAATTGGTATTTAAAGTAAGAATAGCACAAATTTCAGTCTTAATAGGGGGCTTTTTATTAGCAATTTATCTTTACAAAAAATTATAAAAGAATAAAATTATTTTCAAAAAATGAAGCTTTTTTATAAAGAAGAGGCAAAATTTTTTGACTATTTAAATTTTTTTGGACTTAAAGAGCCTCCTTTTTCTCTTACCCCTGATCCCAATTACTTTTTTCCTGGTTCCACTCATATTAAAGTAATAGAAGTTTTTAAATACGCTTTTCTTAAAAAAGAAGGTTTTATGATTTTAACCGGAGAGCCTGGACTTGGGAAAACACTTCTTATAAATCTAATATTGAAAAATTTACCTGAAGATTATGAAAAATTATTTCTTCTAACTCCTACACTTTCTCCATATGAATTAATATGGAGCATTTGTCAAAAATTAAACCTTCTTCCTTTAAAGAAAAACAATTTTTCTAAAGAAGTTTTATTGAATTTTCTTCAAAAATATTTAGAAACCCTTAAAGAAAAAGGGAAAACATTTCTTATAGTGATAGATGAAGCTCAAAATTTACCTTTAGAAACACTTGAAGAATTAAGACTTCTTAGTAATTTTGAAACAGAAAAAGAAAAGCTTATTCAGTTTTTTTTAGCAGGACAACCTCTTTTAACTGAAAAATTAGGAAGCCAAGCACTTCATCAATTAGCTCAAAGAATCACTATATGGGAAAAGCTAATTCCCTTTGATAAAAATGAAACCAGAGAATATGTAAAGTTTCGTTTAGCCAAAGCTGGACATCCAATTATTACTTTTGAAAGAGGTTTTGAAAAACTTTTATATAAATTTACTCAAGGAATCCCAAGACTTATAAATAAGATTATGGATAGGACTTTATTAGTAGCATATGCTGAGAGATCTCAAAAAATTAATAAGAACTATTTAAAAATTGCCAGAAATTCATTTCCTGATGAAGTTTTCCCGATAAAATCTAAAAAGAAAAGTTTTTGGAGACTATTTTTAATATAAAATGGATCATCCCTGGATAATAAAACCTTTAAAAGATGAAGTATTTGAAGGATTTCAATTTGATAAAAAATTCAAAAACTTCAAATTTTTTTCTGAGATAAAACCTTCTCAATTAAAAAATCAAAAAGTTTATCTTATATTGGAACCACAACATTTTTTTATGGAAATTATGGATATTCCTGGGAAAATATTAGATTTTATCAGAATACAAGCAGAAAATAGGGTAAAAGAAAGTGGAATCTTTCTTTCTACCCCTAAAACAATTTATAAAATCCTTGAATCTTTTGAATTAAGTACAAAAACCTTTGTTTTTGGAATGGAAGAAAAAATTATTAATAGATATCTTGAAATTTTAAGAAAAGCTCAAATAAGAACTGAGATTGTAACCCATAAACTTCTTTCTACCTTTTGTTGGTTTAAAAAAGAATTTACTGATAAAGATATACTCTTACCCATTTTAATAGTAATTTTAGAAAAATCGGGAATATGGTATTTGGTAGTTTCTGAAAAATCACCCTTATATGGAAAGTTTTCAGCTATAGATGAATTTCTTGGAATTTCCTCACAAGCCTTATTAGAAGATATATCAATTTTAAAAGATTATTTATATAGATTTATGAGAGAGGAACTGAAAGGGATAATTTTTTTAGGTAAAGAAAGAAAAAAAATTATGAAAGAAGAATTTTCTGAAGCTATAAAATTACCCTTGATTGAAGTAGAATCATTTCTACTTCCAGAAATTTGTGAATATCCTGAAATATTTGGTGCAATAGAGCTTGATCCTGAATTTAATTTTTTACCTTATACGGAAAAAATTTTCTTAAATCAAATAAAATGGATTGAAAAATCAACCCCCTTTTTATTAGGATTGACATTTTTAAATATCCTTTTAGCAGGGATCTTTTATAAATCTAATTTGGAATTAGAAAATAAAATAAAGGAGGAACTCCTTTCAATTAGAGAATCAATTAATAGTATCTCTTATAAATTACCTGAAAAATCTCTTGAAAAAATAAACACTTATATAAATTTAGAAAAAGAAAGAATAACAAACTTTAATTTAAATGAATTTTTAATTTGGCTTTCACAAATTTGGGAGAAAAATTTTGTATTAAAAAATCTAAAAATAGAAAATTCAAGCAATAATACTTATAAAATTTCTATAGAGATTGAAATAAAAGGAGATTTTTTATTTTCTCAGAAAAAAACTGATGAGTTAATTGAAAACTTTGAAAAATATTTCAAAATAGAAAATAGTAAATTTAACTTTATTGAAAAAGAAAATAAAGCTGATTTAAGTTTAAACTTATCCTTAATAAGATGAAGCTACTTATAAATATTTATAAAAATAAGATTATTATTTGGTATGTGGTTTCTTTTATATTTTTTATATCTTTAATTTTTGTTTTTTCTCAGATTTTAAAATTAATGAATAATTATCAAAAATTTATTTCTTTAATTGAAAATAAAAAAACTCTAATGCCTCAAATAGAAAATTTAAGTATTTGGGTCTCTAAAACAAATCTAAACAGTTTAAAGGAGCCTCAAACTATCCCTATAAATGTAAGTTTTGAAATAAATTCCCTTTCTAAGGCACTTTTTAATCTTTCTCCTTTATATTCTGAAAATGGAAGTCTTTTCAGAATTAAAGAATTTACAATTTCTCCTTGTGAAAAAACCGAAAAGGAAACTTTCAATAATAGATGCTTTTATACAATAAAATTAATAGGAGAAAAAGTAAAATATATGTTTTAACTAAAATGAAAGAAATACACAAAATTTATTTACTTTTTTGGGGACCTATCATAATTTTAGCAATTTTTTCTTTTATAGTTTTATATCAATATAAAAAAGCTCTAACTCCTCTTTCTGAGATTAAACTTTCTTCAAATTATATAGAAATCATAAACAAACTAAATAATCTAAATTCATTAAAACCTTTTAAATTATTAGAAAATTATAACATTCTTGTTGATCCTTTTTTTATAAGTTTTAAAGAGGTTTCTCCAAAAACAGAATCTATATCTACGGAACTTAAACCCATTAAAACATTCCATCTAAGTATGATTTATATAGAAGGAACAAAAAAAATATGTATACTAAATGATAATAAATTTGTAGAAGGAGCTAAATTAGCAGAAGATATAAAAATATTAAGAATAGGTGATTATTATGTGGATTTACAAATTAAAAACAAAATTAAAAGGCTTTTTTTGGGTCAAACTCTTAGTCTTTAGTTTTTTAATTCTTTTAAGCAGTTGTGCCACAAAAGAAAATGAAATTAAAACAAATTCTTCTGAATTTTTAAAAAAGGCTTATGAGAATGAAAAAAAAGAGGAAATTTCTTTAATTCCTTTACCGAGTCCAGAATCTCAATTAACACCTCTTTATAAAGAAATTTCTCCTCTAGAAACAAAAATCCTTAGTCTTTCTTTTAAGGATGAAAACTTTGAAAATGTGCTTTATTTTCTTGCAAAAGAAGCTGGTCTTAACTTAATAATTTCTCCAGAAGTTTATCCATTTATTCCAGAAGAAGCCAAAAAAATAAGTTTTCAATTTAAAAATCAATCTCTTAAAAACATTTTAGAAATTGTTTTAGAATCTTTAAATCTTCATTATGAAATTAAAAAGGGAATTATTTATATCTTCCCTTTTGAAGAAAAAACCTTTTCCTTAGGATTTCTTCACATCGTTCAAGGAAGCGAATTTAGACTTGGTGGAGATGTACTTGGTGGAGAAATGATGATGGGAGGATATGGTGCAGGATATGGTGTAGGAATGGGTATGCCTACAATTATTTATACACCCTTAAAAGGTAAATATGAAATAAAAGGTGAATTGGAAAAGAAACAAATTGATATTTATACACAGTTAGAAGAATCTATAAAAGCTCTTTTAAGTGATAAAGGGTTTTATACTTTAAATAGACTTACAGGAACCCTTTATGTTAAAGATAGACCCAGTCACATAAAAATGATTTCCAAATTTATACAAGACTTAAAAAAGAGATATGAAAAACAAATTCTTATTGAGGCTAAAATAGTAGAAGTAGCCTTAACTAAAGAACATGATATGGGAATTGATTGGTTAGAAATTGCTAATTATTCCTTAGAAAATAGAATAAGATTGGATGAATTAAGTTCTCGTCTTACTACCAGACCTAATGAACCTACTACAGTTCTTACTATTACAGGAAGACCTGACATTAACCTAGTTTTAAATCTTTTAAAACAATATGGAAATATTAATCTCCTTTCTAATCCTCGTTTAAGAGTTATTCATGGACAACCTGCTTTAATAAGTGTAGGAAAATCAGTAGAATTTGTAAAACAAATTGAAAGAGAACTAATCACAGCTGAACAATTAGCAAGAATACAAATCAGTGTTACCACCTCTTCTATTTTTGATGGAATCTTATTGGGAGTTACTCCTTATATTTCTGAAGAGAACGAAATCATTCTTCATGTAGTTCCTATTAAAAGCGATATTATTTCCTTAAGAAGAGAAGATTTCGGAGAAGATACCTCAGTAACCCTTCCAGAAGTAAACTTAAGAGAAATTACCTCTATCATTAAAATTAAACCAGGAGATATAGTAGTTTTAGGAGGTCTCATTCTGGAAAAAGAAAGCTTAAATCAAAAGAAAATTGCTGGTTTGGGAGATATACCTATTCTCGGAAACCTTTTTAAAAGAGAACAAAAAACTTCTCAAAAAACTGAATTGGTAATCATTATAAAAGTAAATTTGGTATAACCTAAAATGAAAAGCTTTTATGAAATTATTAAAACACTTAAAACTAAGCCTGAAAAAAACCTAAATATAAAAAAACCTAAAATAATAAAACTTCCTATCCTTTTGATTTCTCTATTTTTAATATTATTAGGTATATCCTTAATTTTTTTAACTTCTCATGTAAAAAAGAGTCCCCAATCTATTAAAGATTATCAAAGCCAAGTTAGTCTTTCTAAACCAGAAACTACCTTAGAAACTTCCCAAGCAATTTCCATATCTAAAAAATCTACAACAAACATTTCAGATCCTATTTTAAAAAACCGTTCCTCTAAAGTTTCTGTTAAAATACCTCTTAAGGCTTCAAGAAATCTTTCTCTTAAAAAGGAACTTCCAGAAACTTCTACAAAATCAAAAATCCCTGCTGAAGAATCTCCTATAGAAGGTTTTATTTTAACTAAAGAGGATTTGCTTAATAATCTTCTCCTTATAGCTGAAGAAGAAAGAAAAAAAGGAAATTGCGAAAAAGCTATTTTCCATTATCAAAATTATTTAAAAGAAAAGAAAAATCCATTAGTAATGAATAATTATGGAGCCTGCCTTATTGAAATAGGAAAATTAAATGAAGCTATAAATATTTTTAATATGGCTCTTTCTATTAAAAATGATCCAGAAATAAAATATAATTTAATTATAGCCTATTTAAAAATAGGAGATAAAGAAAAGGCTTGCAAAGAAGTTAAAAACTTAGATTCTTTTTATCAAGAAAAACTCAAAGAATTTTGTAAATGATTTCAAATTTAATCATCAAAAGGTATACAGATATTTGCCTGTTTAATAATTCTTATCTTACAATTTTTGTTTAAATCATAATTTATTAAATAAGAATAAGTAAAATTCCCACACAAATTATGACAATTAGCACTAATATAAGTTTCTAAATAATCAGATTGATAAAGAGTAACAAAATTTCCACTTGAACAAATACCTTCATTTTTCCTATATGAATTAATATTATTATCTAGATTTACTCCTAACATACTACAAGCTCCTCCTACTCCATAACTACATCTTTGTCTTTGAAGTTCAAAAAGAGAAACATATTCTACTATATCATCATATTCTTCTTTTCTATCAAAGTCATAAGGAAAATCATCTATACCATTTTGACCCTGAAGATAAATAACCAAATTTGTTTGAATGTTAAAATTAATGCTACTACTTGTTACCATAAAAGCGATATTATTTTTGGTTTCCCCTTTATCAGTAATAGATAAGGAAGTCTCATTTAAATTACACAAATCAGTTGAATTATTTGTTAATTCAGGAGCAACTATATAAAAAAGGGCTTTATTTTGACTATCAAATCCTTTAACTCCTACTGTATTAAAAGCTGGATCAGAAATTGATGGATTATATTGATCAGCAGGTCTTGCTTGTGGTAAATAACCAAACCTTATACCATATCCTTTTAAAGCTTCAATTGCTCTTCTAACATCTTCTTTACTTTCAGTATATTTTGTTCTTTTAGTAAGAACACCTATTAAACTGGCTCCAATCCCAATAAGAAGACCTATAACAACAAGAATAATAGCAAATTCAACAAGAGTAAAAGCTTTAAAAGATTTCACTTTTTAAAAAAATTATAATCTAATATATAACTCATAAACTCCACTTGGAGTTGTTCCATAATTTTCATTTCCTCTTATAGAGCCAGTATTATAAATTCCATCATCATATTGTTGATCAATACTTTGACAGACATCTCCAGGAACATTATTAAAACCTACCCAATGAGTAGCTAAGGCTTGAACCGTAGTATATCCAATTCCTACGCCTCCTCCATAAGGATTTCTTGGAGCAATTGTTCCATTTCCTGTTAAAATATTTGCAAGTCTTAAATGTTCCCAAACCAAACAGCTTTCGGAAGTTGAGCCAGCACCACAATTTATATTAAATCCTTCAATTATTCCATCTCCGTTACCATTATTAGTATTCCAACGAGTGTTAGCATAAGGATCATCTCCTGGAAAGGCATTATATCTATCATAATAGGTGTAAACTGCTGCTAAAACTTCTCTATATTGGTTATAAAGTCTTTTCATTTTTGCATTATTTATTAATTCTTGTCCTTTTAAAATAGCCCCCAAAATTAAACCAATAATTACTAAAACAATTGCCAATTCAACTAAAGTAAATCCTTTAACCTTGTCTTTCATCTTTCCCCTCCTTATTTTTACTAAATTATACCTACTTTATATAATAAGATATAAAAATATCAAGTGTAAATTTATATCAATATTGAAAAATTTCTATAAGAGGAATAAATTAATTTTTTAAAGTATTTTGGATGAAAAAGAAAGAGCCAATCTTAATCTTAACCTTTTTCTTTTTACTTTTTTGCCATTTATTTTATAATCTTGGAGAACGTCCTCTTTTTGGAGTAGAAGGGAGATGGGCTGAAGCTGCTCGTGAAATGAGTTTAACAAAATCCTGGTTTGTTCCTACTATAAATTTTGAACCTTATACTACAAAACCTTTAATTCCCTTTTGGCTTATAAAAATAAGTGGTGAATTTTTTGGTTATTCAGAGTTTTCAGTAAGGCTTCCTGGAAGTCTTCTTGCCTTATTTTCTGTTTTTCTCTTTTATCTTCTTAGTTTAAAAATTTTAGAAAAAAAATGGGCTTTAATTGCAACCCTTTTATATACTTCTTCTCTTGGTTTTCTGGAATTTTCAAGATTAGCACAATCTGAAATCTATCAACTCTTTGGAATAGTATCATCTCTTACTGTTTATGTATATTTTAGAGAAAAAAAGAGCTTTTTGGGGTATTTTCTTTTCACACTGGCATTACTTTTTGGAGCCTTAAGTAAAGGGCTTACTGCAGTAGCTGTACTTGTACTTTTTTTGTTTATTGATATAACACTTAATAAACGTTTTTATCACCTAAATTGGAAGCTTTTAATTTCTTTTCTTATTGGAATTTTTCTTTATTTTCTTCCCTATTATCTTACCTCTAAAGAACTCAACACTTCTTTACCCTTTTATCTTTGGTTTAGAGAAAATATAAAACAAGCTGTAGAGCCCTATGACAATTTAAGGCCTTTTTATATTTATTTCTTTTATTTGCCTTTGTGGGTTGCTCCTTTTACACTATTTTTGTTAGGAGCCTTTTATCGAGCCTTTAGCCTTTACAGACTGCTTTCTCAAAATGAAAAGCTCTTTCTAATTAGCCTCATAGCAATTTTTATCTTATTTACCTTAGCTCAAGCAAGAAGAGGTTATTATATTCTTCCTATCCTGCCTTTCTCTATTTTATTAATCAGCCTTTATCTCCAAAATTCTTCAGCTAAAACCATCTTAAAGATTTACAGAATTCTCTCTTATTTTTTACCTCTTTTAACTCTATCAAGTTTACTAATTCTACTAAAATTAAATTTTTCACTTAGCTCTGAAATTATTTTTATCACACTTTGCTTCTTTTTCATTCAAATTTTACTTTTCTTTTATTCCTTTAAATCTAATCACATTCTTATTTCTATTATTTTAATTTTCTTTTCAGCAGAAGTTCTCTTTTATACCAATTATCAACCTGAGTTTAGTAAAAGCACGGAAAAATTATCTGGAGAATTTGTCTATAGTCTAAAAGAATTAAATAATAACACCAAGATTTGCTATGTATCAATAGAGAAGAGCCCTGTAGCAAATTTTTACTTTTATGCTAAAATTACAGAAAAAGTTCCTAAATATGATGATTTTTATCCTTCTTTAAGGAATTGCAATATTGTGGTTATAAGGAAAACAATATTAGAACCTTGGATCAAAATCGCAAAAGAAAAAGGATTTAAATTAGTAAGTTTCGAAAATCCTAAAGAAAAGTCAAAAAGCTATTATATATTTTATCACTATTCTACTTTAAAAACCCCTTTTCTTTCAGCTGAGAAAAAATAGTTTAAGAGTTATTGAAAAATTCTTTAATAGTTTCAATAATATAATCTAGTTCTTCTTGAGTAAGTTCTGGATAAATAGGAATGGCTAACAATTCTTGGGCTAATTTTTCTGCTATAGGTAAAGACCATGTTTTACCAAAAGTATCTAGATAAGCTTTTTGTTTATGTAGAGGATAAGGATAATATAAACCTGTACCTATACCTCTTTGTTTTAAAAAGGAGACAAGCTCATCTCTTTTTGAGGTGCCAATTACAAATCTATGATATACACTTTTTTTATAGGGTGCATCTAAAGGAGGTAAAAATAAACCTTTAATATTATTTAATTTTTGAGTATAATAATTTGCTATTTCTCTTCTTTTTTCATTTTTTTTATCAAGGGTCTTAAGTTTAGTTAGTAAAATGAGGGCTTGAATTTCGTCTAAGCGGGAATTAAATCCTGGAAAATGAGAAAAATTCTTTTCAACCTGCCCATGCACTCTGAAATACTTTATTTTAGAGGCAAGCAACTCATCATTAGTAACAATGATACCGGCATCTCCTATGGCATTTAAGTTTTTAACAGGTCCACAACTAAAGCATCCTATTTCTCCAAAGGTACCAACTTTTTTTCCCTTATATTCTGCTCCATGGGCATGTGAAGCATCTTCTATTAGATAAATTCCTGCTTCTTTACAAATTTTTAAAATTTCATCCATTTCATTGGGATAACCGTACATATGAACTAAAATAAGGGCTTTAGTTTTAGGAGAGATTTTTCTCTTTAAATCTTCTAAGTCAGGGCCGAAGGTTTCTGGATCAACTTCTAAAAAAATAGGTTCAGCCCCAGAAAAAAATATGGCCTCAAAATCTGCAATAAAGGCATTTGCTTGCACTAAAACTTCATCTCCTTTTCCAACTCCCAAAGCTAATAAGGCCATAAATAGGGCAAAGGTGCCACAACTACATCCAAAGGCATATTTTATCCCTAAATATTCTGCCCAAGCTTTTTCAAATCTTTGTAAATAAGGACCATTCAAAATTTTCATAGAATCAAAAATTTCCTCAATTCCTTTAAGAACCTCTTCTTTTATTTCACTCATTTCTCTTTTTAAATCAAGTAATGGAATATTCTTCATGTTAGGTTCCCTTACCTAATTTACAATATTTAGGTATAAAGGGAATTTTAACCTCTTTCCCCCTTTCTGCTGATTCATAAAGTGCAATTATTAATTGAAGCGAAGGTAGAGCTTCAGCTCCTACTGCTAAAAAGGAAGCCCTCTTACCTGTTAAGAAGAATTCAAGAGAAGATTTTAGATAAATAAAATGAGAATATCCAAGAGGATGAGGAGGATTATTTTTACATTCTTCTATTAAATTAGCAGAATCTTCAACTCCTTCAAGTGCTAAGTAGTTTAAGGTATTCATGGCAAAGCCACCTAATATAGCAGAACCTTTTTCTCCTAAAATTACCACTTCAGCCTTAATATCTTTTGGTCTTGCACAAGTAGTAGCTTCAATAGTCCCAAGAGCACCAGATTTAAATTTTAGTGTACCTACAAGCAAATCCTCTGCTTCAATCTTAACTAAATAAGTTCCCATTTTAGCAAAAACACTCTCTACCTCACCACCTAAATAAGTAATTATGTCAGCAAAATGACATCCCTGCTGAGCCAAAGCTCCTCCATCCTGAGCCCAAGTGCCTCTCCAACGAGCACTATCATAATATTTTTGAGTCCTGCTCCAATAAAATTTCACAGATACTAATATAAGCTTACCCAAAAAATTTTTTTCTATAAGTTCTTTAAGTTTTATCACAGGAAAATTGGCTCTATTTTGAAAAATAGTTACTAGCTTTAGGTTATATCTCTCAGCAAGGTTTACTAAGTTATAAGCCTCTTTAAGTGTAAGTGCAAGTGGTTTTTCAACAAGAAGATGTTTTTTATATTTTTTAAGAATAATTTCTCCCACTTTACCATGCATTCCAGAAGGTAAAGCTAAATCAACTACATCAATAGGTTCTTTCTTTAACATTTCTTGAAAATCAAAATAGGCTTTTGCAGAAAACTCAGAAGCAAAATAATTTGCTCGCTCTGAATTTATATCTGCTACTGCAACAACTTTAACTTGATCCTGAAGAGTCTTGTAAATTTTTAAATGCCGCTCTGCTGCTTTCCCACAACCAATTATACTTAATCTTAACATATGGCTTAAAATAATCCTAAATTATTCCTTGTAAAGATTTTTATATCAAAATAAAATTAAAAAATAAAAAAATATGCATATAGATCAAAATAACTCATTTCCCTATAAATTTTATTTAGGTCTTCTTTTCTTTCTTTTTCTCTTTTTTATTTTCACCTCCTATTTTTTACCACTTCTTTCATATCAAGAAGCAAGAAAGGCAGTTATTATTCAAGAAAGTTTCATCAAAAGGTCTCTTATCCCTTCCTATAACGGTGAGCCCTATTTCACTAAACCACCTCTACATACCTGGATTTCTCTTATTTTTTATACTATAGGATGTAATAATCCTAAAATGAAACTTTTTGCAATGCGTTTAGTCTCTATCCTAAGCTATCTTTTAATAGGCTATTTAATTTATCTTCTGCATAAAAAAAATATCTTAAATACTATCTTGTGTCTCTTAATTCTTTTTAGCTCCTTTCGATTCTTATCCTTTATTTATCGTTTGGATTTAGAGCCTCTTTTTATCCTCTTTAATTTAGTAAGTTTTTATTATTTATTGAAATACTTAGAAAATCCCTCTTCTTTAAGAATTCTTCTCTTCTATTTCTTCTTTGCCTGTGCCTTTTTAGTGAGAGGTCCTCTTCACTTTTTCTTAATCCCTGCTTATTTATTTTATGCTTTTTTTGCCAAGGAGAAAAGAATTTTAACACTCCTTCTTAATCCCTTAGGAATAATTATCTTCTTAGTTATGATTGGTCCTTGGTTTCTTTATGGATATTTCAAATTTGGAAAAGAGATCTTCCAAGAATTTTTATATATAGACTTGCATGACCGACTCTTACTTAAAAAAGACCCCTTTCATTTCTATTTTAAGGCTTATATTCTCAATTTTTCCCCTTTTCTCTTATTAATCCTTGCTAGAATTACAGAGCTAAAAATTTTTTGGAAAGAAAAGGGAACTAATCTTTTTAAAATCTCTTTTTTTAGCCTTTTGATCCCGCTTTTACTTCTGAGCTTTGCTGGAGAGAAGTTTGATAAATACTTACTTTTTCTTTTTCCATTTTCTGCTATTTGGATTACAGAAATTTTACTTTACCTTTATCGCCCAAAATGGCCTCTTTTCATAGGAACAATTTGTATAGTTCTAAATTCTATAGTTATAGCTTCAATCCTCTTTTTAAATATGAAAGAAATTAATGCTAAAACCAAAATTTTTCTTGAATATCTATTTAAAGAAAAAGAGCAACGCTTAGCTTTTTATCAGAAAGCTCACCCTTTGGTGCTATATTCATTTAAAAAATCTTTTCCAGTTTTTAATGAAAAGAAAGAAATTGAAGAAGCTCTAAAAAAGGGCTATTTGATTTTGTCTCCAGAATTGATAAAGGAGTTATCTTACACTGCTTCCTTACCTGATCCATTTAAAAAAGGACAATTTTGGTATCTTTATAAAAATGAGCTATTTGATGAGGTCCCTAATTTGAGCCTTTTTAAACCTTTTCTTTCTGGGGAATGTGAAGCCAAACCACATTTAATCTGTAATTCTTTAAGATCTTTATTGCATATTTTCCTCTAATTTTTTTATTTCCTCAAAATAAGCACTTGACATAAAAACCACTAAAGTTTTTTGCGAAATATTTTTAAAATTGGGAACTTTATCTTTTAAAAAATAAACTTTTATTCCTTTATTTTTAAGAGATTGTGATAAATGCCACATATCAATTCTTTCAATTTCAGGAATAATTTCAAGCCCTGGAGGAATTTTCAGATAAACTTCATCTGCAAGACTTAAACTATTTACATATTCTTCTTGAAAAATTTTTCTTTTACTAGAATTGGTACGTGGTTCAAAAATTACAATAGTTCTTTCAGGTTTTATACTTTTTATCAATTCCTGCAAAGTTACTCTTACTGCAGTAGGATGATGAGCAAAATCATCTATTACAACCAAATTATCATTATTATATAAAACTTCTTGCCTTCTTTTTAATCCAGGAAAATTTATAAAAGGCAGTCTCCAGTTATAAAAGTGAAGTCCCAAACCATAAAGAAATGCAATCACACTCAAAGCATTTAAGGCATTATATTCCCCCGGAAAATTTAAGAGAAATTCTAAATTTTTTTGAAAAGGAGTATCTATTATAACTTTATTTATAAATTTTCCTTTTTCAAAAGTGGTTCTACTTTTTAGCAATATAAAATCAGCTGAAGAATTCTTTCCATAAGAGATGACTTTTGCCTTTAAGTTATTATTTTTTAATATTTCTCTCAAATTTTCATCATCAGCATTATAAACTATAATTCCTTCTTTAGGAATAAGTTTTATTAATTCTTTAAAGGTATCTTTTAAACTTTCTATATTAGGATCCACATCAATGTGATCATATTCAAGATTAGTAAGAATTAAGAAAGTAGGTTTATAATATAAAAATTTAGCTTTTTTATCAAAAAAAGATGCAGGATACTCATCTCCTTCCAATACAACCCATGAACTTTTCCCCACTCTGTAATTAAGAGAATTATGTTTAAAAACTGCTCCTACTAAATATGTTGGATCAAGTCCAAAAATTTCTAAGGTATAAGTCAAAAGAGCAGAAACAGTAGATTTTCCATGAGTCCCAGCACAAAGAATAATTTTTTTTATTTTTCAAAAGGAATTTCATCAAAAAATTAGGAAAAGAATAAAAAGGAATTCCTAATTTCTGAGAAGCAATTATTTCTGAATGATCAATTTTTATAGAATTTCCTACTATAATAGCTGAAGGTTTTATTTTTGAAATATTTTCCGAATTAAATTTATATACTGGGATTTTTAATTTTTCCAAAACAGTTGAAGAAGGAGGATATATTTCTTCTTTTTCAGAACCAAAAACCTCAAAACCTAATTCCTTTAAGATACCAGCAACTCCACACATGGCTATTCCGCCAATTCCTATTAAATATACTTTCATTTTTCCCATATTATTTCTATCTCAGGATTTTGCAATATTTCAAAAGCTGAACCCTCTCTTATTGCAATTTCAAGTAATCCTTCACTTCCAAAAAGGGCAATTATTTTTCCTTTCTCAGCATATCCATAAGATTTTATCAAGGGAATTTCTTTCTTATTAACAAAAATCTTAAATTTATGCTTAATCATACTTTTATGAAAATTGGTAATTAAATTACCAAAATGATCTACATCCCAAATAGAAAGTTTTAGTCCCATAGGTGTTTCTTCTGGAAAGGTAAATTCTAATTTAATTAAATCATCTTTAGAAACAGGAATTAAAAATTCTTCTAAAGGTCTATCATTTAAAATATATGCAACTGCTGGAGCAAATAGGTCTCTCCCATGGAAAGTTTCACTATAAGGTGGTTTTAAAACTTTTTCTTTAATAATTTCAAAAGCCAAAAACTTAGGATTTTCCTTGTAAATTAAAGTAAAAACTCCATTATCTGGACCTATAAAAATATAATCTTGTGTTATAATTACAAGTGCTTTTCTTTGAGTTCCTACTCCAGGATCAATAATTACTAAAAATATTGTTCCTTTTGGGAAATATTTATAAGAAAAGTATAAAACTATTGCCCCCTTTTTTATATGGTAAGGAGGTATATCATGTGTAATATCAATAAAATTAATAAATTTAGAGTTTTTTAATTCTTTTAAAATTCTTGCTTTTATTACTCCTACATAATGGTCTTTTAGCCCAAAATCTGTAATTAAGGCTACAGTTTCATTCATGATAATGAAACTAAGTCTACCCTTTCCCCTTTTGAGATTCTCAATTTAGCTTTTTTAGAATATTTTATTAATAATTTTTTAATATACTCTTCTGGGGGATTTCCTTCTATCACTACAGCAGTAGGTGCTGGAACATTAAGAGTATAAGTTTTATAAACTTTATTTACTATCTTTTTTATTTTTTCATTTTCTTCTTGATTTCTTCCAAGAAGTATCCATATTTTTTCTTCTAAAAAATGTCTTCCTAAAATCAAAAGCTGGGATGTCAAGTAGTTTAAAGGTCTTTTTTCTTTAACAATAGTAAGAATTCTTTTTCCTATTTGAGGATCAGTAAGTAAACAGCCTCCAGAAGGAGTAGGAATTTCTTTAATTTGAAACTTTTTTATAAGCTCTAACTGAATGTTTCTTTTTCTTCCTCTTATGTCTAGAAGTTTTTCTCTATCAACTAATTTCTTGAGTTCAGGCTCGGTTGGAGATAAAAGTTTAGCAGAAAGAGGTCTTAACAAAAGCCCTTTCAACCCGGCTTTTTCTTCAATAAGAGCTAAAGTATTCTTATTTTGACTCATAGGTCTTTGACCTAAAACTTCTCCAGTAGCAATAAAATCTGCTTTTAATTCAGCCATAAGTTCTTTTGCTTTTCTTAACATAAGAATTTTACAATCTATACAAGGATTAGCATAATCCCCATATCCATATTGAGGATTTTTTAGAATTTTTATATATTCTTCTGTAATATCAATCAAAATCCCTTTATCAAAATTAAGTTCTTCTATTTTTTTGTAAAATGAAGTAGGATCCTCTTTATATTTCCATCCAAAAAAGGGGGTTATGAATTTGACAGCTATAATATTTACTTTTTGTTCTTTTAAAATCAAACCAGATAATAAGCTATCAAGACCTTCTGAAAAAAGAAGAAAAGCTGTAGGCATTATAACCATTCAAAAGACAGATAGTTTTTTGCTAACTCTAAATTTTCAGGTTCTCCAAGCATTCTCGCAATTTCTCTAAGTCTTTCTTCACCCTGAACTTTTTCTATTTCTGTCTTTGTTTCCCCCTTTTCTATTCTTTTTTTCACTACATAATGAAGATCTGCTACAGCTGCAATTTGAGGAAGATGAGTAATACAGAAAATTTGATAATTTTGGGAAAGTTCTTTTAATTTTTGAGCCATTTTTTTTGCAGTGATACCACCTATTCCTGCATCTACTTCGTCAAAAATCATAGTCCCTGTTTCTGTTCTTTCTTTCAATAAAGATTTACATGCAAGAAAAATACGAGATAATTCACCTCCAGAAGCCACTTTTTCAAGTGGTCTTAAAGGTATACCTGGATTAGAAGAAAATAAAAATTTAATTTCTTCAAAACCTGTTGAACTAAAATTTTCTGGGTTTGGCTCTTTAGAAATCAATTCTATTTTAAATTCTGCTTTTTCCATACCAAGTTCTTTTAATTCTTTTTTTAAAAAATTTTCCAATTTAGCAATTCCTTTTACTCTTTCTTCACTTAATTTTAAGGCTTTCTCCAATAATTTGTCTCTTAATATTTTCTCCTCTTTAATTAAGGCTTCATAATTTTCCTCTCCAGATTCTAAAAGACTAACTTCCTTTTTGAGTTCTTCTAACAATTGAATCAATCCTTGTGTATCTCTTTTATATTTTTTCTTAATTTTTTCATATCTTGCTAATCTTTCTTCTATCTCATTTAAGGCTACATCATCCTCAGGTAAATGAATCAAATAAAAATTAAAATCTCTTGCCATTTCCTTTATTTCATAATATATGGAATTAATTTTCATATAATGCTCTTTAAATTCTCCTTCTATTTTGCTTAAACTTTCAAGACCAGAAAGGATCTGAGAAAAAAATTTTTCTACTTTATCAAAAGCTGAAATAAGGTTTTGAGTTTTTTCTCTTAATAATGCTAAATTTTTTAATCTTTCTCGCTCCTTTAAAAGTTTTTTTTCTTCTTCAGGATCTATCTTAAGTGCTTCCAATTCCTTTATTTGAAAAAGCAAAAAGTCCTTTTTAAGATTTATTGAAGAAATTTGATTCTCAAGATTTTTGATTTGAAAAAGAAGATCTTTATATTTATAATACAATTTTTGGTATTCTTTTAAATCTGGGGTTAAACCCAAAAATTGGTCTAAAAATTCAAGTTGTTTTTCTGGATGAAGAAAAGTATAAAATTCATGTTGACTTGTAAGCATTATTGAATCTTTTGTAAGAATTGAAAGTTCATTAAGAGTAGCTGGAGATCCATTAATATAAATTTTTTGTCTATTAAGAGAAATGATTCTTTTTATGTGAATTTCCTCATCAGCAGGATAACCCATTTCTTGAAGTTTTTTAAAAAGAGCTTCTCCTCCCCAAATAAGAGCTTCCAATTCCCCTTCTTTTGCTCCAGGTCTTATATAATGAGCTCCTCCTTTTTCTCCTAATAACAATTTTATTGCCTTTATTAATAAAGATTTACCTGCTCCTGTCTCTCCTGTAAAAACTATAAATCCTTTTTCTAAATTTAAATGAACATTTTCTATAAGAATAAGATTATGAATCTTAATCTCTAAAAGCATTTTCCAATTTAATTTTAAACTATTTCCAAAATTTAAAAACCTGTTTCATAAAAAACTCACTTCGTAAGTGGGAAAGGTTATAAAAATTTTAAAATAATAATTGATTAAATTTAAAAAATTACCCTTGACTTTTTAAAAATTGTTAAATAATCTAAGTGGTATAAAGTGGTAAAAAGTGGTAAAAATGTTTAGAGGAAAATTCAAGCATAATATTGATGAAAAAGGAAGATTTAGTCTACCTGCAAAATTTAGAGAGATTCTAAGAGTAAGGTATGGAAATGAAAATTTGGTAATAACTAATTATCCTGATTGTCTAATTGCCTATCCTGTTGAGGAATGGCAAAAAATAGAAGAAAAACTGATGAGTCTTCCCTGGGATATACCTGAAGTGAGGCAATATGTGAGATATTTTTTAGGTGCTGCTGAAGAATGCCAACCAGATAAACAAGGAAGAATTTTGCTTCCCCAATCTTTGAGAGAAGAAATAAAACTTGAAAGAGAAGTAATCCTTTTAGGAATGCTAACCCATTTTGAAATATGGAATCCCAAAGACTTAGATTCACGATTTAAAGAAACTAAAGAGAATTTTAGCAAAGTTATACAAATTATAAACCCCTATATAAGAGGGGGTTAAAATTTTTTACCATGAACCTGTACTATTAAAAGAGGTATTAGAGTGGTTAAAAGTGAGTAAAGACAAAGTTTATGTAGATGGAACTGTAGGATTAGGAGGACATAGTATAGCTATATTAGAAGCCTCAAGTCCTTCAGGAATTTTATATGGTTTTGAATGGAATGAAAATTCATTTAAAATAGCTCAAGAAAGATTAAAAAAATTCAAAGATCGTGTTAAGTTATTTAATAAAAATTTCATATCCATAAAAGAAGTCCTTCAAAAAGAAGGCGTATTAGCAGATGGGATTCTTTTAGATTTGGGAATTTCCTCTTTTCTCTTAGAACACTCCAAAAGAGGCTTTTCTTTTCAAAAAAATGAAATTTTAGATATGAGAATAAACTATTCTATTAAATTAACTGCAAAAGATATATTAAATACTTATGATTATCAAAAATTAGCTCAGATTTTCAAAAAAGGAGAAGTTCCTAAAGCTGAAAAATTTGCCAAATTTATTTGTGAAAAAAGAAAAAAGCAAAGTTTTGAAACAACCAATGATTTAGTCAAAGCTATAAAAGAATTTTTCAAAACTTCTAAGAAGAATCTATTGGCAATAATCTTTCAAAGTTTAAGAATTGAAGTCAATAAAGAATTAGAAAATTTAGAAATAGCCTTAAAAAATCTTCCTGAAGTTTTAAAACCTTTTGGAAGAATCCTCATAATTTCTTTTCATTCTTTAGAAGATAGAATAGTCAAAAATGCTTTTAAACACAATCCCAAAATAAAAATTCTTACTAAAAAACCTGTTACTCCTTCTTTAGAGGAGATTAAAAGAAATCCAAAAGCAAGAAGTGCAAAAATGAGGGTGGGGGAACGCCTATGAGAATAGAATACCCTACCTACACCAATAAAGCCAAAAGTGAAGAAGTAATTTCTTTAAAAACACTTATAAAAAATTTTTTAATAAATAGTCTTATTCTTCTTTTAGGGATTTTTATTTTTATATTTACAGTAGGAATAGCTTATAATACATATCTTCTTATTAGACTAAAAGCAGAAAAAGATCTTTTAATTAAAGAAAATGAGACCTTAAAAAAGGAATATCAATTTTTAACTTCTAAAGAAATGTTATTAAAAAAAGCAAGAACCTTAGGCTTATATCCTCCGCAGGAAGAAGATTTTATAAAATAAGCAATGCAAAAAAAGGAAGCTTTTTTAGGATTTTTAGTGACATTTGTAATTCTTACTACGATATTATTGAATTTTTCTATTAAAAAATCAGGGGGAAGATTAATAACACCTAATTATGTCAAAAGAGGATATATATTTGACAGAAATATTAACCCCATTGTAGTTACTTTGGAAAATTATAAGGCTTATTATGTTATCAAAGAAAATTTTTTGTTTAATTTTCAAGATTTATCTCTTATTAAAACATATTTAGGAAATATCTTAAGTCTTCCTAAAAAAGGAATAATACTTCTTTCTGAAAAATTAAGTTTGGATGAAGTAGAAATCTTAAAAAAAGATGAAAATATAATTATTGAAAAAGATTTCAAGAGAAAAATTCTTTATCCTTATCTTAAAAATATAATAGGTGAAGTTGTATATAATGAAGGAATATCAGGATTAGAAAAGATCTTTGATGATCTGTTAAAATGTGGTAAACCGCTTATATTATCCCTTGATTTAAATTTAGAAAAAAAGATTTATAATACCATTCAAGAATTAAATTTAAAAAATTACATAATAACTGTTTTTAATATTGAAACAGGAGAAGTTTTAGGATATTTAGAAGATGAAAATGCAAAAATCTTTGAAATTTATTATCCTTTAACTTTTTTTGAAATTCCTGAAAATGAAATCAAAGGTTTTAATTGGACCTTAGGAATTAATCCAATAATTATAGACGGAAAAGAGAAAAAAATAAATATTTGGCATCTTGCTAAATGGTATATGGAAAAAATTTGTAATTCCAATATCTCCCCCACTCTCATATATACCAAATCCCAAAAATGTAAGCCTTCTTCTGAATTTTTTGAAAATAGTAATAATGCACATATATATAATCTAGGCAACATTATTATCACCATAGTTTTTAAGAAAGACAAGTTATTTATTTCTTCTCTTCAAGTTTCCTCTTTAGAATTAAACCAATACATAGTTGATAAAATTATTTCTTTTTTATGAAAACTTTAGGAGAGATAATAAAAAATTTAGAAATTTCAAAAAGCTATTACGGAAGTCAAATTATAAAAAATTGGGGACCTTATAAAGGTTTAAAAATAAGAGGTATAACTGAAAATTCTACAGAGGTAAAGGATAATTATATTTTTATAGCAAGAAAAGGTTCTTCTTTTAATGGAGAGGATTTTATTGAAGAGGCAGTTAAAAATGGTGCTATAGTAATTATAAGAGAAAGTGAATTGAATCCTGTAGAAAGTATCCCGGGAATTATTCAAATCCAAGTAAAAAATATTAAAAAAGCTATTTCCTCTATAGCTTTCAATTTTTATGAAAATCCTCAAGAAAAATTATTTTTAATAGGTGTAACTGGAACAAATGGAAAAACTTCAGTAAGTTTTTTTACTAAAACCCTTTTTGATTTAATAGGTATAAAATGTGGATATATAGGAACACTTTTTTATGAAATTGATAGAATAATACCTGCAAAAGAAACTACTCCTTCAATTTTATATATTACTTCTTTGTTAAAGGAAATGGTAGAAAAAGGATTCAAAGCTTGCGTAATAGAGGTCTCATCCCATGCTCTTCATCAAGATAGGATTTTAGGTCTTTTATTTGATGTTGCAGTTTTTACTAATCTTTCAAGAGATCATTTAGATTATCATGAAAATATGGAAAATTATTATCAAGCTAAAAAAAAGCTTTTTACTAATTATTTAAAACCTACAGGAAAAATAGTTATTTCTCTTGAAAATGAATATGGAAAAAGATTGGCAAAAGAATTAAAAACTCTTTCTCCTCTTTGTGTAAATAATAACGAAATAAACGCTAAAGTTGTAAATATAAAAGATGGGTTAAACTTAAAAATAAAGATTAAAAATAAAGAATATGAAAGTTCGGTTAATCTTTTAGGAAATTATCAAATTAAAAATTTAATTACTACTTTAGGTATTTTTATGGCATGTGAGTTTGAAATCAAAGAAATATTAAAATATTTGACATTTCTTAAAAATCCTATTGGAAGACTTGAATTGGTGGGTGAATACAAAGGAGCAAAAATATTTGTGGATTACGCACATACCCCTTCTGCATTGGAAGAAGCACTTAAAAGCTTAATCCCTCTCAAACAAAACAAACTTATAGTAGTTTTTGGGTGTGGAGGAAATCGAGATAAAGGTAAAAGACCTATTATGGGTAAAATCGCAAGTTCTTTAGCTGATGAAATAATATTAACTTCTGATAATCCAAGATTTGAAAATCCCTTAGAAATTATAGAAGATATTAAAAAAGGGATAAATTATAAAAAACCATATAAAGTTATACCTGATAGAAAAGAGGCTCTAAAGTTTAGTATAAATATTTTACAAAAAGGAGATGTACTTTTAGTTGCAGGCAAAGGACATGAAACTTATCAAGAAATTCAAGGAAAAAAAATACCTTTTTCTGATCAAGAAGAAATTTTAAAAATTATAAAAGGTTTAAATAAAAATGAATGTGGAAATTAAATTAATTACAGAAGATGTAATAAAAGCAGTTTCAGGAATCCTTATAAATGGAGATATGGGAATTTCTTTCAAAGGCATTTCTACAGATACAAGAATTATAAAACCTGGTTATCTTTTTTGGGCTTTGAAAGGGAAAAATTTTGATGGACATGATTTTTATAAAATTTCTCTTGAAAAAGGAGCTAAAGGATTAGTTATTTCATATTTTCCTAAAGGATTTAAGATTGAAGAAATGCCTAAAACTATTTCTATTATCTTAGTAAAGGATTCTTTAAAAGCATTAGGTGATTTAGCTAATTTTTGGAGAAAAAAAATAAATCCAATTATAGTAGCTATTACAGGTTCTTGCGGAAAAACTACCACCAAAGAGATAACCTATGAAATTGTATCCAGGTTTTTTGATGCTACCAAAAATATGGGAAACTATAATAATCTTATAGGAGTACCCTTGAGTCTTCTTTCTATAAAAGAGGGAACAGAGGTAGGGATTTTAGAATTAGGCACTAATCAAAAAGGAGAAATAGAAAAACTTTCAAAAATTGTGCAACCTCAAATTTCTGTAATTACCTCTATATATCCTTCTCATTTAGAAGGACTTGGTAGCATAGAAGGAGTTTTAGAAGAAAAAATAAGCCTTTTTAAAAATACTCATCCTGATGGCACACTTATTTATAATTTTGACCAAGAAATCTTAAGAAAGCAGATAAAAAAATTCCCTCAAAATAAAATTTCCTTTGGTTTTAATCCCGAAGCTGATATTTCTTTTCAAAATTTGTCTTTTAAGGAAGGAAAAATAAAAGGTTCCATAATATTTAAAACCAAAATCTATAATTTAGAAATAAATAATATAGGAAAGCATAATCTTTTAAATCTACTTGCTGCTCTTGCTGTAGCTATTTCTTTAGGAATAGATTTAGAAAAAATTATACCCATTCTTGAAAAAGAAATTATTTTTTTTCAAAGAGCAAGATTTTTAAATAAAGGTTCTCATTTTATTATAGATGATACCTATAATGCTAATCCTGGCTCAGTAAAAGCTTCTTTAGAATATTTTAAAGACCTTGCCTCTAATTATCAAAAAAAAATTGTAATATTAGGTGAGATGAAAGAACTTGGTAAATACTCAGAAAAATATCATAGAGAAATTGGAAAATTTGTAAGTGAAATAGCAGATATAGCTTTCTTTATAGGAGAAACCACTCCTTATTATGTAGAAGGATTTCAGTTTTATAAAACCAAAAATAAATTTTATAAAGCCTTTAACAGTGTAGAAGATTTTTTAGAAAATTGGCCTATCAAAGAAGTTTTAAAAAAAGAAGAAAAAAATATTATTTTAGTAAAAGGTTCAAGAGCTTTAAAAATGGAAAGAATTATAGAAAAACTTTTAAAGGAGAATTTTTAATGCTTTATCATTTATTTTATTATCTTAAAGATATATCTATTATTTTTAATGTTTTTAAATATATCACTTTTAGAATGATCTGTGGTGCTATTACTGCATTTATTTTAGTGTATTTACTTATGCCTCCTTTTATAAGATTTATGAAGGAAAAACAATTTGGTCAAATAATAAGAGAAGAAGGACCCCAACATCATATTGTAAAAACAGGTATTCCTACTATGGGTGGATTAATAATAGTTTTAGCAGTTGTCTCCTCTGTTATTCTTTGGTGTAATCTAACCAATTATTTAATATGGTTA
Source organism: uncultured Thermodesulfobacterium sp. (assembly GCA_938091335.1). Classification (GTDB taxonomy): domain Bacteria; phylum Desulfobacterota; class Thermodesulfobacteria; order Thermodesulfobacteriales; family Thermodesulfobacteriaceae; genus Thermodesulfobacterium. Next base: position 52,302 of record CALLJG010000010.1, read on the forward strand.
TCCCTTTTTATTCTTTTAAGTTTTGCCTTTATAGGTTTTTTAGATGACTTTTTAAAAATAAAAAGAAGGAAAAATTTAGGATTAAAAGCCCGTCATAAAATTTTAGCTCAATTTTTTATAGTTTCTATCTTTTATTTAATACTTTTTAAATATTTTAATTTTCCCTCCACTCTGAATCTTCCCTTTTTAAAGAAATTAATTCTTGATATAGGAAGCTTTTATTTAATTTTTAGTATGTTAGTAATAATTGGAAGTTCCAATGCTATGAATTTGACAGATGGACTGGACGGACTTGCCATAGTTCCATTTATGGTAGTTGCAGGAGTTTATAGTATCTTAAGTTATGTAGCAGGACATATAAAATTTGCTAATTATTTATTTATTCCCCATATTCCCTATGCAGGAGAACTTGCTATTTTCTGTGCTATTTTAATTGGAGCTGCTTTGGGATTCCTTTGGTACAACGCACATCCTGCAGAAATCTTTATGGGTGATGTTGGAGCTCTTAGTCTTGGAGCTTCAATGGGAGCTATTGCTATTATAGTAAAACAAGAACTTTTACTAATCATAGCTGGAGGGATTTTTGTATTAGAAGCTCTTTCAGTAATTTTACAAGTGGGATACTTTAAACTTACTAAAGGTAAAAGGATTTTTAGGATGTCACCTCTTCATCATCATTTTGAATTAAAAGGATGGCCAGAAAATAAAGTAGTTGTTAGATTTTGGATCATCTCGATACTTTGTGGATTAATTGCATTAAGTACACTTAAAATAAGATAAGTATATGAATTTAAAAGGAAAAAAAATAGTTGTTATAGGATTTGGTAAAAGTGGAAAAGCAGCTACTAAACTTCTTTTAAAACACGGTTGTGGAGAAATAATAGTTTCTGAAAGCATGAACAGGTCTGAACTGCCTTCTGAAATTTTAAGGTTTTTTGAATCTCAAGGAGTCTATTTTGAAACAGGGGGACATAAAAAAGAAACTTTACTTTCTGCAGATCTAGTAGTAGTAAGTCCTGGGGTACCAAAAGAAATATATCAAATTTGTATTAAAAAAGGAATTCCGGTTTTAAGTGAATTGGAATTAGCCTGGCAATTATTACCAAAAAAATCTGAAGTAATTGCTATTACAGGAACAAATGGTAAAACAACCACCACTGCCATTGTTTCAGAACTTCTTAAATTATCAGGGCATAAAGTTTTTACTGGTGGAAATTATGGTATTCCTTTATCTGAATTAATTATTTCTAACACCCCAGTAGAAAAGATAGTGCTTGAGGTTTCTAGTTTTCAATTAGAAAATATTCATTCTTTTTTTCCGCAAATCGGGATTCTCTTAAATATTACTCCTGATCATTTAGAAAGATATACATCTGAAGAAGAATATGCTTACTATAAATACAGAATCTTTGAAAATCAAAAAGAAGAAAATTATAGTATTTTACCTTTTCAAGAAAAATGGTTTGATAAATTTAAAAAAATAATAAAAGGAAAGGTTATCTTTTTTGATGAAAAAGAAAATCCTAAAGCTAAAGCTTTTATTAAAAGAGATTCTCAATCTTCAAAGGATGGATTTATATTAAATTTAGAAAAGGAAGAATTTTATTCCTTTTCAGGATTTAAACTTTTAGGACTTCATAACAAAGTAAACTTTGTAACAGCAAGTTTAGCGGCGAGATTGGGAGGTGCAAGTGAAGAAAGTATAAAAACTTTAATTCCTCAATTTACTGGTTTCCCCCATAGACTTGAATATATAGGAGATTTTGGTGGAATTTATTTTATAAATGATTCAAAGGCTACAAATGTTTTTGCTACAATTTCAGCTCTTAAAAGCCTTCCAGCATCTTCTATTATACTTATATTAGGAGGAAAACATAAAGGTGGTTCTTATACGGATCTAATACCTTATATAAAAGAAAAAGTAAAAATTCTAATTCTTATGGGTAACTCAAGATTTATATTAGCTGAAGAACTAAAGAACCTTACAGAAACATATATAACTGAAAATTTAAAAGAGGCTACTCTTTTATCTATAAAATGTGCTAAACCAGGAGATATAGTCCTTCTTTCACCAGCGTGTTCAAGTTTTGATCAGTTTAAGAATTATGAAGAACGGGGAAATTATTTTAGAAATCTGGTATTAACTTATGCAAATATATACTTGAATAAAAAAGGGGTTTTACATTGAAGTGGCTTGTTGTAGCTGGTGGAACAGGAGGGCATCTTATTCCTGGAATAGCTATAGCTCAAGAATTATCAAATCTAAAAAGAGAGGTATTTTTTATTTCAGGGACAAGAAAAATAGAAGAAGTAATATTAAAAAATAAACCTTTTAAAATATATAGAATAGATGTAGAAGGATTTATAGGAAGGTCTTTTAAAGAAAAATTAAGGGCTTTTATAAAAATGATAAAAGCTATTCAAATTTCTTATAAACTTATTAAAAAATTAGATCCTAACATAATATTTGCTACGGGTGGATATATTTCTTTTCCTGTAATAGTTGCAGGAAAATTACTAAGAAAAAAAACAGGTTTACATGAACAAAACATAGAGCCAGGAATAGCTAACAAAATATTGAGCTATTTGGTAGATAAAGTATTTTTAAGTATAAAGGAAAGTGAAAAATACTTTCCTAAAAAAAAGATTATCTTTTCTGGAAATCCCGTAAGAAAGGAATTATTGGAAAAATATCCAAGAGAACATTCTGGAAAGGGTCTTTTAATTTTAGGAGGAAGCTTAGGAGCAAGATTTATAAATGATTTAGCTTTAAAAATTGTTCCTACGCTTTTGGATGAATTTAAAGATCTTTTAATAATCCACCAAACTGGACTGGAAGATTTTGAAAGAGTTAAAAAGGAATACAAAGATTTATTAAATAAAAAGCCTTTTTCTTATTTAAAAGTTTTTCCTTTTATAGAAAATATGGGATGGGCTTATTCTCAAGTTGATTTGTTTTTAGGAAGATGTGGAGCAACAACATTAGCTGAACTTTTTGCAGTAGGAGTTCCTGCTATTTTTATACCCTTCCCTTATGCAGCAAAAGCTCATCAAGAAAAAAATGCTAAAATTGTAGCAGAAAAAGGTGGAGCTATATTAATTCTCCAAAAAGAAGCAACTCCTTCCAGAGTTTTAAACGAGATAAAATCACTTTTCATGGAAGAAAAAAGATTAAAAATTATGTCAGAAATAATGAAAAGCTTTTTTGTGAGTAACTCGGAAAAAACTATTATTACAGAAATGGAAAAATTGATAGCTTATGCTTGAAAGAAAAAATATACATCTTATTGGAATTGGTGGAGTTGGAATGAGTGGCTTAGCTCTAATACTAGCAAAATTGGGACATAAGGTCACTGGCTGTGATATAGCCAAAAGTAAATACACTAAAATGTTAGAAAAAGCAGGTATTAAGGTATATTATGAGCATTCGGAGTCTCATTTAAATTCTGTAGATGTTGTAATTTATTCCTCTGCCATCCCACAGGACAATCCAGAAATCTTAAAAGCTAAAAAGTTAGGTGTATGGTTAATTTCAAGAGCTCAAATGCTATCTGAAGTAATGAATATGTATCCTAAAAGTATAGTTATAGCTGGTTCTCACGGAAAAACTACTACTACTTCGATGCTATCTGAGGTTTTAATAAAACTTAATAAAAACCCCACAGTTATAGTAGGAGGAATAATTAATAATTTTAAGACTCATTCTCTTTTAGGTAAAAGTGAATATCTTGTGGCTGAGGCAGATGAAAGTGATGGTTCCTTTCTGTGTTATAAACCTTATATTGAAGTAATCACCAATATTGATAAAGAACACCTCGACTTTTATACAGACTTTAATGCTATTAAAAAAGCCTTTATAAACTTTATAAAAAAATGTTCTTCTCAAGGTAAAGTAATTTTATGTGGAGATGATCCAGGAGTAAGAGAGGTATTAAATGAAATCTCAGGTCCTTTTTTACTTTATGGTTTTTCTACAGAAAATCAACTTGTAGGACGATTAAAAGATAACTCCCCCTATCCTGAAGTAGAAATTTACTATTTTGGAAAATTTTTAGGAAATTTAAGATTATCTGTACCAGGAAAACATAATATACTCAATGCTTTAGGAGTAATTGGAGTATCTCTTGAACTTAATCTTTCTATTCCTAAAATTATAAAAGCACTTGAAGAATTTAAAGGAGTAGCAAGGAGACTTGAATTAAAAGGTATATGGAATCAAACAATTTTAATAGACGATTATGCTCATCATCCAACTGAAATTAAAGCTACTCTCTCAGCCTTAAAAACTCTCTATCCTGATAAAAAAATAATTGTTATTTTCCAGCCTCATCGATATACGAGAACTAAATTTTTATGGAATGAATTTTTATTTACCTTAAACGAACCCGAAGTTTTAATTTTAACTGAAATATACCCTGCCAGTGAAAAACCTATTCCTGGAATTTCTGGATATAGTTTCTATGAGGCAGTTAAATCTTTAAGAGTACCTCATCCCACTTTCTTTGGAAGTTCCTTTGAAGAAATTTTAAAAATCTTAAAAAAAATCAGTAACAAAAACCAAATAATTATAACTATGGGAGCTGGAGATATATATAGACTCCATAAATACCTTTTAAGTGAACCCTAAAAAAGTTATGGTATTTGAAGAAATAGACAGGAAATTAGAAAAATTAAAAATATTTTATAAGAAAGAAGAACCCTTGGCTTTTTATACTACTATAAAAATAGGCGGAAAATGTAAAAGGATGCTTTTCCCAGATACAGAAGAAAAATTAATTTCCATTCTTGATTTCCTTGAAATAAAAGAAATCCCCTTTTTTGTAATAGGTGGAGGAAGTAAACTCTTAATTTCTGATAAAGAATTTAACGGAGTAGTCATAAATTTACGTGAGCTTAAAGAGATAAAAATAATTAAAAAAAATGATAAAAAACTTTTGCTAAAAGGAGGTGTAGGTACCAAAATTAGCCAAATCATTTCCTTTGGAATTAAAGAGGGTTTTGGTGGACTTGAATTTTTAGCAGGAGTTCCTGCCTCTATCGGGGGTGCTATTAAGATGAATGCAGGAGCTTTTGAAAAAAGCATTTCTCAATTAATAAAAACTCTTAAAATTTATAAAAATAAAAATATTAAAACCTTAATTTCTAATGAAAATTTATGGAATTATAGAACTTTTAAAGAGCCAGGTATTATAATTTCTGCTGAGCTTGAATTAATAAAAAGAGAAAAAAAAGAGATTAAAAATCTCTTAAAAACCTATATAGAAAAAAGAAAGAAAACTCAACCATTATTTGAAAAAACTTTTGGTTCTGTTTTTAAAAATCCACCATCTCACTATGCAGGAAAACTAATAGAAAAATGTGGATTAAAAGGATATCAAATTGGAAATGCTAAGATTTCTGAACAACATGCAAATTTTATAGTAAATTTAGGAAATGCTAAATTTGAAGATGTTTTAGCACTTATAAAATTAATTCAAGACAAAGTTTTTTCAAAATTTGGAATTCTTTTGGAACCTGAAGTAAATATTATAGAAAATCCACTATGATAATAAAGGTTATAAAAAGTAGATTATTTTGGCCTTTTTTTTTCTTTATATTTTTAATTTTAGGCATTTTCTATATTTTATATTTTACTGATTTATTTGTATTAAAAGAAATTATGGTAGTAAATACCAAAAAAATCTCTAAAGATGAAATTATAAAAACAACTGGATTAAAAGGTGGGGAGAGGCTTTTTACTATTCCTATAGATAATATTAGAAAAAAAATCCTTATTAATCCTCTTATTGAAGAAGTAATTATAGTAAGACATATTCCCAATACTTTGGAAATTAAAATTAAAGAAAGAAAACCTCTTGCTATAATCATTCAAGATAATAAAGGCTATTTAATAGACAAAAATGGAGTTCTTATAACTCCTATTATTCCAGAGGACTATCAATTTTATCCTGTAGTTGAAATAAAAAATGAAGAATTTAAAAATAGTTTGTTAAATTTTTTGGTTTGGATAAAGGAACATAAAAATTATTTGCCTGTATATGAAAATTTATCTAAGGTTATTTTAGAAGAAGATAAGATAATTTTTATTACAAAAAATAATATTACCATTTATTTTCCTTTGGTATCTCAAAAGGATTGGTCTTATTTTTATAAAAATTTAGACAGAATTATTACTTATTTATATGAAAAAGAACTTATTGAAAAGGTAGAGTTAATAAGAATGGACTATCCTTTAGGAGCTGCCTTAATAAAATTTAGGAGTTAATAAATGGGTAAAGAGGAAAAAGGAATTTTAGTAGTTGATGTAGGAACTACAAAAGTTTGTGCTCTTATAGGAGAAGAAAAGGAAGGTAAATTATGGATTACAGGAATGGGTTTAGTTCCTTCAAAAGGTCTTAAAAAAGGAACTATAATAAATATAGAGGAAGCTACTCAAAGTATTAAAAATGCTATAGAAAAAGCCAAATCTCAGGCTAAGATTCCCATAGAAAGCATTTACACAAGTATTACAGGAAGTCATATAAAGAGCCTATCTGCTTCAGGAGTAATAGCTTTAAAAGAAAAAGTAGTTACTCCATCAGAGGTTGAAGAAGTTTTATTTTCTGCTCAAACTATTGAACTTCCTCAAGATAGAATAATTTTACACATAATTCCTCAAGAGTTTGTTATAGATCAAAACCGAGGAATTCTTCAACCTATAGGAATGTCTGGAGTTAGATTAGAAGCTAATGTTCGGTTAATTACTTGCAACCGTTCAGCTTTTCAAAATTTATTAAGATGTTTTGAAAATTTAGATATAGAAGTTGACGGAGTAATTGTTCAAGGTTTAGCTTCTGGAGAAAGTGTATTAACTTCTGAAGAAAAGGAATTAGGAGTTATATTAATTGATTTTGGAGGTGGTACCACTGATGTGGCAATTTATTGGGATAATGTATTAAGATATATTTTTTCTCTTCCCATTGGAGGTGAACTTCTTACTAATGATTTAGCAATAGGTTTAAGAACCTCAAGGATAGAAGCTGAAAAAATAAAAATTAAAAACGGAGTATGTCTTAGAGATTTGTTGGAAGAAGATGAGATTATTGAATTAACCGGAATAGGAGATCGTCCTCCTAGAAAAATAAGTAAAAAAATATTAGCAGAAATAATAGAATTGAGAATAAAGGAACTTATAGAAATAATTGAGAAAGAATTATATAGAGAGGTTTTCATTGATAAAGACCCTTTTGATATCAAATCTAAAATAGGCAGTGGAATAGTAATAACAGGTGGATCTTCACTTTTACCAGGATTGGTATATTTATTTGAGCAAATGTTAGATCTTCCTACAAGAATAGGTTTTCCTTTTAAATTAGCAGGTCTTGCTGAAGAAACACATCATCCTCAATTTGCTACTTCAGTAGGAATGCTTCTTTATGCTTATAATCTCCAAGAAAGAGTAAAGGAAGAAAGAAAAGAAGGTATTTTCCATAAACTTAAAAAAGGTTTTATAAAATTTTTAAAAGGAGGTTAATTATGAAAATTTCTTTTGAATTAATAGATGAAGAAACAAAAATTCAACCTAGTATTAAAGTGATAGGAGTTGGTGGAGCTGGTGGAAATGCTGTAGCTAATATGATAAAAAAAGAACTTAAGGGAGTTGAATTTATAGTAGCTAATACAGATTATAGGGTGCTGGAATTAAATCCTGCATCTTTAAAAATACAATTAGGTAAAAAATTAACTAAAGGATTAGGAGCTGGTGGAAAACCAGAAATTGGCAGACAAGCTGCTGAGGAAAGTGAAAAAGAAATAAGAGATATATTAAAAGATGCAGATATGGTATTTATTGCTGCAGGAATGGGTGGAGGAACAGGAACTGGAGCAGCACCTGTGATAGCTAATATTTGTAAAGATATGGAAATTTTAACTGTGGCTGTAGTTACTAAACCTTTTTCTTTTGAAGGGAAATTTAGAACGAAAATAGCTGAACAAGGAATAGAAGAATTAAAAAAGGTAGTAGATACTTTAATAACTATACCTAATGACAAACTTCTTACACTAGGTTCTCCACAAGAAAAACTTGCAGATATGTTTAAAAAAGCTGATGATGTATTATATTATGCAGTAAAAGGAATATCTGATTTAATTCTTTCTCCTGGTTATATTAATCTGGATTTTGCAGATGTAAAGGTTTTAATGAGTGAAAGCGGAGGTACAGCTTTGATGGGAATGGGTGAAGCAAAAGGTGAAACAAGAGCTGAAATAGCAACTGAATTAGCTATTTATAGCCCTTTACTAGAAGATATTTCAATTTCAGGAGCTAAAGGAATTTTATTAAATATTACTGTTCATCCAGAAACTTTGACTATTCATGAAACCCAAATAATTACAGGAACCATATCCAAAGAAGTTCATCCAGAAGCTAAGGTATACTGGGGTGTAGTATTTGATGAAACTTTAGATGATTTTCTTAGAGTTACAGTGATAGCTACAGGATTGGAAAAATCTCAAGACAAAAAAAATAAAATAGTTCCTATAAAGGATATGAAGAAAAAAGAAGAAAAATACAGTTTATTGGATGAAGAAATATTAGAAATTCCTACATTTATTAGAAAAAATGCGGATTAACCAAAAGGGGGTGAATAAAAGTGATCGAAATTGCCTCCTTTGAAGATCCTGTAAAAAAACAACCTTTAAAATTAGCTATATTTAATATTGATGAAATCCAAAGACCTCCTTTTCAAAGAGATATTTCTGAAAGCTTAAAAAAACATTTAGAGATGGCTATAGAAAAACTCGGCTTTTTAACCCCAATTGTAGTAGTTCCTAAAGATGGTAATTACTATGTAATTGATGGTTTACATAGACTTGAAGCTATGAGAGATCTTGGGGCAAGAGAAATACTTGGTATTGTAGTTGATGAAAGCCTTTATCATTACATTCTTGAATTTAACACCGAAAAACCTCCTAATGTAAAGGAAAAATCTAAGCAAACTTATAGATTATATCAAGATTTGTTAAAAGAAGAGCCCAATTTAATAGAAGAAGATCTTTTTACTTATTTTAAAGATCCCATTCTTATTACTTTTGGTTTTGCAATTGAAGAATTAGACACAAGATTTCCTGCAAGCTTTTATGAAAGCTTTGTTTCAAAAATTGATCACTTTTTAAATTTACCCTTACAAGAAGCTGCTAAGGAAAGAAAAAGAAGAGCTAATGCCTTAGTGGAATTAAATAAAGTGGTAAATGAAAAATATGCTGAATTGGGATGGGAGAATGCTTTGTTAAAAGGAGAAATAGTAAGGAAAGCTGTTCAAAAAGCTTATGGAGTTAGAATAAGAACAATTGAAGAAGAATTTTATGCTGCAATAGAAAGAGTAAAAGAAGCCTGTCAAGAGCTTACAGCTGAAGACTTTAGAGAAGGTATTGTTTAATGGAATCTCATTATAAACCTATCTTAAGATATGTAGATGTGATACCAGCTAAACATGAGGATAAACCTGTATTTTTATTAAGAGATCCTATAGGAATTATAGAAGAACTTGTGGTAGTTCCTCAAAATGTATTTTTTTTACTTCCTCTTATGGATGGAAAACATGATCTACGGGATTTGCAAGTGGAAGCTACAAAAAGATTAGGAGAAATAGTTCCCTTAGAAGAAATTATTAAAATTGTGGAATTTTTAGATGAAAAGGGGTTGCTATGGAGTAAAAATTTTGAAGAAATAAAAAATAAGGCCTATGAAAAGTGGTTATCACTTCCTTTTAGACCTATGGCATACGCTAATCATGCTTATCCTCAATCTCCTGCAGAAGTAAAATTTTTCTTGGAAGATATTCTAAAACTTACAGAAGTTGAATCTAAAGAGCCTCCAAGAATTTTAATTGCTCCCCATATTGATTTAAAAATAGGAGCAAAAGCCTTTGCAGAAAGCTATAGCAGATTTAAAATACCATCTGGCTCAAGAGTAATAATTTTAGGAATAGGTCATCATTTAGATTTACCCTGGTCAGTTTTAAGTAAAAATCTGGCTACTCCCTTTGGATTAGTAAAAAATGATAGAGGAGGATTGCTTTATCTTAGTAATTCCAAAAAAATCGAACTCTTCCCAGATCATATAACTCATAAATTAGAACATTCTATTGAATTTCAAGTTCTGTTTTTACATTATCTTCTTAAAGATGAATTTGTAGTTCTCCCTTTTTTAATAGGCCCCCTAATTACCCTTTTAGATGAAAAAAATAAAGATTTAGTAGAAAAACTTATAGAAGGACTTGTTGAATTAATTGATGAGAAAACATACATAGTGCTTGGTATCGATTTTTGTCATTTAGGACCAAGATATGGAGATCCTTTTATAGTATCCCAAGCTCAAATTAATAAAGTTATAGAAACAGATAAAACCATAGTTCATCTTACTTTTAATGGTTCATCAGAAGAATTTTTAAACAAGGCAAAAGAAACCCTTCCTTTAAAAATATGTGGAATTTCAGCTTTATATCTTTTAAATTTGATTCTTAATAAAGCTAAAATAAAAGGAAATTACGAAATATTTTATCAATCTGCTCTTCCTTTTGGTCAAGGATCTATAGTTTCAGTTACTTCCGGAGGTTTTTATTTTTAAAAAAAATTCATTAACTTTTTGAAAATCTTTTTTTCCAGGATAACTTTCCAATCCCCCTGCAATATCAATAGCATAAGGAGAAACTTCTTTTATAGCAGATAAAATATTCTCTAAATTTAAACCTCCAGCTAAAAATATCTTATAACCTAAATTAACCGCAGATTTAGCAATATTCCAATCAAAGGTTTTACCAGTCCCTCCAGGAATATCCTTTACAAAAGTATCAAATAAAAGAGCATAACAAGTCTTCCAAGGTTTAAGAAGATTTAAATCAAATTTAGAACCTATTCTAAAAGCTTTTATAATTTTTTCTAAACCTATTTTTTTTGCAAATTCTAATGATTCATCCCCATGAAGTTGAATTAAATCTGCTCCCCAATCAAGGATTTTTTTAATCTCTTCATATTCTGGATTTACAAATACTACAACTTTTTTAGCTTTTTTTACTTTAGACAAAAGTGTCTTAAGTTGAGCTCCTACAAATCTTGGAGATTTAGGATACATAATAAATCCCATGTAATCTATTTGAAAATTATTTAAATATTGTACATCTTCCTCAAATTTAAGCCCGCAAATCTTAATTTTAACCATTTATTAGGATTTTCTATCAAAATAAATGTTTTTTCCTTTTACACTTAAAGGAAGACCTATAATAACCTGACCAGGTAAAAGATTAAGTTTTTTAGCTGCAACACCTATTGTATACATTACTCTATTGTCTATACATAAATCCTTAGCTTTAGCTGCTGCGGAACCTATAGCAATTCCCATATCAAGCAATTTCATAGCACAAATTGGACCTTCTAAATCTAAATCAGATTTTGGACAGTTTAAAATGGTATCACAACTAAATCCACAAGCACCACAATTAAGTCCTAAAGGCTTAGTAAAATTTACAGAAATAAGAATTATAGCTTCTGAATTCCTTACACTTTCTGCATCTCTTTTAAAAAATTTAAATGCACTCCCCTTTTTATCTCCTATTTTTTCCATCTCTTGAGCAAGTATCTCCTTTTCTTTTTCTTCCATAATTAAACCAAAAATAAGATCATCTATTCCTTTTGCCTTTGGAGCAGTTCTTGCTGCTACCAAAATTTCTTTAGCTAAATTTTCTATAATCTCCTTTTCTGGATTAACCTTCATTTCTACCTCCTTGAGATGTTAATTTTTCTGATTTTTTAGCTTTTTTTAATTCTAACTCATATTTAATAATTTGACCTAAAAATAATATTATCCCTGAAAGAAGTCCCAAAACAAAACTTATTATAATAACTAAAGCAAGAGGAATATCTTCTAAAATAACCCCTGGAAATAAATAAACTTTAACTTTAGGCTCTATATTAAAAACTATAAAAAATACAATCAATAAAATTATCAAGATCCATACAATTAATCTAAAAATCATCCCTTACCTCCTGATTTTTAAATCTATTAATAATACTTGACTATTTTATCAAATCTTTTTAATTTAAAAAAGATATTTTAAAATAAAAGGAGGTAGATTATATGGAACCTAAAGTATTAGCTTTTTTGGGCCAGTCTGAAGCTGGAAAATCTACTTTTTGTGAAACAATTTGTAAACTTTGTGGAGAAAGTATTAAAACTCCCAAAAAGGAACCTTTTTATTATCTAAAAATTTATGGATTAAGATATAAAAATATACCAGTTTATATTTTATATACTCCTGGAGATGAAAATTTTATAGGAGAAGTTAAATGGGCACTTAAAGTTTGCGATGCAGCTATCCTTTTAATTGATACTACAAATCCTTTGAAATATCACAATATTCGATTAATTGAATTTTCTAGAGAAGAAGGCATTCCCCTATTTATATTCCTAAATAAATTAGATGAAATAGAAAAAACTAATATAGAAGAAATATTAGCTAACCTAAGTCAGATTTTAGAATCTCCCTATATTCCTATTATTTATCCTTATAAAGATGGAGCCAGTTTTTCTTTAATAGATATAATTGAAGAAAAATTAGTTATACAAGAGGGATTAAAAATCAGGTATCAAGAAATTCCCCAAAATCTTAAAAATAATATTACTAAAATAAGGGAAAAATTAGTAGAATATGCTGCTGAAAGTGAGGACGAATTAATAGAAAAATATTTAGAAACAGGCCAACTTGAAAAGGAAGAAATACTAAGGGGATTAAAAAAATCAATAAAATTAGGAAAAGTTAACCCTCTTTTTGGTGGTTCTTCTAAAACTGGACAAGGATTAATATCTTCTTTAGAATATATAATTAACCTTAGCCCTTCTTATAAGTTTAAATTGGAAAAAGAAGGATTAACACATCCTTCTATAGGTTTTATTTTCAAAAATTACATAGATCCCTATGCAGGAAAACTTTCCTATGGAAGAATTTTTGGTGGAAAATTTGAAGCAGAGAGAATAATTTATACTTCTACTAAAAAAGAAGAAAAATATACTCAAATTTTTATTCCTAAAGGAGATTCCTTAGAACAAGTTAAAGAAGTAAATGAGGGAGAAATAATAGTTTTTTCAAAGGTAGAAAGTTTAACAACTGGAGAAACCTTTTCCAATACCTTAATTAATGAAAGTTTTAGAATACCTGAAATGCCTTTCCCTATGCTTACTATGGCTCTTTATCCTGAAACAAGAGCAGATGAAGATAAAATAAGTTCTGCTATTGCTAAAATAAAAGATGAAGATCCTTCTATTGTTTTTAGAAGAGATGAAGAAACCAGAGAACTTTTAATTTTAGGTATAGGACTCCCTCATATTGAAAAAACTGTGGAAAAATTAAAGACAAAATATGGGGTAAAAGTAAAATTAACTATACCTAAAATCCCCTATAAAGAAACTATTAAAAAACCTGTTCAAAATGTGATTTATCGTCATAAAAAACAAAGTGGTGGAAGAGGACAATTTGCAGAGGTTCATTTTCATATTTTTCCTTTAGAAAGAGGAAAAGGATTTGAATTTTTAGAAACACTTACAGGAATGAATGTTCCAAGAAATTATGTTCCAGCAGTAGAAAAAGGAGTTAGAGAAGCTATGGAAAAAGGACCTTTAGCAGGTTTTCCGGTAGTAGATGTAAAAGTTCAGTTTTATGATGGTAAATCTCATGAAGTGGATTCTTCAGACCTTGCTTTTAAAATTGCAGCTTTTCATTGTTTTAAAAAAGGAATTGAACAAGCTAATCCCACACTTTTAGAACCTTATTTAGAAATAGAAATAACTGTACCAGATGAAAATGTAGGAGATGTAGTAGGAGACTTGAATGCAAGAAGGGGAAGGGTTTTAAATCTAGAAAAAGAAGGCAAAAATACAAAAATAAAAGCTCTTGCTCCTATGGCTGAGCTTCAAAATTATGTAGTCACCTTACAAGGAATAACTGCTGGAAGAGGCTATTTTACTGCAAAATTTTCTCATTATGAGGAAATCCCTCCTTTTATTGCTGAAAAAATTATTACTGAGAATAAACAAACTCAAGAGAGGGAAAATAAATGAAAATTGGCATTTTAACACTAAGTGATAAAGGAAGCAAAGGAGAAAGGGAAGATCTTTCAGGTAAACTATTAAGAGAACTTTCTGAAACCCAAGGTTGGAATGTTATTAAATATGAAATTATTCCTGATGAAAAATTTTTGATTATAGAAACCTTAAAATCCTGGGTTGATAAAGAAAAACTTGATCTCATAATTACTACAGGAGGAACAGGGGTTTATCCGAGAGATGTAACACCAGAGGCAACTAAAGAAGTTATAGAAAAAGAAATTCCAGGTATTCCAGAATATATAAGATATATAAGTTATCCTCTCACTCCTACGGCAGCTTTAACAAGAGGAATAGCTGGAGTTAGAAAAGAAACCCTTATTATTAATCTTCCAGGAAGTCCTAAAGCAATTAAGGAAATTTTCCCTCATTTAGTTCCTATAATTAAACATGCCCTTGAAAAAATTAAAGGGGATCCAAGTGAGTGTGCAAGAAATTAAACTTACTCAGATGACTAAAGCTTCAGGTTGAGCAGCTAAATTACCACAAGAGTTTCTTGTGGAAGTTTTAAAAAATTTAGAAATACCTTCTCATCTTAATCTAATTCAAAGTTTTGAATATGGGGCAGATGCAGGAATATATAAATTAAATGATAATACTGCCATTATTTTTTCTGCAGATTTCTTTACCCCTGTAGTTGACGACCCTTATACCTTTGGACAAATTGCTGTTGCTAATTCCCTTTCAGATATATATGTATGTGGAGGCAAACCTCTTTTAGCTCTTAATCTAATTTGTTTTCCAAAAAAAGGAATTCCAAGAGAAGTATTAGAGGAAATCTTAAAAGGCGGACTCTCTAAAATGAAAGAAGCTGAAGTCTTATTAGTGGGTGGACACAGTGTAGATGACCCAGAACCAAAATATGGACTTGCAGTAGTAGGAATTGCTCATCCTGAAAAAATTATAACAAACAAAAATGCTAAAGTAGGAGATTTACTTTATATTTCAAAACCAATTGGATTAGGAATTCTTATCACTGCTTATAAAGGAAACTTATTTAATAAAGAAACCCATCTTTATAATAAAATGATAAATACTATGACCCAATTAAATAATAAATTAGCTGAAATTATGATAGAAATTGAATTAAAATGTGCAACTGATATTACAGGATTTGGACTTATAGGACATGCTCTTGAAATGGCTATAGCAAGTAGAAAAAATCTAATTATTTATACTCATAAAGTCCCTTATTTTAAAGAAGCAAAAGAATTTATTCAAATGGGAATCATTCCTGAAGGGGATTATCAAAATTTAAGTTTCTGTAAAAAAAATGCCAAAATACATCCTAAGGTTTCTGAAGAAAACCTTATCTTATTATGTGATGCTCAAACATCTGGAGGATTTTTAGTTTCAGTTCCTCCTGAAAAAAGAGAAATTTTTGAAAAAAAAACTAAAGAAAAAAACATTTCTATTTATTTAATAGGCGAGATCAAAAATTCAGAAGATGAATGCCCTACTGTAGAAATTTTACCTTAATCTAAACTGGCCAGGTTTTTCACAAATTTTATAAAACTTTTTTCTAAAGGAGTCATTTGTTTTAGCTTATTATAAATAAAATAAAATTTTCTTTTTATAAAAACATTTTTGATTCTGATCACTTTTATAAGATTAAGTTGAGTTTCCAGTTTTATAGCTAAGGATGAGACAAATCCATATCCAAGACCTGCCTTCACAGCTTCTTTCACGGCTTCTGTAGATCCCATTTCACCTATTATGTTCAATTTTTCAATATGGATTCCCTCTTTATGTAATATTTCAATAGCTCTTTTCCAGGTTCCTGATCCTTCCTCTCTTTTAATCAAAGATATAGAATAAAGCTCTTTTAATTCTATTTCAGTTTTTGGTGAACCAGATGGACCTATCAATATAATTTCATCTTCATAACATGGAATATAAACTAATTCTTTATTTTTAAAAATTGCTCCTATCATACCAATATCAAAATCACCTCTTAAAACTTTTTCAGCAATCTCTTTACTATCCCCTACCTTTAAAAATACAGAAACATCTGGATTTTCTTCTTTAAATCTTTTAATAACTTTAGGTAAAATATATTGTCCAGGAATAGTACTACCTCCTATCTCAATTATTCCTCCTTTTTCATTTTTTATCAGTTCCAATTCTTTTTCCATTTCTTTTAAAAGCCTTGCTATCTGTTTCCCATAGGTATATACTATTTTGCCTGCTTTATTAGGCTTAACTTTTCTTGTATGCCTTTCAAACAATTTTATCCCTAAAAATTCCTCTAAATCTTTTATTTGAAGTGTTATAGTAGGTTGTGCAAGATGCAAAAATTTTGAAGCTTTTGAAAAACTTTGAGTTTCATAAACTTTAATAAAAGCTTCCAATTTTCTTAAATCAATCATTACTTTAAACCATAATATAAATCATTTTTGTTAACAAGAAATAAATTTATAAAAAATTTCAATAAATTTGATCTCAATTGATTAAAAATATTTATTTGACTTTAAATTAATTCCTATTTAATTGATATAAGAGATTTATCAGGAGGTAATTATGAAAAGATTTGAGACTTTCTTTGCTACAAAATGGGGAATAATTTTTGTGGGTATAACAATTGGTGTTTTAGCTTCTATATTACAAAAACTTGGTAATCCTCCTAATATGGGGATTTGTGTGGCATGTATGGAAAGGGATATAGCTGGATCTTTAGGATTTCATAGAACTGAATTAGTTCAATACATGAGACCAGAAATTATAGGATTTGTTTTAGGTGCTTTTGTTTCTGCATTAATTTTTAAAGAGTACCGTCCAAGAGGAGGTTCTGCACCTTTTGTTAGATTTATTTTGGGTGTTTTTGCCATGATAGGCGCTTTAACCTTTCTTGGTTGTCCTTGGAGAACGCTTTTGAGATTAGCTGGAGGAGATGGAAACGCAATTTTTGGACTTCTGGGATTGATTACAGGAATATTTATAGGAACTCGTTTCTTAAAAATGGGTTATTCTCTTGGAAAATCACAAAAGTTTTCTTCAAAAATTTCTGGGATATGGTTTCCTTTAATAATGTTATTATTTTTAATTTTGCTTTTTATTGATCAATTTTTACTTCAGAGTAATCAAGGAACTATTTTACATTATAGTTCTAAAGGACCAGGATCTATGCATGCACCTATATTATTCTCATTATTAATAGGTCTTTTCATTGGTTTTATAGCTCAAAAAAGTAGATTTTGTACTATGGGAGCTTTTAGAGACATTATTTTATTTAAACAACCTCATCTTTTTTGGGGTGTCTTTGCTCTTTTTTTATCTGCTTTTGTGACTAATTTAATCCTAAACCAATTTAATCCAGGATTTGAAAACCAACCTATTGCTCATAATATGCAGATATGGAATTTTTTAGGAATGGCTTTAGCAGGATTATCTTTTACTTTAGCTGGAGGATGTCCAGGAAGACAATTATTTTTATCTGGAGAAGGAGATAATGATGCAGCTATTTTTGCTACAGGAATGATTATTGGAGCAGCTATTTCCCATAATTTTGGATTAGCAGCTTCTCCAAAAGGTATAGGACCCCATACCCCAGAGGCAATAATTTTAGGATTTTTAGTATGTTTAATCATTGGTTTTGTTTCAAGAGAAAAATAGGAGGTGAAAAGAATGATAGAAATTATTGATGTAAGAGGGCTTTCTTGCCCTGAACCAGTTTTAAGAACTTTAGAAGCTATTAAAAAAACAGATAAAGAAACCCTCCAAATATTAATAGACACTGAGACCTCCAAAGAAAATATCATTAGAGCAGTTAATTCAGTAAAATGGAAGATTCTAGAAGTAAAAAAAGAACTAGATTCTTATAGAATTATAATAACCAAACATCAATAACAATAATTATGAAATTTTTTAAAAAAGGTTTTTTTAAAAAATTAAGAATTAATAGAAAATTTAGGGATTACAGTAAAGGTATAATTATTTTTGAAAATACTTCCCTGGTAATAAAAGCTGAAAAGGCTTTAAAGTCAGCAGGATATCAAATAAAAATGGTAGCTCCTCCTCCAATTGTAAGAAAAGGTTGTGATCTTGCTATCGAAGTTCCCATAATTAAAGCTTTAAGTATTTTGGAATTTCTCAAAATGAATAAAATTAATTATCTTGATTTTATTCCTTGTAATAAGGAAGACTTACTTAAACCTGTTGATATTTTCCAAATAAAAGACTTTGGTAAATATCTGATGGTAAGAGCAGCTAATATGAAACTTACAGTAGATAAGGAAAGTTTAACAATTGTTAATATTTCTGGCGGAGGTTGTCCTGATGTTCCATATTTAGCTTCTAAATTGATTGGTTTAAATTTAACCACAGCACCTCAACCTAAAGAATTAGCAAATACTCTTTGTGGATATGCTTTACAGCTTGCTTATGAAAAAATAAAAGAAATTTTATGTTTATCATAGCAGGTATAATCCCTGATGAAAACTCACCTCTTATTTATGGACAAGTCAAATTATTGGAAAATTTTTTAAACATTCAAAATTATTCTATTCCTATAGAAAGAGGAACTTCTGCTCTAATTGCTGCAGCAATAAAAACTTTAGAGGTATTTCAAAAAGAATATCCTTTTATTTATTTAGTGGGAGATATAGGAAAAGGAGAGGGAAGTAAAAAACTTTATGAATCTTTAGGTGAAAATATAAAAATTCATAAACCAAAAGTAATTACTTTTCATTATATTCTACCAGATGTGGATGGATGTTTAAAAGTTATTTTAGGACTTGAAAAATTAAATCCTAAACCCATTCTTATTGCTGATGCAGGATTTATGTATGTAGTAAAAATGGCAGGATATTCTACATTTTTCGATTTATTTACTCCTGATTTAGGAGAACTTGCTTTTTTGGCAGATGAAAAAGCTCCACATCCTTTTTATACTAGAGGATTTTTATTAGAAAATGAAAATAACATAGAAGATTTAGTAGAAAGAGCTTATAAATATGAAAATGCTTCTAAATATTTATTAATAAAAGGTAAAAGGGATTATATAGTATGCCAAGGAAATATTTTAAAAATAATAGATAACCCTTTAGTAGAGGAATTAGAAGCCATAGGAGGAACAGGAGATACTTTAACCGGAATTGTATCATCTCTTATATATATAGGTTTTTCTTTAGAGGAAGCCTGTGAGATAGGTGCCAAAGTTAATAGATTAGCTGGTGCCTTAGCTAACCCTACTCCAGCAACTCAAATTGGAGAAATTGTAAATTATATTCCTAAAGCTCTTAAAAATCTACTTTTCTAATTACAGTTCATATTGTATTTTTTTAAAATCTTTAACCACCCATCAAGATTTTCATATCCTGTTATTTTTTCTACTAAATGCCCTTTTTGATTGAAAATATAAGTTGTAGGAGTTATTGAAAAATCAGGGAAAATTTTAAAAATATTAGAGGGAGCTATCCCTACAGTATAACTAAGATTATAAGATCTTACAATTTGTGGAAGTAAGGGTATTCCTTCTTTATCAATAATTAAGGAAACTATTTCAAAATCTTTTTTCATACATATATTATTTAATTTGTTAAAAATATTCAACTCTACTGAACAAGAATTACAATAACTGGAAAATAAATTTAAAAGCACATATTTACCTTTAAAATCGTTTAGAGAATATTTTTCTCCTTTATAGGTATAAAACTCCAAATCTATTAAAGATGAAGTCAAAGGTTTGGAATTATAAAAATAATAAAAAACACCACAAAATATAATTATGATTATTATAAAAATCCCAATTAAAACTTTTTTATATTTCATTTTATAATTCCTATTCAGATTTATTATTATAAAGTTTTTTCTATAAACTTCCAAATAAAATCTATCAATCCTTCTATTTCTACCATGAAATCTAAAAAATACAAATTTTTTTGAAAATTTAATTTTATTCCATCTTTCAAAGTAGTAAGGTAATTCTCATGAGGATCTAATTTAAAGTCTTTATAATTATAGTGATCTGGAAAAGCAAATTTTTGTTTTATTCTTAATTTTAATTTTTCTAATACTTCAAAGAATTGTTTATTTTCTCCTAATCCACAAAAAGCTATAAATTCCTTTTCTCTAAAATCTTCAACTTCTTTTAGCTCACAGTCTAATACCTTCCAATCCTTTCTATAAAGCTTAAAAACTGGTTTTTCATTATAAAAAAAATTAAAGGGCCTTATTTCTTGATATGCTAAAATTATAGCATCTGCTCTATTTAAAGAGCTAATAGGCTCTCTTAATCTTCCAAAGGGAAAAAGAATATCTTTTAAATCTTTATCTTTTAAGAGAACAAGATCAACATCTCTTTTTAACCTTCTATGTTGAAATCCATCATCAAGAATAATCAATTCAGCAGAAAGATATTTTAAAGCTATATCACCTCCTCTTACCTTATTTTCATCTACAATAATACTTACAGGTAAATTGAATTTTTCAAAAATTTTAGCTAATAAATAGGGTTCATCTCCTCCTTTTTCCCAATCACTTTTTATATTACCTTTTTCCATTACTATAACTGGACCTTTGCTTTTTCTTTTATATCCTCTTGAAATAATTACAATGTGAAAAAATGGACATAATTTCTCACAAATATATTTTACTAAAGTAGTTTTACCACTTCCTCCCAAAGATATATTTCCTATTGAAATAACTGGAACAGAAAGTTTAAGACTTTTAAGAATATTTTTATCATATAATAAATTTCTTAATAAAATTAAATAAAAATATGGATTAATAAAATTTAATAAAATCTTCATTTGATCTAAAACCATCAATCCTTTTAATTATGAAATTTTATGGTATTTTTATTTGAGTTACTTAATTTATTTTACTCTAAAAACTGATTATCTCCAATAGGGAGGAACTGGGATGAAAAAAAGAATTTTATGGGCTCCTTGGAGAGGAGAATATGTTTCTGGAAAAAAAGACTCTACTTGTATTTTTTGTCCACCCAATAATAATTTACCAGATGAAAAAAGACTTATTCTTTATAAAGATCAAAAGGTTTTAGTAATAATGAACAAATTCCCTTATAATACTGGACATCTTCTTATTGCTCCAAGAAGACATATAGCAAAGTTAGAAGATTTAACTGATGAAGAACTTTTAAATATAATGAAGATGTGTCAAGAAACTATAAAAATTTTAAAAAAAGTTTTAAAACCTG
The DNA here is from genome assembly GCA_938091335.1 of uncultured Thermodesulfobacterium sp. Classification (GTDB taxonomy): domain Bacteria; phylum Desulfobacterota; class Thermodesulfobacteria; order Thermodesulfobacteriales; family Thermodesulfobacteriaceae; genus Thermodesulfobacterium. Next base: position 73,595 of record CALLJG010000010.1, read on the forward strand.
ATGGTTTTAATATAGGTTTTAACTTGGGAAAAATTGCTGGGGCAGGCTACCCAGATCATATTCATCTTCAATTAGTTCCTCGCTGGAAAGGTGATACCAATTTTTTGGCAATATTAGATGAAGTAAGAGTAATTTCTCAACATTTAATCTCTCTTTATAAAACTTTATTCCCTTATTTTCAATCTATAAACCTTTAATTAACTAACAATTTTATAAATTTTTTCTTTCCTATTTTCAAAAAATATTCTCCTGGAGAAAAATCTATTTCTTCTTGCATAATAGGTGTTTTATTTAGATCTATAGCTCTTTGAAAAATCAATCTTCTTGCCTCTGAACTGCTTTTAACTAAACCCTTTTCTTTAAGAAATCCAGGAAGCCAAATCTTTCCAGCTTTAACTTTTATCACTTGAGCAGCTAAGGTAGGAGCTTCTTTTTTACTAAAAACTCTTTCAAACTCCTCTTCAACTTTTTCAGCATCTTCTTTTGAATGAAATTGTGAAACTATATATCTTGCAAGATTTTTTTTAACTTCCTTAGGATGATATATCCCATTTTTCACTTTTTCTTTCATTTCATTAATCTCATCTTCTTCACAATCAGTAAGGAGCAAATAATATTTCCACATGAGATGATCAGGAATGCTCATTATTTTACTATACATCTCAAAAGGCTTCTCCATTATTCCTATATAATTTCCAAAACTTTTGCTCATTTTTTGAACTCCATCAAGTCCTTCTAAAAGTGGAACTGTTATAATAACTTGTGGTTCTTGACCATATTCTTTTTGTATGTCTCTTCCTATAAGTAAATTAAACAATTGATCTGTTCCTCCTAATTCTACATCAGCTGATAAAACTACTGAATCATATGCCTGAAGTAAAGGATAAATCAGTTCATGAATATTTATGGGTAAATGCAAATCTAAACGCTTTTTGAAATCTTCTCTTTCTAAAATCCTTGCTACTGTATACTTAGCACATAGTCTTATTATGTCTTCTACAGACATTTTAGAAAACCACTCACTATTAAACAACACTTTTGTCTTATAGGGATCTAATATTTTAAAAACCTGGTCTTTATAGGTTTGGGCATTTTGTAAAACTTGTTCTTTTGTTAAAGCTGGGCGAGTTTCTGATCTCCCACTGGGATCACCTATCATAGCTGTAAAATCTCCTATTAAAAAAATAACTTCATGCCCAAGATCTTGGAATTGTTTCAATTTTCTCAAAAGAACAGTATGTCCTAAATGTAAATCAGGTGCTGTGGGGTCAAAACCTGCTTTAATCTTAAGAGGCCTTTTTTCTTTATAAGATTTTTCCAGTTTTTTTATTAATTCCTCTTCTTCAATAAGCTCAACTATCCCTCTTTTTATTATATTTAGAGCTTCTTTTACTTTTGTTAACACCTTTGCCTCCTTTATTTTTCATAAAAATTCTTAATAGCTTCGACTAAACCCTCTATAGTATATTCCTTAGCTTCTATATGTGGCTCAAATCCAAATTCTTTTAAGGTTTGAGAAGTAACAGGTCCAATTGAAGCAAAAGCAAGATTTTTTAAACTGTCCTTTTTTATTCCTTCAAAAAGTTTAAAAAAATTCTTAACTGTAGAAGAGCTTGTAAAGATTATCATATCAGGTTTTTCTTCCAACACCCTAATTAATTCTTCTTTGGATTCATAACAAATTTGGGTTTCATAAATAGGTAGTACCTTAATGTTGGCTCCTTTTTCTTTCAATTTTTCAGGAAGAATATCTCTTGCGATTTTTGCACGAGGAAGGAGAATAAGTTTATTCTTAATTTCTATTTCAGAAAATGCTGAAATTAATCCTTCTTGAGTGAATTCATCTTTTGCTATCAAATCTGGTTTAATTTTAAATTCTTCTAAAGTTTTTTGAGTTGCCTTTCCTATAACAGCTATTTTAGAACTGCCTAAAACTCTTAGATCTTTGCCTAAATTCCATAATTCTTGAAAAAAGATTTTTATACTATTTTGAGAAGTAAAAATTATCCAATGATATTGAGAAAGATTTTCTAAAACTTCATAAAATTCCTGATTTATAATGGGTTGTATTTTAATGGTAGGAATCTCATAACAGAGTGCTCCTAATTCTTCAAGCTTTTCAACAAGTTTACTTGCTTGTTCTCTTGTTCTTGTAATTATAATTTTTTTACCAAAAAGGGGTTTTTTTTCAAACCAATTTATTTTATCTCTTAGTTTAACAACCTCCCCTATTACAATTATAGCTGGAGCTTGAATATTCTTCTTTTTTACCTCATCTATTATATTTTTTAAACTACCTAAAACTGTCTTCTGCTGAGGTAAGGTTCCCCATTGAATTACTGCTACAGGTGTATCAGGAGATTTTCCATTTTTTATTAATTTTTCGATAATATTAGGTAAATTTTTAACACCCATTAAAAATACCAAAGTTTCAATTTGTGAAAGAGCAGAAAAATTTATTTTACTTTCCTCTTTATCTTCTGCTTCATGACCTGTAATAATAGCTAAGGTAGAGGTATAATCTCTATGAGTAACAGGGATACCTGCATAAGCAGGAACTGCTATAGCTGAAGTAATACCTGGAATTATTTCAAAAGAAATATCTTCTTTGGCTAATTCTTCTGCCTCTTCCCCTCCTCTTCCAAAAAGAAAAGGATCTCCTCCTTTAAGTCTTGCTACTATTTTACCTTCTTTTGCCTTTTCAATGAGTAAACAATTAATTTCTTCCTGAGATAAGGTATGTGTTCCTTCTTTTTTACCTACATAGATTTTTTCTGCATCTTTTTTACAAAAATCTAAAAACCTTTTATTAGCAAGATAGTCATATATCACAACATCAGCTTCTTCTAAAACTTTTTTAGCTTTTAAAGTAATAAGACCTGGATCTCCTGGACCAGCTCCAATTAAATAAACTTTTCCTTTTTTCATTTTTATCCTCTTTTATAAATCTCTTTTAAAATCTCTTCTCCACCTGCTTTTAAAAGTTTTTTAGCTAATCTTTCTCCTATTTTTTCTGGGTCTTCAATACTACCTTCTTCTTTAGCTTTATAAAATCTTTCTCCTTCTATATCACTTATAAATCCCACTATAAAAATTTTAAAATCTTTAATCCATGCATATGCCCCTAAAGGAACTTGGCATCCTCCTTCCAAAGTTTTTAAAAAAGCTCTTTCTGCTTTTATAGAAATTTCTGTTTCTTTAGAATGAATTTTACTAAGAATTTTTTTAATTTTTTCATCTTCTTTTCTTATTTCTATACCTAAAGCTCCTTGTCCAACAGCTGGCACCATTTCTTCTATAGAAAATCTTCTATATTTTATTTTAATCCCAAGTCTTTTTAACCCTGCTTCAGCTAAAACTATTCCGTCAAAATGACCATTTTCCCATTTTTTTAAACGAGTATCCACATTGCCTCTGAGAGGCAAAATTTCTAAATCTTTTCTTATTTTTTTAAGCTGAGAAAACCTCCTTAAACTACTTGTCCCAACTTTAGAAAATTGAGGTAATTCATAAATATCTTTGTAATTAGAAATCCAAACATCAAAAGGTGATTCTCTTTCTGGAATGCAAGCTATTTCTAAACCATCAGGAATGGTAGAAGGAATATCTTTCATACTATGAACCGCAAAATCTATCTCCCCTCTTAACAAAGATTCCTCTATTTCTTTAACAAAAAGACCCTTCCCTCCAATTTTACTTAAAGGAGAATCTAATATTTTATCTCCTTTAGTTTTTATTATTATTTTTTCAAAATCAATTTTAGAATAAAAAGACTTTAATTTATTTATGACCCAATCAGTTTGAGCTAAAGCTAATTTACTTCCTCTTGTGCCAACTTTGATATTCATTAACAATTAATGACAATTATTAAAGAACCCGACTTTAAAACTTTATCAAATTAAATTTAAAGAACTGACAAATTCAAGCAATATATATTACTAAATCCAATTTTTAAAAATTAATCCAAATTCTTTTTTTGTCAATTAATTTCTTAAATAATTTTTATCAATTAAATTGCAACAAAAAAGGGGCAAAGCCCAATATTGAGCCTTGCCCCCAATTAATTTCTTAATTAATTTATCAACTAAAATGCAACTCTAAATAAAATTCTTCCATCATAAACCTGATAATCAGAATTAATCATACCACCACCAGAAATCCCAAGTATATATCTATCTTTATATCTAAAATCAATTCCCAATCTTCCTGTAAAAGTAGTGTTATTTATTTCCTCTTTTACTTTTACTTTACCAGTTCCAAGTTCAGGTATGCTTTGATTTATGGCTATATCATTTTCCCCAATTACTTGCTCAACTTGCAATAAACCTGTTAGATATATCTTGGTTGCCCCACTTACCCATCTTTTAACCCCAAATACTCCTGCTAAACCTGTAATATATCCATCTGATTCACTATCATAATATTTGTTCCATGCTGGATCAGTTGCATGAGTGTGATACTTATTAAGTCTCCAGTAAATAATATCAAAACCAATCTTTGGCATAATAAACCAATCATTTCCGCTGAATATATATCCTCCTGTAAGCCTGCCCTCAATTCCCCATGTGTTATAATCTGCTCTTTCAATAAGCTCATAATTTGGTCCTGTTGTTCCAGAATAATCATGATTTACAACATGACCAAATACATTTAATCCAATATACCAAGGCTTTTTAAGGTAATTACCATATAAACCAATACCAAAAAGATCTTGATCCTCATCTTTTGCCCCTCTTATGTCAAAATCTACATCTATAGCTCCATAAACTCCATAAAATCCAATTTTTAAATTTTCAATAGGATTAAAATCAAATCCTAAACCAAATCCACCTCCTTTTGCATCATACCCAAGTTCATTTGCATCAACATAAGAATAAAAGGGAAAAACAAAAAATGATGCTTTTTCCTTAGAGCTCACCCCAAGTCCTGAAACTGTAGGAGTAGCTGATGCAAGAAAAACTCTCCTATCTTTATCATTCTTAAGAAGCATAAATTTGATTGCTTCAAGTCCAAAATCATAATATATTTGATTTAATATATTTGCAACAAAAATGTTTGAGCTTGATATGCCCATTGCACCAATTGAATACCTTGGAGAATAACCAAATATAACGGCTGAGTTAGCTCCCCTATCAGTTCCATACCAAGAAACTGTTATATCTTCATTTGTATATCCTTTAACCAAATCTCCCCAATTTCCATTAACAGTTCCATTATTTTCAATTGTATAATAAGGATTATTAAACTTAAGAGCCGTTCCAACATGCGCTATAAGAGTAGTATCATTAAGCTCTAAACTTGAGTCACTATCTACATAAATTGGACTTTTCTCAATTCCAGGCTGGCCAAAAACTATGGAAAATCTGTCTTGAAGTGTAACTTCAGAGTTGGTTAGCGAAAGGGTTCTTATATCAGCATTTGGAGCATTATTCCATAAATAAATGACCCCTGGATTTGAAAGTGTAACATTAGTAGAATCCTCAATATATATACCTGCTACATTTGTAACACTTTTTGCCTCGGGTGCATCTATTATTACAGATATAACTCCAGTATTCGTTATATTAGTTGAGTCTCCATTTCCAACATATAACCCAGCCACATTCTCTATCTCTACATTTTTACCTGCTTTAACCATTGCTAAAAGTGTTCCACTATTTTCTCCATTGTTGACTCCTCCATCAAAAGCAACAGGTGTGACATAACTTATTTTAACAGTAGAATTTTCACCAATTGCTGAGCCAGCTGCGCAGAAGCTATAATGCTTCCAGTGTTGTTAAAATTATCCACTGTGTCACCAAAATAAATTCCAATTATCTCTTCAACTTCAACAGTAGAGTAATTTCCTATTGCATCACCTGCCTTTGCTCCACTAAAAATTGTCCCTGTATTAGTGAAATTACCAATTTCCCCTAAAAATCCATTATTTGAAGCCTCAAGTCCTAATCCTATATAAGAGTTTTCACCTATTGCACTTACTGCTTCAATCATCCCATAAATAAGCCCGCTATTTTTAAAATCATTCACCTTACTATAATCAATCCAAACAGGACTCACCCCATACACTCTAACTGTTGAATTAGTTCCTTTTGCATCTCCAGCTTTGGCTAAAACCTTTATATTCCCTTCGTTCTTGAACGAATCAACCACATTTCCAGGAGCATCACTTCCAATATCAACCCCAATAACCCATCCAGTAATAACAGTAGAATTAGTCCCTAAAGCTGAACCAGCTTGAACTTGAGCAATTATATTTCCGGTATTTGTAAATTCTATAACATCAACATTATTACCTAT
>CALLJG010000011.1 GCA_938091335.1 uncultured Thermodesulfobacterium sp.
AAGACTTGTCCCACTGGTGCTATTTGTTTTGGAGATAGGGATAGTCTTGTAGCAAAGGCTAAGAAAGAAGGATTTAAGGTTCTTTATGGTGAGAAGGAATTAGGAGGGTTAGGGGTTATTTTTGCTATTAATGAGCCTCCACGTTATTATGAGCTTGCAGAGAGTCCAAGAGTTCCTGAAAAAGTGGTTGCCCTTGGTGATATATTAAGAATTCTTGTTTCAAGAGGTATTCCTATTAATGATTCTATAATTAGAGAATTTCTCAGTTAAATAAGATTTTCTTTCAAAAAGGGGGATTTTTCCCCCTTCTTTTTTTAAAAAAGTGGTTTATAATTTTTAAAATTATTTCTCTGGAGAAATTTTATGGAAATTAAATTTATCATTAATCAATTAAAAGATGAAAAACCCTATTTAAAAAGTGTCTTGGATTTATATGAAAGGGTTTTGAATTTTAATGAAAAAACGGAAAAGGTCTTAGAAGAATCTAAAAGTGAGGATTTAATAGATAAAATTTTAGATGAATTTTCTTCTATTTTTGAAATTCCTTATGAGTTTGTTTCTTTTTTGAAAGAATCACTTTTAAGAATTGGGAAAGATCCTTTTAAAGAACCAAATATTATTTTGCAACTTCCTATAGGGGAAGAAAAGATTTCAAATGAAGATATAAAAAGAGCTCTTTTTATTCTTGCTAAGCCGTTTTTTATAAAATTTAGAAAAGATTTGAAAGTATCAAAAAAATTTGAAGAAATTGGTAGATGTCCTATATGTGAAAAGCCTGTATCTTTAGCTATGATAGATATAGATAATAAGAGACATATAGTGTGTACTTTTTGTGGACATAAAGAAGAAATATTTAGAATAGGATGCAGTTATTGTATGCAGAAAATTTGTGAAAACATCGATCTTCTTGTAGATGAAGATGAAATAAGAGTAGAATTATGTAAAGATTGTAAAACTTATATTAAGAGTTTTAAAAATGATGTATATCAAAAATATAAAGATCCTTATTTGATAGATATAATAAGTTTACCTCTTGATGTAGTAGCTCAAGAGCGAGGGTATATAAGAAGGTCTCCTAATGCTATAGGAATTGAGATAATTAAGTAAAAGTGGCTAAAAAAGTATTTCATGAACTTATTTCTTTAGAATCTGCTATTGAGATATTAATTAAAAATTTTAAAGAAAGGGTTTCGTATCCACTTTCTTCAGAAGTTGTTTTTGTAAAAGATACACTTAATAGAGTTACAGCAGAGCCTATTTTTGCAAAAATTTCATCTCCTTATTTTCATTCTTCAGCTATGGATGGTTATGCAGTAAGATCAAGAGATACTTTTAATGCTACAGAAAGAGATCCAGTAAGGTTAAAAGTAGGTGAATCAGCGATTTGGATTGAGACAGGTGATCCGCTTCCAGAAAATTTTGATGCAGTTATTCCTGTAGAGGAAGTAAATGTTAAAGATGAATATATTGAAGTTTATAAAGCTTATCCACCTTATCATGATGTTAGACCAGTTGGAGAAGATATTGTAGCTACAGAACTAATACTTCCTGAAAATCATTTTATACGAGCAGAAGAAATAGGTGCTATTTTAGCTAGTGGTATTTTAGAAATTAAAGTAAGGAAAAAGCCTATAATAGGGATAATCCCTATTGGTTCTGAATTAATAGAACCTGAAAAGATAAATGATAATATTTTAAAGCCTCCTTATCTTATTGAATATAATTCTACGGTTTTAAGTAATCTTATAAGGGAAGATGGGGGAGAACCTAAGGTATATCCAATTGTTAAAGACGAAGAAAAAGATATAGAAAATGCTATTTTAAAAGCTTATGAAGAGTGTGATCTTATACTTCTTAATGCAGGTTCAGGATATGGAAAGGAGGATTTTACTTATAAAGTACTTAACAATTTAGGAAAGGTTATTATAAATGGAGTATCCATAAGGCCTGGCAAGCCTTTTATAGCAAGTTTTATAAAAGATAAACCCGTTTTGGGCATCCCAGGTTATCCTGTTTCAGCATATTTTTGTTATCTTTTTTTTGTTAGACCATTATTGGAGCTTTATTTAGGGGTAAAATTAATCAAAGAAGAAAAGATTAAAGCTATTCTTTCTAGACAAATTTCTTCTCCTATGGGATTAGATGAGTTTGTAAGAGTAAAAGTAGGAAAGGTAGGAGAAAAATATATTGTATCTCCTTTGGGAAGGGGTGCAGGACTTTTTATGTCAGTAGTGAGAGCAGATGGATATATTAAAATTCCAATTGGTTCAGAAGGTTATTCCCAAGGACAAATAGTTGAAGTATTTTTATGGAAAAAGAAAGAAGAAATTGATAATACTATCGTTTGTATAGGTAGTCATGATAATACTCTGGATGTTTTATATAACTATTTGAGAAAAAAATATCCTCATATTAATTTATCTTCTGCACATGTAGGTTCTATGGGTGGTCTTATAGCTATTAAAAAAGGAGAGGCTCATATAGGAGGAACCCATCTTTTAGATATGGAAACTGGAGAATATAATGTTCCTTTTATAAAAAGGCTTTTGCCTGAAAAAAAAGTAATATTAATAAATTTAGTCTACAGAATCCAGGGTTTAATGGTAAAAAAGGGAAATCCTAAAAATATCAAAGGATTTGAAGACCTTATAAGAGAAGATGTGATTTTTATAAATAGACAAGCTGGCTCAGGAACAAGATTACTCCTTGAGAAAAATTTAAAAGAATTGAGAATAAATTCTTCTGAGATAAAAGGATATGAAAATGAAGAGTATACACATATGGGAATTGCTCAAGCAGTAGCAAGTGGGAGAGCTGATGTAGGACTGGGTATTTTGGCTGCAGCTAAAGCACTTAATCTTGATTTTATTCCTGTAACTGAAGAAAGATATGATATTCTTATAGCTAAAGAATTTATAGATTTAGAAATGATTCAAGCTCTTTTAGATATTATAAAAAATGATGAAGAATTTAAAAAAGCTGTTTTAGATTTAGGAGGATACGAAATAAGAGATATGGGAAAAGTAATTTATGAGAATTAAACTTATTATATAAAAAAAACCTTTTAAAAGAGGTGAATTTAGGTGAGTAATAATATTGAGGAATTATTTTTAGAGGCGGCAAGGGTTTTTACTTTAAAACAATTTGATTTAGCTTTAGAGCTTTTTAATAAAATATTAGAAATAGAACCAACTCATATTAAGTCTTTAGAAGCAAGAGCAGTTTTATATATACAAAAAGGAGAAATAGAGGCTGCTAAAATGGATTTAGAAAAAGCTATAAGTTTAGAGCCAGAAAATCCAAGGCTTTATTATCGTTTGGGACAAGTTTATTATCGTGAAAAAAATCTTGACAAGGCTTTAGAATTATTTACCAAAGCTATTGATCTTGATCCTACTTATCCAGCAGCTTATATGGCAAGAAGTCAGGTTTTAAGAGACAAAGGAATGGAAGAGGCAGCAGATTTAGAACTTGATAAAGCAGTAGCAGTTCAAAGAGAAATTGCTAAAGCAAGAAGAATAGTGGATTTTTAAATGGTTAAAGAGTGATAGTCCAGTTAAAGGTGTCCTCTTTTTCTCCATATTGAATGCTTGTAATATATTCAAAAAGTAATTTAGTTATTTTTCCTATTTTCCCGTGGTTAATTAAGTAAGACCTATTTTTATAATAGATTTCTCCTACAGGAGAGATAACAGCTGCTGTTCCTGTTCCAAAACATTCTTTTAAAATATTTTTCTTTATAGCATCAATTACTTCATCTATAGAAATTTTTCTTTCTTTCACGGTAATACCTAAGGTAGGAGCTAATTTTAGAACTGAATTTCTGGTAATACCAGGTAAAATTGAACCAGTAAGTTCAGGGGTTAAGAGTTCATTATCAAAATAGAAAAAAATGTTCATACTTCCTACTTCTTCTACATATTTTTTTTCTTTCGCATCAAGCCAAAGAACTTGAGTATATCCTTTTTTTTGGGCAATTTCTTGAGCTTTAAGACTTGCTGCATAATTTCCTCCTGTTTTTATATTTCCAGTTCCTCCTGGGCAAGCTCTTATATATTCATCTGTGACATAAATTTTAACTGGATTAAAACCTTCTTTATAATAGGCACCAACTGGAGAAAGTATTATAATAAATAAATATTCATCACTTACTTTAAGTCCTAAATTTGGTTGAGTAGCAAAGATTACAGGTCTTATATAAAGAGCTGCTCCTTTTTTCTTAGGTATCCAATCTTTATCTATTGAAATAAGTATTTTAATAGCATTGAAAACAAGTTCAGGATCTACTTTAGGAATACATACTCTTTCCGCAGAATGATTTAATCTAGCAATGTGGTCCCATGGTCTAAAAAGTCTTATTTTCCCATCAACTCCATAATAGGCTTTCATTCCTTCAAAAACAGTTTGGGCATAATGTAAAACAATAGCTGCTGGATGAAGTTCAATATTTGAAAAAGGTTTAATTTGAGGTGAATGCCACCCCCTTTTTATATCATATTTCATCATAAACATATGAGGGGTAAAAATTTTCCCAAAAGGAAGATCTTCAAGATCAAAAGTTTTTCTTTTTTCTGGTTCAGCTAAATTGATCTCTATTTCCATAAGCTCCTCCATATAAAAATTATTCTTAAAATTCTAAAAATGAAAAAATATCCTTTATAAAATTTTTGACAAGAGTAAAATGTATTTTTAAATTAAAATTTATGCCACTAAAATTTAATCAGAGTAAAGTTTCTTTGAGACTTTTAAAAGAAAAAACCACTTCTATAATATTAGGAGAAATATTGCATTATCTTTTTGAAATTTTGTTAACTTACGAAAAGCATATTTTTTTTCTTTCTCCAGATTCAAAGGAATTTAAAGAAAAAATAGTCTCTTACATTAATAAAGCTCTTGCTTTTTATCCAGAACCACTTCCTGAAAGGAAAATGCTATTTGAAAAAGCCTTTGAAATAATAGAGAAAATATTTAAAAGTAAAGAATTTGAAGAATTTAAAAAGTTAATAGATAAAGAAAAAATAGAGATTTATAGAGAACCTGAAGTATTTTTAGAAGAAGAAAAGAATTTTCAGGTTTTGAGACCTGACATAATTATAAAAGCTTCTAAAGAATGGATAATTCTGGAATTTAAGCTTCATACTCCTGTTGAGGAGCAAATAGAAAAGTATATAGATTTTTTGAAGAAAATAACTTTTGGTGATAAAATAAAGATATATTTAATTTTTTTTGAGCCTTTTAAAATGGAGTTAAAATTTGATTCTTCTCATCCCGCCCAGCTCAATCTTTTTAAAAACCTTAGCTAATTATTTTTTAAGTATTTATTCTCTAAATAATGAAAATATTTTAAAGGTTTGGTGTATTTTTCCTACCAAAAGAGCAGGTCTTTATTTTAAATATTATCTTAAAAAGAAAGCAAGCTCTAAAAAATTTAATTTTGGTTTTTTACCAAAAATCCTTTCTTTTGAAGAATTTGTAGATTATCTTTATTTACTTTTAACAGAGAATCCTTTTTCTCAAGTTTCTGAAGTTCTAAGAGTTTTTATTTTTTTAGAGATTTTAGAAAAGGTTTTGGAAGAAAAAGAAGATCTTGAAAGACACTTTCATTGGGGATTAAAGTTTTTGGAGGTATTTGAGGAATTTGAAAAAGAAGGAAAAATTCCAGAAAATCTTTTATATCCCCCAGAAGGTTTACCTGAAATAGCCCAAAAATTTTTTGAAACACTAAAAACCACTTATCTTAATTTTTCCTCATTAATTGAAAAGAAAAATTTTTCCTATTATACCTTAAGACTTAAAAAAATAGCAGAAATTTTAAAAGAAAAAGTTCCAATAAACACTCTTTCTCAAGAAATAAAAGAAATATGGTTTATAGGATTTGCAGGATTGAGAAAAACAGAAACAGAAATTTTTAAATTTTTTAAAAAATATTTTACTTCCTATTTTATTTTTGAAGCTGACCTTGATATACCCTCAGTTATTAAAGAAACCTTAAAAAGCCTTAATTTAGAATATAGATGGATAGAAGAAAAATATTATGAAAAGAGACATTTTAAAGAACCAGAAATTTATTTTTATGAAACTTCAGACCCACACTTACAGGTAAAGTCTGCTGTTGAACTTCTTGAGAAAAAAATTGAAAATCCTGATGAAATAGTTATAGTAGTTCCTAATTCATTAAATCTTTTGCCTTTACTCTATGCTTTGGAAGACAAAGAAAATTCTTTTGAGATAAATATTACTCTTCAATATCCTATTAACAAAATTCCTTTAAATCAGCTTTTAAGAAATGTTATAAGAGCTCAAAAAGAAAGAGAAGGAGAATACTATCCTATACAGAGTTATCTTAAAATTTTGAAACATCCCTATCTATCTAATATTAAATTAGATGAGTGGGTCTCCTTTTCAAAAACAATAACGGAAATAGAAAAAGAATTGAGAAAAAAAGGATATGTAAAAATTTTGCTTTCAGAAGTAGAAGAGCTCTTTCCAGATAAAAAAGAATTTTTATCAAAGGTTCATCATGTATTTTTTAAAAATTGGGAAAATATAAATAATTCTTATAAAATGTGTTTAAATCTTAAAAAGATTTTGGAATTTTTTGAGCCATTTTTTGAAAAATCTAAAGATGAAGATTCTTGGCATTCTATTCTTTTAAGAAATTATCTTCATATTCTTGAAAAAAAAGTTTTTCCAGTATTAGAAGATGATTTTTTAAAAGATAAGAAGTTTTCACAAACCTTTTTATTGGAACTTCTTGAACAAATTTTAAGGGAAGAAAATATTCATTTTATAGGAGATCCCTTGAAAGGACTTCAAATTATGGGATTTTTAGAAACAAGGCTTTTGTCTTTTAAAAAAGTAATTATTTTAGATGTAAATGAAGGTTATTTACCAGCATCTCCATCTTTTAATCCGCTTCTTACAGAGGAAATAAAAAATTATTTAGGTATTCCTATATTTAAAAATGAACTTTGGTTTTATTATTTTGATAGGCTCATTAAAAGTGCTGAGGAAGTGCATCTTTTCTATCTTTTTGTTGAGAAAGGTAAAACTCAAGAATTTAGAGAACCTTCAAGATTTATTCAGAAGCTAAAATGGGATATAGAAAAAAAAGATCAAAAACCAAAAGAAAAATTACTACATTTAAAACTTGAAATTTTTTCAGAAAAAGAAGGCATACCAAAAAGTGAAAAAGATAGAGAAAGAATTTTAAATCTTATAAAGACTTCAGAAATAAGTAGATACTTTTTAGAAACTTATCTTAGATGTGGAGTTCAATTTTATTTTAAATATCTTTTAAAACTTAAAGAAGTTGATAAATTTGGATTAAAACCTGTAGAAGTAGGAAATTTTATTCATGAATTTTTTGAAAGAATTTTTAAAGAATTTGAAGGAAAGGAAATACTTATTAATGAAATTTATGATGAAAAAAGGATACTTAAAAGGCTTGATCTTTTATGGGAAAGTTATCAATTTGAAAGAAAAATGGATGCTCTTTCTCATTTTCTCTCCAAAAAGCTTGCAATAGAAAGTATAAGGAGATATTTTAACTATTTAATAGAAAAGGAAAAAAGGGGAGAAATTAAATCAAATAAAATTTTAGGAGTTGAAAGAGAACTGATTTATTTTACCAATTGGAATGGTTTAAAAATTTTATTAAAAGGAAGAGCTGACTTTTTAATAAAAAGAGTGGGTAATTTTACTCAATATTTTATTCTTGACTATAAAAGCAATCCTGATTCCTCTCCCCATCCTAATAAGGCAAAAGCATTATTAAACCTTAATTTGCCAAAAAGTTATGACCAAAACTCCATTTATGAAGTTACTAAAATGTTGGGAAACGATCTTTACAGCTTTCAACCACTTTTTTATTATTATCTTTTCTATCAACAAAAAGAAAAGTTTATAACTGAACAAAATGGAGAATTTTTTATTATAAATGCAGGCTTTATAACTCCTTCAGATTTTAAAAAACCTGAAAAATTTCTTTTTAATGTATCTAAGATAGGAGAATGGAATTTAATTTATAAATTTTTTAAAACCGATTTTTTTAAGTTAATTGAATGGATTTTAAATCACATTATAATAAGTGATAAGTTTTACTTTTCTTCTAATGATGAAGTTTGTAAATATTGTGTATATAAGGATCTTTGTAAAAATTATAAATATCTAATAGATTAGTATGCAAAACTTAATTTTAGGTGAATTTTTAAATAAAAACAGTTTTTACCAAAAGATCACCGAAAAAGTTTTTAACTCTATACCTCTTAATTTTGAAGAGGCTTTAAGACTTTATAAAGAAGGAGATTTGTTTTTTCTTGGAGAACTTGCAAGAACTTTAAAAGAAAAAATACATGGGAAAAAGTATTATTATACTATTAACAGGCACATCAATTATACTAATGTTTGTATTATAAATTGTAAGTTTTGTGGCTATCATAAAAGACCTCAGGAAGAAGGTGGTTACACTCTGCAAATAGAAGAAATTTTGGAAAAGTTAAAAGCTACTCCAGAATTAAAAGAAGTTCATATTGTAGGTGGTATAAATCCTGCTCTTTCTTATGAGTATTATATCGAATTAATTAAAACAATAAGAGGTCTTTTCCCCAATATTCATATAAGAGCTTATACTTGTGTGGAAATAGATTGGATAAGCAAGATTTCTAGAAAATCAGTGGAAGAGGTGTTAACCGAATTAAAATCAGCAGGACTTAATAGTCTTCCTGGTGGAGGAGCAGAAGTTTTTTCAGAAAGAGTAAGAAATGAACTTTATCCAGCAAAAATTTCTTCAGAAAGATGGATTGAAATAGCAAAAACTGCCCATAAACTTGGTATTTTTACTAATGCTACCTTACTTTTTGGGCATATAGAGAAAGATGAAGAAATAATAGAGCATTTGTTTAAATTAAGGGAAATTCAAGAAAAAACAAAAGGTTTTTACTGTTTTATTCCTCTTCCTTTTATTCCTAAAAATAATCAACTTTCTTATCTTGGGCCCCCAGCTTCTCATAAAATTTTAAAAATTTTTGCTATTTCTCGCATTATTTTAAATAATTTTTTTCATATAAAAGCTTATTGGGTATTTTTAGGTAAAGGGCTTGCACAATTAGCTCTTCTTTTTGGAGCAGATCATTTTCATGGAACAGTAATTGAAGAAAAAATCAGTGAAGCTATGAAAGGAAAACCAATAACTAAACTTCCACCTCAAGAAATAGAAAAATTAATCCATGAAATAGGTGGAGAACCCGTTTTACTATGATATGAAAAACCATCCCTTATCTATCTTAATTCCTACCTATAATAGAAGATCTTTGTTAGAAGAAAACCTAAATTCTATTTTTGAACAAAAGCTCTCTAAGGAGGTGGAAATTGTAGTAATAGATGATGGCTCTGAAGATAACACTTGGGAGTATTTATGTTCTTTAAGAGAAAAACATTCAAATCTAAAAATATATAGACATAATGAAAATTTAGGGGTAAGTGCAGCAAGAAATTCTGCTCTATCTTTTGCTACCAGTCCCTATATAATGTTTCTGGATTCAGATGATTATTTAACTGACAAGGCATTAGAAAAAATTTTTAATAAAATAGAGGAAAAAAGAGAAGTTTATATAATTACCCCTTTTGTAGAAAAAAAAGGAAGGATAAAGAAGAAAAAATTTCCAGATCCTCCTCCTGACCCATTTCTTAGGTTAAAGTATTATATTGATGGAATTTATGCGGATGGAGTTTATGTTTGTCAAAGAAAAATTTTTGATAATTTCAAATTTAATATAAGGCTTAGAGTAAGAGAAGATTGGGTATTTAATGGTAAGATATTTTCTCTCTTTAGGCCGGAGCTTATAAAAGATCCTTTAGTAGTTAAACGGGATCATCCACAAAGGTTAAGATATCTTCCACACTTTTATGAAGAGTGTGCGCTTCTCTCTGTAGAGGAACTTTTTCAAAGTTTACCTAATTTTTTTCAGATGCTTTACCCTTATGCAAAAGCTAAAGCTTATCTTGAGCTTGCAACTAAATATATAAAAATCAAAAATTATAAAAAGGCTTATCTAAATTTACAAAAAGCAAAGGAGATCTATCCTCCAATTAGAAAAGATTATAAATTTTTCAAGAAATGGCTTAAAAGTTTTATTTTTTCAAAGTTTTCTTAAATTTTTTTAAATTATGAAAGTATTTAACTTTATAGAGATTGAGCCTAAATTATATGTGGAAAAGAGATACTTAAAACTTTTTAAAGAGAGTAGCTTTCTTTCTAAAATTTCTTCCTGGGATAATTTGGGAAATTTTTATGAAGTAACCTTTTCTCATAAAAAGGCTTATAGAGAAATAAAGGCACTTAGGATAGCAGATTTGGAGATTTATTTAAAAAAATACTCAAAAAATCTTTCAGAGGCACGAAAGGAGTGGGAAAATATAAATTTACTCTGGGATAAGGGCTTTCCTACTTCCTTACCAATTTTATTTTATCAAACTCACTCCTTTGCTATCATAGGGACGGCAAAACTCCGAGGAAGATCCTTTGTTGATTTACTACCTAAAGAGAATCTTATTGTTTATAATCTCATAAAAAAAATAGCTAAATTCTTAGCTGATTTTCATAAAGAAAATTTAATTCACCAAGATTGTTACTTAAATCACTTCTATTTTGGGGAAGAACTTGATCAACTTTATATTATAGATGTCTCAAGAGTGAAATATAAACCTTTTCTTTTTTGTTATTATCAAATAAAGGATTTAAGCCAACTTAGATTTTCTTTTTATAAATATTTAGGAAAGGATTGGCTCAATTTGTGGGAACTTTTTTTAAAAACTTATGAAAAGGAGTTAGGAAAATCTTTAAATTTTTTTAAGAAAAATTTACTTTTAATTAAGTTTAAAAGAATAGAGAAACATACAAAGAAATTAGAAAAAATTAGTTAGTCAAATTAGAAAGCTCTTTAAAAAGTTTAATAGTTTCTCTTTTAAGAATTTCTGAGGAGAAGGCTTCTTTTATTCTTTCCTTGGCATTTTGTCCCATTATAATTCTTTCTTCTTCCGGTAAATTTAGGATTTTTTCCATGGCTTCTGCCAATTTTTTTGTATCTCCTTTAGGGACTAAGAATCCAAAGCTTTTTTTAGTCTCAAAGAGATCTGGAAGTCCTTCTGCATCAGTTGCTATAATTGGAAGACCTGAAGCCATAGCCTCAAGCACAGCCATAGGCATCCCTTCTCTAAAAGTAGAATATACAAATACATCAAAAGCTTTTAAAAGTAAAGGGACTTCTAAAGGATCAACTTTACCTGTAAAAATCACTTTATTTTCTAAGTTTAAATCTTTTACCAATTTTTTACATTCTCCAAAAGTAGGCCCATCTCCTACTAAAATTAAAAGTACCCTATTTTCTTTTTTTTTGAGTTCATTAAAGGCTTTTATAAGCCCTTTTTGATTTTTATCTTTTCTAAATTGGGCTATCATTCCAAAAACAAAATTTTCCTTCTCTATTCCAATCCTCTCCTTTGCCCTTTCTTTAGCAAGATCTATACCAAATTCCGTTATGTCAACTCCTGAATAAAAAATTTCAATTTCGTTTTCCAAAGCCAAGTTTTTCCTTATCAATTCCTCTTTTAGAGCAATACTATTTACTAAAATTTTATCTATATATTTTTTAAACCTTCTAAACCAAAATCTTTGATGCCATTTTTTAATAGCTTCAGCTGCTACTACATGAAAAATTATTTTTAACTTAGGATAAAAAAATTTACAAAACCAAAGATAACGAAGTAATTTATAGCGATGAGTCAGAACTATTTGAATATTTTTTTCTTTTAACAATCTTAACAAAGATAAAGCACACTTTAGAGAAAACCTTTTCATTATCTTTGGTCTAAGGAAGGGCAAAACTAAAGTATTTTCTTTTTCTACTCCCTTAGATAAAAAATAGCCTTTTTTAGCTTTTTCAAAAGTTATAATTTTAGGTTCAAAACCTGCCTCTTTGAGAGCTGAAAACTGAATATAATGTCTTCTATTTCCATAACCATCTAAGAAGAAAGCTACTTTTATCTTCATTTTTCCTTGTTTTCTTCGTATATTTTTGCAAAGCCCCAGATCATACCAGAGGCTATCCAAAAAGGAGTAAAACGTAACCCTTCTTCCATTCCCTCAAAAAGTGAAAGAACAAAAAAAGCTATTAAAAACAACATTAAGGAGGTAAAAAAGGGATTTTCTTTAGATATTTTCCAGAGTTCATAAGTTTTTTTAAAGCTCCAGAGATAGAAAAAAAGAAAAAGTAGGGCTGTATGCCAGCCTGCTTGAAGGGCAAGATTTAAAAATAACATATGGGCATGTTCAAGATAGAGAGCTTTTTTATTTGTCTCAGACAAGACCCTCTTTTGAACCCTTCTCCCAAGTCCTGTTCCAGAAAAAGGCTCCTCAAGTGATTTTTTAAAATAAATAGGCCAAATATAAAGCCTCATCCCCATAGAACCAGCTTGAGACCATTTTTCATAATCCAATGTTAAGAGCAAAGAAATATTATCTCGAGATTTAATTATGACTTCTTTTCCTTCAGGAGTACTTAAAAATATTCCAATAGCTAAAAAAATCGTCCAAATTGAAAAAAAAGCTAATTTTTTAATAATTTTATTTTGAGAAAAGAAAAGGAGAAATAAAAAAGATAAAAAAATTCCTAAAAGAGCTGCTCTTCTACCTAAATAAATTAAAAATGTAAAAATTAAAAGAGCTATCAAAAAATATAAATAACGCTTTTTGTTTTTAATATTTAAAGAAAGACCTAAAAAGATTAAAAAACCAAATACAAATGAAGGAACAGGTACTACACCCCCTTTTAATAGAGATTGGTTAATATAAATTAAAGAAGAATTTAGCATACAAGATAATAAATAATTACATTTTTTAAACACATAAAAGTAATGATAAAAGATGCACGAAAGAATTATTGAGCCAAAGATATACCAAAAAAGAGAATTTAAAAAATAGATACCTTTTTGGTTATAGGCAAGAAGTAAAAAAAGAATAAAAAGAGATATATGAAAAAAATAATTTAAAAGAAAGGCTTCAAAAGATGCCATTTTATAAGGACTAATCAATACAAACCAAAAAAGAAAAATCAAAAAAATTAATAACACTATAGTAGGATAACGAAAATTATTAAATAGTATTTTCCAATTTTTTCTAACACAATAAAGAGATGCTAAAAAAAGAAAATAAAATCCGGACCATTGTAAGGTTTTAGTATGCTTAAAAAAGAAGGAGATGGATAAAAAGAACCATCCTAAATAAAAAAGAAGTATAAAAATTTTGTAAGAATTAATTCTAGCCCTTTTAATCCACATTCCAGATTTCTATAAACTCATACCATTTTAAATATTTTAGAAGTAATTTTTAGTTTCTGTTATTATACCATACTGAGATTAAAAAAAGCCTTAGAATCAAATTTTTAGCTAATTTACTAATAGACTGATTTTTTGATAGAGCTTTTTTACTTAGTCTTTGGAAAATTCTTATTAAATCCTTTTTTTCCCAGAGATTACATGAAAATATTTCTTCTTTAACAAAAGATTCCATTTTCATCAATAACGAAAAAGCATCAAAGGGATAAGAAAATTTACGAGGCTTGTCTACTTCATAATTTAGTTTTTCTTTTAAAATTTTTCTAAAAAGAAGTTTATTTTTAAAATATTTTCTATCAAAAAGTTCTTTTTCAGGAAGGGTTGCTAAGTATCAAGCAATTTTTTTATCAGTAAAAGGAAAAATAAGATTTGCATCGCAAAATTCAGCAAAAATTCTTACCTTTCTCATTACATTTCCGTATTCTACATGAGTAGCCCAGAGATCACCTTTTAAATCAAAATAATCCCAATTTTTTCTCTTTTCATCTTCCTTTTTCCAAAAAGGAAATACAGGGTTAGCTTGTGAAAAGAGTTTTTTGGCATCTGAATAGGTAAATCCGTTTAATCCAATCCATTCAGACCTGGTTAAAGCAATTTTTTGGAAAAAATTTCCAGTAGGCAGGTTATCTGCTAAAGACCTTAAAAATAAAAATTTAGTATAAATTTTTTGTCTTTGATATTCAATTTTTCTTGGAATATGGCCTGTAAAGACATCAACCCCACTACCATCAATAATATTAACACCTTTAAAATCAAACTCCATAGCATAAAAAGGGATATACTAAAGAAACACCATCTGTACAAGGAAGAAGCATATTTTTAAAATAGTTTCTCAAAAATTCTATATGAGTGTTTGTGATTTTTTCAGGAATATTAAATATGATATGTTTTAATCCCATCTTTTTAGCAAGTTCCTTAGCTATATAACTCTCATCTTTATTAGGAGGACTTTTAAAGTGAAACAAATAACTTTATCTCTAAGATCAGATTCTGCTAAAGCTAAGGCAATAACATTTGCTATCTTTTCCAGCACTATGAAAAAAGAAGATTTTTTTCTAATTGAATCCTTTTTAAAATAGCCTTTTTAAAAGATTTAAAAAGTAGGAAATATTAACATTTTTTTCCTGTTCTCGATAGGTGTGAAAATATAAATATTTATGTTTAAAAAAAGCTCTATTTTATTGTTAATGTTTTGCACTTCTACTTCATCTCCTAAGCTTAAAACAAAAAGATTTTTAAATATAGTAAAAGGAGTAGGTATAATACCACTTTGGAGAAGAAAGGAAATACCATCTTCCCAAATCTCTAAAGGTTTAATAACTTTTAAAGAATTTAAGAGTGTTTTAAGATTTTCGGAATACAATAAATAATCTTTATTTGGAGAAAGGTAGATATAAAGTGGTTTTTCTCCAGTTATAGGACCTTTAAGGATATAAGGACAATTTTCTGGAAAGATTTTTTTAATTTCTGAATTTAAATACATTTTTCATTAATATTTTTAATTTAGCAGCTTAAAATTTTATTGTAAAGCAGGGTATTGAGAATTAAAATAATATTGTGAAAAAGATCTTGCTTCTTAGACCTAAAATTGGTTTTGGGCTGGGAGGGGCAGAAAGTCATGCAGCTGAAGTTGCGGTTAAACTTTTAGAAAAAGATTTTAAAGTAGGAATAATTGCTAATAAAATTTCTTTTTCTAGTGAAATTCAGAGATCTTTAGAATTTTATCCTGTTAAGATTAAGGGTTTTGGATCTGTGGTAAAACAAATTCTCTTTATTATTCAAGCAAATCAAATTCTTTCAAAAATTAAATATGATTATATTATAAGTTTTTTTCGATTTCCAGGAGCAGATCTTTTTATTCTTTGTGATCCTTTATTTGCTTTTTTAGTGAAACAAAAAAAACCTCTTTTATGGAATTTGCGACCTCGCTACAAGATACTTTTAAATTTAGAAAAAAAGGCTTTATTTTCAGCAAAAAAGATTATATCTTTGTTTAATTTGGGAAAAGAACTTATCTCTCAGTTTTATCCTCAAGTTTTTCAAAAAGTTTTTGTATGTTATAGGGGTATAGATTTTAAAAGATTCAATCCTCAACTTAAGGAAAAAAAGAAAATTTTTAAAAAAAATTTTGGTTTTAAAGAAGAAGATTATCTTTTACTTTTTGTAGGATTTGATATAAAAAGAAAAGGGCTTAATCTTTTACTTGAAATCATGCCTAATCTTCCAAAAAATGTTAAGCTTCTTATTGTGGGAAAACATGGGATTTCTAATGAAAGGATTTTTTATTTAGGAAAAGTTAAAGAAGTTGAAAAATTTTATGCTATGGCAGATCTTTTTGTTTTACCTACTTTTTATGATCCAGGTGCTATGTCTACTTTAGAAGCTTTAGCATCAGGTACCCCTGTCATTACCTCTATTTATGATGGAACAAGTGAATTTATTAAGGAAGGAATAAATGGGTATGTTACTAACCTTAAAAAAGAAGATTTAAAAGATAAAATTTTAAAAGCAATGAAAAAAGATTTTGATCCACAGATTTGTTATAATTCTATAAAACATTTAACTTGGGATAATTATGTGGAATGTCTTATCCACCATATTTCAAGAATATAAAATAAAAGTTTTAGAAACTTCTTGTGATTTAGAGAATATTTTATTCCCTCAAATTATAAAAAAAGGAAAAACCAATTCTAATATTCTTTTAATAGATTGCTTTAAAAAAGAACCCCTCTTTTTTACTAAAATTTATCTTACTAAAATCTTTACTAAAAATAGAATAAAAAAAATTTGGAAAATTATTAATAAATTGGAAGATTTAAAAATTCCAATTATTAAACCAGTTGCTATTTTTTATCTTTTACCTCAAAAAGCTTATTTTTTAAAAAAGAAATTTTATGGAGGATTAATTTATCCTTTCATAAAAAATGGATTTATTGATGAAAAGAAGATTTTTGAATTTAAGCAGAAAAATATATATGAAAAATTTTTAAAGGATATAATTCAATTTTTGTTTTTTCTTCATGAAAAGGGAATTCTTCTTAGAGATACTAAATATAACAATTTTTGGTATGAAGAACAAACAGGTTCAGTTAAAATATTTGATCTGGATGGAATTAAAATATTTAAAGAGTCTCTTTTTAAAAAACTAAGACTTAAAGATCTTTCTACTTTTGCCATGTCTTTGGAATGGATTTTAAACCAAAAACAAGAAAGAAAAAACATATTTCTCCTTTATTCAAACCTTTATCCTTATTTTAATACAAAAGATTTAAAATTATTTGAAAAATATGTAGAAAATAAACATTTTAAAAGAAAAATAGGTAGATCAAATAAATAGAATTTTCAGAATCTTAAAATTTACCAGTATAAATAAGGTAATAGGGTTTTCCTCTAATATCCAAGGAAATAACTTTTAAGTTTTTATTTTTTATTCCCCCATAATCTTTTACATAATCTTTTACATGAAAAAGAATAAAACTGTTTTCTGGAAGATTATCACAGTCATTTAGATAACTTATTTTATCTATTAATTTAAAGCGATATCTAAGATAATAAATAACATGATGTGGCATAGTTTTGCAAAGATAAAGCTCCTTTTTATTTTTTGTTATTTCCGCAATTTTGAAAGCTGCTTTGCGAAAATGATTCATTTCTATTTGGTGAAAAGAATAGTAAAAAGTAACATAAAGTTGTTTTATTAAAAAAACATAAATAATAAGATACCAAAAAAAGGAATAAGAAGAAAAACTCTTTCTTAAAATAATGAAAACATTTAATATTATAAAAAGCAAACAAAATAGATAGAAATAGGAAGAGATTTGTGAATAGTTTTTGAAAGAATAAAAAAAGAAACCTGTTCCTATAACAAGGCTAAGAAAAGGTAAGACTTTTGCAAGAAAAAAGTTTAATTTTTTAGAGAAATGGGCTGATTTAAGAAGAAAATAGATACTTAAACTTGAAAGAAAAACAAAGCCACCTACAGAAGGAAGGATATATCTAAATCTTGCACCAAAAAAGAAAAAGTGAAAGATATATGAAAGACCAAAACATAGACCTGAATAAACCCAAAGCTTGTTTAAGGTAGGTTGCATCTTTAGAAAGTGGCGAAAATCTGATTTTCTATACAAAAGGAGAAAATAAATCCAAGGGGAAAAGCCAAGTAGTGCAAAAAGAGTAAAACTTTTTAAATGTTGAAGAGGGGTCATTTCTTTAGCTAAAGCAACTGATTTATATTCTTCTAACCAAGCCTTTATAAAAGGCTCTATTCCAACTTTAGTGGAAACAGGAATAGTCCAGGCTAAAAAAATAATTATAATAGTAAATATCCCGATGAGGTGAGAAAAAGTAAAAATTTCTTTCCATCTTTTTTGGATTAAAAGATAGGCTAAATAAGGTAAATAAAAAAAAATCAAAGCTTGAAAAGTTTTTGTTAAAATACCTAATCCAAGGAATATACCACAAAAAAGAAAGGCTATATTTTTTTTGAGCTTTATTTCATAAAAATAAAACCATCCAAAAAGTGCAAAAGTTATAAGCATAGTATAAAAAGCATCGATTTCTGCTCTAAGAGCTTTGTCTATAACTTCAGGAGTTGTTAGAAAAATAAGCCCAGGGATCATATAAATAGTAAGAGAAGGAGGTTTTTTTCTTTCTAAGGATCTTATTATTTCTCCCCATAACAAAGTTAAAAAGATGCAAGCTATTAGAATAGAAAGAGAAGATAATGCTCTTGCTGAGAATTCAGAGTAATCATTTATAAGTTTAAAGAAAAAAGCTAAAACCCAATTAAAAAGAGGTGGTTTGTTAAAATAAGGTTCTTCAAATAGCTGAGGGTAAAGATATTCATTTTTTTCAAGCATTTCAAGAGCTATTAAAACTCTTCTGCCTTCTTCACCTTGGAATTCCTTCTTTCCTAAAAAAGGAAGATAAAGGGCAAGTCCAAATAAAATGAGAAATATTAAAATATTTTTTTTCATTTACATAAATTAACCTATTTTCTAAATAGAAGATTTAAAAGAAGAGTTAAAATAAGACTCAAAAGGATAGAAGTTCCTAAAGGAAAATAAAAAGTGAAATTCCCTTTTTTTATATAAATATCTCCAGGGAGTTTTCCTAAATAAGGAAATTTTGGAATAAAGGTAAATAGTAACCCTAAAATAATTATCAAACATCCTAAAATTATTAAAAACTTTCCTAATTCAGAGAATTCCCCCATACTTTTAAAATTTAAAAACCTTTTTTAAAATTACAAGTATGATTATATCCTTTTTGCCAACCTTTAAGGGAGATATTAATTTTTTTCAATTTGAGCCTTTAGATGAAAAATTTTTAAATGCGCTTAATAAAGCAAAGGCAGTAATTTTTCCTCCCACTATATCTTCTGATATTTATTTTTTGGTTAAAAACTTGGGAATTTCAGTTTTTCCAGAATACACCTTTAGATTTTTATTTCCTGGTAAAATAGGACAAATTATGCTCTTAAAACTTTTAAATTTGCCTCATCCTGAAACTATAGTTATTCCAAGACTTTGTGGCATAGAGGAAAATCCTTACCAAAGAAATTTTAAGATAAAATTGCCTTGTGTAATAAAAGGAAATTATGGAGATGAGGGAAGAGAAGTATTTTTGGTAAATAATGAAGAGGAATTTAAAAAAGTTTTAGAGATTATAAAAGCTTGGGAAAGAAATGGTAAATTTGGTTTTCTTATTCAAGAATATATTCCTTCAGAATTTGACGCAAGAAGCTTTGTTATTGGAGAAAGAATTTTAATATGTTTTAGAAAAGGAGGATTCAAAAAAAATCTTGCTCAAGAAGGAAAAATTATTTCTTGCCCTAAAAGATCCTTGAAAGATAAAGTTTTAGATCTTACTAATACCATAATAAAGAATACTCATTTTAATTTGGTAGCTATAGATTTTTTATTTAAAGATGAAACTCCACTTATTAGTGAATTTAATTTTGTATTTGGGAGAAGGGCTTTAGGTGAAAAAAGATATGAAATTTATCTCAAAAAAGCTATTAAAGATTTTTTAGAAAAAATAGTATGAGAAAAAAGTCTTTTTTTGTAAAAACTCTTGGGTGTAAGGTAAATCAAGTAGAAAGTGCCTATATCTTAGAAAAATTAAATCAAGAAGGTTTTTTTTTAGAAAATGAAGACAAAGCTGATATTTTGATTTTAAATAGTTGTGCTGTTACAGAGAAAGCAGATAAAGAGGTTTATAAAATTTTAAAAAAATGGTTAAGGTTTAATCCTCAATTAATTGTATTAGCAGGATGTTATTCTCAAAAATTTTCTCATACTGCATATCTTTTTGCGAAAAAATTCAACATGAATAATTTTCTTATACTTGGGCATAGAGAAAAATTTAGAATTTCAGAAATATTAAAAGAGGTTTTAGAAAAAGAAAAACTTAAACTTCCTCTTGTTTTAGTAGGAGATGTTTTTCAGGACAAAATTTGTGAGCCCTTATTTATTCATAAATTTTTTGGTCATTCAAGAGCTTTTGTAAAAGTACAAGACGGGTGCGATAATTTTTGTAGTTATTGTATTGTTCCCAATGTAAGAGGAAAACCAAGAAGTGTAAGTTTAGAAAATGTTTTAAAACAGATTGAAATTTTTATAAATGAAGGATATGAAGAGATAGTATTAACAGGGATCCATCTTGGTAAATGGGGAGTTGACCTAAATCCTCCCAAAAAATTAACTGATCTATTAATAGAAATAGAAAGGTTTTTAAAATCTTTTAATAAAAATTTTCACTTAAGGCTTTCTTCTATAGAAGTTAAAGAAATAGACAAAGACTTTCTAGAATTTCTTAAAAATAGCAATTTCATTGTTCCTCATTTTCATATTCCTTTACAAAGCGGTTCTAACAAAATTTTAAAACTTATGAATAGAGACTATACAAAAGAAGAATATTTAGAAGTTCTTAACAAGCTTTATGAAATTTTTCCTCATGCTACTTTTGGTGCAGATGTGATTGTAGGTTTTCCTGGTGAAGAAGAAAGAGATTTTAATGAAACCTATAAAGTGATAAAAGAATCTCCTTTAAATTGGCTTCATATATTTCCTTTTTCTTCAAGACCAGGGACTTTTGCTGAAAGCCTTAATCCTAAAGTTTCTCCTGGAGAAATAGAAAAAAGAAAAAAAATTTTAAAAGAATTGATTAAAGAAAAAAGACAAAAATTTTTAGAAAAAGAAATAGGAAAAGTAAGAAGGATTCTTCTTGAATATTTTGATAAAAACACAAATATGTGGAAGGCACTATCAGAAAATTATATTTCTAATTTTGTGAAAATAGGAAAAGAATTCTATTTTTTTCCAGGGAAAATTGTTAAAGTAAAATTTAAAGAATTAAAGGGAGACTATTTGATCGGAGAACCCCTTAAAAATTTCCAAAACAAAAATATATAATGTATACCTGATAGCAAGGTTAAGAAGATAATTATTTGTATCATAGTAAAAATCAGAATTCTATTTAAAGGTTTTATAAAAAGATTTATAAATTGAAAAAATAAAAACAAAAGCTGAAAAACAGTAGATGCCTTTCCTAAAAAGGTAGGATTAAAATAAAGAAAAGTTTTATATTTTAAAAATAAAATAATTCCTCCTAAAAGAATGGCTATATCTCTAATTATTATCAAAAAAATTAATTCTAAAGGTATTTTTTTATCTAAATAAAGTAAAATGAATAACATATTTATAAAAACCTTATCTGCAATAGGATCAAGAATTTTACCTAATTCAGTTTTTTGTTTAAATAATCTTGCTGTGTTGCCATCTAAGGTATCGCTTAAAACAGCAGTTCCTATTAAAAATAAAAATATATGAGATGGTACTTTTTTCATCCAAAGAAAAGGAAAAAATAAACCTAATATTAGTCTATATAAGCTCAAAAGATTAGGAATATTTAAAAAGTCCTTTTTATTTATTTGCATAAAATTTTATTATAGCTTAAAATTAATTTAATGGTACTTTTACACATTTGTTGCGGGCCTTGTAGTATATATCCTGTCAAATATTTTAAAGAAAAAGGAATTTCTTTTAAAGGATATTTTTATAATCCCAATATTCATCCCTATAGAGAGTTTAGACAGAGAATAAAAGCTTTAGAAGAAGTTCAAAAAATTCTAGGATTCGATATTATATGGCACAAAGAATATGGATTAAGAAATTTCATAAAAGAAACCTTTATGTTATGGGATAATCCTGGTAAAAGATGTGAAAGATGTTATTTTATGAGACTTAAAGCTACAGTTAAAAAAGCTTTAGAAATACAAGCAGAAGCTTTTACTTCCACTCTTCTTTTAAGTATTCATCAAAATCATCAAGTTGTAAAAGAAATAGCAGAGGAATTAAGTTCTAAATATAAAGTCCCCTTTTTTTATGAAGATTTCAGAAAAGGATATAAAAACTCTCATGAAGAAGCCAAAAATTTAAGTATTTATACACAAGGTTATTGTGGATGTATTTTCAGTGAGGAAGAAAGATATTATAAAAAAAGAAAAAAAGAATTGATTAAGGAATATAATTTTTTAAAAGTTAGTGATATTTTTTAATTTCATCAATAATAGAAGCTAAAGCTAAAAAAGCTTCTTTTCTATGCTTGGCAAAAATAGCTATCGAGAGAACTCTTTCTCCTATTTTTAAAAAACCTGTTGCATGATAAATAATTACTTCAATAAGATCATATATTTTTATTGTTTCTTTTCTTATTTCATCTAATTTTTCTATAACCATTTCCTTTATATCAAGTCCTTTAGCAGGAAATTTTTCTTCTCCTTTTAAATCATATTCTCTTACAAATCCATTAAATTCTAAAATACATCCATATTTTCCTTTAAGATTCTCAATTAAATCTTCTTTTTTATCTAAATAAGATTTATAATCCTGAAAAATCATTTTCTGCCAAATTTTTTCACATTTAAAATTTTCCAATAAAAATAAGTATAAAATATGCAGAAAAAAATACAACATAAAATAAGAATTTTAGTATTATTCCAAAAAAGAAGTGCAGGAATAATTGCTAAAGCATTTATTACCCACAAAAAAACAGAAGTAAGAGGGTTTCTAATTTCTGGATTGTAAAGAGCTAAAAATTTTTTAATAAAGATTTGATAAATCAACGTATGAAAATGAAGACCATCGGGACTCATAGCAGGTCTTTTTCTTATGATACGTCTTCTATAAATAGAAAATAAGGTTTCATAAACTGGGTAGATATTTATGGTTAAAGCAAACCAAGGTGAAACTTCATGATGTTTTAGGACAAGAAGAATAACAGCTATTCCGATAATAAAGCCAGTAAAATAAGCTCCTCCATCACCTAAAAAAATAAGTCCAAATGGATAATTCAGAAGAAAAAAACCAAGTAAAGCAAAACTTGTAACTACACATAGATTGGTTATTTCATAATCTCCTAATTTATATGCTACATAAGCTATTCCCATGAGAATCATCATAGAAACCATGCTTGCAAGTCCATTGAATCCATCAATTATATTAATAGCATTGGAAATTCCGACAAGAGAAAACACAGTAAATAAAAGAGAAACAAAGCCTATTTTGAGAAAACTATCAACTAAAGGTAAATCTACTCTAATAATTTTAGCATTTAAGAAAAAATAAGCTAAAATAGCAGAAATACTTAGAAATACCATTCTTATTTTGGGATGAAATCTGCCTGTAAGGTCCTCTATAATTCCGGCTAAAAAAACCGGAAAGGAACAAAGAATTAACATAGGATAATTTGAAGCAAAAGATTCTTTTATTAAAAAGGCTAAACCCAGTCCCATACATATTCCTAAGAAAATAGAGATTCCTCCAATTCTTACAGTAGGTTTAGTATGGAAGGTTTGTGGACCTTTATGTAAATAATCTGTAATAAAAACCTTTATTTTTTTACTACTTGTAATAAAAATTAAACAGAGAAAAAAAGAAAGAAAAAATGCTAAACTTGCATATTTTAACATTTTAAAATCAGTATGTTTACATTATTTATATAATTTAATAAAAATTTCAGATTCATATTTTTGATCCATTCTATAAGGCATCAGAAAGACTATTTTTTCTTTCCTATAGCAATAATATAAAGAGGGTCTTCTTTTATATTTAGAGACTTTTTTAATGCCTTATCATA
Source organism: uncultured Thermodesulfobacterium sp. (assembly GCA_938091335.1). Lineage (GTDB taxonomy): Bacteria > Desulfobacterota > Thermodesulfobacteria > Thermodesulfobacteriales > Thermodesulfobacteriaceae > Thermodesulfobacterium. Next base: position 23,533 of record CALLJG010000011.1, read on the forward strand.
AAAAGCTCCTACTGGAACACCAACAAGATTTAAAGCAGTTGCTTGAAGTAAAATATTTTGAGCAACATGCCCTACTTCAATGTGAACATATCTTATACCCCTTTCTCCATATTTTTGTGTAGTTCTTTCATAAACTGCTGTAATAATAAATAAGATTGAGGCATTTTTGATCCAAGGTTGTCTCCAAGCTGAACTCCATATATCTATTCTTTTGTCTTCTTGCAATTTTTTAACAAGGGAATGGGTTTTAGGTTCATATTTATAAACTCCGCAAGAGAGGTTTTTAACATTTCCAGCTACTAAGTATATTTCTAAAGGGTAAAGAGCTCCTGCTGATGGAGCAGTTCTTCCTCCCCAAGAAGTAGTTATTCCTTGAGCAGCCCAAAGAAGTTGGGAAACTTCTTCAAGTGTTAAAGGTTGTTGAGAAAATTCTCTTATAGATCTTCTTTTTGATAGAGTTTCTTCTAAAGAAATATTACTTTTAAATCTTGGTTCAGGAAGCTTTATAAGTTCTTCTGAAATTAGAGATTTAGTAAGAAAGAAAAGAAAAAATCCTTGAATAAATAATAAAAATTTTCTCATATACATACAAGCCGGCGGAGGGAGTTGAACCCTCAACCTTGGGATTACAAATCCCACGCTCTGCCCATTGAGCTACGCCGGCAAGGATTTTATTGAGGCTTCGGAGGAGGCGGGATTCGAACCCGCGGCACGAGCTTATCACCCGTGCACTCGCTTAGCAGGCGAGCGCCTTCGACCTCTCGGCCACTCCTCCAATTTTTAAAATTCCGGGGCGTGGATTCGAACCACGATTCTGGGAGCCAAAGTCCCATGTCCTGCCAGTTAGACGACCCCGGAATTTTAATTTAATATAACATTTCTTTATTTTTTGTAAAGTCATTTATTTTATCAAAAATTTAATAAACATTGACAAATTAAATTTTAATTTTAATATTGAAAATAAATTTCAATTTGAAAAAGAAAGATTATGAGATCATCTTTAAAAACTAAGGAAAATATAGAACTTGTTAAGGAATTTAAAGAATTTATTAAAAAAAAAGGACTAAAATATACTTCAGAAAGAGAAGAAATTTTAAAAGAGATTTTAAAAGTTAAAGACCATTTTGATGTGGAGGAACTTTATATGAAATTGAGAGGAAAGGGAAGCAAAATTTCTAAAGCCTCAGTGTATAGAACAATTTCTCTCCTTATTGAAGCAGGTTATATACAAGAAGTTTATAGACAAAATGCAAGATCTTACTATGAAGTAACATTGGATAAAATTCCTCATCTTCATTTTATTTGCATAAAATGCAAAAAAGTAGAAGAAATAATAGAAAATGAATTGATAAAATTAATTCAAAAACATTCCAAACAAAAAAATTATGCCCCTTTAACATATCATTTAGAAATTTTTGGTATATGTTCAGATTGTATAAAAAGTATCAGTTAAAGGAGGGAAAGGTTATATGTTACTTATTAATGCTAAATGTGGAGATAAAATAGAAATAAAAGAATTTTTAGGTAAAGATGCTATATTAAAGAAAATAGAAGCTATGGGATTAAGGAAAGGTGATATTTTTGAGATAGTTAAAAAATGGGGAAGAAATTTTTTGTTAAAAAGTGGTAATAATAGAATTGTACTTAGTGCTGAAATTGCAAAAAATATAAAAATAGAATTAATAGAAAGAGATTTTAGTGATTGTGAGGAAAGATCTTGTTGGAAAAGATGGAGATGGTTTAAATGAAAAAAAGAAAATTTATAAGGCTACCTTTTTCTACTCAAGTAGAATTTTTTTGGAAAAATTCAAGTTATAAAGCTAATTTAAAAAATTTAAGTTATGGAGGAGCTTTTATTGAGAGTGAAATTATACCACCTAAAGACGAAGAAATATCTCTCATACTTTTTGTAAAAGAAAATATTCCTTCTATAAAAATCTTTTTAAAAGGAAAAGTTGTAAGAAATGAGCCAGAAAAAGGTTTTGCTATCAAATATACATATATTTCTTCAGAAAGTTTTAATCACTTTAAAAATCTTATTTATTATAATTGCCCATCCCCAGAAATTGCAGAAAAAGAATTATATAGATTTCTTGATGAAGCACATCCTTTGATTAAAAGTTTGAAAACCCTTATTATAATTGGATTAAAAGAAGAACTTATGAAGTATATTTTAGAAAGAGCCTTTTTATATAATCCTAATAATCCCTTTATTTTATCAAGTGGAAAAAAAAGTCCTTATTATCTAGATTGTAGAAAAATTACTTTATATTCTCCAAGCTTTAATCTTATTGGGAATTTATTTTGGCAAGAGATTAAATATTTAGGAGTAGATGGAATAGCAGGAATGAGTATAGGAGCAGATCCAATTGTATGTGCCATTTTATCCAAAGCTTATGAAGAGAATATTTCCTTGGAAGGTTTACTCATAAGAAAAGAACCTAAAAAATATGGTACCCAAAAACAAATAGAAGGAAATTTAGTAGAGAATATGGAAATAGTATTAGTTGAAGATGTAGTAACTACCGGCTCTTCTGTTATTAAAGCTTTATCAGTTTTAGAAAAAAATAAAGTAGAAGTTATAAAAGTAATTGCCTTAATTGATAGAGAAGAAGGAGGAAAAGAAAATATTGAAAATTATGGATATAATTTTTATGCTTTTTTTACTTTAAATGAGATTATTGAAAATTATCAAAAAACTTATAAAGGAGGTAGGTTATGAAAAGGATGTTATGTTTTTTATTATTAATTTTTTTATTTATTTTTGGATGTAAACCATCTTCTGAACCTTCTAAAATTAAAAGGATTATTAATGGAGCAGGAGCCACTTTCCCTTATATTCTTTATGCCAATTGGACTAATGAGTATTATAAACTTACCGGAGTTAAGATTAATTACCAATCTATTGGTTCGGGAGGGGGTATTAGACAAATTATAGAAAGGACTATTGATTTTGGAGCAAGTGATTTACCACTTTCTCCAGATGAAGTAGAGAAAAAAGGCTTATTACAATTTCCTACAGTTATAGGAGCTGTAGTACCAGTAGTAAATGTTCCGGAAATTAAAAATGAGAAATTAATTCTTGATGGAGAAAGTTTATGCAAAATCTATCTTGGTAAAATTAAAAAATGGAATGATCCTCAAATTAAAGCTTTAAATCCAAATCTTTTTCTTCCAGATAAATTTATTACTCCTATATATAGATCTGATGCCTCTGGAACAACAGCCATTTTTACTCATTATTTAAATGGGAGCTGTAAAGAATGGAAAGTTCAAATAGGTTTTGGAACAGCTGTTAATTGGAGGGTAGGAATAGGAGCCAAAGGAAATGAGGGAATAGCAAATTATGTTAAAAAAACTCCTTATACTATTGGGTATGTGGAACTTGCCTATGCCATTCAAAATCGACTTTCTTATACTAAACTTAAGAATATGTCAGGAAATATAGTAGAGCCAGATGAGGAAGCTATAAAAGCAGCTCTTTCAAAAGCTGACTTTAATCCTTTAAAGCATTTTTATGTATGGCTTACTAATGTTCCAGAAGATAAAGCCTGGCCTATTGTAGGTGCGACTTATATTCTTCTTGCAAGGGATAAAAAAGAGATTAATAAAGAAGTAGTTAAATTTTTTGATTGGGCTTTTAAAAACGGAGACGATTCAGCTAAAAAATTAACTTATATTCCTTTATCTGAACAAATAAAGGAAAAAATTAGAAATTATTGGAAAAATTTTGGTATTTTTTAAGTTGAAAAAAATCTAATAGCTCATTAGAATAAAGATAAATTTTTTATAACTTCTTAAAGTTAATAAGTGAGAAAATTAAGTCATTATTTAGAAATACTTATTAAGTATTTTTTATGTTTTTGGGCTATTTTTTCTGGGCTTATTTTTCCTTTTATAGTTTTTTTTCTTCTTTTTTATGAGTCTCGTTTAGCTATTAAGCATTTTGGAATTATTAAATTTATAACTTCTCAAACCTGGGATCCTGTAACTGAAAAATTTGGTGGTCTTGCAATGATAACTGGAACTATAATAAGTACTTTTATTGCTATTCTTATTGCAGCTCCAGTTTCTATTGGAATAGCTATTTTTATTACCGAACTTGCTCCATCATGGTTAAAAAATGTGATTTCAAGTGCCATAGAACTTTTAGCTGCTATTCCTAGTATAATTTATGGAATGTGGGGTTTTTTTGTTCTTACCAATTTTATGAGAAATTATATAGAACCTGCTTTACAATTTTTTTTTGTTCCCCTTCCTTTTATAGGTAAATTTTTTTCTGGGGTTCCTACTGGAATTGATGTTCTTACGACATCTTTGGTTTTATCTATTATGATTATTCCTTTTATGAGTTCAATTGTAAAGGATTCTTTTAATCTTGTGCCTTTAGTAATGAAAGAATCAGCCTATAGCTTAGGAGCTACTAAGTGGGAAGTTATAAAAGATATTGTTATTCCTTATACTGTATCTGGAATTACTGGAGGACTTGTTCTTTCAACAGGAAGAGCTTTAGGAGAAACCATGGCAGTTACTTTTTTGGCAGGAAATGTCACACAAGTTCCTACCTCTCTTTTTTCTCCTTTTACTACTATAACTGTGGCTTTAGCTAATCAGTTTACAGAAGCTGATACCCCTCTTTATCTTTCTTCCCTTTTTTATCTTTCTCTCATTCTTTTTGTTCTTTCTTTTATCCTTCTCACTTTTGCTAAACTATTGATTTTGAGGTTACAAAAGAAATGGAAATAACAGTTTTAAAGAGAAAATTAATAAGCCATTTAATGTTAGTTATTTCTTTTTTTACTGCTATGTATGGACTTTTTTGGTTATTTTGGATTTTAGGAACTCTTTTTATTAATGGATTTAGATATTTATCATTAGATCTTTTTTTACAAGATCCAACTCCTCCAGGTATTGAAGGAGGAGGTTTAAGACATGCCTTTATAGGACATTTCTTTATCACTTTTTTGGCTACTTTAATAGGGGTTCCTATTGGTATATGTGCAGGGATTTATTATGCAGAATATGGTAAAAATTTGAAAATTTTTATGGTGTTTAAAAATATTACGGATATAATGGTAAGCACACCCTCTATTATTATGGGTGCTGTATTTTATGCTTTAATAGTAGTTCCTTTTAAACAATTTAATGCTTTTTCTGGAATTTTATCATTAGCTTTGCTTATGGTTCCTGTAATAAGTATAACCACTTATGAGATGTTAAGTTTAGTTCCAGATACCTTAAGAGAAGCAGCTTATGCACTTGGAGCTTATAAATGGCAAATTATAAAGGATGTTACTTTAAAATCTGCCAAATTTGGGATTTTAACCGGTGTTCTTCTTGGAGTAGCAAGAATAACAGGTGAAACAGCTCCCCTTCTTTTTACTGCCTTTAATAATTCTTATTTATCTTTTGATCTTTTTAAACCAATGGCATCTTTAACAGTTACTATTTTCAATTATGTAATGGGACCTTATGATTATTGGCACAAGCAGGCTTGGGCAGCTTCTTTATTTTTAACTCTTTTGGTTTTAATTTTGTCTCTATTTGCTAAAATGATATTTCATAAAAAGGGTTAAAAATGGAGAGAAAGATAGAAATAGAAGTAAGGGGTCTCAATTTTTATTATGGAGAAAAACATGTACTTAAAAATATAAATTTATCTATTTTTAAAAATAAAGTTACTGCGCTTATAGGACCGTCTGGATGTGGGAAAACTACCTTTTTAAGATGCATTAACAGAATGCATGATCTTTATTTAGGTAATAGGTATGAAGGGGAAATAATCTTTGAAAATCAAAATATTCTTGATAAAAATACAGATCTAATTACTTTGAGAGCTAAGATAGGAATGGTTTTTCAAAAGCCAACTCCTTTTCCTATGAGTGTATTTGATAATGTAGCTTACGGACTTAAACTTAAAGGAATAAAGGGAGAAGAATTAAAAGCAAGAGTTGAAAAAGCTCTTATTGATGCTGCTTTATGGGATGAGGTAAAAGATAAATTAAAAGAAAATGCCTTTTCACTTTCTGGAGGACAACAACAAAGACTTTGTATTGCTAGAGCTATTGCAGTAGAGCCTAAAGTACTTTTATTTGATGAACCAACTTCTGCTCTCGATCCTATTTCTTCTTCTAAAATTGAAGAATTAATCATAAAATTAAAATCTAAAATCACTATTATAATTGTAACTCATAATATGCAGCAAGCAGCAAGAATATCTGATTATACAGCTTTTATGTATTTAGGGGAATTGATAGAGACGGGACCTACCGAAAAAATTTTTACTACTCCTGAAAAAAAGCTTACAGAAGAATATATTACAGGAAGATTTGGATAAAAATGCTTATTCCTGAAGGATTTCTTTTTTCAGCAGTTTGTTGCAGAATTAAAAAAGAAAATGAACCAGATTTAGGTTTAATTTTTTCTCCTCAAAAGCTTAGTGCATGGGGTGTATTTACAACTAATATGGTTAAGGCAGTTCCTGTACTTATAAGTAAAACCCATCTTAAAGAAAAAGAAATTTATGGACTTGTTGCTAATAGTGGAGTAGCTAATGCTTGTACTGGTGAAGAAGGATTTAAAAGGGCTCAGATTATTCTTAAAGAAATTGCAAAAAGATTAAATATTCCTTATAAGAGTTTATTAGCTGCTTCAACAGGAATAATAGGAAAACAACTGCCTATTGAAAAAATTTTACCACTAATAGACACTTTAATTGGTACTCTTTCTCCTCATAATTATTTTCAATTTGCTAAAGCAATAATGACTACTGATACCTTCCCAAAGATAACTTTTAGAAAAACAGAAGAAGGTATTGTAATTTTAGGTATAGCAAAAGGTGCGGGAATGATTGCTCCTAATATGGCTACTATGCTTGCTTTTATATTAACTGATGCAAGAGTGACTAAGGAGTACCTAAAGAGATTCCTTCCTAAAATAGTAGAAGAAACTTTTAATTGTATTTCAATAGATGGAGATACTAGTACTAATGATAGTGTATATATTCTTTCTACTAATCTTAAAGAAGTAAAAGATTGGAAAGGTTTTGAAAAAAAATGTTTAGAAGTGGCTAAAGAACTAGCTTATCTTATTGTGAAAGATGGAGAAGGTTCAAGTAAGGTGATAAAAATTAGAGTAAGAGGTGTAAGAACTAAAAAGACAGCTAAAATTCTTGCAAATTCAGTAGCTAATTCTCTATTAGTTAAAACAGCTTTTTATGGAGAAGATCCCAATTGGGGAAGAATTTTTTCTGCATTAGGTAAAAGCGGAGTAAAATTTGATCCAGAAAAAATAGAGATTTACTTAAATGGTATACCTTGGATTATTAATTTGAAAGTTGTTAAAAATGAAAATAAAATTAAAGAGGAAATGAAAAAATATGAGATAGAGTTATTAATTAAACTAAAAGAAGGAAAATTTGGTTGTGAAGTTTTAACTACTGACCTAACAGAAGAATATATAAGAATAAATGCACATTACAGAACATGAAAATTTTACTTACCAATGACGACGGAATTTATTCTGAAGGGCTTTGCGCTTTATATGAATCTCTTAAGCCAGATCATCAGATTCATATTGTGGCTCCAGATGCTGAAAGAAGTGCTGTAGGTCAAGCTATTACTATAGATCAACCCTTAAGAGTAATGAAAGTAAAAAGAGGGAGATATTTTTGGGGATACGCAGTAAGTGGGACCCCTGCTGATTGTGTTAAACTTGCAATATATGAACTTGTAGGTCCTGTAGATCTTGTTATTTCCGGAATAAATAAAGGAGCAAATGTAGGAATAAATCTTTTATATTCTGGAACAGTATCTGCTGCTACAGAAGCTAGGATATTGGGATATTCCTCACTTGCAGTTTCTATAGATGCTTATGAAAATATAGATTATTGTTTTGCAGCTAATTTTATTCGTACTTTTATAGATTATCTTTCTAAATTATCATTACAAACTCCTTTTTGTTTAAATATAAATATACCCCACATTAATCCTTACCAAATTAAAGGAATTAAATTTGTTAGACAATCTATAGCAAAGCTTAAAGAATTTTTAGATAAAAGACTTGACTTACATGGTAAAATATATTACTGGCAAGGAGCTGAAGAACATACAGAAGAGAATCCAGAAACTGATGTAATTTCTCTCAAAAATGGATATATTACTATTACACCTATACATTTTGACTTAACTGATTACTTTACTTTAGAAAAATTAAAAAAAATAGAGATAAAACTTGATATTTATTAACTTTGATTTAAAATTTAATATAAAAAGATATTTTCAAATTAGGAGGAGCATAAATGAAAAAAAGAGGAAGAATAATCACTATAGAAGATGTTAGATTTGTATATGAAAATTATGTTAATATGAGTGCAACAGAAATTGCAGATAAATTAGGTATAAGTAAATTTCAAGTTAATAAAATTGTTAATGAACTAAGAAAAAGAGGAATTAATGTTCCAAGAAAAATAGGGAAAAAAATTAATGTATATGATAAATTTGTAGATGAGTTAAGAAAAGAAGGTAAGCTTTAAGATAAAATATTGTTTATTAATTCACAATCTTTTTTTATTTGCATTTTAAGTTCTTGGGTAGAAGAAAATTTTAATTCATTTCTTATATATTTAATAATTTCAATTTTTATAGTTTTTTCATAGATATCTTTATTAAAATTAAAAATATGTACTTCTACTGAAAGTTCTTTTTCGTTAAAGGTTGGTCTTGTTCCTATATTTAGAGCACCTTTAAATTTTTTATCTTCATAGCTAACCCAAACTGCGTATACTCCTGCTGGAGGAAGTAATTTTAAGGGTGATATTTCAAGGTTAGCTGTAGGGAATCCTATTAATTTTCCTCTTTTTTTCCCCTTAATTACTTTACCTAAAATAAAATAAGGTCTTCCAAGAAGTTTATTAGCTTCTTCAAATTGTTTATTTTCTATAAATTTTCTTATAAGGGAACTTGAAATTACAATTCCATCAAATACAATTGGGTTAATGATTTCTAATACAAATTGATATTTTTGTGAAAGTTTTTTTAGAAATTCTGCATTTCCTTTTCTTTCTTTACCAAATCTGAAATTAAATCCTATTACAAGTCCTTTAGCTTTAAATTTATTTATTATATATTCTTTAACAAATGATTCTGGAGAGAGCTTAGCCAAAAAATGTGTAAAGGGAATTAATGCTAAATTTTTAATTCCTATTTGAGAAAGGATATAAAGTTTTTCTTCGAGGGTGGTAAGAAGTTTAAAATTAGAATCAGAGGAAAGCACAATTCTTGGATGAGGCTCAAAGGATACTATAAGAGGTTCTACTTTTAATTTATGAGCTAATTTTTGTGTTTTTTCAAAAAGTGCCATATGACCTAAATGGATTCCATCAAAACTACCTATAGTAATTGCAGTATCAAAATTTGGGGGTAAATCTTTATGAGAATAGACCTTCAATTTTTCCCTCCAATAGATTGAGAAAGCTATTAAATAAATAAATTGAATCATGAGGTCCTGGAGCATTTTCTGGATGGTATTGTACAGACATAACTTTTAATTCAGGTATAAACATTCCTTCCAAGGTATTGTCATTTAAATTAATATGAGTAATTATAACAGATTTTGGTAATTCTTCTTTTTTTACACAAAAACCATGATTTTGTGAAGTGATTTCCACTTTTTTATTAATAAGATTAAGAACAGGGTGATTGATTCCTCTATGACCAAATTTTAACTTATAAGTAGTTGCTCCTAAAGCTCTTCCTAAAATCTGATGTCCTAAACATATTCCAAAAATTGGCTTTTTCCCAAGAAAGACTTTAACATTCTCAACTAATTTATTTAATGGTGCAGGATCTCCTGGACCATTGGAAATAAATATTCCGTCTGGATTATGGGAAAGAATTTCAAAAGGATCTGTATAGGCTGGAAAAACCAAACATTCGCAATTTCTTTCTGTAAAAAGTCTGAGCTGATTGTATTTTAACCCACAATCAATCACAGCGATTTTATATTTAGCTTCGTTTTTAAAATTTTTGTAATTTTCTTTACCATTTTTACCAAAATAATAAGGTTCTCTACAAGTTACATATTGAACAAGGTCTCTTCCAACATAATCTGGACTATCTTTAATCTTTTTTAAAAATTTTTTAGGATCTAAAGTTTCAGTAGTTATTCCTCCTTTCATAGTTCCATATCTTCTTAAATATATAGTAAGGGCTCTTGTATCTATACTTTCTATCCCTAAAACTTTGTTCTCTGAAAGCCATTCTCCTAAAGATTTTTTAGCTCTCCAATTACTATAAAAAGGCTGATATTCTCTTATAATAAAACCAGCTACCTGAATTTTATCGCTTTCTATATCCTCATAATTTATTCCGTAATTTCCTATAAGTGGATAAGTCATAGTTACAATTTGATTATAATAGGAGGGATCTGTTAAAATTTCTTGATAACCTGTCATCCCAGTATTAAAAACTATTTCCCCAAAAGTTTCCCCTTTCCCTGTAAAGGAGTATCCCCAAAAATAAGTTCCATCCTCTAACATCACAAGAGCTTTATATTTTTTCATTATTTTTCCTTTTTTAATATAGTTTGTTTAGCTTTCCATAACAGATATTCTCTTATAAAGTCATCTAGATCTCCATTGAGCACTTCTTCTACTTTATATGATTCAAATTGAGTTCGATGGTCTTTGATTATTTTGTAAGGATGCAATGTATAAGTTCTTATTTGATTACCCCAGCTTATTTCTTTTTTTTCTCCTATTAAGTTTTCCTTTTTTTGTTCAATTTTTTGTTTTTCCAATTGATAAAGTTTTGATTTTAAAATTTTTAAAGCAGTCATCTTATTAAGATATTGACTTCTTTCATTTTGACAGGTTACTATTATTCCAGTAGGAATATGAGTAATTCTTACTGCAGTTTCTGTTTTATTAACATGTTGCCCTCCATGCCCACTTGCTCTCATAGTTTCTATTTTTAAATCATCTGGTTTTATTTCTACTTCTATTTCTTCTTCTATTTCTGGAATTACGGTAATTGAAACGAAGGAGGTATGTCTTTTGGAATTGGCATTAAAAGGAGATATTCTTATAAGCCTATGTATACCTTTTTCCCCTTTTAAATATCCGTAAACTCCTTTTCCTTCAATAAGTAAAACAGCATTTTTAATTCCAGCTTCCTCTCCTAGAAGGGTATCTACAATCTTTACTTTATATCCCTTTTTTTCAGCCCATTTTACATACATTCTAAGAAGCATATATGCAAAGTCTTGAGCATCAGTTCCTCCTGTTCCTGCATGAATAGTTAATATAGCTGAAAATTGATCATATTCTTCAGATAAAAAAAGTTTAGTTTCTTCAGTTTTAAAAAGTTTTTCAAAAGAAGAAAGTTCTTCTAAAAAGGCTTGAAAAGCTTCTAAATTTTTTTCTTCCTTGTAAAGTGTATACCAATCTAAAAGTTCATAAAATTTTTTATTTAAATTTTCAAAAATATTAATTTTGTCTTGAATTTGAGCTTTTTCCTTAAGAAGATTTTTTATTTTTTGTGATTCCCAATTTTGACAATTTTTAAGTTTTTCTTCAATTTTTGATAGCTGATTTTGCAGATTTTCAAGGTCAAAGACACCCCCTTAAATCTTGAAGTTTTTCTTCATAATTTTTAATAATTTTTTCAAAATCTATATTTTTATATTCTAATATAAGTCCTTGCATAGCAGATAAAATATAATCCAATTTTAAATAAAGGAAAGTATGTTTAAAAAAATTAATTCTCTTTTTAAAGCTCTTGATATCTTATTCAAAGTCTTTTTTTTAAACTCCTACACCTATACTTCCTTTTAAAAAATTTCTAATTTATTATAGTTTTCTAACAGACTCCTTCCAATGAATACAAAAGTCTATGAAAACTCACTACTTTAATGGAAAAATTTTGAAAATTTTACATTTTAGGTTCAAACTCATTTTTTGAAGCACCACATATGGGACAAGTCCAATCATCTGGTAGCATTTCAAAAGGAGTTCCAGGAGAAATATTGTTTTCTGGATCACCAATATCTGGATCATAAATATATCCACATACTGTACACTGGTATTTAATCATGACCAATCCTCCATTATTCTTCTATTGGATAATATACATTTTTAGGATTGCCACATCTTGGACATCTCCAACTATCTGGTAATTTTTCAAAAGGTGTTCCAGGAGGAACATTCCCTTTAGCATCTCCTACCTTTGGATCATATACATTACCACAAACACTACATTTGTATTTTTTCATAACTTCCCTCCTTTGTTTTGATTATTCTATAAAATATTTTTATTTAATTTTTATATAAAATTATTTTCATAGTTAAAACTATTTTTAATTTTAAAATAATACAAATTGATTTTTTGTCAATTTTAAAATTTATAATTTTTCGTAAATTTTTTTTAGATCTTTTAAAACTTCTTTTAAAATCTTTTTTAGATCTTTTTTTTGAAAAAGAGAAAGTTGAGAAGTTTTGATTTTTTCTTTTTCGAACAATTTTTTAATGCCTTCTAAGGTATAGCCTTGGTTAAGTAAGGATTTTGTTTTAAAAAGCATATTTAATTGTTCTTTTTTAAAAAATTTTCTATTAGCAATGCGATAAGGTTTTAATTGAGGTATTTTCTTTTCCCAATAAATAAGAATATGGGGTTTAATTTTTAAAAGTTTTGCAGCTTGTGAGAAACTCACATAAAATCTTGATTTAGAATTCTTATCAAGTTTCATTACGGAGTTTAGCCTTAAATTGTGGTGAAAGGTAAAATGCCACCTTTTTAAAAGGTAATATTTCTAATTCTTTTTGGTTCCTTAAATTTCTAGCTTTTTTCTTTTTAGTTTTATAGGGAACAAAGATTCCAAATTTTGTAATTTTTACTTTATTTCCTAATTCTAAATCTTTTTTGATTTCTTCTAATAATTGATCTACCAATCTTTGTAAGGTCCTTTTTGAAAGACCTACTTTTTTAGAAAGGGCTTCTATAATAAATTTTTTATTAATAGTTTTCATTTTTTATCTAGGTTTAGCTAAAAATCTTTTGAAAATTTTTTCTGCTACTTCCTTTTGTATTTTATTTACATCTTCATCTTTTAAAGTTTTATCTTGAGCTCTAAACCAGAATCTTATAGTGATACTTTTTTCATCTTCCGGAATAGGAGGTCCTTCATAAATTTTGATGCAACTTACTTTCTCCAAGTAAGGAATAGATAAAATTTTAATAAAGTCTAAAATTTCTCCAATTTTTATTTCTTTTTTTAGAATACAGGTAACATCTCTAAAAGTAGAGGGATATTTTGGTGGTTTTCTTACTTCATAAGCTTTTTTTATTTCTTTTTGTTTTTCCAAAAGAGGTTCTAAATTTATTTCAGCTATTAAAACATTAGTTTTTAAATCAAACTCTTTTAATATTAAATTTTTAATTTCTCCTGCAAATCCAATTTTTCTATCTTCTAAATATAGATCAAAAGAAATTCCTCTTTTGAGAAAGGGTTCAGAAGAATAAGGAACAAAGTCTATATCTATTTTGAGATTTTCAAAAATTGAAGTAAGATAGCCTTTTAAATCATATAAATCAAATTTTCTTAAATCCTCATACCAAACTTCCTTATTAGCATATCCCATAATTAAGATTCCTAAATGAATTAATTCTTTAGCCAAAATATTTTGAGTAGGAAAAAAGACTTTTCCTATTTCAAATATTTTTAAAGAATTAACTTCTCTAAAAAAATTAAAGCGAGCAGTTTCAATTAGTCCAGGAACTAAGGTTGTTCTCATTATAGATTGTGTTATAGATAAGGGGTTAGCTATTTCTAAAAAATTTAATCTTAGATCATCCTCTGCTAAATTAAGTTTTTCTAAGGATGCTAGATCTATGAAACTATAAGTAATAACTTCAAAGAAACCTAAAGATTTTAAAAGGTTTTTTACCTTTTTTTCAAATTTTAGTTGCGCCGAAATCTCAGGGGAATAAAGGCTACTTTTAGGAAAAGTAATAGGAATTTTTTCATACCCATAAATTCTAGCAATCTCTTCTATAACATCCTCTGGGATCTTTATATCTTGTCTATAAGAAAAAGGAACAACTTGAAAGCCATATCCAGTTTTTTTTACCCAACCAATTTTATTCAAAATTTCTTCTACTTCTTCTGAAGGAATAGAGAATCCTAAAAACTTAGTTAATTTCTGTTTAGATAAAGAAATTTGAGGAGGAAAAAAAGTTTTGGGATATATATCAATAATTTCTGAATAACCTTCTGGTTCAGCAATTTTCAAAATTAATTCAGTAGCCCTTAATAATCCATAGATAACACCTTCTGGATCTATATTTCTTTCAAATCTATAACTACTTTCAGTAACAATTTTGTGTCTTTGACTACTTTTTCTTATTCTTTTAGGATTAAACCAAGCCGATTCTAAAAATATATTTTCTGTTTTTTCAGATACTCCAGAGATTTCTCCTCCCATAATTCCTGCTAAAACCATAGCTTTTTTAGCATCTGCTATTACTAAGTCATTTTCTTCCAATTCTCTCTCAATCCCATCAAGCATAAGAAGTCGTTCTTTTGGATAGGCTTTTCTTACTTTAATTATTTTTTCCTCAATTTTTTCCCAATCAAAAGCATGTAAAGGTTGACCAAATTCTAAAAGGACATAATTAGTAATATCTACAATATTATTAATTGATTTTAAACCACAAAGCCAAAGTTTTTTTTGAACAAAAAAAGGGCTTTCTTTTATTTTAACTTTTCTAAAAAATCTTCCTGCATATCTAAAACAACCTTCCTTATCTAAAATTTCTATTTTTCCTGGAAACTTTTCTCCTTCTTTCAAAAAATCTTCAAAATAAGGAGCTTTAAATTTCCAAGAGGTTAAAGTATTAAGTTCTCTAGCTACCCCTAAAATAGAAAGAAGATCCCCTCTATTAGGAGTTATACTTAAATCCAACACCTTTTCAGATATACCAAGGATTTTGTAGATAGACTCTCCTACAGGAGAATCCTGAGGAAGAATAAGAAGTTTATCCTTTTCCTCTCCAAGGCCTGCTTCATAAGGAGATAAAAACATTCCGTAGGATTTATAATCTTTAATGTTTTTTATTTCTACTTTTTCAAAAGTAAAAGTCATACTTCCTGGTTTTGCAAGTCCTATTATTAAATCAAGTTTTACTTGTTCTTTAGCAGTGGTAAGCACAGTAAAAGTTTCTTTTCCATCGGTAACTTTACATAAAACTAAATCCTTAAGTTCCTGGGGTTCTAAAATCTCTAAAATTTTTACTGATATTAATTCCCCTAAACTTTGATAGGGATCTTCTATGGCTTCAACCTCTACTCCTCCCATAGTGAGAATTTCTGCAATTTCTTCAGGACCTATTTCTAATTCAATAAATTCTGAAAGCCAACTTAAAGGGACCTTCATTAGGTTTCCTATTTAAAACTTTCTAAAAAGATCAAATGATTTTCAAAAAAAATTCTTATATCATCTATCCCATATTTAATCATAGCTATCCTTTCGATGCCTAAACCAAAAGCAAATCCTTGCCACATATTGATATCATAATTTACAGATTTGAAAACCTCAGGATGAACCATTCCCGCACCAAGGATTTCAAGCCAACCTGCATTACCACACACTTTACACCCTCGGCCTTTACACATTACACATTCTATATCCATTTCTAAGCTTGGTTCAGTAAAGGGAAAATAACTTGGCCTAAATCTTACTTTAATTTCTCCAAAGGTTTCTTTTGCAAAATAAATAAGAATTCCTTTCAAATCAGAAAAATTTACATCCTTATCTACCATAAGTCCCTCTAATTGATGAAACATAGGAGAATGTCTTATATCTGCATCACAACGATAAACTTTACCAGGAGCAATTATTCTTAAAGGTGGAGTTCTTTCAAGCATAGCCCTTATTTGCATAGGTGAAGTGTGTGTTCTTAACAAAGCTCCATTTTTTAAATAAAAAGTAGCTTGCATATCTCTAGCAGGATGCCAATCTGGAATATTTAAAGCTGTAAAATTATAATATTCTGTTTCTATTTCAGGACCAGTTATTATTTCAAAGCCGAGTTTTAAGAAAATTTCACAAAGTTCTTCTATAATTTTAGTAATAGGATGTAAAGTTCCTAAAGGAAAGATTCTTCCTGGAAGAGTAAGATCTAAACCAATGTCTTTATCTTCTTCTTTTAAAAGGATTTCTCTTTCTTTTAATTTTAACTTTGTTTCTAATTCTTCCTTAATTTGATTAAGTATACTTCCTAATTTTTTCTTTTCTTCTAAAGAAAAATCCTTTAACTGTTTTAAATACCAATTAATTTTACCTTTTTTTCCTAAATATTTAATTCTGAAATCTTCTAAATGATAGAGATTTTCTATTTTTTGGAAATCTTTCCAGACTTCCTTTTCAAGTTTTTCTATTTCTTCAGATATCATTGAGTAACTTTAAAATTTTAATGAGCTTTAGCAATTTCTACTAATTTGGTAAATATTTCAGGTTCATTGATTGCTAAATTGGCAAGTATTTTTCTATCAAGTTCAATCCTTGCTTTCTTAAGTTTTCCCATAAATTTACTGTAATTTAATCCGTTTAGTCTTGCAGCAGCATTTATTCTGATTTGCCAAAGTTTTCTAAAATCTCTTTTTTTATGCTTTCTATCTCTATAGGCATATACTAATGCTCTTTCTAAAGTTTCTTTAGCTCTTCTATATATATTTTTTCTTTGACCCCAATAACCTTTGGTTAATTTTAGTAATTTTTTATGCCTTCTTCTTGTCTTAACTCCACCTTTTGTTCTTGGCATAAGCTCCTTTCCTCCTTTAGAAAATAAACTGAAAAATTTCTAAAATTTATAAGGAAGACATCTTTTTATATGAGAACGGTATCCAGAAAAAAGTTCCTTCTCTTGATTAAGGTGTCTTTTTCTTTTTTTTGTCTTTTTTCTAAGTAAATGACTTTTTCCTGATTTTTTATGCATGATTTTTCCTGTTGCTGTAATTTTAAATCTTTTAGCTGCTGAACGATTAGTTTTCATTTTTTGTTTAGCCACCCTTTTACCCCATTAAAATTTTTATAGTTTCATCACTTTACACTATTTTTGAAGAAAAACAAGAGCTTAATTAAATACTAACTATACTTTAAAAGTTGAGTTAAAATTTCTTTAGAAATTTTAAAACTTTCTTTTTCAGTAGGAAACTTCTTATTTTTACATTCATAAACATAATTTTTTAAAGCATTTTTAAAAATTTCAAATCCATTAACATAGGTTTTAACAAATTTAGGTCTCATTTCTAAATATAATCCTACTACATCATGAAAAACAAGAATTTGCCCATCTGTATAAGAACCAGCTCCTATTCCTATTGTAGGGATCTTTATTTTTTCAGTGACGATTTTAGCAAGTTCAGCAGGAACACATTCAATAACGATTCCAAAAACACCAAGGGACTCTAAAATTTGAGCATCTTTTAAAAGTTTTTGAGCACTCTCTATAGTTTTACCTCGAACTTTAAGTCCTCCTAATTCCAAACTTCTTTGAGGAGTAAGACCGATATGCCCAAGTACAGGTATTCCAGCTTTTATTATAGCTAAAATTATTTCAGCAACTTCTTCTCCTCCTTCTATCTTAACTCCGTGACATCTTCCTTCCTTTATAAATCTGCCTGCATTATATATAGCTTGTTCTTTAGAAACTTGATAAGATAAAAAAGGCATATCTCCTATTCTCAAAGTATTTGGAGCGCCTTTACTTACAGCTTTACAAAAAATAAGCATTTCCTCCATTCCAATAGAATAAGTATCTTCTTCTCCCAAAACCACCATAGCTGATGAATCTCCAATTAAAATAAAGTCTATACCTGCTTCCTCTGCAAGTTTTGCTGTAATATAATCATAAGAAGTAATAGCAACTATAGGTTCTTTACCCTTTTTATCTATTAAGCTATATGGACTTAATTTGAAAAGAGACATAAAGCTTTATTTGAAGAAAAAAGTTTATATTTTTTTTGAAGATATAAATATCCTTTTTGAGTAAGTATCCTTCCTCTTCTTGTCCTAGCTATCAACCCCAATCTAATAAGAGCTGGTTCATAAATAGTTTCAAGCTCTTCTGTTGAAATGTTAGTGGATAAAGCAAGAGATGAAATTCCTACAGGTCCTCCATTAAATTCTTTGTATAAAGTTAAAAGGCATTTTCTATCTTCTGAAGTTAATCCCCATTCATCAATATCAAGAAGCTTTAAGAATCTATCAAATTCTTCAGAAGAAATTTTCCCATACCCTTTAGATGAACAAGGAGAATTTAATAAAATAAATTCTCTCAGTTTTCTTATTAAATTTATAGCTTGTCTTGGTATTCCTTTACCTGCTCTTGCAAGTTTTAAAGCATTATTTTTGTCTATTTCAAATCCCCAGGTTTTTCCTACTTTTATAATAATGTCTCTTAATTCTTCATCTGTATAATAGTCAAGTTTAAAAATTAGTTGAAATCTGTCTCTAAGTGGAGCTGAACAGAGGTTAGGTTTATTAGTAGCTCCTATTAATGTAAATTTAGGTAAATTAAGTCTTATAGTTTTTCCTGTGTTTCCCTTTCCAATTACAATATCAAGGGCAAAATCTTCCATAGCGGTGTAAAGAATTTCTTGACAAGGCTTAGGTATCCGGTGAATTTCATCAATAAAAAGAATATCTCCTTCTTTAAGATTAGTAAGAACTGCAGCTAAGGTACCTGTTTTGTCAAGAATAGGTCCTGAAGTTATTTTTAAATTCCTGTTTAATTCATAAGCTATTATTTTGGCTAAGGTAGTTTTTCCTAATCCAGGAGCACCAATAAAAAAAGTATGAGGGAATATATCATTTCTTTTTTTAACCGAAGAAATATAAATAAAAAGTTCTTCTTTTATTCTTTTCTGACCAATAAATTCAGAAAGACTACCAGGTCTATAATATACCATTTTTTAAGTTATTTCTTTTTCCCTTTATTGTAATAAATTAACTGGTTTTTTCTAATTCTTCAAGTATTTATAATTTGGTTTCTTCAATAAGTTATCTGCTAAATTTCCCCAAAAAGTATATTAAACATATTTTTTTATGTTAATTCTTTTTTTAACTCTGCTAAATAAACATCTTTCATTTTTTCAAGTTGCTGTATCAATTTTTGGGAGATCTTTTTTCTTTCTTCTAGTAATAATCTTACTTTTTCTTTATCTCCTATATTATGAGCAAGTATAAGTTCTTTAGAAATAGTATGAATTTTTTTATGAATTTCTTCAAATTCAGCAAAAATAGAAATTTTTCTAAACTTCTCTCCTTCGGCACTATAATACCATTTACCAATACCACAGGTTTTATAATCTCCAAGAAGTTCTGGATCAAGAACCTCAAGTCCCATCAAATGTGCATTTACTCTTAAATTCATTCTTTCATGATCAGACTTAAAAAGATCAAAAAGTAATTCTCTTAATTTTTCAGTTTTTACTGAAGTTGCAGTATATCTTAGGTCTGAAGATATGGCAACCAAATTATATATGTTTTTAGCCAAATTTTCAATTAAATTAGTAACTTCTGCAGTTAACCTAGCATTTTCTTCAACATTTTTACTTATTTCTTCACTTGCTATAGATTGTTCTTCAGTTGCGGCGGCAATTTGAGATATGGCATCTTTTACCTTTTGAGAAGAATCAACAATATTTTCAAGAGAAATTTTTACTTTATTTAAAGCATTTACAGCTCTTTCTACCTCTTGAGCTGTAATTTCCATATTTTGAAAAGCTTTATTTGATTCTAATTGAATAGTTGTTATCTTTTCTGCTATTTCCTCAGTAGCTTTAAGAGTTCTATCAGCAAGTTTTCTTATTTCTTCAGCTACTACTGCAAATCCTCTTCCGTGTTCCCCTGCACGAGCTGCTTCAATAGTAGCATTTAAAGCTAAAAGATTTGTTTGATCAGCAATATCTTTAATGAGTTGGACAATATAGACTATTTCATTAGTTCTTTTGTTTAATTCTTCTATAACGCTTTTTAAGGTTAGAGTATCTTCATTAGCTTTTATTATAGTATTTGTTGCTTCATCAGAAACAATTTTTCCTTCCATTGCTATGTTTATATTTTGAACTGCAAGTTCAGACACACTATTTGCATTTTTAGCAATATCCGCAATGGTAGTAGTCATTTCTTCAACTGCACTTGCAACCTGAGATGCCTGAGTAGATTGTAATTTAGAATCTTCAAGTGCTTTGTTAATGATTTTAAAGCTTTCATCCACTGAATCAGCAAGACTTTGAGAATAAATTAAAGACTTTTCATTAAGAGAAAGAAAAGCATCTAAAAGTCTTTGTATATTTCGTGAAAGTCTCCCTGCTATATCTACCCTATCCTGGAAACCCACCTTAATTGTAAGATCGCCTTCTGCCATTTTTTCAAGAATTTGTCCTAACTTTTCAATAGGTCTATGTGTAATTGTATAAGTAATATAAAGAATTATAGGTGTTACTAGTATTCCTAAAAAGCCAAGTATTGCAAATATTAATTGTAATTTTTTTACTTTGGAAAAAATCTCTTTAAAAGGATTTTCTATCACTATAGCTCCAAGAATTTCTCCTTGCCTAACTTTATGACAACTAAGACAAACTGGTTCAGCCTTTAAAGGATATATACCTTTTAAAGATGTATCAGTCTGATAAATCATTTCTTCACCTTTAACTAAGATTTTTTTTTCTTCAGAAGTAGGATAAAAGGTAGGTAGTTCATTTCCAAATTGAGAATCCACCTTTTCAGTTCTTAATATCTTAATATTTTTTAAAGATCTAAGATAATAGTTTCTAAATTCCTTATAATTAGAGTGAGCCATGTCTTTTATCAAATTTGTTTTTATAGCATGGTAGTAAAGAGGGAAAGTTTCTGTTTTTGCTTGATATAAAGTTATCCACTTAAGAGCAAAGCCTGAAATTAAAACAGTGATTAAAACACCTATTACAGTAATAAAAGTTAAAGGAATAATAAGTTTCCACCGAATTTTCAATTTTTTATCAAGGGAAGAAAAAAGCCCCATTTTTGACCTCCTTAGATTTATTTTAAATAGAAATTATGAAAAAAATTGATATAAAGTCAAGTAAAAATTAATTTTAAAGATTGGGCCGCGGAGGACTCGAACCTCCAACCTATGGATTAAGAGTCCATTGCTCTACCACTTGAGCTAGCGGCCCTTTAATATTTTAGACAATAATATTTTTTATAATTTTGTCAAGAATTTTGTTAAAATATTAAGTTGAAAGAAGAAGAAAGGTGATTAAATTTTAAAAAGGGGGTAGAGTTTAAGAGGTAGTTGCTCTGGTAGATCTTTGAAAAGGTCTACTGGGGAGGAAAGTCCGGGCTCCACAGGGGAGGACGCCGGGTAATACCCGGAGGGAGTAATCCCTGGACAGGGCCACAGAAAACAGACTACCAGCGGCCAAGAAGTTCTAAAACTTCTTGGTGCGGGTAAAGGTGAAAAGGTGAGGTAAGAGCTCACCGCACAGGGTGGTAACACCCTGTGGCATGGTAACCCCCGTCCGGAGCAAGGCCAAACAGAGCCAAAGGGTGCCCCGCCCAAAAAGGCTCAGGTAGGCCGCTTGAGAAGAGGAGTAATCCTCTTCCTAGAAAAATAACTACCACCTGGACAGAATTCTCCAGGTAACAGAACCCGGCTTACTTAAACTCTACCCCCTCACATTTTTATGTTCAAGTATATAGAATTTGTTAAAAGTGTTTATAATTTAAAAGATCTTCCTCCACCAGAATTACCTGAAATCGCTTTTCTTGGTAGATCAAATGTAGGAAAATCCTCTCTTATAAATGCTTTTCTGGAAAGAAAAAATATAGCTCGTATATCCTCTACCCCTGGATTTACTAAGGCTATCAATTTTTTTAGAATAGATTTTAGATTTTGTTTAGTAGATTTACCCGGATATGGCTTTGCTAAAGTTCCTTTAGATTTACAAAAAAAATGGAAATTTTTAATTGAGGGATATTTAAGAGCTGTAAGAGATCTTCGATCACTTGTTTTGATTTTTGATATAAAAAGAACACCTGATCAATTAGACATTAATCTCTTAGAATTTGTAAAAGCTATTAAAAAATCTTTTTGTATAGTATTAAATAAAATAGACACCCTTTCAAAATCAGAAATAAAAAGACATAAAGAAATGTATTACAAAACTCTTAATTTAACTGATAAAGTTTCTTTATTTCAAGTATCTTGTAAAGAAAAAATAGGAATAGATGAATTTAGAAGATTTATTATTTCTCAAATAAAAAGTTAGTCTCTTATGAATTTTTTTCTTGGCTTCATATGTTATTAAAAAGCAAATCTAATTATTAGAAAAAACACAATTTCAGCAGCTTTTAATTTTCACCTAAACTAGCATAGATAAGCATTTGCTTATTTGATTTATTTAATCTCTAATTTCATTCCATCATAACAAGCTTTTATATTAAGATTTAATTCTTCGCTCAATTTCTGAGCGATTTTAAAGGGATTAGCTTTTAACATAGTCATTCCAAAATGTGTAAGAATTATTTCTTCTGGTTTAATTTTGGTTAAAAGGTTTTTAATATCAGGTATACTTAAATGTAAAACCCCATTTTTAGGAGTAATTCTTACTACATAGATAATAAGGATATCAACATTTTTAAATTCTTCGGCTAAATTCTCAAAATAAGCTGTATCTGTAAGAAAGCCAACTATTTTTCCTTCTGGGAAGAAAAATAGAAAACCATAATTTTCTACGGTGTGACAAAGTTGAGAAGTTGTCTTAAATTTAAAAGGAGGTTCTTCATAAAAAGTAAGAGGTTTAAGGAATTTTATTTTTTTTAAATATGTTCTTAGATAAGGAAGTAAAATAGGTTCATTTATGGCACTTTCTGTTATGTATAAATTTCCCTTTTTCTTGAATCCTCCTTCAGTTATTGCATCTACTATTATATTTAGGTCTGCTGAATGATCCAAATGATGATGGGAAATTACTATAGTTTCTATTTTTTCTATGGGTATCTTTTTTTTTGCAAGATACACTAAGGTTCCTGGTCCTGGATCTAAAAGCAAATAGGAATTTTCTATTTTTATAATTGTTCCAGCAGAAGCTCTTAATTGTTTAGCTACTACATATCGAGCACCTGCTGTTCCAAGAAAAATAATTTCGCTCATTATAAAGGGATATTTTAATTATAAATTATAAAAGGTAAAATATAAAAGATGAATAAAGTTAATTTTGACTTTATAGGATGTGGGGCATTAAACTGGGATATATTTTTTGATACAGAAGATCTTATTAAAATTAAGTTTGAATCTTTTTCTTTTTATCCCGGTAGAGAGATAATAATAGAAAGAAAAAAGTTTTTTAAATTATTAAATCTTTTGGAAAAAAAAGGGAACTTTCTTTTTGAATGTGGAGGTGGTTCTTCAGCTAATACCATTTATGCTTTATCTTGTTGGGGGTTTAAAAATGCTTTTGTTGGGGCAGTTGGAAAAGATAATTATGGAGAAAAAATTCTTTATGAGTTGGAAAAAATAGGGGTAGAGACAAATTTTATTGTAAAAGAAGGAGAAACAAGCTTAGCACTTATTATTCTTGATAGAAAAAAAGATAGATTTATAGCGGTAAGTCCAGGGAATAGTGAAATTTTTATTAAAAAAATAAAAATTGATAAATTATCTTTAAATGGATTTTTCCATTTTTCTTCCTTTGCATCTCAAGCTGGTCAAAACTTTCAAAGAAGACTTCTAAAAGATATTTCCTTTAAAATTTCCTTTGATCCAGGAGAAATTTATGCAGCTTTAGGTAAAGATTTTCTTCTTCCTTGGTTTAAAAAAACTCAGATTTTATTTCTTTCAGAATATGAATTTAAAAAAATAGGGCTTTCTTTTAATGAATTGTTTGATTTAGGGATTGAAAAAATATTTTTAAAAAGGGGGAAAGAAGGTGCTATATTTATTTCTAAGGAAGAAAAGATAGAAGCTCCAGTATATCCTTCTCAAAAAATAGTAGATAATACAGGAGCTGGAGATTATTTTAATGCAGGAGTTTTAGCAGCACTTAAACTGGGATTAAAAAATGAAAAAGCCTTAAAGCTGGGTATTTTTTCAGCAAGTATTAGTCTTAGAAATTATGGAAGAAAAGGATGTTTAACTAAAGAAGAGTTCCAAAATTCCATTAATTTGTTATTATATTGATTTGCTAAAGAGTATATAAAATGTCAATTATAATTCCTAAAAATATAGATAGTCTTTTAAAGATTTTATCAAAAGATGATAGTTTATTTGGAGAGATTTATATTGAGAATGAAGAGGTTTTAAGAATTGTTGTTGAACCAGATAGGATTGATGAAATAGATTGGGGTAAAGAGCAAGGAATAGCTTTTAGAAAAATAAGTGAGAATTTTAAAAATTACTTTGGTTATTCTTCTCAATTTGATGAAGAGGTTTTAGAGAATTTAGTAAAGGGACTTATAAAGGAAGAAAGTTTTAATTCCTCAGAAAGAACAGGATTTAAAACTGGTGAAAAATTAGAAGAAGAAAAAACTTATAAAAAATTTTTAGAAGAAAGATTTTATTTTTTAGAAAATATAAAGAAAAAAATTAAGAAAACTAAAGAAATAAAACATTATAAAGTATTAATGAATGAAAGTAAAAAGGAAGTTTTGATTTTAAATTCAGAAGGATCTTTTATTGAACAAGTTCGTTATTATTTTCGGTTAGGTATTTTAGTAGTAGTTGAAAAAGATGGAAAATTAGAAAGAGGATATGATGTATTAGGAAAGACATTACCTTTTGATAAAATAGTAGAAGTACCTGAATTTTTAGAACTACCTGAAAAAGTAAGTAATCTTGCTTTAATAATGCTTTCCGCTAAAAAAGTACCTGCAGGAGTTATGCCAGTAGTGCTTTCAAGTGAAGCTGGTGGTACAATGATTCATGAAGCAGTAGGTCATGGTTTAGAAGCTGATCATGCAGAAGAAGGATTTTCTGTATATTCTGGAAAAATAGGAGAAAAAGTAGCAAGTGAACTTATTACAGTAGTAGATGATGCTACTTTAGAAAATTTATATGGGTCCTATAAAATTGATGATGAAGGAATTCCTTCTCAAAAAGTAATATTAATAGAAAAGGGGATTTTAAAAAATTTTCTTTATGATAGATATTTTGCTTTAAAATATGGTAAGATTTCCAATGGACATGGTAGAAGAGAAAACTTTAGGCATATTCCTTTACCAAGAATGGCTAATACTTATATAGAAAAAGGAGCTCATAATCCAGAAGATATTATTAAAAGTATAGATAAAGGCTTATTAATAAAAAAAATGGGTGGAGGAGAAGTGAATCCTTTAACAGGAGATTTTGTGTTTGAAGTAAGAGAAGGATATTTTATAGATAAAGGAGAAATAGTTTATCCTGTAAAAGGGGTTACTTTAGTAGGAAATGGACCGCAAGTACTTAAAATGATTGATATGGTAGGTAATGATCTTGAATTTAGTTGTGGTATGTGTGGTAAGGATGATCAAATAGTTCCTGTTGCTGATGGTCAGCCTACTCTAAGAATTCCAGAAATTACAGTAGGAGGATTAGTTGAGTAAGGGGGGATTTAAATATGTGTGGAATTTTTGGTGTTTTTGGAGTAAAAAATGCTGCTAATTATATTTATTTTGGATTGTATGCCTTACAACATAGAGGACAAGAAAGTGTAGGAATTGCAGTATTTGATGGGAAAAAAATAAGAGAATGGAAAAATTTAGGTTTAGTTAGTGAAGTTTTTAATGAAGAGATATTAAAAAATCTTCCTGGTTCTATTGGAATAGGACATGTGAGGTATTCTACCACAGGGTTAACCATTCTTCAAAATGTTCAACCCTTTTGTGTTAATTTTGCCAAAAAAACAATTGCTATTGCTCACAATGGGAATCTTGTCAATGCATATCAAATAAGGTGTAAGCTTGAAGAAGAAGGACATATTTTTCAGACTACTATGGATAGTGAAGTAATAGTACATTTAATAGCCAAGAATCATAAAAAGGGTATTATTTCTGCTATTTGTGAAACTATGAAAAAAATTAGAGGAGCCTATTCAGTTCTTCTTCTTTATGAAAATTCTTTAATAGCCTTTAGAGATCCATGGGGATTCAGACCTTTATCTTTGGGAATATTAGATGGAGGATATATAATTTCTTCTGAAACTTGTGCTTTTGATTTAATAGGAGTTCAATATTTGAGAGATATAGAACCTGGAGAAGTTTTAGTGATAGACAAAGAAGGTCCTCAATCTTTTAAAGTTTTTGAAAAGGATGAGATTAAGCTTAGTCATTGCATTTTTGAATTTATTTATTTTTCAAGACCAGATAGCTATATTTTTGGTAAAAATGTGTATATAGTAAGAAAAAACCTTGGAAGGAATCTTTATAAAGAATGTCCACTTTCTGCAGATTTTGTTATGCCTTTTCCTGATTCTGGTAATTATGCTGCTATTGGATATGCCCAAGCAAGTGGGCTTCCTTTAGAATTTGGTATGATCAGGAATCATTATATAGGAAGAACTTTTATTCAACCTTCTGAAAAAATAAGAGATATTTCGGTAAAGATAAAGTTAAATCCTGTAAAAGATATTTTAAAGAATAAAGAAATTATTATTATTGATGACTCATTAGTAAGAGGAACAACTAGTAGAGATAGACTTAAAAGTATAAAAGAGGCAGGTGCAAAAAACATTCATTTTCTGCTTTCTTGTCCTCCAATCAGATTTCCTTGCTTTTTTGGTATTGATTTTCCTACTGCTTCAGAATTAATTGCTGCTAAACACAATGTAGAAGAGATTAGAAGGTTTTTAGATATAAAAACCTTATATTATTTAAGTATCGAAGGGCTTCTTTCAGCTGTAGAAGAGTTAAAAGACAGGGTTTGTTTGGCTTGTTTTACCGGAGAATATCCATTAGAAGTAGATTTTACTTTTAGAAAAGATATTGCAGAAATTTAAAATGAGAGCCTATAAAAATTTGGAAGAATTTATAGAAGTTTTAGAAAAAGAAAATGAACTTTTACGGATCAAAGAAGAGATTTCTCCTGAATTGGAAATTACAGAAATAACTGATAGAGTTTGTAAACTTGGAGGACCTTGTCTTTTTTTTGAAAAAGTAAAAGGCCATAAAATACCAGTAGTAACCAATTTATTTGGTAGTTTTAAAAGAATTTCTCTTGCTTTTGGAGTAAAGGATGTTAATGAATTAGCTAAAAATTTTGAGGAATTCCTAGAAATTAAGCAAGTAGAAAGTTTTTTAGATAAGTTAAAGTTAATACCTAAAATCTGGCAAGTAAAAGATATTTTTCCTAAATTGGTGGATAAAGCACCTTGTCAAGAAGTAATAATAGAAGAAAAAGAAGTAGATTTATTTAAATTACCTATTTTGAAATGCTGGCCAAAGGATGGAGGTTATTATATAACGCTTCCTTGTGTAATTACTAAGGATCCAGAAACTGGGATTCGGAATTTGGGAATGTATAGGATGCAAGTTTATACTAAAAATGAAACTGGTCTACACTGGCAAATTCATAAAGGAGCAGCTTTACATTATTTGAAAGCTGAAAAATTAGGAGAAAAATTACCTGTAGCAGTATCAATAGGACCTGATCCTGCAGTAATTTATTCTGCTACAGCTCCTTTGCCAGAGGATATAGATGAATTTTTATTTGCAGGTTTTTTAAGAGGAAGGCCTGTTGAACTTGTGAAATGTTTAACTATCCCTTTAGAGGTCCCTGCAGAATCTCAAATTGTTCTTGAAGGATATGTTGAGCCTTTTGAAAGGAGATTAGAAGGTCCATTTGGAGATCATACTGGATATTATACACCTCCTGATTATTATCCTGTGTTTAAAGTAACTTGTATAACCATGAAAAAAAATCCTATATATCCTGCAACAGTTGTGGGTAAGCCTCCTCAGGAAGACTGCTATTTAGGTAAATTGACAGAAAGATTGTTTTTACCTTTAATAAAAAAATTTTTACCTGAAATTGTAGATATAAATCTTCCATGGGAAGGAGTTTTTCATAATTTAGCTTTTGTTTCTATAGATAAGCGATACCCTGGACATGCTTTTAAAGTAGCTTCTGCTCTTTGGGGACTTGGACAAATGATATTTACTAAAATCATAATAGTTTTTGATAAAGAAGTAGATGTTCAAAATCTAAAAGAAGTCTTGTTTTATATGAGTAGTAATGTAGATCCAGAAAGAGATATTTTGATAGTTAAGGGACCTATTGATGTTTTAGATCATGCTTCTTCATATCTTGCATTTGGATCCAAAATATGTATTGATGCAACTCGTAAATGGAAACAAGAGGGATATCTTAGAGAATGGCCAGAAGAAATTAAAATGAGTAAAGAGATAAAAGAAAAAATAGATAAAATTTGGTCTAAACTTGGAATAGAAGAATACTTAAAAAAGGGTAGTTTATGAAGATAGGTATTATGAGTGATAGTCATGATTCTATTCCCAATCTAAAGAAAGCTATTGATTTATGTTTAAAACAAGAGGTGGAAGTAATTTTTCATTGTGGGGACCTAATTTCACCTTTTATGATTCCAATTCTTGGAGAATTTAAAGGGGAAATTCACTTAATTTTGGGTAATAATCCAGGAGATATCTTTTTATTAATGCAAAAACTTTCTGAATATCCAAACATTAAATTTTATGGAGAAAATGCCTTTTTGGAATTAATAGGTTATAAGATCGGTATGGTTCATTATCCAAAAATAGCTTATCTTCTTGCAAAAAGTGGAGAATATAATTTTATTTTTTGTGGACATACTCATAGATATGAAGTAAAAAAAATAAATAATACTTTGGTGATAAACCCTGGAGAAATTTTAGGAAAAGAAGGATTGCCAAGTTTTGTAATTTTAGATTTACAAACAAAGGAATACCAAAAAATTACTATAAAAGGAGAAATATAATGCGTTGGAGTAAATATTTTATTCCTACTCTTAGAGAAGATCCTTCAGAGGCTGAAATAATAAGTCATAAATTTTTATTAAGGGCTGGAATGATAAGAAAGGTTTCTTCAGGTATTTATAATTTTTTACCTCTTGGATTTAAGGCATTAAAGAAGATTGAAAATGTGGTTAGAAATGAAATGAATAAAGCTGGGGCATTAGAAATTCTTATGCCTCTTGTTCAACCTGCTGAACTTTGGAAAGAAACAGAAAGATGGGATATTTATGGGAAGGAGCTATTAAGATTTAAAGATAGAAAAGAACATGAGTTTTGTTTAGGTCCAACCCATGAAGAGGTAGTTACTGATATAGTAAGAAGGGATATAAAATCTTATAAAGAGCTTCCTCTAATTCTTTATCAAATAGCTGTAAAATTTAGAGACGAGATAAGACCTCGGTTTGGCTTGATGAGAGCAAGAGAATTTATAATGAAAGATGCTTATTCTTTTGACGCTAATTGGGAAGGACTTGAGAAAAGCTATCAACTTATGTATGAAACTTATGAAAAAATTTTTAGGAATTGTGGATTAAGATTTAAGGCTGTAGAAGCTCATACTGGAGCCATTGGAGGAGATATTTCTCATGAATTTATGGTAATTGCAGAAACAGGAGAAGATGTACTTGCCCTTTGCGAAAATTGTGATTATGCTTCAAATGTAGAATTAACCCCTGCCATTTCTGGAGAAAAATACCCTTTAGAGTCAGAAAAGCCATTAGAAAAAGTTTATACTCCAGGAGTTAAAACAGCTCAGGAAGTAGCAGAGTTTTTAGGATTACCTCTTTCTAAAATTACTAAAACTTTAATCTATATAATTGATGAAAAAGAGCCTATAGCAGTTTGTATAAGAGGAGATCATGAAGTTAATGAATTAAAATTGGAAAAACTTTTTAAAGGAAAATCTTTTAGGATGGCTACAGAAGAAGAAGTAGAAAGGATTGTAGGAGCTAAGCCTGGTTTTATTGGACCCAAAGAGTTAAAGATAAAAATAATTGCAGATAAATCATTGGTAGGATATCCTAATTTTGTAATAGGAGCAAATGAAAATGAATATCATTATGTTAATGCCAATTTAGGTTTATCTTTTGAACCTGATTTGATTGAGGATGTGAGAAAAGCTTGTAAAGGGGACTTATGTCCAAAATGTGGAAATTTTCTTACTTTCATTCGAGGGATAGAAGTAGGACATATTTTTAAATTAGGGATTAAATACAGTGAACCTATGAAAGCCTTATTTTTAGATAAAGATGGACAAATGAAACCTTTTATAATGGGTTGCTATGGAATAGGAGTAAGTAGAGTGCTGGCTGCTACTATTGAACAAAATTATGATGAAAATGGTATTATTTTCCCATGGCAGATAGCGCCTTTTCAGGTTTCAATAGTTTATCTAAAAGAAAATTTTAAAGAAATAGCAGAAAACCTTTATCAGAATCTTTTAAAAAATTGGGATGTAATTTTAGATGATAGACCTGAAAGGCCAGGGGTAAAATTTAAAGATATAGATTTGATAGGAGTTCCCTTGCAGATTATTATTGGAAAAACTTATGAAGAAAAAAAACAAATAGAAATTAAAATAAGAAAAACACAGGAGAGAAAATGTTTAGCTTTGGAAAAAATTGAAGATTTTATAAAGGAATTTTCTAATGAGATATAAATTATCCTATATAGCAAAAATTTTAAATGGAGTACTTATAGGGGAAGACTTTGAAATAGAAGGAATAAATGCTATTTCTTTTTCTTCAGAAAAAGATCTTATTTTTGTAGATTCTCTTAAAAGGATTGAAGCTGCTCAAAAGGCTAAAGCCAAAGCTGTTCTTTCTCCTCAAAATTTTAGTAAATATTTTTATAATAAATCAATAATAGAAGTAAAAGATGTAAGGGTAGCTTTTGCTAAACTTACTAATATTTTTAAAAAAGAAATAGAACCTTGTTGGGGAATAAGTGCTTATTCAATAATAGAAGAAGGGGTTAAAATTGAGGAACCTTGTGCTATATATCCCTGGGTTTATATTCAAAAAGGAGTAATTATTAAAAAGGGAGTAGTAATTTATCCAGGAGTTTTTTTAGGAGCTTATTCAGAAATAGGTGAAAATACTATTATTTATCCTAATGTAGTAATTTATCCTTATACTAAAATTGGTAAAAATTGTATAATCCATGCAGGAGTGGTGCTAGGAGCTGATGGTTTTGGATTTGCTCAAGAAGAATTAGAAGAAGGATATAAAAATATCAAAATTTACCATTTTGGAGGAGTAGAAATTGGAGATGAAGTGGAGATAGGAGCAAATACAACAATAGATAAGGCTGTTTTTGGTAAAACTGTAATAGAAGAAGGAACTAAAATTGATAATTTAGTTCAGATTGGGCATAATGTGAGAATAGGAAAACACAATATTCTTGTTGCTCAAGTGGGAATTGGAGGAAGTGCAGTATTAGAAGATTATGTAATGGTTGGGGGACAAACAGGGATAGCCTCTTATTCTAAAATTGGTAAAGGTGCAAAAATTGCAGCAAAGTCTGGAGTAGTAGGAGAAGTTTTATCTGGGGAGGAAGTAGCAGGAATTCCAGCTATAAAAGCAAGTATTTGGAGAAAGGCAGTAGTTATTTTTTCTAAGCTACCAGAAATTTATAAAGAAATAAAAAAGTCCTTAAAATGAATTTAATTCCTTAAATTAAGGATTGAAAAATAGCTTTAAATATGGTTTATTTTTAAGAGAAATATTTTTTAAAGCCCCCATCGTCTAGTGGACTAGGATACTGGCCTCTCACGCCAGAGACACGGGTTCGAATCCCGTTGGGGGCGGGTTTTATGAAAAGTTTGAAAAATAAAGATATTTTAAAATAAAAATTAGGAGGTAAAAATGATGAAAAAATTATTTATAATCATGTTAATTAATTTAGGATTAATTTTTTTAGTTAGGGCAGAACAATTAAGTTTTCCTAAAAATAAAAATTTGGTTTTAATAAATGAAAATAAGCAGGGAGAAAAACTTTTTTATATTCAGGATTCCTTTAAAAAAATTTCTGATTCAAAAATAGAAGTAGAACTTTTATATTTTCCCAGAGAAAATATAGCTAAAAGGTGTGAAGATTATTGGATATATTGGTTAACAAGTGGAGAATATAGAGAATATTTATGGATTCCTTTAGAAAAAGAGGAATTGGAAAGATGTAGAAGTATAAAATACGGAATTTATAAATGGCAAATTGATTGTAAGAAAAAAATTTATAAAGAAAAAGATTGGGGTTGGTATAATGAAGAAGGAAATCTAATTTATACTAAAAAATCTGTAGGTATTTCATTTTTACTTATTCCTAAAGATTTAATAAATGATGAGTTTTTCAATAAAATTTGTAAATAAATTAAATGGTTTATGATTTTCTTTTGATTAATCCATGGATTTATGATTTTGCAGCTTATGATTTTTGGTTAAGACCTTATGGTTTACTTCTTTTAGGGGGTAAATTAAGAAAACTTGGATATTCTATTTATTATTTGGATCTTCTAGATCCTTTTCATCCAGAACTTTTAAAAAAGCCAAAAAGAAAGGATTTTGGTATAGGCCATTTTTATAAAGAGGTAATTCCCAAACCTATTTTTTTTAAAGATATTCCAAGAAGATTTTATAGATATGGACTTCCTTTAGATATTTTTAAAAGAATTTTAAATTCGCTTAGATTTAAAGCTATTTTTTTAACTTGTACTATGACTTATTGGTATCCTGGAGTTTTTGCCTTATTAGAGTATTTAACCTCTAATTATCCTGAAATTCCTATTTATATAGGAGGAATTTATGTAAAGCTTTGTTATGAGCATATTAAAAATCATCTTTCCCTTTATTATAAAAATTATCCTATTTACATTGTAAATGAGGATATAGAAAAATTTCTTGAAAAAATTAGGAAAAAATATGAACCTTCTCAGCAGCCTTATATTAATGATTATCCTATTTTTGATATGCAATCTCATTGTCCTTATGTAATAGTTATGACAAGTTATGGATGTCCTTTCAATTGTCCTTATTGTGGTTCTAAACTTCTTTTCTCATATTTTAAAAAAAGAGATCCAGAAGAAGTGTTTGAAGAAATAAGGTTTTGGTATGAGAATCATAAAATTATAGATTTTGCTTTTTATGATGATGCCTTACTTTTTGATTTTGAAAATCATCTTGGTATTATACTAGAAAAAATAATTTCTAAAAATCTTAAAGTAAGGTTTCATACTCCTAATGCTATTCATGCAAGATTTATAACTCGAGAAGTTGCAAAATTGTTAAAAAAAGCAGAATTTAAAACTATAAGAATTGGTCTTGAAAGAGTTGAAGAAAGATTGGATAATAAGTTAAGCTTAGAAGAATTTTTACAAGCTGTAAATTATCTTAAAGAAGTAGGATTTAAAGAAAAAGAAATAGGAGCTTATCTTTTATATGGAATACCAGGAGAAAATTTTGATGCCTTTAAAAAAAGTTTATTATTTTTAAAAGAACATAGGATACCTCCCTATTTAGCTGAATTTTCTCCTGTTCCGAAAACACTTTTTTTTGAAATTGCAAAAAACGAATCTCGTTATCCTCTTGAGGAAGACCCCATTTTTCATAATAATACTATTTTTCCAGCTTTAAAAAATCCAGATTGGGAAAAAATAAAAGAGGTTAAAGATTTAGCTAGAAAAATTCGGTACCAAATTTTTCAGTCTTGAAGAACCATCCATATAATCCTTAGTCTTTATTTTTTCCTTACCTATTATTTTCTTTATTTTGTTTAAAGCTTTATTTTTCAAGCTTATATAGGTAAAACTTCTATAATTTTTCGTTAAGTATTAATAAATAAGTTTGCCAAAATATAATTTATTTTTAAAATTTTTGAAAATCAAAATTTTTTAAAGATGTTTAAAAAGTTTTTTTACATAAGTTTTATTTATTTTTTTTCTGGTCTTCCTTTTGGTTTTTTTTATAATTTTATTCCTGTATTTTTTAGAAGCAAAGGAATTGATCTTGAAACCATCGGACTTTTTTCCATAGTAGGACTTCCTTGGAGTTTAAGACTCTTTTTTGCCCCTTTTATAGATAGATATTTTTATAAAAGCTTTTGGATGGGTCTATCCCTTATAAACATAGGAATAGTTTTTTTTATTTTATCTAATTTATTTCCAGCTACTTTACTTTTTTTGATTTTTGTCTTTTTTCTTACTTTTTTTTCAGCAATTTTTGATACTTCTGCTGATGGATTTGTTGTTGAATGGATACCTTCAGAAATATTAGGTAAAGTTAATGGATTTAGAATCTCAGCTTATAGAATATCTCTTATTGTTTTTGGTGGAGGGGTAGTTGCTCTAAGTCATTATTTAGAATTTGAATTAATCTTTTATATTTTAGGAACTATAAGTTTTTTAAGTGGTATTTTTTTATTTTTAAATAATTTTTTAAAAGTTAGATATAAAGATAATTTTATTTCTTTTAGATTTCAATTTATAGGAGCTTTAAAAGATATATTTAAAAGAGAAAAAGTGTTTTTTATTCTTATGTTAGTTTTAACTTATAAGCTCGGAGATGCTTTACTTGGCGCTATGGTATATCCTTTCTGGATAGATAGAGGGTTTAATAGGCTTGAGATAGGTCTTATTTCTGGAACTTTAGGAAGTATTTTTACTATAATTGGTTCTATTTTAGGAGGCTTTTTAACTAATATCTGGTCTATTAAAAAGTCTTTGCTAATTCTTGGTTTTTTTCAATCTATCTCTAATCTTGGGTATACTATTGCTTCTTTAGAAAGATTTCCTAAAGAAACAGTTTATTTTGCTTCTTTATTTGAGAGTTTTAGTGGGGGACTTGGAACAGCAGCGTTTGTTACTTTTCTTACTAAACTTTGTAAAAGGGAATTTTCTTCTACTCAATATGCTGTATTTTCAACTATTTTTAGCCTTTCTTTAACCTTTTCAAGAAGTTTATCAGGTTATGGAGCAAGTTTTTTAGGATATACCTATTTTTTTCTTTTTACTTTTTTTATCTCCCTTTTACCTTTTTTATTAATTCCCTTTCTTTCTCAAAAATCGTAATTCTTTCCAACTTTAACAAGTTTTTCTTGAACATCAATTATTACAAGAAGAATATTTTGTGGTGTAACAAAATACTTTTCCATCAAGGGTTTTCTCCTATATAGATTTCTTCTTTTAATTTAGGTGAAAATTCCCTAAGAGCTTTTTTAATAAGTGTATCTAATGTATCTGTTTCTTCAAAAATTTTATATAAAATTTTTTCTACCTCTTTACCTTGAAATCCTAAACTCATAAGACAGCTCTTAGCTTCTTCAAGAAGTATCTCTTTTTCAGGAGGAAGAAAGATCCCTTTCTGAAAGGGTTTCAAAAAGAGAGATTTTAACTCAAGATAAAGTTTTTCAGCTCTTTTTGGACCTATTCCAGGCACTTTTGAAAGTTCATGAACTTTTTTATTAATAATTACCTCTCTTAAAGTTTCAGGAGAAAATACAGAAAGCAAATTCAAAGCCAATTTTGGTCCTATTTTTGAAAGATTGTTTAATTTAATAAAAAGCTCTCTTTCATCTTTATTTAAAAATCCATATATTTCTATATATTCATTTTTTCTTAATATAGGTACCACATAAAAAGTGATCTCCTTTTCTAAAAAATTTTTTCTTAAAAGATCAACCAAATTTAAAGGAATTAATAGTTCCAATAAAATAAAATTATTTGTTTGTAAGATGAGTTTATTTGGAGGATTTATCTCTTTTAGTTTTCCTTTAATCTGATATAGCATTTTATTGATTTAATTCCCAAGCTATTATTAGGGCAATAGCAAGAGCATCCATTTTATGAGGATCTGGTTTAAGGTCTTTTTTTACTTTGATAATTTTTTCTTTTATAAGTAAATTTAAGAGATGAGAAAGTTCTTCTTTTTTAGATTTTCCATATTGAGTAAAAAATTTTTTTATTTCTAAAGGATGATAAACTTTTATAGGAATTTGGTAAAGACCAGCTATAATCAATGCAATAGCTTGAGCTTGAGCAAGTTTGGTCCCTGCTTTTGAATAAGGTTTAACAAAAATATCTTCTACTCCTATTATATCTGGTTTTAATTTTTTAATTGTATCTTTTAAGGAATTAAAAAGATAAGTAAGTTTTTCTACATCTGTTTTTAATTTATCAGTAGTAAAAGTGTCCCATATTTTTAATTCTGGAATTCCATTTTTAACTTTTAAAAAAGCAAAAGCCAAGTTATGAAGTCCTGGATCAATTCCTAAAATTTTCATCTGCTTAAATTTTCCATAATGGTTTCTGGAATATCAAAGTTAGCATATATTTGTTGAACATCTTCTAAATCATCCAGAGCTTCCATAAGTTTTAAAAGATTAGAAGCTATTGATTCATCTTTAACTGGGACAATAGATTTTGGAACCATGGTAATTTTAGCAGAGATTATTTCAATATCCGCTGATTCAAGAGCATTTTTTACTTTTTCAAATTGAGCAGGATCAG
This sequence comes from uncultured Thermodesulfobacterium sp., assembly GCA_938091335.1. Classification (GTDB taxonomy): domain Bacteria; phylum Desulfobacterota; class Thermodesulfobacteria; order Thermodesulfobacteriales; family Thermodesulfobacteriaceae; genus Thermodesulfobacterium. Next base: position 60,051 of record CALLJG010000011.1, read on the forward strand.
TAATAACTTCTATCTCACTTTCATATTCCTTAGTGTCTTCTGCTCCTTCTTCTATAGCTATTTCCAAAACTTTATCTTCATCTTTCTTAGAGACTACTATAAGACCTTTTTGTTCAAATATCCAAGATACAGCTCCTGGTTCTGCGAGACTTCCTCCAAATTTACTAAAAATATGTCTCAATTCAGAAACAGTTCTTCTTCTATTATCAGTAATAGCATTAATTAAAATAGCAACCCCACCAGGGCCATAACCTTCAAAAATAACTTCTTCATATTGAATCCCCTCTTCTAAACCGAGAGCTTTTTTAATAGCTCTTTCTATATTTTCTTTTGGCATATGAGCTGCTTTTGCTACTTGAATAGCATTTCTTAATCGAGGATTTATCTCAGGATCCCCACTTCCTCCAGTTTTTACTGCTACCATAATTTCTCTAATAAGTTTTGTAAAAAGTTGTCCTCTTTTTGCATCTTGAACTGCTTTTTTTCTTTTTATTTGAGCCCAATGAGAATGTCCAGCCATAGACTTTACTCCTCTTTTAGGCTGATTTTTTACTTAAAGTATACTTAGTCTTGTAAAAATTTCAAATTTTATTAGAATATATTTCAGTTTTGAAATAGCCGAGGTGGCGGAATTGGAAGACGCGGTGGACTCAAAATCCACTGGGGTTTAGCCCCGTGCGGGTTCGAGTCCCGCCCTCGGCATTGGAATTTATAGAGTATAGGTTTTTCTCTACTAAAAAATTATGAAAAAAATTATTACTTCTTTTTAACAACTAAAACAGGACAAGTTGCTGTACCAATAACTCTTTCAGTAACACTACCTATAAAGAATTTTTCAATACCTGTCTTACCGTATACACCCATTACTATAAGACCCACATTATTTTTATTTGCTATGTTAACAATCTGTTCAAAAGGCTCTCCCTTTTCAACAACTATTTGAATTTTCACACCTTCACGCTCTGCAGCCTCTTTAACTGTTTTTACTGACTCTTCTGCATAAAGAATATTTTCATCCTTTTTTGCAACTGAAACAGCAATAAGCTCGCTGTTAAATCTTTTTGCCATGCCTATTGCTTCAGAGGCGGCTATGTTACTATATACTGAGCCATCAGTTGCAATAAGTATCTTGTCAAATTTAAGAGTTGTTCCAATAGGAATTACTAAAATTTTGCAAGGAGCATTTCTAATTACTTTTTTGCCAACGGCACCAAGCATTAAACCTTTTCTACCAAGAACTATAATATCAACACTGTTTTTTATTGCTTCATCAATTATGTATTTATAAGGTTCTGATCCTATATAACTTATAGTTTCACATTTTACCCCAGCCTTATCTGCAATTTCTTTTACCTTCTCAAGAACTTGTTTTGCTCTTTTTTCCATTATCTCAATTACCTGTGGAAGGGTTTCAATAAACTCTGCTGCAAAAGTTGGTACTTCTGCAACACATATACCATAAACTGTACTTCCACAAGTTTTTGCAAGCTCAATAGCTGCCTGTGCTGCAGATTTTGCTGCCTCAGAGCCATCTGTGGCTACAAGTATTTTATCTACCTTTATTAAAGGACAAGGTCCAATTGACATCTTATACCTCCTTTTTTACTTTTGCTTTTTTTGTAGAAAGACCTAAACCTTCAAATAAATACAAAACCCCAAAACCATACCAAATTGTATAAAGAACATAAAAAATAAGAAGACCTGCAGCAAGCCCTACCTTTTCAGAAATTTTTATAGCTTGTATTCCATAAAAATTATATGCAGGTTCAATAGCTTTTATCATAACATTTTTTACCACAGTAGCCTCTTGTACCTTTTTCTCAAGTATAAATTTTTTATGTATTTCACTAAATGCATTATGCCACTGCCTAAACATTTGTTTCATTTTTTCATCATCTGTAACTCCATATTTTTTCTTTATATAATCTCCGTTGTTATGGTACATTTGATCTGAATCTTCAAGAGCAGCAGCCATAATAGCTCCCAAATCAGCTATTATATGAACTTTTGAACCTTCTACTTCTGCTTTAGCTCCATTTGTCATAAAGACCTTAGCAATTCTTTCTGCTCTTTTTTCTGCATCACCAGGCGTATCTGTAGGTTTCTTTACATCAATCACTATATCAAGTACTTTACCTTTAAAATTTTCAACATCTTTCTTTAACTTTGGAATATGATAACAAGAACCTTTAGCTAATTTGTTAAATAACTCATCAGCATATTCCAATCCATTTAAACCACCAGGAAATAAGGGTGAAAATATTAATATAAGTACACCAATAAAGCTTATCAGTAAAATTAATCCCCATGTGAAATGTTTTTTCTCAGTAACCATAGCTATACCTCCTCTCTTAGAGTTTTTAAGTTTTTAAAGAAACTACTTAAAACCCAAAGTGCAAACGCTGCAATTGCAGCCCAGAAAATGATATTTCCAATAAGTATTATAGTGTCACATATTGATTTAGAAATTGTCCACAATTCAAGACTTCTTAATTTATCAGGAACAACACTTGCTCTATTTGCAAAACCTGCTAAAATTGTAAGTACCCAAAAACCTCTAATAACCATTCCAGGAACAACCTTTGTTGTAAGAGCACCAATCTGAATTCCAATAAGTGAACCTAAAAGAAGACCCATTGCAAGTGTATAGAAAACATATCCATAAATTGCATATTGAGTTATTGATGAATAACCTGCAGTAAATATTATTTGTAATAAATCCGTTCCAACTGTAGTAGGTGTGGATACCCCTAGTACATACACAAAAAGTGGAAAGGTTATAAAACCACCACCAACTCCCATAACTGCTGCAAGAAGACCAACTAAGAACCCACACATACTAACAAATAACCAAGATATTCTTCTTCCTCCAAAATCTTCATCAAAATAAATCATAGGAGGAATTTTAATTTTCTGGATATTAAGTGCAAGTTGTGTTGTTGTCAAAGGCGCACCATGTACATCTGCACTCACTGTTATACCTTTTTTACGAGCTATACTAAGTTTTATATAGTCTCTTAAACCATAAATTCCTAGAAACCCAAGTATGGAAGCATATATAACACTTATGAATGCCTCACTTAAAACAGGATTTATGTTATAAATACTTCTTTGTATGTAACCTCCAGTTGTTGCACCTAAAACAGAACCAAGAACAAAGGCAATTGCTAATCCAACACATACATTACCAAGCTTTTTATGAACAATAGTTCCCATAATAGCTTTTGCAAAGATATGAAACTGATCAGTTCCAACTGCTAAAATTCCTTTAACACCTGCTGCCATAAGAGCCGGTGTAATAATAAAGCCTCCACCAGCTCCTATACACCCTGTAATTAAGCCTGCTGCAAAACCTACTGTTATCGAGGCTATAAATATTGTTGTAGTGTAATGAGCTGGTGCATAAGCTGCTTTACCACCAAGAATATCTGCTGCACAAAGAAGAGATACTATAAGAATTGGAGAAAGAAGAGCAATTAAAATTAATAATCTCTTTTTGTTTTTTAAAATATTATCTGCCATCTGTTTTTCCCATCGGGCCTGATATATTGCCCCAGCCATCATAAATTCATAAACTTTTCTTAACTTACTCATTTCACACCCCCCTCTTTTTAGTTCTTTTATTTTCCTTTTTTCTTGCTTTTTTCAGCTTTTTTCTAAGTCTGTTAAACTCTTTTGATTTAGAAAATTATATTAATACAACCATATCTTTTATCTTCTTCAAACTTTTTTCGTTTACTTATTTTCGTTACTTATTTTTAAGTATGCAACAAATATGCCATATTAGAAATTTAGTAAAAATAAAGGTTCATTGATAAAAGTAAATATTTATTGCAACATATAGTTGCATATTTAATCTTTAAAGAGATAAATTGTATAAAAAACGTTATAAAAAAGCAACATTTTGTTTCATTTAAATTTATGTAGCAATTTTAAATTGTTTTAGTTTGCGTTGGAGTTGTTGGCGATGTATTCCAAGAATTTTTGCTGCTTTAGAGATATTACCTCTACTTTTTTGCAATGCTGACCAAATTAGTTCTTTTTCAAAATTATTAATTGCTTCTTTTAGTGTTCCCTGAAGAGGTTTTTTAGAGATTGAATTTTTTTGTAAATAAGCTGGAAGATCCTTAACAGTTATCTCTGCAGAGTTTGTAAATGCAATTGCTCTTTCTATAATGTTTTCAAGTTCTCTTATATTTCCTGGAAAAGAGTAATTCATTAAAACATCAAGAGCTTCATCTGTAATTCCTCTAACTTGAAGATCTTTTCTTTTCGAGGAATGTTTTTTTATAAAATGTTCAACTAAAGCAGGAATATCTTCTTTTCTGCTTCTTAAAGGAGGGATTTCTATATGAATGACATTCAATCTATAAAAAAGATCTTCTCTAAAGGTGCCTTCTTTACATGCCTTAAGAAGATCTTTATTTGTAGCTGCGATGAATCTAACATCTACTTTTATATATGATGTTCCTCCTATTCTTATAAATTCACCTTCTTGAATCACTCTGAGGATTTTTGTTTGAAAAAGTGGTGACACATCTCCTATTTCATCAAAAAATAAGGTTCCTTCATTAGCCCATTCAATTAATCCTTTTTTTGTATAGTTTGCCCCTGTAAAAGCCCCTTTTTCAAAACCAAAAAGTTCTGATTCCAGTAAAGTATCTGGAATGGCTGTACAGTTTATAACAACAAAGGGCTTTTCTTTTCTTTCGCTTAATTTGTGAATTGCTCTTGCAACAAGCTCTTTACCTGTGCCTGACTCACCAGTAATAAGAACATTACTATCTGTAAGAGCTGCCTTTCTTATACCACAATAAACATTATCCATTATCTTGCTTGTACCTATTATTCCCTCTATTTCTATTTGTGGTTTATCTTTAAAATTTTCAAAAATCTCTTTAAGCTCTTCACTTTTTAAGGGTTTTTGTAAAAAGTCTGTTGCGCCTAATTTCATTGATTTTATTGCCTTTTTAAGGTCAGAGTTGCCAAAAGTAATTACTGGTATATATTGTTTTAGTTTCATTAGTCTGTTTTCCCATCCTTCTGTGTCTATATCAAGAAATGCTATATCATAAAAAGATAAATTTGAGAGGGTTTGTTTTTTTTGTTGAAAAGATTTTCTTAAAGTAATACCAATTGACTCAAAAATATCATAAAGCTTTTCTACTTCATCAGATATTACAAGAACATTAAATGATTTTAAAGAGGACATAGGATATCAAAAATATACCTTTTGGAATCGTTTTTGTCAACAGGACTAACTAAAATTAATAAGCTAAGTAAAAAGCATAAAAATAAATTGAAGATCTTTGAATGGCTGAAACTTAAAAACATTGTATATTCTTTTGTTTACTATTGGTTCTTCCACTAATTAAGCTTTCTTTATTTTGAGTCTGCTCTTTCTTATTATCTAAATCTTTTTAAAGATAGAGAAAGTAGCAACACACTCACTGAGCTTAATGCCATTGCAAGAGCTGCCAACTCAGGCTTTATTGTGATTCCAATGGGATGTAATGCGCCTGCTGCAACTGGAATTAGTGCAAAGTTATAGGCAAATGCCCAGAAGATATTCTGTCTTACTCTAGACATTACCTTTCTGCTCAATCTCAGGAATGTGTATACATCCCTAATTCTATCATTTACAAGTACAATATCTCCGCTTTCTATAGCAACATCTGTGCCTCTTCCCATCGCAATACCTAAATGTGCAGAAGCAAGTGCAGGAGCATCGTTTACTCCATCGCCCACAAAGCATACAATCTCGCCATTTCTTGCAAGCATTTTTACAATTTCTGCCTTTTTATCAGGCATCACATTTGCAAAAATTTTGTCAATCCCTAGAATTTTGGCTATATGAGTTGCACTTTTTTCATTATCCCCTGTGACAATCGCAGTTTTAATTCCATCTTCTTTTAACTTCTCCACAACATCCTTAGTATCTATTCTTATTTCATCTCCAATTATGAAAATTCCGGCAAGTTTTCTATCCAGTGCAACAAAAACAGTGCTTTGTCCCTTTTCTCCTACGTTTCTAATTATTTTTTGGAAATCCTGGTCAATTTTAATTTCAAAATTCTCAAGCATCTTTTCACTTCCTAAAATAACCTCTGTTCCCTCCACAATAGCTCTAATACCCCTGCCTTCAAATTCCTCAAAATCCTCAATCTTAGCATAAAAATTTTCTTTGCTGTACTCAACAATAGCCTCAGCCAAAGGATGCATACTTTTACTTTCAACTGTTGTAACAAGCTTTAAAATGAATTTTCTATCAAATTCAGGTTTATTGTAAAATTTCAGCACTTTTGGTTTACCAGAGGTTAATGTTCCAGTCTTATCAAACACAACTGTACTCACTTTTTCTCCGATTTCGAATGTATATGCATCTTTTATAAAAATTCCAAGTTCTGCACCTTTACCAATGCCTACAGTAATTGCAGCAGGTGTAGCAAGTCCTAAAGCACAAGGACAGGCAACTGCAAGGACTGCAATCAAAACTGAGAGTGAAAAGAGAAAACTTTCATGCATTAAAAAATACCAAAAGAGAAATGTGGTAATGCCTATAAAAAGTACAAGAGGAATGAAGAATTTTACTACCTTATCAGCAACTTTTTGAATTCTGGGTTTGGAGTTCATTGCTTCGCTCACAAGTTGAATAATGTGTGCAAGTACAGTCTCTGCACCCACTTTTTCGATTCTCACTTTTATCGTGCCTTTTCTTGCAATTGTACCACCTATAACCTTCATTCCTTCTTTTTTCAATCTAGGGAATGATTCACCAGTAAGCATTGATTCATCAATATAGCACCAGCCTTCTAGCACAGTTCCATCTGAGGGAATTCTTTCACCTGCTCTCACAACAACAATATCACCAGGTTTAAGGAATTCTACATTCTCTTCTACTTCGACTCCTTCTCTCAATACATTTGCTTTTTTTGGTTGTAATGTAAGCAATTTTTTAAGGCTTTTGGTAGTACTTGCTTTTGCTCTTTGCTCCAGGATCCTTCCAAGCATGAGAAAAGCAGCAAGAAGGAGTGCAGAATCAAAAAGCATAAATTCTATAGCAAGAATTCCAAAAGTGGCAAGAACACCTGCAATAAAACACACACTAATTCCTATTGTGTACATCACTTCCATGCTTAGTGTGAAATTTTTCAGTGAGCGAAAGGCACCTGTAAGAATTGGAAGAGATACAAAGAGAAAGCCAGGAATTGCCATACCAAAAGCAACTAATCTTGCTTCAAATAATTCATAAACATGAATAAAGCCTAAAAACATGAGGATAATGCCTATGGTGAAACCTGTAATCACACGATAAACATGAAATCTATCAACTTTTTCTTGGGTCCTTTCTTCGGTTCCGAGATATTTGTAGCCAGCATTCTCTATAGCTTTTTTTAACTTTTCAATATCCACTTTACCTGGCACAAACTCAACCACTGCTTTCTCAGTAGCAAAGTTTACCTCAGCATTTACAACCCCTTCAACCTTTTTGAGAGCTTTACTTACAACGGTTGCACACATTACACAATGCATCCCACCAATTTTTAATTCTATCTTCTTTGTTTTCAATCTTTATTCCCCCTTCTTTTACTAAAGATAGTTTGCTAACTTAGAATTAATGAGGACTTTTCCATCAATACTCATTCTTAAAGTTTTAGTTTAAATTATTCATTGGCAAATTGCAACTTTGCACTGATGTTCATGCACTTTGCCAATTTTGGCGATACCTGTGTTTCCTGGGGCGCAATAAATTTCACTCACCTTTGTGCTCTGAGCGATTTTCCAAACCAGCGCATGTTCGCGCCCTCCACCACCAACGACCAGAACTTTCATCCTCGTTCCTCCTTTCAACGAAGATTGAACAGTCTCGCTTTTCATAATTGTGCCACGATGTCCATTAAGCAACAGTAGGTGGGTTGCTGCACACCCTCCAACGCGCTTGACAGGAACTGAAACTGCTGCCTGAAAGAAGTGACTTCTTTTTCGCTCACAACTCCCCTCGGAACGCTTTTTCCAAAATAGCCTGCTCCAACCGCTTGAGCTCAGCTTCTGTATGTGCTTGAGCTTCCTTGATCGCCTTTATTCGCTCTTGCACCGCCTCAAGATGCGCCACGATGCGTTTTTGCTCGGGAAGTGGGGGAAGGGGAGCAAGGAAGGCCTTGAGACGTCGTCCTGAAAGGTTGGGTATGGCTGTCCTACTTTCTGCTCCTTGATATGCTCGAAAAACCTGGTATGCGGCCTGCATCCAGTACATGAAAAAACGAGGCTCTACATGATCGCTCTTCCGGCGTAACCGGTGAATGTGGTTTTGATAAAGTGCCACAGGAAGCTGGCCCTCCCAGATGGCCGTCTGCCCAACCTCTCCCCCTTCGCACACGAGAAGGTCGCCCGGTTGCAGGCGAAGGCGCTCCACCTCTTCCTCTGTGAAGTCCATTTCATCTACAGACGACACGTTGACCAAGCCCCAAAGAATGTTCTTTGTGCGCAGAAAGGGTTTTGGGTTGCGACCAAGTCGGCGCATTGGTGACATAGCTGTTCCCTGCTGAAGATCGAAGATTTCCCCCAACCTCACCCATCGCCAGCCCTCGGGGAGTTCGGCGCCAGGGCGGGGGAAGGTTTCGGCAAGCACAGACTGCCAGAGGCGCTCAGCATCTTGCTTGGCTTCTTCCCTTAGGCGTCGTGCTTCCCTTATCCGCTCCATCAACTCCTCAATCCGCGCCACAATCCGTTTTTGCTCGGGGAGAGGGGGGAGGGGGATAGGAATGTTTTGGGCTCTACTTTGCACGAGATGCTTTTCCTTAACTTGAGTTTGCAACAACTTGTATCCATCCGCCGAAGCAAGCCAATGCCGAAGCCAGTAACTGTCAAGTAAATGCGGCAACGCTCTGAAAATTAGCAGTTCTCCGGTAACTGCCACTCGTGAGTATTCAGCAGGGATATGGTCAACGATAGCAACCTTTTTACCAATTTGCTCAGGAGTGTGGGCTGCGGCTGTAATAAGAACATCTCCGAGCGCTACATATCGCCACTTCTCATCGCTGTGAACAAATCCTCGCTCATTGTTGTCCCAAACGATGCGTCCGTCGACCGTGAGATCCCTAAACTTTAGCATTTTGATTGGGGTCTGCTCACTAGTGTAAGCGTTCTTTGGAGGCGTTTTGCCTTGCAAAATCTCGCACACTTCCCCCAACTTCACCCATTTCCAGCCCTCGGGGAGTTTGTAGGGTCCCTCGCTCATGCTTGCGTTCCCTCCTTGTTGTTGCCAAGGAGTTCATTCAGTTCTTCAACGATGCTTAAAATCTCCCGTTCGCGCTCCAAAAGGTTGGCAACGATTTCCGTTGGTGGCGGAAGAGATTCGGTTTCCTTGCGATTTGGGTTTCGAGCGGTGAGATCGTAACCACGCTTCTTAATTTCCTCTATTGACACAATCCAAGAGCGCTCGGAAAGGCAAGATTCGCGGGGACCTTGACCTTTTCTGTAAGCATCCCAAGCCTTCCAAAGTCTGCGTGCCTCTTCAAAGTGCTCGTCTTTGATTGGATATTGTTTAGTGAAACGCGTGCCTTCCCTTTCTCTTCCTTCTCGGTCTATCCAGTTTGGTGGTTTGAGTTCGTAATACCAAATCTCCCTTGTTGGTCCGGGGTGCTCAAAGAAGATGAGCGCAGTCTTGACATCGGAGTAAGGAGCAAAGGTGCCAGGTGGGAGGCTTACGATGGTGTGGAGGTTGAACTCTTCCAACAACGACTGCTTTACCTCTGCGAAAGCTTCCCTGCGGAAGAGAGTACCTTCAGGCACAACCATACCACACCTCGCTCCATCTCGGGGTTTCAGTTTTTTCATGATGTGCTGTAAGAAGAGCAACTCCGTTGCCTGCGATTTCACGGGGAAGTTTTGCTGAATGTGGCGCCCTTCTGTTCCGCCAAAGGGTGGATTGGTCATGATGACGTCGTAGCGCTCGGTGACCTGGCGGATGTTCTCCTCCAGCGTGTTCTTGCGCAAGATGCGTGGCGCTGTTACGCCATGCAAGACCATGTTCATCAACCCCAAGAGCGCTGGAATTGGCTTCTTCTCCTGTCCGAAGAACGTGCGCTCTTGTAGCGTCTTGTGGTCTTCTATGGTTTTTTCTTGGCGCTTCATCCAAAGGTATGCCTCCGCAAGAAAGCCACAGGTTCCGCAAGCGGGATCGTAGATTGTTTCGCCGATTTGAGGATTGACAATTTCCACGATAAAGCGCACAACTGGGCGGGGAGTGTAAAACTCTCCCGCTAAACGGTTTTCGTTTCCGAGGCGTCGTAGCAGTTCTTCATAGACTTGGGAAACGGTGAAGATGTCGTCTTGGCTGTGGAAATCGATGCGGTTGATGATGGAGATGACCTCTTTGAGGTTATAGCCAGAGGCACACACAATGACATTGCGTTCGGCAAAGACGCCCCGGATGATGTCGCGTAGTCGATCGCCACCAAGGTTCTGCAGATGGGGAATGAGTTTTCCGTGGACAAAGGCGAGCAGTTTGTCAGCAGGCCAATCTTTTGTAGCCCAGTCGCGCCAGCGATAGGGTGGTTCCAAAATTGGACGATACTCGCGCCCTGCAAGGTGAGCCTGCATCTCCCATTCCTCTTCCTGGGCATCCAAAAAGCGCAGAAAAAGAAGCCAGGAAAGATGCTCAACATACTCCATGATTCCGCCACAGTTATTGTCACGGCGGAGGATGTCACAGGCACGCCAGATCTCATTTGCCAAAGTCTCACGAGTTTGGGGGCGATTGTTCATACTTCCACCTCCGACATGGGATAAATTCGCTCACGCATTTCTTGAAGGGTATACCCAAGGCGTTCAACTCCGCCAAACCATTTGCTAATCTTCACCACACCACCCCATTCGCGGAATGGGGAAACACCAAAAATCTCTGGTTCCAGTTGTTCTACCCCACCCGCACGATACTTGTCTAACAGTTCTAAGATTACTTGGCGAGCCTTGTCTCCATAGCGCCTGAGAAAGCTTTGTTCTCGGTTAAGAAAAGCGTTAGCTCGTTCACTACGCGTGCGGATGGGGACTCCAAAAGCAATATGGGCGAGAATGTCATAAGAATCTGCTTCGGTGCATCCTTCTACTTCGGCTAAAATCTCTGGGTGAATGCTGGATCGGCGTAAATCCTCCAGAAAAGCCCGACGGCGTTGGGAGTTCACCCAGATGGTCCTAAGGTCTCGGAGCGTGGGTGCATGGAACCGCACACGCTGGCGAGTGTAGTCTCGGTATTCCGCCAGAGTTAATTGCTGACCTGTTGCGTCTATGGTGAAGACCGCCTCATCTGCGATGGTGACTTCAAGTCCTTCCACACGAATTTTCGCAGCGCCTTTGGTTTCAGGCTTTAGGGCGACTTCCTTGAAGATGGTTTGGTCGGCTAATGTGTTCACTTTGATCTCGCGCCGAACAAAGCCAGGTGCACTCGCAATCAAGGTGAGAG
>CALLJG010000012.1 GCA_938091335.1 uncultured Thermodesulfobacterium sp.
TAGAAAAATAAGAAAATCACTCTGAAAGATATCATAAAAATCAAGCCTTCGGAAAACTTATATTATCTTGATTTTGATGTAAAAATAGAAGAGTTGAAGGAAAACTAACAAAAAGATTAAGCTGTCTTTCTTCAAAAAACCTTGTCTCTTTTTTAGTTAGACCTAAAGGAGTTTTTCCCTTTATAGTAATAAAATATTTAGCTTTTTTCAAAGGTACTCCTAATTTTTTTAAACTTTCTATTGAAAGTTCTCCATATTTTCTTGCTTGAATTATTTTCATAGCCAAGATCGGTCCTATTCCAGGAACTCTAATAAGTTCATAATAATCTGCTTTAGTAAGTTCTAAGGGGAAAAATTCTAAATGTCTTAATGCCCAGGCAAGTTTAGGATCTATCTCAAGAGGAAGATTTTCAGAATCTTCAAAAAGTTCTTCTAATTTAAATCCATAAAATCTTATAAGCCAATCTGCTTGATAAAGTCTATGTTCTCGTAAAAAAGGTGGTTTTTCAATAAGAGGTAAATCTTTATCTTTGTTTATAGAGATATAAGCTGAATAATAAACTCTTCTTACCATCCTTTTATGGTAAAGTTTTTCAGAAACACTTAAAATAGTTTTATCTGTATCAGGAGTTGCTCCAATAATAATTTGAGTGGAAGCAGGAGCCTTTAATCCTTTTTCTTCATAAATTTCTCTTACTATTTTTAAAGGTTGATAGACCTTAACAAAACTCTTGTCTGGTGCAAGTTTTTTAAGACTCTCTTCAGTAGCAAATTCTAAATTTGAACTTACCCTGTCTGCAACTCTAAAAGCCTCTTCTATTAGTTCTCTTGATGCACCAGGAATTAATTTTAAATGAATATATCTATTAAAATGATACTTATATCTAAGAATTTTAACAGCCCTTATCATAAGATCCATTGTATAATCAGGATCACGGTAAATACCTGAACTCAGAAAAAGACCATCAATATAATTTTTTTTATAAAATTCTATAGTAATATCTGCTATCTCTTTAGGTGTAAGGATAGCACGTGGAATATCATTTTGTCTTCTGTTTATACAATATTTACAATTATTTATACAAAAATTTGTCATTAAAATTTTTAAAAGCGAAATATATCTTCCATTTGAAAGCCAAGTTCGACAAATTCCACTTAAATAAGAATTACTAATATCATAAGGATAGGTTTCTCTTTTCCCATATGAGCTACTACAAGAATTATCATATCTTGCAGAGATGGAAAGAATATTTAAACGGCTTAAAAGATCTTTTTTTATGTTTTTAGGCATCTAGGATTTTCTTTTCTGATATTTGTAAAGATTGAACTAAATCCTCATAACAATCTTCACAATAATATTTATCTACTTTATACCATTTTTCAGGATATACAATTTGTTTTTTACAGATACAACAACGAATAACTTCATCACTTTCATCAGTAAATGTATTTTGTTTTTCCATTTTTTTCACCCCCCCTTGATTTAAATGTTAGGATAGAAATTTATAATTGTCAATTAAATTAAATATTTATTTTAACAATTGAGACCATTTTTCAACAAGTTCATCTCTTCTTGGTTTATAAACTGCCTCATAAAAATATCTTTGAGAAAGTAAAACACCTTTATCATAACTTTTAACAATTTCTAAAGCTTGCCTCCAAGCTTCTTCAAACTTTCCTTTAAATCTCGTTTCTACTTGTTTTTCAAAATCCTCTGGAGTTTGTATTTCTTCTCCGATTACAAATAACCTTTGGTTATTTACTCTAACACAATAAGCCATTTCATCTCCTAATCTTTCAATAGAAAAATTTTTTTCTATTTCTTTAATTTCGTTTTCTGAAAATTTACGAATTAGTTTCCATCTCGGAAATTTCACTTTACCTTTAAATCCTCTTAAGGATTTAAAACCTTTTTTAGCCGCTGCATAAAAGATAGCTCTATTTAATCCAAAACTTTTAGCCTCTTCCAAGGAAAATCCCAATACATAAGCTCTTGCTGCTTGAAGAGTAGCCATAACTTGAAACCGACTTATTGACATTTTCTTTTTACCCCTTTATTTTTCTCCAATAGTGAGTAGCAATAGGAGCATTTTTAGAAATAATATAAGGTGAAGCAAGATTTTTTATAACTATACCTTCAAACCCCTTGTTTAAACATTCTTTTAAAGCCTTTTCCCAATCTTTTAATATTTTGTATTCTAATAAATAAAAAGGAGGATTAAAATATATACTTTCTAAAATTTTTTTTCTTTCTTTAAGAGGTTTGTCTCCCAAAAACATATTATTTAAAAATATGATGTCAAATATATAAATTATTGGATCAGCAAATTTAGTTCTTGCTAAGACTGAAGGAATACCTCTTCTTCCTTTGGTAGAATAAAGTTCAGCATCTAATAATGTACCATTAGGAAGGTGCCTTAAATAAGAGATTAAATATAAAAGATGTTGGGTCCAATTTGGATTTTTTTCTAATCTTCTTCCCCAAAATTCTATTTTTTCATTTTCATATTTTATTATCTGAAGTCTCCATCCATCAATTTTAGGTTCAAAAATCCATTCTCCAATCAATTCCTCTCCAAAATATGGAATAGGTTGCATTGGGAAAATAGGAGAGAGCTCCATTTTTAAAAAATTTAACTCTTAAAATTTTATATTTCAAGAAAAGGGTTTATAATTATTAAATAAAATATGAAGAAAAAATTAATCTCAATTTTAGCTCTTGGATCTTTTGCTTCAGCTATCTTTTTAAGAACCTTAATAAAGCCTCCTTTATATATATCTTGGTTACTCTTTAGAAGGAAAAAGAAAATTAAGGAAAAATAAGACTTCCACAGCTTTTATAATTTCTTCTATTTTTATTTTCTCTTTTTTAGTATGGCAAAATTCCAAACTTCCAGGACCCCAAACTACTACATCAAATTTTTCCTTTAAATTTAAAGCATCTGTCCAAGATTTTATTTCCATGTGAGAAATATTTAATTTAGCCATTTTTAAAGCCTTTTCAAGATAATTAACTACTTCTCTGCTAATATATCCTTCATAAGCATGTTGTATCTCATATTTACCAAAATTTTTTATAAATTCAATTTTTTTCAAATAATCAGATATTTTTTCTATAGGATTAAGAAAAATTTCAAACTTTATTTTGCAAATATTAGGAATTATATATTCTTCTGATCCACTATTAATTTTTAAAGGAGTAATTTTTAATTTTTTGTCCTTTAATTTATTATAAAGTTCAAAGGCTTTATCTATAGCATTAATACCTATTTCAGGAAAAGCACCATGAGCCTCTTCTCCTTGAATTTCTACTATAAGTTCAAAACTTCCATAATGTTTAGAAGCTATTTTTAAATTGGTTGGCTCCATTATAATTGCAAACCTACCTTTATTCCAAGATTTTACAAATTCTTTTGAGCCAAGACCATCTTCTTCTTCATCACAAAAGAAGGCTAAAGTATAATTAAGTTTTTTCTCAGCTGCAATAAGCATAGCAGTAACACTTGCTTTTGCATCACATACTCCTGTTCCGTAAGCGTGAATTCCATCTGTAAAAAATTGATTCTTTATTGAAACTGTATCCAAATGGGTAGCAACTATCAAATCTGAATTAGATTGAGTTGCTATATAGTAATCTCCCTCTACTATTTTATATCCTAAATTTATCAAATAGGCTTTTACAAATTCCTTTATTTTATCTTCTCTTTTACTTAGAGATTCAATTTCTACTAATGTTTTTAGAAGTTTAATGATTTTGTCATTCTCAACCATTTACCTAATTCTCCTGCTTCTTTAAATCCAAAATTTTTATAAAATTTAATAGCATTATAATTGGTTTTTCCTACCCATAATTCTGCCATTTTTCTCTTTTTTTCTATTCCATAACTTATAATCTCTTTTAAAAGAAGGGTACCGATTCCTCTTTTTCTATATTCTGGAATAACAAATATTTCATGTATTTCTAAGACCTTTTCACCTTCATAATTTATCCAATTGGAATCTCCAGCTACACATCCTATAAAAATCTTATCTTCTTCTGCTATTATAAAACCCTCTTTATCTCTTTTATAAAGCCACTTGAAATAATTTTTAATGTCACCTTTTGTTGTATATTTATAATTACTAAATTCTTGATAAGCCTTAATATAACTTTCTGTAAATTTTTCAATATCATCAAGCTTTACTTTTCGAATTATCATATAATATTTAAAATTATAAAATATGGAATATGTTTTTAAACCTATTGGATATGTAAAAACTAAAGCAACTTCTATTCCAAGACATTGGAGTTATTCTGATGTAGAAGGGGAATTAATTATTAATCCAGAATATAAAGAGGGTCTAAAAGACATAAAACCAGGTGATAAAATAGTAGTCTTGTTTTGCTTTCATAAATCTCCTCCTTTTACTAAGGATAAACTTATCCAAAGACCACCTCATAAACAAGAACAACCTACCGGGGTATTTAGTACTTGTTCCCCAATTAGACCAAATCCCATAGGTCTTTCTATATTAGATGTTTTGGAAGTAAAAGAGAATATTATAAAAGTAAAAAGAATAGATATGTTTGATGGAACACCTATTTTTGATATAAAACCTTTTAAAGCTTATTCAGAAAAAGTAGACTAAAATTTGAAAAAAAGCTCAACTAAAGCATGGCTCAGTTAAACCTATACCATAATTAGAAATTTTATTAAAATTTAATTTTAATAATTTGATTTTATGATAAGTATTATAAGATAACTTAATGAAAAATGATTTTTGATTTTCGTTTTTTTGCTAATATAATTTTGAAAAAAACAATTTTTTTAAAAAAATAAATACTTCCGATAATATATATTATGTAAAATTAAAAATGTTTCCAATTTTAATTAAAATTTGAGCCTATCATTTTGCCTTTTTGCTTACTAATCCTTGAAAAATTTACATGTAAAATAAGTTGAAAAAATAAATTTTTTAGAGTCTGATTAAATTTAAATTAAAGCTTCTTTAGCTTTTATAATAAGAGTTATAAATTTATTAAAAGGAACATTTATATTTTTCTCCTCTGCAAGTTTAACAATAGCTCCATTTAAAGCTTCTATTTCGGTTTTTTTACCTGATTTAAGATCATAATACATAGATGGATAATGATTGGCAGTTGGAGGAATAAGCTTTTGATAAAAATATTTTTTATATTCTTCAGCATTATTCCAGTTAAGTTTTATATTATGAAAGTGAATAACTATAAATATTTCTTCTATAATTTTATCTATCAAAATCCTGGTTTCTTTTTGAGAAGCTAAATCTCCATAACTACACTCTAAAATAGCTCCTAAGGGATTAAGGGCACAATTATAAATGATTTTATCCCATAAATCAGAATAAACCTTATTAGAAATTTTTGTGGGTATACCTGCTTGATTGAATGTATGAGCTATTATTTTTAAAATTTCTTCTGAAATTGCATTTTCAGGTTGCCCTATTACTACATCATCCCCAAAAACTGTAACCTCTGAAAAACCTGATTCAATAAGCTTTGCTCCAAAAATTATCCTTGAAAGAATTACCCTATTTTTGCCTAAATTTTTAGTGGCAATTTCATAATTTCCATAACCATTTTGAGCCAAAAGTAATAAAGTATTAGATTTAATAAATTTTTTTATTTGAAAAATTGCTCTTTCAGTATCAAAAGATTTTACTGCAAGAATAATTAAATCTAAATTAAGATTTTTAATTTCTTCAGGATCTGTAAAAAGTCCATCAATAAAAGTTTCTTTTTCTCCAAAAAGACCTCTAATTTTTAAAGACTTATTCTTTAAAAATGAGATCTGTGTATTTTTAACAAATCCATATACTTCATTTCCCGCAGTTTTTAAAGATACCGCAAATACAGTTCCAATAGCACCTAATCCAAATACTAATATTTTCACTTCTTTTTATTTATTTTAAATAAATTTAGGAAATGAAGGCAATTTTCTCTTATGTTCACTTCTTTTTACTAGATCTTTTACATATTCCACTTGTTCTAAAGATATGTTTAATTTTTCAGAAATTTTATTAGATTCTATTTTTAAATCAAACATATAATGTAAAATTTTATCAAGAAGAAAATAATTAATTTTTAATTCATCTTCATCAGTTTGGTTTTCCCACAAGCCTGCAGATGGTTTTTTTTGAATTATTTTTTCTGGGACTCCGATTTTTTTCGCAAGTTCCCAAATTTCTGTTTTATAAAGATTTAATAAAGGAGCTATATCACTTGCTCCATCTCCCCATTTAGTAAAATATCCTACTAAATATTCACTTCTATTTGAAGTTCCTATAACTAGGTAATTTTTAATATTGGCGTAATAATATAAAATCATCATTCTTGTTCTAACCATTAAATTTCCTTTAGCTATTTTATTGGAATTGAATCCTAAAATTTTTTCTAATTTATCTATTATATTTTTAATAGGAATTATTTTATACTCGGTTCCTAAAATATTACAGATCCATATAGCATCTTTTGTTTCTTCATTTTCATAATAGGGTAATATAAGACTGAAAACCTTTTCTTTACCTAAAGCCTTTACTGCTAAAAAAGCTGCTACTGCACTATCAACCCCTCCACTTATTCCTATTATTACTCCTTTAGCATTAGCTTCTTTTAATCTTTTTTTTATGAAAGATGTAATTTTTTCTATTACTTTTTCATAATTAAGATTTCTCAACATTTATCCTTCTCCACCAGCCTCTTTTATTTCAGGCAAATGTTTATGATATTGTTCTAAAGGAATTATTTTAAAAAATTTATCTATAAAAACATCATAATTGTCTAGAATATATTTAGCCCATAAACTTTGAGTATATTTATAATGTTGGTTTATAAACATTTTAAGTTCTTCAACTTCTTCTTTTATTAAAAGTTTTCTTAAAGTTACATAAGAATAATTTATTTTATTTTCTAGTTTTCCATCTAAATTTAGCACATAAGCGTATCCTCCGGTCATCCCAGCTCCAAAATTAAATCCTACATTTCCTAGGACCACAACTACACCTCCTGTCATATATTCACAACAATGAAGTCCTGATCCCTCTATTACTGCTAAAGCACCACTATTTCTAATAGCAAATCTTTCACCTGCTTTTCCCGCTGCATAGAGTTCTCCCCCTGTAGCTCCATAAAGGCAGGTATTTCCCATTATTACGTGATTATAAGTGTTTTCCAATTTATCAGGTCTTATTATTATTTTTCCCCCAAACATTCCTTTTCCTACATAGTCATTAGCATCTCCAATTAAAGTTAAAGTCATTCCTTTACAATTAAAGGCCCCAAAGCTTTGTCCAGCTGTACCTATAAAAGTTAGATTAATAGTATCTGGTGGCAATCCATCTTCTTTATACAATAAAGCAATATAGTAATTAAGTCTAATTGGTATACTACGATCTATATTTTTTATAAAGTACTCTTTAAAAACTTTTTCTTTTTTAATTATATAAGGCATAATTTCTTTTTCTAATTTTTTAGCTAATTCAGATCTTAAAGGATTATCATTTTTATTTACTAAACATATAAATGGTTTATTTTTAGGGTATGGGTATGTAAGAAAACTTTTTAAATCTATTTTTTTAAATTTAGGAAAAGCTTCGTAAGTTTTTATTTTTAAAAATTCACGTTTTCCAATTATTTCCTTTAAGGACCTTACTCCCATTTCAGCTAAAATTTCTCTTACTTCTTGAGCTACAGCCTTGAAATATGTTATTACTTTTTCCACATCTCCTTTAAATTTTTTTCTATGCTCAGGATCTTGGGTAGCAATTCCTGTAGGACATTTATTTGTATGACAATTTCTGCACATGATACATCCTAAAGTAATTAGGGCAACGGTTCCAAATCCAAATTCTTCAGCACCTAAAATAGCAGCTATAATTATGTCTTTACCAGTTCTTATAGCTCCGTCCACTCTTATAATTACTTTGTCTCTGAGATTATTTTCTATAAGAATTTTTTGTGTTTCAGAGGATCCTATTTCCCAGTAATTTCCAGCAAATTTAATAGAGGAATATGGACTAGCTCCCGTACCTCCCTCTCCTCCACTAATTTGAATAATATCAGCATAACCTTTAGCTACTCCAGCTGCTATAGTTCCTACTCCAGTTTCAGCAACTAATTTAACACAGATTTTGGCTTTTGGATTTATTTCCTTCAAGTCATTTATTAATTGAGCAAGATCTTCAATAGAATAAATATCATGATGAGGTGGTGGAGAAATTAGAGTTACTCCTGGTTGTGAATATCTTAATCTAGCAATATACTCATTTACCTTATGTCCAGGAAGTTGACCTCCCTCTCCTGGTTTTGCTCCTTGAGCTATTTTAATTTCTATTTCTTGAGCAGAAACTAAATAAGTAGGTGTTACTCCAAATCTTCCAGATGCTATTTGCTTTATAGCTGAGTTTTTGTTTGTCCAATATCTTCTGGGATCCTCTCCTCCTTCTCCAGAATTACTTCTCATTTTTAATCTATTAGCAGCTTCAGCTAATGTTTCATGTGCTTCAGGAGATAATGCTCCTAAAGACATTGCACTTATTACGAATCTTTTTATTATTTCTTCAATAGGTTCAACTTCTTCTAAAGAAATTGGATTTTTAGCCTTTTTATAAGTAAGTAAATCTCTTATAAAGGTGGGACGAGTGTTATTACAAAGTTGAGAAAATTCTTTATAATCTTTATAATCTTTTGTTTCTAAAAATTTATGTAAAGACTTAACAACATAGGGGGACCAGGCATGCCATTCTTCCCCTTTTTTGAATCTCATTTCTCCACCAAAAGGTATCTCAGCATTTTCTGTATTAAAAGCAAGAGCATGTCTAATTTTTACACTTTCTTCAATTTCATCAATTCCATCAGCTTCTAAAGTTACAATACTTCCAGGAAAATATTTATCAACAAAATCTTGGTTTAAGCCAATTATTTCAAATACTTTACCACAATGATAAGAACTTAAAGTGGAGATACCCATTTTAGAAAGAATTTTTAAAATACCTTCTTCTAAAGCCTTTTTATAATTTAAAATAGCTTTTTCTAAGGTCCCCTCTATTTCTCCTTTTTTCCAAAGAGTATAAATGGCTTGATAAGCTAAATAAGGATAAACTGCAGATGCACCATAACCTATAAGACAACATATTTGATGGGGATCTCTTGCTTCTCCAGTTTCAATTATTATAGAAGCCTTAGTTGCTAGACCAGTTTTTAATAAATGATGAAATACTGCTGAGCAAGCAAGTAAACTTGGTATAGCTCTTTTATTTTTAGAAATACCTTTATCAGAAAGAATCAATATTTTTGTCCCAGATTTTACTGCTTTTTCTGAATTTTTTAAAACCTTTTCTAATGCTATTTTTAGTGGCTTATTTTGGGGATAAACAATAGATATTTTAGTAACTTTAAAATAATTTTGATTTTTAATAGTTAAAAATTCAGAAGGAAGTAAAATAGGACTTTCTATTTGTAATTTTTTTGCGTGATCTTCAACTTCTTTTAAAAAATTAATTTTGGGACCTAAAGTCATATAAAGAGACATAATAGGTCTTTCTCTTATAGGATCAATTGGAGGGTTAGTAACCTGAGCAAATCTTTGTTTAAAATATTTAAAAAGTAAAATTGGTTTTTCAGAAAGAGGTGGAATTGGGTTGTCATTCCCTGTGGAAAAAGTTAATTCTTTACCTTCTTTAGCCATATATTTGAGAATATTATTTAATTCTTCTTGTGTATACCCAAAAGCTATGAATTTTCTAATCAAATTTTTGTCTTTTGGAAACAAAAAAGTTTTATTATTTGAAATTATTTTAGAAAGCCTTATTAAATTTTTCTCAATCCAAACTTTGTAAGGTTTAGAATTAGCAAACTCTTTAAATAATTCTTCAGTTTTTTTTATTGTGTTTTTTTCTAACTCTATAATAATTGTTTCTCCAGGTCCTAATCTACCTTTTTCTTTTATTTTTTTTGACTGAAATTCAATTATTCCTGCTTCTGAACTTAAAACTATTATTCCATCTTTTGTAATAATATATCTACAAGGTCTTAGACCGTTTCTATCCAAATGAGCTCCAACTGTTTTTCCATCAGAAAAAACAATAGCTGCTGGACCATCCCAAGGAGGCATCATAAAACTTTGAAACTCAAAAAACAAACGAACTTCCTCAGGTATATCAGGAATATTTTCCCACGCAGGTGGAATTAAAATATTTATAGCATGAGCAGGCGAATATCCAGCTAAATATAAGATTTCAAATATTTTATCCAAAGATGCTGAATCACTTTCTTCAAATGAAATAAGAGGTTTTATTAATTCTATCTTTTCTCCAAATAATTCATGTTCAAGTTCGTTTTCTAATGCCAAAATCCAGTTTCTATTGCCCTGAAGAGTATTTATTTCTCCATTATGAGCTAAGTATCTTAAAGGCTGAGCTAATTTCCAATTGGGAAAAGTATTAGTAGAATATCTTTGATGAAAAAGGCATAAGGAAGATTCTAATTCCTCATCTTGAAGATCTAAATAGAACTTGTCTAATTGATATGCCACAAACATTCCCTTATAAACCATAGTTTTAGAAGAAAAAGAAGCAATATGTACTTTGTCTTTTAGATCTTTTTCAATTTTTTTTCTTAAAAGATAAAGTTCTATTTCAACCTTTGTCTTTTCTACATTTTTTGTATCTATTAATAAATGAAAAATTTTAGGCATCACTTTATAAGCTATTTCTCCAACAGCAGAAGAATCAATGGGAACTTTTCTCCAAGAAATAAATCGAAAAGGGGAACTCTTTATATATTCTTCAATTTCTTTTCTTACATCTTTATAAAGGAAAAATACCCCTACTGCTAAATTACTAATTTCTGAAATCTCTAAATTGTTTTTTTCTAAATATTTATTAAAAAATTTATGTGGAATATTAATAAGAATACCTGCTCCATCACCGGTTTTGCCATCTCCTCCAATAGCTCCTCTATGAGTTAAATTCTTAACAGCCTCTATTCCCCATTTTATAATTTGATGCGAAGCTTGATTATTTATATTGCAAACAAACCCAACTCCACATCCATCAAATTCTAAATTTATTCCCATCTTTTCCCACGCTTAAAGAATTTAAATTTTTTAATATAATTTATATTTGATTTTTTACAAATATTATATTTTTATTCTCTTTATGAAAAGAGAAATAAAAGAAAAGCCTAGGGACAAAAAGGATGTTATGGAACTTGTTAAAGAATATGATATAAAATTTATAAAGCTTTGGTTTACAGATATTCTTGGCCAATTGAAGAGTTTTACTATTCCGGTAGATAAGCTTGAAATAGCTTTTGAAGAAGGAATTAGATTTGATGGCTCATCTATTAAAGGACTTGCTCGTATTGATGAATCTGATATGATAGCCATTCCCGATTCTACAACTTTTGTTTTTCTTCCTTGGAAACCAAAGGAAAAGGTTACAGCAAGAATGTTTTGTGATATTTATGAACCTGATGGTACTTTATATAAAGGTGATCCCAGGCAGATTTTAAAAAGAAATTTAGAGAAAATGAAAGAAATGGGATTTACCAAATTTTATGTAGGACTAGAATTGGAATTTTTTTATTTTAAAGATAATAAAACACCAAAAGGTTTAGACCAAGGTAGCTATTTTGATTATCCTATAAATGCTGCAGAAGATTTAATAAGTGAAACTATTATCTGTTTAGAACAGATGAAAATAAAGACACAACATTCCCATCATGAAGTAGCTCCATCTCAATATGAAATAGATCTTAAATATGCTGAGGCCTTAGAAATGGCAGATATTGTAATGACTTATAGAGTAGTAGTAAAAGAAGTAGCTAAAAAATATGGATTATATGCTACCTTTATGCCAAAACCGATTTTTGGAATAAATGGAAGCGGAATGCATATACATCAATCATTAATTATAGGAAATAAAAATACATTTTTTGATCCCAATGATCAATATCATCTTTCTGATATTGCTAAAAAATATATTGCAGGACTTTTGACTCATATTAAAGAAATTACTTTAGTTTTAAACCAATGGGTAAATTCATATAAAAGACTTGTTCCTGGATATGAAGCTCCTGTATATATATCATGGTCAAATAAAAATCCTTCTACAATTATTAGAGTTCCTATGCATAAACCAGATAAAAAAAATGCTACTAGAATTGAATTAAGAAGTCCTGATCCTGCATGTAATCCTTATCTTGCATTTGCTTGTATATTAAGAGCAGGTCTTGAAGGAATAAAGAGAAATTATGTCCTTCCTGACCCTCTAGAAAAAGATATTTACCATATAAGTGAGGAAGAAAAAA
Organism: uncultured Thermodesulfobacterium sp.; assembly: GCA_938091335.1. Lineage (GTDB taxonomy): Bacteria > Desulfobacterota > Thermodesulfobacteria > Thermodesulfobacteriales > Thermodesulfobacteriaceae > Thermodesulfobacterium. Next base: position 12,329 of record CALLJG010000012.1, read on the forward strand.
AAACATTAAGGTTGGATAGGTTGCCTGGAAGCCTTGATGAAGCTATTAGATATGCTGAAAAAAGTGAACTTCTCAGAGATATATTAGGAGATCATATTTTTAATGAATTAATTCTAAATAAAAAATTGGAATGGAATGAATATAAGATTCAGGTTTTTCCATATGAAATTGAAAAGTATCTTCCTATTTTATAACTTTATTCCTCCTTCCATGAAATTGCTCCTACAGGACAATTATTTATAGCTTCATCACAATCACATTGCGAACAGGCTTCTTGGTTTTTAACTTGAGCTTTTTCAATAGTTTCATTTAATTCAAACACATCAGGGCATATTTCTGAACATGTACCACAACCTATACAAAGCTCTTCATCAATTACTAAATTTTTAGCCATTTTTCCCCCTTTTAGACATTATTTATCTCTGGATAAATACCCAATTCCCACAATTTTCTTTTCACAAAAATTATTTTTACTTCTTTTATTTTGTTTACTACCAAATTTTTATAAATATTACCATAAGTTTTTTCTCCCCATCCTTTATAAGCGATTACAAGAATAAGTTTTTTACAATAAATTTTTTTTAAAAAATATGTAATGGGAGGACAATTAAAGGTCCATTTAGGAAAACAAAGGATTACAGTATCATTTGAAGGAGGATCAAAATAAGCTCTCAAAGGAAGATATGGAATAAAGGAAAGAAAAAGCCATATCAAATAAGGAAATTTATAAGATTTTATTTCCTTAGGTGAAATTTTAAATTTCTTTCCTAACCAACTTGCTATTTTTTGAGAAGTTCCTGTATAGGTAAAATAATAAATATCCATTTTTAGCGAATTTGTTTTTCTTTTAAATATTCTTCGATAAGCCTATCTGGAGATTCTGAGAAGGTATCACTAATTAAAACTTTTATTTCATTTTGAGAAAGAAAATCAGCTAATTCTTTAGGAGGATCAAAAAGAAGAATATGAGTTACTACCTGTTCTTTTAAGAAATTTATTAGTTCCTGATTTTGTTGCTTTTTTACTACATCTTTTACTAAAATTTTGTTATTTTCTATATCATAAATAGCAAATAATTCAAATTTTTCTATTGAAGTTTCTAATTCAAAAGGAGAGCTTATTGGAATAGCGACTCTCATGTACTTTTCTTCTAATACATCTTTTTTCATTATTTCTGTAGCTATAATGATATTTCTTATTAATTCATCAAAAGCTTTTGCAGTAATACTTTCTGGATAAGCTGCAATTAAAGGTTTGCCTAAATCTCCTGTATCTACTATTCTAGGATCTATAGGAATTCTTCCCAAAAATCTAATTCCTAACTCATCTGCTAATTTTTGACCACCACCTTTTTTAAATATGTCTACAGGTTTCCCACAATGAGGACAAATAAACCCACTCATATTTTCTACTATACCAAGAATTCTTAATTTTATTTTTTGACAAAATTTTATAGCTTTTTTAACATCTATTAAAGAGACCTCTTGAGGAGTGGTTACTATAAGAGTATAGGCATCTGGTATAGTTTTAGCTACAGTTAAAGGTTCATCTCCTGTTCCTGGTGGAGCATCAATGATTAAATAATCAAGTTCCTCCCAGTCTATATCTCCTATAAATTGTCTTATAGCTGAATGCTTTATAGGTCCTCTCCAAATAATTGCAGTGTCTTCAGAGGGTAGAAGTGGTTCTATCGAAAGAAATTTCAAATTTGGAGAATATTTTATGGCTCCCATTCTTCCGTCAGGTTTTCTTGAAAGTTTTAAATCCCTTGCTCCAAGCATTTTTGGTACATTAGGTCCATGAAGATCCACATCTAGTAATCCTACCATAAAATCTTGTAAAGAAAGCCCTACAGCTACATTCACTGCTATTGTACTTTTCCCTACTCCACCTTTCCCTGACATTACAAGAATTTTATGTTTTATTTTAGCCAGTTGATCTTTTAATTTTTTATCTTGCTGTTCTATAATAAAACTTTTTTCTTTTTTAATCATTCCTACTCTGCATAAATTCAATTTAGAATCTTAAGGGAAATATTTTAATATTTCCTTTGAGTTTGTCAAACCCAATTTGATATTTTTTTCTCTTGAAAATATATTTATTTTATTTATTATTTAAATAATTCAAAAAATAAAAGGTAGTAAATTAAAAAATGGATACACAAACCTTAAAAAATGACATAATTACTAAGGAATTAATTTTTGATGAGTATCCAGTACTCAGGGCTCTTTATGGAGAAAGAGGATCTTATTTTAAAATTTTAGAAAATTATTTTAGAGTCCAGATATCTCTTAAAGGAAACCATGTTTTTATAAAAGGAGAACCTATAGATTCTGAACTTGCAGAAAGAGCTTTAGAAGAATTGTATAATTTGATTAAAGCTGGATATAACCTTTACCCTTCAGATGTAGAATATGCTTCAAAAGTAATTTTAGAAAATCCTCAAACTAAACTAAAGGATATTTTTCTTGACACCGTTTTTGTAACCTCCGGGAAAAAAGTTATAACTCCTAAAGGGATTACTCAAAAGAAATATATTGAGGCTATAAGAAAAAATGAAATAGTTTTTGGGATAGGTCCTGCAGGGACAGGTAAAACTTATCTTGCTGTAGCTATGGCTATATCTTATCTTATAAAAGGTGAAGTAAATAGAATTATTTTAGTTAGACCAGCTGTTGAAGCTGGAGAAAAACTGGGATTTTTACCTGGAGATATAGCAGAAAAAGTAAATCCTTATTTGAGACCTCTTTATGATGCACTTTATGATATGCTTTCTTTTGATAAAGTAGTTAGACTTTTTCAAAAAGGTGCTATAGAGATAGCTCCGCTTGCTTTTATGAGAGGAAGAACTTTAAATGAAGCATTTATTATTCTTGATGAAGCTCAAAACACTACCTCTGAACAAATGAAGATGTTCTTAACTCGTTTAGGACAGAATTCAAAAGCTGTAATTACTGGTGATATTACTCAAATAGATCTTCCTGATCCAAAAAAATCTGGACTTTTAGAAGCTATAGAAATTCTAGAAGAAATAAAGGGAATAGCTTTTGTATATTTTACTAAACATGATGTAGTAAGACATCCTATAGTGCAGAAAATTATAGAAGCATACGAAAAAAAAGAAAAAAACCTCTAATAATAGCTAAAAATGTTAGAACTTCTTTTAAAATCAATTATTCAAGCTATAGACATTCTTTTAACTGTTTATATATGGATTATTATAGCTCGTGTAATTATTTCTTGGATAAATCTATCACCTTATCATCCTGTAGTAAACTTTATTTACAAAATTACTGAACCTATTTTGTCACCTTTAAGAAAATTGATTCCACCTATTGCTGGAATAGATTTTACTCCTGTAGTTGTGATTTTGGGAATATACTTTTTGAAAAATCTCCTTCAATATCTAATGGTAAAATTATTATTTTTTAAAATTCTTTTTAGATGATTTTAGAAATAAAAGTCAAGCCTCGATCTCTTGAGGATAAAATCATTATATTTAAAAAACCCAATTTTTTAGAAATAGCTTTAAAAGCAAAACCTGAAAAAAATCAAGCAAATGAAAGCCTTTTAAAATTTCTATCAAATTTAATAGGAATTTCTAAAAACCAAATAAAAATCTTGAAAGGAAAAACATCAAAAAATAAATTAATAAAAATTGAAAAGATAGAAGAAATTCAATTAAAAAAGGTTTTAGAAAAGTATTTAGAAAAATGAAAGAATATATATTTTTTGATTTAGATGGAGTTATTATTGATAGTATGAGTTATCATGCTAAAGCTTGGATTGAAGCATTATCTCAATTTGGATTAAAGTTTGAATATGAAGAAATTTATCTTTATGAAGGAGCTATAGAACCTGACACTGCAAAAGAGTTATTTTTAAAAAAAGGAATAAATTTAACTCCTCTATTTTTTGAAGAAATATTTAAGCTTCAAAAAGAAATATTTAAAAAAAAATATTCTAAATTGATAAAACCATTCCCTGAAGTTCCCCAATTACTACAAACGCTTAAGGAGAAAAATAAGAAGCTTGCGCTAGTTACAAGTACCCATAAAGAAATATTCCAAGAGATCTTTCCTAAAAATTTATATCTTTATTTTTCTGTGATTATTACTGGTGATAAAGTAAAAAAAAGAAAACCCAATCCAGATCCTTATTTAAAAGCTTTACAAAGTTTTCAAATTAAAAATACTCATGCTCTAGTTGTAGAAAATTCTCCAGCAGGAATAATGTCTGCTAAAAATGCCAAAATTTTTTGTATAGGAATTACAACTACCCTTCCTGAAAATTATTTAAATTTAGCAGATATTATAGTGAAGAACCATAGAGAGCTTTTGGATGTTTTAGTAAATGAAACAAAATAATTTATTTAAATTTACCAAAGAATACTTTAATAAATATAAAGAAATAATTCCTAATTATGAAAATTTTCTTTCTTATTTAGAATTGCCTATGTCTCAATATTTTAGGATTAATACTTTAAAGATAAGAAATGACAAGGAAAAACAAGATTTATTAAATGCTTTAGAAAAAAAAGGAACATTTCTAAAAGAAATTAAAGAAATTCCTTATTTTTATAAAGTAAAAAATACTCAGGAAATTTCTATAGGAAATTTAGAAGAATATAGATTGGGTTTAATTCATTCTATGACACTAACAAGTAGTTTACCAGTAATTGCCCTTGATCCCAGGCAAGGAGAATTGATATTAGATATGTGTGCTGCTCCAGGAGGAAAAACAGGACTTATAGCCATGATCACAGAAGATAAATCTATTATAGTATCTAATGATAAAAGAATTGATAGATTAACTGCTTTAGTAGCTAATATCAAAAGATTGGGTATAACTTGTGTAATTACTACTAGATACAGGGGAGAGCAATTTCCATTTAGCATCCCTTTTGATAAGATTTTAGTAGATGCTCCTTGTACAGGAGAAGGAAGATATAAAATAGGAGAGAAAGGAGAAATTCTTTATCAAAAAAGTAATAGAAGAACAAATTTACCTTCTATTCAAAAAGGATTATTAATAAGAGCTTTTGATATCCTAAAGCCTGGTGGAATAATAGTTTATAGCACTTGTACTATAAATCCTGAAGAAAATGAAGAAATAGTGGATTATTTACTAAAAAAGAGACAAGCTGAAATATTGGATTGGGACTCTCCTTTGGTTTTTCATGAAGGACTTACCGAATGGGAAAACAAAGTTTACCATCCTTCTTTAAAATTAACCAAAAGATATTATCCTCATGAAGTAGAAGCTGTAGGATTTTATGTAGCTAAAATAAAAAAAGTTTAAAAACAAGTCTTTTTAATCTCAAAACATGTGTTATAATACCTTTGGAAAGATTTTTAAAGGGATGTTATGTCTACTTTAGTAATAGTAGGGACTCAGTGGGGAGATGAAGGTAAAGGAAAAATAGTAGATGTCCTTACAAAAAAAGCAGATTATGTAGTAAGGTTTCAAGGTGGAGCAAATGCAGGACATACTTTAGTAATAAATCAAAAAAAATATATTTTTCATCTTATTCCTTCAGGTATATTTTGGCCTCAAACAGTATGTATAATAGGAAATGGGGTGGTAGTAGATCCTGAGGTATTAATAGAAGAAATAGAGAAACTTAAAAATGAAGGATTAAATATAAATCCTGATAAACTTATGATAAGTGAAAGAGCACATGTAATTATGCCATATCATAAAGCTTTAGATTTAGCAAGAGAAAAAAAGGCTAAACACCATAAACTTGGCACAACTTGTAGAGGAATAGGTCCGTGTTATGAAGATAAAGCAGCAAGAAAAGGTTTCAGATTAATAGATCTTATATATCCTAATTTTTTTAAAGAAAAATTAAAATCTATTATAGAGGAAAAAAACGTAATCTTAAAATACTTGGGAGAAAAGCCTATAGAATTTAAAGAAGTATATGAAAGATATATAAAATATGGGGAATATTTAAAACCTTACCTTACAGATGTTTCCCAGATTTTATGGGGAGCCAAAAAAGAGAATAAAAATATTTTATTCGAAGGTGCTCAAGGTACTTTTTTAGATTTAGATCATGGTACATATCCTTATGTTACTTCTTCAAATACCCTAGCTGGTAATGCTTGCTGTGGAACAGGACTTGGCCCTTTAGATGTAGATTTAGTTATGGGAATTATAAAAGCTTATACTACAAGAGTTGGTAGTGGTCCATTCCCTACAGAAATAAAAAACCATATAGAAGAATATTTAAGAACTAAAGGAAATGAATATGGTTCCACTACTGGAAGACCAAGAAGATGTGGATGGTTAGATTTAATATTAGTAAAAACTGCGATAAGATTAAATAGTATTAAAGCTCTTGCCTTAACAAAACTGGATGTATTAAGTGGTCTTGAAAAAGTTAAAATTTGTATTGGTTATGAATATAAAGGCAAAAAAATAGATTATTTACCTTCAAGTGTATTAGAAATAAATAATCTTAAGCCTATTTACCAAGAACTTCCCGGATGGAAAAAGGATATTAAAAATATTAAAAACTTTGAAGAACTCCCTAATGAAACAAAGCTATATATAAAAACTATAGAAGAATATTTAGGTATTCCTTTTTATTTAATTTCTATTGGTCCAGAAAGAGAAAATTGTCTTATTTTAAAAAATCCTTTTGAAAGCTAAAAAATTAATTTTATGAAAGAAAGAGTACTCATTGCAAATAGAGGAGAAATCGCATTAAGAGTAATAGAAGCTTGTAAAGAGCTTGGTATAGATTATGTTGCAGTATATACCAAAGAAGATGAAGAATCTCTTCATGTAAAATTAGCTGAAAAAAAATATAGAATTTCAGATTACAAAGATATGAATGATCTCTTAGCAGTAGCTGATGAGGCTAAATGCACAGCTATTCATCCTGGTTATGGTTTTCTTTCAGAAGATTACAGATTTGCAAGAAGGGTAGTAAAAAGAGAAAGGCCTCTTATTTTTATAGGACCCTCTTGGGAGGCTATAAGAGATTTAGGGAATAAACTTTTTTTAAAAAAATTAGCTAAAGAATTAAATATTCCAGTAATACCAGGAACAACACAACCTATTTTTAATGAAATTGAAGCTGAATTAAAAGCAGAGGAACTTTATGAAACCTTAAATTTTCAAGGAAATTATAATTATTCTCTTATGGTAAAAGCAGCAGCTGGTGGCGGAGGTATGGGAATTGCTGAAGTGAGAAACTTGGACGAACTTCGTCCTGTTTTTCGAAAAATAAGAGCTTATGCAAAAAGATTTTTTGGAGATGAAGGTGTAATAATAGAAGCCAAGATTCCTTATATTCAACATGTAGAAGTTCAGATTTTAGGCAGTAAACATAATGAATATGTACATTTTGGGACAAGAAATTGTACTATTCAAAGTCTATCAAAACAAAAAAGAATAGAAATTGCTCCAGGTTTTCTTTATGATAGAGGGGAATATGGGTTTGATATTAAAAAAATAGAAAATGAAATTATCAATTATTCTTTAAAATTGGCTAAATATTTTAAATATGACAATGTAGGAACCTGGGAGTGGTTAATAACTCCAGAAGGTAAATATTTTCTGATGGAAGTAAACACAAGAATTCAGGTTGAAAATGAAGTTTCTGCAAAGATCTCTTATGTAAATAATAAACAAATCAACCTGATAAAAGAACAAATAAGGGTAGCTTTCGGAGAGAAATTAACATATTCTCAACAAGATATAAAATTTAAAGGAACCAGTATTGAATTAAGACTAGTAGCTGAAGACACTAAAAGAGGTTTTATACCTTTAAGTGGAACGATTACTAAATTTTTTTGGACACCTAAACCTTGGCTTAGTGTAAGGACCCATGTTCCTCAAGATAAATTTTATAATATTCCTACACAATTTGACCCTAATCTAGCTTTAGCTATAATTTATGGAGATTCTTTTGAATCAGCAAAAAAAAGAGCCCTAGAGTTTTTAGAAGATGTAAAAATAGAAGGTACAACTTCTAATGGAGAAAGATTAATAACAAATATTGAATTTTTAAAAGAAAAAATAAACTGGCTTTATAAATTTATTCCTGCTTAAATTTATGAAATTAGATTTACATAGAAAACTTAAAGATCTTTTAGATACTGCAACCTATATAAAAGATATAAAAGGAGAGGCTTTTTTAAATATATCTTTGTTAATTGAAAAAATATCAGAGGTTTATGAAAATTTTTATCAACACGATTTAAATTTTATAGAAAATTTTATTATTCAAGTAGAATCTGAAATTAAAAAAATCATGGATGAAGCAGAAAGAACGCTCACTCCTTATGAAATTGTAAAAATTGTAAGGCATCCTCAAAGATTTACTCTACAGGATATATTAGAAAATGTTTACGATTCCTATATGGAATTAGGTGGAGAGGGAGAGATTAATATAGATCCTGCTATAGTTTGTGCGAAAGCTATTATAATTAGAAAAGTAAGAAATGATTTATATTTTCATCAAGTAATGGTAATAGGTCATGAAAAGGGGCATGGGGAGGAATTTCGTCAAGGAGGAAGTGCAAAACCATGGGGTAATGAAAAAGCTTTGAGATTTATGCAAATGGCAGAGACAGAGGGTATTCCTATACATTTTTACATTTTTACTCCAGGAGCTTATCCTATAGAAGATTATCCTGGATCAGCTCAACAAATAGCAAGAAATCTTTATTATATGACTAAACTGAAAGTACCTACTGTTGCTTTAATTTCTGAAGGTGGTTCTGGAGGAGCTGAAGCTATAGGTCTTACAGATATGAGATTAATGTTTGAAAAAGGTTATTATTCTGTTATAAGTCCAGAGGGAGCAGCTGCTATAGAAGCAAAAATAAGAGATGGTAGACCACCAAGAGAATTAGTAGAAAAATGTGCTAAAGCCTTAAAATTAACAGCTAAAGATAACTTAGAATTTGGACTTATTGATAGAATTGTCCCTGAACCCCCTTTAGGAGCAAGAAAAAGGGATTACGAATTCTTTAAAAAACTTAAATTAGAATTAATAAAAGCAACTGATGAAATAGTATTACAAACCAGAAGTCTAAAATTTTTAAGGAAATATACTCTTTCAAAACAATCCACTGAAGACTTTAAATTTTACATTAATTGGGATTTGGATGAAGATGAAATAGAAATTTTAATAGAAAATAGATGGGAAAAATATAAGAAAATGTCTCAATGGGCAGTTTGTGAGCCTAAAAATGTAATAAAGTCCTTTTTTAATTTCAGCCGAAGTTGGGGTTTAAAATTTAAAAATGAATTAAAATATAGAATTTTGAAACCTAGTCACAAAACCTTTAAAAAATTTCTTGATGAATTGACCACAGAATCTTCTTTACTTTTTAAACCAGTTTCTGATCCAGTTAAAACGGTTTACAATCTTATTGTTGGAAAGAAAATAAAATCTAAAATACCTACACCTATTCTCATAGAAGAAGAAACATCTCCTTATAGAAGTCCTTTAGCTTTGGAAGATAAAACTATAACTTGTCCTCAAGCAGAAAAATATGGATGTCCAGATCTTTGGGTTCCAGATCTGTATGGAGAATATTGTGGAGTTTGTCCTAATTGCGGATATCATTTTTTATTAGAATATAAATGGTATTTAAATAATATCTTCGATAAAAACAGCATCAAACCTTTTAACGATTATATTGCTTCAGGTAATCCTTTAGAATTTGAGGGTTATGCAGAAAAATTAAAAGAAGCAAGAAAAAAAACTAATTTAAGGTCTGCTCTTCTAACTTTTGAAGCAAAAATAGGAGGAATTTCTTTAGTTGCAGTAATGTTAATTGGGGACTTTAGACAAGGAACAGTAGGTGTGGCTGAAGGAGAAAAATTCATAAGAGCTATTGAGTTTGCTAAAATTACAAGAAGACCCTTTTTAGCTTTAGTTCATACTACAGGAGGAATAAGGATTCATGAAGGTACATTGGGACTAATTCAAATGCCAAGATGCACAATAGCAGTTAGAGATTATGTAGATGCAGGGGGGCTTTATATTGTGGTATATGATAATAATTCCTTTGCTGGTCCAGTAGCAAGCTTTTTAGGATGTGCCCCTTATCAATTTGCTCTCAAATCAACAAGACTTGGTTTTGCTGGTCCAAGAGTAATAAGAGAAACAATAGGACAGGAAATACCTCCTGATTATCACAGTGCAGAAAATGCTCTTAAAAGAGGCCATATCCAAGGAATATGGGATAGAAGAGAATTAAGAAAAAAACTATTTACCGCACTTCTTACTATGGGAGGAAAAAATTTATATTATAGATAAATTTTAAAACTTATGGAAATAGAATATCCAGAATTAAATTTACTATTACAAAAATTTAGAGCTAATCCTTATAAAATTTATCCTGTGTTTACCCCGCACACAGGTTATATAAAGGAATTCAAAGTAAAGGAAGGAGATTTAGTAAAGGGTCCCACTGGCAAATGGCTAGAAAAACCAGGAAGTCCTCTTTTTATATTAGAAAGAGAAAAAAATACTAAAATTATTAGAGCTCAAATAAGTGGAATAGTACAAAATTTAAAAATGGAATTTTTAAACAAATTTGTTGAGGCAGAAAGTTGTGTGTTAGAAATTAAACATCAGCTTTCTCAAGAAGAAATTATTTCTGAAATTCTTTTATCGGCACTTTACATTATTAAAGCACCTGAAACTGCAAGATATGTATTAAGTCCTTCGTTAGCACTAAAATTAGAAAAAGAAGGCATTGGTAAAGTAAAAGTTAAAACCGGGGATGAATTATTAATCATGACTTTTATGAAAAGAGAAACCCCCATCTATCTTTCTCAAGAAGGAGATTTTGTGATATATAGATTGTATTTCACACCTTTTCAATTAATACAAAAAGATCAGCCATTAATAGGACTTTGTCTAGAAGAAAAACTACCTTATTTAGAAAAGATTGTAAAGAAAATAAAAAAAGAATGGCCTTCTTCTTAAATTGAGTTATCACAAATATTTTCCTGAAATAGGTCAAGAAATTTGGTACTTTCAAAAATTACCTCGGGCTATGGAATTAGCAAAAGATTTAATAAAAATTTTTCCTCAAAAAGCTAATGGTAGAATAATTATAAGCAAAAAATTAATCTCTGCTAAAGGAAGATTTGGTAGAAAATGGTTGGCTGAAGAAGGGGGACTTTGGATGGCTTTAACTATTTATGATGAATTCTTAAAGGAAAATTTTCCTTTTATCCCCTTAATTTTAGGTTTAGCTGTAGTAAGATGTATACATGAGCTTGGAATTAAAGAAATTAAATTAAAATGGATAAATGATATTCATTTTAATGGTAAAAAAATAGGGGGAATTTTATTAGAAAAATATGAGAATTGGTATATAGCAGGTATAGGATTAAATGTTAATAATTCCTTACCTTCTTTTTTACCTGCTAACAATTTAAGGAATTTGTTAGGAAAAGAAATTAATTTAATAAATATGTTAGAATTACTTATATATTGGCTTAGACATTATTTTGGGTTTTTGAGAATATATGAAAAAGTAATACTTGAACAACAAAGTATTTACAATGTGATTATAAAAGATTTTAAAAATTTTTCTGATACAATTGGCAAATGTGTAGCTTATTCTTATAATTTAGAAAATGAAGACATAATTGTTGGTAAGGTTGTTGATATTACCGAAAGAGGAGGTCTTCTTTTAGAAACCCAAGATTTTCCTAAGGAAGTATTGGAAATATTTTCCGGTGAAATACTTTATCTTTTATAAAATTGATAATCTAAATAACTATAATATTTTTGAAGAGGAGAAAAAGAAAAAGACTTTGTTTTTAATCTTTTAATACTTTCTACCATAGCTTTTGCGCATGCAAGAGTGGTGGCATAAGGAATATCTAATTCCATAGTGTATCTTCTTATTAAATAGGCATCTTCTTTACTTTCTTTTCCCTTGGAAGTATTTATAGCTAAAGCAATTTCCTTATTTTTTATCAAATCTAAAATATTGGGCCTAATATGGTCAGAAATTTTTGGAACTTTTTTTACCTCTATTCCATTAAATCTTAATACTTCACTTGTTCCTTCTGTGGCAATTAAATTAAATCTGAGTTCTGACAAAGATTTAGCAATAGGAATTATGTGAGGTTTATCCTCATCTTTAACGGAAATAAAAACAGTTCCCTCTGTAGGAAGCTTCATTCCTGCTGCAAGTTGAGCTTTTGCATAGGCTAAGGCAGGATCCCAATCTATACCCATTACTTCACCTGTAGATCTCATTTCTGGTCCTAAAATTACATCTACTTTAGGGAATCTTTTAAAGGGGAAAACAACTTCTTTCACAGAATAATAAGGAGGAATGACCTCTTTAGTAAAACCTATCTTTTTAAGGCTTTCACCAAGCATTACCCAAGTAGCAAGTTTTGCAAGAGGCACTCCTATTGCCTTTGAAACATAAGGAATTGTTCTTGAGGCTCTAGGATTCACTTCTAAAACATAAAGTTCTTTATTTTTAATAGCATATTGAATATTTATTAATCCCTTTACTTCTAATTCTTTAGCCAAAATTTTTGTTGTTTCCTTAATTTCTTTTATAAGATCTGAAGAAATATGTAAAGGAGGTAATATACAAGCCGAATCACCAGAATGAATCCCTGCTTCTTCAATATGTTCCATAATACCAGCAACTATAACTATTTCTCCATCAGATATTGCATCTACATCAAGCTCAATAGCATCTTCCAAAAATTTATCTATCAATATAGGATATTCAGGACTTACTTCTACCACAGATTTTATAAATTCCTTCAGTTCATCTTCACTATATATTATTTTCATTGCTCTCCCACCAAGTACATAAGAAGGTCTCACCAATACTGGATACCCTAAAGACTCAGCAACTTTTATAGCTTCTTCTTCACTATAAGCTGTCCCAGCTTTAGGCCTTTTTAGTTTAAGTTTTTCTAACAATTCTTCAAACTTTTTTCTATCCTCAGCTCTATCAATATTTTCAGGAGAAGTGCCAAGGATTTTAACCCCAGCTTTGTAAAGTGGTATTGCCAAATTAATAGGTGTTTGACCGCCAAATTGAACTATAACTCCCTCAGGATTTTCTTCTTCATAAATATTTAATATATCCTCAAGGGTAAGTGGTTCAAAGTAGAGTCTTGTAGAAATATCATAATCTGTAGAGACTGTTTCAGGGTTTGAATTTACCATAATAGACTCAATTCCTCTCTCTTTTAAAGCTAAGGATGCATGAACACAACAATAATCAAATTCAATCCCCTGTCCTATTCTATTTGGTCCACTTCCAATAATCATAACCTTTCTATTTTTTGAAATTCTTGACTCATTTATTACTTCATATGTAGAATAGTAGTAAGGTGTGTAGGCTTCAAATTCAGCTGCACAGGTATCTATCAGTTTAAAAGTGGGCTTTATTCCTAAAGATTTTCTATATTCTCTAACTTTTTCTTCAGTAGAACCAGTTAAAAAGGCAATCTGATAGTCAGAAAAACCCATTTGTTTTAATTTTTTCATCTTTTCTTCATTTATTTCTTTAAGTTTAACTCCTTTCATTTTTTCACTTTCTTCAAAAATTTCTTTTAAATGGTAAAGAAACCAAGGATCTATATAAGTTAAATTATAAATGTCTTCTATACTAAATCCTGCCTTAAAAGCTTCTCTAATGTAAAAAAGTCTTTTACTATTAGGGCGGGCAAGTTTTTCCTTTATAACCTCCCTTGGTAATATTTCATTGTAATCAGAAGGAGATTTTCCATCTGCCCCAAATCCATATCTTCCTATTTCTAATCCTCTAATAGCCTTCTGGAGAGCTTCTTTAAAGGTTCTTCCAATCGCCATAATTTCACCAACTGATCTCATAGAAGTGGTTATTTCATCTGGACACTCTGGAAATTTCTCAAATGTAAATCTTGGTATTTTTACTACTACATAATCTATAGTGGGCTCAAAAGCTGCTTTTGTCTCTTTGGTTATATCATTGGGAAGTTCATCCAAAGTATAACCTACAGCTAGTTTAGCTGCTATCTTAGCTATAGGATAACCTGTAGCTTTACTTGCAAGTGCAGATGAGCGAGAAACTCTTGGATTCATTTCAATTACTAACATTTCTCCGGTTTTAGGATGAATAGCAAATTGAATATTAGAACCTCCGGTTTCTACACCTATCTCTCTTATTATAGCTTGTGCAGCACTTCTCATTTTTTGATATTCTTTATCACTCAAAGTTTGAGCAGGTGCCACAGTAATGGAATCTCCTGTGTGAACTCCCATAGGATCTAAATTTTCAATAGAACAAATGATTACTACGTTATCTCTAAAATCCCTCATTACTTCAAGCTCAAATTCCTTCCATCCTATAACAGATTCTTCCAACATTACTTGATGAATAAGAGACATCTCTAAACCTCTCTCTACTATTTCTTTCAGTTCTTCAATATTATAAGCAATACCACCTCCTGTACCCCCTAAAGTAAAACTTGGTCTTATAATTACAGGAAAACCAATTTCTTTTATAGCCTTTTCTGCTTCAGCAACAGATTGAATTATAACACTTTTAGGTACCTTTAATCCAATATTTTCCATAGCTTTTCTAAATAGTTCTCTATTTTCTGCTTTTTCTATAGCTAAAGCTTTAGCTCCTATTAATACTACTTTGTACTTTTCAAGTACTCCCTTTTTAGCTAAAGTAAAAGCTATATTAAGTCCAGTCTGACCTCCTAAGGTAGGAAGTAAAGCATCTGGTCTTTCTTCTTTAATAATATATTCTAAAACCTCAGGTGTGAGAGGTTCTATATATGTTTTATCTGCCATTTCAGGATCAGTCATTATCGTAGCAGGATTTGAATTTACTAAAATTACTTGATATCCCTCTTCTTTTAAAGCTTTACAAGCTTGACTTCCAGAATAATCAAATTCACATGCTTGACCAATTATTATAGGCCCAGACCCAATAATAAGAATTTTTTTTATGTCAGTTCTTTTAGGCATATTGAAAAATGTAAAATCTTATATCAGAATTAGATTTCTTTCCAAATGGAATAAACCTCTAGTCTGGCCTTTTTTCTTAAATTTTGATACCACTGATTAAAATATGTTTCTCTTTTTTCTTTTAAAAACTCCAAATAAAAACTTTGAATTTTCTCCTCAGAAAAATCTCCTTCAGAAGGTAAAATTTTATTTATATAAAAAACACTGAAAATATCTTTGTTTAATAAAGGTTTTTCTACGATACCAGGATGTCCTCTATTTAATAATTCTTGAAAAACTAAAGGAGGAAATTTTTCTTTTAATTGATAACGTTTTATTTTATATTCTTTTATAATAAACTCTGGAGAAAAAGAAAAAGAAGTCTGCTTAAGTAAGGTTTGGATCTTTTTCTCACACATTTCTTTCCCTTTTTCATTAAGATAATCTTTTTTTACTTTTTCTATACACTCCTTAAACTGTAAAATTTTTTGCGGTAATTTATCCTTTATTTCTATAAAAATCAATCCCTTTGAAGTTTCAATAGGACCAAAAAATTCTCCTTTCGGTGAATCAAATATTTTAGTAATTAAACCTAAATTGTTATTAAAATTAAAATTTTGAGCTAATTCAGTTTTTAAAAGCCAAGGGGTTTCTTTTAAAGAAATATTATTTATTTTTGCCCAATTACTTAAACCATTAACTTTTATTATTTCTTTATAAATTTGATCAGCTTTTTCTTTAGTTTTACTAATAACTTTTTCTTTTTTTAAAAATTTGTAAATTTGAGATCTCACCTCTTCAAATTTCAGAAATCTTTCTGGTTTGATTTCTTCTATCCCTATTATCATAAATCCAGAAGAGGTTTTAAGAGGGCCTATGATGTCCCCTTTACGGGCCTTTTTTATTAAATCTTTTATATTCTCTGGAAAAGCTTCTTCTTCAAACCAATTACTTTGAAATTTTCCAAATTTGGAAAAATCTTCCAAAGATGCTATTTGTGATTTAATCGCCTCAGCTCTCTTTAAAGCTTCACGATTATTTCCAGCAATAAAAATTGTCCTCAATTTTACCTTAAAAGGTTCTCTAAATCTATCCAGATTTTGCTCATAATATCTTCTTATTTCTTCTTCAGGAATTTGAAATGATTCTTTATAAGGAAGAAGAAAATAATTTAATTTAATTTTTTCTTCTTCTTTATAAAGGTCTCTATGAGCAAGATAATAATTTTCAAGATCATTTTCTGTAAACCTGATTTGATCCACACATACCTTTAAAGGAAGTTGAGCTTCTATAATCTCCATAGTGTGATTCATATATCCAAGATAATCTTCTATTTCTTGTTTTGAAACTAGAATCGGAGTAGTTAAAATGAGATTTAATCTTTGTATAATTAAATCCAGTTTTATGATTTTTTCAAAAAATTCTGGAGAAATTTTTAACTCTCTTAGGATATATTGATATTTATTAAAATTAAATCGGCCATTTTCCTGAAAAGAAGGTATTTGAGAAATGATGTAATTTATTTCTATAGGTGTAATTTTAATACCTAGATCTTCAGCTTCTTTTTCAAGGAGCTTAAATTTTATTAAATCTTCTAACACTTTTTCTTTTATTTGAAACTTTGCTAGTTCTTCCTCAGAAAGCTCACCAAAGGTTTGCTTTATTCTTGAAATTTGAAAATTATAATATTCTTGATACTCTTTAAAAGTAATAGGAACACCATTAACCTTAGCAACTAAATCCTTTCTTTGAGAAGTAAAACTACCTATTCCCCAAAAAACAAAAACAATAACAATAATTCCTAAAAAAATTTTAACATATACGGAAGTAGCACCCTTTCTAAGGAGTTTAAGCATTTTTTACTTTTTATAAAGTTTTTTAAAATATAACCTAAACTTATTAAATGTCAAAAATGTTTGTTAAAATAATTTTTCAAATTATAATAAAAAAGGGTGTAATATGAGTTTAATAATTTTAAAAAGTGTCAGTAAAATTTATCCACCTTTTTTTAAAGCTCTTATTAACATTAATTTAGAGATTAACAAAGGTGATTTTATAGTTTTAACTGGACCTACAGGTGCAGGTAAAACCACCGTTCTTAAATTAATCTATGGGGAAGAAAAACCTACCTTTGGAGAAATATTTTATAGAGATGTTCCTTATTCTAAATTAAAAACTAAAGATTTTAGCTTTTTCAGACGAAATTGGGGAATTATTTTTCAAGATTATAAATTATTTCCCGATTTAACAGTATACGAAAATATTAAAATTTCGTTAATTTTATCTAAAAAATTTGTTAAAGAAATGAAATTTAGAATATATGAATATTTAGAAAGGTTTAACATTTCTCAGAAAGCTCAAAAAAAAGTTAAAGAACTTTCAGGAGGGGAACAACAAAAAGTAGGTATTATTCGTGCCATAATAAAAGAACCAGAAATGTTAATTGCTGACGAACCTACAGGAAATCTAGATCCTGCAAGTATTAAGGAAATTTTAGAAATTTTAAAAGAATTCAATAAAGATGGAAAAACTTTAATTCTTGCCACACATGATCCTGTAATTTTAAATCAAAATTTAGGTAAAATAGTCAAGTTAAATAGAGGGGAAATGATTCAAGATGTTTAGATATTTAAGCAAAATTGAAATAAAGCAAAGTTTTTCTTATTATTTTTTTTTGTTTATCTTTTTTTTCTTTTGGAATTTCTTTTCTATGTTTGTTTTCTACTTTTATATGAATATAAAAAACTTATTAAACCTTTATCAAGACCAATTACATATTAATCTAATTATATATCCTTTCATGAAAAAAAATATTTCTGATATTTCTATTCTTTCTTCAGAAATAGAAAAATTGTCTTCAGTTAAGAAAATTATAATTATTCCTCCAGAAGAATTAATAAAGAAAGAATATTTATCTTCTGAACTTTTTAAAACATTCTCTCAAGAAGAAATAAAATCTTATTTTCCCTACATTTTAAAAATTTATCCTTTTTCAGTAAAAGATTATTCTATTTTAAAAAATCATTTATCATTATTAGCTAAAACTAATCCCGATATCGAAATTTCTGAGCACAAAATTTTTAAACTTATTTCTTTAGCTTCTTTTTTGAAAGTAGGTTTTTTAACTTTAGTTATAATATGGCTATTTTTTTATGCAATATTTCTTTACTTAATCAATAAATTTTTGAATACTTATTTAAAACATCAAACTCAGATATTTTTATTATTAGGAGGAACTTTAAGAAATTTTAAATTTTTAAGATTTTTATTTGTAGGATTAATTTTATCTGTTGCTTTTGGGGCTTCATTTTATCTATTCTTTTATCTCTCCAATCACGTACTTTCTATTTTTATTTTTTTAAAACCTTATCCAGATTTGTCTAAAGTATTACATCTTTTATTTTTAGGAGGTTATGTTTTTTTTGTCATTGTTATTCTTCCTTGGTTAGCAATATGGATTAGTTATAGAGGTTATGAAGTATAATATTTTCATTTTTTTATTTTGTTTTGTATTTTTAACTTTAACTAATGTAAATCCTCAGATCAGAAATAAAGAAATAGACACTTTATTTGAAAACAAAAAAAAGCAACTGTCTAATTTGGAAAATGAGTTAAAACTTTTAAAGGAAGAAGAAAATAAAATTCTTAGACTCTATTTATTTATTGTGTTTACCAAAAGTTATTCAGATAATTTAGCTAAATTTTTTGAAAATCCTGAATATTTAAAAATTTTGGATGAAGATACTAAAATTAAAATTTTGGAAAATGCTTTGATTAAAAAATTAAAATCTCTTAAAGAAAAACAAAAAATTTTAAGTGCTGAAAAAGAAAATGTTTTAAAAGAAATAGCAAAATTGAAAAAAAACATAGATGTTCAATTACCTGAGAGTTTTTATATGATTGATCCTTTATTTAAAAAACCTTTAAAACCTGGAAAATATTTTTTAAAAATTGAAACCTTTACTTATATTCATTCACCTATGTCTGGAACAATAAAGAGCATTGCTTTTAAACCTGAGGGTATTTCCATTATTATAGAAAATGAGAAATGTAAATTTTTAATAAAGGGACTTGATGACATAAAAATAAATATAGGAGATAAAGTGACAATTAAAGAAATTATTGGAACTGTAAAGGAAAATAAAAATCTTATTTATGATATTCAATGTAATAAATGAATTTTAAGTAAATTTTATTTTTTAAGTTCAAAATAAGAAAAAAGCTTTCCTGGTAGGTACAGTCCGCATCCCAAAATCCAATATTTATTTTTTAAGATTACGTATCCTGGTTCTAAATTAAGATCTATTTCTATATTGTTATACTTTCTTAAAAGAAGAATGAATTCATCAGGTAAATAAACAATGTTTTTTTTAGCTAAATACCCAAATCTTTGTAAAAAAGCTGATGTAGGCTTTAAGTATTTAGAAATTTTTCTTAAAAACAGCAATCCCACTGTTTGAACTTGCAATTTTTGAAGATCCTCTAGATATTTAGTTTTTGGAAAGAGCCAAAAATTAGATACTCCTTTCAAAATTTCATATTCTTCAAAGTATAAAGGATCTATTCCGAATCTCTCTTCTAAGTAGGTTAAAATTTCTTTTCTTTCTTCTGGGGTGACCTTTATGGGAAATCTATTTTCCATAACATATTCAATTTTACCTTAAAAACTTGTTTTTGCTAAAATCTATTATAAAATTTAAAAAATTTAAATTTAAAATAAAGGGAAATAATATGGAAGCAAAAGCAGAAAAATATAAATCTGCTGGTGTTGATTTAAATAAGGCCATTGAACTTATAGAAATAGTTAAAAAAATGAGTAAAAAAATTCCACAAAAAGGTGTAATTTCAGAAATAGGAGGATATGCAGGTTTATTTTCTTTAGATATCGGCTCTTTTAAAAACCCTGTATTAGTAAGTTCAACCGATGGAGTGGGAACAAAAATTAAAGTAGCTATAATGGCCCAATTTCATAAAAATATAGGAATAGATTTAGTAGCTATGTGTATAAATGACATAATTACTAGTGGAGCCAAACCTTTATTTTTTCTAGATTATTTAGCTTTTGGTAAATTCAATGAAAAAATTTTTATTGAACTATTAGAAGGAATAATAGAAGGATGTAAAATCTCAGAATGTGCGCTTTTAGGTGGAGAAACTGCAGAAATGCCTGGAATCTATGCTCAAGAGGATTATGATTGTGCCGGTTTTGCAGTAGGAATAGTGGAAAAAGATAAAATTATAGATGGATCTGAGATTTCTATTGGAGATGTAATATTGGGAATTTCTTCAAATGGACTACATTGTAACGGTTTTTCTTTAGTAAGAAAAACTATTTTTGAGGAACACAAATTAAGTTTAGACTACATTCCTGAAGAAATAGGTAAACCTTTAGGCGAAGAGATTTTACTACCTACTAAAATATATGCTCCTATCCTGAAAACACTAATAAATAAAAACTTTTCAATAAAAGGTTGTGCTCATATCACAGGTGGTGGTTTTATAGATAATCTTCCTAGAGTGATTCCTGATCAATGTAAGGCAATTATAAAAAAAGGTTCTTGGGAAATACCGCCAATTTTCTCTTTTATTCAAAACTTAGGAAATATTTCAGAAGAAGAAATGTTTAGAGTATTTAATTGTGGAATAGGATTTATATTAATCTTAAGCGAGGATATAGTAGAAGAGGTTCAAAGTATTATTACAGCTTTAGGTGAAAAATCCTATATAATAGGATATATCGATATAAAAAAGGAATTTGAGAATAAAGTAGTAATTATCTAAAAATATGTATTTTCAAGATGTGATTTCTACTTTAAATAATTTTTGGGCTAAAAAAGGCTGTGTAATTCTTCAACCTTATGATATAGAAGTAGGAGCTGGAACATTTCATCCAGCTACCTTCTTAAGAGCTCTTGGACCAAAACCTTTTTCAGCAGCTTATGTGGAACCTTGTAGAAGACCTACAGATGGGAGATATGGAGAAAATCCTAACAGACTTCAATATTATTACCAATATCAAGTAATTATTAAACCCTCTCCAGATGAAATTCAGGAAATTTATCTAGAAAGTCTTAAAGCCTTAAATATAGACCCTATGGAACATGATATCAGATTTGTAGAAGATGACTGGGAATCCCCTACCCTTGGAGCATGGGGATTGGGATGGGAAGTTTGGCTTGATGGGATGGAAATTACACAATTTACATATTTTCAACAAGTAGGGGGTTTCGATTGTAATCCTGTAACAGTAGAAATTACTTATGGATTAGAAAGAATTACTATGTACCTTCAACAAGTAGAAAACGTATTTAATATAAAATGGAATGACACACTCACTTATAGGGATATCCATTTCAGAAGTGAAGTGGAATATTCTATCTATAATTTTGAAAAAGCTGATGTGATGCTTTTAAAAGATCTTTTCGATAAATATGAAAAAGAAGCACAAAGACTTCTAGATTTAGATCTGGTATTACCGGGTTATGATTTCGTTCTCAAATGTTCTCATACTTTTAACTTACTTGATGCAAGAGGTGTTCTTTCTCCTATAGAACGAGCTAATTACATAGGAAGAGTAAGAAATCTTGCTAAAAAAACTGCTGAAAAATGGTTAAAAAAAGAATATGACAATAAATAAAAATTTACTTTGGGAAATAGGAACTGAAGAACTTCCTGCAAGATTTATCCTTCCAGCTTTAGAAAGTTTAAAATTTTTGACCGAAAAAAAGCTAAAAGATAATAGTTTAAAATTTGGTCAAATAAAAACTGCTGGTACTCTAAGAAGATTAACTCTTTTTGTAAAAAACTTAGCTGACAAACAAGAAGATAAAGAAGAAGAAATTATAGGTCCTTCAATTGAAATGGGGTTAGATAAAAAAGGAAATTATACTCCTGCCTTAATAGGGTTTGCTAAAAAATATGGAGTTGGAATTAATGATTTAATAATTAAACAAACTGAAAAAGGAAAATATTTTTGTTTGAAACGAAAAATCGCTGGGAAAAAAACCATAGAAATATTGCCTCAGATTCTTTTGGAAATTCTTCAAAATGTAGATTTTCCAAAATCAATGAGATGGGGTAATTACGAAATAAAATTTGCAAGACCTGTAAGATGGATGTTATGTCTATATGGAAATAAAATTGTTCCTTTAAAATGGGCTAATATTTCCTCATCTAATTTTAGCAAAGGGCACCGGTTTTTATCTAAAGAACCTCTCAAATTTACAGTCGCAAATTGGAAAACCTATGAAAAAACATTAGAAAAAAATTATGTAATTGTTAATCCTAAAAAAAGGTTTCTAATCACTAAACAAAAAATTTTAGAGGTAAGCAAAGGGATTGGATATCCTGAAATAGATAATGAACTTATTGAAGAAAACGCAAATTTAGTAGAATATCCCTTTCCTATACTTGGTAAATTTCCCAAAGATTTTCTCAATTTGCCAGAACCTTTGATAATTACAGCTTTAAAAGAACATCAGAGATATATATGTTTAAGAGATAAAAATAATAAATTGATAAATTATTTTATAGCTATAAATAATAATCTTCCCAAAAATGTAAATGTCCTTATTCAAGGACATGAGAAGGTAACTCAAGCAAGATTAGAGGATGCTAAATTTTATTTTGAAAAAGATTTAAAAGAGTCCTTGGATAAAAAAGTAGACAAATTGAAAGGAATAATATACCATATAAAATGTGGAACTCTATGGGATAAAACTCAAAGATTAATTAAACTTGCGAAATATATAAGTAAAAAAATAAGCCTCCAAGAAAAATTAGAAGATATTGAAAAAGCTTGCTTTTATGCTAAGGCTGATCTTTCTTCTGAGGTGGTGAAAGAATTTCCTTCTCTTCAAGGAATTATAGGAAGTATTTATGCAGAGTATTTTAATAAAAAAGGAATTTCTAAAGCTATTTATGAGCAATATTTACCTTCTGCCAAAAATGAGGATCTCCCAAAAACAAAAACAGGTCTTGTCCTATCTTTAACAGATAAGGTAGATCATTTATGTGCTCTTTTTGGATGTGGAGAAAAACCAACAGGAGAAGCTGATCCTTACGGACTCAGAAGAGCAAGTTACGGAATTATAAAAATTTTAATAGGAAAAAAACTATTTCTTAATATGGAAGAAGTAGTAAATTATTCCTTAGAAATATTGAAAGATCAAGGTTTTTTAAAAGAAACAAATGTTTTTTTGGACATTTTAGAATTTTTAAAAAAGAGGTTAGAAGGAGAATTTTTAAATTTAGGATTTCATAAAACTTTGATAGGAGTTGTTATTGACTTACCTTTCAACCCTTTTGACATTTATTTAAGAATTAAAACTTTAAAGGAATTTCAAAAAAAAGAAGAATTTATAAATCTTATAATAGGATTTAAAAGAGCTTCACAAATTTTGAAAGGATTAGATCTTTCTATCTTACCTCCACTAAATCCCGATATTTTTAAGCTGGAAGAGGAAAAAAATCTTTATTTTCAAATATTAGAAATAAAACCAAAATTGGAAACATATCTGGAGAAAAAAGATTATTCCAAATATCTTGAAACTCTTTTAAAACTTAAGGAAAATATAGATAATTTTTTTGAAAAAGTGTTTGTAATGGTAGATCAAAAAGAAATAAGAGAAAACAGACTTAAACTATTATCAGAAGTAGTGTCTTTATTTAATTCTTTTGGTAATTTTAGTGCACTTTTATAGAGTGCTTAAAAATGCATAGAATTATTATAGGAACTGCGGGACACATAGATCATGGAAAAACATCTTTAGTAAAGGTATTAACCGGAATTGACACAGACCGTTTAAAGGAAGAAAAAGAAAGAGGGATAACTATAGATATTGGATTTGCAAATCTTATTTTACCTTCAGGAACTCTTGCTGGAATTGTTGATGTTCCAGGACATGAAAGATTTATAAGAAATATGGTAGCCGGAGCTACTGGAATAGATTTGGTAATTTTGGTAATAGCTGCAGATGAAGGAATAATGCCACAAACTAAGGAGCACCTCGAAATTTGTGAGCTTTTAAAAATAAAAGATGGGGTAGTAGTTATTACTAAAATAGATTTAGTAAATAAAGATTGGCTTGAATTGGTAATAGAAGAAGTCAAAAAATTTTTGAAAGGTACATTTTTAGAAAAAGCTCCCATTATATGTTTTTCAGCTATTACTCAACAAGGAAAAGAGGAACTTATAAAAATTCTTGATGAAAAAGCCTTACAGATTATTATGAAACCCGAAGATGAACCCTTTAGATTACCTGTAGATGGAGTTTTTACTATTAAAGGATTTGGAACAGTAGTAAGAGGCACTACTATTTCAGGGAAAATAGGTATTAACCAAATAGTTGAAATCTATCCCAAAGGAATACAAACAAAAGTAAGAAATATTCAAGTTCATGGAAAAAATGTAGAAATTGCATTTGCAGGAATGAGAACTGCCTTAAATCTACAAGGAATTGAAAAAGAGAAAATTGAAAGAGGAGATGTTATTTCAATACCCGGTGTATTAAAACCTTCTCAATGGTTAGACGTGATGGTAAATGTTCTCAAAGATATAAAATATCCTTTAAGAAATTTTGAAAACTTTCTTTTTTATATAGGTACATCAGAAGTACTAGGCAAATTGATCCTTTTTGGAAAGGACTATTTAGAACCTGGAGAAAAAGATGTAGCTCAAATATTTCTCCAAAAGTTTGTAGCTGTATGGAAAGGAGATAAATTCATATTAAGACGCCCCTCTAACAATACCACTGTAGCTGGAGGAGAAATAATAAATCCTCTTTCTTTTAGACGCAAAAGGACTAAACTAAAAGATAGAAAAGAGTTAGAATTTATTGCACAAGCAGGCTTTGAAGAACTTTTAAAACACTATATTGAACAAAGAAATTTTTTAGGAATTGAAGAAAAAACTCTCCAAATTAAAATTTCCCTTTTTGAAGAAAAATTTAAAAGATTAATCCAAAAACTTTCTTCAGAATTAATCATTTTAAAAGAAGGAGAAAAAATACTTTATTTTTCTGAAAAAGCTAAAAAGACTTTAGAAAATAAAATAATAGAAGTTCTCAAAAAATATCATGAAAATAATCCTTTTAGCTCAGGATTAACTAAAGAACTTTTAAAAAGTAGAATATCCTCCTTTGTCTCTAATGCCCTTTTTGAGTATGTAGTAGAAGATCTTTTACAGAGAAATATCCTATTACAGAATAAAGAAATTTTAGCATTAGCGGAATTTCAAAAAATAGAATTTAAGCAAAAAGAGGAACTTAAAAAACAAATTGAAGAAAAATTTTTAAACCAAGGTTGGATGCCTAAAGATTTTGAAGATATTTTAATGGAGTTTAAAGATAAATATAAAGCTGCAAAAGAAGTTTTTCATACATTATTAAGAGATGGGATTTTAATTAAAGTTTCTGAAAAAGTAGTTTATCATAAAAGTTTATTGGAGGAACTTGAGAAAAAAGTAATAGAATATTTAAGTAAAAATAAGGAGATGACACTTTCTGATCTGAGAACCCTTATTAGTTATAGTATAAGTAGAAAATATTTAATCCCTTTAGCAGAATATTTAGACAAAAGAAAAATTACCTTAAGAGTGGGAGATAAGAGAGTTTTAAGAAAAAAATTTTAGTTTTTTTATTTTTTTCTTCTTAATTTTCTTTTTTTCTTTTCTTTGCTTAATTCATAAAGGTGTTTTAATCCTTTAATTACTTCCTCATGAAATCTTTCAGGTTTATATCCTGTAAGTATTTCTATAACATCATCTATATTTTCTACAGTATACAAATGAAAATTACCTTTTTTAATATCTTCTAATATTTCATCATCTAATAAGATATTATCAAAATTTTGATTTGGAACTATCACTCCTTGATTACCTGTAAATTTTATAATCTTACATACTTTGTAAAATCCTTCTATCTTTTCTTTGATTCCTCCAACTGGCTGAATATTACCAAATTGGTCAATAGCCCCTGTTATAGCTATATCTTGCTTTATAGGAATTTTAGCTATTGATGAAAGGATTGCTACAAGTTCTGCAGCTGAAGCACTATCTCCTTCTACAGGTTCATAAGATTGTTCAAAAGTAAGCGTACAAGAAAGTTGAAGTGGAAATTCTACACTATATTTATTATAAAGATAGGATGATAAAATAAGAACCCCTTTTGAATGAATGGGTCCGCTCATTTCTATTTCTCTTTCTATATTCACAACCCCTTTAGTTCCAGGAAAAACATTAGCAGTAATTCTTGATGGTTTTCCAAAACTATAATCACCTAAAGGATATACACTTAATCCATTGATTTGTCCTACTTTTTTCCCTTCTATATCTATTATAATTTTTCCTTCTTTTATAAGCTCTCTTATTTTTTCTTCTATTAAATTTACTCTTAAAATCTTCTCTTTTAGTGCCTGTTTTATTTCTTTTTCTGTTATTATTTTTTCTGAAGATAGGATGTTGGCTTCTCTTAAAAGGTCTTTAATTTCTTCTAAAACTAAGTTAATCTTTTTTCTGTCTCTTGCTTGATAAACGGCGTATTTAAAAACTTCAGATAGTCCAGAGGAATCAAGCTCTTTTAATTTTTCTTCAGTTATTATTTTTTTAACAATTTTAGGAAAATTTTCTAAAACAATCTTATCAATTTTTATTATAGGATCAAATTCAGCTTTTATCTTAAATAATTCAACAAACTCTTTATCATAAAGAGTTAAAAGATAATAAAGAAAGGGTTCTCCTATTAAAAATACTTTAGCAGAAAAAGAGACAGGTTCTGGAAGAATACCTATATGTGGTACAGGTATTTCTTCTACCATTCCTCCCATTAGATAAAGTTTTTGATGAAGAAGTGTTCTTTTAAGTAAAATCCAAACATAAGGATTTTTAAGAACCTCCCATAAATCTAAAATCAAATATCCTCCATTAACTTTATGAAGGATACCAGGAGTAAGACTTAGGTGATCAGCATAAAGAATTCCCATCTCTGCTCGGTAATTAATTTGTCCAAAAAGTCCTTTTAGAGTGGGAACCTTTTCGTAAATTACTGGTGCACCTTGAGTTTCACTGTTATCAACCAGTACATTTATTCTGAAGATATTTAAAGCTCTATTAATATTATTCTGAATCAAAATGTTTCCTTTTGCCTTTTCCCATTCAATAAAAAGATGGGTATTTTTAATAAGTTCTTTTTTTAATTCTAAAATAAATTCTTTTATTTCTTCAATATCTTTAAATTCTTCTTCAAATTTTTTAAAAGCCCTTTCCACAAGATTATTTGCAATTTTTTCTCTCAATTTTATAAGATTTTCTCCAAAATAACTATCAAGTTCTCTTAGTTTTCTCATATATTGTCTAAAGGTAGGTTCAAAGGCATCAAGATTTTTCTGATATTCTTCTCTAATTCTGGGATTATTCAATAATTCTTCCTGTGAAACAGGAGTTTCAACTTTGAACATAGGAAGAAGCCTTACTCCTTCTGGACCAAAAAGAACCATTAGATTATACTTTTTTGCTTCTTCTATCAGTTCATTTATTATTTTTTCCTTTCGGCTGTCAACATCCTTACTTAATGAACTCAGTTCTTCTTCATATTCTTTACCCTCAAAAGCTTTGTAAGTTTCTCTTTTCAGAAAATCCAAAATCTCTTCTATATAAGCAGCTAATTTCTTACCATATCCTGCAGGTAAAATAATAGCTTTTGGACGATAAAAATCTTTAAAATTATTTATGTAGCATATATCTGGAGGTTTTTCTTTATTAATTGCTATTTCTTGAAGTCTTTTTAAAGTATATCTACTTCTCCCAATACCATTAGGTCCGCATACAAAAACATTATATCCATGTTTATCAAGGTTTAAAGCTAAATCAAAAGCTTTTTCTAATCTTTCTTGATGAAGAAAAATTTCTTCAGCAGGATAATCAAAAGTTCCAGACAAAAAATTAAATTCAATTTTCAATTTTTCAAAAGACAATTTTTCCCAAGCCATTCTCTAAAAATTTTAAGAAAATATTTATAAAATACAAGACATTTCACTTGCATTTTTAGATAATAAAAGTAAAATTGTTTCCTTATGAAATATCCTATGACCTTGGCTGAAAAAATTTTAGCTAATAAATTAGGTAGATCTTATGTAGAACCTGGAGAGTTGATAGAAGTCCCGGTAGATTTAACCTTGGCTAATGATATCACAGCTCCATTGGCTATAAAAACTTTTGAATCAACAGGAATTAATAAGCTCTTTGATCCTCAAAAAATTGTTTTGGTAATGGATCACTTCACACCTAATAAAGATATTAAAAGTGCTGAACAAGTTAAAATTTGTAGAGAGTTTGCTAAAAAATATAAAATTTTTCATTATTATGAAGGAGGTAATTGCGGGATAGAACATGTTCTTATACCAGAACTTGGTCTTGTTAGACCAGGAGATATAGTAATAGGGGCTGATAGTCACACTTGCACTTATGGAGCTTTAGGAGCCTTTGCTACTGGTGTAGGATCTACTGACCTTGTTGGTTGTTGGATTACAGGAAAAATATGGTTTAAAGTACCTGAAACTATTAAATTTATTTATTATGGTAATCTTAAACCCTGGGTTACTGGAAAGGACTTAATTCTTTATACTATTGGAGATATAGGAGTAGATGGGGCACTTTATAAGGCTATGGAATTTACGGGGGAAATTATAAAAAAACTTTCTATGGCGGAAAGGTTTACTATATCTAATATGGCTATAGAAGCTGGGGGTAAGGTAGGATTAATAGAACCAGATAAAAAAACTTTAAACTATCTTAAAAATCGTTTTAGAAAAGATCTAGTTTATCTAAAGGCAGATAAAGAAGCCAAATATGCAGATATAAAGGAATATGATGTATCTAAAATTGATTTAGTAGTCGCCTTCCCTCATCTCCCTTCTAATGTAAAATTTGTTAATACACTTTCTCAAAAAATTTATATAGACCAAGTAGTTATTGGATCTTGTACTAATGGGAGATTAGAGGATTTGAAAATAGCTGCTAAAATTTTAAAAGGTAAAAAAATTAATCCAAATGTAAGATGTATTATAATTCCTGCAACTCCTAATATTTACTATGAAGCTTTAAAAAGAGGATATATAAGAATTTTTATAGAAGCTGGAGCCATTATATCTCCTCCTACTTGTGGCCCTTGTTTAGGAGGACATATGGGAATTTTAGCAAAAGGGGAGAAAGCTTTGTCTACAACTAATAGAAATTTTGTAGGCAGAATGGGTCATCCACAAAGTGAAGTTTATTTAGCTGGCCCTGCAGTAGCTGCTGCAAGTTCAATTCTTGGCTATATTGGAACTCCTGAAGAAGTAGGAATAAGTTTGGAGGAATAAAAAATTGGAAAAAATAAAAGGAAAAGCTTGGAAGTTTGGAGATAATATCGATACAGATTTAATTATACCTGCCCGATACCTAAATACTACT
This sequence comes from uncultured Thermodesulfobacterium sp., assembly GCA_938091335.1. Lineage (GTDB taxonomy): Bacteria > Desulfobacterota > Thermodesulfobacteria > Thermodesulfobacteriales > Thermodesulfobacteriaceae > Thermodesulfobacterium. The sequence continues at coordinate 41,743 of CALLJG010000012.1, forward strand.
GATCCTAAAGAATTAGCTAAGCATTGTATGGAGGGTGTAGATTCAGAATTTTTTAAAAAAGTAAAAATAGGTGATATTTTAGTAGCTGGCAAAAATTTTGGTTGCGGATCTTCTCGCGAACATGCTCCAATTGCTATAAAAGCATGTGGAATAGCTTGTGTAATTGCGGAAAGTTTCGCGCGAATTTTTTACAGAAATGCTTTCAATACAGGACTTTTAATTTTAGAATGCTCTGATGCAGCTAAAAACACAGAAACAGGTGACGAATTAGAAATAATTCCTGAAGAAGGAAAAATAATAAACTTAACCAAAAATAAAACTTATTTCATCAAGCCTTTACCAGGTTTTATGAAAGAAATTTTAAAAGATGGTGGTTTAATTCCTCATATTATAAAAAAATATAAAATAATATGAAAAAAATAGAAATAGAAAAAGCAGACCTTTTAACTCTCTGGGAAATCGTTAAAGCATTAAGAGGAGAAAAAGGATGTCCCTGGGATAAAAAACAATCACCTCACACTCTTAAAAAATATCTTTTAGAAGAAGTTTACGAAGCAATAGAAGCTATTGAAAAAGACAAACCTGAAGAGATAAAGGAAGAATTGGGAGATCTTTTGTTTTTAATTATCTTTATTATTTATCTTTATGAAGAAATGGGTATTTTTACTTTAAAAGATCTGTTTTATTATACTTCTCTCAAAATGGTTAAAAGGCATCCTCATGTTTTTGGAGAAGAAAAAGTTAAAAATGCTGAGGAAGTTATTTTGAAATGGCAAAAAATCAAAAAAGAGGAAGGAAAGGAATCTTCAATTCTTGGAAATATTCCTAAAAGCTTGCCAGCTTTACAAAGAGCTTTTAGATTAGGGGAAAGGGCAGAAAAAGTTAATTTTGACTGGGAAAAAGCAGAAGATGTTCTTGAAAAGATAGAAGAAGAAATAGAAGAAATAAAAAATTCATTAAAAGCTTCCTCTAAAGATAAATTGAAAGAAGAAATTGGAGATTTATTATTTAGTATAGCTAATTTTTCACGAAAAATGAATATTAATCCAGAAGAAGCTCTTAAAATAGCTTTAGATAAATTTGAAAAACGTTTTAAGCTTCTTGAAAGAGAAGTAGAAAAAAGGGGGCTTTCCTGGAGGAATTTAACTATTAGAGAACTTGATCAAATCTGGGATAAAATAAAAACCTGCGATGGGTCAAACAATTATTGAAGTTAAAAATCTTTATTTTTTATATGGAAACCAAATAATACTTGAAGATATTTCTTTCAAAATAGAAAAAGGGGATTTTTTAGCTCTTATAGGACCTAACGGAGGAGGCAAAACCACTCTCATAAAATGTATTTTAAATCTTCTAAAACCTAATAAAGGTAAAATTTTTATATGGGGAGAAGAGAATAGAAGTTTTAAAAATTGGCATAAAATTGGATATGTTCCTCAAAGAGCTGGAGATTTAATAGATCATCTTACTCCACTTACCGTGAAAGATTTTATTTTTCTATCTTTTAAGATATATAAAGATTTTATCAATTTTACTAATTATAAATTAATAAATGAATTAGCAGAAAAATTTGGAATAAAAACTTTATTAAATAAAAAAATAGGAGAACTTTCTTACGGTCAACTTCAAAGAGCATATCTTATAAAGGCACTTATTTTAAATCCAGAATTACTTCTTCTTGACGAACCCTTTGTAGGTTTAGACTTCTTTAGTCAAGAAGTGTTTTATAATACTTTAGCTGAATTTCATAAAAAGGGACTTACTATAATTTTAGTTACTCATGAAACTTGGCTATTAACTAAATGGATAACCAAAGTAGCTTGTATCAATCAAAAACTTTACTTTCATGGAGATCATGAAAGTTTTTGTGTACAAGCTAAGTATTTAGAAATCTTCCAAGACCGACATAGAATAGAACATATTCATTGGTAAAATGAATGCATTCTGGGATTCTTTTTTATTAATTAAATGGGGATTATTTTCAGGTATCTTACTGGCAATATCTATTTCTTTTACCTCACCTTTTATTATTTTAAAAAAAAATGCTCTTTTTCCTCATGCTCTAACCCATATCTATTTTTTGGCTATTATTTCGGTCTCTCTAATTTATAAATTTATTCCCTCTTTTTTAACCTTCCCTATTATTGTAATTTTTACTTTAACACTAACTTCCCTTATTTGGATATTAAAAAAATATTCCAAACTTTATGAAGACACTGCTACCTCAATAATTTCTTCCATTGCTATGGGATTAGCTCTTGTAATAGCTTCAAAAACTTCTCAATATGATTCCAGACTTTTTTCTTATCTTTTTGGTAGTTTAGTAGGAATCACTAAAAAAGATTTTTACGAAAGTTTAGTAGTTTTTATCTTTTCTATATTTTTATTTAATAAATTTTACCCTTTATGGATTGTTCAAATAACAGATAAAGAAGTTCCCGGAATTGATTTTAAGGGCGCTAATCTAATTTTTCTAATCCTGATAACTCTTCAGATTGTTGTAGGAGTTAAATTAATGGGAATTCTTTTGATTTCAGCCTTATTCATATTTTCAAGTAGTTTAACTTTATGGATAACCAAAAGTCTAAAATTTTTGATTCTTGCTACTAGTCTGCTAAATATATTAGGGATTTTAATAGGTACCATAGTTTCTATTATTTGGGATATACCTTTTTCAGGTGCAGTAATTATGTTTATGAGTCTATACCTTATTTTGCAAATTATTTGGAGGTTTTTAAATTGAGATTAATTGATACTCATGCTCATTTAAATTTTCCAGATTTTCAGAAAGACCTAAATGAAGTCATAGAAAGGGCTAAAAAAAACCATATTGTGCATATAATAGTAGTAGGAATAAATATATCTACAGGAAAAAAGGCTTTAGAATTAAAAAAAATTTATCCAGATTTTATTTCTGTAAGTTTAGGATTTCATCCTCATGAAACCAAAAAAATTAATGAAAAAGATTATATCTTTTTAGAAGAAAATATCAATCAAATATGCGCTATAGGAGAAATAGGGTTAGATTGGATAAAAGAATATTCTCCTAAGTCTTTTCAAATACAACATTTTATAAAACAACTTGAACTTGCTAAAAAATATCAAAAATCTGTAATACTTCATTTAAGAGGAGACGAAAATTTCTGGAATGAGGCTTTAAAAATTTTAAAATCCTATTCTGATCTTAAATTACTTTTTCATTGTTATAATTCTAATAAATCTATTGCTTTTAAAATACTTGATTTGGGGGGATTTATTTCTATTCCCGGAATAATAACTTTTGAAAAAGCTGAAAAATTAAAAGAAGCTGTTAAAATTATTCCTATAGAAAAATTAGTTTTAGAAACAGACTCTCCTTTTTTAGCTCCTGATCCAATGAGAGGAAGAAGAAATGAACCTGCCTTTTTAATTTATACTGCAAAAAAAATAGCAGAAATAAAAAATATTGAATTAAAAGAATTAGGGGAAATAACTACTATAAATGCTATAAGATTTTTTAGACTAAAATTAAACAGGAGTGAAGAATAGATGAAACTTAAAAGAACCCATTATATAGGAGAATTAAACAATAATTTTGTTGGGAAAGAAGTGATAGTCTCAGGATGGGTTTTAAGACGAAGGGATCATGGAGGAGTAATTTTTCTAGATCTAAGAGATCGTACTGGGCTTTTACAGATAGTTTTTGAGGAAGAAATAGACCCAGAAATTCATTCTTTAGCTGATTCTATAAAAATAGAGTATGTAATAAGTGTAGAGGGAAAAATTAGAAGAAGACCTCCGGGGATGGAAAATTTCAAAATTCCCACCGGAGAAATTGAATTAGTAGCTAAAAATGTGGAAATTTTAAATACTTCTAAAATACCTCCTTTCTTTATGGATGAAGATCTTTCTGAAGTTTCAGAGGCAATAAGGCTTAAATACCGTTATTTAGAAATGAGAGCTTTAGACGGACTTAAACCATTTATTTTTAGACATCAGGTTAAAAAAACTATAAGAGAATTTCTTGATAATAAAGGATTTATTGAAATTGAAACACCATTTCTTACTAAAAGTACTCCTGAAGGAGCAAGAGATTATTTAGTACCCAGTAGACTATATCCAGGAAAATTCTATGCTCTACCTCAATCCCCACAACTTTTTAAACAAATTTTAATGGTTGCAGGACTTGATAAATATTATCAAATAGTAAAATGCTTCAGAGACGAAGATTTAAGAGCTGATCGTCAACCAGAATTTACCCAACTTGATATGGAAATGGCTTTTATAGATGAATCTGATATTATGAATTTAGTGGAAGAACTTTTAGTTTACCTTTTTGAAAAAACTCTAGGAGTTACTTTAGAAATCCCTTTTTTAAAACTTTCTTACCAAGATGCCTTGAAAAATTATGGAACAGACAGGCCTGATATCAGATTTGATATGAAATTAAAAGATTTATCCCATTTATTTAAAGATTCATCTTTTAAAGTTTTTAGAAGTGCTTTAGACACTGGAGGTGTTATAAAAGGAATAAAAGCTTCTGCTAATTTTTCAAGAAAAGACTTGGACGAACTTACCAAATATGCTCAACAATTAGGAGCGAAAGGACTTGCTTGGATAAAATATAATAAAAATGCTCAATCTTTTGAAGAAAAATGGAGTTCTCCTATAACCAAATTTTTTGAAAAATCCCTTTTAGAAAAATTGGAAGAACTTTTTAATCCTGTTGAAGAAATAGCTACATTCTTTTTTGTAGCTGATAAAGAAGAAATAGCTAATTCAGTTCTAGGAGAATTAAGAATATATTTAGCTAAAAAACTTGGAATAGTTAAAGAAAATAAATTTTCTTTTGTATGGGTTACAGATTTTCCTTTATTTGAATGGGATGAAGATGAAAATCGTTTAGTCTCAGTACATCATCCCTTTACTCATCCAAAAGAAGAAGATATTTCCTTTTTAGAAACAGAACCTCTTAAAGTAAGATCAAGAGCGTATGATATTATATTAAATGGAATTGAAATAGGAGGAGGAAGTATCCGTATCCATAAAAGGGAACTTCAGGAAAAAATTTTAAATCTTTTAAATATACCTCCTGAGGAAGCTCAAGAAAAATTTGGCTTTTTACTTACTGCTTTAGATTATGGGGCTCCACCTCATGGAGGTATTGCCTTTGGTCTTGATCGGCTAATCATGATTATGCTTGGTAAAAAAAGTATTAGAGAAGTTATACCTTTTCCTAAAACTCAAAGAGCTCAATGTTTGCTTACTGGAGCTCCTTCAGAAGTAAAAATTGAACAAATTCTTGAACTTCATTTACTTCCTGGCTGGAATAAAAAAAACAAAAAAAAATAAAAAATGCAGTTTTTGGTTGAAGGTTCTCTTAAAGGCTTAAACAAATGGCTTAGATTTTTTGGATATAAAACTAAAATGTGTGAAAAAAAAATAACTCATGAAATCCTTCTTGAAAATCGAGATAAAATCTTTTTAATTACCAGCCTCCAAACTGCAAAGATTTGCGAAAAAATAGGAATAACCTATTTGGTATTACCACGAGAAAATTTAAAAGCCCAAATTCAAATATTGATTAACAAATTAAACTTAAGACCAGAACTTAAGCTTGATATTTGTAGTATATGTGGAACAGAACTAATTCCCATAAGAAAAGAAGATTTTAAAGATTTAATTCCTCCCAAAGTATATAAATTTTATAATGAATTTAACTATTGCCCTAATTGTAAAAAAGTTTATTGGGAAGGTGATCACATAAAAAGATTAAAGAAAAAATTTAAAAATATTATTTCATAGTTTTAAGTTTTTCTATTAATATATCTAAAAGTATTGAGGCATCAGTTATAAAAGCTACATTAGCTATTTTTACTAAAGGAGCTTCTTTGTCTGTATTAACAGCAATTATAAATTCAGAATTTTCCATTCCTACTGTATGTTGTAAAGCACCTGAAATTCCAAAACCTATATAAACTTTTGGCCTAACTGTTACTCCACTTACTCCTATCATTCTTTCTTCTTCTGCCCATCCTTCATAACATACTGGCCTAGTAGCACCTACCTCAGCATTCAAAAGTTTAGCAAGTTCAAAAAGCTTTTGAAAATTTTCTTTATTTTTAAGACCTCTTCCTCCTGCTACTATAACTTTAGCTGCAGAAAGTTTAGTAATTTTCTTTTTAGTAGGAAAAAATCTTTTAATTTTTAATTTGCTTTCCCAAGAAAAAGTTTCAGGAAATATCACTTTTTTTATTAAAGGTTCTTTATTTTTATAATTTATGGGAAAAGTTCCTAAAGAAATGGTTGCCATAACAGGGACACTTTTTGAAATAAGTTTAGCTATCACATTTTCTCCATAAGTGGGTCTTGCCATAATGATTTGATTATCTTTTAGTTCTAAGCTATTTACATGAGCACAAAGTCCTAATTTTAAAATTCCAGCTAATCTTGGAGCTAAAGAGGTACCTATTATAGTAGCCGGAAAAAAAAATCCATATGGCCTAGAGTTCTTTACAATTTCTGCTAATACTCGAGCCCATAAATCATCTTTAAAATCTTTCAATTCAGGATTTAAAATAAACCATATCTCATCAGCTAAACATTTTTTTAGATCTTCAAAATTTTCAGTTTCTTCTAGTGAAGCTGTCAAACAAATTAAAATCAATTTTTTTCTTAAGGATTCTGAAATTTCTTTTAAAGGAGTAAGAATTTCAAAACTAGAGGGATGAATCATTTTTTTATAGCATTCTCCAAAAGCCAGAATATGCCCTTTCTCAAGATTTTCTAATTTAACTTCTTCTAAGACCATCTTTAAATTAGATCTTTAGTTTTAAGAATCCTAATTAATTTTTCTGCCAATTCTTGTGGAGAACCTTCCATTATAGTTCCTTTTGCTTCAATTTTTTTCTCAAATATATTTATTACCTGAGTGGGAGATCCTTTTAATCCTACTTGTTCAGGACTTAATCCTAATTCATTTGCTGTAAAAATTACAGGTTCAATTTTTTTTACTTCCAAAAGCCTTTTCAATGAAGGTGGTCTTAAATAATCAAAAGTATGAGAATTTATCGAAGCTACAAAAGGTTCAGATAATTCCAATTCCTCTTCTCCATATTCATTTTCTCTTATTATAATCCAAAAACCATTTTGCTTAAATAGTTTTTTTACATTAGTAATAGACGGAATTTCTAATAATGCTCCTATTTCAGGAGGAACTTGAGCTGTTTCTCCATCAATTGATTTCAACCCAGTTAAAATTAAGGAATAAGGAGATAAAGTTTGGATAGCTTTGGCTAAAACTAAGCTAGTAGCTAAAGTATCAGAACCGGCAAAAATCTTATCAGAAAGAAGAATCATTTCATCACAACCTAAGGCATAAGCATGTTTTAAAATAGGAATTACATTAGGAGGTCCCATAGAAATAACTATTACCTTAAAATCATAAATCTCTTTTAATCTTATAGCCATCTCAATAGCTACCCTATCATTAGGATTAAGAATAAGTTCTAAACTTTCTCTTTTTAAAGTATGAGTTTCAGAATCTACTTTTATTGTTCCTGGTATAGGAACTCCTTTTATGCAAACTATTATTTTATTCATTTTTTAATATGAAAGAGTTATTTATAATATTTGAGTAATTCTCTGGCAATAATATTTTTTTGAATTTCATTAGTTCCTTCATAAATTTGTAAACATTTAGCATCCCTAAAGTATTTTTGTACAGGATAGTCTCTCATATAACCAAATCCTCCCATCATCTGAATAGCTCTTTCTGTAACCCACATAGCTATATCAGTAGCAAAGTATTTTGCCATAGAAGAAACTCCTGAAACATCTTTAGCTCCATTATCAATATATTTAGCTACATTATATACTAAAGCACGAGCTGCTTCTATTTTGGTAGCCATTTCAGCAAAAGTATGGTTTACTGCTTGGAAATTATATACAGGTTGCCCAAACTGAATTCGATAAAACGCATATTTTAAAGAGACTTCCATAGCAGCTTGGGCTATACCTATAGCTTGAGCCCCTACCCCACATCTGCCAAAATCCAAAGTTTTAAGAGCAATTATAAAACCCATACCCTCTTTTCCAATCAATCTATTTTTAGGAATTTTACAATCATTAAACAACAATTCTGTAGTCATGGAAGATCTTAAACCTAATTTCTTTTCTTTTTTACCTATAGAAAATCCTGGATCATTTTTTTCTATTAGAAAAGCACTTGCACCTCTTGCTCCTTTTGAAGGATCTGTTAAAGCAATCACAATATATATATCAGCAATACCTCCATTTGTTATAAAATGCTTCATACCATTTATATAGTAAAAATCTCCCTCTTTTTTTGCTATAGTTTTTATTGCAAAAGCATCACTTCCTGCTTGAGGTTCTGTTAAAGCAAAGGCACATATCTTATGTCCCTTTGCAATTTCAGGAAGATATTTTTCTTTTTGTTCTTTGTTACCAAAAAGAATAATAGGATAACTTCCAAGAAATGTAGCAGCATAAGTAGTAGAAATTCCAGCACAATAATAAGAAAGTTTTTCTATTGCGAGACACATTTCCAAACATCCCCATCCTAAACCTCCGTATTCAGAAGGAATAATTATTCCAAATAAATCAGCATCCGCTAAAGCTTTCAAAGGCCTCTCCTCTAAAATCTCTTCTTCATCCCATTTCAAAGCGTAAGGTTTTATATATTCTTCTCCAATTTTAGTAATTAACTCAATCAATATTTTTTGTTCTTCAGAGAAAGAATAATTAAGCATAATTTTCAAAAATATCATTTTACTAAAAAACTTCAATAAAACAAGTAAAACCATCAAAAAATAATATTAACAAATAAAAATGAGATAATTCTTGTAAATTGATTTTTATTAATAGGGTTTTAAAATATAAAAAAATTTAAAAAAATTTGAAATTGTAAGTATGAATAAAGAAGAAATATTAAATTTATTAAAACAAAGCCCTCAAGAAATTGATAATTTAATTTATAGAGCTGTTTTTGAAAAACAAGAATTATTTTATATTCTTCAAGAAGTATTAAAGGATTTTGGATACAAAGGATTTTCTATTTATCCTCTTTATCAAGAATTTTCGAAAAAATTTTTAGGGTTTACTGTCCCTGCCATTAATATAAGAGGAATGACTTATGATATAGCTAGAACTATTTTTAAAGTAGCTAAAAAATTAAAAGTAGGAACTTTAATTTTTGAAATTGCTAAATCTGAAATGGGATATACCAAACAATCTCCTATAGAATATGCTACTGTAATCCTTTGTGCAGCTTTTAGAGAAAATTTTTCGAGTCCCATTTTTATTCAGGGAGATCATTTTCAATTTAATAGAAAATCTTATTTTTCTAATCCTGAAAGGGAAAAAGAAAATATAAAAAATCTTATAAAAGAAGCAATAAAAGCTCAATTTTATAACCTTGATATTGACGCCTCTACTTTAGTTGAAATTGAGGAAGATGAAGTGGAGAAACAACAAAAACATAATTATAAAGTAACAGCAGAAATAGTTGAGTTTGTAAGATCTATTGAACCCGAAGGCATTGTTATAAATTTGGGAGGAGAAATAGGAGAGATAGGAGGTCATAATAGTACACCTGAAGAATTAAGAGCCTTTATGAAAGGTTTTTATAAAGTTTTTAAAAATAAAGTAGGAATTTCTAAAATTAGTGTTCAAACAGGAACTTCACATGGAGGTATAGTTTTACCTGATGGAACAATAGCTTCTGTTAATGTGGATTTTAATACTTTAAAAATCCTTTCGCGGTTAGCAAGAGAGGAATTTGGTCTTGCTGGTGCAGTTCAACATGGAGCTTCCACTCTTCCAGAAGAATATTTTCATCTTTTTCCTGAATCAGAATGTATAGAAGTCCACCTTGCAACAGGCTTCCAAAATTTTATTTACGATCATCCTGCTCTTCCTTTAGAATTTAAAGAAAAAATTTATAATTCCTTAAAAAAGAATTTTAAAAATGAGTGGAAAGAAGGAATGAGTGAAGCACAATTTATTTATAAAACAAGAAAAAAGGGATTTGGATTATTTAAAAAAGATTGGTGGGATCTACCTCCAAAAATAAAAAATCAAATTTTATCAGATATGGAAGAAATTTTTGAGAAAATTTTTAAAGCTTTAAATGTGATCAATACTTTAGATTTAGTAAATTCTAAAATTTTAGGCTCTCTTTCATGAACGTATTTAGAATTGAAGTCTCTGTAATTCCCTCTTTTAAAGATGTTTTAGGTTTAAAAATAAAGAAAAAAATACAACAACATTTAAATATATTTTTAGAAAATGTATTTTTTATAAAAGTATATTTAGTAGAAGGTAATTTTTCCCAAGATATAATAAAACTTTTTGCAGAATCAGCCCTTTGTGATCCAGTAATACAAACTTATAGAATTAATAGACATATCTCTTTAGAACTAAATCTTCCTTTTGATTGGGCTTTGGAAATAAGCTATTTGCCTGGTGTTACAGATAATGAAGGTAAAGTAGCGGAAGAAGCTTTAAGTTATATTTTAGAAAGACCCTTAGATAAAGATAAAGAGGGGGTTTATTTCGCTCGTCAATTTTTAATAAAGGGAATTTTAGGAAAAGAAGAAATAGAAAGAATAGCTAAGGAACTCCTTGCAAATGAATTAATAGAACGCTGGTTTATTTTTACTAAAAATGAGGTTTTGGAAAAAGGTATCTTTTATTCTGTTCCAAGAGTAACTGAATATTTTCCTCCTACAGTAGAAGAATTTAATTTAACTATCTTTTCAGATGAAGAACTTATTACACTTTCAAAAAATAGACTATTAGCCTTAAATCTTGAAGAAATGAAAACTATTCAAAAATTTTTTGCAGATCCCAAATTTATAGAAATAAGAAAAAAATATGGCTTAAGTGACACTATAACAGATGTGGAACTTGAAAGTATAGCTCAAACGTGGTCAGAACATTGTAAACATAAAATCTTTAATGCTAAAATTTTTTATAAAGACTTAGATACAAACCAAGAGTTAATTATTGATAGTCTTTTTAAAACTTATATTAAAGCTTCCACAGAGGAGATTAGAAAAGAAAAGGGAACTAATGATTTTTGTCTTTCTGTATTTGTTGATAATGCAGGTGTTATCAAATTAGATGAAAAATGGGCTCTTTCTTTTAAGGTAGAAACTCATAATACTCCTTCAGCACTTGATCCTTATGGAGGAGCTTTAACAGGGATTGTAGGTGTAAATAGAGACCCCCTGGGAACAGGAAAAGGAAGTAAACTTATTTTTAATACTAATGTATTTTGCTTTGCTCCTCCTGATTGGAATAAACCTCTTCCTCCCAAGATTCTTCATCCAAGAAGAATATTTGATGGAGTAAGAGAGGGAGTAGAACATGGAGGAAATCGAAGTGGGATACCTACTATAAATGGATCAATAATTTTTGATCCAAGATATCTTGGTAAACCTTTAGTATATTGTGGAACAGGAGGCCTTTTACCTCTTTATATAAATGGAAAACCCTCCTGGGAAAAAAAAGCAAAACCTGGTGATTTGGTAGTTATGATAGGAGGAAGAATAGGGAAAGATGGAATTCATGGAGCTACTTTTTCTTCAGAAGCTTTACATGAAGGTTCTCCAGCAACAGCAGTACAAATTGGAGATCCTATCACTCAAAAAAAGGTGGTAGATTTTTTATTAAAAGCAAGAGAAGAAGAATTATATAATTCTATTACAGATAATGGAGCAGGAGGATTATCTTCATCAGTGGGAGAGATGGCAAAAGAATCAGGAGGAGCTGAAATAGATTTATCTAGGGCACCTTTAAAATATCCAGGACTTCGTCCATGGGAAATATTACTTTCTGAAAGTCAAGAAAGAATGACACTTGCTGTACCTCCAGAAAAAATTGAAAGATTTTTAAAATTAGCTGAAAAAATGGGTGTTCTCACAACAGTATTAGGTAAATTCACTAATTCTGGATATTTTCATATTTTATATGAAGGAAGAACTGTTGGATTAATTCCTCTTGATTTTTTACATAATGGTGTCCCACAAATGCAGCTTTATGCAGAGTGGAAAACTCCTAAATTTCCTGAAAAACCTGAAATTGATCCTCCTAAAAATTTAAATGAAATTTTGATGAAACTTTTAAAATCTTATAATATTTGTTCTAAAGAATATGTAGTAAGACAATATGATCATGAAGTACAAGGTGGAAGTGTAGTAAAACCTCTTATGGGAATTAACAATGATGGACCCAGTGATGCTTCTGTAATAAGATATGATTTAGAAAGTGAAAGTGGAATTGTAATTTCTCATGGAATATGCCCAAAATATTCTGATTATGATACTTACTGGATGGTAGCTAATGCAATAGATGAGGGTATAAGAAATGCAGTATGTGTAGGTGGAGATATAGAATATATGGCAGGCCTTGATAATTTTTGCTGGTGTGATCCTATAGAAAGTGAAAAAACACCAGATGGAAGATATAAATTGGCTCAGTTAGTAAGAGCAAATATGGCTTTATATGAGTTTACCAAAGCTTATGGTATCCCTTGTATTTCAGGAAAGGATTCTATGAAAAATGACTATATAATGAGCTTGGGGTTAAATCCTGAAATTCCTAATCCTTTTGGAGTTGGAACAATCCTTCCTGATGGAAGTTTAAAAATTTCTATTCCCCCTACTTTTTTATTTTCCATAATCGCCAAAATTCCTAAATATTATTTAGCTCAAACTATAGATGTTAAAAATCCAGGAGATAAAGTTTATATTTTAGGAATAACTTATGAAGAACTTGCTGGCTCTGAATACTTTAATATTTTGGGTATTAAAGGGGGAAAAATTCCTAAACCTAATCCTATTTTAAACAAAAAGTTATATTATAAATTAAGAGATGCTATTTATTCTGGATTAGTTGAATCTGCTCATGATCTTTCAGATGGTGGATTAGGAGTTGCTTTAGCTGAAAAAGCTTTTTCAGGAGGATACGGAATTTTTATAGATTTATTAACTCTCCCTTACAAAGGTGAAAAAAGAGAAGATTTTATTTTGTTTTCTGAAAGTGCAGGAAGAATTTTAGTAACAGTAAAAAAAGAAAATATGCAAGAATTTGAGTTTCTTATGAAAGAAATACCTTACGCTTTAATTGGAGAGACAATACCCTATCCAAATTTGATAATAAAAGGATTAAATGGAAAAATTGTGATAAATGAAAATATTTATAAATTGAAACAAGCCTGGCAAGCTCCTTTTAGTAATTGGTAAAAGGAAGACTTCCTATGAAAATAAAAATATTAAATTATCCATCTAAGGAAGCTGACAAGTATCTACAAAAAATAATTAACCGGATTGAAAAAATACCTCAAAAAATAGAAACAGAGGTAATTAAGATAGGGAAAAAGATAAAAAAAGAAGGAGATAAAGCACTTATTGAATATACTTATAAATTTGATGGGGTACTTTTTGAATCAAATGAAATAAAAGTAAAAAATGAAGAAATTGAGAAAGCTTATAAAGAGATTTCTTCTGAATTACTTTCTTCGATAAAATTAGCTATAGAAAAGATTAAAAAATTTCATTCCCAAAATTTACCTCAATCCTGGTTTATAGAAGAAAATAAAGAAATAATTTTGGGTCAAATGATAAGACCAATAGAAAGAGTAGGATTATATATACCAGGGGGAAAAGGAGGAGAAACTCCTCTTATTTCAACAGTTCTTATGACTGCTATCCCTGCAAAAATTGCAGGAGTTGAAAAAATTGTAATGGTTTCTCCTCCAAGAAAAGATAAAAGCTTACATCCTGCTCTTTTGGTTGCGGCTAATGAAGCAAGAGTGAATGAAATATATAAAGTAGGAGGACCTTGGTCTATTTTTGGATTAGCTTATGGAACTGAAACCTTGCCAAAAGTAGATATTATTTGTGGACCAGGAAATATTTATGTAACTACTGCTAAAAAATTAGTTTCCTCTTTTGTGGGAATTGATATTTTAGCTGGTCCAAGTGAGGTATTAATTATTGCAGATGAAACAGTAGATCCAGAATTTATTACTTGGGATTTACTTGCTCAAGCTGAACATGATCCTATGAGTTTAGTTTTACTTATTACTACCTCTAAAAAAGTTGCTATTGAAGTAAAAAAATTAATTCCCCTTGCTCTAAAAAAAGGATTTAGAAGCGAAATTGCTAAAACTTCAATTTTAAAAAGAGGAGGAATAATTATAGTAAAAGATATAGAAACTGCTTTTTTTATAGCTAATCTTGTTGCTCCAGAACATTTAGAAATTATGATAAAAAATCCTTTAGAGTATTTACCACTAGTTAAAAACGCTGGAGCTGTTTTTTTAGGAGAGTATACTCCTGAAGCCATGGGGGATTATATGGCAGGACCAAATCATGTATTACCTACTATGGGTTTTGCTAAATTTTGTTCCTCCTTGTCTACTGAAAAATTTTTAAAAAAAATAAATTTTATTAAATACTCATCTCAAGCACTTAAAAACGAGGCTAATAAAGTGATTATCCTTGCAGAAACAGAAAATTTGCCCTCCCATGCAGAAGCAATAAGAATAAGATTGAAGAAAAGTTAGAAGGAGGTAAGAAATGAAAGAGTTTTTCAATTATTTGGAATTTACTGAAGAGATAATCGAAGATATAGATACTCAAATAGAAAATCTTGGATCTTGCAAAATCCCCTCTCCCTTAAAACATAATCAAAACTGTTTTGTTACAGATGATCATAAAATCACTTTAAGAGTGAATTATACCTATTTAAAGGAAAATTTGAGACAAAATAAAGATGTTCCTTCTTTGGAACTAGCTGGTCCTAGACCATATATATATTTTGATCCCTCTAAAGCAAAAGTAGGCATAGTAACTTGTGGAGGACTTTGTCCTGGTATAAACGATGTTATAAGATCAATAGTAATGACTTTATATTATTCCTATGGAGTAAAAAAAATTATAGGTTTTAAATATGGATTACAAGGTTTTATTCCAAAATATGGACATGAAATAATCGAATTAAATCCAGAAGTAGTAAAAGATATTCATACTATGGGAGGCACTTTTCTTGGAACCTCTCGAGGGCATCAATCTATAGAGGAAATTGTAGATACTTTGGAAAGATTGAATATCCAAATACTTTTTATGATAGGTGGAGATGGAACTTTTAAGGCAGCTTATAAAATAAAAGAAGAAATAACGAAAAGAAATCTTAAAATAGCGGTTATTACAATCCCTAAAACTATAGATAATGACATTTGGCTTGTTTCTAAAACCTTTGGATTTGATACAGCTGTTCAATACGCATGTGAAGCTATAAGATGTGCTCATACAGAGGCAATTGCTGTACCAAATGGAATAGGGTTAGTAAAACTTATGGGAAGGCACTCAGGCTTTATTGCGGCAGCTGCAACTCTTGCTACTAAAGAAGTAAATTTTTGCTTAATTCCTGAAATAGATTTTGATCTTGAAGGAGAAAAAGGACTTTTGGCTGAGTTAGAAAGAAGATTGGAAAGAAGAAAACATGCAGTTATTGTAGTAGCAGAAGGAGCTGGACAAAAATATGTTCAAAAGGATCCACCAGAATATGACCCCTCTGGGAATATAAAACTTGGTGATATAGGAAAATTTTTAAAAGAAAATATTATAAAATATTTTAAAAACAAAAATAAAGAAGTTATAATAAGATATATTGATCCAAGTTATATTATTAGAAGTGTTCCTGCAAATGTAGAAGATAGGATTTACTGCGGATTTTTAGGACAATATGCAGTTCATGCTGCTTTAGCTGGAAAAACAGGTATAATGATAAGTTACTTAAATGACCAGTTTGTTCATATACCTATTAAAGAAGCTATTAAAAGAAGAAAACAAATAAATTTAAATAGTAGATTCTGGCTTTCAGTATTAGAATCTACTGGCCAAGGTATTTTAAAAAATTAAAATTTAAAATGGAGGGAAATTTGAAAAAAAACAATAAAATTTTCAAATTTATTTTTAATTTTTTTATAATTCTTTTTTTAATTAAAAAAAATTTGGTATTTTGTGCTATCTCCTCACAGGTTTATGAAGAAATAAAAAGGGATTTTGCTCCACTTTCAGGTCTGATTATTGGAATAGAAGATAGTCAAATTATTATAGATAAAGGTAAAGCTCAGGGGGTTAAACCTAAGGATATTTTTACAGTTTACAAAAGGGTAAAAAAAATTATACACCCTGAAACTGAAAAAACATTAGGATTTTTAAAAGAAATAATTGGAAAAATTGAAATTATAAATACAGAAGAAAATTTTGCCATAGGAAGAGTTATTTTTCAAAAAGAATCCTTTCCTGTCCCAGCTCCTATAGAAAGGCTTGCTAATTCTAAAATTCTTATAATCCCAGAAACCCCAAACTTTGATGAAAACTTACATTTAATCTTAAAAAATAATTTACCAGACTCTACCATAATCTTTGATCCCAATTTAAGATTAAAAAATTTAACTCCTCAATATCTATTATCTCAACAATATGACTTAGTGTTTGTAATAGAAGAAGAGGGAATAAAGATTTATAATTATAAACTTGATCTGATAAGATATTATGGAAGTATCACATATAAAGTTCAACCTAAAACTTCCTACATTTCTCCTACCTATCAACTAACCTACCCTTCAATTTCTCTTATCTCACCTAAAATTATAGGAAAAACCAAGGAAGAAGTATTTCAAGCAGAATTTATTGATATAGATAATGATAACCAACCTGAGATGATTTACTTTAATTCTAAGGGATTATTTATTACAAAAATAAAAGGCAATATTTTAGCTCATTATTTACCAAAAACCGGAAAAATTATTAATTTTTCTGTAGGACCATCTGGTTGGATTGCTTTAAATGTTTTAGATGAAAATATAGGATTGAGAAGTGAAATCCTAAAATATGGTGAACAAGGTCTAAATCCTATAATTACTAATATTAATCTTATTTTAAATTTTGTAGATTATACTGGAACAGGGAAAAAAGACACTTTAATAGGACAAACTTTTGATGAAGAAAACTTTTTCGGTAAAGAAGTATACATACTTAAAAGGGAAAACAATAACTTATTATATGTTGCTTCAGTTAAAGTACCTCCTGATTATAGAAATATTGGTAGTATCTTTATCGATTTAGATAAAGACGGAACCCCTGAAATTTTGAGTTATCTTCCTGATGGGAAAATAGGAATTTTTAAGAATTCTAATTTAGTTTGGAGTTCCCCTTATTCTGTAGGTAGACATTTTTATGAAATTCCCTTTATTAAAGGTAAAAAGGGGAAAGAAGTGATTAAACAAATTCTTTATCCATCAATTACACCTGTTATAATTGATATTAACAAAAATACAAAACCAGAAATAATTTTTATTTCTAATAATTTTCCCTTGGCACCTGTTAAAAGTGATCTTAAATATATACCTTTAAACAGTACCACTTCCCAAATATTTATCCTTGGTTTTGAAGGTACCTATTATTTTAGAAATTTAGGAGATGCACAAACAGGATTTATTACAGGTTTAGGAATATTTAATAACGAATTTTATTATGTTTTAGTTAAAGGTAATTATCCAGGAAATACAGAAACCGAACTTTATTTGAGTCATTTTTAAATTCTTTAAGGTTTTTCAACAGTTATTATAGTATGAACATTACCCCTTGGATGAAAATCTGCTACAATTTTTAACTTTTTAGGTTTAAGTAAATTCCATAAAGCATCAAAGATTTCGTTGGTGGCTGCTTCATGAGAAATGTACCTATTTCTAAATTTATTAAGCCAAAGCTTGAGAGATTTTAGTTCTACAATTTTATCACTAGGAACATAAGAAATTTTAATTGTAGCAAAATCTGGGTATCCAGATCTGGGACAAAGACAAGTAAATTCAGGAAATGTGATCTCTATAAAGTAATCTCTATCAGGATAAGGATTTTCCCAAGCTTCAAGTTGAGCCTCTTCTATTGCTATTTCTCCATATTTTTTTTCTTTCATAAATACAATTTTATCTTATTATTTGTAATTTTTCTACAAGGAGATAAATTATATATTTGATAGAGAGGTCTTACTATCAGGAATAGCTGGTGGTTTTGATACTATAAAACTTCTTAGAGAAAGAGTGTGAAAACTAGCCTCTTAGAGTTATCCCTCTTGGAAAAAATCTTGATAAGGAAAAATCTGTCCATCTTTCAAGACATAAATTTTTTTAACCACATCCCTTAAAAATTCTTTATCATGAGAAACAATTAAACAAGTTTTAACCCAGGTATTTAAAAGATCTTTCAATCTTTTTTTGGTAGTTTCATCAAGCCCATCTGAAGGTTCATCTAGTAAATAACATATAGGATCCATAGCAAAAACTGTAGCTAGTGCAATTATCTTTTTTTCACCTGCTGAAAGTTGATATATAGGTCTATTAAGCAAATGTTGAATATTAAAGGTGTTTGCAATCTTTTTTATAATTTCCTTAACCTCTGTTCGAGATTTTTTAAGATTCAGAGGCCCAAAAGCTATATCTTCTTTTACTGTAGGACAAAATAATTGAGCATCAGAATCTTGAAATAATAAACCAATTTTTTGTCTAACCTCTAAAAAGTCTTTTTCTTCCTTTCTTTCTTTTCCCAATATAATAATTTTCCCTGAAAAAGGTTTTAAAAATCCTGTAAGGATATAAAGAAGTGTTGTCTTCCCTGATCCATTAGGTCCCATCAAGCCTATTTTCTCTCCATAGAAAATCTCTAAATTTAAATTATTTAAAATAAACCGAGAATCATAACCAAAATTAATGTTTTCTAACTTAATAATAGGTATATTATTCATAAAAAATATATCAAAATTACAATTATACTTAAAATTATTCCAAAAAGAAAATCAATTTTTTTCAATTCAAAATGTTCATATAATGGAAAAATACCATTAAACCCTCTGGCAAGCATAGCTCTATAAATTTCTGTAGATCTTTGAAAACTCTTAATTAATAAAGCTCCTACTATATAAGCATAAGTTTTATAAGTATGAAGATTAGTTCCTGATTTAAATCCTCTTGCCAAAACAGCTCTTTTTATTTTTATATATTCTTCATGTATAACACTTATATATCTATAAAATAAAAAAAATATCATGACCAATTTATCAGGTACCTTTAAATGACTCATAGCGTGAGCAATAGAAAAGATAGAAGATGTTGCCAAAAGAGCTATAGTAGCAAGAATAATGGCATTACATTTTAAAGTAATAGAAAGAGCATATTTTACTCCTTCCCAACTTAATTTTATAATTCCCAAATCAATATAAGGATTTTTTTGATAACTAATAGGAATAAATATCCATATAAAAAAAATAAAAAAATTAGCACCAATAATCCTATTTAAAAGAGTTTTAAAGTGAAGTTTAGCTAACCATACTAAAAATATGGATAATAATAAATAAATAAATGGTATTAACAAATTTTGAGAAATAGCACAAAAGATAGCAAATAATAGCAAAACTAATATCTTAATTCTTGGATCAAGTTTATGTAAAAAGGAATTTCCTTCAGCAAAAACCTCTAAATGCATCTAATTAGTCCTTTTTTTAAAAATACTCCATACTCCCAATATTCCTAAAATATAACCTATACCACCTAAAATTTCATGAATTTTTATTCTATTCATATCCTTTTTCATTTCCAGGATTAAATTTTTAAGTCCTTCATTTTCTTCTTTTATTACTTGTCTCAATATATCTTTAATTTTTTCCTCATCTAAAGAGTAAAAAGTCTCTTTTTGGGATATAGTCTTTTTAACATTTTCTTTATCTTGAGATTTTTTTTCTTTTTCCAATTTTTCTATTTTTATTTTATATTCAGCAAAATGTCCTTCTCCTGCAATAACTTTTATTTTTAATTCTCCCCCTTCTTTTATACTAAATTTATATTTCCCTTTTTCATCAGTTTGAGTTTCAAGAATTTTATTTCCTTTTTCTTCAAAAACTTCAACTTTACAATTTATGCAAGGTGAACCATCCACAAAATAAGCTTCTCCTATAATTTGGTCTTTTTCTTTATAGGCAAAAGTACTTAATTTATGAGCAAAACAAATTTGAAAGGAAAATAAGATTAAAAAACTCATTAAAAAAGTTATAATTGATTTCATAAAAGGACCTCCGGTTTTACTTTTTTAAGATAAACTAAAATAAAACCAGTAATTAAACCCTCTATAATTGCTATAGGAATATGGATACTCATTAAAGTTATTATTAAAGCAAAAAAGCTTTTTTGTGTAAAATAAAGAGACAAGCTTACTAAAATGGCTGAAAAAATTACAGAAAGAAATCCTGATAAAAATCCAACTATAAAAATAAAAATAATATTATTAATTTTAGAAACAAAATTTTTAAAAAAATACCACATTATTACAGAAGGAAATGCCATATTTAAAGTATTTATTCCTAGGGTAGTAATACCTCCGAACTGAAACAAAATTGCTTGTAAGAGAAGTCCCAAAAATATAGCAAGAAACGCAACCCATCCAAGAAGAATACCTACTAATCCATTTAAAATAAGATGCGCAGAACTGGGACCTATAGGAATGTGAATTAATGAAGCTACAAAAAAAGTACTTGAAAGAATAGCTACTTCAGGAAGTTTATCCTCTTTTAAGTTTTTTAATCCTATAGCTAAACCTATTAAAGTAACTACAGCCCCTCCTAACAAAATGGAAGGAGAAAGAACACCCTCAGAAATATGCATCTTTTTATTTAACCTCTTTTGGTTTAGGATAAGCTCTTATCCAAATTACTGCATCAAGTTCTAAAGGATATTCTTTACCATCTTGCCCTTTTAAAGTACCTCCTTCTCCTATAGCAGAAAAACCCCACCAACCAGCCCAAGGAATAGCATATTCAAAATATCCATTCTCATCTGTCTTAATAACTTGAGTAATAAATGAATCTGTAGGAACCTTTATTCCTCTTTCATTTAAATATTCTACTTCAACATCTATGTTTTTGGCAGGTCTTCCATTTATTAAAACTTGTCCTTTAAAAATATTACCTTCCCATAAGGAAAAAGGTTTAACCAAAGGAATAATTTCCGCTTTAAGACCAATTGGTTGATCCCATCCCTCCTCCATTCCCAAAGCTTGAATAATAACTTTAGTAATTTGTTTAATAAATTTTTCTTCTGAAGGCTCAAAATAAGCCTCAGGTTCCACATAAATTTGATATACCCCAGGTCTTTTAATATTTAAAACAGACATGTACATAGAAACTTTTTTACTACTCCCCTTCATAGATAAAATCTTTTTTTCTTGCCAATTAAGATTACTCTTTTCCCCCCTACACCAAACCCCACTTTCAATAATCTTAAAATCCATATTTGGGCCCCCTTCCATAGGATGAGTAAATTTTGCCTCTAATTTTACTTCTTTTTGCTGTGCCTCTACATTATCCTTGTCAGGTATTAAAACCACAAAATGAGCTTTGGTCAACGAGGGATACAAAATTAATACTAAAATTAAATAAATAATACTTTTTAAAACTAATCTCATTTTAAACCTCCTTTTTTAAAATTTTAAAATAATTTTTTATCACTTTTTTTCAATTTTGTCAATACCTATAATATAGAATTAGTGTATCTAAGAGTTTTATATTTTTTTGCAATTTTTGGTTTTGGGTTTGTATAGTTTATAATTTTTTATGTTATATTGAAATAATTTTTTAATTTTAGAATTTAAAAATGAGTATTTCTTTTCAAATTAAAAATTATATACAACAAAGTTCATGGATAAGAAGAATGTTTGAAGAGGGTATAAGACTTAAAAAATTATATGGAGAAGAAAAAGTATTTGACTTAAGTTTAGGAAATCCTGATTTAGTTCCTCCAATTCAGGTAAAAGAGAGTTTAGAAAAAATAGTTAAAAATTATGATCCCTCCTATCATAGATATATGCCTAATGCAGGATTTCCTTTTGTTAGAGATATAATGGCAAAAAAGGTATCAAAAGATCAAGAAATTGAAGTAACTTCTGAAGAAATTATTATGACTTGTGGATCAGCAGGAGCTTTAAATGTAATTTTAAAAACTCTTCTAAATCCTGGAGAAGAAGTAATTTTTCCTTTGCCATTTTTTGTAGAATATTTTTTTTATGTTGAAAATCATAAAGGTATCCCAAAATCTGTTCCTACAAAAGAAGATTTTAGTTTAAATCTAGAAAATATCGAAAAGGCAATTACTTCCCAAACTAAAATAATTTTAATTAATTCCCCTAACAATCCTACAGGACAAATATATTCTGAAAATGAGATCAAAACACTTTCAGAAATACTCTTTAAAAAAAGTAAAGAATTTAATAAGACTATTTATTTAGTTTCTGATGAACCATATAGAAATTTGGTTTTTGATAATGAAAAGGTGCCTTCAATATTTAAATTTTATTCTAATAGTATAATAGCCTATAGTTTTTCTAAAGAACTTTCTTTAGCTGGAGAAAGGATAGGATTTATAGCAGTTCATCCAGAAATTGAAGACAAAAAAACCTTAATAGAAGGTCTAATCCTGGCAAATAGGATTTTAGGTTTTGTTAATGCACCTGCTCTTGCTCAAAGAATTGTTGCTAATTGCGCTTTTTATAAAGTAAAAGTTGAAATTTATCAGAAAAGAAGAGATATCTTATGTGAAATACTGCAAGAAGCAGGTCTCTCCTTTGTTAAACCAAAAGGTGGACTTTTTATCTTCCCAAAAGTTCCAATTGATGATATAAAATTTTGCGAAATTTTAAAAGAAGAATTGATTCTTGCTGTCCCAGGTAAAGGCTTTGGAACCCCAAATCACATAAGACTCTCTTTTTGTGTTTCTGAAGAAATATTATTAAATATGAAATCTAATTTTTTGAAAGCATGTGAAAAAATTAAGAATTATGTTTAAATTTGAAATAATTTATCAAAGTAGCAAAACTTTTGCTCGGATAGGAAGAATAATTACTCATAGAGGTACTGTGGAAACTCCTATTTTTATGCCAGTAGGTACACAAGGTACTATAAAAGCTATACCATTAGAAGTAGTTGCAGGGATGGGTTATTCTATAATTCTTGCTAATACCTATCATCTTTATTTAAGACCTGGAGTAGATGTAATATATGAATTAGGTGGCCTTCATAAATTTATAAATTGGGAAAGGCTTATTCTAACTGATAGCGGAGGATTTCAAGTTTATAGTTTAGCACAGTTTAGAAAAATCAATGAGAAAGGAATTATATTTAAATCCCATTTAGATGGATCTGAACATCTTTTAACTCCTATTAATACTTTGGAAATTCAAAAAAAAATAGGTGGAGATATATTAATGGTTCTTGATACTTGCATTCCTTACCCTTATTCTTTTGAAGAAACTAAATTTTTGACTGAGCTTACTCATAAATGGGCTGTTGAATCTTTTGAATATTGGCAAAGACATAAAAATTCTAAACAAGCTATTTTTGGAATAATTCAAGGAGGAATGTATGAAAAATTAAGAATTGAGAGTACTAAATTTATTACTTCTTTAGATTTTGATGGATACGCTATAGGTGGGCTCTCAGTGGGAGAACCTTTAGAAATAAGGAAAAAAATGATAGAAATAAGTGTAGAAAATATGCCTTTTCATAAACCAAGATATGTAATGGGTATAGGGACACCTTTAGATATTATAGAAGCTGTAATAAGAGGAATAGATATGTTTGATTGTGTTTTACCAACAAGAAATGCTAGAAGAGGAACTGTATTTACCTCTAAAGGAACCCTTTCCATAAAAAATGCTTACTTTAAATCAGATTCTTTACCCATTGATCCTGAATGTAATTGCTATACTTGTAGACACTATTCAAGGGGATATTTGAGACATCTTTTTCAAGCAAAAGAACTTTTAATTTATTATCTTTTAACTCTTCACAATTTATTTTATTATGCTAAACTAATGAAACATATTAAAGATGCTATAAAAAATGAAACTTTGGAAGAATTAAAAGAAAAAATAAAAGAATATTATTCTGAATAATAATTTAATTAGGGAGGATTTTATGTATTTATCAAATTCTTTCTTTAATTTAGCTTTTGCAATGGGAGCCCCTTCTCAACAAGGACAAACTCCACAAGGTGGTGGTTTAATAGGTTTTATATTTACTTTACTTCCTCTTATATTAATTTTTATTATTTTTTATCTTCTTTTAATAAGACCTCAACAAAAAAAAATGAAAGAGCATCAAAAATTTATTTCTGAATTAAGAGTAGGTCAAAAAGTCTTTACTGCTGGAGGAGTAGTAGGAAAAATTATAAAAATTGAAGATAATATAGTATGGTTAGAGGTAGATAAAGAAGTTAATTTACCTATAATTAAAGGGTATATAAGCGGACCTTTTTCCTAGTAATCAATTCCAGCGATAGGAATATAGGCAATTTGTGGCGTTATAAAAATCATTAATTCTGTATTGGTAAATCTTTTATCTCTTCTTTTGAATGCTTCTCCAATACCTGGAATGTTTCCTAATCCTGGAACTTGATCTACAGCTTCAGTAATGTCACTAATTTTTATTCCACCTAATACTAAAGTTTCTCCATTATCTACTAGGGCACTAGTTTGAATTGAATTAGTATATAAAACAGGAACCCCTTGTACTGTATGAGACCAATTTGGAGTAGTTTTTTCTATTATGATATCTAATAAAATTTTCCCTTCAGATGTGAGAGATGGAATTACGTTAAATTTAAGACCTGCCTCAATAAAATCTATAGCAGGAACTGGCACTTCTGGAACATATCTCAAATAAGGAATTCTATATCCTTGTTTTATTTCTGCTATCTCCCTATCTAAAGTAAGAATCTTTGGTCTGGATAAAATTCTTGCTACTCCCTTTTCTTCAAGTGCTGAAAGTTGAAAATCTAAAAGAGCAGCATTTTTGCCAAAATATCCCAAAATTATTCCTAAAGCACTTGGATAAGTTCTTTGGGTAGGGATTGCACCTAAATCTACAATAGTAGATGTAGGAAGAGAAATAGTAGCATTAGTATAAGGAGGACCTCCTCCCCCAGGATAAGTATAACTCATCCCACCTGTAGTAGAAGATGGATTAGGAGAAATACCCCATATACTATGTTCGGTAGCCCTCCATGTAGCACCTCCCCATCTTATCCCAAGTTCATGTACATAAGTATCACTTACTTCTATTACTCTTGCCTCAATCAAAAATTGAGGTCTGGGTTTATCTATTTCTTTTATTATTAATTCAATTTCATCTAATATTTTAGGAGTAGCTTTAACAATTAGAGTATTAGTAAAAGGATCAAAAGTAACTTTATTAGGATCTTTTAAAATTTCTGAAAGCTTTTCAGAAATTCTTTGATTTTTTAAAGTATCTACTATTTTACTCGCTCTAACGTGTTTAAGAGCAAACGTTCTTGTAATTAATCTATTTGTCATTTCTTCCGTTTCTTGTATAGCTCTTAATATATCCCTTTGATTTTCAATTTCTCTTCTGATTCCTTCTGTACTCTCTCCCAAAGCTCTCATATAGTCTCTATAAAGCTCTGCTTCTTTTTTTATTTCCTCTATAGAACCAATTCTTGTTATATTTCCTATAGTAATTTTAGCAAGTCCATTATTAGCCAGAACCGCATCTAATAATAAATCCCAAGGAACTTGCTTAGCTCTAAGAGTAACCATTCCTTTTACTTGTTCACTTGCAATAATGTTAATTCCTCCCACTTCTGCCAAAAATCTCAAAACTGCATGAATATCTGCTTCTTGAAAATCTACAGAAACTGGAATACCCATATATTTTTTTTCTGTCATAGGCATCTTTAATCTATGTGTTCCTAAATAAATTTCATATTCAGGAAATTTAGCTTCAGGCAAAGATGTCCTTATTTCAGGAAGAGGTTTTTTTTCTAAATACTCTATTTCCTCTCCTTTGATAATAACACTTACAGGTTTTTCTGACTTTTCCCATATAAAGTCAATTAATAATTTATTACCTAAAATTGTAGTCTGAAAATTAAAAGGATCAATTATCACAAATTCCAAATAAAGGGTATCCTTTTCATAAGAAGCATTTATCTCCTTAAATACCTCTTTAGGAAGATTTTTTATCCAAGAAGATTTTTCAGGAATAGTATTATATAAGATTATATTAATTTTATTTTGTTCCTTACGGATGTCAAATTTTGGCTTATTGCTAAATTCAAATATTAATCTATCAATAGGATGTCTTAAAAATACTACATCCTTTAAATATATTTTTTCTATCCCCCAACAAGTTAAAGATTCCATAAAAAGGATTATAATAAACATACTTATTATTTTAATTTTCATAATATTTTCTCCTTTTTTAAAGTTAATATTTTTCTACTTTTTTCTATCCCTCCATAAATACTCATTTCTTCCTCTTCTATTATTATATAATCGGGAGCTATTTCAATAATTTTAACATTACTTATTTGGGAACCCCTTTTTACTATATATCCTTTTTTATTATTATCTTGTAACAAAGCAAACCGTTCTCCACCTCTTTCTAATATACCTACTAATTCTAAAGGTATTTTTTCTTTTTTGGCTATAGCTTCCTTTAGAGTTTCTGGTGTAATAAAGGGATTCTTTAATTTGCTAACATCCACTTTATAAGGTTGCTTTTCCAAAATTTTTTCCCATTCTTTTAATTCTACATCTTCTTCTTTTTTAGCTGGCTCCACTATAGATATACTTGTTTTTTCTTCTTTTTTAGAACATCCTATAATAAAAAAAACACTTATTAAAAATATCAATAAAGCTTTATTTTTCATATATTTTTATTCTCCTTTGGTTTCGGTTTTTTTCTGAGTTTTTTCTTTTGGTTCTTCTTTAGGTATACCTGTATATTTAAAAGTATGAAAAGTAGTATTAACGTTTAAAAAGCCTTTTTCCATTTTAAAGGTGGCATTATTTAAAACTATCAATCTTTCAATACTTTCTATGTCATTAAAAAATTCAATAACATTTTTAAATCTTCCTTGCAATGTCATTTCAATGGGAATTATTTGGTAATAATCTTGAGAGATTTCCTTCCCTGGTTTAAAAGTAATTACTTCTAAATTATTTTTCTTAGTTAGGTCTGAAACCTTTTTCAAAATTTCAGGTATTTCTTTTTCAGAAGGAAGAATCTTTTTTATTCTTTCCAAAAATTCTCTTCTCTGAGTTAATTGAGCTTCTAAAATTTTAAACCTTTGAGATATTTGTCGGTATTTTTCAATTTCCAGCTCCAACTTTTTTATATCATCTTTCAAGATATTTATTTTATCTTTAACCTTAACATAATAAAATTGATAAAATAAAAATAACGGAAACACTATAATAATAATTACTACTAAGACTTTTTCTTTAGTGGAAGCAGTAGCTTCCCAACCTTTTAATCTATCCCATAAAACAGGCATTTAAAATACAACTCCAGCTTTAAATTCTATATATGCTTCTTTTTTATTGGTTTCATTTAAATTAACTTCTTTTATAAACTCTTTTTGATTCTCAAGGTTTTTTAGATAATGACCTATATCTTTTAAATCTGAACTAATTCCTATAAGTTCAGCTTTAGAAGGATCTAAGGTTAATTGAGTAAAAACTATTTTGTTTTTCTCTATATTTACTATAATAGCTTCTATTTTTTGAAGCATCTCTCCCTGCTTTTTTTTCAAATCTATAATAGTTAAAATATGTTTTTTAATTTCCTCAATTTCTTTTTCCATAATTTTTACTTTTTCAGCTATAGTTCTATACTCTACCAATTGTTTTTGTTTTTTTTCTTTTTCTTTTTGTAAATTATTCAAATTATATTGGAGTCTAATTCCTTCTCCTATTATAGTAACTACTATAACAATAAAAATAATAAAAAGAGTTTTTAAAAAAATATATTCTTCTTTTTTTTCTTCAATTTTGATAACTTCTTTTTTAGGTAATAAATTAAACTTTATTATCATATAAACTCCCTTAATCCAGTTGCTATAGCTATAGCTCCCTGAGTATTTATTATCTTTAAATATTCAGGATCTATATTATTTGAAACTTTTATCTTATTTTCTATATTAAATACAGTGGTCTCAATTTTTAAAATATCCTTAGCAATATCACATATTTTAGGAATTCTTGCTCCTCCTCCAACTAAAAAAATAATTTCAATAGAAATCTTAAATTTATCTATCACAAATTTAATAGTATAATCAATCTCACTTAAAGCTTCTTTTATATAATTTAAATAGATATCTTTAAGTTGATTGTAATAAGCACCTCTTTTCGGATTTATTATTAAATTTTCTGCCATTTCAGAATCTACTTTTAATTCTTTTATTATATTTTTCTTTAAATTTTTAAATCCTAAATTATAAAGCTCTCTACTATATATAGGAAATTCGGAATCGCAAAATAATACTTTAATTTTACTATATCCCCAATCTATTATAGCTTTAGGTCTTTCAGCATAGAAAAATTCTGCAAGATTGTGAAGATTTATAAAATCAGCATCTATATTATTAGGTTCACAAGCCAATTCTTTTAAAAGTGTTTCGTATTGCTCTATTATATCCTTTTTTGCTACTATATAAAAAATTTGATAAAAATCTTTTTTGGGTATTATATAGTAACTATAATTAATATCTTCAATTTTATAAGGAATTTCTTCATTTATTTTAGCTCTTATTTCTTCTTCAGTAGGGATATGAGAAGTTTTAAAGAAATCAAAAATTACAAGATCATAAGGTAAGGAAATATTTCCTATTTTGAAAAAGCTTCCTAAATTTTCAAAAATATTTTTAATGTTAATCAATAAATATTGGGGATCATTGATGATCCCATTCACAATAACATTTTTATAAGTTCTCCCTTGAATAAATTTAGTTAATATGGGATTACCCTTTTCAATTTGAATCTCAGCAATTTTTATAGAATAACTTCCAAGATCAAAAGCAAGAATACCATCCTTTCCACCTTTAATCTTATCTACTAAATTTCTAAATTTTGAAAAAATTACATTAACCATTTTTAATTAATATATATGATATTTTAAAAATTTATTAGAGTCAAGTATAACTTTAATTTTCATTTAATTTTCATTTAAGAGAGTTAACAGTATTTAATTTTTTATAAAAATTTATTAATTCATTTAAGAATTTAGATTCCACCTGAAATAACCAATTTTTTAATTCACCTTTAGAGTGTTTAAGATATAGATTAATTTGTCTTTTCCACATTTTTTTTAATCTTCTGTTTTTATTTTTGAATTTTTTTATAATGTAAATAGGCCCTATTAAAGTAGAGACTGCAGGAATTGCTTTTAAAGTTAAAGTTTCTGGTATAGTTGCTGTAACGATCAAACCTCCTGCACTAACAACAACTCCAGGTGCTATAATTAAAGTTTTTTCCAACATTCCTTCTTTTTCTTTAATATTAGGTAAAAAAGGACGAAATTTCCCATTTTCTGAAAGTGCCCAATTTCTTATTTTATCTCTCAGATTTACTTTGAAAAATTCATATTGAATATCTGGATGTCGATTCTTTATATCTTCTAAAACTTCTTTCATAAAATAATTTAATAAAGTGTCTAATAAAATTTCAGCCTTTTCTTTCAAAAGCTTTGGAGGATAATGTTTAGCAAATTCTTTTAAAAAATAAATATCTAATTCTTTATCTAAAATAAAATAAACCTCTCTTTTTATCAGCTCAATCTCTTTAGAAATATCTTCTTCTAATTTTTTCTCAATTTTTTTTAAAACATCTGATTTTATCATTGCAAAATTTTATAAAGTGCTTTTATTTTTTTTACTTCTTTTTCAATTAAAGTAATTTTCTTTTCAATCATTAGAATTTCATAATCAATTCTTTCATTAGATTTTAACTCTTTTTTTAGATTTTCTAATCGATTTCTTTTTTCCTCTAAAATATATCCAATTTTTGCTTTATAAAAATTTAAAGCCTTATAAAATTCATCTCTTAATTTTTCAACTACTTCAATAAAGTTTTCTAAAAGACTATTCCGTAAAATTTTTAAAAAAGCTTCTTTATCAAAAATTTCTCTGCTCCCTACTATTATTTTCTTGGTTCTCTCAGATTTAAACCATTTCCAGGGTTTCAAAAAATTCCAGTTTTCTAATAGGCTTTCCAGTTTTTCTTCAATAATAGGTTCTTTTCTTATGACCTCTCTTCTGCAGGCTTCCTCTATAGCACTTAAATCAATTTTAGGTACAGAAATATTATATTCTTCTTTAAATTGTTCTCCTACTTGCTCAAGTCTTTTTCTAAAAAATTCACTTATTTGTTTTAAATTTTCTTTCACCAATTGATTAAGACCATTTTCTGCATCTCTGTAATATTTCCTAAGTTCTTCTAATTCTTTTGTATTTAAAAAAATATCATAATAGGTCATTTTAAATTCATTAAGTCGAGCTTCTATAGGTGAATGAACACCCATAAATATAGTGGCTGCTTCTTCTAAAATAAGATAACAATAAGTTTCTAGCTTTTTTAATCCTTTTTGCATTCTCTCAATTTCCTTTAAGAAGTCCTCTCTATCCCTTTTTTGTTTTTGAAGCAATTCTATTGTTTCTTGATAAATTGAAATTTGCTCCTTATATCCATCTAAAATACTCTCTAAAATTTTTGTTAATTCTAAAAAAGGAACAGAAACTAAAAAATTTTCTAATACTGGTATTAATTCCTCAAATCCCGAATATGAAAGAAATGCTTTTTTTTCTTCTAAACCCTCTTCTTCTGCCAGATCTTGAAAATACATTACCCATTTTCTTTTATGTCTTGATTGTTTCTTAATTTCTTCTAAAGTTTTACCCTTCTCTAGGTCTTCATAGATAAGTTTAAGAATACTATCTACTACAAAAATTCTATCAGGTGAAATGATGGAACTATAGATTCTTTTAGCTTCTTCCAAAAGTCTTTCTTTTTCCTCAAAAAATACTGCAGAGTGAGTGAGAATTAAAAACAAAGTCTCTTTACTTTTATTAGTAATAACCGAAGAAACAAACCTTTTCAATGATTCAGATTCTATGGGTTTAATAGGATGAATAAATAAAATGGCATTTGCTTTCTCTAAAAAAGTAAAAGAAAGGTCATGAACACCTCCTATAGCATTAACTCCAGGCATATCTACTAATCTTATCTCATCGAATTCCCAAGAAAAGGGATATCCCAACTCTATCCTTATAGGAATATTATCTTTAGACCGGCTCATTATATAATTTTCTAATTTATATCTAACTTCTTTAAGATTTTCTATTCCAGATCTTTCTTCTAAATATTTTATGAACTCTTCATCTATTATAGGAATATTACCATACTCCAGAAGATATAGATCAATTAAATTTACAGGAATATCTCTATATTCTTCAGGAATAGCAGCCACTTTTTTCAATTTTTCTTTAAGAAGGTCCTTAGTTTCATCTTCTAAAACCTCAACTTTGCCAGAAGCATAAGTAATTTTCAAATAAGGTTTCTTGGAATAAAAAATCTCTATTAAAGCATTAGTAGCTTGTAGAACATCAGTAGGAAGAATTTCTTCTTTTATTAAACTATTTATGAAAGTCGATTTTCCTGCTTTAACTTCTCCTGCTACAGCAATTATAAACTGATTATTTTTAAGATTGGATATTTTATTTTCCAAACTTTTAACATCTATTCCATCGTTTAAATTTCCTCTTAAATTTTTATAACTATTAAAAATTTCAATTATTTGTTGTTTATATATTTTATAATCTGTAAATTTCACAATTCCTTTATTAAAACTTTTTCCATTCAAATACATCATTTTTCTATAAGTTCCATATATTTTTCTCTCATTTCTTCTAACTGAAGTTTTAGTCTTCTACTCATAGTTCTTAATTGTTGAAAAAGTTTATCTACTTTTATAGAATCCTCCATGTTATAAGCTATTATAAGTTCTTTTCCTATGAGATGTAATGCTTGATAAGTATTTTCAAATTCACCAAAATCAAAATCTTTTACAATTTGTTTAAATTTATCTCCTTCTTCACTGTAATACCATTTTCCAATAGGAAAAGCTTTATAATCTCCCCATCTTTCAGGGTCAAGTTTATCAAGTCCTTTTATATGCGCTTCTAAACGAAGAATATATCTATCAATATCTTTTTCAAATAAATCAAAAAGAATATCTTCCATTTTTTTAGTTTTTACAGTGGATGCGATAGTTTTCATATAAGAAGAGATAAGTAAAGTTTCATATGTAGATTCATTTATTTTATCCATAAATTGGCTGATTTCAGAAGAAATTCGATTTATTTCTTCAAAAGCTAAATTTATTGTTTCTGAAGTCTTCATTCCCTTTTCAACATTGGTTGCAATTTCTAAAATATGTTCATTGATTTTTTCTATATAATTAAAAATTTGCGGAAATAAATTCTTAACTTTTTCTTCCCCTTCCTTTTCTAAATCTTCTATATTACTTTTTAATTCTTTTAAAACATGGTTAATATTGCTTGTATTTCTTGAAATTTCTCCTATATTTAAACTGAAATCATCAACTATTATAGAACTTTGAGCTATTTTTAAAGTTTGAAATTTAATCTTCTCGTTAACATTATCTACTAATTTAAATATATCGTCAACTTTTTCAACAAGTTTAATAGAATAATCTAAGGTCTTTGAAGAAAAATTTCTCATATATTCTAAAACTCTATCCGTACTTTTTGCCAGCCTACCTACTAAATCCTCCCTTTCTTTAATTTTTTTATCTAAGTTTATAGTAAGATCACCTTCAGATACCTTGTTAAGTAAATCAGTTACCTTTTCAAGAGGTTTATGAGCTATAAAAATATAAGTTAGGTATACCAAAACCGATGCAGTTAAAATTCCTCCTAATCCTAAAAAAATATAAAGTGGTATTATTAATTTAAGATCCTCAAATATATATTCTATCGGTAAACCTATACTTATAGCTCCTACAACCTGATTTTCTATTACATTATAATGACATCTTACACATTCTGATTGAACTTTTATAGGATAGATACCTTTTAAAATCTTTTTCTCTAAGTCTAAAATAACTTGTTCATTCCCATTTAAAAGCACATCCTCTTCAAGCCTAGTTTTAGGATAATATTCAGGGCTTTCTCTACCAAAAAGTTCGTCAATTTTACTAGTTCTAATTATTCTTACATGCTTCTGTTTTTTTAAAAATTCCTCTCTTATAATTTTATAGTTTGTAATAGGAGAACCTTCCATTCTTTCAATAATAGGGCCATGTTTAATCAAAGTATCTTGAATAAGTTCAAATTCTCTTTTTAATATCACCTCCCTTGCATGCTTAAGTCCAAGATAATAGGCTACAAAAGATGTTACTATTATAGTAAGAACAATCATAATAGAAAAACATATAACGATTATAGGAATTACCTTTTTATGCAAATCTAATTTTTTATGCAAACTTAATATCCAACTTTTAAGACCCATTCTTTTATCCTCCTCATTAAAATTTTTATTTTTTTAAAAAAATTCCATACTTTTTATCCATAATTAATATGTGATTTATCCACCAATTTTTAAAAAATTTCAACATTTCTCTCAAAGTAATATTCCCTTTTTCCTGATAACTTTGCAACATATTATTTAATTTTTCTTTAAAATTTTTATGTTCTTCTTTATGCTCCTCTACCTCAGGATAACCTCCTTTTTCCATTAACTCCTCTTCTAATTTAAAGTGCTCATCAAAATATTTTACCAAAGAATAAAGTGCCTCCTCTATAGCTTTTTTTTCTATATTTAATCTTATAGCTTCATGTAATGCATTAAACATATTCACTAATTTTTTATGTTGAATATCACATTCTCTTATTCCAATTAGAAAATTGTCATTCCAATCTATAAAAGCCATTTCCAAATAAAAATTTTTTTTATTATTAAATCGTATTTTTTAAAAAATAGGTAAATTTGTCAAGGCTTTCAATAAATAAAAGAAATATTGACTTTATAAACTGCTTAAAATATAATATTAAATTTTAAGTGATGGCTATTTTACTTAGGAGCCTTTTATTTTATTTTTTATTAGAAGTTTTTATTTTTAGTCTTAAAGTTTATCCTTATGAAGATCAATTAGAAAAACGTCTAAATTTTTGGCCTTTTATAGTTTATACCAAAAACAAGCTCAATGATATAAAAAGGTTAGAAATAGCTGGCCCTTTTATATATAAATATTCTTTTCCAAAAGAAAATGGAACTTCTATTAGACCTTTTTATTCTTCAGT
Source organism: uncultured Thermodesulfobacterium sp. (assembly GCA_938091335.1). Classification (GTDB taxonomy): domain Bacteria; phylum Desulfobacterota; class Thermodesulfobacteria; order Thermodesulfobacteriales; family Thermodesulfobacteriaceae; genus Thermodesulfobacterium. Next base: position 75,977 of record CALLJG010000012.1, read on the forward strand.
AAAAGTTTTAGAAGATAAAAAGGTCTTCTTTATTTCACCCTTAGGAGTTTATAAGTCTAATAATGAAACTATTTCACTTAGGTTTATCCCATTAATTAATAAAACTTGGGTTAAAATACCTGAAGAAAAAAAAGAAGAAAAACATTTTGATTTATTTCTTATTTTTTGGGGACAAACTTCCCAAAATGAAACCTATGGAGGTTTTTTCCCTTTTTATGGAAAGTTTAAAAATAGATTTGGAAAAAGAGAAATCACTTTTATACTTTGGCCTTTTTATACTGAAATTAAATATTTTGAAGATTATAGTGCTAAAAATTATTTATGGCCTTTTATAAGGATCTTAAAAGAAGATAAAAAAAATGATATTCAATATAGTGGATTCAAAATATGGCCTTTTTATGGACATTTTAAAGAAGGAGAAAAAGAAAGAAGGTTTATTTTATGGCCTTTTTATATACAAGAATCTTTCAAAAGTTCTGAAGGAGATTTTTCAGAAAAATTATTCATTTTCCCTTTTTATATGAAAGAGGATACAGAAAGTTATAATAGAAAAATAATTTTATGGCCTTTTTTCCAAAAGGTTTATGGTAAAACCTATATTTATAACCAATTAGATGCCCCTTGGCCTTTTTATAGAAAAATAGAAGGTGAAGATGTTTCAGGTTTAAGAATATGGCCTTTTTATGGATTATTAAAAAAATCAGAAAGTTTAGACTATTTCATTCTTTGGCCATTTTATTCTTATAAAGAAGATATTATAGAACAAAATAATTTAATTTTAAATGAAAAGGAGCATCATTTTCTAATTTTCTCTAAATATAGGTATACTTTTCAAACAAATCAACCTATAGAAAAGGAATATAAAATATGGCCAATAGTATATGGATATGAATTATATAGTAATTCTTCAATAAAATTTTATTATTTTCCCGCTATTCTTCCCCTTTATGATGAAGGTCTTGAACGTAATTACAGTGCTTTTTTAAAATTATTTGAATATTATAAACATCAAGATTATCTTTTTTTAAAATTATTATGGGGGCTTTACAGATACGAAAAATTTCAAAATAGAAGTATTCAAGAATTTGCTTTTCTTTGTAGAATTGTAAATGGGCCTAATACAAATTATATAGAATTTTTAGAAGGTTTATGGGGATTTGGAAAATTAGAAGGAAAACCTGTAATAAAAATATTTTTTATAAATTTTATCATACCTGAAAATTCTTCTAAACTAATTTCAAAAAATGAAAACTGATAAAATAGGAATTTATCCTGGAACATTTGATCCTATTACCAATGGCCATTTAGATATAATTAGAAAAGCTTTAAAATTATTTGATATCTTAATAGTTGCTATTTGTGAAAATCCTCATAAGGAAACTCTTTTTTCTATAAAAGAAAGACAATTCTTAGTCGAAGAAGCTATAAAAGAAATTGAAGAAAATTGGAGAATAAAAGTAGAAACATTTTCAGGATTATTAGTAGATTTTGCTAAAAAAAAGTCAGCTTGTGCTATTATAAGAGGATTGAGAGCGGTCTCTGATTTTGAATATGAGATGCAAATGGCTTTAATGAATAGAAAACTTTCCAACAACCTTGATACTATCTTTCTTTTACCAAGTCTTAAATGGATCTTTTTAAGTTCTTCAGTAGTTAAAGAAATTGCAAAATTTGGTGGAAAAATAGAGGATTTAGTTCCTAAAATTGTAGCAGAAACACTTAAGAAAAAATTTGAAAAGGGGGAATTCCCCCCTTATTAGAACTTTTAAAGTTCTCGAACTGTAATAGAGCCTGTAGGACAAACCTCTACACAGGTAAAACAAACCATACATTCATCTGGTCTTGCTACAATGGGTTTCCCATCTTCTCCTTTGTCATAAACTTGAGCAGGACAAGAATCAATGCAACTTCCACAAGCTTCACAAGTGTCATAATTCACTGTAATTTCAACCATAGCTCACCTCCCTTAACGTTGTTTTTATGGACTAAACTCCTGAGCCTTTTTTAAAAAATTTATTGCCCAACATTTTACACTAAAAATATGAATATGAATATATGTTGCTAATAAATTTTTAAATAAAATTCCATCCACTTTTCCATTAAATCCTATACCTCTTTCTAATTCAAAAATAAAATTTAAGTTTTTCAAGTCTTTTATCTCTAAAGGCTTTGAATAATGAAATTCATGCCCTTTTATAGTGCTTCCTAATTCAAAATAAGGATTTTTTTCTTTCACTTTAGCAATTACATAACCATGACCTTGGGGAAACTTTTCTACTGTAAATACTATAGGCAAAACTCCACACATTGAATATTGTTGATTTTTCCATATTATTTTTTCTCCTAAATACATAAGCCCCCCACATTCAGCATAAACTGGCATCCCCTCTAAAATGACCTCTTTCACGTCTTTCAAAAGTTCTTTATTTTCTGCCAATAAATCTGCTTTCACTTCTGGAAAACCTCCTCCTAAATATAAACCAGAAATTTTAGGTAACTTTTTATCTTTTATAGAGTTTATAAATTCTAGTGTAGCTCCCATTTTAATTAAAATTTCCAAATTTTCAGGATAATAAAATTGAAAAGCTTCATCCATAAAAACACCTATTTTAATTTTATCAAAAGCTCTTTCGCTATTCATACTAAATAAATTAATTTCTATTGGAGGTGTTTCTTTACTTAATTGTAATATCTTTTTCACATCTATATTTTCTTTTATAGCTATTTTAAGCTCTTCTAAAAAATTTTTTTCATCATATTCTGCAGAAGTAATCAAACCTAAATGTCTTTCTTGAGGTAAACTTTTCAATTTTGGGATAACTCCCAAAACCTCTACATCAGTATAATATTCAATAGAAGCACGAATTATATTTTCATGCCGGGGACGAGCTATCTTATTTAATATTACTCCCTTAATTTGAATATCCTTTTCAAATTCAATAAATCCTTTTACTAAAGCCGCAATACTTCTTGTAACCTTTGTACAATCAAGAATTAAAATTATTGGAATTTTTAAAATCTGAGCAAGCTTCGCAGTACTACAACTTCCAAAAACATCTAATCCATCAAATAATCCCCTGTTTCCTTCAACTAATGCAAGATCTTTACCTTGTGAACCTAAATAAAAAGAATATAGGTTATATTCTTTATCAAATAAAAATAAATCTAAATTTCTACAAGGGGTTTTAGAAATTTTACTTAACCAGCCAGCATCTATATAATCTGGTCCTTTTTTAAAAGCAGTTACATTAACTCCTAATGAACGAAGATAATAAATTAATCCTAAAGTAAAAATAGTTTTTCCTGCCCCACCTTTATGAGAGGAAATAAGAAGCCGAGGAATATTATAAAAAATTTTCATATTTTAAAAGATAATAAAGAAAAATAGAAAAAGAAAGGAGGAAAAAATATCCTCCTTTCTTAATTATTTTTTATATAAGACACCTTCATATTTTACAATTAATTCATGAGAAGTTTTCACTTCCAAAGCTATTTTATAAAGAATTGTCATTATTAGAAATCCAGTTGCCCAAACCCCTAAAGTAATACCAATTTCAGGGAGAGTTGGTCTATAAGGAGTTATAGTTTCAAATGGAGTTGGAGTATATCCTCCTACAATTAATCCAGCTCCTTTCTCAAGCCAACAAGAAAAAAATACTGCTATACAACCCAAAGCTAATGTAGTTTCATTTTTTCTTAAAGCTGGAATAGCCAAAAATAGAATCGCAATAACAGCTAAAATAACAGCTGCCCACATAAAAGGAGCCCATTCTGCATGTTTTTCCATTCCTACAAAAAGATATTTAAAAGATACTTGATGAGTATGGATTCCACTATAAAAAGCAGTAAATATTTCAAATAAATAGAAAAGAACAAATAAAATAAATGCATAAATAACAATTTTGGAAAGAGTTTCCATAGCTTTTTTACCTGGATCAAAATTAGCAACTTTTTTTAATAGAAGTGCTACTATAACAATAAGGGCTGGGCCAGAAGAAAAAGCAGAAGCTAAAAATTTTGGTGCCATAATAGCAGTTAACCAATAATGGCGCCCTGGTAATCCTTGATAAAGAAATGCAGTAACTATATGAATACTAGGAGCCCATATTATAGCTAAATAAATAAAAGGTTTTAACCAAGATGGATATTTAGTTCCTTTGTATTCTGCATGAAGAACAGTCCATCCACAAAGCAAATTTAATAACAAATACACACTTAAAACTATAACATCATAAAACATAATAGACCTTGGAGAAAGAAATCTTAATACATTTAACACTCTCATAGGTTGACCCAGATCAACAAAAACAAATAAAATACACATAGTTACGGCTGCCACTGCTAAAAACTCTCCTAAAATGGTTATTCTTCCAAATTCTTTATAGTCATGCCAATAATAAGGAAGTACTACCATCACAGCTGAGGCAGCTACTCCTACTAAAAAAGTAAAATTAGCAATATAAAATCCCCAAGAAACATCTCTACTCATTCCAGTTATACCTAAGCCTACTTTAAACTGATATAAATAACAAAGAAATCCTATAAATATTATAGATAATAGAAACAACACCCATATCCAATATTTTTTACTTCCTACCAATGCCTTTTCTAACATACTTACACCCCTTTTTTATAAAAATTTTTTAACTCATTAAATAAAATACAGAAGGCTTTGTTCCAAGTTCAGCTTTTCTTCTAAGCGCAACTCTTTCCCTTAAAATTTTATTAACTTCTGAATTTTCATCAGCTAAATCTCCAAAAATTAATGCCTTTTCAGGACAAGCTTCTACACATACAGGAAGTTTACCTTGAGCTAATCTTTCATAACAGAATAAACATTTTTCTACTACACCTTTCATACGAGTAGGATATTCAGGATTTACTTTTTTAATATATGGACGAGGATCAAACCAATTAAAAGATCTTGCTCCGAAAGGACAAGCAGCCATACAAAAACGACATCCTATACATCTATGAAAATCCATCATTACAATTCCTTCTTCATTTTTAAAAGTAGCTTTTGTTGGACAGACTCTCACACAAGGTGGATTATCACAGTGATTACATAAAAGTAAAAAAGGTGTTCCATGAAAAAGCTCTTCTAAATATTTTTCTGTTTGTTCAGGAAAGGCATGTTCAAAAGTATCTTCCCAAATCCATTTAATCTCCTTTTTTATATCAGAAATTAAAGGAACATTATGTAAAGTATGACAAGCTTCAATACACTTAGCACCACAAGTAGATCTTCCCTCTTTACATTTTTTTACATCAATTACCATAACCCATCTTTTACCTACTAAAGCTTCAGGAGATTGCGTATAACCCTTAGCTTTTACTTCTCCTCTTGTAAGTAAATTCCCAATTATAGTAGAAAGGGTACTACCTAATAAAGTTAAACCTGTTAATTTTAAAAAGCTTCTTCTTTTTATTGCCATTTTTGTGCCACCTCCGGTGCAATATGACAACCCCAGCAATCTGGGTGTGTTATCACAAAATTATGACATCTATCACAAAATTTTTCTTTATTATTATGACATTTCATACAAGTTCTCTGTAAACTTATAGTATACTTTTCATTATCACTTGCTTCATATATACGTTGATTTTCACGAATAGCTTTTTTCCTCCAATCATCTAACAATTTCATATGATAAGCTCTCATATATTCCTTTGACTCAATACACTTTTTTTCTTCTTTAGGAAGCTCTGGCTGTGGAACAGCTTCCAATCTTCCCCAATTTAACCATACTGGAATAGTAAAAAAAATTATCAATACTATAATAAAAAACATTACTTTCCCAGTATTATACATTTTCTACCTCCTTATCTTATACATTTCCTTCTTTACCTTTTAAAGGACGATATCTTAAATCAGTAGTTCTTTCCTTTTCCCCTGGAAATACTAAAGCATTTGCTACCAACTCGTGAACTCCCGCTACACTAACCTCTGGAACCCAGTATTGCATAAGTGAAGTAAGTACAGCTCTATCAATAGCACAAATACATACCAAAGTATTTACTCCAAAATTTTTATGCACATATTCTACAGCATTGGCTCTAGGAAAACCACCTCTCATTCTTATTTCCATATTTTCACCTGCATTAAGACCTGATCCAGAACCACAACAAAAAGTCTTTTCTTTAATAGTATTTTCTGGCATTTCAACAAAATTATTACATACATGTTTTAAAATAAATCTTGGTTCCTCAAAAAATCCCATTGCTCGAGAAGGATTACAAGAATCATGAAAAGTCACTATTAAATGATCATTTCTTGATGGATCAAGATTTAATTTATTATGAGCAATAAGATCTGCAGTAAATTCACAAATATGAACTAATTTACTATCCTTAGCATGTTCAAAGACTGTTCCTGTAATAGGTGATTTTGGTATTTCTAAGAAATCAATAGGTCCAAACCAAGTATTATGATATTGATGCCATAACCTCCATTTATGACCACATTCACCACCTAAAATCCATTTCACTTTAAGCCTTCTTGCCTCTTCATATATTTTTGAATGTAACCTTTTAGCCATTTCTAAAGAATTGAAATATCCAAAATTTCCTCCTTCACTTGCAAAAGCACTCAGAGTTACATCCAAATCTAAATAATGAAATAAAGCAAGAATTCCCATCATAGTATAAATTCCAGGATCAGCAAAATAGTCTCCAGACATAGGTACATAAAGTATTTCTGCACCTTTTCTATTTAAATATTTTGAAACATCTACTTGTATCCCAGTAATTTCATAAAAATCAGACATTAAAAATTCTAAATTCTCTTTTAAGGTGTGTGGAGGAATTCCTACATGATTTCCTATATAATAAGAATTATGAACAGGCTTTAGCCCCCAATCAGTCCCTATACCTAATTTAAGTAGAATTTCTCTCATCATTATAGTTACTTCTGCAGTATCTATCCCATAAGGACAAAAAATTGAGCATCTTCTACATTCACTACACTGATAAAAATAATAAAACCACTCTTTTATTACATCCTCGGTTAATCTTCTTGCACCTGCAAATTTACCAAAAATTTTACCAAAAGTGCTAAACTCACCCTTTATTATAGATCTTATAAGTTCTGCTCTTAAAACAGGCATATTTTTGGGATCGCCTGTACCTAAAAAGAAATGACATTTATCTGCACAAGCACCACACCTTACACATATATCCATAAAAAGTTTAAATGATCTATGCTTTTCCATTCTTCTTAAAATTTCTTCTCTTACAATATCTTTCCAATTTTCAGGAAGAGGCCACTTTTCATCATAAGGTTGCCATTTGCCCATATTAGGAAGATCTAATTCTTCTAAAATCTTAGGATCTATAATAGATAAATAATATCCTTTTTTTAATTCAGGCTTTATATCCATCCAGTGTTTTTCAGGAGTTTTATGTAATTCTACATCTTGTATCAATTCTTCAGGTTTAGGAAGACTCATATTTTACCTCCCCTCTTTTTTATTAATTATTTCTTTTCTAAGATATACCAACTTTGCCATTCATGCTTTTCTGGCTTAACTTCTTCATCAATAGGTATCCCAGCTTGTTCCATAACTTCTTTAAATCTTTCCTGAAATTCAGCATAAGTTAGATGTTTTACAGGATATTCCCAAGGATTGACATGTCTTACTGCACGATTATTATTAGCCATATTCCTGGTAGGACTAAAAAATATACCTATCATGTGAACTAATTTACTAAATGGAAAATAAGCAGCTAAACTTGATACTAAAAACAAATGAATATAAAATATAGTTCCTATTTTAGCACCTTCAGGAATTGTTGGATTTAAAGTTGCAAGTCCAAGGGTTAATTGTTTTACTCCATATACATCTACTTTTATATAATATCTCATTAATATCCCACTTATTACTATTCCTAATATAAGAAATAATGGAAAAAAGTCTGATCCATAAGAAAGATAAGATACTTTAGGATCAAAAAATCTTCTTAAAAGGAGAAAGATTAAACCTGCTAAAATCAAAATATCTGTAATATATAAAGGAGGAACTCCCAAACTCTGAATAAAGCTATCTATATAATCTAATTTCTGAATAAAAACAGGCACAGGATTAGTAAATAACCTAAGATGTCTTAAAAGAATTATAAAAAAAGACCAATGAAAAAGAATCGCTCCTAACCATAACCATTTAGCAGATCCATAAATAAGTCTTTTTCCAGATAAATCTGCTCTTAAATTTCTAAATAAGCTTCTAAAAAAGACAATTTCCAAAAACATCCTTAAAATCACTTCCCAAGTATAAAAAGGAGACTCTATTCTATCTTTTAAGGTTCTTCTTACCCAAGGAAGACTTTTTTGCTGCCCACAAGTAGCAGGAATCTTATAAGGAACAGGTGATCTAGCCCAATATATAATTTTATAAATCAAACCTATTACAAATACTAAAAAACATGCATAGGGAATTACAATACCAAACAAAATTTTTAAACCTAATACACTTACACCTATCCATGGTATAAATAAAAGAATACATACTAGAATAAAACTTACTAATGCATTCATATCTCACTCCTTTTTAATTAATTTCTTCTGTATTTGTTTTAGGCATACCTTCCATTGGATCATATACTAAACCAGCTCTTTTTAATAATAAATAATGAGCTCTTTTCCATTCTTCATATCTAATTCTATCTAATCTTTCTTTATATTTTAGAAAATAATCAAAACCTTTAATAAGTACTGTATTAATTCTGTCTTCCAACTTCAAAAATTCTTCTATCCCAAACTTCTTTAATATTTCTTCCCCAATTTCTTCTCTTATTATTTTTTTTAATTGAATAAATAAATACAAAGCTTTAGATGGTTTTTCTTCTTGAATAACCCTTAATTGCACAAGCCTATCTAAAAAGTAATCCATTTCCTCCCACTTAAATTCTCCAAAAAAATTATTTATTAATCCCTCAAAAGTTTCATCTATTCTATATCCAAAGGGATTTTGAAATCTATCTATTTCTTTAGTAAAAAATCTTTTTGCTTCTTCTCCAAAAGAATCCCAAAATAAAGATTTCCAATGTTTTAAAATAAACCCCTTTTTACCTTCTAAATATTTAATAAATTCTTTTGATAATAAAATCGAACTCTGTGGCATTTTTTAATTCTAAGTTTTATATAGAATTATTAATAAAAGTCAAGAGTAATTTTAAAAAATTTTTAGTTTTTTTATTGTATTTTTATAACTTCAAAAAAATTTTTTTTGTTTTTTTTAAACTTTTTAACAATTTTTAATAATTAAATAATTTATAAAGTTTTCTAAAATACTCTATTTTTGTAAAATCAGCTAATTTTAATTTTTGTAAGATTTCTTCCAATTCTTGAATAGTTGTATTATAAAGATTTTTATTTAATTTATAAGGTTGACCATCTTTTCCACCATGAGCATAGCTATAAATTACAGGATCTTTCCTTGAAGCTTTTACATTATAAATTAATTCAGAAGTTAAAGTTAATGCTCTTAAAGCCTTGGCACCTATTCCAGGTATTAAAAGGAGATCTTTAAATTCAGAAGGTAAATTTTGATAAGTTTTTTCCCAAATTTTTTTTAAAGATTGATATGAAAAATCCTGAGGATTTAAATAATGATCTTTTTTAAATATAAGATAGGTTTTGGGGGTTAATTCTTTTAATATTTTACTAAAATCTTCCCTTAATAAATTTATAATTGAAACCTGGGCAGGTTCACTTTCAGAAGCTACAAGATTAAGAACTTCTTTTTTTCTTATACAAGAGACTATTCCTGTATGCGGTTCTTTACACAAATTTATAATTTTTTCGCTATACCAATGATATCTTCTTGCATAGCAAGTTTTTTCATCCATTCCCTGTTGAACAACACCCCAGTATCCATCTTTTGAAAAAATAAAAAGATGAAAATAAAGTTGAAAACCATCTTGTATAGCATTATTATCAATTCTTGCAGTAAGACGACTTAAAGTCAGAAATTTTTCAGCTTTTTGAGGAAGTGCTTCTTTTTCACCCCAATAAATTATTTCTTCTGGAGTTTTTAAGGCTTTTTTCCCTTTTCCTCCACAAATATATATACCTAATTCTTTAAAATAAGGTTTTAATGCTTCCTTTATTGCTCCTCCTACTGTAGTGGTTAAACCTGAAGAATGCCAATCAAAACCCAATAAACACCCCAAGGCTTGAAACCAAAAAGGATCTGTTAACCTCTTTATTAATTCTTTTGATCCAAACTCTCGGTACACTAAAAGTAAAATAGATCTGCTCAATCTTACCATTTTCTCAAAAAGCCAAGATGGGCATTTACCACCATGTAAAGGAAGATCAACTATATTTTTAATAATCATCTATTCCCCAAAGCTTTTTTAATTTCATCTATTATTTTTTCACAAACTTTTTCAGGGTAAATAGCTTCTCTTATAGGTCTTCCTATTATTAAATAATCTGCTCCAGCAATTATCGCTTCATAGGGAGTAGCTGTTCTTATTTGATCATTTTCTAAATTTTCCCATCTTATTCCTGGTACAAAAGTGACCAATTCTGGAAAAAATTCTTTTATTTTATTTACTTCTTTTGCTGAACACACTACACCATCACATCCAGCTTTATAAGCAAGTTTTGCTAAATTAAATACTAATTCTTTTGTATCTCTTGCAAGTTCAGAATTAAAACCTAATTCCATTAAGTCTGCTCTATCAAGTGAAGTTAAAATGGTAATTCCAACTATTTTTAAATTGTTATAAGCTGCTTTTACCACACTTTTTAATGCTAAAGTTCCTGAAAGTATATGCACAGTGACCCAATCTACTCCCAAACTTGAGATCACTTTAATAGTCTTTGAAAGGGTATTAGGAATATCGTAAAGTTTTAAATCCAGAAAGAGTTTATTAGTAGTTCTTATTTTAATTTCCTCAATTACTTTAGGACCAAGACTTGTAAATAATTCTAATCCAATTTTATATACTCCAACTAAATTATCTAATTTATCTATCCATGTTAGAGCTTCCTTTAAAGTAGAAACATCTAAAGGAAAAACTATTATATCCTTAGGAGTTAAATTATTCTTCATGACTGAGTTCTTTAATTTGCGTTATAAATTCTCCTAAATCTTTAAATTCTTTATATACTGAAGCAAATCTTATATAGGCAACTTTATCCCATTCTTTTAAGGCTGATATTACTCTTTCTCCTATATATTGAGAAGATATTTCTTTTTCTCCTTTCTGAATCAAATCTAATTCTAATTCATTTATAAATTTTTTAATAGTATCTTCACTAATAGGCCTTTTATGACAAGCTTTTCTTATACCAGAAAGTAATTTTTCTCTATTATAAGGCTCTCTTCTTCCATCTTTTTTTACTACCATTATATCAAGCTCCAATCTTTCATAAGTAGTAAATCTGTAGCCACATTTACTACATTCTCTTCTTCTTCTTATAGAAAAACCATCCTCTATAATTCTAGAATCTATTACTTTGGTTTCTAATTCTTTACATTTAGGACATTTCATAAATTTTTTTATTATTATACCATTTTTTGAAATTTTGAGAAAAAAAAATCTCTGTTATTTCTAATGTGAAGTCACAGTTAATTACTATTTTGAAATGTCACATAAGGGGTGTGGCATGCCCTGTCCTGGTCAAATGTTTTAATCGTAGGGGCAAAGCAAGACAGGCCCAAATGGTTTTAGTCGTAGGAGCTGGGCTTGCCCAGCCCAATAGGGTTTTTGGGTAGCCCGAAATGGAATTTTAACATTCCTTCAACATTTTCATAATAATCTTTTAACTATAGGATTATATCTTCTTGGTAAAAACAAAAGGAGGTGTAAGTATGGTTAAGTCAAAAAAGTTGTTCAAGGTTTCCGCTCTTTTGGTAGGATTGGGAATTTTAGGTGCAAGCTCTCTCAGTTCAGCCTCATCTCTCATCAAAGTGGATGGCTCTTCAACAGTTTATCCTATCACTGAAGGAGTGGCTGAAGAGTTCCAGAAAGTTAAAAAGGGAGCTGTAAAGGTAACAGTAGGAATTTCTGGCACAGGTGGTGGTTTTAAAAAGTTTTGCAGAGGTGAGACTGATATAAGCGATGCCTCAAGGCCGATTTTGAAAAAGGAAATGGAAGAATGCAAAAAAAATGGCATTGAATATATTGAATTGCCAGTAGCTTATGATGGACTTTCAGTGGTGGTCAATCCTAAAAATAAATGGGCTGACTGTATGACTGTTGAGCAACTAAAAAAGATTTGGAAGCCTGAATCTCAAGGAAAAAAGTTTTATTGGTCAGATTTTAATCCCAAATGGCCAAAAGAGGAAATAAAGCTCTGTGGTCCAGGTTCTGATTCTGGAACCTTTGATTATTTTACCGAAGCCATTGTGGGAAAGGCCAAGGCACAAAGAGGAGATTATACTGCCTCTGAAGATGATAATGTTTTAGTGCAATTTGCTCAGAGAGAAAAGGGAGCCCTTTGTTACTTTGGTTTAGCCTATGTAGAAGAAAATAAGGGTAAAATTAAGCCCATTGCTATTAAGAATCCAAAGACTGGAAAATGTGTGCATCCCACTTTAGAGACAGTTAAATCTGGGGAATACCAACCACTCTCAAGACCTCTATTTATCTATGTCAATGTAAAATCCTTGGAGAGACCAGAAGTAAAAGAATTTATAGATTTTTATCTAAAGAATGCAGGCAAAATATCCAAACAGGTAGGTTATATTCCCTTGCCAGACAAAGCCTATGAGTTAGCAAGGAAGCGCTTTGAAAAAAGAGAAAAGGGTACAGTCTTTGGTGGTGAGCCTGAGGTAGGATTAACTGTAGAGGAATTACTTAAAAGAGAAGCTAAACATTAGGGATTAAGAATGAAGGTTGAGACCAAAAAGAAGCTGGATATAGTTTTTAAGGCCTTTCTTATCATAACCAGTCTCTCTTCTATTTTGGTGACCTTTGCTATTGTTCTTGCCTTGATAGAGGATACAATTAGATTCTTTGTGCATCCAGAGGGTGGGGGGTTCCCCACCTCCCTTTTCAGATTCTTCACGGAAACAGAGTGGACACCCACTTTTGTCACCAAAAAAATTGGGATCTGGCCACTACTTGCTGGAACCTTTCTAATTGCTTCCATAGCAATGATTGTCTCCATACCCTTGGGTTTGATAATTGCTGTCTACTTGAGTGAATTTGCCTCTTGGAGAGTAAGAGAGGCTATAAAACCCTGGTTAGATTTTTTAGAGGCTGTACCTACCGTGGTCTATGGCTATTTTGCCCTTTTAGCGGTGACGCCTCTACTACAATGGATCTTTAGATTCTTTGGCATTGAGATGGAAGGTATGAATGCTCTATCTCCAGGGATTGTCCTTGGAATAATGATATTACCCTTTACGGCTTCTATGGTTGAGGATTCAATTAGAGGTGTGCCTCAATATTTGAGAGAGGCCTCTTATGCCTTAGGGGCAAGTAAACTTAGAACCGCCTTTGAGGTTGTAGTACCTGCTGCTAAATCTGGAATACTTGCTTCCTATCTCCTTGGAATTTCAAGGGCTTTAGGAGAAACTATGGTTGTTGCCATAGCGGCTGGAATGTATCCTAATCTTACTATCAATCCCCTTGAGCCTGTTCAAACCATTACTGGATATATCGTACAGGTAGCCTTAGGGGACTTACCCTTCTTATCTTTTGAGTATCTCTCAATATTTGCAGCAGGCTTTATGCTCTTTCTTATTACCCTCTTTTTTAATCAACTGGCTGTTTATTTTAAATCAAAAATAGAGAGGTATTAAGGCGACGAGCGTTAAAACTTGGGAAAAAATCTTTCACGGTTTAGGTATCTTTTGTGTAATTTTTACTATGATTTTTCTTTTTTCCGTAGCCTTAAAACTTTTTTTAGACGGAATGCACAGAATCTTTAAGCTAAAATTTTATACTTCCTTTCCCTCAAGGTTTCCGGAGGAGGCTGGTATTCTCTCTGCTTGGGTTGGGACTTTGTATGTAATGGTTGGAGCAATTTTTTGGGCAATTTTGTTAGGGGTGCCTGCGGGAATATACTTAGAGGAGTTTGGAGGAAAGGGTAAATTAGCACGCATAATTGAGGCAAATATTACTAATCTTTCAGCGGTACCTTCTATTGTTTATGGACTCCTGGCTTTGGGAATTTTTGTTTACAGGCTAAATTTTGGTGAAAGCATTCTAACAGCAGGGCTTACTCTGGGTTTGCTTATGCTTCCAGTAATAGTAGTAGCAACAAGAGAGTCCTTAAGAAGGATTCCAAGAGCCATAAGAGAGGCCTCCTATGCCTTGGGATCTACGCATTATGAATTAGTTTTTCACCACCTCCTTCCCTATTCCATAGGTGGAATCTTAACAGGGGTTATCATAGCAACATCACGTGCCATCGGAGAGACAGCTCCTTTACTTACAATAGGAGCACTTACTTTTATTGCTTTTTTACCACCTGCTCCATGGAAAGATCTAATCGGAATGCTCAAATCTCCCTTTACAGTGCTACCCATACAGATGTTTAACTGGGTTTCAAGACCTCAAGAGGCCTTTCACCAAAATGCAGCTGCCGCAGGATTTGTGTTGCTTGTTCTTTGTTTAGTCCTTAATTCTCTCAGCTATTATTTAAGATATAAAGTAAGAAGAAAATATTACTGGTAATCATTAGGAGGGGGAATATAAAGATGGATGAGACTCTTAAGCTTAAAGTAGAAAATCTTAATTTTTATTATGGTTCTTTTCATGCACTGAAGAACATCAACCTTCCTATTCCTTCCAGAAAGATAACAGCCATAATTGGACCATCGGGATGTGGAAAAAGTACCCTTTTAAGATGTTTTAATCGAATGCATGATCTCTATGCTAATGTTCGTTATGAGGGAGCTATCTATCTTTATCCTGATAGATTAAATATAATTAGTAAAGGCACTGATCCTCTCTATGTGCGCAGAAGGATTGGTATGGTTTTTCAAAAACCCAATCCTTTTCCAAAATCTATTTATGAAAATATTGCTTATGGGCTAAGAATTAACGGTATAAAGGATAAAAAAGTAATAGATGAAAAGGTAGAGAAGGCACTCAGAGATGCTGGCTTGTGGGAGGAGGTAAAGGATAGGCTCTCAGCGAATGCTTATTCACTCTCCGGAGGGCAACAGCAGAGACTTTGTATTGCAAGAGCCATAGCTGTAGAACCAGAAGTTATTCTCTTTGATGAGCCCACCTCTGCCCTTGACCCCATCTCTACAGGTAGAATAGAGGACCTATTAGTAGAATTGAAAAACAAATTGACCATAGTCATAGTTACTCACAATATGCAGCAAGCGGCTCGTATCTCAGATTTCACTGCCTTTATGTACCTGGGTGAACTAATTGAATTTGATGTAACAGAGAAGCTTTTTACTAACCCAGCTAAAAAATTGACTGAGGAGTACATTACTGGACGTTTCGGCTAAAGGGAGGCTGTTATGGCGAGAACTGCTCTTGAGAGAGATCTTAGTTTTTTAAAGACGCTTCTTTTGGATATGGCTCAATCTGTGGATCAAATGGTAAAGGGGGTAATTAACGCCTTTAGTCAAAGAGATAAAAAGTTAGCTAAAGAAATTATTCAATTGGATGATCAAATAGATTATTACGATAGAGTTATCAATATTACGGTCCTTGAAATTTTGGCTCTACAGCAACCTGTAGCAAAGGATTTAAGAAGAGTGATAAGTGCCTTTGATATTTCCAGAAATTTAGAAAGATTAGCTGATCAGGCGGTAAATGTAGCAGAGGGGGTCTTACATTTGACGGAGGAAAAGAATGGTCTTGAAAAGTTCTGCCAATTAGATCTTCTTCCCTTGGCCAAGGAAGCTCTTTTTATGTTAGAATCTGCCATAAATGCTTTCATAAACGATGATAGCAAGACGGCCTATAAAATAATCCAACTTGATGAAATTGTGGATAAAATGAAAGATGAATTGAGAGAAAAAATAGCAGATTGTATTTCTAAATATCCTCAGTTTCATAGAGATTCTCTGGACTATCTTCTTATGGTAGAGAATTTAGAGAGGGTAGCAGATCTTGCTTGTAATATTAGTGAAGATATAATTTTTGTTGCAGAGGGAAGACTTCTAAAAGGGGAAAAATTAGAGAAAGAGCCGCAATTTCTTAAAGAATCATTAGAGGAAAGCACTACCTTTCAACTTTTAAAAAGACACACAAAATTAATTGTTTCCTGCCTTTCAGAGTTACCCTCTGCCCTTGAGGCTTATATAAGAGGCGATAAAAAGCGACTTGAAGAAATAGCTTTAACTATAAATGAAAGAGAGAAAGACGCAGACAAAATAAAGACTAATATAAGGACTCACCTGCCTAAAGAACTCATACTTCCTGTAGAAAAGTTCAATCTTTTTCTTTACTTAAAGGAACAGGATTCTTTAGCAGACTTGGCAGAAAGGTTACTGAAAATTTTTAGTCTTTATCAAATAAAGAGTCTTTCACTTTTTGCTCAGGAGCTTACTAATTTATTAAATCAAAGCCTAAGCCCTCTTTCAAAACTTGAAGAAATAGTTGAGAATACCTTTAGGTATCTCACCACTTGGGATGAGCTTTCAAGGGAGAGGGCAATATCTCAAATCAGAGAGGTTAGGCACTCCCAATATCTTACAGAGAAATTAACCTACGAGTTAAAAGAGAGGTTATATGCCTCCTCTATTGATATGATGGATTTTCTTCATCTCACACAAATCATTGACATCATAGTTGAAATTTCACTTCATATGGAGAATGTAGTAGACCACTTGCGTGCAATGCTTGCAAAATAGAAGGAAATAAGAGAGAAGGAAAAATTAATGTATTGAAATACTTGAGAAAAAGTACTATATTAATGAAAGGTCTTTAATCTTAAGGGAGTGCAATCCCATGGAGATAAAAAAAGTTTTAGTTATAGAGGATAATAAAGAGATTGCTGAAATATTTAAAAAAGCTTTAAAGGAGGCGGGTTATCAGGTAGAAGTGCGACATAGTTGTGCTCAAGCCTTTACAACCTTTTTAATGGGGTTAGCTTTTGATTTGGTTTTATTAGATCTCATTTTGCCAGATGGTGACGGAATTGAAATTCTCAAATATCTACGCAGCAGTCAAAAATACAAAAATATTCCCGTTATTATAGTTTCTGCTAAGGGACAAGAACTTGATAGAATTCTTGGTTTAGAGTTAGGTGCAGATGACTATATTGTTAAGCCCTTCAGTCTCAGGGAAGTCATCATTAGGATAAAAAAAATTTTGGATAGGGGAAGTAGAATCTCTTTAGATATTCTTTCTGTGGGACCTTTTATACTTGACAAAAGTAAAAAAGCGATATATTTAGAAAATAAACTCTTAAATCTTACCGCTACAGAGTTTAAAATCTTGAGTCTTTTTATTGAAAATCCACATAGGGTTTTCTCCAGAGAAGAATTGTTAGAGTATATCTGGGAAAATGAAAAAGAATATTATTCACGAGTGCTTGATGCATACATATGTAGACTCAGAGCGAAATTGGATAAATATGAGAATCTTCTTCAAACTGTGAGGGGATTAGGCTACAGGCTGGTAAGTGAATGATAAAATTATCTCTAAATGAATGAAATTATCTTATTATTAGTTTTATTAGTTTTCTTTCTCTCTTTGTTATCCTTTAATTTAATTAAAAAGCTCTATGCGATTAAAAAAGATTTAAAAAAGACTCTTTTCCAGAAGGAGCTTTATTCTAACATCTTTCGTAGACTGCCTTCGGAGGTAATTCTCTTGGAGGGGAATCAAATCCTTGAATTAAATCGTAGGGCTTTAGAAAACCTTGGGACCAATCCAAGTCTGAGTGGTCTAAAGGAAAGATTAAAAAAAATGGGAAAATATTATGATATTATAGAAGTGCCTTTAGAGAATGATTATAAAATTTTATATTTTAAAGATAGTACAGAAAGAGAGAGCCTCAAAGAGGCCTATCAAGTAGCTCTTAGTTATCTCTCTCATGAACTCAAGACTCCTGTTGCTATTGCCTCTGGATATTTAGAAAATTTAGGGAAGCTCTTAGAAAGTAAAAATATGGATAGTGAAGTCCAGGAAACTTTCGAAAAGGTTAACTTAGCCTTTAGGAATTTAGAAAAGCTTCTCAGGAAACTTTTTTCAAGTATAGAGTATTTAGCAAAGGATATTAAATTCGCAAAAGAGCCCTTTAATCTTAGAGAAGCTATAGAGGAGGCTATTTTTTGGGTTAGTCCTTTGGCAGAGGAGAAAAAGGTCTCCTTTGAGTATCAAATAGCAGAAGAAATAACACTTTATGGATCTCTTAAGCTTTTTATACAGTGTCTTTTTAATTTGATAGAGAATGCGGTAAAAGCCTCTCCCGAGGGCAATAGGGTAATCATAAAGGCTTATTATTTGACCTCAGACAAGATTTTTATAAGTATTAGGGACTTTGGGCCTGGTGTCTTACCAGAAAAGTTGCCCTTTTTAGGAAAGCCCTTTTTCAAACTCTCCGAGGGTGAGGGAATGGGTCTTGGTCTCTTTATTGCAAAAAGAATTGTTGAAGCTCATCAGGGAGAACTCATTTTTCGCCTTCCTGAGGGTGGTGGCTTAGAGATAAATATAATCTTACCTATTGAAAGGGATTAAGCTCTCAGTGTCAGTGCAGCTTAAAGGATATATCTTGGGTCGGATTAATTTTCTTATATTTTTTCTCATCAGACCCTGGTTATGGATATTTACTTGCGTTGGTCTCCTCGTAATTTCCCTTAAAAAATTCTTTAAGTGTGGCAAGCCAAAACTTAACCCCTGAAAAGGCTCGTCTTTTTTTTTACTTCACTTTTGTTCTGTAGGGCAATTCAAGATTTGACCTAAAATGATTTTAAACATCGTATGGGCAGGGCTTGCCCCAGCCCAAAGGGTTTTAAAACGATTTTAGGCAACCGCAAGGGTTGCCCCACTTTCTAAGCACAACAAGAGGAACCCTTATTATACAAAACTTCTACAGGCGCTGGACTTGTCCCTGCCCAAAGGGGTTCACAAACCAAATTTTGCAACTAAAAGAATACTAATTTATCGCTACTTACAACCAGTACATAAAAGTCAATCATACTTGCTTCTGCAGAGGGCAAGATACCTCTTGCCCTTGCGCAACTCCCTCAGGCTACAATTTTTCCATTTCTTTCTATAACTTCTTGCATCAAACTTAAATTTTTTTCATCAGGCTGATTTAAAGCTTCAACTCCCTTTCCCATAGCAAAAATTTCTACTGTATGCCCTTCTTCCAAAGCTACTAATGAGAATCTCAAAGCATTGTTAAAGCTTTCTTGATCAGAGGAATTTAATACCACAGCAATTTTCATATTTCCACCTCCTTTTTTGGTTTTTTTATAACTTAATATATAGGCATATTAGTATCTACCTCTTTAGCATAGGCGTTTAAGCCACCCCTCATATGATAAGCTTTAAAACCGGCACTCAATAATATCTCCAGAGCTGAATAGCTTCTCTTACCAACTTTACATACAAGGATATATTCTTTAGTAGGGTCTAATTTAGAGAGTTTAGAGGGGAGCTCATTTAAGGGAATGAATATGCTTCCGGGTAAATGACAGATCTCCCACTCGTGGGGCTCCCTTACATCAAGAATTCTAATATTTGGAGAATTTTTAAGTTTTTCTGCTACTTCTTGAGGAGAAAGCTCATATTGTGGTTCAAGGGTATAAGCTTCCGTCCCACAGAAGGATTCATAATCTATGAGTTCAGTGATAGTTGGGTTTTCACCACAGAGTGGGCAATGGGGGTCTTTTCTAATTTTAAGTGTTCGAAACTCCATTTTTAAGGCATCGTAAAGGATAAGTTTTCCAATTAGAGGTTCTCCAATTCCGATCAAAAGTTTAATCGCCTCTGTGGCCTGAAGAGAGCCTATAACTCCAGGTAAAACCCCAAAGACGCCACCTTCTGCACAGGAGGGCACAGTGCCGGGAGGTGGAGGTTCAGGATATAAACAACGATAACAGGGGCCTACCTCTGGGTAAAAAACAGTCACCTGTCCATCAAATCTAAATATACTCCCATACACAAAAGGTTTTTTCAAAAAGTAACAGGCATCATTGACTAAATAACGAGTAGGAAAGTTATCTGTGCCATCTATAATGAGATCATAGTCTTTCATAATCTCTAAAGCATTTTCTTTGGTGAGGATTAAATTATAAGTTTCAATCTCGATATAGGGATTGATTTCAAGCAGTCTTTGTTTGGCAGATTCAACCTTTGGCATACCTATAGTGGAGTTAGAGTGCACAATTTGTCGCTGTAAGTTACTTTCATCCACCGTGTCATAATCTACAAGCCCAATTTTTCCAACCCCTGCTGCTGCCAAATAAAGTGAAACTGGAGAACCAAGCCCTCCTGTGCCAATAATAAGCACCTTTGAGGCTTTTAGCTTCTTTTGCCCTCCTATTCCAACCTCCGGAATGAGCAGATGCCTACTATATCTATAAATCTCTTCTTTACTTAAAGGGATCTCCTGCATCTATCTTTCACCTCCCTATTCAATGACATCCCCTGTGATAGGTTCTATCTTTATTTTAAGTCTTTTGAGGTATTTAATGGCAGCCTCTAAATTTTCTTTTTTTCCGCTTAACTCCAACACAACTTCTCCAGTTTTTTCCATGACATTTGCCCTTCTTATATTAGGAATGACATTGTGTTTTATAGCCATCCTATAAATCACAGGTTTTTTAATTTGTTCTTCGGGAAAAATAAGATGTAGTAACATTTTAGGCATAAAGATCACCCCCTTGGTTTTTAAAAATTTTTTATGACCCCCCTGCTATGGCAGGCACAATTGAGACAATATCACCCTCTTTTAAAGGTGTATTTTCACCCTCTAAAAAGCGCACATCTTCATCATTCACAAAAAAATTAATAAATCGCCTAAGATTTCCCTCTTCATCACAGAGGCGCTCTTTCATTCCCGGAAATTGCCTTTCCAAATCTTCTATCACTTCCTTTAGAGTTGCCCCTTCCGCTATGACCTCTTTTTTACCACCTGTAAGAGATAAAAGTGGGGTCGGAATCCTAACCTTTACCCTCATAGCTATACACCTCCTTTAATATAGTTTTTAAAATCTTCTAAAGAGGGTTTTATGCGTATAATGGGTTTTAAGTGGTTTTAAACAGCTTCTTGGGTTTTTAACCCATTGCCTGTGATTGAAATCACCACCTCTTCCTCTCTTGGGATTATACCCTTTTCAATGAGCTTCTTAGTTACAGCTACCGTAACTCCTCCTGCTGTTTCCGTAAAGATTCCCTTTGTTTCTGCAAGAAGTTTAATTCCCTCAATGATTTCTTCATCGGTAACTGCCTCTGCATAACCGCCAGTCTTTTTAACAATCTCCAAAGCATAAACCCCATCTGCAGGATTACCAATGGCTATGGATTTAGCAATGGTTTTAGGTTTTACAGGCTTTATTATACTTGAATTTTCTTTAAAGGCATTTACGATGGGAGCACATCCCTGAGCCTGAGCTATAAAAAATTTCGTTTTAAATTCTGATATCAAGCCCAGCTGATAAAATTCCATTAATCCTTTGTAAATTTTAGTGACCAATGAGCCTGAAGCAGCGGGAATAACAATATTTTTTGGAGCTCTAAAACCAAGTTGTTCAGCAATCTCAAATCCATAGGTCTTTGATCCTTCTGCATAATAAGGTCTTATATTGACATTCACAAAGGCCCATGGAAAATTCATCGCAATTTCTGCGCAAAGCCTATTAACCTCATCATAATTTCCTTCAACCGCTACTAAGTTCACCCCATAAATAAGAGAAGAGAGTATTTTAGAAGTCTCTAAATCATAAGGTACAAAAACATAACAATCAAAGCCACTATAGCGGGAATGGGCTGCAACAGAATTAGCTAAATTTCCAGTGGAAGCACAAGCCACAGTTTTAAACCCAAATTCTTTGGCTTTGGATAGTGCTACTGCAACCACTCTATCTTTAAAAGATAGGGTTGGATGATTCACTGAATCATCCTTGATATAACATTTTTTTATTCTTAGTGCCTCAGCCAAATTTTTTGCCTCAACCAGGGGGGTAAAACCTGAAGTGTGACCACACACAGGTTCACCATCAATGGGCAAAAGCTCACGATAGCGTCACATATTCGGTGCTCTATTCTCTAAAGCTTTTCTGGTAAAATTCTTTTTTATTTCCTCATAATCGTAGACTACCTCTAAAGGCCCAAAACACCACTCACATACAAACTGAGGCGTCTTTGGATAAGTCCTGCCACACTCCCTACATTTTAAACCCTTCACATAACTCATAGTCAAACCCCCTTCGTAATTTCTATCGGTAACTCCTTGACCTCTTTTGAGGCATTAATTAAGTAAGCCCGAGCCCTGGAAAAGCCTTGCTCTTTTATTTCCGCAATTAAATAAACATATCCCTCCCAAGCCATTTCCAAATCAAAGGGTGAAGGATAGGCAGGGTAATTGGGATGAGAATGAAAAATTCCAAGAATTTCAAGGTTTTTAGCTGTAGCCTTTTTTTCCGCTTCTAACCATTCCCTCGGAGA
>CALLJG010000013.1 GCA_938091335.1 uncultured Thermodesulfobacterium sp.
CTTTGCTAAACCCCTTGTCTCTAAAACCTTCGTTATTGCACTTGTTAAAGTGGTCTTCCCATGATCAATATGCCCAATAGTCCCTACATTCAAATGAGGTTTCTTCCTCTCAAACTTAGGCTTTGCCATTTTTTATCCTCCTGCTTTATTTTTTATATACCTTTAGCTTTTTTTAAAATGTATTCTGCCAAATTAGCAGGTACTTTTTCATAATGAGAAAATTGCATCACAAATGTCCCCCTTCCCTGTGTTAATGATCTTAAAACAGTTGCATAACCAAACATTTCACCCAATGGTACATATGCTGTAATAACCCTGGCATTTCCTCTTAAACTTATTTCTTCCACTTTACCTCTACGAGATGAAATGTCTCCTAAAACATCTCCCAAATATTCTTCAGATGTGACAATTTCTACTTTCATAATTGGTTCTAATAAAATAGGATTTGCTTTTCTACAAGCCTCTTTAAAAGCTAAAGACCCAGCTATAGCAAAAGCAAGATCAGAAGAATCTACTTCATGATAACTTCCATCAACCAATCTTACTTTTACATCAACTACTGGATAACCTGCTAAAACTCCCTCTTGCATAGCTTCTCTTACTCCTTTTTCAATTGAGGGAATAAATTCTTTAGGAATTATTCCTCCTACAATTTCTGATAAAAAAAGAAATCCTTTACCATGATAAGGTTCCACTATCAATTTTACATGACCATATTGACCTCTTCCTCCAGTTTGTCTAATATATTTTCCTTCAGCCTCTGCTGTAGTAGTAATAGTTTCTTTATAGGCAACTTCTGGTTTACCCACATTTACTCCTACTTTAAATTCTCTTATTAATCTATCTACAATAATTTCCAAATGAAGTTCTCCCATACCCCAAATTAATGTTTGTCCTGTTTCATTATCTACCTTTATTCTAAAGGAAGGATCTTCTATAGCTATTTTTTGAAGTGCCAAAGATAACTTTTCTTGATCTGCTTTAGTTTTAGGTTCTACTGCCACAGAAATTACCGGTTCAGGAATTTCGAGTTTTTCAAGCTCAATAGGATAATTCTCATCACATAGTGTATCACCGGTAGTTGTGACTCTCAAACCAACAGCTGCTACAATATCTCCTGCAAAAGCTCCTGTAATTTCTTCCTTCTGATTAGCATGCATTCTTACTAATCTTCCAATTCTTTCTTTTTTTCTTTTAGTAGAATTGTAAACAGAGATACCACTTTCTAATCTTCCAGAATAAATTCTAAGGAAGGTCAAAGTTCCTATATAGGGATCTGTCACAATTTTGAAAGCAAGAGCTGAAAGTGGGGCATCAGGATCAGTAGGTCGTTCTTCTATTTCTCCAGTCTCAGGATTAATTCCTTTAACTGCAGGAATATCAAGAGGAGAAGGTAAGTAATCAATAATGGCATCCAGTAAAGGTTGAATTCCTTTATTTTTAAAAGCTGCTCCACATAAAACCGGAACAATTTTAAAATTTATAGTGCCCTCTCTAATTGCTTTTTTTATTTCTTCAGGAGTAATTGGAACCTCTTCCAAATATTTCTCCATTATTCCATCATTTATATCAGCAAGTGTTTCAATCATTTTTATTCTATACTCTTGTGCTTTATCTTTCAGTTTCGATGGAATCTTTTCATAGTGATATTTAGCTCCTAAAGATTCTTCATCCCAAATTATAGCTCTCATTTCTACTAAATCTATTACTCCTACAAATTCGCTTTCTTCCCCAACTGGAATTTGTATAGGAAGAGGAGTTGCCCCTAATCTTTGTCTAATCTGTTCAACTACTTCTTCGAAATTAGCTCCTACCCTATCCATTTTATTAATGAAAGCTATTCTTGGAACTTTGTATTTATTAGCCTGCCTCCATACAGTTTCTGATTGAGGTTCAACACCACCTACTGCACAGAAAATTACCACTACACCATCTAAAACCCTAAGACTTCTTTCAACTTCAATGGTAAAATCAACATGTCCTGGTGTATCAATAATATTTATTCTATGACCTCTCCAAAAAGTTGTAGTACAAGCAGAAGTAATAGTAATTCCTCTTTCCTGCTCCTGAGGTAAAAAATCCATAACTGCAGTGCCTTCGTCAACTTCTCCAATTTTATATGTTTTTCCTGTATAATAAAGAACCCTTTCAGTTGTTGTAGTTTTCCCTGCATCAATATGAGCTACAAATCCTATATTTCTAGTTGTCTTTAAAATCTTTAATTCTTCAGATATCATACTTTACATAATTAAAAAATATTTAAAAAACCTTTTGCCCACTTTCTTTGCTTATAACTTTAAAAGAAAAGAAAATTACCAACGGTAGTGAGCAAAAACTTTATTAGACTCAGCCATTTTATGAGTATCATCTCTTTTTTTAATAGCTGCTCCTTTTTCATGATAGGCATCCCATAATTCATTAGCTAGTCTATCAACCATAGTTTTTTCTGGCCGTGCTTTAGCTGCATTAATAATCCATTTTATAGCCAAAGATATTTGCCTTTCTGGTCTTACTTCTACAGGTATTTGATAATTTGCTCCACCTATTCTCCTTGTACGAGTCTCAAGTAAAGGTTTTACATTTCCTATAGCTCTTTCAAAAATCTTTAAAGGATTTTCACCCCCTGATTTTTCCTTTAATTTTTCTAATGCAGAATAAAAGATCTTACGTGCAATATTCTTCTTCCCATCCCTCATTAAATTATTAATAAATTTTTCAACCAGAATGCTGCCAAATTTAGGATCTGGAGGTATCTCTCTTTTTGATACAGGTCCTTTCCTTGGCATAAAAATTTCTCCTATTTATTATTTAGGTTTAGGGGTACCATATTTAGACCGAGACTTTCTTCTATTCTGTACTCCTGCAGCATCCAATGTTCCTCTAATTATTTTATATCTCACTCCAGGCAAATCTCTTACCCTTCCTCCTCTTACCAAAACCACTGAGTGTTCCTGTAAATTATGTCCAATACCTGGAATATATGCAGTAATCTCAACTCCATTAGTAAGTCTTACTCTTGCAACCTTTCTTAAGGCTGAATTAGGTTTTTTAGGTGTCACAGTATAAACTCTTACACATACTCCTCTTTTTTGAGGACATCCTTGCAAAGCAGGTGTCCTCGATCTTTTAATCTTTTTCCCTCTTCCTAATCTTACTAATTGGTTAATAGTAGGCACAATAACCTCTTATATTTAACTTAAAATTTAGCAAAGCCTTTATATAATACTTTTTATTATATTGTCAAGAGAGAATTTAATTTTTAGTCTCTTTTAAAAAATTAAAAGTATTAATATTATACCATCTATATAAAAATTTGTTAAGCTTTCTTATTTATCTTATTGAAAAATTAATTTTTAAAATTTACTATTAAATTATGGAGAAAAACTTTCAAATACCTTTGGCAGAAAGATTAAAACCTTTAAATTTTTCTGAATTTGTAGGTCAAAAACATCTATTAGGGGAAAAAGGTATTCTAAAAAATTTATTAAAGACAAATAAAATTTTTTCTTTTATTTTATGGGGACCACCTGGCACAGGGAAAACAGTATTAGCCCATTTGATAGGAAAAACTTTAAATGCAAATTTTATTTCTTTAAGTGCTGTAGATACATCTTTAAAGCAATTAAAAGAAATTATTCATCATGCCCAAAAATTAAAATCCTTGGGTAAATTAACAATTATTTTTATTGATGAATTTCACAGATTTAATAAATCCCAGCAGTCTTTTTTACTTCCTTTTATAGAAAAAGGGGAGATTTATCTTATCGGTTCCACAACCCAAAATCCTTCATTTGAAATAATTTCTCCTTTGCTCTCAAGATTGAAGGTGTTTACACTAAAACCACTTTCACAAGAAGAAATACTTATTATTTTAAATAGAGCTTTAGAAGATAAAGAAAGAGGATTAGGTAATTTGGGAATAGAAATAGAAAAGGAGGTTCTTGAAAAAATTGCTTCTACAAGCTCTGGAGATGCCCGATTTGCTTTAAATACTTTAGAATGGTTGGTAGAAATTAATCTTGCTCAAGACAAGAGAAAAATTACTATTAAAGATCTTTCCAAGGATTTATTATTTAAACCACTTTATTATGACAAATCGGAAGAGGAGCATTATAATCTTATTTCAGCTTTTCACAAAAGTATGAGAGGAAGTGATCCAGATGCTACTCTTTATTGGATGGTAAGAATGCTTAAAGCAGGAGAAGATCCTCTTTATATTGCTAGAAGGATTATTATTTGCGCTGCTGAAGATGTAGGATTAGCAGATCCTATGGCTTTAATTATATCTGTAGCTGCCAAACATGCCTTTGAATTTCTTGGCGAACCAGAAGCAGAATTAGCTTTAGCTGAGGCAGCACTTTATGTAGCTTGTGCACCAAAAAGCAATTCAGTCTCTACAGCTTTAAACTTAGCCTCTGAAGAAGTAGAAAAAACTAAAAATCTTGAAGTACCTTTTCATTTAAGAAATCCTGTAACAAAGCTTATGAAAGAATTAGGTTACGGGAAAAATTATAAATATCCTCATCATTTTGAAAAAGGCTTTATAAATCAGTCTTATCTCCCAAAAGAGATCAAAGATAAAATTTTTTATGTACCAAAGGAAATAGGATTTGAGAAAAAAATAAAAGCTCATTTGAAAAACCTATGGAAAAATCTCAAAAAATGGGATTGAAAAAGATATCTTTAGTTATACCTGTTCATAATGAAGAAAAAAATATTCCTATAGTATATGAGGAAGCCAAATCTATTTTAGAGGAACTTTTTGAGACAAAAAATTATACTTATGAAATTATCTTTGTCAATGATGGAAGTACTGACAATACTTTAGAAGTTCTTAAAAAACTTAAACAAAAAGATCCTTTTTTAAGAATTCTCAATATGGATAAAAATAGAGGACAAGCTTCTGGACTTACTGCTGGTTTTTTTTATGCTAAAGGAGACATAATAGTTACCATGGATGGTGATGGACAAAATGATCCTAAATATATTAAAAAACTAATAGAAAAAATAGAAAAAGGTTATAAAGTAGTAACAGGATACAGAATAAAAAGAAAGGAGCCTTTTGTAACAAGAATCTTACCCTCAAAAATTGCAAACTGGCTCATAAGTGTAGTAACAGGACTTAAAGTTAGAGATAATGGATGTTCTTTAAAGGCTTACCTTTCTCCTATACCTAAAAAATTTCAAATTCCTCATGGATTTCATCGCTTTATTCCTGCTTTATTTGGAGTAAAAAATGAAGAAGTTTTTGAAATTTCAGTAATTGATAGACCAAGATTATATGGAAAAACTCATTATAACCTTAAAAGAACTTTTGAAGTTATAAGAGATCTACTTACTATACGTTTTATTTTATTAGATCCTATAAAATTTGAAAAAATTTTTAAATATTTATTTTTCCTTTTGATAATGTTATCTTTTATTGGGTTCTTTTATTTTATTATTATTTTTAAAAAGACCCTTTTTCTCTTTTTAGATCTTTTTTTAGTGATTCCATGTATATGTAGTTATATAATATGGAAAAATTTAAAGAGATTTAATATTGCCCAGAAAGAGAAAGTATTTAAGGTAGAAGAAATTTTTTGAAAATCTGATAAAATTGAAAAATAAAAAGGAGGCATTTATGTTATCTTTAAAAGAAGTTGATCCTGAAACCTGGAACTTGATTCAAAAAGAAATAGACAGACAGGAATATCAATTAGAAATGATAGCTTCTGAAAATTTAGTAAATCTTGCTGTGATGGAAGCTGAGGGTTCATGTTTAATGAATAAATATGCTGAAGGATATCCTTATGCTAGATATTATGGAGGATGTGAAAATGTGGATGAAGTGGAAAGACTTGCTATAGAAAGAGCCAAGCTTCTTTTTGGAGCTGAACATGCCAATGTTCAACCTCATTCAGGTACTCAAGCTAATATGGCAGTTTATTTTGCTATTTTAAACCCAGGAGATACTATACTTTCAATGGACCTTTCTCATGGAGGTCATCTTTCACATGGATCAACTGTAAACTTTTCAGGGAACTTTTATAAAATTGTACATTATGGAGTTTCTAAAGAAACAGAAACTATAGATTATGAAGAGGTAAAGGACCTTGCTTTGAAATATAAGCCTAAATTAATTATAGCCGGAGCAAGTGCTTATCCGAGAATAATAGATTTTGAAATTTTTTTTAATATTGCTAAAGAAATAGGAGCTTATTTAATGGTAGATATGGCTCACATTGCAGGTCTTATTGCTGCAGGAATTCATCCTTCCCCAGTTCCTTACGCTGATTTTATTACCTCCACTACTCATAAAACTTTAAGAGGCCCAAGAGGAGGGTTTATTCTTTGTAAGAAGGAATATGCAAAAATAATAGATAAGATGGTTTTCCCTGGGATTCAGGGAGGACCTCATATGAATATCATTGCAGCAAAGGCTGTATGTTTTAAACAAGCTTTACAACCAGAATTTAAACTATATCAACAACAAGTAGTAAAAAACGCTCAAGTAATTGCTCAAGTTTTTAAACTTGAAGGATTTAGAATAATTTCTGGGGGCACAGATACACATTTAGTTTTAATAGATGTATCTACTAATGGATTAACAGGAGCAGAAGCTGAAAAAATTTTAGAAGAAGCTGGAATTGTAGTAAACAAAAATACTATCCCTTTTGATCCCAAACCACCTAAAATTACAAGTGGTATAAGAATAGGCACTCCTATTATTACTACTAGAGGACTTAAAGAAAAGGAAGTAGAAGAAATAGCTAGTTATATGTGTGAAATATTAAAAAATTCACAAAATGAAAATTTGAGAAAACGTATAAGAGAAAAAATTAAAAAAATTTGTGAGCAATTTCCCTTTTATAAGAAATAAATTGAGCGAAAAAACTCATAGACCTGATTGGCATGAATACTTTATGCTTCTTTCTAAAATAGTAGCATTGCGTTCTGGATGTAATTCTCGTCCTACAGGTGCAGTAATTGTAAAAAATAAAAGAATTTTAGCTACAGGTTATAATGGTCCTATGCCAGGAGCTTGGCATTGTACTGATAAAGGACCTGATTATTGTTTTAGACGAGAAAAAGGAATTTCTGATATTGACAAATATAACTTTTGCAGATCTACTCATGCTGAAGCTAATGCCATTGCTCATGCAGCTAAATTTGGCATTTCAGTAGAAGGAGCAAGTATTTATTGCACTCTTGCTCCTTGTTATATTTGCTTAAAACTTTTGGCAAGTGCAGGAATTAAAGAAATATATTATGAATACGATTATGAAAGTAGAGATTTTGAAAGAGACGAATTTTGGAAAAAAGCTATACAAGAAGCAGGAATAAAAGTTTTCAAACAAATTAAGATATCTGAAGAAACCTTTAAAAAACTTTCAGAAATACTTCCTTATCCTACTTCCAAAAGAAGATTACCTCCTACTGAATAAATATTTTTTCTTGATTTTTCTTTTTTTTGAGATTATTTTTTTATATGGGTAAGTTAAAGGAGGTGAATTTTATGCCTAAGGATTATTATGAAATTCTTGGAGTTTCTAGAAATGCTACTCAAGAAGAGATTAAAAAGGCTTATCGAAAACTTGCTATGAAATATCATCCAGACAGAAATAAAGGAGATAAAGAAGCTGAAGAAAAATTTAAAGAAATAAATGAAGCTTATGCAGTTTTGTCTGATCCAGAAAAAAGAAAATTATATGATATGTATGGATCTGCAGAATTTGAAAGAAGATATACTACTGAAGACATTTTTAGAGGCTTTGATTTTGAAAGTGTATTTAAAGATCTAGGTATAAACTTAGGAGGATTTTTTAAGAAAAGAAATAAAAGGGAAGGAAGAACTTTTTTCTTTGATTTAGGAGACCTTTTTAGTAATCTTTTTGGTACTTATTTTGAAGAAGAAAATTTTTCTCCTTTTGGTGATATTTATGAAACTATCCAAATAGATTTGCCTCTTACTTTAGAAGAAATTATGAAAAAAGGAGAAAAAGAAGTAATTTTACCTGGCACTTTTGAAAGTATTAAAATAAAAATTCCTAAAGGAATTAAGGATGGACAGGTTCTTAGAATCAAAAGAAAAGAAGGTAGAAAAACTAAAGAATATTTATTTAAAGTAAAAATAATTTCTCAACCCGGATATAAAGTAGAAGCAGGAAATATTTTTGTTGAAAAAGAAATTCCATTAACAAGTTTTCTTTTAGGAGATGAAATAGAAATAATTACCCTAGATGGAAAAAAAGTAAAGGCAAAAGTACCTCCTCTTACAAAGCCCGGAGCTAAGTTAAGGCTTAAAGGTCTTGGGTTACCTTTAGAAAATGGAAAACAAGGAGATATGTATGTTATTCTTTTTCCTAAAATTCCAGAAAGATTAACCTCTGAACAAAAAAATCTTTTAGAAAACTTAAAACATACAGGTCTTTAATTTTTGGAACCAAGGAGGGTTTATGGTTAAAGAAATAATGGCTGATTCATTAGTTACCGAAGAAAAAGGGGTAAAAGTACTTTTTGGAGAATTTGTAAATATGGATTATTTATTTTGTTACATAGGAAGAATAATTTACGGAGAATCTGGAGTTCAAAATATATATATATTGGAAAATAAATTTTGGGGAAGGATGCTTTTTATAAACAATAATCTTCAATTTACTTCAAGAGATGAATTTATCTATCATGAAGCTCTAGTTCATATTCCTGTCCAAGCCTCTCCTAAAGGAAGTATAAAAAGGGTTCTCATATGTGGAGGTGGAGATTATGGTGCTGCTCGTGAAGTCTTAAAATACCCACAAATAGAAGAAGTAGTTATTGTGGAGATAGATCCTAAAATCCCCAAAATTGTGGAAAAATACTTCCCCCAACTTTTACCAGAAAATTCAAAAGATAATAGACTTAAACTTATAATAGCTGACGCATATGATATGGTAAAACAATATAGAAAAGAGGAACAAAAATTTGATTTAATAATTATAGACTCTACGGATCCAGATATAAGTGAAACAGGAGTCACTCAAGAACTTTCTCATTCCCTTTTTGATGTAGAATTTCATCAAATGATTTATGAAATATGTCCCAAAGGAATAATAATTCAACAATGTGCAACACCTTTTACTATGAAAAATATTCTTATAAAAGCTTATAAAATTTTCAAACAAGTTTATCCAGAAAATGAAATTTATTGTTATAAAGCTAATGTACCCTCCTTTGGAAGTGATAATGCCTATTTAATGAGATGCCCCTATCCTGATCCAGAAATACCTAAATGGAAAGAAATTCCTAATACTTATTATTATTCCTATGAAATTCATAGAAGCTCTTTCGGTCTTCCCAAATTTTGGAGAGAGGTTTTGAAATGAGAAACTCTGTATAGGATGCATTCAAAAGGATATAAAAATGAAACTATGAAAGAACAACAATTTAAAGAAACCGTATTTAAAGCTATTTTAGGAAGAAGAAGTATAAGAAGGTATCTTGATAAAATTCCAGAAAGAAATAAAATTCTTAAAATTTTAGAAGCAGGAATATGGGCTCCTTCAGGACATAACAACCAACCTTGGAGATTTGTAATTATTTGGTCTCAAGAAATAAAAGATAAACTTTCAGAACTAACTATTTATAAGTCCCTAATTAAA
Organism: uncultured Thermodesulfobacterium sp.; assembly: GCA_938091335.1. Classification (GTDB taxonomy): domain Bacteria; phylum Desulfobacterota; class Thermodesulfobacteria; order Thermodesulfobacteriales; family Thermodesulfobacteriaceae; genus Thermodesulfobacterium. The sequence continues at coordinate 9,621 of CALLJG010000013.1, forward strand.
GAAGCTCCTGTATTAATAGGAGTATTTCTAGATAAAAAGGCTATGTATCATCAAATAAAGGATCATCAATCTGCGGGAGCTTGTATTCAAAATATAATGCTTTGTGCTTATGAATTAGGATTAGGAACTTGCTGGCTTGGTGAAATTTTGAAAAATGATGATAAAGTAAAAGAGGTTTTAGGATTAGAAAAAGAAAAATATGAAATGTGCGCTCTTATTGCAGTGGGATATCCAAATGATAAAAGTCAAAGACCAGGAAGATATCCATTAGAGCATTTCATATTAAAAGAATTATAAAATCTTAATAATTAAGGAGGGGAGATGAAAAAATTCCAAATTTTAAATTTTAAAGTGTTTATTATATGTTTGGGTATCCTTTTTATTTTTAATCTTTTTAACTCTTGTAAAAAAATAAGCTCTTCTTTAGAAGAGTGTCCTCAAAAAGAAGTTATCCAAAAAAAATTAGACATACTTCAGCCTGGGATAGTTATCGAAAAAATTGAAAAATCTCCCATTCCTGAACTTTGTGAAGTAATAATAAAAATTTCAGAAACACAAAAAGGAATTTTTTATATAGACTCTAAGGGTGAGTATATAATAAGTGGAAATATTTTGGAGTTTAAATCTTTACGAAATTTAACACAAGAAAAACTTCAACTCATTAATAAAAGATTTCTAACAAAAAATCAAATTTCTAAGCTTGATGAGATGACTGACATAATTTATGGAAATTCTAAAAATATAATCTATTTTATTACTGATCCAGATTGTCCTTATTGCAAAAAATCGGAGATTATTTTAACTCAATTGGTAAAAGAAAAGAAATTAACTGTTAAAGTAATTCTTTTTCCTTTAGAAGATTTACACCCTGGTGCAAAAAAAAAGGCTATTTCTTTAATATGTGATAAAAAAGGATTTAAGGAGCTTATGAAAGGATATAAAAGTTCTAATCAATGTAAGGCTGGAAAGAAAAAAATTGATAAAAATATCAATTTTCTTTTTAATGAGCTAAAAATAAATGCTACCCCTACTTTTGTATTCCCTGATGGAGAAATAAAATCAGGAATATTAGATAAAAATTATATAATGAGTAAATATTAAAAAAACTAAATGCTTACAAAAAAAGAAAAAATTTATTCTTTAAAATTAGCAAGAGAAACTTTAGAAAATCATTTTTCGGGGAGATCTGAAACAAAAAAACCTCCTAAAACATTTAAAAATCTTTGGGAAAAAAGAGGAGTATTTGTAACTCTTTTAAAACAAGGACATCTAAGAGGATGTATAGGGGTTTTAGAACCCATTTACCCTCTTTATGAAGCTATCCAAAAAATGGCTTTATCTGCTGCTTTTGAAGACCCAAGATTCTCTCCTTTAGAATTGAGTGAATTACCTTTAGTGGAAATAGAAATATCAGTTCTTTCTCCTTTAAAAAGAAGTAGTATTAAAGAAATAGAAATAGGGAAACATGGAATTTATTTAAAAAAGGGAGTTTATAGAGGAGTTTTACTTCCCCAAGTTCCAGTAGAATATAATTGGGACAAAAAAACCTTTTTAGAACATGTATGTATGAAAGCAGGACTTCCTCCAGATTGCTATAAAGAATCTGATATAGAACTTTACCTATTTACTGCTCAAGTTTTTAAAGAAAGTGAATATTTTTAAAAAACTATTGAAAGAGGCATTATTCACCAATATGTTTCAAAACCTAAATTTTTGTCAAGCTTTGTATTTCCAATATCCTTTCAGAGTATCATCAAGTATTCTCAAGATATAAATTACCTTTCATATTTATCTATATTCTTAATCTCAACCTTAACATTTTTTTGTTAAAAATAAGATTCTATAAAACCTTTTAGCTTCCTTCCATATGGTTGTCCTGGTATCTTACGAGGATTAATTACATAAAGCTCATATACTTACTTTTATCTTCACGACACCGAAGTCCCACTGTACTTCTATCTTTTACTATACAAATATTCAAAACTATTTTTAGATAACTTAAAAAGTGAAAATTTAATTTTAGGTAAGTTTATAACATAATGTTTCAATAATTATCTGTAGAGTAAAATAATATGAAGTTGATTTTTGAAAAAGATTGTGAAATAATATAAAATTAAACTTCTTTAAAGTTATGTTATTTCATTTGAATGAACAATATTGAGATGATATAGCAATTTTTAATAAGTGCCTGATTAAATTATGCGAATACCTTATCAAAAATATACGTTTACGATTGAAGCATTAGAAGAGCTTCAACTTCCTTATTATAAAGGATCTACTTTCAGAGGTGGATTAGGAAATATATTAAAAAAAATAGTATGTGTTTTAAAAAAATTTGAATGTACTGAATGCATGTTTAGGTCAAAATGTATCTATGCTTATTTTTTTGAAACACCCTCTTTTGAAGGTGCCAAAATAATGAATATGCATAAATATGAAAAGGTCCCTCATCCTTTTGTAATAGAACCACCACTTTCAGAAATAAACTCAAAAGAAAGCAAAATCCAAATCATCCCTCCTGGAAGTAAAATTGAATTTACACTTATACTTATTGGTAAAGCAATAGATTATCTTCCTTACTTTATTTACAGCTTTGAAGAACTTGGAAAAAAAGGTATTGGAAGAAAAAAAGGTAAATATAAATTAATTGAAGTAAGTATTAAAAATAAAAACTTAGATCCAGAAAAAATTATTATCTATCATGAATCTGAGAAAAAATTAAAACATATTAGTATAAATGAAATAGAAATTCCTGATGATTTTATTCCTATTGATAATGTATCTAAAATAACACTTCATCTTATAACACCTTTAAGAATAAAATATAAACGCTGTCTTGTAACTAATCCGGAATTTCACATATTAGTAAGAAACCTTATAAGAAGACTCAGTCTTTTATATTACTTTCACTGTAACAATAAAAAACCAATATGGGATTATAAAGCTATAATAAAATATGCTGAGCATGTAAAAATTGAAACTTCAGAAATTAAATGGTTTGATTGGGAAAGATACTCTTTTAGACAAAACACAAGAATGAAATTGGGAGGTTTAATTGGAAAAATTACATATAAAGGGAATATTAAATCTTTTTTGCCAATTCTACAAGCTGGTGAAATACTTCATGTAGGTAAAAACACCAGTTTTGGCCTTGGTAAGTATCAACTTATATTTTAAAGATTTTTGAGCGTGGGATAATAGAAAAAATATGATCTCATTAAAAATTGTGAGCTATAGTTTTTTAAATAGATGCTACTTAGCTCAAAAAATACTTAAAGTAATTATAACATTTGAAAAAAGGAGGAAAAAATAATGTATTCATTAACACTTAAATGTAATTTGATTCCTCCTATGTTTATGGCAGGAGCTGATAATAAAACTCCTGAATTGAGACCTTCTGAATTTAAGGGAATGATGAGATGGTGGTGGAGAGCGATAAAAGCAGAAGACAATATTGAAAAACTAAGAAAAGAAGAAGCACAAATTTTTGGTGGAACAGGTGAAAAAGAAGGTAAAAGCAAGATTAAAATAGTGGTGACATTGGATAAACCAATAAATGGAAATGATATAAGCACCGAAATTAAAAATTATGAAGGAATAAAATATCTTTATTACTCCACATTTTCACTAAGAGCAAGAGGAGAACCTATAATAAGAGCCTTTTACTCTCCTAATACTACTTTTAAACTTAAAATAAAATTCATATGATAAAGATTCTTTTCAAAATGCTTGTGTAGCACTTTGGCTTTCAATTTATCTTGGTGGATTTGGAACAAGAGCAAGAAGAGGTGGCGGCAATATCGCAATTGAAAATGCCGAGTCAAACAATATCCAAGAAATGAATTTTTACTGTAATGCAAAAAATGTAGAGGAGTTAGAAAGTTGGCTCAAACAGAATTTAGAAATTGTAAAAAGATTTTCCAATCCTAAGGGGAAAACTTCAGAGTACACTACCTTAGTAAAAGGAAAAATTTTACTTTTTGAACAAACAAATTCATGGAAAGAAGCATTGAATCTCATAGGGAAAAAATATGAAGATTTTAGAGAAAAGAAAAAAAATGAAATTTTCAAAACGCCTGCATTCGGAATGCCTGTTATGCATAACCGCTTTACTATGAGATTAGTTCCTTATAAAAATAGCCAGAACCGACTTTCAGATAGGTGGGCTTCTCCAGTAATATTTAAAGTAATTAGAGGAAATGAAATTTATTTCCCAGTGATAGTTATTTTAAATCCAGGTGGTATAAAATGGATAGGAAAAGAAAAAAAAGATAGAGATTGGACTCTTGAAGAGATAAAAGAAGTGGACTGGTCTATTTTAGACGATTTTAAAAAAATTCTTAAACCTATTAAGGAGCTCGCCCTATGAGTAATTTCACAGAAAAATTAAAAGCATTTCTTCATGACCCAATTGATAAATGTCTTGATATCCCTTCTCATAAAGAAAAGGCTAAAAAATATGCTGAAATAATAGACATAAGTAATATTGAGGAAATAAAAGGACCTGATATGATAGCATCATGTATGGAAAGAAGCTTGCTTCCAAAAGGTATTATCCAAGATTTTGATGAAATAAGACATCCATTACTTGGTGAAAAAATAGAAATCCCTAAATTTGATCCCCAAGAAATTTCTTCTATAGTTGAAGAAGTCTTTGAAGAAATTAAAGAAGAAATAAAAAATTATGATGAAAAAAATAAATTTATTTATTTGTGGCGAAATTTAATTGATAAGCTCATTGAGAAATCTAAAGATAAACCATGGAAAAAATATATTTCTCTTTTACCAGCTGATACAAGAATCCCAGATCATTCAATATGGGAACATCTTAAAATCACCTCCGCAGTTAACGCATATTGGAGTACTGATTATTTACTCCAAAATAATTCACTTTTTCTATTTACTATCGGTCCTGTTCAATCTTTCATTTCACAAGCAAGAAAAACTCAAGACTTTTTTATGGGAAGCTTCTTCCTTTCCTACCTGACCTTTACAGGTATGAAAGTAATAATAGAGGAATACGGTCCAACCTCAATCATATATCCAGATCTTTTTAATCAACCCCTTATGGATTGGTTCCTTGAAAAAAAGGAAATAAAAGTTTATAAATCAAGCTCACAATTTATAGATATTCCCACAATCCCAAATAGATTTGTTGCTATAATCCCTGAAAGTAATAAAGATAAAATAAAAGAATTGGCTGAAAAGATAAAAAATAAAATTGAAGAAGAAATTAAATGTATTCAACAAAAGACTTTTGAGGAATTTGAAGTAGAAAAAATAAAAAATGAGATAGAAAACCAATTTAAAAATTTTCCAGAAATATACTGGGTAGCAATCCCTTGGAAAAAGGGTGATAGAGACATTACACTGGGGGATCTAAAAGATTTCTTTGAAGAAAATGAACTGGATAATTGGGAAAATCTATGGGATTTTGCAGATAAAAATGGAGAATATAAACCAAATATTGGTTTACTTTATCAAATTCTTTATACAGCACTTGAAAAATCTTTAGCAGGAAGAAAAAATTTAAGAGAATTTAAAAACTTTAAAGAAAAAGGAAGAAAATGCTCAATATGTGGTGAAAGAAATGTTTTATTTTTCAGAGAAACAAAAAATAAAAATAAATTTAAAAAATATAATCCAGAAGCAATTGACTTAACTGAAAAAATATCTCCTAAGTATTTAGCTGATGGTGAAGGATTATGCGCAATTTGTTTCATAAAAAGAACATTTGAAATATATCTTGAAAAAAATGTAGACCAAAAATTTAAAGATTTTTCTTTTCCATCAACAGTAGAAATCGCTATCGCTGATTTTAAAGAAAAAGCAATTGAAAATAAATCATTAGAAAAATTTGAGAAAAAAATTAAAGAAATTTTAGGTGAAGCTCCTCCTTTAGTAGTTTCTCCTCTTCCAAAACTAAAAAATGAAATCAAAGAGACAATAGATGGTGAACTATTTTTTGAAGAAAATTTAAAAAAAGAAAGTATAAAAGAAAAATTTGAAAAAGATTTGGATGAAGAAAAAATCAAAGAAATTAAAAAAGATTTGAAAAATTTAAGAGAAGAAATAGGCAATCCTAACCCATATTATGCCATTATTTATCTTGATGGGGATAATATGGGGAAATGGCTTTCAGGTGAGCTTCTCCCTAATATAAAAGATGCTTATAATTCACAAACATGGGAAAAATTACCACCTAATTTTAAAAATCAATTAAATAAATTATCTTCAAAAAAGTTTTTAACCCCTGCAATTCATTCATCAATCTCAGCTGCTTTAAGAAATTATGCTATTGAATTTGTAAGGAAAATTGTAGAAGAAGAGCATCTTGGGAAACTTGTATATGCTGGTGGTGATGATGTCCTTGCCTTTGTCAATTTAAGAGATTTAGCCCAAGTAATGGAAAAATTGAGATTTTCTTTTTCAGGCGAAATAAAAATTGAAAATAAAGAAATTAAAGTTGATCCTCAAAATAAAAATGGATTTGTAGAAAAAGATGGGATTTATATCCTTACTATGGGTAAAAATGCTACTCTTTCTATGGGTGTTGTTATTGCTCATTATAAAGAACCATTAAAAATTGTTATAAATAAAGTTTTTGAGATGGAAAAGAAAGCAAAATCAAACCATAATAAAGATTCATTTTCAATTCTACTTCTTAAAAAATCAGGAGAAGAAAGAATTGCAACTTATAAATGGAAATATGATAATATTTTAACCACTGAGATAATAAGAAAAGCAAAAGAGGCAATGAATGATAAGAATGAAAGATATATTTCTCATAATTTTATCCAGAAACTAAAAATAGAATTTGCAAGACTAAAAGAAAAAAATGGATATTTACCAGGTCCAGAAGAAATTTTTAATAAAGAGCTTTTAAGATTAATTTCTCGTGCTTATAACTATAAAGGAAAAAAAGATAATAAAAATGAAAAAGATAAATTTATTGAGAATTTTCACAAACTACTTAAAGACTTTTTCTGGGCTTCAGGTGGAAATTTAGATAATTTTACAAATTTGCTTGAAACTGCAAGTTTTTTAAATAAAGGTGAATAAAATGTGGTATAAAATCATTCCAAATGATACTTTATTTTTTAGAGATGGAAAACCATTTAGTATGGGAATGGAAACATGGGCATCTTCTATCTTTCCACCAAATCCATCAACACTTTATGGTGCCATAAGAACATGGCTTATATTTGAAAAGGGAAATTTAAAAGCTTTTAAAGAAGGAAAATTAAAAGAAGAACTTGGAACACCAGATGAAAAAGGCACACTTAAAATCAAAGGTCCTTTTTTATTTAAAAAAGAAGCATTATTCCCTGTTCCAAAAGATTTACTAAAAGAGAAAGGGAAGACCGATAACGAATTATTCAGATTAAATTTGGTAAAACCAGAAATTTTTATTTCTGATTATCCAGAAAATAAACATATTTTAGTAAATAAAAGTAATAGAAAGTTAGAAGAAGTTGAAGGATTTATTACAAGTATCTATTTAGAGGATTATTTATCAGGGAAAGATAAGTTAAGATTAACAAAAAAAGAAGAAATTTATATTGAAGAGCCAAAAATCGGTATTGCAAGAGAAAAAATAACAAAAACTACAAAAGAAGGCTATCTTTACCAAATATCAATGATTAGATTAAAAGAAGATGTGTCAATGGTTGTAAAAATAGAGGGTGTGAAGGATATTCCTGAAAGTGGAATAATACAGCTTGGTGGAGATGGTAGAACTGCAAAAATAGAAAAAATAGAAGATAACATATTCCAAAATGTTGAAAACATAAATTTAAAATTTGAAAATAAAAAATTTAAAATTTATCTTGCTACACATGCGATTTTTGAAAATGGATATTTACCAAAATGGATTAATAAAGATTGGGAAGGAGAATATAATGGAATAAAATTAAGATTAATTTGTTGTGTAATTGGAAGATATAGACTAATAGGTGGTTGGGACTTAGCAAAGAATGAGCCAAAGGGAATGCACAGAGCAGTTCCAGCAGGAAGCGTTTATTATTTTGAAATCCTTGATAATAGCAGTGCTGAAAGTATTAAAAATGTTTTCCACTTTAAAAACATTTCTGAGATAAATCCAGAAGAGGGCTATGGCTTATCATTTATTGGGAAGATAAAAGAATGAAAAAAATAATTACAATGGTTGGAACTTCCATATTTGAAAATTATTTAGAAGAAGAAAAAAATCAGGGAATTAAAAATTACTGCGAGGATCTCAAAAAAGAAAGAGCAAAAGAATATGATTCAGAAAAAGGTAAAATTGACAAGATAAAAAAAGAAATTCAAGAGTGGATTAAGAAAAAAGGAAATATAAAAAATGCCTCGGCTGAGGTAAAAAGTCTATTAAAAATCAAAGAGGAATTAAATAATGAGTTTGAAATTTATCTCCTTTGCTCTGATACAATTTTAAGTAAAGTTGGTGGCGAATTGCTTAAAGAAGAAATTCTTCCAATGATAGGTTTTGATAAAAATAAAATTTTTATAGAAATTATTGGAGGTTTACAAATCTGGGATAGAAAAGAATTTAACGAAGGTATGGGAAATCTGATAAATGAAATTTATAAAATTGCAGATGAATATTGGGAAAATGTAATTATCAATATTACTGGTGGATACAAAGCAACCATACCTTATCTTACAATTCTTGCTCAGATAAATAAATGTTCAATCTATTATATATTTGAAGATACAGATGCATTGATAAAGATCCCATATTTACCATTAGATATTAAATGGAGTTTATTTGAAAAATATGAAAATTTCTTTAGAAAACTTGAAAAAGAACAGATTCAAGAATTGAAGGATATTAAGTATGAAGATATTGAAGATATTAAAAGCCTGTTAGAAATAGTTGATAATCTATATTCTTTTAATCCACTTGGAATGACTCTATGGAAAAGGTATAAACAAAATTTTGAACTTTTTTACATTTCAAGGCTCTTTAAAGAATATATTGAGAAAGATCCAAATTATGAAAAGATAGCTAACAAATCTTTATTAGAACTTAAAAGAAGAATAAATTTAAATCCGAATGATCCAGATTTAGATCACAAATTGCAAGGTATTGATTTTGGTGGTTTTAAATGTTTTAAACATAAAGAGGAAAATTTACAAGTAAGGATTTTATATAAAAAAGAGGAATGGGAAACAAAATATAAAAGTATAGAATATGATCTTTATATTGGACTTATTTGCATTGGTAGCGATGTTCATAATGTTGAAAATGAATATGTAGAAGATTTTAAAAGAAATTTTGAAAAAATTAAAGATATAAAAGAGTATGAACTTCATAAAATAAAAAAGGAGGTCTAAATATGTTTAAGAAAATTAAAATGTTTTTTATAATTGCAGAAACACCAATCCATGCAGGAAGCGGAAGTGAACTCGGAATTGTTGATTTACCCATCCAAAGAGAAAGATATACAGATTTTCCAAAAATTGAAGCATCAGGACTTAAAGGATGTATAAGAGAAGCATTTGAAAACACTGATAAAAAAAATTATGTTCCCCTTATTTTTGGTCCTGAAGAAGGTGAAGCTTATGCCAGTGCTATTAGTTTTACTGATGCAAGAATTTTACTTTTCCCAGTTAAATCATTAAAAGGGATTTTTGCATGGATAACCTGCCCAATGGTGCTTGAAAGATTTAAAAAAGACCTTGAACTGGCTGGTATAACCAATTTTAATTTCAGTAATTTTATTAACCTTCAAAATACACTACCACAGCAAACAAATCTTGCGATTGAATCAAGAATCGTTCTTGAGGAGTTTACCTTTGAAGTAAAAGAAGAGCAAATAACTTCTGGTATCGCAAATTGGCTTGCTGATAAGATTTTCCCTAACAATAACTCTTATAACTATTGGAAAGAAAAACTAAGAAAAGACCTTGTTATTTTACCTGATGATGATTTTAAGCAATTTGTTAAAACATCAACTGAAGTAATTACAAGAACAAGAATTGATGATACTACTGGAACAGTTAAACCAGGTGCTCTTTGGACAGAAGAATATTTACCTCAGGATACGATTTTATATTCCTTAGCAATGTTTACTGGTCCAAGAAAAAAAGATAGTCAAAAAATGATATTTAAAGCAGATACACCAGAAGAAAAAGTAGAAGAAAAAGAAGATACACCAGAAAAAGCAGCAGAACGTGTTGCAGAATTTTTTGAAAAATGGATACCAAAAGTAATCCAAATAGGTGGAAACGCCACAATTGGAAAAGGACTTGTAAGAATAAATTTTTTAAAGGAGAGTAAAAATGAAAGAGGAAAGTAAAATCACACAACTGGAAAGAGGAAGAGCAGAATTTGCATATAAATGTGTAGAAGAAATAGTAGAAAACCAAAAATATGAAAAGATAAGAGAAGATTATCGTTCATACTCAAGAAAAATTCCGCAAATGATTCTTTCAAATGGGCTTGGGCAGACAATCGCATTTATGAAATCTAAAGCAAAAGATGGTAATGCTTATGAAATTTTGTATTCCCAGATAACAGATTATCTTAAAAGTGATACAACAGCAAGAATAAGGATGCCAGATGATAAAAATGAACTAATTGAATGGGTTATCTCACTTGATTCTTATAATTATCGTTATGCTACTGAGGAAATCCTTGCATTCTTAAACTGGCTGAAAAGGTTCGCAGAAGGAATGATTAAAAAAGAAGAAGGAGAAGAATAATGAGAATAAAATTTCCCAATTCAAATAAGTATTTTCCAAATGATACATATAAAATATTTTCGCGTGTTTCTGCTACATCAAATTTTAACTTTTACTTTCTTTTCAATGCACCGGTTGTTATTGGAAGAAATTTGCCTGAAAAAATAAGGATTAACGGAGAGATTGAAAAATTCAAATGGGATCAAAATTTTTTAAACAATATTGAAAAAAGAAAAGACAATTTATTTGAATTTTTAGAAAAAGATGGATATAAATGTGCTAAATTCAATGGTAAATGTAACTGGCGGCTTATAATAGGGCTTGGTGCTTCGCATCCTCAGGAAACATCTATGACACTTCACCATATATACGGAATCCCTTATATTCCTGGTAGTGCAATTAAAGGTGTTACAAGACATTATGCAGTTTTAAAGTTTGCAGAGAAAGATATAAAAAATGATGAAAAATTTGAAGATGCAGTTAAAAGGGTTTCACAAAATCTTGAAAATGGAAAAGAGCTTAATATAGAAGTTGAATTTAAAGAGGAGAATAAAAATGAAAAAATTAAATTTTCAGAATTGATAGAGATTTTTGGAACCCAAAATCAAAAAGGAAAAGTGATATTTATGGATGCCTATCCTATAAATAAAGTAAATTTAAAGATTGATATAATGAATCCGCATTATCCTGAATATTATTCACAAGGGAAACCACCAGCAGACTGGCAAAACCCAAGACCCATAAAATTTTTAACAGTTGAAAATACAGATTTTAAATTTTATTTATTTTCAAAAAGTGAAGAACTTTTAGAAAAAGCAAAAATTCTTTTAAAAGGTGCATTAAAAGAAGAAGGGATTGGAGCAAAAACATCACTTGGATATGGAATATTTAATTATACGGAGGAATAAAATGAAAAAAGAATTTCATATAATCTCAACTGGTGTTTCAATTATTACAAATGCACAGAAAAATAATGTTATACCGCAAGATAAAAAAATAAGAGATGAGGAATACTGGAGAGAACTCCTTGATAACCCTTCAGAAATACAAAAATTAAAATCTTTTGTAGAAAAAGACCCACATAAAAATTCAGCAGAACTTAATACATTTTTAAGAGTTGTAGAAGATAAAGACCCCTCAAATATTGAAATTTATCTTTTTGGAACAAAAACATATTCAAATGAATTATGTAGAAGGATATTAGAATTGTATCTTAGAGAACTAGGATATAAATTATACACACCTTATGAAATAAGTGGTTATTTCTGGGAAGCAAAATATTATGATGAAAATTATGCAAAGGATGAGTTTAAAAAAGGCATCTCCGAACTTCTTGATAGACTTATTCATATTGCTCAGAAAAAAAAGAAAGAAGGTTATGAAATTTATTTTAATCCAACAGGTGGACTTAAAGCACATGTTATAACAACAGCACTTGCCGGTTATCTTGTAGATGCTCAAATTTATTATATGAATGAAGAATTTAATGAGACAGTTTTTTTGCCAAAACTCTTTTATCTGCCAAAAGGTAAAGAAATAGAAATACTTAATAAATTAAACTCCTCTTCAATAATCTCTGGAAAAGAAACAAAAGATTTATATTCTTCTTATCAAAATGAGATAGAAAGACTTATTGTTTATAACCTAATTACCACAGAAACCAATGAATCTGGCGAGATTTTTAAAATTAAAATAACATATAAAGGAAAGTTAATTTTAGAAGAACTAAAACAAAATACTTGAAATAAATACCAATCTTTGATATATAATGAAATTGCTTTCTTTTTTGTTCTTTGAAAATTGAAACTGGAGGTTTGACGCAAAAAATAAGATAATTTTTTTAAGATAAAACCCTAAAATTAAGAAATATCAATAACTTTACTCTGTCTAATTTTAGGGTTTGACCTCATCAAAAAGGGATTGCGACATCTTAAGCATGTCCTGCTTAAACTCCTCAAAGAGTGTTTGACCTCATCAAAAAGGGATTGCGACTTTACACCTCCTTTTTATTTTTTTTTGTTTAAATATGTTTGACCTCATCAAAAAGGGATTGCGACTTCTTTACAAATCGCTATTTGACACATAATTTAACCGTTTGACCTCATCAAAAAGGGATTGCGACTACACTTGACAGTTAACAAAAAAGGTTTATAATATAGTTTGACCTCATCAAAAAGGGATTGCGACTCTCTTAAATTTAATTCTTGTAGAATTTGTTTTTCCGTTTGACCTCATCAAAAAGGGATTGCGACAAAATTATTGTTATAAATTCTGGGTTTATTTTCAACGTTTGACCTCATCAAAAAGGGATTGCGACATTTCCCCCGATATGACAAGACAAGAAGTTTCAAAAGTTTGACCTCATCAAAAAGGGATTGCGACATAATGAATAAACAAGGAATTTTGTATTCCTCTGAGGTTTGACCTCATCAAAAAGGGATTGCGACAATGTTCCGGAGTTGCATCCTCCGGAACATCAATAAGTTTGACCTCATCAAAAAGGGATTGCGACTAATTTTTCCTCCTTTAAAACAATTTCATTTTTAGAGTTTGACCTCATCAAAAAGGGATTGCGACTTGCCTGCTTACTCTTACATAAGTTTTCCATGTTTCTCGTTTGACCTCATCAAAAAGGGATTGCGACAAAATAAAAAATAAATAAAACTGCTTCCCGGGTAGAGTTTGACCTCATCAAAAAGGGATTGCGACACGTAAAAAGGCTGGGAAGAAAGGTAAAGAAAAAGTGTTTGACCTCATCAAAAAGGGATTGCGACTATTTCCATTTGGCTTGGTTATTTGTGTTTATATAAGTTTGACCTCATCAAAAAGGGATTGCGACTATCCCCTGTAAGTTGTCCTTACAGGATGATATGAAGTTTGACCTCATCAAAAAGGGATTGCGACTCTTTTTTTGAAAAAACTTTTATTCCTTGACATAATGTTTGACCTCATCAAAAAGGGATTGCGACTTTCTGATGTAATACGGTAATCCTACGCAAAAATTAGTTTGACCTCATCAAAAAGGGATTGCGACAGATTTTCTTTTCCCGTTAATTCTGGTTAGTTCTCTGTTTGACCTCATCAAAAAGGGATTGCGACATTTCTAACGCTATTTTGACAAGCTTATTATAGATAATTGACTTTTTAAAAGATTTTGAATAATTTATAATAAAAATTGAATGCTGAATTTTCGAAACATCTTCAGAGGTAGTAGCATAAAGGAAATAGAGATTTCTGAATGGGTTTGTAAGTCTGCGTTTCAAAATCTTGCTCTCAGCTTTTACCAGGGTTGACCCCAACTATAAGGATTGTGAGTGCTAAGGAAATAACAAAAGGAGGTTTGTATGAATTATAAAGATGCAGTGAAAGAAAAAATTAAAGATGAGACAACTAAAAATCTTTGGGAGGAAATTGCTAAAAGTTATGAACAAGGTGGTAAAGAAGGGATTAAAACTGTGTTAAGTAAAAAAGCTGATGAAATAGTTACTGAATTTAAAAAATTACTAGAATCTTTAGAGCAGAAACTTTAAAGGAGACAAATAAATGCTTGGTATTAAAATGCTTAAGATAAAAGGTTTTCGTGGCTATGTAGATGAAAAAGAGTTCACTTTTGAAACCCCAGTTATAATTCTTTTTGGCGAAAACCATCGCGGAAAAAGTAGCACACTTAATGCAATTGAGTGGTGTCTATTTGGAAAGGAGTGTATTGGAAGAGATACAGGAATCCGTGAACGAATTGACTGGGAAGTTCGTAATCGGAACTTACCTCTAAAGGATGAGGTATTTGTAGAAATAGAATTAAAAGATGAGAATAATGATACTTTTAAGATAATGCGCAAATGGATTAGCAAAGAAAAAGATGAATTGCAAATAACATTACCTGATGGACAATTGTTAACAAAAGAAGAGGCGGAAAAGAGACTTGATCAGATTTTAAAGTGTTCATTCAGGGATTTTTTAACTACAGTCTATCAGCATCAGGAAGCAATTCGTGCTATTCTTACACAAGAGCCAAGAGATAGAAATGATGCTATTGACCGCTTGCTTGGGCTTTCTGATTATAGAAACATATTATCTGGTATAAATGAGGCAAAAATAGATGAGAAACAGAGAAAACTAAATGAAAAACTTGAAATCTTTAAAGGCAACATAGAAACTGCCTTGAAGACCAGGCAAAAGGACTTGGAAGAAAAAAGAAAAGAATTAATCAATAAGGGAATAAAAGAAAGCTTTATCAATGAAAATGGAGCCTATGAGATCGCCAAAATTGTTAAAGAGGCTCTATCTCAATTTGCCTCAGAGATAGGACTTACTCTCACAGATTTACCTATTTCTGAAAACTGGAAGGAAATAAAGGAAAAATTCTTAGATAAGGTAAACAAGGAGATAACCAGATTTAGGTCAGAAATGCCAGATGTAAAAAGACAAGGAGAATTAGTGAAAGAGAAACATAAGATAACTTCACTTCAATCAATACTGGAAATAAAGAATAAAAAATATCAAGATGCAAAAAAGAAAATTGAAGAATTTATTAAAGACATTGGAGATGAAGAAAAATTGAATAACACTAAATCTCACATAGAGAAACAAATTGCTCTGAAAGAAAAAGAATTGAAGGAAATCAATGCAAAAGGGAAAACTATAAGTGAGGCTATAGAGTATTTGAAATTAGAGAGTATAGACAAAAATATTTGTCCTGTATGTGAAAAAGAAACTCCTGATTTATTAACTCATTTAGAACAAGAATGGAACAAAAAATATAAAGAGCAAATGGGAAAAATAAAGGATGAAAGAGAAAAACTTAAAAAAGATTTAGATAATGTAGAACAGAGGCTTAAACAGTTAAGAGAACTGGATAAAAACAAGAAAACTGCTGAAAACGAATTAAAAGAGATTTATAAAGAAATTGCAGCTTATCTAAAGAGAGAGATTACCGAAAAGGATGATCCTTCTACAATCCTTGCCAAACACTTGAATGAGCTTGATGAGGAGATTAATAAATTAAAGGAGTCCATTGACTCACGACAGAAAAAATTAGATGACATCCAGGAAAAGGCGAAAGAACTTGAGCAGATTTTAGAAATATTAAATCTTGAGGAAAAGAGAAAAATTGTTGAAGAAATAAAGGAGACACCTGAATATAAAAAGATTGAAGACCTAAAGGATAAAATGGCTGAATTGGCAAATGAGCTAAATAAAATTAAGGAGGCTATAAATCAAGCCTCGCACGAGGAAGCAAAAGAGAAAATAATTTTTGCTTGTAAAAAAATAAATGAACTTTTTTGCAAAATTACAAATAACCCTGCTATAAGCAAAATTGAACTTTCGGTAACTCCAGACAGCAGAACTGGTAGAAACAATTATGAATTTAAAGACCAAAATGGAAAAGACTTAACTCCTATCTTAAGTCAGGGAGATTTAAATGCATTAGCATTATCAATCTTTTTAGGATTATCTTCCCTGAACAATCAGTTTGGCTTTCTTATGCTTGATGACCCATCACAGAGCCTGGGATCTGCTCATAAAGAAAAATTTGTGGAAATATTAGATGATATATCTGCTCATCGATCAATCATTCTTTCTACCATGGATAAGGAATTGCAAGATTTAATAGTTTCAAAACTAACTAAAGCAAAAACGAAATACATTTTTACAAATTGGACACCCACAGGAGGACCTGAAGTAAGAAGGGAATAACATGAATACAAAGACTTTTGAACAATTAAAAAGTTTATATGATACAGTGGGAGGTCAGGAATTTGGTAAACTTTGCCAGAAACTTTTAGCAATCGCATTTCAAAAAGCGGGTTATTCATGTGTAGCAGAATCTGAAAGAGGTGTTCAAGGAGTAGATATAGGAGAAGTAGAAAAAGGAGATGAAAAATATTCTATTGAGGTTAAAACTACTACCACAGATTATGTCACTTATGAGAAGAAAGACGAAGAAGGACTCAAGTACAAAAAAGAAAAGGGTTATACACCTGTTTTGGCTGTTCTTAAACTTGACAGATTCTCAGATTGGTTTTTCATAAAAGCTGATAGCCTCAAAGTAGGAAGGATATACATAGATTCCCTCAGACCTTTCAGAATGCATAACCTTGAACAAAAGATTTCTCCTTATTTTGAGAAAACAGTGGAAGAGCATTATAAAGGAGCTCTACAACATGGACAAAGTTATTTAGACAATGTTTTAAAACAAAAAAGGGAAATTAGAAAGGTTTGAGCTCAACTATAGTTAATGGGAAAAATTGAAAAATGAATTATATTAAAAATCAAAAATGATCATTTTTTTAATTATTTTGGTGTTATTTATCTCTAGTTGCGCTACTTTACCAAAGATTGATAGTACTTCTCAAGGCAGATTTCAAGTAGAAACGTTCAAATTTTTGGATTGTGGCATTTATTCTCCTGGAAGACTTATAACTGTTTTAGGAAGTTTTAAAGGTCTTAAAGAAGGAAAAATTGGAGTTTATTGGCATCCTTGGTGGGAACCTTGGTGGTATCATCCCTGGTGTTGGCCTTAACTTTATCAATTTTCATTAATTCTAAATTCTTGTTTTTTATTTAAAATTAATTTAAAATTTTTAAAATGTTTATTAAGACTAAATGGAAAGAAATTGAAGAGGCAAGAAAAATTTTAAAACTTCCTAAGAAAACTACAAGAAAAAAAATAATAGAAAATTATAGAAGATTAGTAAAAAAATACCATCCTGATCATGGAGGAGATGAAGATTTGATTAAAAAGCTTAATTTTGCTTACCAAGTTCTTATGCAATATTGTGACAATTACTTAATAAACTTAGAACCTGAAGAAAATAACCTAAATCCTGAAGAATGGTGGTTTAAAAAATTTGGAGAAGATCCCATATGGGGTAAAAAGGAGTAAGTTATGTTAATAGTGCAAAAGTATGGAGGAACCTCTGTTGCTAATTTAGAAAGAATGAGGGCTGTTGCTGAAAGGATTATAAAGTATAAAAAAGAAGGGCATGATATAGTAGTTGTAGTTTCTGCTATGGCAGGAGAAACTGATCGTCTTATACATCTGGCAAAACAAATTATATCAAATCCTCCTCCAAGAGAATTAGATCTTCTTATTTCAACAGGAGAACAGATAAGTTCAGCTTTACTTTCTATTATGCTTTATAGCCTTGGATATCCTTCTATTAGTTTTTTAGGATTTCAAATACCTATTTATACCACAGATTTATTTAATAAAGCAAGAATAAAAGAAATTAAAGGAGAGAAAATAAAAAATGAACTTTATCAAGGTAAAATTGTAGTTGTTGCAGGATTTCAAGGAGTAACTGAAAAAGGAGATATAACTACTCTTGGAAGAGGAGGTTCAGACACTACTGCTGTAGCACTTGCTGCAGCTTTAAAGGCAGATCTTTGTGAAATTTATACAGATGTTGAAGGTGTTTATACTGCGGATCCAAGAATTGTTAGGAATGCAAGGAAACTTAAAAAAATCTCTTATGAAGAAATGCTTGAAATGGCAAGTAGTGGTGCAAAGGTTTTGGAAATGAGATCAGTTGAACTTGCAATGATTTATAAAGTTCCCCTTATTGTAAAATCAAGTTTTATTAACTCTGAGGGCACTTTGATAACAGAGGAGGATGAAGAAATGGAAAAGGTTTTAGTTTCAGGTATTACTTATAGTAGAAACGAAGCTCGTATAAGCATTTATGGTGTACCAGACAGACCAGGAGTTGCTGCTCAGATTTTTGGCCCTATAGGAGAAAATGGCATTATAGTAGATATGATAATCCAAACTGCTCGTCCTGATGGTAAAGCTGACCTTAGTTTTACAGTGCCAAGAACAGACTATAAACAAACTTTAGAAATTATAAAAGAAGTGGGTAAAACTCTTGGAGCTGAAAAAGTAGAAGGAGATGATAAAATAGCTAAAGTTTCTATAGTAGGTGCAGGGATGAGAACTCATTCAGGAGTAGCAACTAAAATGTTTTCCACTTTAGCAAAACACAACATAAATATTATGATGATTTCTACCTCAGAAATTAAACTCTCTTGTGTAATAGACGAAAAGTATACAGAGCTTGCTGTAAGAGCTTTACATGAAGCCTTTCAATTGGAAAATGAAGTCTATATAAAAGAGGAAAATTAATTTATGGAAAGAATAGAAATTTATGATACAACATTAAGAGATGGAGCCCAGGCTGAAGAGATCAGTTTTTCTTTAGAAGATAAAATTAGAATTGCTTTAAAATTAGATGAATTTAAAATTGATTATATTGAGGGTGGTTGGCCTGGATCCAATCCAAAAGATCTTCAGTTTTTTAAAGAAATAAAGGATTATAATTTAAAACATTCTAAAATTGTTGCTTTTGGAAGCACCCATCATCCTAAAAAAAACCCAGAAAATGATGAAAATTTGAAGCATTTACTTCTTGCTAAAACACCTGTGGTTACCATTTTTGGTAAATCATGGACATTACATGTAAAGGAAGCTTTAAAAACAACTTTAGAGCATAATTTACAAATTATTTCTGAGTCTATAAAATTTTTAAAGGCTCATGTAGAAAAGGTGTTTTATGATGCTGAACATTTTTTTGATGGCTTCAAAGAAGACCCTGAATATGCCATAACAACTATTAAAAAAGCCAAAGAAGCTGGAGCAGATTGTATTATTCTTTGTGATACTAATGGTGGAACCCTTCCTTATGAAATTGTAAAAATTATAAAGGAAGTACAAAATAGATTAGGTAAAGAGATTCCATTAGGAATTCATGCACATAATGATTCTGAATGTGCAGTTGCAAATACTTTAATTGCTGTAAACTTAGGAGTTACTCATGTTCAGGGGACTATAAATGGAATAGGTGAAAGATGCGGAAATGCCAATTTGTGTTCTGTAATCCCAAACCTTGTTTTAAAAATGGGATATCAATGTAGCTCAGGAGAGGTTTTACACAAACTTACAGAAGTTTCAAGATATGTATATGAAATTGCTAATTTACCTCATCCTTCAAGACTTCCTTTTGTAGGTTCTTCTGCCTTTGCCCATAAAGGTGGAGTGCATGTGTCAGCTGTTCTTAAATCCCCTAAAACTTATGAACATATAGATCCCATATTAGTGGGAAATGTCAGAAGAGTATTAGTTTCTGAACTTTCTGGAAAAAGTAATATTATTTATAAAGCTAAAGAATTTGGAATTGAACTTGAAATAGATAGTCCTCTTTTAAATAAAATAGTTTCAGAAATAAAAAAGTTAGAAGCTGAAGGATATGAATTTGAAGCAGCAGAAGCCTCTTTGGAACTTCTTATTTACAAACTTATGGGAGAACCAAAACAATATTTTGAACTTTTAAGTTATAAAGTATTTGATTTAAAGGTAAATAAAGAGTTTCCTAAAGCCGAAGCAACTGTTTTGGTAAGAGTTCCACCTGGGGTAGGAGAAGTAGAACATACTGCTGCTTTAGGTAATGGCCCTGTTAATGCTTTAGATAATGCTTTAAGAAAGGCTTTAGAAAGATTCTATCCCCAAATAAAGGAAATGGAGTTAGAAGATTATAAAGTTAGGGTTTTGCCAGGACTTCCTGGAACAGCATCTAAAGTAAGAGTTCTTATAATTTCAAAAAGTAAAAATAAAAAATGGGGAACTGTTGGAGTTTCAACTGATATTTTGGAAGCAAGTTGTCAAGCCTTGATAGATTCTTTTACTTATAAACTTTTCTTAGATAAAAGAAAAAAATAATGCCAACAAAAATTTCAATAGTAGGTAAAGGAGGCACAGGAAAAACCACTATAGCTGCTCTTTTAATAGATTTTTTAATCAAAAAAAATAAAATTCCTATTTTAGCTGTAGATGCAGATCCCAATTTTAATCTAAATGAGCTTCTTGGAGTAAAAATAAATACTACTTTAAGTGAAATAAGAGAAAGCGTCCTAAAACATGAAGTCCCAGATTTTATGACTCATCAAGATTATATAGAAATGAAAATTCATCAAATTTTAGTAGAAGATAAACATTTTGACCTTCTTACTATGGGATACCCTGAAAAATCTGGTTGTTATTGCCCTGTTCATTATTTTTTCTCTCGAACTTTAGAAAAAATTATAAATGCCTATGAATACATAATAATAGATAATGAAGCTGGAATGGAACACATATCAAGATTAAATATTACAGAAATGGATCACTTAATAATTATCTCAGATTCTAGTCAAAGAGGAATTGTTACAGGAATAAGAGTAACAGAATTAATAAAAGTTCTTAATATAAAAGCTCAAAAAATATGGCTTATAGTAAATCAAACACCTAAAAATGAAGAAGAAAAATTAAACCTTTTGATAAAAGAAATGATAAAAAATACCAAAATTAAATTTATGGGGTTTCTTCCTCAAGATCCACTTCTTTTTTATTATGAATTAAACCATATTCCTGTGTTCAAATGGGAATGTCCCTTGAAAGAAGCTTCAATTAACATTTTTGAAAAACTTTTTAAAGAAAACCAAAATGGATAAAAGTAAAGTTTTTAAAATTTATAATTCTTTAACTAAAAGGATAGAAGAATTTATTCCTATAAATCCTCCCAAAGTTACTATGTATGTATGTGGAATTACTGCATATGATTCTTCTCATTTAGGTCATGCTCGTTCTGCTGTAATTTTTGATGTCCTTTATAGATTTCTCAAATATTTAGGATACGAAGTAATTTACGTGAGAAATATTACTGATATTGATGATAAAATAATAAATCGTTCTAATAAAGAGGGCATTTTTTGGAAGGATCTTACAGAAAAATATATAAAAGAATATGAAGAAATAACAAAAATTTTAAAGATTATGGAGCCTACCTTTGAACCCAGAGCATCAGAACATATTCCAGAAATAATTAATTTTATCAAAAAACTTATAGATAAAGGGGTTGCCTATCAAAGCAATGGAGATGTATATTTTGAGGTTAAAAAATTTCACTCCTATGGAAAATTGTCAGGAAGAAAGCTTGATGAACTTCTTATAGGAGTAAGAATTGATGTTTCAGAAAAGAAAAAAAATCCCTTAGATTTTGCACTATGGAAAAACTCTAAACCAGGGGAACCCTTTTGGGAAAGTCCTTGGGGAAAAGGTAGACCAGGTTGGCATATAGAATGTTCTTCTATGGCTCTAAAATACTTAGGAGAAACTATAGATATTCATGGAGGAGGAATTGATCTCATCTTTCCTCATCATGAAAATGAAATTGCTCAAAGTGAATGCGCCAATAATAAGTCCTTTGCAAAATATTTCATTCATCATGGACTTATTACAGTAAACGGAGAAAAAATGTCTAAAAGTCTTGGAAATTATGTAACTATGAAATATCTTTTAGAAAAATTTCATCCAGAGGTTATAAGAGCATTCCTTATCTCCACTCATTATAGAAGCCCTTTAGATTATTCAGAAAATAAAGTAAAAGATATGGAAAAAGCAATTTATCATTTTTATGAAACCTTATATTGGATCAAAAAAATTCAACCCTTTAAAGAGGGGCTCCTTTCTGAAAAAGCAAGAGCTCTTGAAAGAAAATGGCAAAATTTTAAAAATAAGTTCATTTCTGCACTTTTAGAAGATTTCAATACTGCATTAGCCCTCGGATATCTTTTCGATTTGGAAAGTGAAATTTATGATTTTATAACAAAATATCCCTTTTTAACTACAGAAGAAACAATTTTGCTAGAAAAAATAGAAAAGGAAATAAAAGAAGTTTGTGGAAAAATTTTAGGAATAGGAGAAACTGATCCTTTTGAATTTTGGCTAAGTGAAAGAAAAAGAAAACTAAAAAATACAGAAAAAACTTTAGAAGAAATAGAAAGCTTAATAAGAACAAGAGATAGGGCAAGAAAAGAAAAAAATTTTGAAGAAGCTGATAAAATTAGAGAAAAATTGAAAAATTTAGGTATAATTTTAAAAGATACAAGAATAGAAACTTTTTGGTATATAGAGTAGCTCAATGATATGGTTTGATTATTTTGCTTTAGGTTTTTTAGCTTATTTTATTATAAGAGGTTTTTTATCAGGTTTTGTAAAAGTAGTTTTTTCTTTTATAGGAATGGTTATAGCCTTTCTTTATACAGGATGGCTTTCTATAAAAATTAGTCCTTTTTTAGGAACTATCACTACTACACACCCAAAAGTTCTTTCTATTTTGAGCTATATTATAGCTTTTATTTTAATCTATCTGAGTTTTATAATAATGGGTTTTATAATAATAAATCTTTTAGGTAAATTTAATCTTACAGCGGCAGATTATATTTTGGGTGCATTTTTGGGATTTATAAAAGGACTTCTTTTTATTACCATTTTTTATCTTGCTTTAGTAATTCCTTTTCCATCTTCTCAAAAAGTTTTAAATAAAGCTTTGACTTATTCTTTAATAAAATATAGCTTAAAAATTTCTTATAAATTTAGTCCTAAAAGCTGGAAAGAATTTTTAAATAAAAGGGATATAAAAATTGAATGATTTCAAAGTTCACCTTTGGTTGAAAGTATTTCTATCTTAGTAGATTGGATAGCTTTCTTAAAAGCATAAGCTAAAGCCTTAAATATACTTTCAGCTATATGATGAGCATTTTTCCCATAGAAATTTCTTATATGTAAAGTAAATTTCCCATTGAGAGCAAATGCTTTAAGAAACTCTTCTATGAGCTGTGTGTCAAAATCTTTTATTTTTTCAGTAGGAAAATTAACATCATAATAGAAATAGGGTCTTTTAGCTAAATCAATAATTACCTGAGTCAAAGCTTCTTCCATAGGAATAGTTGCCTCACCATATCGGGAAATTTCTTTTCTTTCACCTAAAGCTTCATTTAGAGCTTCACCTAATGTAATACCTATATCCTCTATTGTATGATGCCAATCTACTTCCAAATCTCCTTTAGCTAAAATTTGAAGCTTTATACCTGAATGGTAAACAAAAAGCTCAAGCATATGATTTAAAAATCCAATAGGAGTATTAATTATATTTTTTTCTAAAAAATCACCCTTTAAATCTAGTTTTAAAACTATTTCTGTTTCTAAAGTCTTTCTTTCTTTTTCAACTAATTTCATAAATAACCCCCTCTTTATAATTCTACTTTAAATTTAGGATAGCAACCTAAAACCTTTATTGAAGGATATTCAATTTTTTTTAAAAAAAGTCCTTGAGGTGGAGCTGGAGGGGGAGCTAAACTTCTGTCTTTTGCTTCTAAAATTTTTTTAAAATCTTCTAAAGATATACTCCCTTTACCAACTTCTACTAAAGCTCCAACGATGTTTCTGACCATATATCGCATAAATCCTTTACCAGTGATTTCAAAAGCAATAATGTGCTTTCTTCCCGGGACCCTTTTTAGATTTGCCATATATATAGTTCTCACTGTAGTTTTAATATCACTTCCAGATTTTCTAAAACTTGCAAAATCCTTTTCTCCTATAATTAAAGGTAAACAAGCTTTCATAGCTTTTAAGTCAAGCTTTTCAGGAACCCACCAAGAATAAAATCTTACTAAGGGATTCCTCACTGGATAATTATAAATATAATATATATAAGTTTTTTTAATCACATCCCTTTGAGAATGAAATTTAAAGTCTACTTCTTCTACTTTCCATACTACTATATCTTTAGGAATCATAGCGTTTACTGCTTTATATATAATTTCAAGAGGTTTTTGTGAAGTAGTAAGAAAGTGAGCCACTTGATAAAAGGCGTGAACTCCTGTATCAGTTCTTCCTGCAGATTTTAGTCTCACTTTATGTCCTAAAATTTTAGATAAAGCTTCCTGAATCGCACCTTGGATAGTTGGACCTTTAGGTTGGATCTGCCAACCTAAATAATTAGTCCCATCATATGCTAAAAAAATCCTTATATTTCTTACATTTATTTGAGTCATAATAATTTTTTGAAAAATTAAATTTTAAACAAAAAAAGGTACTTTGGAAAGACCTATATTTTCTGAGAATCCAAACATCAGATTAAAATTTTGTAAAGCCTGCCCACTTGCTCCTTTTATTAAATTATCCAATACAGAAATTATTATTCCAAAATTTCTTTTTTTGTCTTCAAATACACTTATTTTACATAAATTAGTGCCTTTTACTTCTGAAATTCTGGGAATATAACCTAAGGGCATAATCTCTACAAAGGCACATTCTTGATAAAACTCTTTCAAAAACCTATGAATCTCTTCAACTTTAGTCTTAAATCTTACATAAATTGTCGAAAGTAAACCTCTATTTATAGGCAAAAGATGAGGAACAAATACTGCTTCTATACTTTTAGTTGAAAAAAAACTTAATTTTTCTTCTATTTCTGGATTGTGCCTATGCTGAGCAATTTTGTATGCTTTAAAGTCTTCATTTATTTCACAAAAACTGTAATAATTTTCCGATTTCCTTCCTGCCCCAGAAGTTCCACTTTTAGAATCTATAATAATAGGACTTTCTTCAATAAGATCATTTTTTATAAGTGGAATTAAAGGTAAAAGAACAGAAGTAGGATAACATCCAGGATTAGCTACAAGATCTGCTTTTTTTATTTCTTCTTGAAAAATTTCTGATAATCCATATACTGCTTTTTTACACAATTCAGGATATAAATGTTTTCTTCTATAAGTTTCTTCATAAATTTTAATATTTTTAAACCTAAAATCTGCTGAAAAATCTATGACCTTTACCCTTTTTTGTAAAAAGATTTGTGCCATTTCCTGTGCTATTCCTGATGGAACACAAAGAAAGGCAACTTCAATTTTTTCTGCTATTTTCTCAATAACTGGCTCTTCAAAAATAAGGTCTGCATATTTACCATTCCAATTATTAAAATCTTTTAACTTTTTACCTGCATGTTCACGAGAGGTAATAATTGAGATTTCTAAATAGGGATGATTTTCTGAAAGTCTTATAAGCTCTAATCCTGTATACCCACTAGCTCCGATAACAGCTGCTTTTATCATTAACGTTTAGAATATTGTTGACCTCTTCTGGCACCTCTTAACCCATATTTCTTCCTTTCCTTTTCACGAGCGTCTCTCATAAGATAACCTGCTTTTTTAAGAATCGGCTTAAGATCTGGAAGATAAGATACAAGAGCCCTGGCTATCCCATGTCTTATAGCTTGAGCTTGGACTGACTTTCCACCTCCTTCTACAGTACATTTTATATCAAATTTACCAAGAAGGTTGGTTACTCTGAATGGCGCAAAAATTATATCTTCTGCCACCATATGGTCATAAAAATATTCTTTAAAAGGTTTTTCATTAACAATTACTTGACCATTCCCAGGAAACATCCAAATCCTTGCTATAGCAGTCTTTCTTTTCCCAGTAGCATAAATTTTATCCATTTCTAACCCTCCTTAAATTTCAAGTGGTTTTGGATTTTGGGCTATATGAGGATGATTGGGACCTGCATAAATTTTTAATTTTTTCAAAAGTTTTTTTCTCATTCTGTTTCTAGGTAACATCCTTTTTACAGCTAAATAAATGAGCTGTTCCGGTTTTTTTTCTAATAATTTCCGAGCAGTTTCCAGCTTTAAACCACCCATATATCCAGAATGACGCCAATAAATTTTTTGATCAAGTTTTTTACCAGTTAATCTTATTTTTTCTGCATTAATAATTACAATAAAGTCAGCTTGATCTACATGAGGAGTGTAATCACTTCTATGTTTTCCTTGAAGCATATATGCTAATTTAGAAGCAAGTCTTCCTAAAATTTTATCTTTAGCATCAACAACAAACCATTCCCTTTTAACATCTTCTTTTTTAACCCAGGGAGTTTGACAAGTAAAAACTAAAGACATAATTTTTATCCTCCCCCATTCTCAAAGTATCTTTAACTCTATGACAATTTTCCAATTTGTCAAGATAAATTATAAAAATAAAAACCCACAAAAAGAGATAAAGTTTTTCGTTAAACAAATTTTATTCACTTGTAACTTCTCTTTGTTCTATAATTACATCTGGAGAATATTTTTTCAATTCATTTATTATTAAAGTAACTGCATTAGCTATAAGGTCCCTTGTTGCTTCTTCTAAAGGTGTATTTTTTATTGCTTCAAACCATCCTCCTCCCACCGTACTTCCAAAAAGACCTCCTCCTGCTACTCCAAATTTCCATCTTTCTGATTTTCCTTCCACAGTCTTAGCTACTAATACTTCTGCATCTTTTACTCTAACAATTCTCATATCTACTCCTATATGAGCCTTTGCTTTATCAAGCTTTAACCCTCCACCAAATTTCCAAGGAAGAGGAATAATAAATCCTCCTCCACCAATTCCAGAAGTATTTAATTCTAAAGCTGTCACAGCTCCGACAATAATAAAATCTGCTGCTTTTAAAGTCTTTTTAGGTGTAACTCCCATAAGCTCAAGCTCTTCCTTTATTTCTTCCAACGCCACTCTTTCTACCACTTTAAAACATCCTGTATTTGTTAAAGCAGTTATCAACATATCAGCAAGCCCATCTCCTAGAGCTTGAGGAGTAGCCTCAATAACAAAATCTTTCCCAAATACAATTCTTCCTCCCTGGCAGGCAGCAGCTTTACATTTAAAACTTTTAGCTGTAATTATTCCTATAGGCTTATTACAATATGGAAGAATTAAAGTTCTTTCCTTTACTTCCTTAGCATATTCTTCTGCAAAAGAAATTGTAATAAAAACTAATAGGGAAAGCCAAGTAAATAAAAAGAATTTTATAATTTTCATTTTTAACCTCCTTTAATTAATAGCTGTAGTTTCTTCTATATAGATTTTATATAGATCTTTTCCAAAGGTTGTAAAATAAAAAGAAGTTGTCCTTCTTCCACCCTTTGATTTAATTTTACACATATTTCTACAATTTGAGCATCAAAAGGTGCTAATACTGGATTTTCCATTTTCATTGACTCTAAATTAGCAATTTCTTCACCTTTATGAACAATATCTCCTACTTTTAAGGAACTTCTTTTAGAATTTCCTATTCTCCAAATAGTTCCACTAATTGGGGCACCTATTTCATTGGGTTTAATAGCTTTTCTAACTTCTTCTTTTTTAGCTCTTGGAGTTTTAACCTCAAAAACCCTTGTTTTATTATTTACTTTTAAAACCACATGAATTACTCCGTCAGTTTCAGCTCCTATAGAAACAAGCTCTATGGAATAGGGCTTCCCTTGATATTCAAATTCTACTTTTTCTCCTGGTTTTTTAAGACCTTCTCTCCATACTTTAGTAGGTAAGACAAGTGGAGCATCTCCATATTTTTCTCTAAATCTAATAAAATCTAAAGTATCTTTAGGATGCATTAAATAAAGGATAAATTCCTCTTCTGTAGCTGGTCTTCCAAGTTCATCTTCAAGTTGTTTTCTTAATAAAAAGAGATCTTCATCTGGAATAGCCTCTAAGGGTGAAGTTTCCTTTCTTTCTTTTATCTTTTCTTTCCATTGATCTCCAAAAGCACTTTGATAAACCCATTCATCAGGCCATCCCACTGGCAATTTCCCATAATGCCCAAGAATTAAATTTTTAAAATCACCTGGAGCATGTCTAAAAAGTTGTAAAAGCTCTTCTTGTTCTTCAGGATCCATAGAATAAAAATCTTGATTTTTTTCTTCTACAAATTTTTTAAGAAGATTTATTATATGCTTAACTCCTTCTTCTCCTCTTTCTTTAGCATATCTATTTACTATTCCACTACAAGTAACCCAAGTAATCTGAGAACCTGGAGTCACATCAAAATATTTTACAATTTGATTGTAAAGGGACATAACTTGCAAAATGTAAGGCATATAATGCAAAAATCCACCTTTTTCTGCTTGCTCAAAAGAGCTTGGAAAAGCACCTCCTGGCATTTTATGCTTTGTAACCATATGATCAAAACCTTTAAAAGGAGATTCTGACCATTCATAATCCCTTATCCACTCTCTTACTTTTTCTACTGCCTTTTCTGCTGCTTCTCTATTTAAATTAACTGGAATACCATGTTCTCTTAATAAAGCCTCAACTGCTAAAATTGGAGAATGTCCATAAAATCTTACTAAAGTATCTTCTTCTACATCAAGTATTTTGGCACCTGCTTTTGCTGCTGCTAATAATACTGGCATAGCCAGTCCGTCAGTAATATGTCTATGATAATTTATAACAAGTTCAGGATATTTTTGTTTTATTGCATCTATTAAACTTGTTACAGAATTTACAGTTCCTACCCCTGCCATATCTTTAATACAAAGGATAATTTCATCTATTCCACCACAAAGACTTATTATCTCATCTACTACCTTCAAATAATATTTAGTATCAAACCAGGGAGCAACAGTATAAGAAATAGCTGGTTCAAAAAGTTTGCCTCTTTTCATAACCACTTCTGCTACTGTCCTCATATTTCTAACATCATTAAGAAAAGAAAAACATCTCCAAACATCAATATCTACTTTTTCCACTACATATTCAATAACGTTTTTTGGATAAGGTCTATAACCCCACATATTAGTTTCTCGAATAAGTGTTTGCAAAAGTACATTAGGCATAAGTTCTCTTAAGAGAGCTATTTCTTCAAAAGGACTTTCTTTTCTATTCATAATTCCAACATGCCACCTTGCTCCACCATGACACTCAGCTGCAAAAAGTCCCATCTCATTGTAATAAGGAGCTAGTGTTTTTAAATCATATATTCTCAAACGGTTTTTATAATCTGATTGCCCTGCATCTCTCATACCTACAGAAACAAAACAAACTCCAGGAAGCGCTCTTACTCTTTTTACTATCTCTTTTGGCTCCATACCTGGTTTAACAAATATATAATCCATTTTTAATCCCCCCTTCTTTTACATCCAGCTTTGTGGACCAAGAGCTGATACTTCAGCTATATACTGAGCTATTTTTAATATCTCATCTTCAGGTGTTTTTTCTTTAAACATACCCAACAATTCAGTATAATATTCATCAATAAATCTGGTAGAATAGTTTCCTTTAATAAATTCTGGATGTCTTATTATACTTAAAAGTAAAGGAGCTGTGGTTTTTATTCCTTCAACTCTTAAGCCTCTACTTAAAGCCCTATCCATAACTCTAATTGCCTCTTCTCTATCTGCTCCTGCAGCCATAACAAGCATTATAAGAGAATCATAATAAGGTGGAACTTCTGCCCCTTCATAAACTCCTGAAGAAACTCTTATACCTGGTCCTTGAGGTATCTCCAATCTTGTTATGGTTCCAAAAGAAGGATTAAAATTCTTAGGATCTTCTGCATTAATTCTTACTTCAATAGCATGTCTATTAGGAAAGACATCCTCTTGAGAAAAAGAAAGCTCTTTACCTTCAGCAATATCAAACATAAGACTTACAATATCAAGTCCTGTAACAAGCTCTGTTATGCCATGCTCCACCTGAAGTCTTGTATTGACTTCAAGAAAATAAAATCTCTTTGTTTGAGGATCAAACAAAAATTCTACAGTTCCTGCTGAATAGTATCCAATTTCTCTCATAAGCCTTATGGCTGTAAAACAGATCTCTTGTCTTAAGTCTTCATTTATGCTAGGAGAAGGAGCCTCTTCTAAAATTTTTTGATTTCTTCTTTGGATAGTACATTCTCTTTCATAAAGATGAACTATATTGCCATGTTTATCAGCACAAATTTGAACTTCAATATGTCTTCCCTTTTGAATATATTTTTCAACAAATACTGTATCATCCCCAAAAGCTTTTCTTGCTTCTGATTTAGCTTTTTCCAACGCTAAGGGAATAGCTTCCTTTCTGTCAACTCTTATCATGCCCTTTCCTCCACCACCAGCTGCTGCTTTAATCATAATAGGAAAATCAATCTCTTCATCTTCCATCCATTTCAAAATATCTTCCACACCTTCTACTTTTAATAAAGCAGGAATAGTAGGAACATTAGCTCTTTGAGCAATCTTTTTTGCTCTTATTTTATCTCCCATAAGACGAATTACCTTAGGTGGAGGACCTACCCAAATAAGTCCTGCTGACTCCACCATCTCTGCAAAATCGGGATTTTCAGCTAAAAACCCCCAACCAGGATGAATAGCATCACAACCAGTTTTTAAGGCAACATTAACTATCTTTTCCATGTTTAAATAAGACTCCTGAGGAGGAGCCTCTCCTATATGCACTGCTTCATCTGCTATAAATACATGATAAGCCAATCTATCAGGAGTACTATAAATAGCTACTGCCTTTATCTTTTTATCCCTACAGGTATTCATAACTCTAACTGCAGGAACACCTCTATTAGCAATCAAAACTTTTTTTATCTTTCTCATAACTTTCTCCTCCTACTTTCAAACCAATTTTTAATTATAAACTAAATTTTTTAAAAAAGCTATAAATTCCTAAAATTCTATCTATTAAAATGGAAGCTGCTGAACGCACTGAAAGATGATTATAAAAATCAAGCCTTCCCCATATGGGTTCTAAAAAATAATCACATTTATCTAAAATTTCTTCATCTAACCCCCAAGCTGTTCCTAAAACTAAAACTATTGGTTTCTCCCACAAAAATCTTCTTACTTCTTCATATTTTATATATTTTCTTTTAGGTGAGGCATCAGTTGCTATAAGTATGGGTCTTTCTCTTTCTATCTTTTCTACTTCTAAAATCGCAGATTCCAAATCTTCAAAAATTCTTATAAGTTTTATAGCCTCTTTTCTCAAAGGATTATATTGAGCTCCTTTTTTATTTAACCAATAATCTATCAATTGTTCTGCTAAAATTCTTTGGTCTTCCAAAGGTTGAACAATGTATAAGCCTTTTAAACCATAAGTCCTTGCAAGTCTTGAAAGATCATGAAGATCAAGGTTTGTAATAGCTGAGGCTATTTTTTCTCCTCTTTTATTTAAAACAGGATAATGAACTAAAAATAAATAAATTTTTTGAAGACTCAAAAACTCTACTAATATTTTTCTATCTTCTTCTGAAAAGTCTAAATCTTTAAGTAAATAAGGCTTCTTTTTAAGAGTTATTTCCAAAGACTTTTTTCTTCTATATTTTTCTATTTCCAAATGATTACCACTCAAAAGAATCTCAGGAACTTTGTATCCCATAAACTCTCTTGGACGAGTATAACAAGGGTATTTCAGAAGCCCACTGGAAAAGGATTCCTTTTCTACAGAATCTTTTTTTCCAACTACCTCCGGAATAAGTCTTACAATAGTTTCTATTAAAACAAGACTAGCTACCTCACCTCCAAAAACAACATAATCTCCAATAGAAATCTCTTCATCTATAAAATATTGCCTTATCCTTTCATCAATCCCTTCATATCTTCCGCAAATAAAAACTATATGATTTTTTTTAGAAAGTCTTTCTGCTATTTTTTGATTAAGAATTTCTCCTTGAGGAGACAGATATATTATCCAAGCAGAAGGATCTTTGTTTTTGATATAAGAAATAGCCTTATAAAGTGGCTCAGGCTTAAATACCATTCCTTCTCCACCACCAAATGGTTCATCATCAATTGTTTTGTGTTTATCCTCTGCAAAATCTCTAAGATTATATATATTTATCCCAATTAATCTCTTATGGATAGCCTTTTTAAGAAGCCCCACTTTTAAAGGTGTTTCAAAATATTCAGGAAAAATGGTAATTATATCTATTTGCATATTGAAAGATTCTTAAGGTTTTTGACTTTCTATCAATTCTCTAATTTTTTTTACTACTATTGTTTTAGACGGAAAATCTATTTCTTCTATATACTCTTCAACTAAGGGAATATAAAACTCTCCATATTCCTCACTTTTAACCAAAAGAAGTTCATATTCACTTACTGGCAAGATTTCTTTCACTTCTCCCCAAAATTTATTATTTTTATCTATTATTTTAAGATTAAGAATTTCATAATAATAAAATTCATCTTCTTCTAAAGGAGGTAGTTCTTGAATGTCCACAAAAAGAATTTGGTTTTTTAAATTTTTTGCATCCTCAAATTCTACATCCTTAAATTTAACTAAAAATATATTTGAACCAGGGCCTTTTTTAACACTTTCTACTTTTAAAGAATTTTCCTTATTTTTAGAAAAATAATAATTTTTAATTTTAAAAATAATATCTGAATAAGAAGTTAAGGGAGAAACTTTTACTTCTCCCTTTAGACCATGAGTATTCAATATTTTAGCAATTGGAATTAACACTATTCAATAATTTCTAAAACAACTCTTTTACGAAGTTTACTTGAAGCAGCTCCAAGAATAGTTCTGATAGCTTTTGCAGTTCTTCCTTCTTTTCCAATAATTTTACCTAAATCTTCTTTAGCTACTTTTAACTCAATCACAGAGGTTTGCTCACCCTCTATTTCATTAATCTGAACTGCATCAGGATTGTCAACTAATACTTTGGCAATATGCTCCACTAAATCCTTAAGTCTGCTCATCCTGTCCCCCTATTCTGTGTGCTATTTTGAAGCTTTAGATTTTACATTTATTCCTATTTTTTTAAGTAGGGCTCTAACAGTTTCAGTTGGTTCTGCTCCTTTTTCAAGCCACATTTTTACCTTATTTACATCTACTTTAAATTCATAAGGCTCTTTTAATGGATCATAATAGCCTAAAATGTCTAAAAACTTCCCATCTCTGGGTGCACGAGAATCAGCTGCTACCACTCTATAAAAAGCTCTTTTTTTCCTCCCAAACCTCATTAATCTAATTCTTACAGGCACCTAATCCCTCCTTTTATAATTTTAAAATTTTTTTTATTTTATCACTTCTTTTCATTTTTGCCAATTTTTATTTTATATTCCTATTAATCTTCTTATCATGCTCTGAAATTTACCAGGTGCCCTTATTTGTTTAAGAAGTTGTAACATTTCTTCATAACTTCTTAAAAGTTTATTCACATCTTGTATGGTAGTTCCACTTCCTTTAGCAATTCTTCTTTTTCTACTTGCATTTATAATTTTAGGATTTCTCCGTTCTTGCTTTGTCATCGAATTTATAATAGCTTCCATTTTTATTAGTTCCTTTTCATCAAACTCTATTTCATTTAATTTACTGCCTAAACCAGGAAAGAACTTTAAAATTTCTTTAAGAGACCCCAACTTTCTTATTTGTCGAAATTGCTCTCTCAGATCCTCTAAATCAAATTCAAGTTTTTTTATTTTCTTTTCAAGTTCTTTAGCTTTTTTAATATCAAGAGTTTCCTGAGCTTTTTCAATTAAGGTTAAAATATCTCCCATCCCAAGAATTCTTCCTGCAAGTCTCTCAGGATAAAAAATTTCTAAAGCATCTAACTTTTCCCCTACCCCTAAAAACTTAATGGGACAGCCTGTAACTTCTTTTATAGATAAAGCTGCCCCTCCTCTTGCATCTCCCTCTATCTTTGTAAGAATAATTCCTGTTAAACCAATCCTTTCATTAAAAACTTGAGCAACATTTACTGCATCTTGCCCCATCATAGCATCAACTACTAATAAAACTTCAGAAGGATTAAAATTTTGTTTTAATTCTATAAGTTCTTCCATTAACTTCTCATCTATGTGTAACCTTCCTGCAGTATCTATAATTACAATATCTCTTCCATTATTTTTAGCCATTTCTAAGGCACTTTTTACAATCTCTACAGGTTTCTCTTCTGCTTGAGGTTCATAAAAAGGAACTTCCACTTTTTGAGCCAAAACTTTTAATTGTTCAATAGCAGCAGGACGATATATATCAGTTGAAACAAGTAAAGGATGATGACCTTTCTTTTTTAAAAATCTTGCTAATTTCCCAGCAGTGGTTGTTTTTCCAGATCCCTGAAGACCAGCTAAAAGGATCTTTGCCGGCCTCGAGCTCCCTAATTCTAAACCCCTTGCAGATCCTCCCAGCGTTTCTATCAATTCTTCATAAACTATTTTTACTATCTGCTGAAAAGGAGTAAGACTTTCTATAACCTCTGAAGAAAGAGCTCTTTTCTCAACCCTCTCAATAAAATTCTTAACTACCTTATAATTTACATCAGCCTCTAGAAGAGCAAGCCTAATCTCCCTTAAACCCCTTTTTATATCATCTCCATTAAGCTTCCCCTTTTCCTTAAATTTCTTGAAAGCATTTTCTAATCTCTCACTTAATCCCTCAAACATATCCAACCAAAAATTAACACATATTTTCTTTTTTACAATTTTTTATCTTGACTTTTAACTTTTTTATATAAAAATACAATATATAGAGGTTTTAAAAAATTTATACCACAATATTTTGTGTTAAGGAGGTAAAGATGGAACCTTTAGTTAGAAAGAGAAGTGGGAAGGTGGTTCCTTTTTCGAGGTTTAGGATCATCAATGCAGTTTATAAAGCTATGAAAGCTACCAATATAGGGACTAAAGCTGATGCTGAAAAAATTGCTGATGCAGTTGCAGTATATCTTTATAGGCAATATTTCAAAAAAGGAGATATTCCACATGTTGAAACGATACAAGACATAATTGAAAAAACATTAATGGAAAGAGGATTTCCTGAAGTTGCCAAAGCTTATATTTTATATCGTGAAAAAAGAAGACAAGCAAGAGAAATTGGAAAGGCTTTAGTTGATGGAATTAACTTAATTGAAGAGTATTTAGGAAATGAAGATTGGAGAGTTAGGGAAAATTCGAACATGAGTTTTTCTTTGCAAGGACTTAATTTTCATGTTTCTTCTTCTGTAATAGCTAGATACTGGCTTGAAAAACTCTATCCCCAAGAAATAGCCAATGCTCATAAAGATGGAGATTTTCATATACATGATTTGGGTTGTTTATCAGCTTATTGTGTAGGTTGGGATCTTTATGAACTTTTGTTAAGAGGTTTTGGAGGGGTTTATGGTAAAGTAGAAAGTGCTCCTCCTAAACATTTTAGAAGTGCTCTTGGGCAAATTGTAAACTTTTTTTATACCTTACAAGGAGAAAGTGCTGGAGCACAAGCTTTTTCAAATTTTGATACTTTGCTTTCTCCTTTTATAAGATATGACAAACTTTCTTATGAAGATGTAAAACAATGCATGCAAGAGTTTCTTTTTAATCTTAATGTTCCT
>CALLJG010000014.1 GCA_938091335.1 uncultured Thermodesulfobacterium sp.
CCCTCACAGTTGCTACATGATCTACATTTACCGCTAACCTCACAGGCATATATTCCCTCCTTTGAATAAATTTTAAAACTTCCTCTTTACCCTCTCTAAAAGCTATTCTCTTAAATAAATTTACCTCATTTTTTATCATGAAAAAAAGTCATAATACTTGTTTGTACTTAAAAATTTACAGTAATCCTCTTGTATAGGATATGAGGAGTACATTAAAAATAAAAAAAGAATACAAGGCGTATCAAAATATTTAAAACATTATCTTACTTTGTTTGTGGCAATATATATTTTCAAATCTTTGATTATTTATTATTATTTCTATGTACCTGTAATATTTCTTCAAAAAAAATTTTCCAAGCTCAGACAAAAAATTTCTGGTTCATTTATCCAGGTTAAAAAAATCCTTTTAAAGTCTTGAGGAGTTTAAAATTTCCAATTTAAACATACCTATAATATTATTCCTATCCCTGGCGTTTACCTTTTTTCGAAAGTGTGCTTGTAAGCAAAGTCTACGCCAAAATGAGAAGTAAATTTGTAGCTAAAGCCAAATGTTATATTGATACTAAGTGATAGCTGAAAAAACTCTATTAGATTAAACCAGGCTATATTAAAATCACTGAAACCCTTTGTTAACCTCAGGTATATAATATAGAACTATACTCACACCCTATGGCTATTACCCACTGGTCCTTCTACTGGAATTCTTTGTATCCCTTTGAATTCTTCCAATTTATCCATCTTATGTCCATTCCTAGTTTTAAGTTTTCCACAAGCTTACCACCTATACCAAAACTAATCTCCTGGGGTTGAGTAAGCTTTAAATCTTCAAAGATTTTGTCACCATTGTTACATTTTTTTCAAAAAAGAAAAGACTTAATAACCAATTTCTTCTTTTAATATTTTATATGAGAAAGTTTTGTATGTCCAAAATATGTAAGCTAAATCAATAGGAACAAATATGAGAGCTACAATAGTCATAATTTTTAAGGTAAGAAGACTTGATGAACTATTAAAAATAGTTAAGCTGTAAGCAGGATTAATGGAGGAAGGTAAAATATTAGGAAATAATCCTATTATACCCCAGGCAGTGAAAAATATAATTGTAAGGAAAGACATAAACCAAGCCTTAAAATAAGTGCCTTTATTTAAAAATAGATAAAAATAGATAAACTAAGAGATATAAGACCACAGCTAAAAGAGGAAACGCAAATAAAAATGGAACTTTAAGATAATTATTCCAAAGATTGGTTACTTCAAAACTAAAAATCCAAAAGGAAATTACTAAAAGAAAAGTAATAATCCAAAGCTTTTTAGCAATATTTGCTGCTCTTTCAGCTATATGAGAAGGTGCTTTAAAAGCTATCCAAAGTGCTCCATGAGTTGCAAAACAAAAAACAAAAAGAATTCCTCCTAAAAGCCCATAAATATTTAATAAACCTAATAAATTAGTTTGAAGAATCCCTTTTTCATTTAAAGGAACCCCCTTAAAAATATTAGCAAAGGCAATACCTAACAAAAGTGTAGAAGTAAGGCTTCCTAAGAAAAAAATAATATCCCAGATTTTTTTCCAAACAGAACTTTCATATTTACTTCTAAACTCCACAGCAACTCCTCTAAAAATAAGAGCAAAGAGGAGTAAAAGAAGAGGAGTATAGAGAGCACTAAACATTATAGCATAAGCAGTAGGAAAAGCAGCAAAAGTTGCTCCACCTGCTGTAATTAGCCAAACCTCGTTTCCGTCCCAAAAAGGACCAATTGCTTGATAAACAACTTTTCTCTCTTTTTCATCTTTCCCTAAAAAATAAAGAAGACTTCCAGCTCCTAAATCAAAGCCATCTAAGGCAAAATAAAAAGCCCAAAGAACTCCCCATAAAATAAACCAAATTACTTGAAAAATATTAAACTCCATTGTCTCACCTCCCTTATAATTTTATATAGTTAGTTTCTCTTTAAAAGTTGAAGTAGAAGCTAAAGGTTCAGGACCTTTGCGAGCATAATGAACTATAAGCCAGAAACAGATAATACCTAAAATCCCATAAATAATAATAAAAGCAGGTAAACTAAGTCCTACTTGAACCTCAGAAAGAGGTGATACCGCATCTTTTGTTTTCATAACCCCATAAACAATCCAAGGCTGCCTTCCTACCTCTGCTACTATCCAACCAGCTTGAACAGCAATATAAGGAAGAGGTATGTTCAATACTAAGATTCTCATAAGAAAATGACTCATTTCAGGATTATGTCTTTTTAAGAAAGCAAGAATTGAGAGCAAACCAAAAAGGAAACCAAGTCCAACCATAATTCTAAAGCTCCAGAAAGTTAAAGCAACAGGAGGTCTTTCTTCTTTGGGCCACTCTTTAAGACCCTTGATTTCTGCCTCTGGATCATGAAAGGCAAGTAAACTTAAAATTTTTGGAATCTTAATCTCAAAGGAATTGCTTTCTTTCTCTTTATTAGGAATGGCAAAAAGTGTCCAGCCTGCACCTTTTTCTGTTTCCCAGTGAGCCTCCATAGCAGCAAGTTTAGTAGGTTGAGTTTTAGCTACTTCAGAACCATGAATATGCCCTTCAATAATTAAGTATAAACTAAAAATTAGAGTCCAAATAGCAGCAATTCTAAAGCTCTTTTTAAATAAATTAAGCTCATTTTTTCTTAAAAGATGCCAAGCAGAAACTCCCAAAACAAAGAACCCAGAAAGCACATAAGCAGAGGGTACAGTATGTAAAAATTCCCACCAAGCAAAATGATTAGTTACTACAGCTGTAAAACTCTCTAACTCTGCTCTCCCATTTCTAATCACATAACCAACAGGGTTTTGCATCCAGCCATTAGCAATGAGAATCCATAGAGCAGAAATATTGGAAGCAATAGCTGTCAACCATATAGCTAAAGTATTTAGCTTGGGACTAATTCTATTCCAACCAAACCACCAAACTGCAATAAAAGTAGATTCAAGAAAAAAGGCTAAGGTTGCCTCAATAGCTAAGAGTGAGCCAAAAATATCACCTACATATTGAGAATAAAAACGCCAATTGGTACCAAACTGAAACTCTAAAGTAATCCCGGTTACTACTCCAAGAGCGAAATTAATTAAAAAAGTCTTCCCCAGAAATGAGCTGCCCTTTTGTAGTCCTCATCTCCGGTTTTTAACCACTTAGTTTGAAAAATAGCTGTGAGAAAGGATAAACCTAAGGTTAGGGGAACAAAAAGAAAATGAAACATAGCTGCTGCCGCAAACTGTAACCTTGAAGCTAATAAAACATCCATAACTTCACCCCCCCTATTTTTAATTTTTATTGAAATCTTTTTTATCCACAATTTCATTCCTAATTTTATTGGTTATTAACTCGATTTGAATATTATTTAATAATTTTTATTTTAACAAATTTTTTAAAAAATGTCAATAGAAATTTTTTCTATGATTGATTTATATCGTACTTCTTTCTTTTTGCTTTTTGCAATGCATTGGTAAAATAAAATATCTTTTTTAATTGATTTAATCACTAGCTATAATAGGGAGTATGACTTATTACTATCTATTATTATTGCTTTTTCTATTTTCCATGGTACCTGTCTTTTACAAAGGCTTTTTTACACTTATCTTTTAGTAGTGAAGCTCACCTCTTTTTTATATGATTCTTTGAATCTATAAAGCTATGTTTAATGTAACCAAATCTATTACAAGCTTATGAGATATTTTCAAGTTTCTTTGCTAATCTTAATAATCCCATTTAATTTTTAGAATTATATAAATTGAACTGAAATTGAACAAAAATGATAAATTTGTGGAGGCGGCGGGAATCGAACCCGCGTCCAGAGATAGTTTAGATTAAACTTCTACAGGCTTAGCCTGTGTTTTGATTTCGTAGAAAGTCAGGCACAGGCACCTAAACTTTCTACTAGGTGGATATTTTCTCAGCTGAAAAACTCCCACCAAGTTTTTCAGCCAAAGCCTACTTAATTCACGCACTTAAGGATGCGTAGGCAACATCCTCAAGTACGTGGCAGCATTTTAAGCTGCCAAGGCGTAAGAGTAATCTTCGGCGGTTGTGTTTTTGCACCCTATTTTACGTGGTTGGGTGCGACCACGACCTGCAGTTTAATCCTACCTATCCCTGTCGAACCCTATTCGCCCCCATTTTTCAAAGATCTAAAATT
Source organism: uncultured Thermodesulfobacterium sp. (assembly GCA_938091335.1). Taxonomy (GTDB): domain Bacteria; phylum Desulfobacterota; class Thermodesulfobacteria; order Thermodesulfobacteriales; family Thermodesulfobacteriaceae; genus Thermodesulfobacterium. The sequence continues at coordinate 4,159 of CALLJG010000014.1, forward strand.
TAAGTTAACTCTTTTTTTATATTTTTCAATACCGAGCCTGAGGGGATTTGAACCCCCGACCCCCAGCTCCGGAGGCTGGTGCTCTGTCCACTGAGCTACAGGCTCATTTTTTATTTTACTCCAATTTTTATCTATATCCACCTGTAGAACCAAAACCACCTCTTGAGAAGGATTTAGAAGGACTAGATACTTCTTCTATCTCTGGAAATGCTATTTTTATAAACACCGCTTGAGCTATTTTCTCATGGGCCCTTATGATAACCTTTTCTTTACCTAAATTTATTACTGGAATTTTAATCTCATCTTCTTCTCCACAATAATCAAAATCTATAATACCAGCTGAATTAGGCATAATTAATTTTTTATTTTTAAAAAGTGAAGACCTTGGAAAAATAAATAAAGCATATGGAGGCTTAGTTTCAATAACTAGCCCAGTTCTAATAAGAACAAACTCTCCAGGTTCAATAGGAACTTCTTCTAAAGCAAATAAATCATATCCTATAGATCCTTCGGTGCTTCTTTCTAATAATTTAGCCCTTGGATCCTTTTTCCACACCTTAATTTTCATCTTTTATCTCTTTTAGAAAATATGAAAGTTTTGTTAAGGCTATTAAAAAAGAAAAATTTTCTATTCTTATCTCAGGATCTTCTAAAAATAGAGGAATTTTACTTAAATTTAAAATAGCTTTTATTTTTTGATCAGTAAAAGCTTTTAAATATAAATGAGGATTCTCATCTGTAGCAATTACTCCTATGTCTACTTTTATAACATTTAAAATATAAGAAAGCTGATCCAGGCTATACACAGAGATTCCATTATATATTTTACCTATATTTTCTTCATTTATATCAAAAGCAGCTAAAAAGTAAAAACCTTCTTTTTGTAAATTTGTATTTTCTAAAAGAAATATTCCTAATGGAGTAACCCCCCCTAAAATGAGATTCCATTCTCTAGTACGACCTAAAAAATTTTTAAGCCTAAATTTCAAACTTCTTATACTATAACCCACTCCTTTTGTTCCTAAGGAACCAACAAAACTTAAATCTTTTCTTAATTGTGCTGAATTTACTCCGCATCTTTTAGCTAGGTCTTCAGAACTTATAAAATCAATATTTTGTTTATCTAAATTCTCAAGAACCTTTAAATATATGATAAGCCTTTTTAAAGTTTTTTCAGGCAATTCTTTAATTTTCATTTTATCAATTGATAAATATTAATTTCAAAAGGTGGATAAATGATTCCTTTTTCAGTAATTATGGCATTGATCAATTCATTAGGAGTTATATCAAAAGCTAAATTATAAACCTCACTTTTGGGGGGAGCAATTTTATTTTTATAACAAGTTAAAACTTCTTTAGCAGCACGTGTTTCTATAGGTATTTCTTTTCCAGTTTTTATAGTAAGATCAAAAGTAGATAAAGGTGCAGCTACAAAAAAGGGAATTTTATGAAAATTAGCAAGCACAGCTAAAGAATATGTTCCTATTTTATTAGCAGTATCACCATTACTAGCTATTCGATCTGCTCCTACTATAACTGCAGAAATTTCCCCTTTTTTCATTAGAAAACCTGCACAATTATCAGTAATTAAAATATAAGGAATTTTTAATTTATATAATTCCCAAGCAGTTAATCTTGCACCTTGTAAAAAAGGACGAGTTTCACTCAAAAAAATTTTGATTTTTTTATTTTCCTCATAAGCTTTTCTTATAACACCTAAAGCTGTTCCATATCCTCCTGTAGCTAAAGCTCCTGTATTGCAATGTGTAAGAATACCACCTTCAGGAATCAATTTTTCCCCATATTTAGCTATAGCTAAATTTGCTTCTATATCTTCTTCCCATATTTTAAAGGCTTCTTTTTCAAGAACTTCAGAAAGATAAAGTAGATCTTCTTTTTTTATTTTATATTCAAAACCTTTTAAAAGCTTAAAACAAACGTTTTGCATCCTTGAGATAGCCCAAAAAAGATTTACAGCAGTCGGACGAGAGGTGATAAGAAGATCAGCAATTTTTTTTATCTTTTCTTCAATTTTGCGGATAAGAACTTCTTTACTTTTTAATAAAGATACAAAATTTTTAAATTCTATAGCAAATCCTATGGCGGCACAGATACCAATAGCTGGAGCTCCTCTTATTATCATATTTCTTATTGCATATCTTATTTTTAAAACATTATTGCATAATATATAATCTTCCCTAAAAGGAAGTTTTCTTTGGTCTAAAAGATAAAGTCCTTTTTCAGTCCAAACCCAGGTTTTTATTAAATCAACTTTTTTAGGAGATTTTATAAATTCTTTTTGAAAAAAAAAATTCTTCATTTTTCTAAAAGTTCAATCAAAATTTGATTAACTATTTTGGGATTGGCTTTTCCCTGAGTTTTTTTCAAAACTTGACCTACAAAAAAGCCAAGAAGACCTTTTTTACCAGCTTTATATTTCTCGACTTCTCCAGGATTTTCAGATAACACTTCTTGACAAATAATTCTTAATTTTTCTTCAGAACTTTCTTGAACAAGTCCTTTTTCTTCAATAATCTTTTGAGGATCTACTCCATTTTCATATATTTCAGGAAATATTTGTTTAGCTATAGTAATTGAAATTATTCCTTTTTCAACTAAATTAAGAAGTTGCGCCAATTTTTCTGGAGTAAGTTTAGTTTGAGTAATATCCTTTCCATCTCGGTTTAAGTATCTCAAAACCTCGCTAAGAATAAAATTAGATATAGCTTTCGGATTAGGATAAACTTTAACACTATTTTCAAAAAAATCTGCCATAGTTTTTTCTTCTATTAAAATATCCACTTCATAAGGAGTTAGGAAATAGGTTTCCAAAAACCTTTCTTTCTTTTTCTCAGGCAACTCAGGAAGTTCATTTTTAATTTTTTCTAAAAGACTTTCTTCTATTTGTATTTCAATTAAATCAGGATCAGGAAAATAGCAATAATCATGAGCCTCCTCTTTTCCTCGCATAGGATGTGTAGTTTGTGAAGCTTCATCATAAAGTCTAGTTTCTTGAATAATTTCTTTTCCCTCCATAAGAAGCCCTATTTGTCTTTTAATTTCATAGCTTAAAGCTCTTTCTACATGTTTAAAGGAGTTCATATTTTTAAGCTCTACTTTAGTCCCGAATTTTTCACTTCCTTTAGGTCTAACAGAAATATTGGCATCACATCTTAAACTTCCTTCTTCCATATTTCCGTCACATATTCCTAAATATCTTAAAATTCTTCTTAAAGTTTTAAGATATGCTACTGCTTCTTCAGGAGATGTTATTTCCGGAACACTTACAATTTCAAGAAGAGGAATCCCAGCTCTATTAAAATCTACATAAGAATAAGGATTTTTTTCATCATGTATTAACTTTCCTGCATCCTCTTCTATATGAATTCTAACTAAATTAATTTTTTTCTTTTTTCCATTTACTTCTATTTCTACTTCTCCACCTTCAGCAAGAGGTATTTCATATTGAGAAATTTGATAATTTTTAGGAAGATCTGGATAAAAATAGTTTTTTCTAGCCATTATAGATTTTAAATTAATTTTGCAGTTTAATGCCAAAGCTAACTTTAAAGCATATTCTACAGCCTTTTTATTTATTACGGGAAGAACTCCAGGAAGTCCTGTACAGATAGGACAAATTTGAGTATTAGGAGAAGCCCCAAATTGAGTAGAACAAGAACAAAACATTTTAGTTTTAGTATTAAGCTGAGCATGAACCTCTAATCCAATAATTGCTTCAAATTCCATAAACAATCCTTAAATATAAATTAAATCTTACAATTTTTTACTTTTCTGTCAATGTTTTATCCATAATTTAAAATAATTCAAAATTTTCCAATAACTATTTTTATCTTAATTAGGATCTATACCAGATAAAATTTTTTGTGTATTAAAAATTTATCAAAATAATTATAATTATTTACTTGCATTAAGAATTTAAATAAATTATAATGATTTCCAATTTAATTAAGGCAGTTTAAAAATGGGTAAAATAAATGAGTAAAATACTTCTTGATGAGAATGAAATTCCTAGAAATTGGTTTAACATAATTCCTTATCTACCTAAACCTTTAGATCCTCCTTTAGATCCTGAAACAAAAGAACCTATAAGTATAGAAAAACTTTTAGTTATCTTTCCTGAGCCTTTAATTGAGCAAGAAATAAGTTTTAAAGAGTGGATAAAGATACCAGAAGAAGTTTTAAACATTTATACTTTGTGGAGACCAACTCCTCTTCATAGAGCCAAAAAGTTAGAAGAATATTTACAAACACCAGCAAAAATTTTCTACAAAAATGAAAGTGTGTCACCCCCTGGCAGCCATAAACCAAATACAGCAGTAGCTCAAGCTTATTATAATAAAATTTCAGGAGTAAAAAAGCTTACTACTGAAACAGGGGCAGGTCAATGGGGAAGTGCTTTAGCTTTTGCTACCCAGTTTTTTGGCCTTGAATGTGAAATTTATATGGTAAGAGCAAGTTATAACCAAAAACCTTTTAGAAAAATTATGATAGAAACTTGGGGTGGAAAGGTAATTCCTTCCCCAAGTAATTATACAAAATCAGGAAGAAAATTCTTAGAAAAAGATCCTGAACATCCAGGAAGTTTAGGTATAGCTATAAGTGAAGCTATAGAGAATGCCTTAAATTCTCCTAATGCAAAGTATTGTCTTGGAAGCGTACTAAATCATGTTCTCTTGCATCAAACCATTATTGGACTCGAAGCAAAAATTCAGATGGAAAAAATTGGAGTGTATCCTGATTATATAGTAGGATGTGTAGGAGGAGGAAGTAATTTTGCAGGTTTGGCTTTTCCTTTTTTAAAAGATAAAATTACAGAAGAAAAACCAAACACGGAGTTTATAGCAGTAGAACCTAAAGCCTGTCCCACTCTTACTAAAGGAGAATATAAATATGATTTTGGAGATGCTGCTGGTCTTACACCTCTTATTAAAATGTATACTTTAGGACATGATTTTGTACCTTCTCCTATCCATGCAGGAGGTCTGAGATATCATGGAGATGCTCCGTTATTATGTTTACTATATAATGAAGGCTATATTTCAGCTACAGCTTATGAACAAAATGAAGTCTTTAAAGCTTCCATCTTATTTGCAAAAACTGAAGGTATTATTCCAGCACCTGAATCTGCACATGCTATTAAAAAAGTTATAGATCTTGCTTTAGAATGTAAAGAAATGAAGGAAGAAAAAGTTATTCTTTTTAATCTTTCAGGACATGGGTATCTTGATCTCACAGCTTATGAAGCTTATTTAAAGGGAGAAATTAAATGATAAATCTATCTGAAAAAGAAAAGAAAGTATTAAAAGCTCTTCTAGAAGGACTTCCCATTTCTAAACGCCCTTTTTTAGAAATAGGAAAAAATATAGGAATTACAGAAAAAGAAGTTTTAGAAATAATCAAAAATCTCGTTGAAAAAAAAATAATAAGAAGGTTTGGAGTTACGTTAAGACAAAATCTTGTTGGATTTAAAGGAAATGCGATGGTAGTTTGGAAAATCTCAGATGAAAAAATAGAAGAGATCGGAAATTATATCTCAAAACTTCCTTATATCTCTCATTGCTATGTAAGAAAAACTCATAAAGATTGGGATTACAATTTTTACATAATGATTCATGGAAAAAACAAAAAAGAAATAAACAAAAAAATAAAAGAAATCTCAGAAAAATTTGGTATATCCGATTATAAAATATTATTTACTAAAAAAGAGATAGTAAGAAAACATGCTTCCTATAATCTTTAAAAATTAGACTTACAGTTTAATAAAATAAAACTTTTTTCAAATTCTTTAGCATCTATGAGTTTAGTACAATTTATAAAAAATTTCTCATATTTTTTTTCAGTAATTACAATTCCTTGAACAAGATTTGAGGGAAAAGTTAATTTGGAAATACATCTATTAAGATAAAAAGGTATAGAGGAAATTTCCGTTTTGTAAAAATATATTTCACCTTGGTAAAATTTTAAAAAATTTAAAGCCTGGGGTAAAAAACGTTTTTTTTCATACGAATAAATTCCTATTATAATAATAAACAAAAAAATCCCCAAAAATACTAAAACTCTTTTTATATAAGTTTGGGAAAGAAAATTACTTAAAAGAACACTTAAAGGAGGGTAAGCAAATAAAATATAATGATGAACTTTATTTTTTGAGATACTGTAAAAAAACAAAATAAATAAAAACCAAAAGACAAAAGGAAAAATAGGTTGATTTACTAATTTCTTAACTTTTTCTTTATTTAGAGGATAAAATGTTTTTAAATAAATTAAAATTTTATAGTAAGCAGGGATATAACAAAAAGATGTTAAAAAAATAAGTATTAAATAAAAATAAAAAGGTTGAGGATGATATAATTTTTCTCCAGTATATCGGAAAAGGTTTTCTTTGATAAAAAATTTATAAAAATAAAGATATCCAAATTGATAAAGCATATAGATGTACCAAGAACTTGCTATTACTAGAAAAATAAAAATTCCTAATGGATTATAAATCTTAAATTCTTTTCTTGAAATTTTAAAAAAGCATAGCACTATAAGAGGCAAAATAAATCCTACTGGTCCTTTAGTAAGTACTGCAAAAGCTAAAAATATCCATCCCCAAACTGCCTTATTTTCTATAAAAAAATAAATTCCTCCTATAGAAAAAAAATTTAAAAGCATTTCCGGAACAAAGGATCTTGCTTCTATCCAAAAATGTGGAAAAGACAAAAGCACTAAACTACATTTTGAAGCAAATGAAGAATCAAAAAATTTTTTTATTATAAGATAACTAAAAAACAAAAAACCTCCGGCTGAGATTCCAGAAACTAATCTTAAAGAAAATTCGGTTAAGCCAAAAATTTGGGCATTAATAGCTCCTAACCAATAAAGCATGGGAGGTTTTTCAAAGCGAGGCTCACAATTATAATAAGGAATTAAAAAATTTTTAGTTTTAAGCATATTAAGAACTGCAAAAGCATTTTTTCCTTCATCTGGAGAGGTAAGGTTTATCATCCAATTTCCAAAAATGACAAAATAAAAATAAATTAAAATTATTAAAAAATGTTCTCTCTTACATAACTCTTTCATTCCTTAGAAATATTATAAAAAAGATAAAAGAAGTCAATTAAAAATTTTAGTTGTATAACCTTTTAATATGTGATATTATTTTCAAAAATGAATCACTTAAAATATTTTTGGTTTTTAATCATTGTTTTTTCTTCTTTTAATTCCTTTGCATTAGAGATAAAAAGGGTTCAAGGTTTCTTGTATGGAGAAAATCAAGTTTTAATTAGTATTTATTTTGAAAACTTCCCCTTTCAAGAACTTGTTCTTGCTATTAAGGCCCAAAAAGATCCTATTTTAATAGAATATAATTTTGAAGTATATAAAAAACGTTTTTTATTGCCAGATATCCTTTTAACTCATGATAGATATTACCAAAAAATTTTCTATGATCCAGAAAAAAATTTATATTATTTAAAAGATAATTTTGGATTAAAATATTTTGAAAAAGCAGAGGATGCTATTCTTTCTACATTTTTTTTAGAATCTTATCCTATAAAACTTTCCAACCAGCAAGATAAAAAATCTTTAATTTTGAAATTAAAAGTATCTATAAACTATAAAACTCATCTTTCTGAACAACTTAAATATACTAAAAAAATTCATGAGAAAAAATTAAAAGCAGATAAAAAATTTGATTTTGATGAAATTTTGGCAAAATTTTAGACTAATAATCTTAAAATATAAAATTTTTTTATTAATTCTTTTTTATTTAGCTTTTTCTTTTTGGTTAGAATTTAGAATTTTTGATTTCTCTTTCCTTAGTATTTCTGAAAAAAATGTTCTTCTTTTCTTTCTTTTTCATATAAATCTCATTTTTATTTTAATTCTTCTTTATTTTATTTTTAGATATTTATTGAAAATTTTTTGGGAGCTTCAAATAAAAAAAATTTCTAAAAGCATTAAAGTAAAACTTTTTATCATTTATTTTGTCTCTATATTATTCCCTTCTTTAATTCTGGTTTTAGGAAGTTTTTTATTTTTTAAAAAAACTCTAAATTATTGGGTAAGAGAATTTTTTGAAGAAAAAATAATTTCTCAATTCATGAAAGCACAAGATTATTATAAAGAAGTAGAAAGAGATCTCTTAGTAAAAGGACAAAAAATAATTAAAGATTATATAAGTAAAACTGAAATTATTAAAAGTAAAGTTTTAAGGGAAAAATACAGATATTTTTATGGACTTGATTCTATTGAGGTTTTTACTTTTTCTGGAGAGTTATATAAAAAGACTTATTCTTCAGAAATCTCAAATAAATTAGGAATTCCTCCTTCTCTTTTAGAAAAAATTATCAAAGAAAATAGACCACAAACTCAAATTTCAGTAATAGATTCCAAATCATTGGTAAGGGTTTTCATACCTTGTAAGGATAAATATCAAAGAGGTTTAATTTTGTCTTTAGGGAAAATTTTAAATTTTCAAAAATTAGTTGAAGTTTCAACTTATCCAGAAAAAAAATATTTCAATCTCTTTAAAAAATTTCTTTTAATGGCAGGAATTTCAACAGTTCTTCTTATTACTTTTGTAGGGATTTGGATAGGAAGTAAGTTAGGTAGGAATCTTACAGAACCACTCAGAAATTTAGTTTTAGCTACACAAAAAATATCTAAAAAAGATTATGAATTAAATGATTTTCCCTTAACTTCTATTTCACAAGATGAAATAGGTACTTTAGTAAATTCATTTAAAGAAATGGCTCAAAAACTTAAAGAATATGAAGAAGAAATGAAAAGATATAATGAATACCTTATATCTATTTTAAACCATTTACCGGTAGGGATTTTAATTATTAACACCAAATTTCAAATAAAATATTTAAATGAAAGTTTAAAAACTTTTATAAAAATTTACCAATTCAAAGATATTGAAGAACTTTTAAATTATTTAAATATCTCAAAATATTTACACGCTATAGAAGAGGAAGCGCCTTTTTATAAAATTTTTGAATTTAAAAAGGATGAGAAAGAAATATTTATTGGATTAACCATCTTTCAGCTTAAGCTATTTAAAGAGGAAAATTTGATGCTTATTTTAGAAAATTTAGAAGAAAAAGAAAATCTTAAAAAATTATCAATATGGAAAGAAGTAGCCTTAAGAATAGCACATGAAATAAAAAACCCCTTAACACCTATTAAATTATCAATAGAAAGGATAAAAAAGAAAGTAGAAAATAACTTAGATGAAGAAACTAAAAAATTATTTGTTAGAACAACAGAGATAATTGAAAAATATATAGAAGAGCTAAGAAAATTAGCAGAAGATTTTTATTATTTTTCTAAAAAATCTTCACTTAACCTAGAAAAAGGAAGTCTTCTTGAGAATCTCATAGAGGTAGTTAATCTTTATGAATTAGCTTATCCTGAAATTAAGTTTGTTATTAAAGCTGAAGATGATGGGGAATGTGTTTTTGATAAATTTCAATTTAAAAGAGTTTGGATTAATTTAATAGATAATGCTATAAAAGCTATTAAAGATAAAGGAGAAGTTAAAATTTTTTTGAGTAGAGAGGATAATTATATTTTAATAAAAATTTTTGATACAGGTAAAGGAATTCCTTCAGAAATTAAAGATAGAATAAATCAAGGAGATTTTATAAAATTAAAAGAATTAGGAACTGGTTTACTAATGGCTTATTCTATTATTCAATCGCATAAAGGAACTCTTGAAGTTGGTGAAGCTGAACCCAAAGGAACTTGCTTTACAATTAAAATTCCCTATTTACAGATTTAAATATTTTCTTAAACACTCCATTTCTTTAGCAGAAAGTTTTCTTATTTCTCCAGGTGAAAGATTTTCTATACTTATAGGCCCTATACTCACTCGCTTAATGTTTAAAACTTTATAACCTAATTTTTTAAACATTCTTTTTAAAAGATGGTATCTTCCTTCATAAACTGTTATTTTTAAAAAATCTTTTTCTTTATTTAATGGGATAATAGTACAAGGAAGAGTCCTACCTTCTTCAAGTTCTATCCCGATTTCTAATTGGGTTTTATCTTTTTCTTTTAAAAAGGGGGTTATTTTAATCTCATAGGTTTTTGGAACTTTCCATTTTGGATGGAGAATACGATGAGCAATAAGTCCGTCACTAGTAAGAATTAAGAGTCCCTCTGCATCTTTATCAAGACGCCCTACAGGAAAAAGTTTTTTATATCCTGGAAGTGTAGGAGGAATCAATTTCATTATGGTAGAATCAAAATCTATGGTTGAAGTAACAAATCCTTTAGGTTTATAAAATTTGTAATAAAATTTTGTCTCAATTATTGAGAAAGTCCTATTTTCTAATTCTATATGATCTTTTTGAGGATCTATTTTAAAGGAAGGATCTTTAATAACTTCAGAGTTAACTTTTACTTTGCCGATTCTGATTAGATAACTCACTTTTTTTCTGGAACCAAGACCTGCAAAACTTAAAAACTTATCTAATCGCATTTTTACTTACATTCTGCCCAGGTTTTACCAAAAGAAAGGTTCACTTTTATAGGAACTTTAATTTGATAATCCAATTCTAAATATTTAAATGGATTTTCCATTATTATAGGAGCAATATCTTTAATAATTTCTAATTCATTTTCAGGAACTTCTAGAATTAATTCATCATGAATTTGTAAAATTATAGAGGTTTTTAAAGCTCTTTTTTTTAGTTCTTTATATAAAGCTACCATAGCACATTTGATAAGATCTGCAGCAGAACCCTGTATTGGCGTATTTATCGCTATCCTTTCACCAAGCTCTTTTATTGCTTTGTTAGAACTAAACAATTCAGGGACATATCTTTTTCTTCCTACTAAAGTTTTCACATATCCATTTTCTTTAGCAAATTCTAATATTTTTTCAATATAGTCTTTTATTTTGGGATATCTATTAAAATATCGATTTATAATAACTTCAGCTTCTTTAAGACCGATTTTAAGTTCTTTACTTAATCCATAAGCACTTATTCCATAAGCTATCCCAAAATTGATTATTTTACTTACTCTTCTCATTTCTGAAGTAACTTTTTCAGGGGGTATACCAAAAATCTCACAGGCTGTGAAGGTATGAATATCTTCACCTCTTTCAAAAGCTCCGATTAAATTTTCATCTTCTGAAAAATGTCCAAGAATTCTTAGTTCGATTTGAGAATAATCTAAGCTACAAAGTAAATGTCCTTCTTCAGCAATAAACGCTTTTCTAATGGAAAGACCTTCCTCTCCTTTTATTGGAATATTCTGAAGATTAGGATTTTGCGAACTCAATCTACCAGTAGCTGTACCTGTTTGATTAAATTCTGTATGAATCCTCTTATTTTTGGTAGATACAAATTTTAGAAATGGTTCCAAATAAGTACTTTTTATTTTATAAAAAATTCTATATTGCAAAAAATACTGAATGAAAGGATGTAATGGTGCAAGTTCTTCTAAAACTTCTGCATCAGTTGAAGGAAGAGCACTTTTAGGAGTTCTTTTGATCTGAGGCAATTTCAACTTTTTAAAAATAATATTCCCTACTTCCTGACTTGATCTGGGATTAAACCTAAAACCGACTATTTCAAATAATTTTTCTTCTAATTCTTTTATTTTTTTTTGATATTCCTGATTAAGTTCCTTTACATATTCTACATCAATTTTAACCCCTTTCTTTTCCATTTCATAAAGAACCTCACTTAATGGAATTTCTACTTTTTTTAGCCATAAATAAAGATCCTCTTTTTTAAGTTGCTCTTCTAAAAACTTTCCTAATATATAAAGACCACAAGCTTTAATAGCATATTCACTCTCTTTAGAAGTTTTTAGAGAATTTAATCCTATATCCAAATGCTCTTGTAAAAGAAATTCTAAATCATAGTTTTTAAAAGATGGGTTAAGAAGATAACTTGCAAGTTTAGTATCAAAAACTTTTAAAAGATTTTTATTAAAATTTGTAAGAAAATCTTTGTAATCATGTATAATAAATTCAGTTTCTGGAAATTTGTCAAAAAGGTTCCCCAAATAGGAAACTTCAATTTTATAGGCTTCTTTTTCCGAAAAACCAATTACTATTTCTGAAGAAAAATTAAAAAGAAATCCTTTAGATTGTATAGGTAAAATACTGAGATAATCTGAAATAGGAGAAGGTAAAGAATCTAAATCTTTTATTTCTATTAAAATGGGATTAAAATAGGAACTAGGGTGCTGTATTTCAGGCAAAAGTTTTCTAAATTCAAGCTCTTTAAAAATTTTCTTTAATATATTATAATTGGGCTCTTTTCTTTTATAAAAGGAAATTTCCTCTGAAGGAAGAGGTGCATCAAAATTTAGAGTAAGAACCTTAACATTATTAAATACCTGATTTTTATATTTTAACAGATTGTCTTTTAATTTAGAGGGAAGTGTATTTATTTTTTTGTAAATAATTTCTAAATTTTTGAATTTTAAAAGAAGTTCCTTAGCAGTTTTTTCCCCTATTCCTGGTATTCCAGGAATATTATCGCTTTGATCTCCAATAAGAGCTCTAAATTCTGGAAAAATTTGAGGAGGAAATTGATATTTTTCTAAAAAGCTTTTAAGATCTAGAAACTTTTCTCTAACAGGATCATAGATAACAATTTTTTCATCAATTAATGGATATAAATCCCTATCACCTGCTACAATTATAGCACATAGATTGAGTCTTTTAATTATTTTTGTGATAAAAGAAGCAATAAGATCATCACTTTCATACCCTGGAGATGAAAGAACAGGAATACCCAAAGTTGAAATAATTTCTTTAATGTAAGGAATTTGGATTTTTAGATCATCTGGCATTTTAGGTCTTGTGGCTTTATATTCTTTATAAATTTTGTGTCTAAAGGTAGGTTCCTTTTCATCCATAAACCATATTACATATTCTGGATTCCATTCTTTAAGAATTTTTAAAATCATTTGAGTTACACCAAAAACTGCTTTAGTAGGAAATCCCTTTGTAGTAGCTAAATATCCTGGTATAGCAAAGTAAGCTCTATAAATAAAAGAAGACCCATCTATAAGAACAATCCAGGTTTTGTCAATTTTGTAAGGAATTTTTTTTGACATAAATAAATAAAATATATACTATGAAATTTTTAGCTTGACAACATAATTTTAAGGGTTAATTTATTTTTAAAAAATTACGGGGCGTAGCTCAGTTTGGTAGAGCACCGGTTTCGGGAACCGGAAGTCGCAGGTTCAAATCCTGTCGCCCCGATTTTTTAAAAAAGCCGGGGTGGCGGAAATGGTAGACGCGCTGGACTCAGGATCCAGTGGGGATTAACTCCGTGCGGGTTCAAATCCCGTCCCCGGCATTTATCAAGTAATGGAAAAAGATGTTGTAGCCTCGAAAATCTTTATGCTCTTTGTTGATAATTCTTATACCAAAATTGAAAATGAAGGTAAATACAAAAATAGCTATCCAACAAAAAAATATTAACCTCATATTTACTAACACCAATTTTCCAGAGCTTTCCACAGGAATTATTCTTTCCTATCTTGGAGCCAGAATTTGCTATTCCTCATCTCGTCCTTAAGCTTACTTGATGAAGAAAAATTTAGAAACTTTAATTCATTTACAAATTTTTTCTTCATTTAAAACAAATGGAGATTACAGCATCTTTGCTCATATTCCCGTCTTTTTAAATAATAATTTAAATCAAAGGAAAAATAATCATTTCCAATGGATGAGTGTGATTACACATAACTTTTCGAGAATTTTTTCTCATCAATATATAAGACACACTTGGCTTAACTTTAATCAAAGGTCACACAGATACACAAAAGTTGATAGATATGTGTTACTAGAAGAGTTTAACAAGGAAGATAAAAAATACTATTTAGAATGTAATAAACTTTATCAAAAATTAATCTAAAAAGGACTTAAAAAAGAGGTTGCTAGATTTATCCTATCTCAAGGATGTAGTACAACCCTAATAGCATCAGGAGCTGCTACTGTTTGGCAAGATTTTATTTTAAAGAAAAATATTCCACAGGCTCAAACCGAAATAAGTTGGCAAAATTTCTTAAATTTTTATACTTGATCTTTATAAATATTATACTAAAAATAAAATAAAAACTAAAATATGTTAAAAAATCAAAAATTTCCTTCAAAAGAACTTTTAAAAAAGGTTTTTATTGCTGATTTACATATTCATTCTAAATATAGTCGAGCATGTAGTAAACAAATGGAAATACCTGTTTTAGCAAAAACAGGGAAATTAAAAGGTCTTAATCTTATAGGTACTGGAGACTTCACTCATCCATTATGGTTTAAAGAATTGAAAGAACATTTAGAATTTGATTCTCAATCAAAGTTATATTTTTTTAAAGAATCTCCAGAAGAACCTAAATTTATCTTAACTTCAGAAATATCTCTTATATTTTCTAGAAATGAAAAATCTAATAGAAGAGTGCATTTAATTATTATAGCCCCTGATTTTAAAACTGTAGAAGAAATCAATCTTTATCTTTCAAAACTTGGTAATCTTCTTATAGATGGAAGACCTACCTTTGGGATTAATTGTGAAAAATTAACTTTAGATCTAATTAAGATTTCTGAAAAAATATTAATTATTCCTGCTCATGCTTGGACTCCTTGGTATTCAGTATTTGGAGCTTTTTCAGGATTTGATTCTTTAGAAGAGGCTTTTGGAGAAGCAACTCCTTTTATTTATGCTATAGAAACAGGGCTTTCTTCAGATCCAGAAATGAACTGGAGAATTTCTAAACTAGATAATATCACATTAATTTCTTGCTCAGATGCACATTCTCCTCAAAAGTTAGGTAGAGAAGCTACCGCTTTTTTTAATCCATTAACTTATGAAAATATATATAACTCTATTAAAACTGGAAACATTGCTTTCACAATAGAATTTTATCCTGAAGAAGGCAAATATCATTATGACGGACATAGAAATTGTAAAGTCCGCCTTTCTCCTAAGGAAACTAGAGCTTTAGGATATAAGTGCCCAAAGTGTGGAAATCCTTTAACTATAGGTGTGCTTCATAGAATAGAACTCTTAGCTGATAGAGAAGAAGACTATATTCCTTCTAACAAACCCCTCTCAGTTCATTTAGTTCCTTTTATAGAAATTTTAGCTGAAGTTTTTAATTTAAATAAACACACTAGATCATTAGAAAAACTTTATGAGCAATATATCTCTTTAGTGGGAAGTGAATTTGAAATCCTTTTAAATATTGACTTAAAAGAATTAGAAAAAGTTTTTCCCTCTAAATTAATACAAGCTATAGAACGAGTAAGAAAAGGCCAAATTTTTGCTAACCCAGGTTATGACGGAGAATACGGATTTATAAAAATATTCACCCCTATTGAAGATGAACCCTTTTTAGGTTTAAAGCAACAGAATCTCTTTTCTTTGTAATAATTGCATATTTTTTGAATTTTTTTCAAAAAGCTCATTTTTTCCCCTTATTTAAATTCTGGTTATTTCCCAAAATTACAATGGCATTTTTTTTGATTATTAAAAATTTAAAAATATCAAATAGGAGGTAAAAAATGAAAAGATCTAAATTTTTGATGTTATTTTTTTTAATTTTATTTGAATTCAATTTAATTAATCCTTTTCTTTTAAAAGCTAAAGACATAGACGTAGGGGTATCTATAAATGATGGAAAAATAACTCATTTTTATTTTGCCATAGGTGATTATTATAAAATCCCTACTGAAAAAATTATAATTATTAAAAAAAGACATCCTATTATAATAGAAGAAGAACTTCCTGTAATTCTTTTAATAACGAAAGAAAGAGGAATAGAACCAGATATAATTATAAGATTAAGGGAGCGAGGATATTCCTGGTATGACATAATGATTTATTTTGGATTATATCCAGAAGTAATATTTAGACCTATAATTGTCAGTCCTCCTTACGGAAAAGCCTGGGGATATTATAAATATTCTCCAAAAAGAGGGAAAATAATCATTTTTAGTGATAGAGACATAATAGAATTAGCTAATATAAAATTTTTAACCGAATATTATCATATAGATATTAAAAATTATAAAAATAAATATCCAAACTTTATTGATTTTAATGAAGAACTTTATAAAAAATATAAAAAAAGATAAAGAAATAACCCCCCTCTTTAAAAGAGGGGGGTAAAAAAATTTAAATTACTTTTTTTCAGCTGCAGGTTTTTCTTCAGCAGGTTTTTCAGGAGCAGCTTTTTCTGGAGCAGTTACATTTTCAGCAGGTGCTGGTGCTGTAGGTGCAGGAGCTTCTGTTTTAGGAGCTTCTGGAGGAGCTTCTTCTTTTTTCTTACAACCCGCGGTAACACCAATCATACCAGCTAAAGCTACACTCAACAGAAAACACAATACCCTCTTCATAAAGCACCCCCTCCTTTAATTTTAATTATTTTAAAATTATTAACTTATGGTTTTTTTTGTCAAGGGGTATTTTTAAAAATTTTTTTAAGCAAATTCTCTTTGAATCAAGAGCGATTTATATAAACCTATTTTTAGATACTTGAAAATCTTATCACTTTTTATGTTAAGTTCTTTAAGTAAATTTTGTGGAATATTATAATTAAATGAATCTACTCCCCCTCCTATTCCTAAAATATTAGCTAAGATATTAGCTAAACCTACAATGCTTGCTATATCACTCTGAAGCATGAGATCAACATCATGATGAGCTCTTACAGCGAAAGATATACTTTTAGGAAATTCCCATCTTTCTAAAAGATGAGCTCCTACCAAACCATGATCAACTCCCAAAACCATCCATTCAACTTGGATAAAGTCCCGATCAGGATTATTATTTGCTATTTTCTGAAATTCTTTGATTTCTAATTTAGTATAAAGATCAAGTACTATTTTACCTATATCATGTAAAATTGAAGCAATATAAATTGTGTCTATTTTAGCTGGAGAAAATTTTATATCAAAAGCGATTTCTTCTGCTATAATCCCACAAACTAAAGAATGCAACCAAATATTTTCTGTACTAAGCCCATATCCTATTAAATCCTTATTAAAATAATTTTTAGCTACTGAAGCTACTATAATAAATCTAATTTGATTAAGTCCTAAAAACATAAAAGCTTTAAATAAAGAATCTATTTTTTGAGGAAGCCCAAAAGCTGGTGAATTTACAATTCTTAAAAAATTAGCAGTTATTCCTGGATCACTTTTTACAATTCTTTCTAATTCTTTAAAATCTACATCTTCTTTTTTTAAAATCTCTAAAGCTTGAAAAGCTACCTTAGGAAAAGTAGGAATGGAATCCACTTTATTAAAAATTCTTTCTAATATCTGTTTTTTCATATTATCTCTTCCTCTCCATTTAAATTTATCTTAATGACTTTTTCTTTTAAATCTACTTCTAAATAAGTTTGACAATTAAATCCTATTCTTAGAACAATGTTATCAGGATTAATAGGTATTTTTATTATATAGCTTTGAACTACCTTAAAATTTAATTCACCAATATTTAAATCTTCAGGAGAATTTTTATATTTACTTCCTCCTACAATAGCAATTTTGGCTAAATTAAAATCCAATCCAGAGTTAGTTAGTTCTTCCAAAAATATAGGGATTAAACTTTGTCCTGACAAAACAACCCCTTCCTCTTCAATTTCTATATCATGTTCTTTATAAGGTAACACATAATGACAAAGACCTCCTATTTCATTTTCTTTATCAATTATCCCAACCCCTATTCCACTTCCTAAAAATCCTGTTTTTAATATTATTCCTCTTTTTTGAATTATTTGATAAGTACCTTTAGGAACTGTTATAATCATTTTAAACCCCTTTTAATCTAAAATTCTAAATTTTTTAGTAGGTGAGGTAACCACATCTAGCTTATTTATTTCTTGTAAAGCTTTATTCACATTTTTTTCTTTTGTTTCATGGGTAAGCATAACTATAGGAACTGAACCTTTTCTTTTTTGCCTTCCTATTTGTATTACCGAAGCTATACTTATATTATATTTTCCTAAAATACCTGAAATCTTGGACAAAACTCCTGGTTTATCTATAGCTGAGAATCTAAAATAATATTTAAACTCTACCTCTTCTATAGGTCTCAATTTAATAAGGTGATTATTTTTTGTTAATGGATATCTTATAAAAGGTCTTTTACCAAAATAAAAATATTCTATAGCATCTATTATATCACTTACTACGGCACTTGCAGTAGGTTCTTTACCTGCTCCTAATCCATAAATTAAAACATCTCCTATAAAATCTCCTGTTATATAAAAGGCATTGTAGTTTAAACGAATAGAAGTAAGCACATGATTTTCTGAAATTAAAGTAGGATGAACTCTTATTTCAATTTTATCTTTTCTTTTTTTAGCAAAAGCTAAAAGTTTAACTATATATCCTAAATCTTTTGCAAATCTTAAATCCATTAATTCTATCTCTTCTATTCCTTCAGTATACACTTCTGAAGCTGGTATATAAATTCCAAAAGCAAGAGAAGCTAAAATTGAAATCTTGTGAGCTGAATCAATTCCTTTAATATCAAGAGAGGGATCTGCTTCAGCATATCCTTTAGCTTGAGCTTCTTTTAATGCTTCTTTAAAATTCAAATTATTTTCGAGCATACGAGTTAAAATATAATTGGTTGTTCCATTTACTATTCCTATAATAGAGTTAATCTCATTCCCAATTAAGGCTTCTTTTAAAGTTTTTATAACTGGTATCCCCCCTCCTACTGAAGCTTCAAATCCTAAAAATCTTTTTCTTTTAGTACAATTTTCCCATATTTCTTTTCCACAAAGAGCTAAAACTGCTTTATTAGCAGTGACTACTTCTTTGCCTTTTTCGAAAGCTTTTAAAATATAATCTTTAGCAGGTTCTATTCCTCCAATCAATTCACATATTATGGAAATCTCTGGATCTTGTAAAATTTCATTTATGTCATTTGTAAATAAATGCGGATCTATTATAACATTTCTTTTTTTATTTAAATTTTTTACTAAAATTTTTTTTATAACTGGTCTTAGTCCTACCTTTTCTTCTATTAAATTAATATTTTTTCTTAAAAGCTCATAAACCCCTGTTCCAACTGTACCAAATCCTAATAGACCTATTTTGACCTCCTTCATTTTTGTCTCCTAAATTAGGGAAAAGCTACAAATTGGGCATGAAGGTTCTATCTCTTCACTTTTGCCAATATAAATAACCTGTTCTTCTTTAGAACCATATCTAAACACTGTAACACCTTTTAATCCTATTTTATAAGCATTTAAATAAATATTTTTTATTTCTTCAACTGTTGCTGTTTTAGGAAGGTTAATAGTTTTAGAAACTGCATTATGTACATATTTTTGAAAGGCACTTTGAATAGCCAAGTGTTGATAGGGAGAAATTTCATAAGTAGTGATAAAAAGTTTTTTTATTTTTTTAGAAACTTTTATATCTTTCAAAAGGCCTTTTTCCTTTACTTCATTTAAGATTTCTTCTATTTCATTTTCGGAATAACCTTCTTTTTCTAAAATTTCAATAAAAAGAGGATGAAATTCTTTTATTATTATATTATCTAGCATCCTTCTTTCATAATAAACTCCAAACAGAGGCTCTATTCCAGAAGAAACACCAGCAATCAAAGAGATACTGCCAGTAGGAGCAATAGTAGTAGTGGTGGCATTGCGCATATAAGGTATCTCTGGTTTATCCCAAATACTTCCGGGATATGCCGGAAAATTGCCTCGCTCCATACCTAATTGTTGAGAAGCTTTCACAGATTCTTCATTTATAAATTTCATAATTTTTTCACCTAATTCTATAGCTTTTGATTCTGCATAAGAAACATTTAATTTTATAAGAAAATCAGCAAATCCCATTACTCCAAGTCCAATCTTTCTATTAAGTCTAGTTATTTTACCTATTTGAGGAACAGGAAATCTGTTAATTTCAATTACATTGTCTAAAAATCTTACTGCTAAAAATACAGTTTCTCTAAGTCCATCCCAGTCAATTTTACCATCTTCTACAAAGTTAGCTAAATTAATAGACCCTAAGTTACAAGACTCAAAAGGAAGTAAAGGTTGTTCTCCACAAGGATTAGTAGCTTCAATTTCTCCTAAATGAGGAGTAGGATTATATCTATTAATGGTATCTATAAAGATAACTCCAGGATCTCCACACTCCCAAGCTGATTCAGCAATTAAATCAAATAATTCTTGAGGATCTATATATTTTACTATTTTTTGAGTCCTAGGATTAACTAAGGGAAATTTTTCTTTTTTTTCTAAAGCATCCATAAATTGATCAGTTATAGCAACTGAAAGATTAAAATTTCTAAGAACTCCTTTTTCTCTCTTAGCTTTTATAAACTCTTCTATATCAGGATGGTCAATTCTTAAAATACCCATATTAGCTCCTCGTCTTTTACCTCCTTGTTTGATTGCCTCTGTAGCACTGTCAAATACTTTAATGAAAGAAAGAGGCCCGCTTGCTACTCCTTGCGTAGAAGCAACTATATCTCCTTTTGGTCTGATTTTAGAAAAAGAAAATCCTGTTCCTCCTCCTGATTTATGAATTAATCCAGCATATTTTAAAGTCTCAAATATGGAATTCAAAGAATCCTCTATAGGAAGAACAAAACATGCTGAAAGTTGTCCCAAAGGGCATCCTGCATTCATTAAAGTGGGAGAATTGGGTAAAAAATCAAGATTAGCCATTAATTCATAAAATTTCTCTTCATATGTCTCACAAGTATTGGGATTTTTTGAAAAATTAGCTTCTGCACTTGCTACAGCTTTAGCAACTCTTTCAAAAAGCTCTTCAGGAGTTTCTATAACTTCATTTTTGTCATTTTTCAAAAGATATCTTTGTCTTAAAACAGTTAGACCTGATTCCCTGAGTTTTAATTTTTTCTTTTTCATCTTTTAACTTTCTAAATCTATAAGAATTAAAGTTTGATATTGAGGATGTGGAGGATTTTCTAAATCTACATATTTAAATTCATCTTCCAGTCTTCTTATTGAAAAATTTAAAAAAGAATTAAGTAATTCTGGTTCTAAATACCATTCAGCTTTAGCATACTTGCTAAAACTTTCAAATAAGAATTTTCTGATCTTTTCTCTCATTTCGCATATACCTTCTTTTTGTTCTAAAATTTCTTTTATAACTTTTCTCCAAGCACTTTTAGGTAATGCTTTAAACACAAATTCCTTTTTATATACCCAGTTTGCAAGTGCAGTAAGTATTAAGGATGTCCAAGTAAAAAAACTGGCATCAAAATTTCTTTTTGGTTGATTTATTTCATTTATCCAAAGGATGGGACTACCAAAAATTTTTTTAATTAAAGGAGCTATATAACCAACTTCTTCTATATATCTTCTTACCATATTAATTTCACTAAGTTTTCTAAAATAAGTATACTCTTCAGCTGTTCCTATTTTATCTGGCTGAAATAGTTTTATTTGGTTAAGTTTTTTTACTAGCACTCCTTGCAAAAATCCTTGATAGGGTTGGTCTAAATAATTTAAAATTGATGAATCAATTTCTTCATTTTTAGTAAGTTGTAAAGCAAATTTCCTCAATTCTCTTAGAAGAGTTTGAGAAACTTTAAATATATCTTCTAAAAAATGCTCTTCTAAAAATTTTTTGGCTACTTCTAAATTACTTAATGATAAATATTCCAGTCCAATATTTAAAGCACCCCATACTTTATCTAAACTTTTTCTTATCTGATCAAGATCATCTATGACTATGTTATCTCCGATAATTACTTTATTTGCTATCCAAGCCAACTCTCTTTTGAGCCTTTCTATTTGAAATAAGTCATTAATCATTTCCAAAACTTTAAAAATAAAAAGTTCTTCACTTCCCGTATATACCATAATATTAACTGAAGGCTTAATATTGGCTTCTATCGGTAAATATTTAGGCTCTATCTTTTTTAAATTTTTAGGATGAACATAAGAATATATATCAAGGGCTTCAAAATATTCTGGTATACCTTCATCTGCAAGCCTTCCGTTTCTCCATCTATATGCTCTTTCTTCTGCTTCAGCAGGTATTTCCCATATTATAGACTCCATAAGAGCAAAATAAGTATCTGGCATTTCACTTCTTATAATTTCAATCATTCTTCTAAAATAAAACTCAAGAGAAGGAACTTTAAAATCTATAAAATAAAAATCATCTAAAGTATAAGATGGTAAAAAGTCCATTGCTTCTATTAATTCCATTTCATCTGGTTTTTTATAAACCTTTATAAATCTTTGAAAAATAACAATTAAAAAATCCCAATCTGCTATTTTCAACCATTCCAAGACTTTATCCTCCCCTGCTTGGAAAAGAAGAACAATCCAAGAAGCTACCCTCTCAGATTTTATTCTGTCTTTATACCAAGTATCTATATCAAACATAAATTGGATTTGAGATGGCTTTGCATAGGAAAGAAGTTCTACTGCTAAATCAAGAGAAGAAGCTTTTAAAGTGAGAAAAAGTTCTTGCGGAGGTAAGTTTTTTACTACACCTTCTGGATAAGGTGAATATAAAATTATCTTGGCTCTTTCATCCCAAGGAACACTTAAAACAAGGTCATAAATTTCTTGAAATTTTAAATTTGCTAAAGTAATTTCTAACTCTTTTTCTGAAAGTCTAAAAAGTTCTTCTAATTTAATACCTGTTAAAATTTCTTTCTTGATGGAAAGCAGATTCATAATGCCTTATTTCTCCTTTTGAAAATTCATATATTATTACATCAAATCTTATTCCTTCTATTTTACTAAACTTTCTTAAATTTTTAATCAAAAAATATTCTGCAACCTTTAAAATTTTTTCTCTTTTTTTCCTGTTTATTTTTTCCTCAGATAAAAAAC
This sequence comes from uncultured Thermodesulfobacterium sp., assembly GCA_938091335.1. Classification (GTDB taxonomy): domain Bacteria; phylum Desulfobacterota; class Thermodesulfobacteria; order Thermodesulfobacteriales; family Thermodesulfobacteriaceae; genus Thermodesulfobacterium. The sequence continues at coordinate 26,998 of CALLJG010000014.1, forward strand.
TAATCTCTCTAAATAGGCTTTTTACTTCAATAAAAATTAAACAATTGTTTTTTTCTGCAATAATATCTATTTCTCCAAAAGTGGTTTTAAAATTTCTTTCAATAATTGTATATCCTTTAGAAATTAAATAATCTGTTATTCTATCTTCTGCTTCTTTTCCTTTTTCTTTAGAGTTTAATTTTTTAAGTTGCATTTTTTAAGCATTTAAAATAAGTTCTATGAAAAGGACAAAGACCATATTTTTTTATTTTTTCAAGATGAGACCTAGTAGCATACCCTTTATGTTTTGAAAATTCATATTGAGGATAATTTTTATCTAATTTTTTCATATATCTATCTCTTGCTACTTTTGCTAAAATTGAGGCTGCTGAAATACTAATACACTTTTTATCCCCATCTATTATAGCCTTTTGTAAACCTGGATATTCAGGAATTAACCAAGGTCCATCTATTAACACAAGTTGAGGTTTTATCTTTAAAGAATTCAAAGCTTTTAACATAACTTTAAAAACACTTTTGAATATACCTTTTTGATTGATTTCTTTTACTTCTACTAGAGAAATTGCATAATCTACAGCAACTTTACAAATATATTCAAAAAGTTCTTCTCTTTTTTTAGGGGAAAGAAGTTTTGAATCTTTTATTTCTGAAGATTTAAAATTTGGTGAAAGAATTACCGCTGCAGCAAAAACAGGCCCTGCTAAGGCACCTCTACCAGCTTCATCTACACCAGCAATAATAGAATAACCTATATTTCTAAAATAATCCTCAAACTCTGAAATTTCTGAGAATTGAAATAACTTATTTTTCAAATTATTCCATTATTTTGTTATCAAATCTTTCTTTAATACGAGCTGATTTACCATGCCGCTTTCTAAGATAATAAAGTCTTGCTCTTCTTACTTTACCTCTTTTTACAATTTCTATTTTTTCAATTCTTGGTGAATGAAGAGGAAAAGTTCTTTCTACTCCTATACTATAAGAAACTTTTCTTACAGTAAAAGTAGTATTTATTCCAGAACCTCTTCTTCTTATAACAACTCCTTCAAAAACTTGAACTCTTTCTTTTTCTTCTCCTTCTTTTAGTTTAAAGTATACTTTTATTGTATCTCCTGGGTTAAATCTTGGAAGATCAGTTCTCATATACTTTTTTTCTAATTCTCTAATTATAGATAGCATAAACTTTTATTCCTCCTTTTAAAATTTAATTTAAAGATACACTCAAATTATAGCATAATAAATTAAGATTGTAAACAAAAGAAAATTTAAATAAAAGACTTAGTGGGGAGGCCGACGGGATTCGAACCCGCAACACCCGGGGCCACAGCCCGGTGCTCTACCATTGAGCTACGGCCTCCAAATCAATCTTTTTTAAAATTTAATATATTTTATCAAAAAGACAACTTGAATATTTTAACTAAAGTTTTAAATTTTTATTCAACTTTTAAGTTTATTCACCAACTAAAAATGAAAGAGGAATTAGAACTTTCTATCCCTGAAGTTTCTGAAGGAGAAATTATAGACGTTCCTGAAATTCTTCCTCTTATGCCTATAAGAGATACGGTACTTTTCCCTTCTATGGTGGTTCCTTTATTTGTAGGAAGAAGTAAATCTTTAAAAGCTATAGAAGAATCCTTAAGTAAGGATAAACTTATAGTTCTTTCTACACAAAAAAATTCCCGAATTGAAAATCCTAAACCTGATGACATTTATAAAATAGGAACTATTGCCTTAATTATAAAAACATTCACTCTTTCTGAAAATAGACTAAAGGTGGTGGTTCAGGTATTATCAAGGGTAGAAATAAAAGAATTCATAGAAACAGAGCCTTATTTTAAAGTTAAAATTGAACCTTGTAAAGAAAAAGAGCCAGAAATAATTTCACCGGAGATAGAAGCTTTAATAAGATCCACAAAAGAAAATATTGAAAAATTTTTATCTTTAAAAGGAGCCTTAAATCCAGAAATTTCTAATGTAATTCAGTCTATAGAAGAACCAGGAAGACTTGCTGATCTTATTACAATTTATTTAAAATTAAAGGTTAAAAATGCCCAAGATCTTCTTGAAACTCTAGATGGTACAGAAAGGCTTCAAAAACTCTCAGAAATACTTATTCAAGAGATAGAAATTACTACCTTACAAAATAAAATACAAGCTGAAGCTCAAGAAGAAATAGGAAGATCTCAAAGAGAATTCTTCTTGAGAGAACAACTTAGAGCTATCAAAAAAGAATTGGGAGAATTTGAGGATGTAGAAAATGAAATAGAAGAATTAAGAAAAAAAATTAAAAAAATTAAAATGCCTAAAAATGTTGAAAAAGAAGCATTAAAACAACTTAAAAGACTTGAATTCATGCATCCTGATTCTTCTGAGGCAGGTGTAATAAGAAATTATTTAGAATGGCTAATTGAGCTTCCTTGGAACAAATCTACAAAAGATAATTTAAATTTAAAGCATGTTAAAAAAATATTAGATAGAAATCATTATAATCTTGAAAAAGTAAAGGATAGAATTCTTGAGTTTTTAGCAGTAAAAAAGATAAATCCTAAAGCAAAAGGCGCTATTCTTTGTTTTGTAGGACCACCAGGGGTTGGCAAAACAAGTCTTGGAAAATCTATAGCTATTGCTCTTGGTAGAAAATTTGTAAGGGTTTCTCTTGGAGGAATAAGGGATGAAGCTGAGATAAGAGGACATAGAAGAACTTATGTTGGGTCCTTGCCTGGTAGAATAATTCAAGGAATTAAACAAGCAGGAGTCAATAATCCAGTATTTGTACTTGATGAAGTAGATAAACTTTGTAATGATTTTCATGGAGATCCAGCAGCAGCTCTTTTAGAAGTTCTTGATCCAGAACAAAATAAAGAGTTTGTGGATCATTTCTTAGATGTGCCTTTTGATCTGTCTAAAGTTTTATTTATTGCCACTGCTAATATGACTGAACCAATACCAAAAGTGTTACTGGACCGCATGGAAGTAATTTATATTTCTGGATATACTTTTAAAGAAAAACTTGAAATTGCTAAAAATCATATTTTACCTAAACTTATAAAAGAACATGGACTTGAAAAAAGAAAAATAATTATTAGTGATGAGATTATTTTAAAAATTATAGAGGAATATACTTCTGAATCTGGAGTAAGAGAGTTAGAAAGAAAATTAGCTACCATTTGTAGAAAGATAGCTAGAAAATTAGCAGAAGGAGAAAAAGATCTTTTTGAAATAACAGAGAAGAACCTTTCAGAATATCTTGGTCCTCCAGAATACATAGAGGAACTTAAACAAGAAAAAGATGAAATAGGTGTAGCCACTGGTCTTGCATGGACTCCTTCTGGAGGAGAGGTATTATATGTAGAAAGTGTAATTATGCCTGGAAAGGGTAATCTTATATTAACAGGACAATTAGGAGAAGTTATGAAAGAAAGTGCCCAAGCAGCCCTTTCTTATATAAGATCAAGATGTAAAGAATGGAATCTTGATCCCAAATTTCATACTAAATATGATATTCATATTCATGTACCTTCAGGTGCTATTCCTAAAGATGGCCCTAGTGCAGGTATAACCATTGCAGTAGCTCTAGTTTCTGCTCTTACTCAAAAGCCAGTCTCTAAAGATTATGCAATGACAGGAGAAATTACTTTAAGAGGTAAGATACTTCCTGTTGGAGGAATTAAAGAAAAATCCTTAGCAGCCTTAAGGAAAGGCATTAAAAAAGTTTTATTACCATCTCAAAATATAAAAGACTTAGAAGAGATTCCAAAAGATCTAAGAGAGCAAATAGAATTTATCTTTGTTTCTCATTTAGACGAAGTTATTACCTTAGTGATTAAAAATAATTAGATCTTTTCAATTTTTAATTTTCTGATAATAATATCTTAAATGCCTGAGGAAATAAAGAAAAGGGGTAGAAAACCTAAAGAAACTCCAGAAAGTAGAAAAAAAGAAATTTTGGAAGTTGTGGATGAAAAATGTGATCCAGTAAGTATTATAAGTAGAGAAGAAGTTCATAAAAAGAAGCTTTTTCATAAAATAGTTCATATTTTTATTTTTAATGAAAAACAAGAAATATATTTGCAGAAAAAGTCTCAAGCAGCTGACCAAAATCCAGGACTATGGACTTCCTCTGCATCTGGTCATGTATTATCTGGAGAAAGTTTTTTAGTAGCTGCTCAAAGAGAATTAAAAGAGGAATTATCAATAAAAATAAAATTAGAGGAAATTTTAAGATTTCCTCCTTCTGAAGAAACTGGAAATGAGTGTGTATCTTTATTTGTAGGATATACTAAAAAATTTCCTAAACCCAATATTTTAGAAATAGAAGAAGGAAAATTCTTTTCTATAGAAGAAGTCAATAAATTGGTGGAAACAAAACCAGAGTCTTTTTCACCTATATTTAGATTTCTTTGGAAAAAATATCAGGAAAATATTTCTCAAAAAGCTCCTTAGGAAATAAAAGATTTTCTTTTTCTATAAGAGTTTTTAAAAAATCTAAATCTTTATTTTTAATATAAATAAAGATAGGTGCCAAAGCTAATTTTTGTAATTTTTTTTCTTTTTCTTCTTGAGAAAGCTTTGACATAAGAATTTGGTCTCTTAAGTTTTTCATAAGCTCTAAATAAAATTCATATTCTTCTCCAATCAAGTTTTCCAAAATTTCTCTTATTCTCTTTGCTACCGCTGGGCTTGCACCTGAAGTGGAAATAGCAATAGTTAGAGCACCTCTTCTTATAACAGAAGGCACTATAAAACTACAAAGCTCAGGAACATCAACTATATTACAAAAAATATGTCTTTTTTCTGCTTCTTCATATACTTGCTTCTGAACTTCTGGATTATCAGTAGCAGCAATTACTAACCAAGCTGAATCTAAATCCCCTTTTTGATAAGTTCTTCTTTCCCAATAAATTTTTCCTTCTTGAGCTAATTTTTTAAGCCTGGGAGAAAGATCAGGAGAAATTATTTTTATTTCTGCTTGAACCTTAAGTAGATTTTCTACTTTTCTTTCAGCAACTTTCCCACCTCCTATAACTACACATAGTTTGTTTTTTAAATATAAATTCACTGGGAAATAATTTTTAATCAACTTCTCCCCACCCCTCTAATTTGGTTTTCCAAAATTGAGTTGCTCTGGGATATATTTTAACAAATTCCACATTAAAATATCCATTTTTCCATTCAGTTTTTTTAATTTCTATATTTATTTTTGCAATTCTGAAATGAGCAAGCATTGAAAGAAAATTACTCTCTTTTTTAAATTTTATCTTAAAAGTTTCTTGAAAAGGCTTTTCCATTTTGAAAAATTTAAGAGCCTCTTCAAAAATATTTTGCCCTAAAACTTTATAAACTTCTTCTTTAAATTCTTCAAATTCATATAAATTTAAAGCAAGTCTTATAAGTCTTAAAGAAATAAAATGGGGATCTATTTCTCCTAAATAGGGAAAAACAACTTTTAAGTCCGCAAGATTTGAAAAGGGAGTTACATATTTTACTCTTGAACCATTATAATCTGGTTTAAAAACTATCCCCTCTCTTTTTTCAATATGGTATCTTTTAATAAGTTCTCTTATTTTAATGTAGTCTCTTTCCGGATCAAAGGGACCATTAATCTCTGGACAATTCAATTTATACTTTTCTAAAAGTTTAATTTTTTCAGAAACACTTAAAAATTCTCCTGTCCCTTCCTTTATAAAATCAAATACAAAAAAATTTACATCTTCCTTTATATAAGAAGGATATTCACTAACAAAAGGATTGCCTGGACCTGCAACCTCCGCACAAATTATCAAATCTTTATGATTATTAAAAAAATCAGGTAATTGTGGCAAAAAATCCTCCCATCTATCAGTAGCAAAGGGACAAATATATCCTCTTCTTGTAAAAGCAAGAATTTCATCATCTATTTTAATTAATCGTACATTATATCCTTCTATTTTTTCTTCTGCATAAAAGGGGTATTTTAAATACCTTTTAAGGCCTGTTTTTAAAATATAAATTCTGGGTATATGGGGATAACCAGGAATAAAAAGTTTATTATTAAAAAAAGTACCTATAGGATAAGTTTTAAAATCTTTATTTAGTCTAAAAAAATTTTTGTTTTTCCAATTAAAAAAAACCAATTTTCCTTTATAAAAAGCTGATTCCCATTCTTCTAAAGGATATTTCTTTAAGTAAGGAACATTTTGCCAACAGTGTCTTAAATATATTAAAATCTCTTTTTCATTTTCTTTCAATTTTTACCTCCCCAGGCTCATTTTCTTTTCCTAAAATTTCAATTTTTATATCCTCTATAAATTTGGGAATCAACCAGGCTTGAGTAATAAGGTGCTTATTTATTTTTGAAGTTGTGTAATTATATTTTTTTATTTTTCCTTTTATAATTGCAAAAACTGCAGGAAGTAAAATTTGATCAGCCAGATGCTCTTCTATTTGAGCTTTTGTTTCTAAAAATTTCAAAAACTGGATAGCTGCATTTTCACCTACTTTCTCAGCAGGATAACCTTTTTTACCTAATTCCATAAAGCCTGCTCTTTTAATTTCATCTTTATCTATAGAAAATATAAAAACTACTGTGCCAGCAGAATCACTTTTTACTATTTCCAATATTTTTTCACTCCTAAATCCATGAGCTAAAAGTTTTTCCTGTGCTGAAGTCAACTGTCTTTCCAAAATATGCGAAGGTAAATCTTCTGAAATCATACTCAAAACATATATTTCTTTTGGAATAAATTCAGGAGAAAATTTTGGCAATTCAAAATTTTCCCAAGTAAAAACTTTAGCTTTAATTATTCCTCCACCCTTTGGATAAAATCCTACTTTTTCTATTTCAATTTCTGCTTTCAATCCAAAAAATTTTAAAACAGGCAAAAATACATATCTAAGATAGTGATAAGATGGACTAAAAGATACATGAGTACCTCCTCTAAGAACTAAACTACCCCCTTCAGAAAAAGCTAAAGGATAAATAAGGGTTTGAAAAAGTAAAGAAGTTGACCCTGCTGTTTTTATATCAAAAAAGTAATTTTTATTAGTGGGTTTTTTCTTAGGAATAAATAAAAGCTCTTTTGACCCTAATTCTCTACCTATCACCTCAGCTTGAGAAATTTCTTCACATGCCTTTACACACATTAGATGTTGAGGTTGAAGACCAGGCTTTGGTCTGCGCGCTCTTAAATTAAAAATTTTAAAAGGTTTTTCAAATATTATAGAAAGAGAAAGAGAAGTCCTTAAAATCTGCCCACCACCTTCCCCATAAGAACCATCTATTAAAAGCATCTTTATTCTTTTTCTAAAGCTTTAATATAATTTATCAAAATTCCTGCCAATTTTTCAGCAAGTATCTTCCCTTTATTTTTGCTTGCCTTTAAAGGATTTCCCCATATTCCTGAAGACCAATATTTTTCTTTTTCAGCAACTACTCTGAATTTAGGAAAATTTGGATAATCTTCAAAAGCTTCATTTTTCACTAATTCCGGTTTAAAGTAAAGAATAAGAGAAGTCTCCCATTCTCCTGCATGAGAATCTTTTTCTGAAATAGAAATCTCTCTTAAAATAGGAACTAAAAGCTCGTAAATATTGGCTACAAAAAATTTGGCATCCCTATGTTTTTCAATAAATATCTCTGCAGCATCAATTAAATAAGCATGATGTGTTATACCAGCATGTCCAGAAAGAATAAAAAAGTTTTTAAAATCTTGTCTATAAAATTCTGAAATTATGTTTAAAAGAAAAATTTTAAGCACTTCTCCTTTTATACTAATAGTTCCTGGCATATCTTTAGTGCTTCTACATAATCCATAATAAATCGGGGGAGCTATTAATACCTTTATTTCCTTAGCTACAAGTTTACAGATTTCATAAATAGTATAAAGATCTGTAGCTAAAGGCAAATGAGGACCATGAGCTTCAATTGAACCTACGGGAATGATAACTGTTTTAATGGTATGTTTTAATTCATTGAATTCTTTTGTAGTAATTTCTTCCATTAGCATCTTCTTACTCCTTATTTGAAAAGTGATTTAATTTGAATTATATTTATTTTTGCTATGAAAAAAAGGGTTTACATCAAAACTTTTGGATGCCAAATGAATGAAAATGACACTGAAAAAATGTATATCTTACTTAGTAATGAATATGAACCCACTTCTAATCCTGAAAATGCAGATTTAATTTTAATTAATACTTGTTCTGTAAGGGAAAAACCAGAACATAAAGTTTATAGTGAAGTAGGAAGATATAAAGAGTTGAAAAGAAAAAAACCAGATTTAATAATTGGAATAACAGGATGTGTAGCTCAACAAGAAGGAGAAAATTTAATAAAGAGATTACCTTATGTAGATCTAGTCTTAGGCACACAGGGATTTTATTTTATCAGAGATATCCTAAAAGAATTTCAACAAAAAAGAAAACCTATTGTTTTTGTAGAATTAAAACCAGATTTCAAACCTCCCCTTTTAATAAGAGAAAACTTAACTTTGTTTGATCAAAAAAAAGTTACAGCTTTTGTAACTATAATGCAAGGATGCGATAATTTTTGTACTTATTGTATTGTTCCTTATGTAAGAGGAAGAGAAATAAGTAGACCACCTAAAGATATTCTTAGAGAAATTGAAGAATTAGTTAAAAAAGGTGTAAGAGAGGTTACCCTCTTGGGTCAGAATGTTAATTCTTATGGTCTAAAAGAAAGAAATTACCCTACTTTCCCTGAACTTTTAAATATGGTATCTCAAATAGATGGACTTTGGAGAATAAGATTTACTACTAATCATCCTAAAGATTTTTCAGATAAACTTATAGAAACTATAGCAACAAATCCAAAACTTTGTAAACATATTCATCTACCTTTACAAGCAGGATCAAATAAAATTTTAAAAAAAATGAATAGAAAATATACAAAAGAAGAATATCTTGAAAAGGTTGAAAAATTAAAAAAAGCTGTTCCAGATATTGCAATCACTTCTGATATAATAGTGGGATTCCCAGAAGAAACCGAAAAAGATTTTGAAGAAACTTTGGATATGCTTAAAAAAGTAAGGTATCATGAGATATTTTCTTTTAAATATTCTGATAGACCTTTTACTGCCGCTAAAAATTTAAAAGACAAAGTTCCAGAAGAAGAAAAAGAAAAAAGATTGAAAAAACTTCATGAGGAGCAACAAAAAATAACTCAAGAAATTTATAATTCTTACATAGATAAAGTTGTAGAAATCTTGGTAGAAGGTCCAAGTCCCAAAAATCCCAATATGCTTACTGGAAGAACTACCACTAACGTAGTTGTAAATTTTAAATCACCTAGATTAGATATTAAAGGCGCTTTAGTTAATGTAAAAATAACTGAAGCTGGCAAACATTCATTAAAAGGAGAATATTTGGAAATTTTAAAAATTTAAAGCTTTGCAAAATTTGCTAATATTTTTGCAATAATTGCAAAAAAAATTAGTTTTATTCTAAGATTTTCCTATAAAATTTTAGGCATACTTTTTGTTTTAATTTTAGTTAAAAATATAAAGGGGGGAAAGATGAAAAAAAGAATAGGAAAAGTAGTGGCGGCTTTAGGAATGATAAATTTATTATGCATAGGTGTTATTTTTGCTCAAAATCAAAGGAATCAATACAGCTCTATGGAGCCTGCTAAATTAGAGGCTTTTTGTAAAGATATTCAACCTCAATGGCAAAGGTGGTGGCAAATTAGAAATGAACTTCGTGAACTTTGGAGTAAAAAACCTCCAGATTGGGATGCTATTGAAAAGAAAGAACAAGAACTAGTTAAAACCAGACTTGAAATTCAAAAGAAGGCTCAAGAAAAAGGTTTACCTTACGGACCAAGAGGAGGACTTAGATTAAAAAGGATATGTGGATGGTAATTTTTATAAAATATGAAAAAATTTAGTTTTATTGTATTTTTAAGCATTTTTTTAATTTTGGGAATCTATTTAGAAGGGCAAGCTCGAAAAATAAAAGAACATAGATTTTATAAAAACTATGACCCCAATACTGAACTTTTAATGCGGGGTAAAATAAAAAATGTTTGGATCTCTCCTGATAATAAAGAGGTAATTATTGAAATTAAAAGGGATAATAAAATTTACAAATCAATCCTCGGTTCAGAAGAGGTATTAAAAAAACAAAATTTCAAATTAACACCAGAAAAGGAAGTAATTATAAAAGGATCTAAATTTCTCTCAGAAAAAGGTGAAATTTTTATTATTCCAGATTCTTTATTTATAATTGAAGAAAACCAAACTTATCATTTTAGACATTAAAGGATATCTTCTAATTTATATTCTTTAATTTTGTTATAAAGGGTTCTTAGAGAAATACCTAATAATTCAGCAGCCTTTTTTTTATTACCTTTTGTTTTTTCCAATGCCTCTAATATAGCCCTTTTTTCTAAAGTTTTAAGATCAATTTCTGATTTTGGCTCTTTTCTTATTTTTTCATAAAAAAAATCTATTTGAATTTCTAATTTATTACCTTTACTTAAAATAAGACTTCTTTCTAATACATTTTCTAATTCTCTAATATTTCCTGGCCAAGAATAAGAAAGCAAAATTTTTTCAACATCTTTATCTAATTTTGGAGGTTCTTTACCTAGTTTATCCGAAATCTTTTGGATCAAATATTTTGTGATTTCTAAGATAACTTTTTTTCTTTCTCTTAAAGGAGGAAGATAAATAGGGAAAACATTTATTCTAAAATAAAGATCTTCTCTAAATTTTCCTTGTTTTACAAGTTCTAAAAGATCTTTATTGGTTGCTACTATGAATCTGGCATTAGTTTTAATGGAAGTAAGAGCTCCTAATCTTTCAAAAACTTTATCTTGTAATATTCTTAAAAATTTAGCCTGAACATTAGGAGTCATTTCACTTATTTCATCTAAAAATAAGGTTCCATCTTTTGCAAGCTCAATTTTACCAGGTTTTGATGTTATAGCTCCAGAAAAAGCACCTCTTTCATAACCAAATAGTTCTGACTCTATAAGAGTTTCAGGGATAGCAGCACAGTTTATTTCAACAAATTTCCCTTTTTTTCCACTTACCAAATGAATAGCCTTAGCAATAGCAGACTTCCCTACCCCAGTTTCTCCATAAAGAATGATTGTAGTATCTGTTGGAGCTACATGTAACACTTTTTCATAAACATCTTCTATCCCAGCAAACAAAATTTCAAAAGATGGAATTTCCATAATTTCTTCTTCTGAGATTTGCCTTTTTTCTTTAGATAAAAGTTTGGAGACAAGTAAAATAAAACTTTCTGGACTTGAAAGAGGTTTGGTAATGTAATCTACTGCCCCTTTTTTCATAGCTTCTACTGCTGATTCTATGCTTCCATAAGCAGTAATTACTATAAATGGGACCTCTGGTAAAATCTTTTTAATTTTTTCTAAAAGGGTTATTCCATCTATTTTAGGCATTTTTAAATCAGTTATTATTAAATCAGGTTTAAAATCAGGTATTTTTTTTAAAGCTATCTCTGGATCATAATAAACTTCAACTTTATATGGCTGTTCTTCTAATATTGTTTTTAAAAAAGAAGCAAAGGAGGAATCATCTTCAACTATGACAATTTTGGGATAGTGAGACATACTTTTGTTCCTTCTCCCTTTTTACTTTTTATTTCCAATCTTATATTTAAAGCTTCACAAAACTTATTAACTATAGCCAGCCCAAGACCAGAACCTTTGGATTTAGTAGTAAAAAAGGGATTTATAGCTTTACTTAAAACCTCTTCATCCATTCCTATCCCATTATCTATAATTTCAAATTTAACTTCTTTTTGCTTTTTTTCCATTTTCAAGATTATCAATTTCTCTACTTTGGAAGATTCATAGACAGCATCAATTGCATTTTGAATAATATTAACAATTATTTCTTTAAGCTTATCCCTATCACTAATTAGTTTAATATCTTCATTTAAAAAAAATTGAAAATTTATGTCATTATAATCTCTTTGAAAACTCAACAGTATTTCTTCTAATAATTCTTTTAAAGAAATTTCTGTAAAAATCAATTTTACAGGATTTGAATATAAAATTAATTCATCTGTAAGCCTTTCTATTCTTAGTGATTCCCTTAAAATAATTTTAAGTGGTATTTGCAAGTCATCACCTATTTTATTTATTAAATATTGAGAGAACCCTTTAATACTTCCTAAAGGATTTCTTATTTCATGAGCTAAAATTTTTGTCATCAAAGAGATATTTTCTAATTCTTTTAGTTTTAATTGCATAATTTGAACCTTCCTTAATAAAGCAGTTCCTAAGAAACCTAAAAAAATTAAAGATAAAGATATTACCAATTTTATAGTAGCATAAATCTGAGCTCTTTGTATAATCTTTTTGACAGAATAAGTATGTAAGGCTACTCTTAAAATATAAGGATTATCTACGAATATTTTAAAATCTCCGATAAATACTCTTTCTGAAGTTTTTAAGGTTAAATAAGAATAATAAGGATAATCTTTAACTTTTGGTAATTGTATTTTTGTTCCTATAAGACTAGGATTTGAATGAAGAATCACATATCCATCAAGATTATAAAGAGATACAAAAGCTATTTCCTCCCATTTTTCATTAAGTATAAGATCAGAAAACATTCCATAATCTAAATCTGCTATATCCCCCCATTCAGATTGTAAAAAACTTTGAATAGTTATAGCTATTCCCATAGCTTGCATTTTTAAAGCATCTTCAGTTGCTAATTTAGCATTTTTATAAGTAAAAATAGCACTAAAAATTAAAGTAACTAAAGAAAAAATGATAATGTACCATAAAATTATTAAAGGAAGAATATTTCTATATTTAGAAACTATTTCAGAAATTTTTATCCATCTCATTCAAAAAAAACTAAAGACTTCAATCTTTAAAAGCTTGGTCAAAAATTTTTCTAAAATGATACCCATTTACAATATGAGCAAGTAAAATTAAAAAGGCACGAGGTTTTTTAATTAAGGTATAGCTTAAAATTTCCCAAAATTTCATTCTATTTTTCTCTATAAAACCAAATTTAAAAAAAATCTTAGGAAGACCAAAAATATATCCATAATGAATTTTAAAATAGTTTTTATCTAACTTAAATTTAAATCTAGGATGGAAATCTTCTAAAAAAGTTTTAATTCTTTTATAGTAATTTTTAGTTTCATACAATTCTTCAATTATTTTTTTATAACCTTGGATAAGTGTGTGATAATTCATTTTAGGTATTATATTAGTTGAAAAATCGGTATTATTGCCTTTAAACACAGGTCTAATCCTACCTTCTTTTTCGAGTCTTTTATAAAGACGTGTACCAGGTGGGGCATTAAGTAAGCCTACCATAGCTATAACAATCCTACTTTCTTTGATAAATTTTATAGTAAGATCAAAAATATTTGTAGGATCACTATCAAATCCCACAATAAATCCTCCCATTACTTCCAGACCAGATTTTTGAATTTTTCTTATATCCTTAACTAAATCTCTATTCATGTTTTGAACCTTATTAGCTTCTGTTAAACTTGCCTGGTAAGGAGTTTCTATTCCTATAAATACGGAATTAAATCCGGCCTTAACCATAAGATCTATTAGCTCTTTATCATCAGCTAAGTTAATTGAGACTTGAGTATAAAAATAAAAAGGATAATTATGAGTTTTTTGCCATTCTATTAAACTTGGTAAAATTTCTTCTTTTAATTTTCTTTTACTTCCAATAAAATTATCATCTACAAAGAATACAGAACCTCTCCATCCCAATTTATATAAATTTTCAAGTTCCTTTAAAATTTGATCTTTTGTTTTAGTCCTCACTTTATGACCAAATAGACTAGTAACATCACAAAATTCACAATTAAATGGACATCCTCTTGAATATTGAATACATACGCTTGTATAATCAGACAGGTCAATTAAGCTATATGCTGGAGAGGGACTTTTACTCATATCTACAAATTCTTTTGTTTGATAAATTCTCTTGAGATTTCCTTTTTCGAAATCTTGAAAAAATAAAGGTAAGGTTATTTCAGCCTCATTAAGAACTAAATGATCTATTTTATTTACAAAATCTTGCCAAAAGGCAGTAAAAAGAGGACCTCCTGCTATTATTTTTTTATTAAATTTTTTACTTAAAGTTATTATTTCCTCTGCTGAATCTCTCTGCACAGACATAGCACTTATTAAAATAACATCTGCCCATTCAATCATTTCAGTCTTTAAAGGTTTAACATTTAAATCAATGAGTTTTATTTCCCAATCTGAAGGAAGAAGGCTTGCAACTGTAAGAAGCCCTAAAGGTGGATGAGTAGCTTTTTTATTCAAAAATTTAAGTGCATGACGAAAACTCCAAAAAGTTTCAGGATAACGAGGATAAACTAAAAGTGCTTTCATAATTAACTCCTTTTAATTTAATAAACTCCCAAAACTCAAAAATACAACATTTTTTCCTCTTGTTTTTTATAATATTTTAAATTATATTATTTTTTATAAAAAATAAGCGCCCGTAGCTCAATTGGATAGAGCATTGGACTACGAATCCAAAGGTTGCAGGTTCGAGTCCTGCCGGGCGCGATTTTTAATATCTTTCTCAAAAATTTCTCTTCTTTTCCTTACAAAAATTTTTTCTTACAAAAAATCTTTTTTACCATTTCAGCTATAGTTATAAATTTACCTATTGTATTAATATCCAAATGATATAAGGGATTAATCCAATCTTTATTCACATTGTTGTCACAACTGCCATCTCCTAGAAACTTACATACTGTAGAAAAACACCCAACTCAACTTAAACATTTTTACTTTCTAAAGTTTCTATATTCTACTGTGTTCTTTAAGTCTTTAAATTTCTATATGATTGTTCTATTATCCCAAAGTATGGAATTTTTCGAATAAAATTTTCAATTATAATTCCACATATTTTACTTCCTTACTATGAAAAAAAACAATATTTTGCATCAGTTAAGTATCATAATCGCTTTTAAAGGATTTTCATAAAGTTGAAAAATTAACTGGAGACATCATTCTTTCAATAATATATTATACAATTTTTTTAACTGCTTTTTTCTTAGAGCATAATACCAAAAAAGCAGACAAAAGTTCTTAGAAAAAATTTTTCTCTCCAAATCTTAAACATTATTAGATATTATTAGAATAATTTAATTGCTTTTAAAAATAAAATATGTAATATAAAATTTTAATTTTATGAAATTAAAAGAAATACTTTATGATTGCTATAACTTTGTGATATGCAGAAAAAAGCGGGAAGGAGGCTTTGCAGCAACTGAACTGCTTCCTGCCACAGTTGAAGATACCTATTATGCATTGAAAATAATAGAAAATCTTAGAAATTTAAATTTAAATATTGATTACAATCCCCAAAAAGATGAAGCTTTAATAGCTTGGCTTTCTCAAAATAAGGAATGGAAAGAGCCTAAGGTTTTTTATCAGTTTCTCAGAATTTCTATAATGTGTAATTTCAAAATAGAAAAAAAGTTTATAATACAATATTTGAACAATCGGGGTTCAAGAATTATCACATTAGAAAGAATGTTTTATTTAACAAAAATTTCAGAACTGGTAAATTTTTCACCCTTATATATAAAGAAATTGCCACTGCCAAAAATAGCAAAAGATTGGTGGATGTTTATTTATCTTGTAGGAAAAGGCATTATTAAACAAAGATTGGAAAAGCAGAAAATAATTGAATATTTTAGGAATTGTCAAAATCCTGATGGGGGGTTTGGATTTTTTCCAGGTACTACTTCTTATATGGATAATACTTATTTTTGCCTTAAAGCATTAAAATTTCTAGGTTCTAAACCTAAGGAACCAGAAGAGGCTTTAAATTTTATTTTGTTTTGTCAGAAAGAATCAGGAGGTTTTGCAAGGACTCCTGGTGCTGCAGCTTTTTTAGAGTCTACTTTTTATGCAATTGAAAGTTTACAAATTCTTTGGTCTTTAGAAAATGCATCAAAATAAAATGAGATCTGCTATTTTATTTGTTATTTTACTTGGTCTTGTAAGTCTTTTTGCAGATATGACCTATGAAGCTGCAAGAAGTATCACAGGTCCTTATCTTGCTTTTTTGGGTGCAACTGCTACTATTGTAGGATTTGTAGCAGGGTTTGGAGAATTTTTGGGTTATGCCTTAAGACTTCTTTCAGGCTGGTTTGCTGATAAAACAGGTAAATACTGGAGTGTTACAATTGCTGGGTATTTAATAAATCTTTTAAGCGTTCCTGCCCTTGCTTTAGTAGGACAGTGGGAGTTAGCAGCTTTTTTAATCATGGCAGAAAGAATTGGTAAAGCAATAAGAACTCCTTCTAGAGATGCCATGCTAAGCCATGCAACAACAGAGCTTGGTCGTGGATGGGGATTCGGACTTCATGAAGCAATGGATCAGATTGGAGCAGTAATTGGACCATTGATAGTTGCAGGAGTTTTTTATTTTCATAGAGGATATAAAGTAGCCTTCGCAGTTTTGTTTATACCTGCAATTATTGCTATTGTAATTCTTCTTTTTGCAAGATTTTTATATCCTTCACCGAAAGATCTAGAAATAATAAAGCTTCAGATTGAAACAAAAGGATTAAGTAAGGCTTACTGGCTCTATTTATTTGCTATAGCTTTAAATGGTGCTGGATATGTTGATTTTCCACTCATTGCTTATCATTTCAAAAAAGTAGCTGTCGTAAGTGAAAAATGGATACCAATTTTTTATTCACTAGCAATGGGAGTAGATGCATTAGCAGCTTTGTTTTTTGGCTTCCTTTTTGATAAAAAGGGACTACCCGTTCTTATCATATCCATTATTCTTTCAGCAGGATTTGCACCTCTTTGTTTTCTTGGAGGATTTTATTTTGCTTTTTTAGGAATGATTTTATGGGGAATAGGAATGGGTGCTCAAGAGTCCATAATAAGAGCAACAGTTGCCTTTTTGGTTCCAATAGAAAAAAGAGGAATTGGATACGGTATTTTTAATACTGGATATGGATTATTTTGGTTTTTAGGTAGTCTCACCTTAGGAACACTATATGATTTTTC
This sequence comes from uncultured Thermodesulfobacterium sp., assembly GCA_938091335.1. GTDB lineage: Bacteria > Desulfobacterota > Thermodesulfobacteria > Thermodesulfobacteriales > Thermodesulfobacteriaceae > Thermodesulfobacterium. Next base: position 44,003 of record CALLJG010000014.1, read on the forward strand.
AATCTCAGCTTTAATAGCTTTTTCAGTAATTCTACAACTTTCAGCAATCCCATTTCTTCTGAAATTAATGAAACTATTACGCAGTATCTGAAAGGAAATTAAAATAATTTTTCAAAACTTGATAAACTGCTTTTTTTTATCATGCATCACATGTAAAGAGACAATTTTTATCCATACTCTTATTGAATCTAGAAGAATTAATCCAACCATTATTATCATAATTGCAGAAATTACTGCCAAGAGATAGTTATTTTTTGGTAAGTAATTATTAAAAATGTTTTGATAACCGGCTACAACAGTAGTAATCAAAACAAATGTCATAGGAATTCCAGTAACCCAAATATACTTTGTTTTACCCATTTTTAAAAGGAAGGTAGTAGTAATTGCAAGAGCCATACCTGCAAGAAGTTGATTGTTTACACCCAAAAGAGGCCATATAGTGGAAATAGTTCCAGTATAAAGTAGATAACCCCAACAGAAAGTAAAGACCCCACTTGTAAGAATTATTCCAGGCATCCATCCATGATCTCTAAACTTGGGATATAAAATACCTCCAATTTCTTGCATTAAATATCTTCCAACTCTTGTTCCTGCATCAATTACTGTAAGAATAAATAAAGCTTCAAACATTATAGCAAAGTGATACCAATAATTCATTAAATGTCTAAGCCCTCCAATTCTTGAAAATATGTCTGCCATACCAACTGCTAAGGATACTGCTCCCCCAGGTCGACCTGCAAGCTCTTCTCCTACAAGTGCTGATAAATATGGAAGATCTTGTACCTGCATGCCAAGTTTTTGAAATAACTCTGGAGGAGTATTTATTGCAAAGTAATCTGCTGTTGGAAGTACTGTTGCAGCAATTAAAGCCATAAGTGCTACAAAACTTTCTGCAAGCATGGCACCATACCCAATAAGTCTTATATCTTTTTCATTGGCAACCATTTTAGGTGTGGTACCAGAAGAGATAAGAGAATGAAATCCAGATATTGCACCACAAGCAATAGTTATAAACATAAAAGGCCATACTTTTCCTGGAATTATAGGACCTCCTCCATTAATAAATACTGTTATTGGAGGCATCTTAATTATTGGATTCACAACAATGACTCCAATTGCAAGCAAAACCATTGTTCCAATTTTCATATAAGAACTAAGATAATCTCTTGGAACAAGCAAAAGCCATATTGGTAAAACTGCAGCCAAAAATCCATAAAGAGGAATTAAAATAGAAAGCTCTTTTTTATTAAGCGTAAAAATTGGAGCAAGAGGAGATTCCTTTATGATAGGACCAAGAAATACTGCTAAAATTACCAGAGCAACTCCAATTATAGTTGCCTCAACAATTTTACCAGGCCTTAACCATTTTAGATATATTCCTATAAAAAAAGCTATAGGAATAGTAAGTCCCACTGTAAATGTTCCCCATGGACTATTAAAAAGAGCATTTACAACTACGATTGAAAGCCCAGCTAAAGCAATTATTAATAAAAATAAGATTGTAACAAGTACAAGCCAATAAGAATACGGGCTAACATAAGCTTTTGCAATTTCTGCAAGAGATTTACCATCATGTCTTACTGATGCAAATAATACCACCATATCATGAACCGCTCCAGCAAGAACTCCTCCAATTACAATCCATAAAAACCCAGGCAAATATCCAAATTGAGCAGCAAGAACAGGACCTACCAATGGACCTGCACCAGCTATTGCTGCAAAATGATGCCCTAAAACAAGCCATCTATTGGTAGGAACATAATCTTTTCCATCATTAAATAAATTTGCAGGAGTAATACGATTTGGATTAAGAGATAAAACTTTAGCAGCAATAAAGGCACTGTAAAATCGATAGGCAATTACAAATACACAAGCAGCTATAATTACTAAGACCAAAGCATGCATAAAAATTCTTTCTTAATTCATATTTTTATTTCTTAACTCAAAATAATAAATTTTTTAATCCCAAAAATTTTATTTAAGCCTCTTTTCTACTTCTTGCCAATTAATATTTTTAAAAAAAGCCTCTATATAATCAGCACGTTTAAGTCCATAGTCAATCATAAAAGCATGTTCAAACACATCCATTACCAGTAAAGGATTTGCTCCTGACGGATGTCCTACATCATGTTCATTAATCCAAAAATTAATAAGGCTTCCTGTAAAAAGATCTTGATAAAGAATTACCCATCCTATACCACGCATTGTGCCTGTAGCTTTGAAATCTTTCACCCAGTTCTCAAAACTTCCAAAATTTTCATTTATTAATTTTGCTAATCTTCCATTTTCAGGAAATATCCCATCTCCACCAAGATTTTCAAAATAATATTCATGAAGTCTCACCCCATTCCATTCCCATCCAAACCTTCTTTTTATTTCAGCATACTCAGGAGTCGTAACTTTACCTTCCCTAATCATAGTATTAAGAATCTCAAGAAGTTTGTTCATATTACTCACATACCCTTGATAAAGAAAAAAATGATTTTTAAGTAAAACTTCACTAAATCCTGACATCCCAATTAAATTTGAATAATCTTTAGCTTGATAAAACATAGCTAACCTCCTTAATTTTATTATTTTTTTATTATTTTAAAGTATTATTTTGTTTTTAAAATTTGCTAAAAATATTTTATAACATGAAAAAATTAAAGATCCTATTTATTATCTCATTCCTATCTCCTATTTGAAAAAAGAGGTAAAAAGGTTAAAATTAAACAAATATGGGTACCTTTAAACAAAATATCTCCTTATTTAAAAAAGGCAGTTCTTATTGCAGAAGATGACAAATTCATCAACTTGAAGGTTTTGATATTGATGGAATAATGATCTTACTCCTTGGGAATCCGCTCTTTTAGCTGCTATTTTGCCTAATCCAATAAAGTATAATCCTTTAAAACCAACTTCATATGTTCAAAAAAGTTTACTATATAATGAAAAAAGAAAAATTTATAAAAGAAGAATAGGAAGAGGTAGAAATGGAAGGAAAACCTATATTAAATGAAGAAAATAAACTAACTGAAATACCTTTAACAGATTTTCACCAAAATGAAACATCCTCTGAAAATCAAACTACTCCATCCTATATAAATAACCCAAATAAAAACAATTTTTAAATATTCTTTTAAAATTTTTGGTAAATTATTTCCATCTAAAAGTTTTATATTAATTTAAATATAAATATAAAGTTAAAGGAGAAGAACCTATGAAATTTTATAGAACTCTTCATCCAAGACCTGTAGTTATTATAGGAAGTGGGGATGTAGAAAAGGGAGAAATAAATTTTATGGCTTGTTCCTGGATTACTCCCATTGCAGAAGAGATACCTACAATAGGTTTTGCCTGTGATAAAGAGCACTTTACTCATCAACTAATTCAAAAATATAAACAATTTTCAGTAAATATAATAGAAGATTTTGAATTAATATGGAAAGTGGGCTCCTCAAGTGGGAAAAAAATCAATAAAGTAAAAACTTTTAATATAGAGTTTAAACCAGGAAAAACCTTAAAAATTCCATTATTAAAAAATACTTTGGCAAATTTGGAATGTAAAGTAATTAAAGAGATAGAAATAGGAGAAGTATGTTTTTATATAGGAGAAGTTAAAAATTGGGAAGCTACAAATTTTGATGAATACGGATATCAGGAATTTTGGAAACTTCCTCTTCATAAAGGAGGAAAAGCTTTTACTTTTTCTTCTAAAAAACTATATTTCCCTAAATAAAAATTGATTATATATACTTTGGGAACTTCTAATAGAACCCAAGAACAATTTATAGAAATTTTGAAATTTTATAAAATTTCTGCTGTTGCTGATGTAAGAAGATGGCCTGTCTCTCAAAGATTCCCTCACTTTAAAAAAGAGAATCTTCAAAAACTTCTTAAAAACCATAACATTTTTTACTATCATTTTGAAAATTTAGGTGGTTATAGAATAGAAAAATATGAAAATTATATGGAAACTCAGAGTTTTAAAAGTGCTTTTAAAAAGTTAATAAAGGTAGCTAAAAAGAATTTAACTTGTATTATATGTGCTGAAAAATTTCCTTGGAAGTGTCATAGAAGATTTATATCAAAAGCTTTAAAAGAAATAGGATTTGAAGTTTTACATATTATTGAAAAAGAAAAAATATGGAAATCCAAATCTTCTTATTAACTTCCAAAAATGGTGGGTGCAACATAAGGATGGCCTCCTTCTATTACTTCAATTCCTGCTTTTTCTTTAATAGCTTCTATAAGATCATCTTTTTTCTTACAGAATTTCATAATACAAGTTCCTATATGAATTACATCAGGCTTTTCATTTAAAGTAGCTAATTGTGTCTTGAGATGCACTAAACTTATTACAACTCTATTTTTATTTCCTTCACACCCTCCGCAATCAACAATTCCAATTATAGAAGCTTCCTCATTCTTATATCTTTCAAATTCTCCTTCCTTACGAGCGAAAGCAACTAAACATCTAAAATCTCCTGCACAAAAATTTTGATCACTTATCATTTGACATTTAACAAGTACAATTTTTTTCATATTTTATACCTCCAAACCTAATTTTAAAAAATTTTATTTAAAAATTTGATAAAGTCAATAAAAGATATCCAAATGTCAGGAAGCAATTGTTTCTCCCAGAGACCAAAGAAAAGCTTTACCCTAATTGATGTTTCAACCTTTATTTTAGCGAAAGTTACTCTAAAAGATTTTGAAGGGCTGGCACCAAAATAAGAAATATTTTTTATCAAATTTTATTTCTTTTCTTGTTTTTCTTTTTCTTTTGCTTTTGATTTAAGAATTTTTTGGATAATTAAATCTTCTCCACTTTTTGTGTATAATACTTCAACTTTATCTCCTACTTTTAAATTTTTCAGCATTGCTTGAGTTTTTTCAGTAGTCGCTTTTAAAGTTAATTCTGCCCCATCTTTTTTTCTAATTGTGATTGTATTCTTCATTAGATCTATTGCAGTTATTTGTCCGTGGACAGATAGAATCATTGGTTTTGTTTTTTCAGTACCTGCATAAGTAAAAAGATAGGTTGAAACAATTAAAAAACCCCTATTAAAGATACTAAAAGTTTTTTCATTTTTTCACCTACTTTCTTAATATTTTTTGGTGCCAGCCCTTTTATGTAAATGTTTCAATTCTTGTTTTAATAAAATTTAATCTATAATTATAGCTCAAATATTTTTAGTAAAGTTTAATAAGCTAACGGTGCAATCAAATGGAATAATATTTTGTTTTTGTGTTTCTTCCACGATATCCTAATTGCTTCATCCAAAAAATATTAAATGCCTCTATTAATAAAGCTTTTCCTTTTCTTTCATTACATTTTGCAATTTTTCGATAAATATTGTAATTTCCGAAGAACGATTCTAAGACACCCTCAAGAGGTGGCTTATTTTTACAAGCTTTATAAACATAAAAAAAGGGAAAATCTATTGTTATATAAAAAATTTGCTTTAAAATAGAATTTAAGTAAAATAAATTTTAAAAAGGAGGAATTGAAGATTTTATCTTTTAGCTGGAATTATTTGGTTTGTTTATGGTTGTGTAAATTTTCTCCTATTAAGATTGTTAATCATGGAGGATTGAATTAGTCTTTTTATAATATCTAAAAGGAGGGAGTATGTTAGTAAAATATTGGATGTCAGAACGTGTAATAACACTTGATGAAAATACATCTATCATGAAAGCCATTCAAGTTTTAAAGGAACACAAGATTAGAAGAATTCCCGTAACTAGTGAAAACAAATTAGTAGGGATTGTAACTGATAGAGATATTAAAGAAGCTATGCCTTCAAAAACAACTACCTTTGAAGTGCATGAACTTTATTACCTTCTTTCAGAATTAAAATTAAAAGATATCATGACTAAAGACCCCATAACAGTATATCCAGATGATACTGTAGAATATGCTGCAGTGCTTATGCTTGAAAATAAAATTTCAGGGCTTCCTGTAATTAATAAAGAAGGATATGTAGTAGGAATCATAACTCAAACAGATATTTTTAAACTCTTCGTTTATATTACAGGAATTTACTATAGTCCTTATCAAATTGGACTCCTTATTAGCCATCCAAACGAATTGATTAATCTTTTTGAGATTTTTAAAAAATATGAGATAACTCCATATAGTCTCCTTACTTGGAAGGAAGAAATAACTTTCCCATTGGAAGATGATAAGAAAGAAATAAAATCTAAACATAAAAGAATGGTCTTTCTGCGTATAGAAGAATTGCCAGAAAAAACTATGCAAGAGATTCTTGAAATTTTAGAAAAAAATTTTAAAGTACTATACACATTGAAGAAAGACATCTCTAAACTGCCTCGTAAGGAAATTCCTGAAAAAGAAAAGATTTTTTTTTTAAAATTCATCAATAAATCATAGAGTCCAAGTACTGCATAGGGTTGGGAAATTTTATTCCTGTAATACTATCCCAATGTTGGTTATTGACTAAAGCTATGAATGAAAATTATCTTTATATCTTGCAACATAACCTCTAAGGATTATATTATTAATTCCACAAACATTTTAAACTACTCTTATTAAGAACACTTAGCAAAAAACTAATGAGTATAAATTTTAGAGAACTCCTTTCTAAGGAGGATTTTCTTTTTACCTTTGAATTGGTGCCAGGAAGAAGTGTTCGTACTAGGCAATATCAAGAAATCCTAAGATTTCTTCAGGAAAGTGTAGAAAAAAGGATTTTTCAGATTTTTTCCATCACAGATAATGCAGGAGGGCATCCTGCTCTTTCTCCTATACCTCTTGGTAAAACTATTAAAAAACTTGGCTTAGAGGTAATTATACATTTTTCTTGCAAAGATAAAAATAGAAATCAAATTGAAAGCGATCTTCTTGCTTTGGATAGAGAGGGTTTGTATAATCTTTTAGTTTTAACTGGAGATTATCCCTTCTATGGATATTTGGGGAAGGCTAAACCAGTCTTTGATTTAGATTCAGTGCTTCTTCTTCAAATGATTAGTGAAATGGAAAAGGGGATAGAACTTCCTAAAGGATCTCCAGAAGGAAGAATAAAACTTCCAGAAATTCCCTTTTTTAAAGGAGCTGTAATTAATCCCTTTAAAATGACTTATGAAGAATTATTTTGGCAGTACTTAAAAGGTTATAAAAAATTAAAATCTGGAGCTAAATTCATTATAACTCAAGTTGGATTTTATCCACTGAAATGGAAAGAACTAAAGCTCATTCAAGAGATAGGCTTTTCTAAGATTTTTTCAAGCTTTTTAGAAGAAATAAAGGAGGATGAAAAGGAGGATGAAGTTTTCAAAAATATTCCATTTATTGGAAGTATCCTTTATTTAACTCCCTCTTTGGTAAAATTACTCAAAAAGGGAGGAATTCCTGGTATTCTTATAACAGAGACTATTTTAAGAGAATTAGAAAATGCTCCTGACTTTGAAAAGAAAAACATAGAAATTTTAGCTAAATTTACCTCTATTTTAAAAGCCTTAGGATATAGAGGGGTTCATCTTTGTGGATTTCCCTTAGATTATCAAAAAATTTTCCTTTTTTTAGAAACTTTTTACAAATATGAAAATAAAGGTGAGGACTTTATAGAGGAGTTTGGAAATAAAGTAAAGCTTGAGTTACCAAATGAGACTTTAAAAGGTGAGCTTCCTACTCTTTTGACAAATGGCTTTACCTTTCCTCTAAAAAATAAATTTAGTCCTACTTACATAATTAACGAACTTATCCACAAGATTTTTTTTAATCCCTCTAACTTTCTATTTCCTCTTATAAAAAAAATCATTTTAAGGATAGATAAAAGTTCACGCCTGAAAAAAGCTTTTACTTTCTTTGAATATTTTATAAAAAAGATTCTTTTTAATTGTGAGGAATGTGGTGATTGCACCCTTTGGGAGTTCAATTATCATTGTCCTCAGAGTGGGTGCGCCAAATATTTATTAAATGGACCTTGTGGAGGAAGTATAGCTGGTTATTGTGAAGTCTACCCTTTTTTAAAAAAGTGTCATTATGTAAGTGCCCTTGAAAGGGCAACCTCTAAAAAAGCTTTAAAAAAGTTTTTTTATCCCTATAAAAATTTTTATCTGCCCCCAAGAAATTGGGAACTTTATAAGAGCTCTTCTTGGCTTAATTTTTATTTAGAAAGAGAACATCATAAAGATGAGAAAAGGAATACTATAAAGGAGTTCCTTAAAGAAAAAGATCCCCAATGTTAAGAGCTAAAATTAAACTTATTCTGCCAATTTGATATTTACAGCTGAGACTTTATATTCTGGAGTTTCCATAAGTTCATCTAAGCCCGGACTTATAAGAAGATTAGTAAGAGCACTCTCAAAGTGAAAATTAGTAAAAAGTAGTCCTTGAGGTACTCTTGAATTTAGTTTTACTCTAAAAAACACTTCTCCTCTCTTATTCCAAACCTTTACTAAAGCACCTTCTAAAAATTTTAGCCTTTTTGCATCCTCAGGATTAAGTTCTATAATTGGGTGTGAATAAACTCTTGTAAGAGCTTTGCTTCTTTTTGTCATACTACCTACATTATAATGTTCCAATTTACGAGCAGTTACAAGAATAAAGGGAAATTCAGGGGTTGGTTCTTCAAAAGGTGGAACATATTTAACTATAGCCAAATGGACTTTGCCTTTAGGGAAGCCTGAAGTAAAAAGTATAGGTGTACCAGGATGATTCTCATCAAAACAAGGCCATTGAATACCAATTTTAGATAATCTCTCATAAGAAAGCCCTCGCCAAGCCTGCCAAACTTTCCCTATCTCTTTTAAAATTTCTTCAGGTGAGTTGTAATTCCATTTAACTCCTAATGTTTCTGCTAACTTGGTTAAAATTAACCAATCTGGAAGTGCCTCTCCCGGAGGTACAACTGCTTTCTCAAAGAGCTGAACTCTTCTTTCAGTATTAGTAAAGGTGCCACATTTTTCAAAATGACAAGCTGCTGGCAAAATAACATGCGCATATTTTGCTGAAAAAGGCATAAAAATATCTTGAACTACTAAAAACTCCAGATTTGAAAGAGCTTTCCAAACTTGCCCTAGATCTCCATGACTCCGAGCTATATCATAACCCATAGCGTAAAGTGCCTTTAATTTTCCAGAAAGAGCATCTCTTAGCATAGTTGAAAGAGTTTTTCCTTCTTGAGTAGGAAGATCTGTTCCCCAAACCTCTTGAAATTTAAGCCTTACAGACTCATCTAAGTAATTCTGATATCCAGGAAGAACATGGGGTAAACCTCCTATATCACAGGCACCTTGGACATTATTCTGACCTCTAAGAGGCATGGCTCCACATCCAGGTTTTCCCCAAAAACCACAAAGTGTAGCCAAATTAGCAGCTGCCATAGCTGCATAAGTTCCTGAACGATGCTGAGAGACTCCTAAACCCCATAAAATTAAAGCACTCTTAGCTCCTGCATATAAATAAGCTGCCTCTTCAATTAAAAAAGGTTTTAGACCCGTATATATGCTTGCCTTTGCTAAATTCCATTCATTGAGAATATAATGTTTATAAGCCTCAAAGTTCTTTACATATTTTTCAATAAACTCCTCATTATAGAGTTTATCTCTTATTATTACATAAGCCATGCCATTTAAGAGTGGTACATTACTTCCAGGACGAAGAGGTAAAAAGATATTAGCCTTATCTGCAAAATAAATTCTTCGAGGATCTGCTACAATGCATTTTGCACCATTATTTAAGGCTTGAATTACTTTTTGGGAAACAATGGGATGAGTTTCAAAAGAATTTGTACCAATGAGAAAAAGAAGTTCAGCCCTTAAGATTTCATCAAAATTCACACAAGCAGCTCCTATTCCTACTGTAGCTGCAAGACCCATGGCTGAAGGAGCATGGCAGACACGAGCTGAATTATCAATATTATTCGTCTTAAAAATACTACGAGCTATCTTTTGCATTAAATAATTTTCTTCATTACTCACTTTAGATGAACAAAGAAATCCTAAAGCTTGTGGTCCATACTTATTCTTAATGTTTAAAAATCTTTCAGCCACAAATTTTAAAGCAAAATCCCATGAGACTTCTTTAAATTCCTCTGAAGTACTTTCTCTTAAAAGTGGCTTGGTTAACCTGTCAGGGCTTTTATAATATTCAAAACCAAACATACCCTTTACACAAAGAAAACCATAATTAGGAGGAAGATCTCTACCCGTAATCTCTAAAATAGTTCCATTTTTTACCCAAATTGTTATATTACAACCTGTCCCACAATAAGAACATACAGATTTCACTGCTTTTGCTTTCTTTCTGTTATAAGGCACCAAAAGATCTTTTTTTATTAAAGCACCTGTTGGACAAACATCTACACAGACTCCACAATTAATACAAGCCTCTGTAAATCTAAAGGTTATGTATTCAGTAGATTTTCCTTTGTTTACCACCTTAAAAAAGATAGCTGAATAAGGACAAATTCTTACACATCTCTCACAAGCAATACATTTATTTAAATCTACTTCAATCAAAAGATGCTCTTTTTGAATAGGATACTTCATCCTTTTTCTTGCTTTGGTAACATTAATATCCTCTTTAATGATAATTTCTCTAAATTCACACTTATGAATACCCAAACAACCACATCTAAGACATCTATTGGCCTCTTTTACAGCCTCTTCAGGAGTTAACCCTATTAACACCTCTTCAAAATCTTTTATTCTAAGCTCTGGATCTCTCTCTTTGAGTTTAGCCCTTTCTTCTGGTGCAAAAAGATCAAGAAAATTTGAATCAAATTCCTCTGCCCTTTTTCCTCTGGTAAAATCATATTTAATTGAAAAAGGTGCCTTATCAATAGCTTTTCCCTCTAAAAAAGCAGAAATACTCTGAGCAGCTTTTCTTCCTGATGCAACAGCCTGAATAACTGTCCTAGAACCATAAATAAAGTCGCCTCCTGCAAAAATACCTTCTAAATTTGTTTGTAGAGTTTGAGAATCAACTTTAATATTACCTTCAGGAGTAATTTCTAATTTTGCCTCTAATTCACCATATTTTATAAATTCCTCTGATGGAATTTCTCCCCAAGCTCTAAAAACAAAATCAAAGGTTTCTTCAAAGGCTGTGTCAAAAAGAAACTTAATCTCTCTTTTCTCTGTGAGAGAGGTTCTAACTAAAATAAGCCGATATTTCTCATTACTTTTAGTTAAATCCCAAGGAGCTGTTACATATACAAACTTTACTCCTTCTCTTTCAGCATATCCTATTTCTCTTAAAGGAACAGGAACCTCCATACGAGAACGAGGATAATAAACACTTACCTCAGCTCCTAATCTTCTTAAAACCCTTGCAAGCTCAACTGCAGTATAACTACAACCAAGTATGGCGCATCTCTTTTTTTGATAATTTTGATAATAAGAAGGCTTTTCTTCTCCCTTATTAAACCGATAAAGAAATTCTAACCCACTTTCTGCTAATTCTTCCCCCCTAAAACCAAAAAATTTTTCCTTTCTTGCCCCAACAGCAAGAAAAATAGCTTTAAACCCTTCCTTTTTTAAATCTTTAAGAGTAAAATCTTTACCCCAAACTTTTCTACCTTGAAATTTAATTCCCATCTTAAATATATTTTCTGTCTCTCTTCTTAGCACCTCTTTTGGCAATTTATAAGTAGGAATACCGTATCTAAGTAATCCTCCAGGTTCCTCTTCTTTATCAAAGATAGTAACCTCATATCCTTTGAGTCTCAAAAAATAAGCACAACTTAACCCAGCTGGACCAGCTCCAACTATAGCTACCTTTATCCCGTTTAATTCTGGAAGATCTATAGGAAGCTCTCCAAACTCATAACAATAATCAGCAACAAATCTTTTTAAATTATTGATAGCAACTGCTTGATCAACTAAAGCTCTTCTACAAACAGGCTCACAAAATCTGGGACAAACTCTTCCCACCGAAGCTGGAAGTGGAAGCTTTTCCTTTATCAAAGCCAAAGCAGCTTTAAAATCTCCTTTGGCTATAAAACCAATATAACCTTGAATATTTAAACCACCTGGGCAAGGAGTATGACAAGGCGCCTTACAATCTCCATAATGATTGGCAATTAAATTTTCTAAAATTTTCCTTCTTATTTCCTTTAATTCAGGGGTAGTTGTCTCAACAAAAATTTCCTTTTCAATTCTATATTCACAACTTCTAACAATACCTTCACCTTCAATCTTAACTACACATAAACCACAAGAATGAATAGGGGGGATCTTATCTCTTAAATAACATAAGGCAGGAATATAAATGCCTTCTTTTTTAGCTACTTCAAGTAAATTAGCCCCTTTCTCAACTAAAAGCTCTTTATTATCAACTTTAATTCTAATCATAATTAAATTCTTACTTTAATATAGCTATAAGTCAAGCCAAGATTCAGAGAATATGGTCTGCCCAGTTAAAACTTTAACAGTTTTATAAATTTCGAGTTCTTTGGGAGTGAGACTTTTAGGATCAGGATCATCTCCATCCATTATACGATGAACTAATGCTACCCAATTAGGATGTTGCCCTTTTGCAATTTCTACTAATTCTTTGTCATAGATATCAAGAATAGCACTATAAATATTGTATTTCATTAACATCATAAGTAAGACCCTATTTAAATAGGGTCTTAAACGGCTTGAAACCCCGTTTGAAACATTAGAAAGACCCACTATACTCTTTGCCCCAGGAGCAATATCTTCTAACATAGAAAGAAAAAGAAGACTCTCCTTGATTTGCTCAGCACCTAAAGTAATAGGAGTAATAATAGGATCAACCCAAATTTTTTCATTAGGAATTCCATATTCATTTAATCTCATAATTAAATCCACAGCTAAAGCTGCTCTTTCATTAGCATCTCTAGGTAAACCCTCAAGTCCCCAAAGTAAAGCTACTACTTCACAGCCCTTTTCTGCAGCAAAGGGACCAAGTTTTTCAAGTCGCTCTGGTTGAATAGAAACAGAATTTATCAAAATTTTGGAAGGATTTTTAGAGGCATTAACACCTGCTATAATAGCCTCTGGATTCGTTGTATCAAGAGAGATAGGGGTATCTACTATCTCTTCTACTATTTTTATAATCCAACTTGCAAGTTCTGGTCCGTCCTTTTTGGCAGGTCCTATATTTAAATCCAAATAATCTGCTCCAAGTGCTGTTTCTTCCTTTGCCATCTTTTGGATTGGTACAGGATTACGCTCTTTCATAGCCTGACCAGCCCTTTTACCCATAATATTTATACTTTCTGCTATACAAATTACTGTCTGAGCCATTCCATCCCCCTTTAATCAAAATTTTATGAAGCCTTCTTTAATTCTTGCAATTCTGCATATAATTTCCTTAAAGAAACAGATAAACCACTTGCCTCCCTTGGTCCAACTATAATTTCCCAGCCTGGTAACTCCTCTTCTAATTCCCCTTTAATCCCTGCTAAATATCCTGGAATCTTAAGTTTTCTATGCTTTATCTTATTTTCTATCCCACATCTTTTAACAAATTCTGCAATACTATCAGCACCAAATTTCCCTGCTGCCCAAGCTGTAAGAACTGAAAGCCCATCAGTATTTTGAATAAGTAACCAGGTTGGAACCCTACTTCCCTCTATTTCTCCCTTCACAATAAAATAGGTTAAAGCAAAATTACAAGTAATAGCAACAGGAGAATATTCATCAGGCCCATTAATTGGATAAATTCCTTCCTCTACAACTAAGGGCTTCTGTGGATCAGTAAAAATATTCATTCTCTCAACCAATAAGTTAAATAAACTCTCAGCCCTAAGATCTGAAAAGATAATTATACTTGCATATTTAGCAATTAATAATCCTCCTAAGACACTCTCTAAAAGATAATCTTCTGTATATCTATAAGGAAAGGTTATCACAGGAAATCCAAAAGGTTTAAATCTCTTTTTTATGGCAGCTCTTCTAATAATTATTAAATCTTCAAAAAGCTCCTTCACCCCCAAAGCCCCTGAATCCAAAACCAAATCCTTTAAACCACTTTGAATACCTTTCTCAGCAAGTTCAATTAATTCATCTAAAGAGTTCGCAACCAGAGTTAAAGGGACGTTTTTTTCTTTAGCTAATTTAAACATTTCTTCATAGTTTTCTATACTCGCTCCATAAAGCAAAGGTTTAAAATCTTCACAAAAAGAGAGGACTTTTTCTAAAGATGGCACATCTGCAGAAAGAATAAGAGCCTTCTGAGGAAGTTCTTCTCTAACCCTCTTTACTAAATCTATAAATTTTGATCCATCTACTTTTCCTTGTATAAAAATAACTTCTGGTTGAAGTTTTATCCCTATTCTATCCCAAATTAATCTCTTATAAAGCTCTATTCTTCTAGCTATTTCTGTCTCATCCATGTTTGTACTAATATAAGTTCCAATTAAAGGAGGATTTTCAAAACGCTTCTCATGTCTAAAAAGAACTGTCTCTCCTCCCAAGGAGTAAATATAGTCTCCTCCTCCAAGCTTTACAGTTCTAATAGGTGGAGCTGTGGCCTCAGCAATTTCTTCCACTACCTTAGGATCCACATAAGGACAAGCTGTAATTTCCGCTTGCCCAGCAGCTACTTTCATAGCAAAAGCTAAACAGGTAGGATAGCCACATTCATTACAGTTTTTTTTGGGTAGCTTAGCCAGAATCTGAATTCCTGTAAGACCCATCCCTTAATCCCTCTTCAAAAAATTTATATTAAAGGTGGTAATTTTAACATAGGATGCTTTACCTTTTGTATCCAAGCTTTTACTTCTTCCTCAGTAACTGCAACAGTTTCGTCAGCGATTTTATCAATTAAATCAGAAACTCCAAGTTCTTCTGCTCTTTTCTGTAATTTCTCCCTCAATTCTTCTTTTAGCATCTTAGGCATCCAAACAACTCTAAGAAGTCCTTCCTCTGCAGATAAAAATTTAGGAGAAGTTATATAATGTTTTGAAATTCCCACAAAACCAGGAGTTATTCGTCCTCCTCCTATCATACCTGCTAAAGTTGAAAATTTCATCCCGCTAGGTGTCATCTCCGTATATTCTCTATTTACTATCATAATACCATTAATAGAAGGAAGTAAAGCTGCAATACCTTCCATACATCCACAAACTGTCATAGGATCAATTAAAATACTATATAGACTAACTCTCTCTATTGTTCCTCGAGAAGCCTGCTTAATAAATTCATTTATACCAGAAAACTGTCCTAACCTTTTATCAATTACCTTATCTTTAGAAATAGGCTGATTAGGTCCTATGGGCTTGATCTGATAACAAGCCTTGGCATCAAGCCAATTATAAGCACCACATGGACCTATTCTCTCAGGTGTAATTATACACACATGGTTAGGAGCAAAACTCTGACACAAAGTACAAGAATAAAAAACATCTACAGTTTCATCAGTAAGACCAGCAAGTTTTGCATCCCTTCTTTCATAAATACCTTTAGCTAATTCGATAATTTCTCTTACCTTATCCTCTATGGTATAAATAATTACTTGACATTTATCTACAATAGCACCATATTCTTGCTTTAACTTAGCATAAAGAATACGACCAATATGTTCAAACTTAAAACCTTTCCCCACAGCTTGTTTACTAATTCTTAACCACATAATATTTCTCTGACCAATATGCATAATCCCCTGAGCATAGTTTATTAAGTGATGGAACTGTCTCTCTAAAATAGCCTCAAAATCTTCCTGCATATTAACTCCTGCAACTTTCACTACTACTGCAAAGGGAAGAACATAAGGAGGTCCTTTGAGACCAAGTTTTTCTACATCACTTATTTCAGGTCCTATAACCTCAATCTTGCCATCCTCAACTTCCTCCAAAGGAGCAGAAACTAAAAACTCAACTGCAGGAGATCTTCCACCACCACACTCTAAATAAAGATCATCTTTTCTTACCCTTTCTCCCTCAAAAGCTGGAGCATAAGCTACTGGTATGTCAAGCTTGACAGCTGTAACTTTTAATCCTCTTACTTCAATGGCTCTATCTACAATTTCTGAATGAGATACTTTAGAAACTACATGCTCATATGTACAAACACCAAAGGGTTTAATCTCAGGAATATCCCAATCAGAAATTACAGGAAATCCCCAATTTATAGCTCCAGCTCCATTAGCATACCACTCATCAGATACAGAACCAAAGGTAATAACAAAAGCAAAAGTTCTATCTTTATTATAAAGAAGATTCCCTAAATAATCTCCAGGTTTAATTCCACCAAAAGACATAGCCACTCTACAAGCAAACCCAATAGCAAAAACAACTGAGGTATAATCTGGACCAAAGGGAATTAAGCGTGTAGGCCAACCCAGCTGAACACCAGCCTCTTTAAGTAGATAGGGCATATAAATACCATTGGTTTGATCATGCATAAAGACATATAGATTCTTCTCTAATAGCTCTTGAGCAATTTTTTGGGCTATCTCTTTATTAGGAGGTGCTCCAAGAATAGCTGCAAAACCAGGTGCTGTCCCGTCCACAAACTCAACTCCCCTTTTCCTGAAAATTGTATCATCTGCAGCTCCAAGCCAAATATTATTTTCTAAAGGTTCTTCAGTTTTGGTGTATACATTGGGATTTTCTAAGTATTTTATAGCCTCTATTATTTCCTCTGCAAAAAATGTTGCCATCCCAGCATCAAGTACAGGCCCTAAATAAGGAAGCCAAGTCCTCTCAGAAGGTATATCAGGTAGTAATCTCTTGGCTTCTTGAAGTACTTCTTCACAATCTCCTAAGCGCTTCACAGGATATCCTAAGATTGCATAAATAATAGGTAAATAATAAGCAGTATTGGGGAAACCAATTTCAGCCTCTTTTCCAAACTTTTTTACAGCCTCCTCATATTTTTCAAAAGCCCTCTCTACAATCTTATAAGCTCCTTTTATAGCAGCTGTTGCTATAATTTTAGACATATCTCTATCACCTCTCTTTAACTTGAATTTAAGGCTGCAAAAAGCTTTTTACAAAGCTCTACAGATTTAGGATGCCTCATAATAAGTAAATCCCCACCTGCCAAAGCCAAAGTCACTCCTGTTAATGCTTCCATTAAAATACCCCTTCTTTCTGAATCACCCATTAAATCATCACTAGGAAGCCCTGCCTCTTTAGTTTTCCAAACCTCCTTTCCAATACTACAAATAAAAGGGACTTGAAGCTTTGTATCCTGTGCAAAAAGAGCTGCAAGCCTAATCCTTTCCATAACAGAATAAGTATACTCCAATCCATATCCTAAAGCTCCGATAGAAGGATCCATAAGAATTTTATCTAAAGATAGTCCCATATTTTCAATAAGAATGTTTAATTGTTTAGCTAAATTCACATCAATAGGAGTTGAGGCAATCACAGGAGTATTATAGCCCATAGCAACAGCAGCTAAAGTCTTATAATTTGCCTCAACAACAGGCCCTAAAACTACCCCTCTTCCCCCAACTATATCTGCCAAATCTCTCAAAACTTCTACATCTTTTTCTGCATTCCCAGAGCCCCAAACAATTAAAGGAACATCTACTGCTGAAAGTACCTTCTCTACTACTTTCTTTGCATGATCTGCTGAAAGATCTAAATAATTAGGATCTGTTCCCAAAAGATATAAACATATAGCTTCTGCATCATATTCCTCTACACACTTCTTTGCCCATAGCCCAGGATCATAAAAAACATCACTAAAATACTTAGCTAAGCTCTCAGGCCAATCCTCAGGTTTTACATCAAGGATTTCCAAAGCAAACTTTACCCCATTTCTCATCTCCCCCTCAAAATAATGAAAATTAAGTGCTGAAACCCCTCCTACCTTAATAACTTTCTCACCTTTCCCAATAACTACTTCTTTGATCTCAGCTGTAGATTTTTCTATATATAAATCCTCTGCAATCTTTGAAGCTCTCTCCTTTAATGGCCTATAATCCCTCTTAAATTCTCCAATCTTAATTTCAACACCTTCTTTTTCTATAACAACAGGTTTCTCTTCTGCCTTTATCTCTGTAATAATCTCTTTTTCTACTTCAACTTTAGCCTCTTCTTTTACCTCTGCCTTAAACTCTTTTATTATCTCTTCCTTTACTTCTTTCTCTTTATAGATAACAGGTTTTTCTTCAAGCCTTTCTTCAGGTCTTATCTCAGGAGACACTTCAGGTTTAGGCTCTTTTTCTATTTCTTCAACTTTTCTAACCTCTCTCATAACAGAAACTCTTCCTTTTTTCCCTAAAAACTCCTCTTCCAGCTTAGCAAGTGCCTCTTCCAAGGATTCCATTCCTGCCTTTATATTTTTTAAACTTGCCTTTAAATCTGAAAGCACTTCAATCATAGTAGCTTGAGAAAACTTTTCTTGAGCCATTTCTGTCTCCAAAGGTATTTCTTTCTCAACTACTTTTTCAACTACTACTTCTATAGGTTTTTCAACAATTTTTTCAACCACTTTTTCTACTACTACTTCAACAGGCTTTTCTATCACCTTTTCCACCACAAAAGGTGGCTGAATCTCAGCAATCATCTCTCTAGGATATAGCCCTGCTCTTTTTACAATCTCAGGCACTGACTCTTCCCATTCAATAGCCATTATGTGCACCCCTTTTACCCCAGGAATCTCCTTAAGCTGCTCAATTATATCTACTGCAATCCGAATTCCCTCTTCCCTTTTATCCTTAGCAGATTCAAGTCTTTTAATAATTTCATCAGGTACCTCCAAACCTGGTACATTGTATTTCATGTACTTAGCCATCCCTAAAGATTTAGGAGGTGTAACCCCTCCTAAAATATAGACTTGATCAAGAAGCCCTAAATCTCTACATCTCTCTATGAATTTTCTAAATTTCTCAACATTATAAATTATTTGAGTTTGAATAAAACGAGCCCCAGCCTTTACTTTTTTTCCTAAACGATATGGTCTAAATTCAAAGGGATCTGCAAAGGGATTTTCCGCTGCTCCTAAAAAGAAATAAGGTCTTTTCCCTTTTATCTCTTCAGAATTATCAAATCTTCCTTCTATCAGACCCTTTACTAAATTTAAAAGCTGAATAGAATCTAAATCAAAAACTGGTTTTGCTTGGGGATGATTACCAAACTTAGGATGATCCCCTGTTAGACATAATAAGTTTTTAATTCCAAGTGCACTTGCCCCTAACAAATCTGCTTGAATGCCAATTCTATTTCTATCTCTGCAAGTCATCTGTATAACTGGTTCTAATCCTTCAGACATAACCAAAATTGCTGAAGCCATACTGGAAACCCTAACTACTGCTGTCTGACAATCTGTAATATTTACTGCATCTACATAACCTTTAAGGAGTTGAGCTTTTTTTCTTATAACTTCTCCATCTGCATTTCTTGGTGGCCCGATCTCAGCAGTTACAGCAAATTTCCCAGACTCTAAAATCTTCTGAAGTTGACTTTTTGTCTCCAAAATAACCCTCCTCCTATATTTCTAGATCTTCTCTCACTCTAATTCTTAACCCCTCTCCACCTGCTGGTCTCCAATCCTTTGGTTTCCATATTTCTAAAAGTTTCTCCATCTCTCCTCTACTCTTAAGCCTTTCTACAATTTCATGCCAAATACAACTCATATCCTTTCTTACCTCACATTTTCCACCTTTGGAACCCCCACAAGGGCCATTTAACAAATTTTTGGCACATCGAGCAATTGGACAAAGCCCTGCAGTCTTATCAATAATACAATCTCCACATCCTCTACACTTCTCTACCCACTCTCCCAGAGCAATATTTGCTCCATAAAAGGAGGTATCAACCCCTGGATAAACCCTTAACTCTGGATAAAGATCCGCAATTAAATTAACCCCCACTCCACAGGCAAGACTAACCACTGCTTCAACCTTTTTTCCTAACTCTTTCAAAGGTTCCAAATATTCTGGATCACATTGTCTGATAAAAGTTGTCTCTATTATTTCTATCTCTTTACCCTGTCTACTTCTTGCTAATCTTAAAGCTTCAGCCAAAATAGCAACTTCTCTATCCCCACCTGCAGAACAAACAGCTACACATCCTCTACATCCAAGCAATAAAACTTTTTTATAAGGCTCAATATTTTCTAAAATCTCAGGTATAGTTCTTCTCTCTGCTATGATCATTGACCTTTCTCCTTTAAATCAAGTTTTAAAAGAAGCTCATAAAAAACCTTAGCATTGTTAACAAAATCCTCCGCAGAAAGTCTTGGTATATAAAATATAGCTAATCTCTCTTTTTCTATCCCTATTTCTTCTAAAATTTTTTTAGCTTCAAGCACCCTTTTTTCTGCCCTTTCACTTCCTCTTTCATTATGACAAGTACCTTTTTCACACCCACCTACCATCACCCCACTTGCACCCTCTCTAAAAGCTCTCAAAATATCTGTAATCTCTATGTGCCCTGAACAGGGAAATCTTTTAATCTCAAGCACTCCAAGGACTTTCTCTAAATCCTCTCTTTCTGAAAGATTTGTATAATTACAACATAAAATACTAATTTTCAAGGCTTTCTTCATTAGCTCCTAATCTCCAAATACTCTGGTTTTAGCTTAAGCTCGATAGCACTTGCTGGACATTCCCTAACACATATCCCACAAGCTTTGCATTTTTTAGGATCTATATAAGCATAGCCTATGTCTTTTATACTTGCTGCAGAGAAAGGACAAGTCCGTACACAGGTTAGACATACAACACACTTTTCTGGATTAACTCTTGCAAAAACTCCAATCTCAAAGAGTTTATCCTCTGAAACAAGATTTTTTTCTAAAGCAAAATCACGAAGGCTTTTTATCACATCCTTTGGCTTTACTTCCATTGGGCAAACAGGCACACAACTTCCGCACTGTGAACAATACCATAAAATTTCATTTATTAACTTATCTATAAAACCAAGCATTAATAAATAGATAATCTTTCTTGGATCAAAAACCTGAGTAGTCTTTTTTACAGGGCAAATCCCAGAACAAGCTCCACACCTAAAACATTGGTTGAAGGTCTCAACTTCTCTCTTTACAAAATTTATAAGCTCTCCCTTCTCAATTTTTTCTAACTTCAATAATCCCTCCTTAAGTTTTCATAATTTTATTTAAAATAGCTGACAATTCTTCAGGCTTTGCTCCAGTTTTTTCTACTAAAAAGTCTAAACTTTTTGGACCATCTTGAATGAGAGTTTTAATTTCCACTTCATAAAGTTTACTTTTAAGTAAAGGTAAAAGTTTTTCCCCAACCTTCTTAGAGATAGTTTCTAAGGAAAAATCTTTCATTTTTTTTAATTCCTTAGCAATATTACCAAAAGCAGTTCTAACCTGTATATTTTTACAAACTGAAATAGCAGATTGCAAACAAAACTCTAAATCCTTTTTTGTTTTTCCTTCTATCCCCCCTAAAGCCCCAAGCTCTCTTACCCTTAACATAAAAGCCTTCATATCTTCAACTAATTTCACAGGCTCAGCAGTTGAAACCCATTCTAATTTAAATCTTTCAGTATTTAAACCAATTAATCTCATTAAAGACCAAACCATTTCTCCCATAATAAGAGCCTGGAAATTTCCCTCTGAATACTTACACTCCCCTAATTTACACCCCCCTACCATCACTGCATCGGCTTCATTGAAAAAGGCTTCAAAAATAAAAAGAGGATCTACTCTTCCACTACACATAACTCTTATTACCCTATGAAAAGGTGGATAATTGTAGCGAGCCACCCCGGCCGCGTCTGCTGCTGCGTAGCATCACCAATGACACATAAAACTTAATATCCTTGGTTCAAATGCCATTTCTCCCTCCTTTTATATTTCACTTACTTTCTTTTCCTCTTTTATCTCTTGGTCTTCTTTTCTAAACCCTCTCACTTGCTCAAGAATAGCATCTAAAGTAAAACCACCCACATCTATTGCAAAAACTGGACAATGTGAGGCACAAATTCCACATCCTTTGCAAGCAGCCTTAATGACCTGAGCTTTCTTCCTTTTTTCTACTTTAACCATCTCAATAGCTGAAAATGGACAAATCTCTGCACAAATACTACATCCAATACACTTTACCTCATCTACACTTGCTACAATAGGCGGAACCTCAATGAATTCTTTAGCAAGAGGTATAGCTGCTTTGCCAGCTCCAGCTCTAGCCTGAGCTAAAACCTCTGTCAAAGGCTGTGGGCCATTAGCAAGCCCTACCACAAAAACTCCATCTGTGACTGTTTCAACTGGCCTAAGCTTTATATGAGCCTCCATTATAAATCCATCTTCAGTTGTAGGTAATTTCAACATATTTACTATCTCTCTTACATCTTCTGCCACAATCCCTACAGAAAGTACACATAAATCAACTTTTAACTCTAATTCCTCTTGTAATAAGATATCCCAAAACTTTATTACTGGTTTTTTGTTCTGAATTTCAATTATAGGTCTTTTATCTTCAGGAAATCTAATGAAATGTATTCCCTTCTTTCTTGCTTCTAAATAATATTTTTCATAAAACCCATAAGCACGCATATCCATATATAAAACATAAACCTCAGTCTCAGGACTTAGTTCTTTTATTTTAAGTGCATTCTTTAGCGCCTGCACACAACAGACCTTACTACAATACTTAAGCTCCTCACCCCGTGAACCAGCACACTGAATCATAGCTATCTTCTTGGGAACCCCTCTCTTTGCCCCTTTATCTAATCTCTCCTCAAGCTCAAGTTGAGTGATAACATTTTTCCCATCTAAAGGGTATTTGCTTGGCCTATATTCCTTACCCCCTGTTGCTACCACAACTACTCCATGATTAATAATCTCTGAAGCTTCTCCTCTTCTAATTGTAGAAGTATAATTACCTACATATCCTGAAATATTTTCAATGACTGCCTCAGTGTAAATTTTAATCTTGGGATGATTTTTTACCTTGTTTATTAAATCTTTTAAAAAGAGCTGAGGATCCTCACCTGTTATAAGAAATTTCAATCTTCTTAGATTTCCTCCAAGCTCTTTCTCTTTCTCTACTAAGTACACTTCAAATCCTTGCTCTGCAATAGAAAAAGCAGAAAGAAGCCCAGCTACTCCTCCTCCAATAACTAAAGCAGAAGGGGTTACCTTTACTCCTTGTAGCTCAAGAGGAGTTAGTTTTCTTGCCTTAGCTACAGCCATCCTTACTAAATCTTTTGCCTTTTCAGTTGCTTTGATAGGATCATCTGAATGTACCCAAGCACATTGATCTCTAATATTTGCCATTTCAATAAAAGCTAGATTCAGCCCAACCTCTCTTAAAGTATCCTGAAAAAGGGATTCATGAGTTCTTGGACTGCAAGACGCAATTACAATTCTATTTAATTTATATTTTTTTATCTTTTCCTTTAATTGCTCTAAAGAATCCTGGGAGCAAGCAAAAAGAACATCTTCTGATAAAACAACTCCTGGAAGGTTCTTTACATAATCCCTTACATCCTTTACATCTACCACCCCTGCAATATTAACTCCACAATGACATACAAATACTCCAATCCTTGGTTCACCACTCATTAATTCTATATCTTCAGGAGAATATTTTTTTATCACAGTAGAGGTCCATCTTCCCTCATGTAGTAATTCAGAAGCTAAAGCTGCAGCTCCAGATCCCTGAATGACACTTTCTGGAATATCCTTTGGCCCCTGAAAAGCACCAACTACATATATACCAGGACGTGAGGTCTCAATAGGTGAAAGATAATTAGTCTTTGCAAATCTAAATTCATTAAGCTTAATCCCAAAAACTTTTGAAAGTTTTTCTGCATCTTCAGGTGCTGAAAGACCAACAGATAAAACAATTAGATCAAAATATTCCCTTCTTACACTTCCATCTTCATCTACATAATTCAAAGCTAATTTACCATTTACTCTATCTACTTTTCCAGGTCTTGCCCTAATAATTCTAAATCCATATCTCTCTACAGCATTCTTAAAGGATTCATCAAAGCCTTTCCCCTGTGTCCTAATATCCATAAAGAAAAGAGTTATTTCAACCTCAGGTTTATGCTCCTTAATCACTGAAGCTTGCTTTACCGCATACATACAACAAACACTTGAACAATAGGGTTGATTACAGCTTAAATCCCTTGAACCAACACACTGAATATAGGCAATTTTTTTGGGATGTCTAAAATCAGAAGGACGTATTACCTCCCCTTCTGTTGGCCCTGATACACAGGTTAGTCTTTCCATTTCAATACTATGCACTACATCACTATATTTACCATAACAAAACTTTTCTAAAGCCTTAAGTGGGACACTTCCAAAACCAGTAGCTAAAATAATAGCACCAACTTCTAAAGTTTTTATCTCAGGTTTTTGATCAAAATTAATAGCCTTTGGGCCACAGACATTTACACATAACTGACAGGTTTCATAATTTAACCGTAAACAAACTTCAGGATTTATATAATATTTAGTTGGAACAGCCTGAGGAAAATCAATGCGAGCAGCCCTTGTAAAATTTAAATTTGCATTATATGTATCCACAGCAAGTCTTGGACAATACTTCATACACTCACCACAGGCTGTACACTTATCAGGATCAATATAACGAGGATTTTTTCTAATGGTAACCCTAAAATCCCCTGCCCCTCCTTCAACCTCAAGCACCTCTGTTAAGGTTAAAATTTCAATATTGGGAGACCTCCCGGCCTCCACCATCTTAGGAGCAAGGATTCAGATACTACAGTCATTAGTGGGAAAGGTTTTATCCAGCTGAGCCATCACCCCGCCAATACTTGCTTTCTTCTCAACCAGGTAGACATAATAACCAAGCTCTGCTAAATCAAGAGCACTCTGGATTCCTGCAATTCCTCCTCCCACCACTAAAACTTTCCCTTTGGCCTTTTTCATTTAACTTCATACCTCCCTTTTTAATAACTCTTTTTCAACCTCAAATTTTGTAGACGCTCCAAAACAACCAAGATCATGGAAAATAGGTATATATTTAGGTCCTTCCAAGGCCCTTCTCATATCCATATCAAATAGTACTCTTGGTTTAGGTTTGTCAATACCTAAATTTTTCCTACAAAAGTTAATTCTATCTATCATAATATTAGCAAATTCGTTAGCGGTTCTTGCTACTCTCCAAGAACCTCCAAGGTAGTTTTCAATCTCATTGAAAAGAAAATCTGTCACAGTTTTACTTCCAAGAGTTGGAAAATCAGGTCCAAAAACCACTTGAACACCTGATGCTACAAAATACATACCAATTGCAATTGCCTTTTCACTCATCCACTGAGGTGCACATCCTACTGCAGGAAGCTGATAAATATCCTCCCCCAATCCTCCGGTATGGACCATTTCTGTCGCAGCTATAAGTACTCTCGAGTTATCTACACAGGACCCCATATGAATAACTGGAGGACATCCTACTGCCTCTAATACCTCTCTTAAACCAGGACCTGCTAATTCTAAAGACTCAGGAGAAAGAAGCCCAGCACTAGCCATAATAGTTGCTGAACAACCTGTAGCTAATACTAATACATTATTGGCAATAAGTTCCTTTGCTAATTCCACTTGAATAGGCTCAGAAACTCTATATTGAGTACATCCTACAATAGCAGCAACTCCTAAAATCTTTCCATTAATAATATTTTCATTTAAAGGCTTATAACTTGCTCTAAACCTTCCCCCTAAAATATACATAATAGTTTCGTGACTAAATCCTGCTACAATATCTACACTATGGTCTGGAATATACACTTTAGAGGGATCTCTTTGCGGAAATCTTGCAATGGCTATTTTTAAAATTTCTTTGGCTACCTCAAAAGCTCGCTTTTCATCAAAAGGGATATGAAGGGCTCCTTCCATCTTAGCAATGGGGCTTGTAGTAATTACAGCAGTATGAAAATGTTTGGCTATTTCTACAACATTTTGCATAATACATTGCACATCAACCACAATGGCTTCAACTGCTCCTGTAGCTATAACTACCTCTTGTTGAATAAAGGAACCTGCAACAGGGATCCCTCTTCTCATTAATACTTCACTTCCGGTACAGCAAACTCCTGAAAGATTAATTCCCTTTGCTCCAACCTTTTTTGCCTCTTCTATGATTTCTGGATCATCACATGCCTGAGCAAGAGAATCTGCCAATAATGGATCATGTCCATGTACAGCTACATTTACATAATCCTTTTTTATTACACCAAGCCCAATATTTACTTTCGCCCGAATTGGCTGAGGATTCCCCAAGAGAAGATCTTGAAGTTCTGTAGCCACCATACTACCTCCCCAACCATCTGCAAGGGAACACTTAGCTGCACCCATAAGAATGTTCTTATAATCCTGATCAACTCCAACACTTGTTCTGTGAATAAGCTCCACTACCTCTCTATCAACCCCTCTTGGAACTACTCCATACTTTCTCCACTTCTCTAAAAGTGACTTAGGGGCTCTATGAGTTAGAATAATTTCTCCCTTTTGTTGTGAAAAAATTCTCAAAGCTGCATCTGCCAACTCTTTAAGCATTTTCTCTTCAGGCAGATTTGGATCAACCCCAAAAGCTTGGGCTACA
Source organism: uncultured Thermodesulfobacterium sp. (assembly GCA_938091335.1). Classification (GTDB taxonomy): domain Bacteria; phylum Desulfobacterota; class Thermodesulfobacteria; order Thermodesulfobacteriales; family Thermodesulfobacteriaceae; genus Thermodesulfobacterium. The sequence continues at coordinate 70,425 of CALLJG010000014.1, forward strand.
ATCTTTAATTTTCTTTTATCTCTAACTTCAAAAGGTACTTCACCATTTACAGTGTCGTAAAAGACTTTAGCTATATGTCTTCCATGATCAGAGTGAGCCGACGTTCCTGACGCTACCATTCGGGCAAAGTTTCTAGCAACAACGGTCGCAGCTGAAGCTCCACAAATTCCTCTTAATTCTTCTACCCCTTCTACTACCTGACAAGGACCCATATTGCAAACTCTACAACAAGTTCCTCCTTTCCCAAAAAGACATGGGAGAGTTCCTCTTTTCTCAACTCTCTTTGGCGCTGTAAGAATCTCTATTTTCAATTTATTATAGATCTCCTCTAGAGTTTTACTTTGCATATGAGACTTTCCTTCTCCAAACCTTGCTTTTTCATCTATCATAAATTAACACCTCTCTTATTATTTATTTAATATTTTGTGAAATTAATCACTAAACTACTTCAGAGGGAAGCCCAGCCCACATTTTTGCAGATTCTAATGTATTTTTCATAAGCATAGTTATAGTCATAGGACCAACTCCTCCTGGTACTGGAGTTATATAACTTGCCTTTTCTTTCACAAACTCAAAATCTACATCTCCACAAAGTTTGGCTTTACCCTCAGGTGTTGTTCCAATTCTATTTACTCCCACATCTATAACAACTACTCCCTCTTTTACCATATCAGCTGTGATAAATTTAGGTACTCCTGCTGCTACAATTAAAATCTCAGCCCTTTTGGTATGCTCTGCTATATTTTTAGTACCAGTATGGCAAATAGTGACAGTTGCATTCCCTATCGGCTTTCTCTTTTGCATAAGTAAAATTGCTATAGGTTTTCCTACAATATTACTTCTTCCTACCACTACCACCTCTGCCCCATTCACAGGTACCCCTGTTTCAGCAAGAAGCATAAGAATCCCATAAGGAGTGCAAGGAATAAAACAGGGTTCTCCAATCACCAACTTTCCTACATTTACAGGATGAAAACCATCTACATCTTTTCTAGGATCAATTGCATAAAGTATTTTTCTCTCATTTATATGCTTAGGTAAGGGAAGTTGTACTAAAATTCCATGGATTTGAGGATCCTGATTATATTTGTGTATCAATTTAAGAAGCTCCTCTTCTGAGACATTCTCAGGAAGGTTTTCTTGCACAGAGTAAAACTCAAGTTCATGGGCTATCTTTTGTTTTGCTGTTACATAGGAGACAGAAGCAGGATTTTCTCCCACCAAGATTGTTACAAGACCAGGGGTAATGCCCTTATTCTTTAATTCCTTTACTTCTGTTTTTATCTCTTTTCTAATTTTTTCAGCTATAGCTTTACCATCTATAATTTTTGCACTCATTTTTTTTACCTCCTCTTTAGAACAGTCCTTTTACTTTCCCTGTTTCCACATCTACATCAATTTTTCTATAAGCTGGATCAGAGGCAGTTCCTGGCATAAGATTTATATCTCCAGCCACAGGTACAATAAAGCCCGATCCTTTAAAAATCAAAACATCTCTAACTCTTAAAGCCCATCCTTTGGGTACGCCCTTCTTATTGGGATCATCTGAGAGAGATAGATGAGTCTTTACCATACAAATAGGCATTTTTCTTAGCTCATCACTTGTTTCAAGCATCTTAATCTTTTCCTCTGCAGGTGGTAAATAGATTACTCCTTCTGCTCCATAGACTTCTTTAGCAATTTTTTCAATTCTATCCTTGATGGGTTCATCAAGGCTATAAAGAAATTTAAATTGAGGAGTTTCTCTACAGGCATCCATAACTGCATCGGCTAACTCAAGAGCACCTTCTCCACCCTTAAGCCAATGGTCTGAATAAGCTACCCTAATTCCAGCCTCTTCACAAATTTTTTTAACAAGCTTAACTTCATTTTCTGTATCAGCATAAAATTTATTGATACACACAACAGGAATCGCTCCACTCTTTTTTATAATATTAACACAGTGAAGAAGATTTTCACATCCCTTTTCTACCCATTCCAAATTTTCCTCTAAATATTCTTTAGGAATAGGTTGCCCAGGTCTTGGAATAGGAGCTCCTCCATGGCATTTAAGAGCTCTTATAGTTGCTACTATCACAGAAACATTAGGTACAAGCCCAGATAATCTACATTTGATATTCCAGAATTTTTCAAACCCAATATCTGCAGCAAATCCAGACTCAGTTACCACATAATCTCCCAACTTCAGAGCTACATAATCTGCAATAATAGAATTTTGCCCAATAGCAATATTAGCAAAAGGTCCAGCATGTACAATCACAGGCTGACCTTCTATACTCTGCATTAGATTAGGGTTAATTGCCTCAACTAACCAAGCTGTCATAGCCCCAGCCACTTCCAAATCCTCTGTAGTGATAGGATTGCCAAATTTATCAAAGGCAACTACAATTTTACCTATCCTTTCCCTTAAATCCTTTAAATCTTTTGCCACTGCTAAAATAGCCATTACTTCTGAAGCAACGGCTATCCAAAATTTTGATTCCATAGGATAACCATCATTCTTTCCTCCAAGCCCAATTACAATATGCCTCAAGGCCTGAGCACACAAATCTATTACCCATCCCATTTCTACTCTCTTGGGGTCAATATTTAGTCTTCTTAAACCCTTCTTAGCTAAAATTTCATCACTATAGTTAGCTTCATGTTGCATCCTTGAAGTTAAAGCTACCATTGCTAAATTATGGGCATTCATAACAGCATTAATATCACCTGTCAAACCAAGAGAAAATTTATCCAGGGGTATTACTTGGGAAAGCCCACCACCTGCTGCAGAACCTTTAATATTAAAAGTGGGCCCACCTGAAGGCTGTCTAATACAACCTATTACATTTTGCCCCCTCTTACCTAACCCTTGTATTAAACCAATTAAAGTGGTTGTTTTCCCCTCACCTAAAGGGGTAGGAGTAATAGCTGTCACATTTATATACTTCCCATTAGGCTTATCTTTAAGTCTTTCTAACACCTTTTTATAATCAATCTTTGCTACATAATGCCCATAGGGGAGTAATTCCTCTTTAGTTAGTCCCATTTCCTCCCCAAGGGTATAAATGGTTTTCATATTTTTCTCTGCTGCATAAGCTATTTCATAATCTTTCATAACTATAGGATTTAATTTCATAGCCACCCTCCTTATTAAAATTTTATTAAATTAAAATTATTTTTTTAATACATTTCTATTTTTTTGCAAATATTGCAATTTTTGTACCTATTCTTAAAACTTTATTAAACTCAAATAATATATCTAATACTTTTTTAAAATAAAGAAATTGTGAAAAAATTCCTCTCAAGGAGAGTTTTTCATCTCCTTTTTTAAATATTGAAACTAAATTTTTTTAAAGCTTATATTAATTGTGCAAAGAATTTATCCAAAGTAATACACTCATACTCTTCATTTAAAATATGAGTAAGTACATTTACTTTCCACTGGATATGATGTATTTTTATTTCTTGAAGTGAATTGATAGGCTGATAAATCTTTTTAATTTGAAGTTGAAGCCTTTTTTTCAATATAATTTTAACCCAATCTTATAAGCTAAAAAAGTCTTTAAATCAAATTTTAATCCTAATCATCATAACTCACTATATCAATTTTAAACATACTTTAAAAATCTTCCAAGTCAAGGCAAAAATTATTTTAAAAACTAGTTATTCTGAATGCAAGCTTTTTATGAACAAAGATGATGGGAGGTGGCTTCTTATACCAATAACAGGCGCAATAATTAAAGCCCTTTACCTTCGTGAGAGATGATCCTTTTATAACTTTTATTTGATAAAATTCAAATATTTTTGAAAAAGGTTAGGGGTGATTTTTAAGAGATGATTTGTTTGGATAAATTACATTCTCTTGTTTGGAGTTCAGGATTTTTGCTGTGTTTTTAAATTATTAGAAATTTAATTCATGCTACAGCGTATATAACCTCGGCACAGTTTATAATTTCTTTTGAAAGTTGGTCTATTTCTTTATATTCTACTCTACCATCAGTAACTTTAATCAAAACATCTTTCAGCGCTTTTCTAATTGTTGCTTTTAAATTTTCTTTTCTATTCCAATCGGCAACCCTCACATAACCACCAAGTATATTTACAATTTTTCTCGCAACTTCTTCAACTTGTTTGTAATTTCTGAAAAATTCTTTTTTTGATAAAAGCAAATCATAAAAGGCAAGCTCTTCTTCTGTTAAATTAAGTTTTTTGCCTTCTTCTATTTTTTGTTTTATCTCTTTCGCAATTTCTATCAATTTTTCTATCACTTCCACAGCGTCTAAAATTTTAACATTATATTTATCTATTATCTTCTGAAGCATTTCATATAGAGAGCGATATCTCCGAGGATTGATTGTAGACTTTACTTTAAGTTCATCTTTTATTATCTTTGCTAGAAGTTCTGCTACATAGTTTTTATATTCCATATTTTTTAACCTATTAATAAATTCGTCATCTAGTATTGAGATATCAGCTCTTGACTTACCCGTCAAACTCATTATATCTATTGGCTTTGTAGCAGATATGCTTTTGGAGATTAGATGGCTGATTTCATATTCTAAATCACGGGTTATATCTTTAATTTTTGCAGTGGAATATTTGACAATCATCTTTTTTATCATTTCAAAAAATATTAAGTCATTTTTTATTTTGAAAACTTCAGGATGTGGACTTGCGAGTGCATAGAGTTTTTTCAAGGTGAGAAAGTTTTTTAAAAATCTCTTTTTAGTTTCCTCATCTTCGCAAACCTTTTCGTAGGCTTTTGTAGTTAGTTCCGAGAGAGCCTCTGGAGGGAGTTCTTTCCATTTTTGATAATCAAGACTATAAAAAAGTGCGCTGACTATATCATATTTTTCTTTTAATTGATTTAGGACTTCCTGAATGTCCACAAAAACATTTTTTATAGTTTCAGGTGTGTATACAGCAAGGGATTTTCTCAAGTTATCGGCAATGCCAATATAGTCAACGATCAAACCACCTGGTTTATCTTTAAATACCCTATTAACTCTTGCTATGGCTTGGACTAAGGAATGGTTTTTCATCGGCTTATCAAAATACATTGTATTTAAGCAGGGGACATCAAAGCCTGTAAGCCACATATCTACAACAATAACCATTTGGGGATCAGTATCAGGATTTTTAAAATCATTGGCAATTTTTTCCATCTCGTGCTTATTTCTAATATGAGGATGAAAATCTGCTGGGTCTTTTGTTTTATTTCCTGAAATAACAACAGCAACAGAGGGAGCATCGGGTAGTTTTATAATTTCTTCATAAAGTTTGACTGCAGCTTTTCTGCTTATTGTAACAACCATTGCTTTACCTTTAAACTCCTGAACCCTTTTATTAAAATGGTCTACAATATCTTTTGCAATTCTTTTAAGCCTATTCTCTGCAAGAATCAGTGTTTCTAAACGAGCAAACTTATTTTTCAAACTTTCTTTAGTTTCAAAATCTACACCCTCTGAAATTTCTTCAAATTCTTCGTTTATGAATTCATTTGTAAGATGCAGTTCTACCAGTCTTCCTTCATAGT
>CALLJG010000015.1 GCA_938091335.1 uncultured Thermodesulfobacterium sp.
AGAGATGGTAATGCCTGGGGATAATATAGAATTAGAGATTGAGTTAATAAAACCAGTTGCCTTGGAAGAGGGTTTGAGATTTGCTATAAGAGAAGGAGGAAGAACCGTAGGAGCAGGAGTGGTTACTCAAATAATAGAATAGAGAAAAAACTGTGAGGTTTAAAGGATGATACCTGTGCAAAAAATAAGAATAAAATTAAAAAGTTTTGATTATAGAATTCTTGATAAGTCTGTAGCAAGTATTGTAAATACTGCAAAAGAAACAGGAGCTAAAGTTGTAGGACCTATACCACTTCCTACCAAAATAAGTAGATGGACTGTTTTAAGATCTCCTCATATTGATAAAAATTCAAGGGAGCAATTTGAGATGAGAATTCATAAAAGACTTATTGAAATATTAGAACCCACTCAACAAACTATAGATGCATTAATGCAATTGGAGTTACCTGCAGGGGTAGAAGTAGAAATAAAGGTTTAGAAGGAGTATTAAAAATGAAGCTCGAGGGATTGATAGGGAAAAAATTAGGAATGACAAAAATTTTTGATGAAGAAGGTAATGCAATTCCAGTTACAGTTTTACAAGTAGGTCCTTGTGCAGTAGTTCAAGTAAAAACTTTTCAAAAAGATGGATATAATGCAGTTCAGTTAGGTTTTGATTCTAAAAAATTAACTAAATGTTCTTTTCCTATGATAGGGCATTTTCTTAAAGCTGGGCTTGAGACAGGATTTTATATTTTAAGAGAATTTAAAGTGGAAGATCCTTCAGAATTTAAAGAGGGTCAGTATATTACTTTATCTGATATAGTCTTAGAAAAAGGTAGTAAAGTAGATGTTACAGGAACTTCAAAGGGAAGAGGTTTTACTGGAGGTATTAAAAGATGGAATTTTTCTCGTCAACCAATGAGTCATGGAGCAAAACAAGTTCATCGTAAAAAGGGTTCAAGTGGGGCCACCACTTTTCCTGGAAGAGTTATAAAGGGTAAAAAAATGCCAGGTCATTATGGAAATGAGACAGTTACTATCAAAAATTTGACAGTAATTGATGTAATTCCTGATAAAAACTTAATATTAGTTAAAGGTGGTGTTCCTGGCTGGGTTAATGGATATGTTATAATTTATTTTAAAGAAAAGAGGAGTTAAAAATGGAAGCTATAAAAGCAAAACTTATAGATGCTTCAGCTACTGTAATAGGTGAAGTGGAATTACCTTTTGATATTTATGGAATTTCTCCTAAAGTGGGGATTTTACATGAAATTGTTAGGTGGCAAATGGCAAGATGGAGGGTAGGAACTGCCTGTACTAAAACAAAAGGAGAGGTAAGAGGTGGAGGAAGAAAACCTTGGGCTCAGAAACATACAGGAAGAGCAAGACAAGGATCTATCAGAGCTCCCCAATGGGTAGGAGGAGGAGTGGTGCATGGACCTAAACCAAGAAGCTATGAATTTAAACTTAATAAAAAAGTTAGAAGATTAGGATTAAAAATGGCTTTATCTTCTAGGGCTTTAGCAAATAGAATTTATGTAGCAGAAAATTTTCCTGTTAAAGATATACCTAAAACTAAAACTTTGAAAACCTTCTTAAATAACTTAGGAATTGATGATGCATTAATAGTGGTTCCTGAAAGAAATTTAGTGTTAGAAAAAAGTGCAGATAATCTACCTAAAATAAAGATATTAGCAGTTGAAGGATTAAATGTTTATGATATTTTAAATCACCAAAATTTAATCTTGATAAAAGAAGCTTTACCAAAAATTGAGGAGCGTTTAAGGAGATAGAAATGAAAGATCCAAGAACTATAATTTTGGCTCCTATTATTACAGAAAAGTCTATGTCTTTGAAGGAAAAGTATAATCAAGTAAGTTTTTGGGTAAATCCTTCAGCCAATAAAATAGAAATAAAAAAAGCAGTAGAAGAATTATTTAAAGTTAAAGTAATAGATATTCAAACCATTAAAGTGAAGGGTAAACCTAAGGGCAGTCTTAGAAATCCAGGAAGGACTTCTATTAGAAAGAAAGCTATTGTGAGATTGGCTCCTGAAAGTAGAATAGAATTTTTTGAAACAATTTAAAAGGGGTGATAGAAATGCCTGTTAAAAAATGTAAACCTACTTCATCAGGAAGAAGATTTCAAACCTATTTAATTAATCCTGAATTGTCTAAAAAAGAACCTGAAAAAAGTCTAATAGAACCTTTAAAAAAGACAGGAGGAAGAAATAATTACGGAAGAATTACTGTGAGATTCAGGGGAGGAGGGCATAAAAGACTTTACAGAATAATTGATTTTAAAAGGGATAAAGATAACATTCCAGCTAAAGTAATAACTTTAGAATATGATCCTAATAGATCTGCTAATATTGCACTTCTTCAATATGCTGATGGGGAGAAAAGGTATATTTTAGCTCCTGTAGGATTAAAAGTTGGGGATACAGTAATATCTGGGGAGAATGTAGAAATAAAGATAGGAAATGCTTTACCTTTAAAAAATATTCCAGTAGGAACCATGGTTCATAATATAGAAGTAAGACCAAAAAAAGGAGGTCAGTTAGTTCGTTCAGCTGGAGCCTTTGCTCAGATTTTAGGTAAAGAAGGAAATTATGTAATATTGAGACTTCCTTCAGGCGAAATCAGAATGATTCATGGGGATTGCAAAGCAACGATTGGTCAAGTAGGAAATTTAGAATGGGAAAATATTTCATTGGGAAAGGCAGGAAGAAGTAGATGGCTTGGTAGAAGACCTCATGTGAGAGGAGTTGCAATGAGACCAGTTGATCATCCTTTAGGAGGTGGAGAAGGAAGGTCTCATGGAGGAAGACATCCTTGTTCTCCTTGGGGTTGGTTATGTAAAGGTCTAAAAACAAGAGGAAAAAAACTTTCTGATAAATTTATTATTAAAAGAAGAAAATAAATGGGAGGTAATTTGGGATGCCCAGATCAAAAAAGAAAGGGCCTTTTGTAGATGAACATTTGCTTAAAAAGGTTTTAAAAGCCAAGCAAACAGGGGATAAAAAACCTATAAAAACTTGGAGTAGGCGTTCTACTATCATTCCTGAAATGGTAGGATTAACCTTTGCAGTTCATAATGGACATAAGTTTATTCCAGTTTATGTAACAGAAAATATGGTAGGACATAAATTAGGGGAGTTTGCTCCTACTAGAACTTATAAAGGACATCCTGCAGATAAAGGAAGGGTTAAAGGAGTAAAGAAAAAATAAGAGGAGACTAATAATGAAAGCTCGTGCAACTGCTAAATATGTATTAATTTCTCCTTATAAAGCAAGGTTAGTAATAGATTTAATAAGAGGGAAAAAAGTAGATGAAGCTTTAAATATTTTACAATTTACTCCTAAAAAGGCAGCTCGAATAATTAAAAAAGTGTTAGAAAGTGCAATTGCTAACGCAGAAAATAATTATGGAATGGATGTAGATAAGCTATATGTAGTGGAAGCTGTTGTAAATGAAGGTCCTCGGTTAAAAAGAATTTGGCCAAGAGCCTGGGGAAGAGCGAGTAGAATTTTAAGAAGAATGAGCCATATTACTGTAGTAGTTGAAGAAAAAGAAGAAAAAAAGAGTAAAAGGGGGTAATCTTGGGGCAAAAAGTTGATCCAAGGGGATTAAGAATTGGCATTACCAGAACTTGGGATTCTCGATGGGTAGCTAAATCTTCAGAGTTTGCTAAATATGTACATGAAGATTATCTAATAAGAAAATATTTGAAAGAAAATTATTATCATGCAGGTGTTGCTAGAATAGAAATAGAAAGAGCCTCAAATAAAGTAAAGGTTATAATATCTTCTGCAAGACCAGGAATTATAATAGGTAAAAAAGGGGCAGAAATTGAAAGAATAAGAAATGAGTTAGTTAACTTATTGAAAAATAAGGAAATTGAAGTGGTAGTAAATGAGGTTAGAAGACCTGAGTTAGAAGCACAATTAGTGGCTGAAAATATAGCCAATCAAATTGAAAGGAGAGTTTCATTTAGAAGAGCTATGAAAAGAGCAGTAACTCTGGTGATGAGATTTGGAGCTCAAGGAGTGAAAGTACAATGTTCAGGAAGACTTGGAGGTGCTGAAATAGCAAGAAGTGAATGGTATAGAGTTGGGAGAGTTCCTCTTTCTACCTTGAGAGCAGATATTGATTATGGATTTTCAGAGGCAATTACAAAATATGGAAGTATTGGGGTGAAGGTTTGGATATTTAAAGGTGAGGTATTGCCTGAAAAAGGGGAACAAGGAAGAATTATAATATAAAAGAGGTGAATAAAAATGTTACTTCAACCTAAAAAAACTAAATATAGAAAACAACAAAAAGCAAGAGTACGAGGTAAAGCTACATGTGGATATATTTTGGAATTTGGAGACTATGGATTAAAGGTATTAGAAGGAGGTTGGATTACAGCTAAACAGTTAGAGGCAGGGCGTGTTGCTATTGTGAGAACCGCTAAAAAGGGTGTAAAAATCTGGATAAGAGTCTTTCCAGATAAGCCCATTACTAAAAAACCAGCTGAAACTCGTATGGGTAAGGGAAAAGGAGCAGTTGAAGGTTGGGTGGCGGTAGTTAAACCAGGAAGAATTATCTATGAAATTTCAGGAGTTTCAGAAGAAGTAGCTAAAGAAGCATTAAGGATTGCAGCAAGTAAAATACCATTTAAATGTAAAATTGTTAGTAGGGAGGAATTTTAATGAGGCCTCGTGAACTTAGAGAACTTTCAATCCCTGAATTGAAAGAAAAGCTTTCTCAGTTAAGAGAAGAATTATTTAATCTAAGGTTCCAAAAGACCATTCACAAACTTGAAAATCCAATGAGAATAAGACAAGTAAAAAAAGATATAGCAAGAATTTTAACCATTCTAAGAGAAAAAGGAACTTAGCATAAGATAATAGGAGTAATAAAATGGGGAAGAAAAAACAATTTATAGGAACTGTAGTAAGTGATAAAATGGATAAAACAGTTACAGTTTTAGTGGAAACATTAGTTAAACATCCTTTATATGGTAAATATATAAAAAGAAGAAAAAAATATATGGCTCATGATGAAAACAATGAATGTAAAATTGGTGATAAAGTTTTGATTGAAGAGACAAGACCACTTTCCCGTAGAAAAAGATGGAGAGTAAGAAAAATAATAGAAAGAGGTAAAAGATTAGAAACAGAGGAAAAAGAGGTTGGAGGTAAGGAGTTATGATTCAACAACAAAGTTATTTAAATGTAGCTGATAATTCAGGTGCAAAAAAAATAATGTGCATCCGGGTCTTAGGTGGTCCAGGAAGAAAATATGGAACAGTTGGGGATATAATTGTAGCTTCTGTAAAAGAAGCTCTTCCTAATTCAAAGGTAAAGCCTGGTGATGTAGTAAAAGCAGTGATAGTAAGAACTAAAAAAGAGGTAGCAAGACCTGATGGAACTTATGTTAAATTTGATGAAAACGCAGCGGTGCTTATTAATCAATATAAAGAACCCATTGGGACAAGAATATTTGGACCTGTAGCAAGAGAACTTAGAACAAAAGGATTTATGAAAATCGTTTCCTTAGCTCCAGAGGTAATATAAAAATTAAGGAGAAAATTATGATAAAAAGAGGAAAAAGCAAAAATTTACCTAAACCCCATCAAGCAAAGGTGCATATTAGAAAAGATGATTTGGTAGTAGTAATAACAGGTAAAGATAAAGGAAAGATAGGGAAAGTATTAAAAGTTTTTCCTAGGCAAAAAAGAGCTATAGTTGAAGGGGTAAATTTAGTAAAAAAACATATGAAACCTACAGCTTATAGTAGTGGAGGGATAATAGATAAGCCTGCACCTATACATATTTCTAATTTAATGATTTATTGTTCAAAATGTAAAAGGGGAGTTAGAGTGAGAAAAAAATTTTTAGAAGATGGAACCAAAGTAAGGGTATGTAAAAAATGTGGAGAAATTATTGAAGTTAAGGAGTAAAAAAAATGGGTTGGTTAAAGGATTATTATCTTAAAGAGGTTAAACCAAGGCTCTTGAAAAAATTTAATTATAAAAATATTTTTGAAGTTCCAAAAGTTGAAAAAATATGTGTAAATATGGGATTAGGGGAGGCGGTTTCCAATCCAAAAATAATTGATCAAGCTTTATTAGAACTTGCTCAGATTACTGGACAAAGACCTAAAATTTGTAAAGCAAGAAAGTCTATTGCTGGATTTAAGCTTAGGAAAGGTGTTCCAATAGGAGTAGCTGTAACTTTAAGAAGAAATAGAATGTATGATTTTTTAGCAAGATTGATTCATGTAGCCTTACCAAGGATAAAAGATTTTAAAGGTCTTCCAAGAGAAGGATTTGATGGAAGAGGAAATTATACTTTAGGTATAAAAGACCATACTATTTTTCCTGAATTAGATTTAGGTAAGATTGAAAAAATAAAAGGAATGAGTATTACTATAGTTACTACTGCTAAAACAGATGAAGAAGCCTATGAACTTTTAAAAGAGTTAGGGATGCCTTTTAGGAGGTAATTTTAATGCCAAGAAAAGCTCAAATAGAAAAAGCAAAAAGAGAACCAAAATTTAAAGGAAGAAAAAGAAATCGTTGTTCTATTTGTGGAAGGTCAAGAGGCTACATAAGAAGGTTTGGTCTTTGTAGGATGTGTTTTAGAAAGTTAGCTGGAGAAGGAAAAATTCCAGGTGTAAGAAAAGCAAGTTGGTAGGAGGAAAAAAGGATGTTAACTGATCCAATTGGAGATATGTTAATAAAGATTAAAAATGCTTTAATGGTAAAACATAAGAGTGTGACAATTCCAGCTTCAAAAATAAAATTAGAAATCGCAAGAATATTAAAACAAGAAGGATATATTGAAGATTTTAAATATATTGAAGAAAAACCACAAGCAAAAATTGAGATAATACTTAAATATGATGAAAACAAACAACCTGTAATAGCAGGTGTTAGAAGGGTAAGTAAACCTGGAAGAAGGATATATAAAGGATATAAGGATTTGTCTAAAGTGATGAATGGGTTAGGAATAGCAATAATTTCAACTTCTCAGGGAATTATGACTGACTATGAAGCAAGAAAAAGAAAAATTGGTGGGGAAGTAATTTGTGAAATTTGGTAAAAGGAGTAGTGAAAATGGCTGAAGTTTCTCGTATAGGTAGAAAGCCTATTAATATTCCTTCAAATGTTAAAGTTCATCTTAAAGAAGACGGAATTATTGAAGTAGAAGGACCTAAGGGGAAACTACAAAAGAGGTTGCCACCTTTAATAAAAATTAATATTGAGGACAATACTTTAAGAGTGGTTCAGGAGGAAGTGAGAAAAAAATTGAAGAAAAAGGCCAAAGCTTTTCAAGGATTGGCAAGATCTTTGATTAATAATATGATTGTGGGAGTAACTGAGGGATTTAAGAAATCTTTAGATATAATTGGGCTTGGATATAAAGCTGAACTTAAAGGAGATGAATTAATTTTAAGTTTAGGATATTCGCACCCTATTAATTTTAAAATTCCTGAAGGAATTTCTATAAAGCTGGAAAAGGGAGCTGGGGATGTTCAAGCAAGGATAATTGTAGAAGGAATAGATAAAGAATTGGTAGGGCAAACAGCAGCTAATATTAAAAAGTTTAGGCCACCAGAACCTTATAAAGGAAAAGGAATTAGATATACAGGGGAGGTAATTTATAGAAAGGCTGGTAAGACAGGAAGAGGTGCCAAATAAAGAGGTGAGCTAATGAGTAAAATAAAAAGGCGTGAGCTTAAGGAAAAAGCAAGATTAAGAAGGAAAAAGAGGATTAGAAAAAAAATCTTTGGTACACCTGAAAGACCCAGACTTTGTGTATATAAAAGTTGTAAACATATTTATGGTCAAATTATAGATGATACCATTGGACATACATTAGTTGCAGCTTCTTCTCTTTCTCCTGAAATAAGAGAAGAAATAGAAGAATTAAAAAAAAAGGGTGGTAAAACTGAGATAGCTAAAGCAGTAGGGCGACTTATAGCTAAAAAAGCTTTAGAAAAAGGAATTACTAAAGTTTGTTTTGATAGGGCAGGATTTAAATATCATGGAAGAATTAAAGCTTTTGCTGATGCAGCAAGAGAAGTTGGATTGGAATTTTAAATTTTTAAAAAGGAGGAAACCTTGGTTAAGGTGGAAGAAGAATTTATAGAAAAAATAATAATGATTAATAGGGTAACTAAAGTAACCAAGGGAGGTAAAAGATTAAGATTTTCAGCTTTAGCAGTGGTAGGAAATGGAAAAGGGAAAGTAGGTTTTGGATTAGGAAAAGCTCCTGAAGTACCAGATGCTATAAGAAAGGCTATTGAAAGGGCTAGAAAGAATATGATTGATATTCCCATAATTCATGGGACTATACCTCATACTGTAATGAGTAAATTTGGAGCTACCAAAGTTTTATTAAAACCTGCTAAATCTGGAACAGGAGTAATAGCTGGTGGTACAATCCGTGCTATAATGGAAGCGGCAGGAATAACTGATATTGTAACAAAATGTATAGGAAGTAGTAATCCCCATAATTTGCTAAAAGCAACTTTTAAAGCTTTATCTCAACTTCAAAGTGTGGAATATGTTGCCAAAAAAAGGGGAAAAACTGTTGAAGAGATATTAACTCAGGTGAGGTTGTAAAGATGAAAAAATTGAAGATTACTCTTATAAAAAGTAAATATAAAAGAAGACCTGATCATGAGCAAACTCTTAAAGGGCTTGGTTTAAGGAAAATTGGTCAAAGTGTAATAAGAGAAGATACTCCTATGATAAGAGGAATGATAAAAAAAATCCAATATTTATTGAAGGTGGAGGAATTGAATGAGTGAATTTATTACTTTAGAAAATTTAAAACCTTTTCCAGGTTCTAAACACAAAGAAAAAAGGGTTGGAAGGGGTCATGGCTCTGGGCATGGTAAAACCTCTTGTAAAGGACATAAAGGTCAAAAAGCGCGAAAATCTCCACACATTTCTCCTTGGTTTGAAGGTGGTCAGACACCTATTATAAGGAGAATTCCTAAAAGAGGATTTAAAAACCCATTTAAAGTAGAATATAAAATTTTTAATATAAAAGATTTAGTAAAAAAATTTCAGCCTAATGAGGTAGTAAATTTAGAGACTTTGAAAAAAAAGGGATTTTTAAAAAACACAAAAAAACCTGTTAAAATATTAGGGGAAGGGGAGATAAATTATCCTTTAATTGTGAAAGTAAATGCAATTTCTTCTATTGCTAAAGAAAAGATAGAAAAAGCAGGGGGAAAGGTAGAGATTATTTAATGGATATTTAGATAATGAATGGAAGAGAAAGTCTTTTAAATTTAGCTAATATTCCTGAATTAAAGAGAAGAATATTTTATTTATTTTTAGGTTTAGCTATTTATCGATTTGCTGTTCATATACCTACACCTGGAATTAATGGAGAGGCTTTTTTAAGTTTATTTAAGCAAGCAAGTGGAACTCTTTTTGGATTTTTGGACATATTCTCAGGAGGAGCCTTAAGACGTTTTTCTGTGTGTGCGCTTGGGGTAATGCCTTATATAAGTGCCTCCATTATTTTACAGCTTATGACTGTGGTATATCCTTCTATTAAAGCACTCTATAAAGAAGGTCCAGAAGGCAAAAGAAAATTAGCTTATTATACTCGTTATTTAACAGTATTAATTTGTTTAATTCAGGGGTTTGGAATTTCTTTAGGATTAGAAAGGATGACTGCGCCTAATGGAATTCCTATAGTTAATGAACCTGGTTGGCTTTTTAGGATTACTACAATGATAAGTTTAACTGCAGGGACCATGTTTTTGGTTTGGTTAGGAGAGCAAATTACAGAGCATGGTATAGGGAATGGTATTTCTATAATAATTTTTGCAGGAATAGTAGGAGGGATATTTCCTGCTATCTCAAGAACTCTTAAATTTGTACAAACTGGTGAATTTTCAATTTTCTCTTTACTTTTTATTTTGTTTTTAATTACTGGAATTTTATCTTTTACGTGTTTTATGGAACTTGCTCAAAGGAGAATCCCGGTGCATTATGCAAGAAGACAGGTTGGGAGACAAGTAATAGGTGGTCAAGCCACATATTTACCTTTAAAAGTAAATACTGCAGGTGTTATACCTCCCATATTTGCCTCCTCCTTTTTAATGTTTCCAGCAACTATTGCAAATTTTATTCCTTTTGAATATTTTAAAAAAGTGGCCTCATTTTTAAGTCCAGGAGCCGTAGTGTATGAGAGTATTTTTGCTATTTTAATTATATTTTTTTGTTATTTTTATACAGCTGTAATTTTTAATCCTAAGGATGTAGCTAATAATTTAAAAAAATGGGGTGGTTTTATTCCTGGAATTAGACCTGGTAAAGCTACAGAGGAATTTTTGGACAAGGTTCTTAATAGAATTACTTTAATTGGAGCTTTATATATTGCCTTTATTTGTATACTTCCCAGTTTTTTAATTACTAAATTTAATTTTCCCTTTTATTTTGGAGGTACTTCCCTTTTAATTGTAGTGGGAGTAGCTTTAGATGTGATGGGACATATAGAAGCACATTTACTTACTCGTCAATATGAGACATTTATTAAACAAAGCAAAATTAAAATCAAATAATAGGGGGTGCCTATGAATATTATATTTTTAGGGCCTCCGGGCTCAGGTAAAGGTACACAGGCTAAGATTTTGACAGAAAAATTTGGAATACCTCAAATTTCTACAGGAGATATGTTAAGAGAGCATGTAGGTAAAGGTACAGATTTAGGATTAAAAGCTAAAGAATATATGGAAAAAGGGCAACTTGTTCCTGACGAAATTATTCTTGATATGGTAAAAGAAAGACTTTCTGAATCTGATGCTCAAAAGGGATTTATTCTGGATGGATTTCCTAGAACAGTAGCACAAGCTGAAGCACTTGATAAAATATTAGACTCTGTTGGTAAAAAAATAGAATATGTTCTTGCCTTAATTGTACCTGATGAAGAATTGATAATTAGACTTACTGGGAGGAGAACTTGTAAAAATTGTGGAATGATGTATCATATTAAATTTAAACCTCCAAAGGAAGAAGGGAAATGTGATGCCTGTGGAGGAGAGCTTTATCAAAGACCTGATGATAATGAAGAAACTGTAAAAAATAGATTGAAAGTATATCATCAACAAACAGCTCCTCTTATTGAATATTATAAAAATAAAAGAATTTTATTTGAGGTTGATGGAAGTAAAAGTATTGAAGAAATCACTCAGCAATTACTTCAGATCTTAGA
Source organism: uncultured Thermodesulfobacterium sp. (assembly GCA_938091335.1). GTDB lineage: Bacteria > Desulfobacterota > Thermodesulfobacteria > Thermodesulfobacteriales > Thermodesulfobacteriaceae > Thermodesulfobacterium. The sequence goes on from CALLJG010000015.1 coordinate 11,214, forward strand.
GAAGAAATAAATTGTATAGACCTTTTCTAGGATATAAGCCTATATTAAAGAATAAATGGGAATTAGAAATTTTAAAAAAAGCAAATGCTATAGTAATGGAAATATTGCTTTATTTAAAAGAAGAAGTGAAGCCTGGTAGAAATACTTTTGAATTTGAAGAAATAACTTTATACCTTTGTGAGAAAAAAAAAGTTAAACCTGCTTTCAAAGGATACAGAGGGTATCCTTTTGCTCTTTGTGTATCTGTAAATGAGGTAATTGTACATGGAATGCCCAAAAAAGACAAAATTTTAAAAGAAGGAGATATTGTGAGTTTTGATTTTGGTGTGATTTATGAAAATTATGTGGGTGATGCAGCTTTAACAGTAGGAGTAGGAAAAATTTCAGAACAAGCTGAAAAATTGTTAAAAGTTACAGAAGAAGCCCTTTATAAAGGTATTGAAAAAGCTCATTTTAGTAATAGAATAGGTGATATTTCTTATGCTATTCAAAGGCATGTAGAAAGTAATGGTTTTAATGTGATTAGAGAGTTTGTAGGACATGGGGTTGGTAAAAGTTTGCATGAACCTCCTGAGGTGCCTAATTTTGGTAAACCTGGTAAAGGGCCTAAAATTGAAATAGGAATGGTTATAGCAATAGAACCTATGGTATCAGCAGGAAGTTATGAAGTAGAAATTTTAGAGGATGGATGGACAGCGGTGACAAAAGATAGGAGTTTGGCAGCTCATTTTGAACATTCAGTAGCTGTAACACCTAAAGGACCAGAAATTTTATCCCATATTTAAAAAATGCCTAAAAAAGAAGATGTAATCCTTTTGGAGGGGAAAATTTTAGAAGCTTTACCTAATGCTATGTTTAGGGTAGAACTTGAAACAGGAAATAAAATTTTAGCTCATATTTCAGGTAAAATGAGAATGCATTATATAAGAATTTTACCTGGAGATACAGTAGTTGTTGAACTTTCTCCTTATGACTTGACTAGAGGTCGAATTATTTATAGAGGTACTAAAAAAGATTATGAAAAAGGAGGTTAAAAACTGGTATGAAAGTTAGTCCTTCTGTTAAAAAAAGATGTAGAAAATGTAAAATAATAAGAAGAAAAGGTGTAGTAAGAATTATCTGTGAAAATCCTAAGCATAAACAAAGACAAGGGTAGGAGGGAAAAGAATGCCTAAAATTGCTGGAGTAGATATACCTGAAAATAAACCTGTAGAAATTGCTTTAACTTACATTTATGGAATTGGGAGAACATTATCTCAGAAAGTTCTCACAAAAGCTGGTGTAGATTGGTTTAAAAGGGTAAAAGATTTGACTGAAGAAGAAATTAATAAAATAAGAATGGTGATTGAAAGAGAGTATAAAGTAGAAGGAGATTTAAGGAAAGAGGTTAGACAAAATATTCAGAGGCTTATTTCTATAGGATGTTATAGAGGATTAAGACACAGGATGGGTCTCCCTGTAAGAGGGCAAAGAACAAGATCTAATGCAAGAACTTGGAAAGGTCCCAGACCTGGTTCATTGAGAAAAAAGAAAAAATAAGGAGGTAATAAGTGGCTAAACCAAAAACAAAGAAAAAAAAGATAAAAAAAACTGTAAGTGAAGGCATTATTCATATTCATTCTACTTTTAATAATACTATTGTTACTATTACAGATAGGATGGGTAATACTATTGTATGGACAAGTGGGGGAACAGAAGGATTTAAAGGAACAAGAAAAGGAACTCCCTTTGCTGCTCAATTAGCTATGCAATCTGCGCTTAAAAAGGCACAAGCTTATGGTTTAAAGTCTGCATGGGTATATGTAAAAGGTCCTGGTCCGGGCAGAGAAGCGGCTTTAAGGGCTCTTCAAGGTTCAGGGATTAAAATAACTTTGATTAAAGATGTTACTCCTATTCCTCATGACGGATGTCGTCCACCTAAAAGAAGAAGGGTATAAAATTTAAGAAGGAGGTTATTTAAAGTGGCAAGATATACTGGACCAAAATGTAGGCTATGTAGAAGAGAAGGTATTAAGCTCTTTTTAAAAGGAGAAAGATGTTATACAGATAAATGTGCTTTTGAAAGAAGGAGTTATCCCCCAGGTCAACATGGTCCTTTACAAGCTAGGGTAAAATTTTCAGACTATGGAATCAGATTAAGAGAGAAACAAAAAGTAAAAAGAATTTATGGAGTTTCAGAGAAACAGATGAGAAGATATTATGAAATAGCTACTAAAATTCCTGGACAAGCTGGACATAACCTTCTTCAATTACTTGAAAGAAGATTGGACAATGTAGTTTATAGATTAGGTTTTGCCTTTTCAAGAGCTCAAGCAAGAGAATATGTTAATCATGGATTTTTTAAAGTTAATGGTAAAAATGTAGATATTCCTTCTTATTTGGTAAAACAAGGAGATATAATTGAACTTAAAGAAAAATATAGAAATAATCCTTTAATTAAGGAATCATTAGAGGCTGTAATAAGGCGGGGTATTCCTTCTTGGCTAGAACTTGATATAGAGAATTTTAAGGGAATAATAAAAAGTTTACCTACAAGAGAAGATATCACCATGCCTATTCAGGAAAGCTATATTATAGAATTCTATTCACGATAAAGATTATAAATAAAAAGAGGATAGAAAGCTTATGAAAAAAGAAGTGGAATTAATTAAGCCAGAAGAAATTAAGATTCACAAAGATAGTCAATTTCCTTTTTATGGAAAATTTGTTATTGAACCTTTAGAAAGAGGATATGGAATTACTTTAGGGAATGCTTTGCGAAGGATATTACTTTCTTCTATTCCGGGATATGCCATAACTGAAGTTAAAATAGAGGGAGTTTACCACGAATTTACTAGCTTGCCTGGGGTTTTAGAAGATATTCCGGAAATTATTCTCAATTTAAAGGGTGTAAGATTTAAATTAAATGGAGATGGTCCTTTTTATTTTATTCTTGAAAAAACAGAACCTGGAGAAGTGAGAGCAAGAGATATTCAAATAAATAAGGAAGGAGAAATTGTTAATCCTGACCATTATATTGCCACTCTTACTAAAGATGGAAAATTAAAAATGGAATTAAAGGTTGAAAGAGGAAGAGGTTATGTACCTGCAGAATATAGCAAAAATCATGAAATAGGAAGGATTTTAGTTGATGCCATATTTTCTCCTATTACTAAAGTTAATTTTATAGTTGGACAAGCTCGTGTAGGAAAAAGTAGTGATTATGATAGTTTAATATTAGAAATTTATACTGATGGAACTATAGATCCTAAATCAGCTCTTTTATATGCTGTAAAAATATTGATAGAACAACTTATGGTATTTGTAAAGGAAGAAAAAGTTTCTTTAGAGCCTAAAGTTTCGGAGGCAGCAGCTTTAAATAGTATACTTAATCTAAATATTGAGGAATTGGAACTTTCAGGCAGAGCTTATAATTGTTTAAAAAATGCAGGGATAAATTATATATATCAATTGGTGCAAAAAACAGAAACAGAACTTCTTAAATTAAGAAGTTTTGGTAAAAAATCCCTTGATGAGATTATAGAAAAATTATCCAAATTTAATTTAAGATTAGGTATGAAGGATATTAAGTGGAAAACCTCTAAAGATTAAATTTTGGAATAAGGGAGAAAAAAATGAGACATAGAAAAGTAAGTAGAAAACTGGGAAGAGATGTGGAACATCATTGGGCTATATTGAGTACTCAGGTGAGAGACTTATTGAAACATGGGAAAATTGTTACTACACTTGCCAAAGCTAAAGAATTAAGAAGAATTGCTGATAAAATGATAACCCTTGCTAAAAAAGGTGATCTTGCTTCAAGAAGAAGAGCTCTAGCTTTCATAAAAGATAAGAATATAGTGAAAAAACTTTTTAATGAAATCAGAGCAAAATATATTGATAGACCTGGTGGTTATACGAGAATTGTCAAAATAGGAAAAAAGAGAGGAGATGGGAGTGATGTGGCTATTGTAGAGTTAGTTGAAGAAAAATTAACTATGAGGCCCTCTAAAGTTAAAAAAGATAGAATTAAAAAAATATTGGATTTTATTGAAGAAAAGAAGAAAAAATATGGTATTTCCCAATTAAAAGATTCTTCTCAAAAAGAATCTCACCAAGAAAGTGAATGAGAATCTCAATCTTTTTAAATGTTATTAGAGTTTAAAAATCTTACTTCTAGATTTTTTGATCTTCTTAATTTTCCATCCAAAGAAAAAGAATTGATAATATCTTTTTTAAGGAAATTTAAAAATAGAAAAGATTTTTATTTAACAGGTGGTTCTGTTAGAGCTATTTTTACTTTAGAATCTATTAGTGATTTAGATTTAACTGTAAAAGAAGATATAGATTTTTTAGTATCTTTTGCTAAAGACTATTTAGGATATAAGTTTGTTCCTTTAGCTCCGGATTTAGGAATGTATAGATTGGCTAAAGGGAGAAATACTATAGATTTTACTAGTTTTAGGGGTTCAACTATAGAGGAGGATTTAAGAGAAAGAGATTTTACTTTCAATGCCATGGCTATTCCTGTGAGGTCTCTTTTTGAATCCAAGATGGAATTAATAGATCCTCTTTTAGGTTATAGAGATTTAAAAAACAAAATAATTCGGGCTATAGGAGAAAAAAATATTATAGAAGATCCTTTAAGAATTTTAAGAGGTTATAGATTTTTTGCTTCCGGATTAGGTGAAATAGAAAAAAATACAAGGTTTTTATTTCAGAAACATAAAAGATTGATTAGTATATGTGCTAAAGAGAGAATTTTACAAGAATTGCTATACATTTTAATTTCTGAAAATACCTATAAAACTTTTAAATTAATGGATGAAGATAAAGTTTTTGATGAAATTTTTCAATATATGGAAAAAACAAAAGGGGTACCACAACCTACTTTTCATCATTTAGATGTAAGGGATCATCTTTTTGAATCTCTTAAGTACTGTGAAGATATAATCAAAAATCCAGAGAAATACTTAGGTCTTAAAAAAACAAATAAATTTTTAGAAGAGGATTTTATTATTTCAGTTAAACTTGCCACTTTATTTCATGATCTCGGTAAAGCTTTTACTTTTGATATTAAAGACAGAATAACCTTTTATGGGCATGAAAAGGTTTCAGCAGAACTTTTTAAGGAAATGGCAGAAAAATTGAGATTTAAAAAAGACCTAATTTATAAAGTTTATGTTCTTATTAAAAATCATATGAGACCTTTTCATTTGTTAAAAGAAAAACAAGAAAAGAGACTTACTCTAAGAGCAAAAAGAAATTTGATTAAAGATGTATCAGACTTAGAAGAACTTTTTATAATATGTATGGCTGATTCTTTAGCTAGTCAGGGACCCGATAAAGAACCAGATTATGAAGAGCAATTGAAAGATCTATTTTATGAACTATTTAGATTGAAAGAAGAACTTGAAAGAGAATATAAAAAAGTGAGAATTGTTACAGGATATGATTTGATTGATTTAGGATTTAAACCAGGTCCCATATTTAAAGAAATATTACAAGATATAGAAATTCAATTTTTAGAAAAAAAAGTTACTTCTAAAGAGGAAGCATTAAGATACATAAAAGAAAAATTTGGATTAAGTTCTTAAAGCGTTATAAACCTTGTAAATTTTCAAATTTAAGTTAAGCTAAAAATATAGAGACTTTAAAGGTAAGAGGGAAAGAATGAAAGTGGAACTTCAAGAACTTAACGAAGTTGAAAAAATTTTAAAAATAGAGGTTCCAAGTGAAAGGGTTAAAGAGATTATGGAGGAAGTAACCTCTCAGATTAAGAAAAAAGCAAAAATTAAAGGTTTTAGAGAAGGTAAAGTTCCTCTTTATCTTGTCAAAAGGCTTTTTAGAGAACAAATATATGAAAAAAGTATAGAAAAAATTATAGAAAATACTTTAAATCAAGCTATAAGAGAAACTCAAGTAGAGCCACTTTTGAGACCTAGAATAGAGGAATTTGGAGAATTGAAAGAAGGAGAACCCTTTATTTATTCAGTTTTGGTAGAAATAAGACCCTCTTTTGAATTAAAAAGGGAAGATTATATAGGAGTGGAAGTTGAGAAAGAACCAGATATTGTAAAAGAGGAAGAAGTTGATAGGATGTTAGAGGAAATAAGATATTCTTTTTCAGAACTAAAAAGAGTCAAAAATGAGGAAGTCATTAAAGAAAGAGATGTTGTGGTAATAAAATTTTGCGCATATGATGGAGAAAATTTAATTCCAGGTCATCAAGCAGAGGCCTTGTTTATAGATGTAGGTACAGGAGAATTTAATGAAAAAATAGAAAAAGAATTATTAAATAAAAAAGAAGGAGATAAGTTTAGTATAGAAGTGGAATATCCAGAAGAAGGGCTAAATCCTCTTTTAGCAGGTAAAAAAGTTAAATATGAAATTGAAATAAAAGAAGTATATAAAAGAGAATTACCAGAATTAAATGAGGATTTTATAAAAAAATTAAATATAGGATATGAAAATATGGAAAATCTTAAGGAAAGTATAAAAAATAGGTTGTTAGAAGAAAAGAAGAGAAAAAATGAAAGTAAACTAAAAGAAAAGATTTTATCTAAAATTCTGGAGAAGGTGGATTTTAAAGTTCCTAACAGGTATGTAGAATTAAAATTTAATCAACTTTTAGAACAGATTAAACAAAATTTAGAAAGAGATGGATTTAGTTTTGAAAAACTTAATATATCTATAGAAAAATTAAAAGATAGACTTTATCCTGTAGCTGAGAGACAAGCTAAAGAAGAAATATTATTAGAAAAAATAGCAGATATGGAAGATATAACAATTCCTCAGGAAGAAATAGATAAAACAGTTGAAGCTATATCAAAGGGATTAAATGTATCTTTGGAACATGCTAGAGGGATTGTTTATTTTAATATTATACCTAAAAAGCTGGCAGAAAAGACTTTAAAATTTTTGATTGAGAATGCTAAACTTTTTATTAAAGAGAGTTAAATATGACTTATTATATTCCAATTGTAATTGAACAGACAGGAAGAACTGAAAGAGCATATGATATATACTCAAGGCTTTTAAAGGAAAGAATCATATTTATAGGAACTCCTATTGATGAAAATATAGCTAATTTAGTAATAGCACAATTATTATATCTTGAAGCAGAAGATCCAGATAAAGATATTATGCTTTATATTAATTCTCCAGGAGGTTTAGTTACTGCAGGGCTTGCTATTTATGACACTATGCAATATATAAAACCTGATGTTTGTACTATATGTGTGGGACAAGCTGCAAGTATGGCTGCTGTTCTTTTATCTGCTGGAACACTTGGGAAAAGATATGCTTTAGTTCATTCAAGAATAATGTTGCATCAACCTATAGGTGCTTTCCAAGGGCAAGCTACTGAAGTAGAAATTCAAGCAAAAGAAATTTTGCGTTTGAGAGAAGTTATCAATGAAATTTTAGCCAAACATACAGGTCAACCTAAAGAAAAAATAAGACAAGATACAGAAAGAGACTTTTATATGTCTGCTGAAGAAGCTCTTAATTATGGGCTTATTGATAAAATTTTAATTTCAAGATAAGGTGGTGAAATTATGAAAAGTTTTGGTAATGAACCAAAATGTTCTTTTTGTGGTAGGTCACAAAGTGAAGTAAAAAAACTAATAGCAGGTTCTTCAGCATACATTTGTAATGAATGTGTGGAACTATGTAATGAAATTTTAGAAGAAGAACATGAAAGAGTTAATTTTTATGAAAAGGGATACGAAGAACTTCCTAAACCAGCTGAAATTAAATCCTATTTAGATCAATATGTGATTGGACAAGAAAGGGCAAAAAAAATTCTTTCTGTTGCGGTATATAATCATTATAAAAGAATAGATTATCAAAATACTCATAAAAAACACCTAAAAGACGTAGAACTTCAGAAAACCAATATTTTGTTAATAGGACCTACAGGATGTGGTAAAACCTTGATGGCTCAAACTTTAGCTAAATTTTTAAAAGTTCCCTTTACTATTGCAGATGCCACTCCGCTTACAGAAGCAGGATATGTGGGAGAAGATGTAGAAAATATTCTTCTTTATTTATTACAAGCTGCTAATTATGATTTGGAATTAGCTCAAAAAGGAATAGTTTATATTGATGAAATAGACAAAATTGCTAAAAAGGGGGAAGGACCCTCTATTACGAGAGATGTTTCAGGAGAAGGGGTTCAACAGGCACTTTTGAAAATTTTGGAAGGCACTATAGCTAATATTCCTCCGAAGGGAGGAAGAAAACATCCCCAGCAAGAATATATAAAAATGGATACTACCAATATCTTATTTATTTGTGGAGGTGCCTTTGTTGGACTTGAAGATATTATTAAAAGAAGATTGGGTAAAGGCTCCATAGGATTTAGAGCAGAGATTAAAAATATTAAAGATTTAACTTTAGGAGAAATTTTATCCAAAGTTCAGCCTGAAGATCTAATAAAATACGGATTTATCCCAGAGTTTGTAGGTAGACTTCAAATAGTTGCTACTCTTGATGAACTTACAGTAGATGATCTTATAAAAATATTAGTGGAACCTAAGAACTCAATGATAAAACAATATCAAAAACTTTTTGAAATGGAAGGAGTAAGTTTAAAATTTACAGAAAGTGCCTTAAAGGTCATTGCTGAGGAAGCAGTAAAAAGAAAAACAGGAGCAAGAGGTTTAAGATCTATTATTGAAGATGTAATGATAGATGTGATGTTTGAGATTCCATCCTTGAAAGATGTAAAAGAATGTATAGTTACAGAAGATGTAATCTTGAAAAAAGAAAGACCGATCTTAATATTTAATAGAAAGAAAAAAGTAGAGGAGGGATAATAAAAAAATTATGTTTAATGAAAACCTTAAAACTTTACCTTTATTACCTTTAAGAGAAATAGTAGTATTTCCATATACTGCAGTTCCTCTTTTTATTGGAAGAATGAAAAGTATTCTTGCTATTGAAAGTGCTTATAACAAAGATAAGCTTATTTTTCTTTCTGCCCAAAAGGATGCTAAATTAGATAATCCTTCGGAAGAGGATATATATAAAGTTGGGACAATATGTAAAATAATTCAACTTTTAAGGCTTCCTGATGGTACATTAAAAATATTAGTAGAAGGAATAAATAGAGGAAGAATAATTAGATTTTTGCCTAATCCAGATTATTTCTTAGTTGAAGTAGAATTAAAAACTGAAGTTATTGAGACAGATTTAGAAACAGTTGCACTTCTTAAACTTTGTAAGGATTCTTTGGAAGAGTATTCCCATTATAATAAAAAGTTAAATCCTGAAGTTATAAATAATATTTTAAGTATTGAGGATCCTGCAGAATTTTCAGATAGATTAGCAGGTATCTTAAATCTTAAATTAGAACAAAAGCAAAAACTTTTAGAAAATATAAATGTAAGAAAACGTTTGGAATCTTTACTTAATTATATTAGAGGAGAAATTGAAATTATAAAGACAGAAGCTCGTATTAGAGAAAGAGTTAAAAAGCAGATGGAAAAGACTCAAAGAGATTATTATCTTCATGAACAGATGAAAGCTATTCAAAAAGAACTCGGAGAAAGAGAAGATGGAAGAAGTGATTTGGCAGAATTGGAAAAAAGAATTAAAAAGAAAAAACTTCCTAAAGAAGTTGCAGATATAGTAAGAAGAGAATTTAAAAAACTTTCTCTAATGTCTCCCATGTCTGCAGAAGCAACAGTAGTTAGAAATTATATTGACTGGCTTTTAAGTCTTCCTTGGTATGAAAAAACACAAGATAATATTAATATTGAAAGAGTAGAAGAACTACTTAATAAAAATCATTATGGATTAGAGAAACCTAAACAAAGAATAACTGAACATTTAGCAGTCCAAAAACTTACTAAATCTATAAAGGGACCCATTCTTTGTTTTGTAGGTCCTCCTGGAGTAGGTAAAACTTCATTAGCGAAGTCAATTGCTGAAGCCATTGGGAGAAGATTTGTGAGAATTTCTCTTGGAGGAATAAGGGATGAAGCTGAGATAAGAGGACATAGAAGAACCTATGTTGGGGCTTTACCTGGTAAAATTATTCAAGGAATGAGAAGAGCAGGAACTATTAATCCAGTTTTTTGTTTAGACGAAGTAGATAAAATAGGAATGGATTTCAGAGGAGATCCAGCAGCAGCTCTTTTAGAAGTTCTTGATCCAGAACAAAATCATTCTTTTCAAGACCATTATTTAGAAGTGGGATATGATTTATCAAAAGTTCTTTTTATTACTACAGCTAATACTCTATATACTATTCCTCCTGCTTTACTTGATAGAATGGAGATTATAGAGCTTCCTGGATATACTGAAGAAGAAAAATTAGAAATTGCTAAAAACTATCTTCTTCCTAGACAGCTTCAAGCTCATGGGTTGGATCTCGAAAAGGTCCCATTAAGTGATAAAGTGATTCTTGAAATTATTAGAAAATATACTAGAGAAGCTGGTGTTAGAAATTTAGAAAGAGAATTAGCTACTATTTGTAGAAAAATAGCTAAAGAAGTAGCTAAAAATCCGGAAGAATTTAAGCCATTTAAGATTAGTATTTCTAAATTGGAAGAACTTTTAGGCATACCTAAATATAGATATGGAGTAGCAGAGGAACAACCTCAAGTTGGTATTGCTACAGGTCTTGCATGGACCGAAACAGGAGGAGCTTTACTTCAAATAGAAGCAGTAATTATGCCTGGTAAAGGTAGTTTGCAGATTACTGGAAAGCTGGGAGAAGTAATGCAAGAGTCTGTTCAAGCTGCTATGAGTTATGTAAGATCAAGGGCTCTACAATTAGGATTACCCTTTGATTTTTATAGAAAAATAGATATTCATGTTCATGTACCTGAAGGTGCCATTCCCAAAGATGGTCCTAGTGCAGGAATAACTATTGTAACTGCTATTATTTCTGCCTTAATGAAAATTCCAGTTAAAAATACAGTTGCTATGACAGGTGAAATAACTTTAAGAGGAAGAGTTCTTCCTATAGGTGGATTAAAAGAAAAATTACTTGCAGCTATAAGAGGAGGTATAAAGACTGTAATTATTCCTAAAGAAAACGAAAAAGAATTGAAAGAGATAAATCCTAAGATACTTAAAGATCTTGAAATTATATTAGTAGATAATATGGATGAAGTTTTGAAAATAGCCCTTCTTCTTGAAGATCCTTCTAAACTTTTTAAAGAAGCTCCATCTCTTGATATATGGGAGCTTACAGAACTTCAAGAAAAAATGAAAGATCAATCAGTTACTTTAGAACACTAAAATTTATTGGTTCATTTTACTCAGAAATTCTTTATTACTTTTTGTATCTTTCATTTTTTCAATTAAAAATTCCATACATTCTACAGGACTTAAAGGAGAAAGAACTTTCCTTAATAACCAAACTTTATGAAGTATACTTTCTGGTAAAAGCAACTCTTCTTTTCTTGTTCCGCTAATATGAATATCTATAGCAGGCCATATTCTTCTATCAGCAAGTCTTCTATCTAATACTATTTCTAAATTACCTGTTCCTTTAAATTCTTCAAAAATTACTTCATCCATTCTACTTCCAGTATCAATAAGGCAAGTAGCAATAATGGTAAGACTTCCTCCCTCTTCTATATTTCTTGCTGCACCAAAAAATCTTTTTGGTTTATGGAGGGCATTGGCATCAATTCCTCCTGAAAGTAGCTTCCCACTTGGAGGAACTACTGCATTATATGCTCTAGTAAGACGGGTTAAACTGTCAAGAAGAATAACTACATCATATTTACATTCTACCAATCTTTTAGCTTTTTCAATAACAATTTCAGCTACTTGAGTATGTTTTTGAGGAGGTTCATCAAAAGTAGAACTTATAATCTCAGCTCTTGGTACAGTTCTTTGCATTTCTGTAACTTCTTCAGGTCTTTCATCTATTAAAAGAATAATAAGATGAACTTCTGGATAATTATGGACTATTCCATTAGCAATATTTTGTAGAAGAACAGTTTTCCCTGTTCTTGGAGGAGCAACTATTAAACCTCTTTGGCCTTTTCCTATTGGAACAAATAAATCAATAATTCTAGTAGAATAATTTTCTGGGTGCGTTTCTAATCTTAACCATTTGTTAGGATGAATAGGAATTAAATGATCAAAAGAGGTTCTTGTTTTTACTATTTCTGGAGGATAATAGTTTACTTTTTCAATTTTAGCCAAAGCAAAATATTTTTCTCCTTCTTTAGGTTGACGAATATATCCTAAAATAGTATCTCCTGTTTTTAATCCAAATTTTCTTATTTGGGGAGGAGAAACATATATATCCTCTGAACTTGGAAGATAGTTATAATCATTAAATCTTAAAAATCCAAATCCTTCAGGTAAAACCTCTAAAACTCCTTCTACGATAACTTCAACTTCTTTATTGAGAAGATTACTTATAATTTGATAAATTACTTCAGATTTTTTATAGTAATTATAAATATTTTCTATACCTAACTTTTCTCCTAAAGTATAAAGCTCAGAGAGAGTTTTTTTTCTAAGTTCAGAAAGATAAACAGGAGAGATAATTTCTTCTGGCAAAGCTTCTAAAGAAACTTCTTTCCAATTTTCAGAAACTAATTTTCCATTGGTTGTTTGGTCCATAGGCTGCTCCTTTTTAAATTTTATAGATAAGATAATTATATTTAATCAAGATTTCTTACCCGGAATTATAAGATCTTAAATTATATAAGAGTAAAAGCTCCCCGGGCAGGACTCGAACCTGCAGCCTATGGGTTAACAGCCCACCGCTCTGCCAATTGAGCTACCGGGGATTTTTTTCATTTAACTACTTTAATTATCGATAATTAAATGATAAAATTAAATCTCTTTTTGTCAAGAGCTTTAGAAAATATAAAAAGTTTGCAAGAGTTAAAAGTTGTGATATAAAAAAAGTAAAGATTTAAAATATGGCTTATAGATGGTTCCCACCATCTAAGAAAAATAAACCTCTTTGGGAGGGAAAAATGGTTGAAAAAATAGAGTTGGAAAATGGTCTTATTTTAGAAATTTGGAATTATTCACGTAAGCTTGCAGGAGATCGCTGGTTAGTAGGTTTTCTTGCACAAATAGGTATAACTCCCTCAGAAAAAGATTTCTCAAATTCTGAATATTATAATAAATTTTTAGAAAAAACTGATGGTAAAGTATATTATCGTTACAGAAAAGAAAGACATTTTGTTCCAGAAGATGCTGTATCAACTATTTTTTCAAATATAAAAGAAAATTTTTTAAGAGCTGCGCTTCCATATTTGTCTCATCCAGATTTTAAAGAAAAACTTCTTAAAAACGAACTGAAACAGTTTGAAAAACAAATGGATTGGGAAGAAGAAATTAGAAAAAAAGATGAAGAAATAGAAAAACTTGAAAAAATCTGGAAAGATAAAAAAATTTTTTAGATAGATTTTATGGAGATTTTAAAAACTCTTATAAAAAAAAGTGATACCAAAATTGTCCTTATTGTTCTTGATGGAGTAGGAGATTTACCTTTAAAGAATGGAAAAACACCTTTAGAATATGCCAATACTCCCAATTTAAATAATTTAGCTAAAAAATCAGCCCTTGGACTTCACATTCCTGTTGACTTGGGAATTACTCCTGGAAGTGGCCCTGCGCATCTTGGAATATTTGGATATGAACCTTTAAAAATTAATATAGGAAGAGGAGTTTTAGAAGCTTTGGGATTAGGTTTGGAATTAAGGGAAACTGATGTAGCTGTAAGAGGAAATTTTGCTACTATTAAATATGAAAAGGGAATACCAATAGTAATAGATAGAAGGGCAGGAAGAATTTCTACTGAAGAAAATAAAAGACTTATAAAATATCTTTCTCAAAACTTTTCCTCCATAGAAGATGCTCAAATAATTTTAAGATCAGGAATGGAACATAGATTTGTGGTAATTTTTAGATTTCCTTACCAAATTTCTTATGAGGTAGAAACTATTAATGATACAGACCCACAAGCAGTAGGTAAACCTCCTCTTAAACCTTATGGAAAGGGGAAGATGGCTGAGAAAGTAGCAAAAATTGCTGAAATCTTTTGTGAAAAAGTTGCAGAACTTTTAAAAAATGAATCCAAAGCCAATTATGCCCTATTAAGAGGTTTTTCCGTAAAACCTAAGCTTGAAACCTTTGAAGAAAAATTTGGATTAAAAGCCTGTTGCATAGCTACCTATCCTATGTATAAAGGACTTGCAAGTCTTGTAGGAATGAAGCTAATAGAGTTTGAAGGAATGAATATAAAAGATGAAATAGAAACTTTGAAATTTCAATGGAATAATTTTGATTTTTTCTTTGTTCATATAAAAAAAACAGATTCAGCAGGAGAGGACGGAAATTTTGAAATGAAAGTAAAAATTATAGAGGAATTTGATATGCTTTTGCCAGAGATTTTATCTCTTAATCCTTCAGTACTTTGTATTACAGGAGATCATTCAACTCCCTGTATATTAAAATCTCATTCCTGGCATCCTGTGCCAGTATTAATCAATTCTTCTTATGTTTTAGGAAACACCTCAGAAAGATTTACCGAAAGAGAAGCCTTAAAAGGAGAATTGGGAATTTTTTACGCATATAAACTTATGCCTCTTCTCTTGGCTCATGCACAAAGATTAAAAAAATATGGAGCTTAATACTTGACAAAAATTTAAGATGAATTAGTATCACATTTTATAAAAAATTGACACTATGGAATATTTAAAATTTATAATTGATTACGGAATTATAGGTTTTTTGATTTTTTTGAGCATTATTTCAATTGCTATAGTGATAGAAAGAATTAAATATTATAAAAAAGTGGATCTTCAAAAATATTCTAATGTAAAAGAGCTTGAAGCAGATTTAACAAAAGGATTGTATCTCATTGCTACTATAGGTTCAAATGCTCCTTATATAGGGCTTTTGGGTACAGTTCTTGGAATAATGTTTACTTTTTATATGATAGGGCAAGAAGGAATGGTTGATAGTAAAAAAATTATGGTAGGACTTGCATTAGCCTTAAAAGCAACTGCAGTGGGTCTTTTAGTTGCAATACCTTCTATTACATTTTATAACTATCTTTTAAGAAAGGTTAAAGAAAAAATTATACTTTGGGAGATAGAAAATGGAAGAAAAAGAGTTTGATTATATAAATGTAATTCCTTTAGTTGATATAATGCTTGTTTTATTAACTATTGTTCTTATAACTGCCACCTTTATTGTAGAAGGAACTATCCCTATTAAACTTCCTACCTCAATTTATGGAGATACTAAAAATATAAAGGGTATCCAAATAACTATAAATAAAAATGAAGAAATATTTTTTGAAGGTAGAAAAGTGGATTTAAATATATTAGACCAAATAGTTAAAAATATAAATAAAGATTCTCAAATCTCTATTTTTGCAGATAAATCCTCCAAAGTTCAAAGTTTAGTATCAGTGCTTGATATCTTAAAAAAGAATGAATTTAAAAAAGTTTTTATAAAAACAGAGTTAATAAAATGATTAAATTAAAAGAATTTTTTGTATCTTTTTTTGTTCATTTATTTTGTTTTTTATTTTTAATTTTTGTATTTAGATCTGGTAAGGAAACCTCAGCTAAATATATAGAAATAGATTTATCTTTAAGTAATATTTCCTCAGATTTTTCTCAGCTTAAAGAATTGGGTTTTAAAGCTGAAACAAAACAATCCTTTATAAAAAAAGGAATAGAAAATTTAGAATTTAAAGAAAAAAAGATTGTTATAGAGGAAAAAAAGAAATTTGTAGATAATGAGTTAAATGAAGATTCAGATAATTTGAATAATAAGTTTTATAACAAGGATTTAGGTAAAGAACTAGCCAAAAATGAAGGTACAATTGGAGAAGAAAAAGGAACTTATATTAGGAATGAAGAAAGTAAAGGGGGAGAGAATAAAGGATTTGTTATGGTAAAAGGGAATAAAGGTATAGATGTAAAAGAAGGCTTTTCAGAAAAAATAGAAGAAAAATTTTTGGTAGAAAAACTTTCTATTATTTCTCAAATTGTTCAAAAAAATATTAACTATCCCTATATTGCAAGAAAAATGGGTTGGGAAGGTAAAGTGATAATTTCTTTTATTTTAACTAAAGAAGGAAAAATCAATGATTTATGGATAGAAAAATCATCTGGATATGAAATATTAGATAAAAATGCTTTAGAAACTATTCAAAAAGTCTCAAAGTATTTTCCTATTCCCCCTCTTAATGTTAGAGTCAAACTTCCTATTTTATATATACTTGAATGAAATACTTCTTTGGTTACTTTTCATATTATTCCTGTTTGCAAAATTTATCTTGAGTTTACTCAAAGCACACTTTATCCTGCTCTCTTCTATCCATATTTAGAGAGCTTTTTTACAATGTAAAAGATGAAAAAAAGAACTTTTTTTTGCAGAAAAAAAGAGTAAATTAATAAAAAAAGGTCTTTGAAAAATTAAACTTTTTTCCTTAATTATTAAGAGTTTTAAAGAATTTTGCTGTTTCAGACCAACTTCCATTAAAACAAGAATTGAAATTAAAGAAAATTTTTACTGGGTGGGTGCCATCGATTGGAATGTAAGGAATTTTCATGGATATTCTACCTTTAGAGGTACAACCTATAATGCTTATCTTCTCATAGATGAAAAGATTACCCTTTTTGATACTCTCAAGCATGGCTTTGAAGAAGAACTATTAAATAGAATTAGTTCGAAAATTAGTCCAGAAAAATAAATTATTTGGTAATAAATCACATTGAGCCAGATCATGCTGAAGCCTTTGCAAGGATAGTTGAGGTAATTAAACCTGAAAAGATTTTTCTTACTAAAAGTGCTAAAACTGGCCTTATTTCTCATTTCCACAGAGAGGACTATCCCTTTATTGAAGTTAAAACAGGTGATGAGATTAAAATTGGCAATAGAACTATAAAATTTATTGAAACACCTATGATTCACTGGCCTGATAGTATGATGAATTATATAGTTAAAGGAAAAATTTTAGTCTCTCAGGATGCCTTTGGAGCACACTATGCAACGAGTAGAAGATTTGATGATGAAGTAGATACTTGTGAATTAATTCAGGAAGCAGCTAAGTACTATGCTAACATTGTCTACCCCTATTCACCTCAAGTAAATAAACTTTTGCAAACTGTAAAACAAATGGGATTGCAAATAGAGATGATTTGTCCTGACCATGGGGTGATTTGGAGAAAGGAGCCCGAGAAAATTATTTCTCTATATGAAAGATGGAGCTCCTATACCTGTAATCTCAGAGTTTTAATTATTTTATGATACTATGTGGAAAAGCACAGGAAAAAATGGCTTATGCCATTATGTAAGGAGTGATTTAGGAAGGGGTAGAAGTAAAATTATGTACACTCTCTGTAGCAGATATGACCGATTTAATGAGAGATGTTTTGGAGGCAAAGGGAATTGTTTTAGGATCTCCTACTTTGAATAATGGTTTACTCCCTACTGTGGCTGGTTTCTTACAGTATATGAAAGGGCTCAGACCCAAGGGAAAAATTGGGGCTGCCTTTGGTTCCTATGGATGGAGTGGAGAGGCAGTAAAGTTTCTTTTGCAATATCTTCAGGAAATTCAGGCAGAGATTGTAGGTGAAGTAATTAGAACCAAGTATGTCCCCGATAAGAAAGTAATAGAAGAGTGTATAGAACTTGGTAGAAAAGTAGCTCAACGAGTGAGAGAGGCTTGCTTTGTTTAAAAAGGGAACCTATCTTAAAAATACTATTTGGAAAATTTTAGAAAATGTTCCTCTTGAGGGCTTAGAGGCTGCTCTAAGCCCCTATTCCCCAAGTAAGTGCATTAGTTTCCTCATTGGTGCCTTTTTGCATCCCAGGGAAGAGGTGCGTTGGAAGGCCATTTACGCCTTTGGTCTCATTTTGAATAAAGTGGCTGAAGAGGATTTAGAAAAGGCTCGTATCGTGATAAGAAGGCTTATGTGGATGTTAAATGAAGAATCAGGAGGAATGGCCTGGGGAGTAGGAGAGGGATTTGCAGAGGCTTTATACCGCACAGAAGCCCTTAAAAAGGAATATCTTCAAATTTATCTTTCCTATATATGGCCTGAAGGTAATTATTTAGAATTTCCACCAGCACAAAGAGGAATCCTGTGGGGTGTAGGAAGACTTGCTCAGAAATATAGAGAGGACCTTCTTAAATTATCAGCACACGAATATCTTATCTTTCATCTGACTTCTATAGACCCGGTAGTGGTCTTCTTCTCTCTATGGAGTCTTTCTTATTTCAAGGAGGCTATTCCTATAGAGAGAAA
Organism: uncultured Thermodesulfobacterium sp.; assembly: GCA_938091335.1. Taxonomy (GTDB): domain Bacteria; phylum Desulfobacterota; class Thermodesulfobacteria; order Thermodesulfobacteriales; family Thermodesulfobacteriaceae; genus Thermodesulfobacterium. The sequence goes on from CALLJG010000015.1 coordinate 29,456, forward strand.
TTTACTGAGTAGAGCTTTTCAGTTCTTGGAGAAAAATAGGACAAGTGTGCTTTTTCTTGATGGAAAAGAGATAAAGGTTCTAAGTTTTGAAGACTTAAAAAAACTCTATTTCAGACATTTATTCTCTTAACTCTTAGTCTCTACATTTTTAAACCCTTTGGACGAGTCTGTGGTTAATATATTAAAAGGCCCACTTAATTACTATTTTGAAATGTCACATATGTGAAAGAACTTCTTTTCAATTCCATTATATCCATTTGCACTCTGCATAAGCAACTGCAATACTTATTAACAAAATTTAATAATGTAGTAAAATGTGGTGAATACAAAAAGTTATAAAAACTTTTAGTAATCATTCCTACTCTCCAATATACAGTTTTAGCTATGAGTTTAAGTTTAAGGGGTGAAGGTGAGACACTGATTTTATCAGAAATTCTTAGGGGAACACTAAAATCAAAAAGATTATTAGGAATAATTACTTTAATTACCTTCATAGCGCTCTCTCTACTTATTGGAGATGGAGTTATCACCCCTGCTATAAGTATTTTAAGTGCAGTAGAGGGAATTTCTTTGATCCCTCAATTACCAGCCCTCTCAGAAAGTTATATAGTTTTTATTAGTATCTTTACAGCAACCCTATTATTTGCTGTTTCAGACCAACTTCCATTAAAACAAGGATTGAAACATAATAAAAAACTTAAACACATCAAAGCCAAAATAAAATACCTTAACACACTTAATCTTCTCATAACCTAACCTCCTCTAAGAAGTATTTCACATCCTTCTATAACCTAATCTCACAAACATTTTAAACCACCCCTTACTTTATCATCTCATTTCTATTATACAAAGAATGTAGTTATATGATGTAGTTATGTGACATCCTGATACAAATAATTTCAATCATAAGATGATGGGATATTTAATATAGCATAACACTAAAAATGCGCATAGAGGACCAGAAAGTAGAAAAAACTTTAGCCTTGAAATTGTGAAATGTATTAAAAGATTTGGTCTTGATATTTTAAACCTAAAAGGATTTTCTATAAATGTTTGACAAATATTTTACTTTTTTGTAAAATAGTCAAATTACCTTAAAACTATGTGCAATTTTGTGTAAGTTTTGATTGGAATGCTATTTGTTATGCTTTTGCTAATTGAAACTGATGGGAAAAATAAAAAAGGTTTATTCTATTCCTCCTAGTTATTTAAAAATAGATTTTGCTAAGGAGAATAATATGAGTGAATATTTTGTTATTATCCCAGGTTTATTTATTCTTGCAATTGTATCAGGAATGTTGGGTCTTGGGGTTGCTTTTGCTTCCGTTCCTTTTTTAGGACTTTTCTTTTCTGATCTTGTGCATCAGGTCCAGCCTATTAGCCTTTTGCTTAATGGGATAACTGCAATGTTTTGTGTATTTGGATTTGCAAAGAGTAGTTTTATAAACTGGAGAAAAGCAATTATGTTAGCAATAGTGACTACTTTTTTTGCGCCTGTTGGTTCATATCTGGCTCAATTTGTGAACCAGGTCTATATATGGTATGTCTATTTTATATCTGTGGCTTATTTGGCATACAGGATATTTAAACCTGTGAAAAGAAAAACTGGTGAGGGTAATTTTAGATTGGTGATCATTCTTGCTATACCTATTTCTGTTTTAAGCGGATTTTTGGGTGTCGGACCTGGGTTTTTACTTATGCCTACTCTTATAGTTGCAGGTTTTGAGCCAAAAATGGCAGCTGGAATAAATGCCTTTGCGGTATGCCCTCCTTCTTTTTCAGCTTTGATTCCACATCTATCTACTGCTTACTGGGATACTAATTTAATGATCCCTCTTATTGTAGTAGGCGCCATAGGATCTTTTATTGGAGCAAGAATAACGAGTTTATACTTGCCTGGTAAAAAGATTAAACGGCTTTTTGGAATACTTATGGTAGTTGTAACGCTCTATAAAATTTATACATTGATGAGATAAAAAGATTTCAGAATTTCATGATAACCTTCAATTTTAAAATTTAGAGGATCAATTATGGCTTTAGTGTCAACTTTTTCTAATTCTGGTATATCTCTCCTTATATATTTTCCTTGAGGGTCAAACTTTTTTAGCTTGAAGTATCGGGTTGAAGATCCTTAAAGGTTTTGGGTCAGCTCCTACAGAAACAACCTATTGCCAATTCCAACATTTACTACCTCATCATAATCTATCAAATATTTGGAGAAGAATTCCTCACCTATTCTCCAATCAATGAGTAGATCTTTTGTTAGGAAAGAACCAACTATCGTTCTTGCTCTATTATGCATCTAATTTTCTTGTTTTAGTTGTCTTATAGCGGCGTCTACTATTGGATATTCGGTCTCTCCTTTTTTAAACTTGTCAATGAGTTTTTCATCTTTTAACCACTTTAAATTTCTTCTTCTCTCTTGAAATTCTAAGCTTTTCATCTCTGGGAAATAGGTTTAATATGATACCAAAACTCCCTCCATGCTAACTCTTTTATAAAGTTATTGTCTAATTTTTTAGCAATCTCATAAAGTTTTCTTATGGAGATTACTCCAAATCTTATGTAAGGAGAAAGTCTTGATGAGCGTCTTTATCTAAATCATTTCTAAGTTTTGAGTAGTTTCTAAAATCAAAATTTTTTAGTCTATAAATCCAAAAAGTCTAAACTCCAATAGAAATTCTTTGATGGTATTAACTTTTCAATATTTTGAGGAAGGGCAAATCTTGTTTCAGACCAACTTCCATTAAAACAAGGATTGAAACTAATTATCAATGCAAAAGTTTTTGTTTCAAAAGATGGAAAAAAGAGAAGTGATTTTATCTTTTTATTTAACTTGAGAAAGAAATGAGTAAAAAGGTAGAAACATTAGAAGAAATAAAAAGTATTTTGAAGAAACTTAAGCCAGAACTTGAGCAAAAATATAAAATTAAAGAAATCGGTATATTTGGTTCCTGGGTTAAAGAAAAGCAGAAGAAAAAAAGCAATATTGATATACTTGTTGATTTTTATAAAAAACCAGACTTATTTACTTTTATTGAGATAGAGGACTTTTTATCCAGAAAATTGAAAAGGAAAGTGGATCTGGTTCTGAAATCCGTTTAAAACCCTTTATAGAAAAAATAATCCTAAGAGAAACGATTTATATATGAGGGAATTTAGGGATTATCTTTATTATATAAAAAACGAATGCGAGTATCTTATTGATGAATTTATTTAAAACGAAGAATTCAAAAGAGCATTTGTGAGAAGTTTAGAAATAATTGGAGAAGCAAGCAAAAAGATACCACAGGATGTGAGGATAGGATATCCAGGGATAAAATGGAAAAGTATTATAAGAATGAGAAATAAAATAATACATGAATATTTTAGGGTTGATTATGAAATTGTCTGGGAGGTAGTGAAAGAAAGAATCCCTGAGCTTTATAATGGTATCCAGAAAATCATTGAGGAGATGAACAAAAATAAAAATGGATAGAAACGAGGTAAAAAGATCAATAATTCAAGCATTTAAAAATTCTTAAAATAAAAGGATTTTGTTTTATAAAAATGAAAGTAAAAAATGATATTTTAGCATTTATAATCATAAAAATATTTCTTTTAGAAAAAACTCAAATTTTTGGATTTTAGGATATTTGATTTTTATATTTTTTATGGTTTATAATTTGGATATGAAAAAAGAAAAAGACATAAATTTTGAAGATAAACTCTGGAAGGCAGCAGATAAACTAAGAAAAAAAATTGAGGTTCATGAATATAAATATGTTGTACTTGGTTTAATATTTTTAAGATATATTTCTTATGCTTTTGAAGAAAGAAGAAAGGAATTGGAAAAAAAGTTTACTAATAAAGTCTCCGAAGATTTTATTCCTTATGAGAATATAAGAAAGGAAGCACTAGAAGATAAAGATAGATATCTTTCAGAGGGGATTCTTTATGTTCCAGAAAAGGCAAGATGGGATTATCTTGTTAAGAATGCAAATCAAACAAATATTGGAGAGATTATTGATAAGGCAATAGAACTGCTTGAGGAAGAATATCCAAGGCAGTTAAAGGATGTTATTCCTAAGATATATACAAGCATAAACCTTGACCCTGGTGACCTTGCTTATCTCATAAATCTCTTCACTCCTATAGATTTTGGATATGACCATAAAGGAAAAGACATATTTGGCAGAATTTATGAGTATTTTCTTGGTAAGTTTGCTGAGGCAGAGGGTAGAAGGGGTGGCGAGTTCTATACCCCAAGATCGCTTACAAAACTCATCGTTTCAATTCTTGATATAAAAGGGGGAAGGATTTTTGACCCTGCTTGTGGCTCGGGAGGGTTTTTTATAGCAGCTCTTGAGAAATTAGAAAGAGAGGGGATTGACAAAAATAAACTTACTATCTATGGACAGGAATCAAAGGAGACACCGTGGCAGATATGCAAAATGAATCTTACCTTAAGAGGTGCAGAAGGAGATATTAGAATTGGTGATTCTTATCATGACGATAAATTCTTTGATTTAAGAGCAGATTATGTTGTTTCAAATCCCCCATTTAATGATAGTGGATGGGGAGCAGATAGAATAACTTATAATGATCCAAGATTTAGATATGGAATTCCGCCAGATAATAATGGCAATTATGCATGGATACAGCATTATATTTATCATCTGGCTCCTTCGGGTAAAGCAGGTTTTGTTATGGCAAATGGGGCTTTATCTGTTGGTGGAGTAGAAGGAGAGATTAGAAGGAAGATTATTGAAGATGATCTTGTATATGGAATTGTAGCTTGTCCTCCCAAGCTTTTTTATAATGTCTCTTTGCCGGTTTCCCTTTGGTTTTTAAGAAAGTCAAAACCAAATCATATGAAAGCTAAAGTTTTATTTATTTATGCGAAAAAGATGTATAAACAAATTTCAAGAAGACAAGTCATTTTTACGGAAGAACATATTGAAAAAAATTGTTGAGAAATTTAGGATGTTTGAAAATGGGGAGTCGGAAGAAAAAATAAACGAAATTGGCTTTGCAAAAGTGGCAGATTTAAAGGAGATTGAAAAGAATGGCTTTGTTTTAACTCCTGGAAGATATGTTGGAATAAAAATTGAAGAAGATGAAATCCCCTTTGAAGAAAAAATGAAAAGTTATTCTCAAGAGTTATCAAAACTATTAAAAGAGGAAGAAGAGCTTACCCAAAAAGTCAAAGAAGTTTTTAAAGCTTTGAATTTTAAGATTTAGAAACTATGGCGAGGTAATGGCAATGAATATAGAAGAAATCAAAAGGAAAATCAGCGAGAAGAGGAATTTTTTGCAGGATAAATACAAGGTGAAAGGTATAGCAATATTTGGTTCAAGGGCAAGAGAAGAGGAAAGGGAAGGAAGCGATGTTGATATAATTCTGGAATTTTCAGAGCCCATTGGCTGGGAAATTGTGGAGATAAAGGAATATCTGGAATCACTACTCGGTTTAAAAGTGGATATTTTGACTTACAAAGCAGTTTTGAGAAAACCCTCCCTATGGGATTCCATCAAAGAGGATTTAATTTATGTCTAAAAGAGAACCAAAATTTTTAATAGAAGATATGATTACCGCAATTAAAAAGATAGAAAAATATACACAGGGGATAAGTTCATTAGAGGAATTTGAAAGAAGTGATATTATCTCAGATGCAGTAATTAGGAATTTAGAAATCATAGGTGAAGCTGCAAGTAAACTTTCCAACGAAATACAACAAAAATATTCAGATATTCCCTGGAAGAACATTATAGGTTTAAGAAATGTAGTAATACATGGTTATTTTGTAGTTGACTTAGAGATAATATGGAAAATCATTAAAGACCAGCTCCCGTGGTTAAAGGAAAGATTAGAGATAATCTGGAATGAAATAAAATGAACTTCCGCAGGGGAAGGGAAATTAAAAAAACAGAAATTGGAGAGATTATAATTATAACCAAAGAGAAGTAATACAATGCTAAAATTCCGCTGGGAAACAGAATTTAAAGAAACAGAAATCGGAGAAATACCAAAGGATTGGGAGGTGAAAAGATTGGATGGAGATGAATTTAAAATTATACCTTCGGGAATAGATAAATTTGAGGGATTTAAAGAATACCTTTCTACTTCATCTGTGCAGGAAAATGAAATTGTAGAAATAGAAGAATTAATAACTTATGAAAAAAGACCATCGAGAGCCAATATGCAGCCAACTGAAAATAGTGTTTGGTTTGCAAGAATGATAAATTCACCTAAATTTCTTTTAGCAAAAGAAGATCAAATAAAACACAAAATATTGTCTACTGGTTTTATTGGTATAAAGGCAAAATATACGGATTCTGCACGTTATCTTTTTTTCTATATCAGGACCAAAGAATTTCAAGAATTAAAGGATAATTTTGTAACAGGTGCTGTTCAGGAAGGTTTAACAAATGAAATGGCTTCTGAACTATGCGTCCCATATCCTTCTCTTCCCGAGCAATCCCGCATTGCAGAGGTTTTATCCTATTTTGATGATTTGATAGAAAACAAGAAAAGGCAGAATGAGATTTTAGAAAAAACGGCAATAGCAATTTTTAAGAACTGGTTTGTTGACTTTGAACCATTTAAGGATGGAGAATTTGTGGATAGCGAATTGGGAAAGATCCCGAAGGGGTGGGAGGTTAAAGCGATCGGAGAAGTGGCAGATATAAGAAATGGTTTATCTTATAGTGGAAAGGAAAAATTTTCTGAACCTGTGGAGGGAAGTTTTATTTTTATTACTTTAAACAATGCTATAGAAGGTGGT
>CALLJG010000016.1 GCA_938091335.1 uncultured Thermodesulfobacterium sp.
GTTATGGCTCTTACTTCCCAAGAATTTCAAGAAGCCTTGCATAGCTACTCTTATCAGTTTATTCTTGAAAGCGTAGTAGACCCCTCCATAGCCGATGAAATATACAACTACTGGAGGCAGGACAAGGTATTGATGGAAAGAAACAAGGTTATTGCCGAGCTTTATAACGAATTTATAAGAAAACCTACGGAAGAAAACTTTATAAAAGCGGTATTTGGTAACTACGTACTGGAAAGCTTATACTTTTACAGTGGCTTTGCCTTCTTTTATACCTTAGGAAGACAAGGTAAAATGGTAAATACTGTTCAGCAGATTAAATACATTAACAGAGACGAACTCTGTTTCATTGAGGGGACGGAGGTTTTGACAAAGAGGGGGTTTGTGGATTTTAGGGATTTGAGAGAGGAGGACCTTGTGGTTCAGTATGACCTACGGACGGGCAAAATTTCTTGGGTAAAGCCCTATGCATACATTGCAAGAGAATACAAAGGTAGCATGTTCAGGCTAAAACATCCAAAATCTGGGTGGGAGGTAGTAGCAACTGAAGGGCACGAGTTTGTGGTCAGGGACTTAAAGAGTAAAAGGCAGAGAAAAGAGAGGATAGAGGACATAAAACTTCACCCTTACAAGGCTGTACCCGTGGCAGGAAGGTATGAAGGGCACGTGGAAGAATACGGAGACTGGTTTGATATACTGGCAAAAACAACGACCATTGAGAAGAAGAAGGTAAGAACTTCTCTCAGTGCGGTTGAAAGACTGTTAGTGGCACTTCAGGCGGATGGTACGGTGGATAAGGAAAGGAACGGAAAATTCACAGGCTACAGACAGCTAAGGTTTTACTTTTCAGTGGAAAGAAAAATAAGGAGGTTTGAGGAAATTCTTTTAGCCTGCAAGGAGTATGGCATATGGTTCAGAAGGTACAGGAGAAGAGAAGGCTATGCATACACGGTATATTATCCTGTGGAGCTTTACCCTGCTCCTTCCAAGTATTTTGATGAGTGGATAAACTTAGAGGAGGTTTCTGCAGAGTGGATAAGGGACTTTGTAGAGGAGCTGGTGCATTGGGACGGACATATGCCTAAAGGCAGGAACAGAAAGAAAGTTTATTACTACTCTACAAAAGAAAAAAGAAACAAGGACTTTCTGCAGGCTCTGTGTGCCCTTGCGGGCATAAGGACGGCAGTCTCAAGGGAGAAAAACCCAAAGGCTAAAAACCCCGTTTATCGTATATGGATGTATGTGGAAGAAGACTGCATAAATACTCAGTCAATGGTAAAGGAAGAGTTTTACTACGAGGGTAAAGTCTATTGCGTGAGTGTACCCTCTGGGAACATCATAGTGAGGTACAAAGATAGCGTATGCGTGGCTGGCAACTGCCATGTTTCTCTTTTTAGAAACATCATACTCACGCTAAAAGAGGAACAACCTGAGCTGTTTACTTCTGAGTTGGAAAAGTGGGTCTATGAGTTTTTCAAGTTTGCCACAGAAAAGGAGATAGAATGGGGTAAATATGTTACTCAAAATAAAATACTTGGATTAAGCAATGATTTAATAGAAAAGTATATAAAATATCTTTCTAACCTAAGGCTTACACAACTTGGTTATAAGCCTTTATATCCCGAGATTACGGACAATCCCATGAAATGGATAGATACTTTCAGGCGTATTAATGATACGAAAACGGATTTCTTCCAAGCTAAACCCCAGACTTATGCTAAGAGAAATGAATTGAAGTGGTAATTTTGGACGCTTGTTTCCAATATACTTGACAAAATAAAAATTTGTGCTATAATACATCATATCATATAAAGTTTTACAAAGGAGGTTTTAAAATGAGTTTAATAGAATGGGTAGAAGTTGAAGTTGAAAGATGGGTTTATCCTAATTTAGTCCAAATAGCTTTTAAAAGTAATTCTTGGAATGAACTTATGAGAATAGTAGAAGAATATTTGTTTTTACCTTATTGTGCTATTAAAATTTGGATTACAAAACCAAGAAGTATGAATAAAGATGAATTTTATGAAATTTTTAATAGAATAGATTTGGATGTTTCGGAAATATTTTGGGATGATGGAGAAGAGGGAGTTCTTATAAAAGTAGGTTCTGGTTGTTCTGTAGATTATGTGAAGAATGAATTAAATAAAGTAAAAAGTTTTTATAAAATATCGGAGGTAGAATTATGATAGAACTAATTGCTTTTATATTACTTATTGTGTATGCACTTTTAAATAAAACTTTCTTGGTTCTTTTAGATGAAATTTTAGAAAAGTTTGAAAAAGTAGAAAAAGATATTGAAGAACTTAAAAGTAAAGAAGAAACTGGTGTACTAAAGAATAGCAATAGTTTTATAAAGTTTAATTGATAAAATAAAAAATTTATGTTATAATATAAATAAAATTTTATAGGAGGTAGAACCATGACGATACTAACCTTAGGCAGTATTATGATACTTGTTGTGCTTGCACTTGCAAATTTGTGTGCTTTGGCTACTACAGGGAAAATTTTAGGTAAACTTGAAAATTTGGAAAAAGAATTGGAAGAAATTAAGAGCAAAAAAGAAACCGAAGAGAAAAGAAAATTAACTTTGCTGCCTTTAGAATATCCTGAGCATATAAAGAACTAAACTTAAACTCCCTCGGTTTTTCCGAGGGAGTAGGATTTTTGTTTTGTATAAGGATTAATTTATAATTTATATCTATGCGTGAACTTGACCTTCAACAAGACTTAAAACAACTTTATAACCAAGATTTTCCATTATGGGTGGAACTAAACTTAAAACTTCTTAAAGAAAAAGCTTATGACCTTGTAGATTGGAAAAATCTTTTTGAGGAGTTAGAAAGTTTAGGACGTGAAGATTTAGATTTTTGTATAAGACAATTGGCTAAGATTTTAGAAAACTTTTATAAATTAGACAATTTTAAGGATTTGCTTAAAGGTGGAAAAAGAAAAACATTGATTAAAGAAATAGAAAAAGCAAGGCTTTATATAGATACCTATTTTAACTTTTACCCAAGCTTAAAACAAAAACTCCCACAAGAATTGCAAACCGCTTGGAAAATAGCAAAAATAGAGCTTGTTATTTGGGGAAGAGATTATGATTTGGTTTTAACAAAAATAGATTTACCAAAAACTTGTCCTTATAAATTTGAAGAAGCTTTAAATAGAAAATAAAAATAGACTCTTATTTTATCAATTTATCCAGCACTTCTTCACTTGGCACGCCCACATGTATTCTACCATTCATTCCTATCAAGGTAGGAGTTCCGTTTATACCGATTTTTTCCGCCAGTTTTAAGTTCTCTTCTATAGCTTTTTTACCCTCTTCACATTGATTTTTTGATATAAAGTTTTTGTTTAATTCTTTATAAATGTCTCCTACTTCACTTTTACTACAAATCATAGCTACAGACTTTTCATAAGCTTCAGGATGAATTGGTAGTGGGAATAGTATATATCGTACTTCTACATTATTTTTCTTACCCCATTCTTCTATTATTGGTTGTGCTTTTTGACAGAAGGGGCAGTCGGGGTCTGTTATCTTGTATATGTATTTTTGACTTTCTCCAAACTTTAAATTAACATATTTTTCTAACTCTTTTAGTATATCTTGTGAAACTTTCATATGTTCTTGAATTTTTTCTCTTGTAAGGTTTTTCTTGTCGCTTACACTAATAATATTACCTGCTATTATATATTTCCCTTTTCTATCCATATAAAAAACAATTGGCTCACTTCCAACTTTTATAATAACTTCACAAAGATTACCTATATCTCTTAAATCATTAATTTCCTCTATGGTAAAATCCGTTGGTATAAATTCTTTAACATTATTTTTTACTTGCTCTTTTGTAGGACATGGTATGGAAGCTTGATTGCAACTATGGGTAAAAACTGAAAGTAAAATTGCTGGTAAAATTATTTTTCTTCCCATACAAATTATTTTACTAAAATTTTCTCCAAATTGCAACTAAAATTTTTAAAAAAGCCCCTCGGGAGAGAGGCAAAATATAAAAAGGTGGAGGTAAGGCATAGCAAAGGAGATAGCTTAAACTTTATTATACACTACCTTTTCTGGTTCTTTTTCTTCTTTTATTGATAGCATCTGGGCTATTTTATAGAATAGCCCGCTTATAAAGGCAAGCGGTAAGGCTATGATTAGAAGACAAATAATTAAAAAGCTTATCCCAGCGTCTGTTACACTGTTGATAAACACTATTAGGTTTACCTTCAGGCTTGCAAGCATACTTCTTAGCTTCATGGTTTACCTCCTTTAAAAGTTTTGTTGTTTTACATTATATCACATTCATAAAAATTTTTCAAGTGGCTAAAAGTTTAAAAAATATTATATTTTTTATTACTTCATCTTCTCCCTCCCTATTTTTTTTTACCGCTCCGCTCGGGGCGGTTTTTTATGAAAAGGACTTGACAAAAACAAAAATTTGTGTTAGAATGGAAATGTAAAAAATTTAGAGGAGGTAAGCTATGGAGAAAGCTTTTATTAAGGCTTTACAAAATGCTTTATTAGTAGTGGAGAAGAAGTCTGTAAGTTCTGTTCTTTCAAAGGTAATGTTGGAAAGCAAAAAAGGACAGCTTTTTGTAAAAGCTGCAAATTTGAAAACCTATTTTACTGCTATAGTGCCTGCAAGAATAAATCAAGAATTTAAATTCCTTGTAGAGCCAAAAGATTTATTGAATACACTTAAATCTTTAAGGTCCTTTTCTATAGATTATAAAGATGAAAAATTATTAATTAAGAATGATAAATCTGAATATGTTTTTGATACCTATGCTGTATATGCTTTTCCAGAATTTCCATCTTTACCATATAAAAATGGTATAAAACTATCATTTTCTTTATTGTCTAATGCTATAAAAAAAGTTTCTTATGCTGTAGCTAATGAACCAGATTATAAATTGCTTGATTATCTTTATGTTCATGACTATGGAAAGAGTCTTAGATTTATAGGTAGTGATGGATTGAAATTGGGAATGTATGAGTTTAGTCCCTTTGATGAAAAAGTAGAATTTTTTATACCTAAAAGTGCTTTAAAGATTTTTGAAAAAGGTCTTTTTAATTCGGATAAAGTGACAATTGTTGATGATAGAAGTTATTTATACTTTTTGATTGCTAATACTATAATAGCTGTTAAAAAACCTGAAGGAGAATATGCAGATTATGTATCTGTATTTGAAAGGTTAAATCCTCGTTATAAAATTTTCATTTCTAAATCAAAATTTATAGAGGTTCTTAAAAAGTTTTACAAAGAAAAATCCACACATTCTGTATTTATATTATTTTCCCCATCCAAAGCTGTTTTGTCTGCTGAGGATAAGTTTGAGGAAATTCCAATAGAATTTTCTCTTTCTTCTCCCGATGAGGAAATACTTTTAGAGTTTAGGTTGAAAGATTTAATTGATGTTTTATCATCTTTTGATAGAGAGAATGTTGAGGTTCATGTTGAAGATGAAAGGTCACCTGTGCTTTTGAAAGCAAAAGAACCTTATTGTGCTCTAATTATGCCAGTTGTGTGATTGGAACATCCTCTCAAAAA
>CALLJG010000017.1 GCA_938091335.1 uncultured Thermodesulfobacterium sp.
TCAAACCTTAGAAAATTTGATATACTTTATGAAAGAGTTGGAAAATTTTGAAATTAGAAAAAAAATACACCAAATAGGAAAATCCTTAGTTGATGGCAAGGGAGCAAGGAGAGTAGTAAGAGAATTATTAGAGGGGGGTTAGCATGAACAGTTTTCAAACTATCTGGGAAGATTTAAGAAAGGAAGGGAGGCAAACTGCTAAATTTCCCTATGATAAAGTTATTAGGTTTGTCTTCAGATACTACCCAAAAGAAAAAGAGAAAAATAAAATAAAAATACTTGAAGTTGGATGTGGTGCAGGAAATAATCTATGGGCTTTAGCCACAGAAGGATTTGATGTATATGGTATAGACGGAAGTGAAACAGCAATAAAAATAGCACATACCATTTTTAATAAATTTGGACTAAATGGAAATTTTTATATTCAGGATTTTACAGAAAAATTTCCCTTTCAAAATGAAACCTTTGATCTAATAATAGACAGAGGTTCAATTACCTGTGTAGACTTTGATAAAGCAAAAAAAACTATTGAGGAAATCCATAGAGTATTAATAATTAATGGGTATTTCTTTTTTAATCCTTATTCTACCAAGCATTATACTTATCTAAGTAGCAGTCAAAAAATGAATTCAAAATATGTTTTAACAGAAAAGGGCACTCTATCTGGCACTGGCTTTGTTAACTTTTATGATCTTGAAGACGTAGAAAAACTTTTTGACATAAAAAGATGGGAAATATTAGAACTAAGAGAAGTCCTTATTGAAGACAAGATAAATCCTGAAAATCTTCATGCTGAATGGGAGATTGTTGCTAAAAAGAAATGAAAAAATTAGTTATATCTCAGCCAAGATATTTACCAGTGATAAGCTATATTCAAAGACTTTATTTTGCAGATGTTTTTGTATTTCTTGACAATGTTCAGAGACAAAGCAGAGGAGTAGAAAATAGAAACAAGATACAACTCAACGGTAAAGTAAAATGGTTAACGATCCCTGTAAAGTCCTCCAGCAGGGAAAAAATATATAAAACTAAAATTCTTAATGATGACTGGATAGAGACTCATAAAAGAATTATAGAAGTAGCATATAAAAAACATCCTTTTTTCGATAAAGATTTTATCGACCTTTATTATGCAGACACAAAAAAAATATTGATAGAAAAGGATTACAACTATTCTGACACTTTGATACACCAGGTAATGAATTGTTGTAAAATCTTTGACTTTAAGCCTAACTATTTAAGAGCTACAGAACTTCAGGTGCCTGAAATCAAAGGTGTAGAGAATTTGTTTAATATTGCTGTCAAATTAGACATAGATGTATATATCTCTGGGAGTAATGGAAGAAAGTATGGAGTTAAGGAGTATTTTGAAAAAAGGGGTATAAAAGTTTTATTCCATGACCCTCCAGTAATTAAATACACTCAACATGGCATAGAAGATTTCATACCTTGGCTTTGTTTCTTTGATACAATTTTTAATTTAGGGCTTAAAAATACAAAAGAAATTATCTATGAACAGCCTAAGTTAAAAGAGGAATAAGGTGAATAGGAAAAAAATCTTATTAATATTTGCACATCCTGATGATGAAGTATTAGGTTGTGGAGCAACGGTGGCAAGACTCGTAAAAGAAGGTTATAAAGCTTACACTCTCCTGTTAGGTGAGGGAATAACTTCCAGAGACAGAAAAAGAAATATAAGAAAAAGAAAAAATGAATTAATCTTATTGAAACAACAAGCCATACAGGCAAATAAAATGTTAGGTATAGAAGAGGTCTTCTTTTATGACTTTCCAGATAATAGATTTGATACTGTACCATTTTTAGAAATTGTCAAAGTAATAGAAGAATTTAAAAATAAAATTAAGCCATCTTTGGTATTTACACATTACAAAAGGGATTTAAATATAGACCACAGAATAACTTACAAAGCAGTTATAACTGCTTGTCGCCCAACAAAAGAAGATTCTGTAAGGGAAATTTACTCTTGTGAGATTCTATCTTCAACGGAGTGGAGTTATCCGAATATATTTTGTCCCAATATTTATTTTGATATTTCCAAAACAATCAATAAAAAAATTGAAGCTATGAAAGTTTATAAAAACGAAGTTAAAGAATGGCCACATCCAAGGTCTCCTCAGGCAATTGAGATATTAGCAAAAAAGAGAGGTTGCGAGGTTGGTCTAGAATACGCTGAAGTTTTTGAATGCATAAGGTTAATAAGATGAAACTGCGCTCAGATTTTAGTTTAGGCAAAATTAAAATTAAAAACTTTATTAATCTTAATGAGGAAGAAAAGGAAATTGTAAGAAAGTGGCGAAATAACAAAGACATCAGAAAATTTATGTATCAAAAACGCATTATCACAAAAAAAGAGCATATAAAGTTTATAGAAAGTTTAAAGAGTGATAGTAAAAATTTTTATTGGTTTGTTATAAATGAAAAAAACTATCTTGGTGTATTTTACTTAAATAAAGTAGATTTGCTTAATAAACATGCCTATCTTGGGATATATTCAAATCCTGAACTTAAAGGTGTTGGTAGAATACTTATGAAATGTCTAATGTATATTGCATTCAAAGTTGCTAAACTTCATACACTTAAACTTGAGGTTATTGAGACAAATAAGAATGCAATAGAATTCTATAAAAAACACGGATTTCAAGAAGAAGGTAGATTAAAAGAATTTGTCTTTAGAGACGGAAAATGGCTGGATGTAATTGTAATGGGGAGGATAAATGAAAATGTTTAGTTTTAAAAACTTGAAAAGTTGTCTTATTGTGGCAGAAATTTCTTCTAATCATGGGCAAAATTTTAAAAGAGCTATCAGTCTGATTAAAAAAGCAAAGGACTGCGGTGTAAATGCAGTAAAATTTCAATGTTATACTCCTGATACCATAACTATTGATTCCCACAAAAAATATTTCCAAATAAAACATCCAAAATGGGGTGGACAAACTTTATATCACTTATACAAGAAAGCCTATACACCTTGGAATTGGTTCAAAGAACTTAAAAAAATAGCAGAAGATTTAGGGCTTATATTCTTTGCTACCGCTTTTGACAAAACAGCTATAGATTTTTTAGAGGATTTAG
Source organism: uncultured Thermodesulfobacterium sp. (assembly GCA_938091335.1). Taxonomy (GTDB): domain Bacteria; phylum Desulfobacterota; class Thermodesulfobacteria; order Thermodesulfobacteriales; family Thermodesulfobacteriaceae; genus Thermodesulfobacterium. The sequence goes on from CALLJG010000017.1 coordinate 3,094, forward strand.
ATGTACCAATCCACAAGATAGCTTCCTTTGAATTAATAGATTTACCCTTAATTGAATACATGGCTAAAACTAAAAAACCTTTAATTTTATCTACAGGAATGGCAACTTTAGATGAGATAAAAGAGGCTATTGATACAGCAAAAAAAGCAGGTGCAAAAGATATAATTTTACTAAAATGCGTATCAAGTTATCCCGCAAGATATGAAGAGATAAACCTGAGAACAATCCCTGACATGGAGAAAAAATTTAAATTACCTGTAGGATTTTCTGACCATACCTTAGGTATTGCCACATCTATTGCTGCTGTCTGTTTAGGAGCAAAGCTCATTGAAAAACATTTTTGTCTTTCAAAAAAAATAAAGACACCAGACAATTTTTTCTCATTAGAGCCCAAGGAACTGAAAATTTTGGTTGAAAACATAAGGACTGTAGAACAAGCCTTAGGTAAAATTCATTATGGTTTAACTGAAGAGGAGAAAAAAAATCAAATTTTCAGGCGTTCTCTTTTTGCTGTTGAAGACATAAAAAAAGGTGAGTTTTTTACAGAGAAAAATATAAGATCCATCAGACCAGGATATGGACTCCATCCTAAGTATCTAAAGCAAATTTTAGGTAAAAAAGCCCGAAAAGACATAGAA